>NZ_JAKSXW010000019.1 GCF_022829405.1 Methylobacterium sp. J-076
CGATCTCGCCGGCCTTCGCGGCGGCGACGGCGAGGGAGGCGGCCAGCGTGGTCTTGCCGGCGCCGCCCTTCTGCGCCGCCATCGTGAGAACCCGCATCGCGCCACCGCTCCATGCCGATTTGTCGACATAGAGAGATAGAGCGATATCGACGGACAAAGCAACGGGGAGCGGCGGCGTTTAGTAGGCCGAGTTGTCGAAGGTGCGGACCGGCAGGCCCCGACGCTCATAGGTCTCGCAGGACCGGCGATGGCTCCCCGTCATGTGCGGGCCGCGTGCCGTCTCGGCCTCAACGGCGATCATGTAGGCGGATCCAACGGGGCCCTGGCCCTCGCCCTTGGCGTAGGGCGCCGAGCTTGGGTAGCGCAGGTCCCACCATGCGCGGCGGACGTAGAAGCACTCGTATATGCCGATGCTGCCGTCCTGCGGGTCGGGCTTCGGATCTGCGAGGGCGTCATCCCGAGCAACCGTGATGTACTCGCCCTCGCGTGGCACCGCCGGCAGTTCGAAGTCCAGGGTGTACTCAGCCTCGCCGCCGCCCGGCGGAACAACGATCAGCGTCACCTTCATGAGGGTTCCCTCCTGCCGGTCTCACCCGGCCCGTCCTAGAACGCGTTGGACCTGCGATGCAGACCATTCGCCACCGCGAGCGGTGGTCACGCCTCGCTCGTTGAGAGCGGCTGCTACGGCCCTTAGGCTCGATACGCCGGCCGCCTGGATGCTGGTGATCACCGGCAGCACGTTCGCAGCGAAGGCAGCGGCGGCACGTGCGTTGGCCTCCTGCCCCGCCTTGCTGGCCTCGGCGAGGTTCGTCCGGTTGCCGAGCCGCACGCCCTGCGCCTTCTTGGCGGCGAGGGCGGCTTTCGTGCGGGCCGAGATCATCGCCCGCTCCTTCTCGGCGAGCGCGGCGTACATGTGCAGGACGAAAGGGTCGACGCCCTCGCCCAGCTCGGCGACCACAAACGGCACCCGCTGCGCCATCAGGCCGGCGATGAACGCCACGTCGCGCGACAGCCGGTCCAGCTTCGCCACCACAACCGCGCACTTGGCCTTGCGGGCAGCAGCCAGAGCGGCGGCGAGCTGCGGGCGTCGGTCGAGGGCGTCCGCCCCCTTGCCGGTCTCTACCTCGACGTGCTCGGCCGTGAGGGTATAGCCATGCGCCGATGCGAACGAAGCGAGGGCTACCCGCTGCGCGTCAAGCCCGAGGCCGCTCTTGCCCTGGCGGTCGGTCGAGACCCTGAGGTAGGCAACGAGGGGGCGGATCGTCTCGGACATGGCGGGGCGCCTCACTGTGTTGCACGATCATACCCACGTATGGAGATGTTACGCAGATTGATCTTACGACCAAGTGAAATCGATCTTTGTAGTCGGATCAGGAGGATCAATACCTGAAAGTAGCTACTGATTTTCTACATCTTTCCTCATCTTAAGCAAAAGCCTTTCACGCTTCAGTCTAGAAATCTGTTTCCTCTTATTGTCGATCTTACTCTGGCGAGTCCCACCTCTAAGATCCGCTATCGCGGTAGCAAGCGTATCCTCTAAGGCTGAAAAATGATCTTCTTTGAGGCGATCCAACCGACGAAGATGAGCTATATCGACTATAAGAGACCACAGTAGATACTTATTGTCTCTAAGGCGAGCTGCGAGGTTTTTAATAGCCAGGGGTGTCGCAGAAAGTCTCAAATCAGCGATAAGACATGTTCTAAAGAAATCAAAAATCTTCGGCTCGTCACGCTCTGATAACGTAGGCTCAGTCAATTGCCGTTCTAACTTCTCAGTTCCGAGAGAGTTAGAAATCATTCTGACATGCACGTAAGGAAGCTGGACCATCATCTGCCGTAAAAGGGTCGCATCACTCATGCCATGAGGAGCTTGTACCTCGTACAATGCTCCATTGATGCGAACCTTACGCTCTCTTGCAAGCCGAGGAGCAAAGCGCAGGGCTGCAATCAGAAGCACTGACCATCCTCGCCAAATAGCAGAGAGATGCCTGCGTTTATCCGCGTCAGGTATCAGCTCCATATTTTTAACGAGGCCGGAGTAAAGCAGAAGTGAAAGTGTTACTCTATCACTGTTTTTATCCACCTTCGGGCGATACATTTCTTGCCGATCATCGCCATCAGTCGGCAAATCTAGATCGAGCTCTTCGTCTTTTTCGTGTTGTGTAAGTGGAGGTTGCGCTATGTCCTCTACGACTTGATCAACGCCATCGGTCTTTTGATCAAACGGAATAGATAGATTATCGAGTTGAGCAAGATCTATATCACCGATATCTGAAAGAGCGTCTTTCAATATAGCTTTATGGCGTTCGGCAACTAGGTCGACAAGTTTTGAGTCGCTTCTAAGTTTTCCAGCATAATACTGGATCTCATTTACATAGCTCAGATATCGCTCTTCAGCTATCACCCAGTCTTTGAATTCGACATCTACAGTCATCCTTAAAGCGATAAAATATTCCAAAACGCCTCTGTATCTAAAGCTTAATCGACCTTCTATTTTAGAAATAAATATCCGAGCGGCTAAAAATTCCGATAGCAACTCATCCAAATTTACATACAAACCTCTCGCATCAATGTACGACTTCATTTCGGCGCGTATGGCTTCTTTTGTTGGAACGTAATCATCCTTTTGTGCCATCCAAGCCGCAAGATATGATAAAAGATCAGTTTTGTTGGTGTAGTCAAATGTTTCACGTCGGCTCTGTTCTATAGACGCCTTCCTTAAGACTGAATCAACAAATTGTTCCATTAAAACCGATCTATTTATCGGAGAAAAATTATATTTTTCCGACAATATTTCGATCAATATAGAGCCATTCGCAGCAGTGAAAGGTAGATTTATTTCTTTGAATTCTTCCTGCAAGCGATCCAGCCAAGTTTCTACATCGGTGCAGCGTTCATCCTTAGCGAGCAACTGACGCATATCGTTGCGTCTCAATTCTTTGATTTCAATAAAATCGAACCTAACAGGCATCTCGGGATCGATGCATGCGCCCATTTTAGTGGCCGACCACAATGGGCTAGAAAGTATATATCGAACTTTCGGAAAGCGTGCGACAAACTCGCGCAATACTTTCATGCGACGAATATCGCTAAATTGAACATCATCTATGAGTACGCAAGCATAACTAAGCTTAAGAAGAGACTCAACGTCATTTCCATCTGGAGGCAACTCTGAGCCAGATCTTACTTTTCGTAGCATATTGTCAGGGCTGATTGAAATATCCCCAAAGTCGATCATCATCGGCAGTCTTGGAAATGTTAATTCATTGGAATTATGTAAAATTTGATACCGTATTTCCTTTAATATCGTGGTACGTCCATACTCAGCTCTAGCATACACTATTAAGTTGCTATCCCCGTTTATGATTTCCTTGAACGGAATGGCGGTTTCTATTTCGACCTTCGCCTCATCGCCTACTGCGTCGTCTATAAAAGTACGCCGCATTGGAGGTGCAACGAAGCGAGTGTGAAGATCCTCGTCATCATCTTCAGTTTTCTCACGCGCGATTAGAGCCTCAAGCGCAGCGCCGGAGAGATGTTTTCGAAACATCTCTTCATCCACTGGCGTTGCAATCTTGCGAAAATGCTGACGCGCTTCCTGGGATGAATACCAGCGTCCACCTTCCACAACATCAATACCGTCGTCAAATTCGTTTCGATCTTTGAAATAAGAGCGAACTAAAGTCTCTACATACTTATGATCTCTATCCAATGTAAGAAGTGCATATCCATTATAATAATTTGTTCTAGACGAATATATTGCCCCAGCTTGGTCAGCGACAACGTCACCTTTCAATCCAATGATGCGTTTTGGTTGAGGGTCATGCATATGTCCGAAGAGATGGAGATGCGCATGGCGGCTTATTTCGCCTTCTAGATATCTACTGGATCTTTCGCTAAGCCATGCAAACGGGTGATGTGTTACAAAAATACGGAGGGATCCAGGGGTCAGCGCTCCCACAGCTTCCATCACTGCGTACTCAGGAACAACTAATTTTCCAGAGTCTTCTTCGAAAGATTTGTGGCCGCCTGCGGATAAAACTGCGGTGTTGAATACAACTATGTCGACATTTATTGACGATATATAATCGACTGTTACAAAAGAATTAGAGAGTCTTCGGCCTTTAATTCTTTCTCCGCTGCAAAGATAGCGCTCAAGCTCAAGATAATTCGCAAATTTATCATTTACCGCTGCGTCAAACGCATTGGCCTCATGAAGCTCATTAAATTTTTCAGTCTCGTTGCTATTTCCAATAATATTGCGCCACTCATGAGTTGCATCCGCGTGCTTTTCTAAACCGGTCCAAGACAAATCATGGTTGCCAGCCGCAATGAATATACGTTCGTCACTGCAGCCAGTCGCTTTAGAGACCTTGTCGATTAGAAAATCGTACGCCTCATCGTGCCCGTCGATACCCGCTGCCTGTACAAGATCGCCAGTAAACATAATTAGATCTGGCTTGCGATGCCCAATACATAAGGCTTTTAGATCTTTTATTAGTGCATCGACAACAATACCTTGCTCGCGTTGTCGGCGCTTCGAGAAATGAAAATCGCTGATGTGGAGGAGGGTGAAGAGGGAGGTGTCGGGCATTGATCGACACTAAGGGCTATTGCTGAGCTCTACAATGCCAGGTTGTTTGACGGCACTTCGACCCAAGTCGGCTGCTTATGCGATTGGCTTTCGGGCAACTCGGTTGGGGGTTAGGTAGCGGCATTGGTGACATCGTCACGCAGGGGTTCATGCCAATCCCTGGCCGCCGCGCCGCCGGTCGTCTCCGAGGCATCTCGGCGTAGTGTCCCCCCCTCCTGCTCGGTCGCCTACTTCGTCTGGCGATCAGGGGCGTAGGCCTCACAACAGCGCACGTTGACTTAACTGTGCCGCCCGGCCGACATGGACCATTCCGGCTGCGTTCGCTCTGGCGAGTCGTGAGCCGGTGTCAGGAGAGATCAGCGCCGCGAGATAGACCCTGAAAAGCCAACGGCCCCCCGTCGCCAAACGGAGAGCCGTCGAAAACCTGAGGCCTTGTGAGCCGGGGCGTGCTGCCCCTCACAAGCCACGTGACCCCCTCGGGAGTCAAGCTGGAACCCCCGTTCCGGCAACAGGGAAGGCTTGCCTGGACCCTACCGCGGCCCATGAGGGACCGGGTTCGATGTTTCACGCCACCATGCGGTCGGCGATCGAGGGTGCGCGGACACTCGCGCAGATCGACCACCTGTCACGCCAGATTTGGCAGGCCCACGCCGCCGAGACCGTCACCGATACCGAGGCGCAGGGCTTGGCCGAGCTGCTGCACACCCGCAGGGGTGCAATACGGGAGGCCGTGGCGCCTGTGGGCATTCCGCTCGGTCGTGTGACGCTGTTCCCGCCGAAGCGCCTGCAACGGGCTCCTGAGCGGTCCGTGGCGATTGAGCGGCGGCGGCGGCTGGCCTGCTCCGGCCCGATGCCGCCCGCCCTCGCCAGCAGGTTCACCACCGGGCAGCTCGCGGTCCTGCGGATCGTCGGCGACGAGATGGCCCGCAACGGCGCCTGCGGGCTGTGCATCGACGCCATCGCGGCACGTGCGGGCGTCTGCCGGCGCTGGGCTCAAGCCGCGATACGGCTGGCTGAGGGCGACGGGTTGCTGACCATCCAGGAGCGGCGGCACCAGAGCCGGAAATCAGACCCGAACCTCATACGGATCATCAGCCGGGAATGGTTGGCCTGGCTCCGGCGGGGCGGGCGATCCGTGGCTCCGGCGCTGTTCGGCAGCATAGGGTGCACTAAGGTTCGCCCCACGGATAAGGGAGATCCACAGGAGAGGGCTGTAGATACGGAACCGTCTAAGGAGCTGCCGGGACGGCAGGGTCGCGGCAACGGCGCATCTCGCCCAGAATCCGCGTGGGTGGCGGGATCAGGGTCGGGGCGGCGCCTTGCCCGGTGACGGCCCCGATTCTCGCCGTAGGAGGGCTCTCGCCTTAGCGATGATCGTCTGCATGTAGGCGACAGCCTCCCGCATGGCGGGCTCGACACGAACCCACGCGGCCTGGACCTGCCGGGCCGTGTAGCCGAGGCGTAGGACCGCCAGGGCAGCCGCGAGGTCTCGGGCGGCGCGGTCTCCGCGAGTGCGCAACCGCGCCGCCTTGAACGCCGTCTCGGCCGTCAATGGTACGTGCTCAGGATCCATATAACGCCCTGGTAGAGTGCCGCCCCGAGGCCGATGCTCACTGCCGTGTGCAGGCCGGTCGCCCGCGCGATCTGCCACGTGCGCCGCTCCAGCGCCGCGCTCAGCGACTTCCCGACCCGCTTCAGGTCCGCCATGCAGGTCTCGAAAGTCCGCATTGCGCTGATGTTCAGGTCCGCCAAGGCCTTGGCGTCCTTCGTGGCTGTCGCGAACCCGTCCTGTGCGTTGAGCGCTGTGTTCGCGATGCTGGTCTTGGCCGTCGCCGCGGCGTTCTCGATGGCGCCGACCGCCTTCGCCTCGGCCTGCGCGATCTTGGACGTCGTATCCGCCCCGAGGCTGCTCACGGCCCCTACCGCCGCGTTCCTCATGCCGTGCATCAGGATCGAGGCCTCCCGCCGGATCTCCTCGATGGTCTCCGTCATGGTCTTCTGTGCCGTCGAGGCGATCTCCGTTGCCGTGTCCCGCATCTCGCGCATCCGGTGATAGGCTGCGGTCTCCACTCGCTCCATCAGCATGTGAGCCATCCGCGAGGTGCGGGCCATCTCCCGGCGCGCGTCCTCCCCGGCCGACCGGATCTCGGCCGTCAGGGTTTCCGTGGCCTTCAGGGCCCTCTCCGTCGTGGAGACGACCTTGAGCTCCAACATCGCCATTCGAGCCGTGATCCGGTCGTCCAGCCGCTTCTCGAAGTCCGCTATCCGGCTCGCGACCTGGCCCGCGATGGTCTCCGTCCGGTGCGTCTGGCCGAGGAGGGTGTTCATGTCCCGCCGGATGTCCTGCAGCAGCAGCAGCATCTTCGGGTCGTGCGGCTCCGGCGTGGCAGCGGGCTGCTTCGGCGTCGGTGTCCTTGCCATAACGTAATCCCCTTTTTTCCAGTGATTTCCAAGTAAAGCCTTTGCCGAGGGACGAGCCCTTCATGGCTATGCCGTCGAGGCAGAAGCTTATTCCCGAGATTGTGCCTGTTGATGCCAAGTTGAGACGGACTTGAACGCCGAGGACTTCGAGCCCTCGACAGAAATCTGTGAGCGTGCACCCGGTACCCAGCGCCGCTTGGACGAGCTGTTGCAGACGGGCCTTGATTGCGAGCGCGCCGGCGCGTTCGGCCTGCACCCGCTCCCCATGCGTGAGGCGGGCCGCGAGCGGTGGCAGTACGTCCGGGTCGGTGAGATGCGAGGGCCTGTCCGCCGCAAGCTGGAACTCGTGCTCCAAGGCCCGCACCGCCGTTTCGCTTCGGCGGTAGTCGTGGGAATCGCTGACGACAGACCCGTCCTGGCGTACCCTCGACAGGCAGATATGCAGGTGCCGGTCGTCGTGCCGGACGGCTGTGAAATGCTCGAACCCTTGCCGGCGGGCCCAGGCGATGGCGACGGCTCGGGCTGTCGCATCCGAGGGTGGGGGCGCATCCGGGCGGAAAGACAGGATTGTGCGCACGCCCGCCTTCGCCAGCTTCGGGCGCAGAGATCGCAGTCGCTCGAACGAGCGCGCGATTTCCTGAGGCGTCCGACCTGGAAGGGTCGAGTGCAGAAGGACGACCCTCGGCCGCTCTCGGCCCTGATGGTCCCTCGGCCCAAGGTCGTAGGCGATCACCGGCTCGAAAGCCTCGAACTTCTCGCTGAGAGCGATCATGCTGCACGGGGGTCCACCCCAAGAAAGCGCATCCCGAGAAGCTGCGCAGTGTCGGCGAGCTGCCGCAGCACGTTGGGCGCGATACCGGTGACAGTCCCTGCCTCGGCGGCGTCGGCGATCCGCGTGAGATCCCCGGCGACACAGGCGAGGGTGCTGGCCGCCTCGATCTCGCAAGCGGTCGGCGGCAGGACGGCAACGGCGGATGTCGCGCGCCGGAGGGCGGCTTCACGGATGAATGCCCTCAGAGCAGTTCTGACGGCTTTGGCGCGGGCGGCGATGGTCGCCCATTCCGCCTCGCTCACGTCCAGATTGATGCGTCGAGTGCGGAGCGGGCCCGCCTGCCGGGGCGCTTTCGGCTTCGCCCGATACCTCTTGGTCACGCCGTCCTCCGGGGGTGACGAGCGCAGCGAGGAACCTCGCCCAGCCGTATGGCTGGGCATGGCCTGAACTCGCTCGCTACGTACTACGCAAGCGACATCGCTCGCACGGAGGCTATTGGTCGAGCTTTCGCCCTCGCCAGCCTGCGGCCCAAGAAGATGTCTCGTGAGGATGTGCTGGATTCGCTGACCGCCGCATAGCCCCCACAAGCGGGACAACTGCGACATGTTGTCAGGCCGCTGCGCGATACGTGACCCTCGTGCCTCAGGGTCGTTCTAACGGCGGTTTGAGGCCTTCAAGGCGCTTGTAGCGCGGCTGCGAATATGACCGCGATAGGCGGGTCGCATCACGTGACCTGTTTCGGAGCCCGCCATGAACCCCGCCTTCCCCGCCTTCCTCACCCTCATCTGCACGCTGGTCGCCGCCGGCATCGTGACATTCGTGACGCCGGTTCCGGCTTTCGTGCCGTTCCCAGATCTGGATCCGGACCCCCTGCCGGCCGATATTTCGGCAGCGGTCGCGTACGCCCGCGACCGGCAGCTAGAGGCCGAGAAGGCTCAGGATTGGGCCGAGCAGGTAGCCGCGGTACAGGGCAAGGAGGCGGCCCGGCTCCTCATCGAGAACAACACGATGCGGGCGCGCCTCAAGAGCGCTGACACCAAGATCAAGGCCCTTGAGGAACTCAAGTTGCCGGCTGCGATCGAGCTGGTGGCCAAGATGTCTGATACTGGACAGGGCGGTGATAGCGGCGGCGATGGAGACGGCTCCGAGTCCGCATCGTCAGACTACACGCCGAAGGGTCCAAGTCGGCGCTCGTGAGGCCCGGCCGGGCTCGGAGGAGAGTGGCCAACTTGGCCACTCTGTTGACCGCGCGAGCGGCCGGGCCGGGGTATCAGCGGCCTGTGGTTAGGTCGGCGAACGTGTGGCCTCGGGTGGCCAGATAGTCGCGGACAGCTCGGCGCAGGATCTCTTGAGCCTGCACCCCGTCCTGCACCGCGACCATCCGCAGGGCCCTGAGCACGTCCTGGTGCGCGTACAACGTGACCTTCGGCAGCGGCTTGGCGCCGGCCGCCGGAGCGGGATCTGGCGACACCTCGATATCGCGCGAAGGCGCTATGGCTTCATCGCGATTTGTCGACATGTCGCTTTCTCGCTTTGCCGACACGCTTGCCAGCCGCTCTTTGCGCAGGGCTGCCGCCATTTTTGGTGCTGCCATCAGGCCTTCTCCTCCAGCTTCGATTTCACCCACGCCCACAGCTCGGCGATCTCCTCGGCCGCCAGCCCTTTCGGGCGCCATTCCGTCACCCCGAGACCGAGGGTCATCGCGTCGAGGTGATCCGTGCGCAGCGCGATCGAGCCGGGGTAGAGCGGCCCGATCTCCACCAAGGCCTCAGCCGCATCCTCGACCCGCGCGAAGGCCGCGGCTTGGGTCTGGTTCAGCACGAAGGCGTACCGGCGTTTGAGGCTGTCGAGCCGTTCGGCCGTCCGGCGCGTAGCGGTCAGGTCAAGCAGGCTCGGCCGGACCGGCAACAGGGCAAGGTCGGCCTGCTGAAGGGCCACCGTGACCTCAGGGCCGATGACGCCGGCCGTGTCGATCATGACGAGCGTCGTCTTGCCGTGCGCCCGCAGGCGGCGGACCAGATCGGCGAGGCCGGCCGCCTCGACCGGCTGGTAGATGATGTCCCGAGCCTCGCGGCGCTCGCTCCACTCCCTCAGGCTGCCCTGCGGGTCCAGGTCGACGGAAACGACGATCTCGCCGGCCTTCGCGGCGGCGACGGCGAGGGAGGCGGCCAGCGTGGTCTTGCCGGCGCCGCCCTTCTGCGCCGCCATCGTGAGAACCCGCATCGCGCCACCGCTCCATGCCGATTTGTCGACATAGAGAGATAGAG
>NZ_JAKSXW010000075.1 GCF_022829405.1 Methylobacterium sp. J-076
GCGCAGGCCCTGGGTCAGCCCCGTCATCCCCGAGACGGCGATGCCCGACAGGCAGCCGACGACGGTGGCGAGCAGGACGAGGCCGCCCTCGCTGCGCCGGACGAAGGCGCGCAGGCGCCCTGGCGCCTGGACGAAGGGCGGGGTTCCCCCTCTCCCCGCCTGCGGGGAGAGGCCCACGGACACCTTGTCGTGTCCGTGGGAAGCGAAGGCGAAGCCGCAGCGGCGGTGAGGGGGCTTGCCGGACGAGCCTCCTCCGGCGCGCGCCCTCACCCTCGGCTGCCGCCTAGCCGCGCCGACGACGGGGTCGGGGCGGCCCTCTCCCCGCAGGCGGGGAGGGGGGAATTCCACCTACGCCGGTCATTGCAAGCGCAGCGAACCAATCCAGCCATTCGGACGAAGCGCATGGTTCCCCCCCTCCCCGCCTGGGTGGAGAGGGCCGAGCCGCCACCGTCGGCTGCGCGGCGAGGGGGCAGCCGAGGGTGAGGGCGCGCGACGGAGGAGGCTCGTCCGGCAAGCCCCCTCACCGTCGCTGCGGCTTCGCCTTCGCTTCCCACGGACACGACAAGGTGTCCGTGGGCCTCTCCCCGCAGGCGGGGAGAGGGGGAACCCCGCGCTTCGTCCGAATGGCTGGATTGGTTCGCTGCGCTTGCAATGACCGGCGTA
>NZ_JAKSXW010000091.1 GCF_022829405.1 Methylobacterium sp. J-076
GGTGATCGTGTCGGACTGGCCGGCCGCATGCGAGGCGTGGGCCGTCAGGGTGCCGCCGACCTGCTTGCCGTCCACCGAGATCGTGTACTGCGCGTCGCCCTTGTAGGCATCCTCGCTCAGCTTCAGGACCAGCGTGTCCGATCCCGTACCGATGCTGGTGGTGAACGGCGTCGCGGCCGCCGCGACTGCAGCCGTCGTGACCGTCGTCGTGGTCGCCGCCGTGGCCGTGGCCGTGGCCGTGGTCTTGGCCGGAGTCGCGGAACCCGCGGCGGTCGCGCCGTAGAGGCCCGGATCCTGTCCGTCCGGAGCCGAGACGGCCCCCTGGGTCACGGCCACCGCGTTCGGATTGTTGGAATAGGCCCGGATGTAGTCGATCTTCGTGGTGATCGGCACGCCAGCCGCGTCCGCGTCGCTCTGGGTGGCGAGATCGGCCAGGAGGTACATCGGGCCGTGCATGTCGCTCGGCGTTGCCTGCGAGCCGACGAACTTCCCGTCCACGTAGAAGCTGATCTTGTCCTTCTGCCAATCCATCCCGTAGGTGTGGTACCCGCCGGCCTGCGCGGTCTCGCTATAGACCTGCCGGTTCTGCTGCCAGGGGATGTTGGGCGTCTGGTCCGTCGTGTGGATCGTGCTGTAGACGCCCTTGTTGTTGGCGCCATAGTGCTCGACCACGTCGAGCTCCTGCCAGCCCGGCAGGTTGCTGGGGTTGGCCGCCGGCTTGTCGGGCAGCAGCCAGAACGCATCCCAGCCGCCCTTCGCGTCGGCGAGGTCGGCCCGCATCTCGAAGTACCCGTAGGTCTGCGAGAAGTTGCCTTTCGTGGTGATCAGCCCCGACTCCCAGCTGCCGGGATAGCCCGACGGGGTCTTGTCCGGGACGGCGGTGATGGACAGGGCGCCGCCTTGAACCTTGAACGGATCGTAGCCCGAGGCGGGATCGACGAACGAAGAATGCCCGAACCCGATGTCGGAATTGGCGTCGTAGCGCCAATCGGAGCGGATGTCGGCCCAGGTCGTCCCCGCACCGGTTTGCGAGATGCTGCGTGCGTTGAACTCGTCATCGAACGTCAGCTTGTAGCCCGTGAGGTCAAGCAAGGATGCGCCCCTGAGATCAGTAATAATTTACTTCGATTTTGTCGCAATTTTCAGCAAACTGCTGCGTCGCTCCACCAACATCGTATGCGGGAGCACTAAGAAATATTAATGGCGGCCGAGGCTGTGACGCTTAATAGTCTTCTAGTTAATGTCGCGGAAGCGTCGTTCGCATACTTGAGCAAACTCTGCTGGGTCGGCAGCGACCATAGTCTACCGGTCGCACCACCTTCGTGGCGCGGCGCGTCCCGGTCGCCTGGGCCGGGGCGGCCTGCGGGGGGAGGTCAATCGTTCCGGCGATGGCGAGGGTGGGGGCCGGGCAGGATGGATCGCCCGGCGTGATCCGCCCCCGTTTTCGCGAGGGCGGAGACCCAATCCAGGGTGAGGGGACGCCGCAAGACCGCGCGCGAAGACCGCGCGCGTCCCTGGATCGCCTCGCTCTGCCCGCACAGACGGACGGGGGCGGCCTGCGGGGATGGCCCCCGACGGGGGCGCTCACGGGCAGGGCTCGTCTGCGACCGGGCGCGCGGCCGCGGGCGGCATCGCGGACGACGGCACCCGGCCCACGCCCGGGCCGGGACGCTTACAGCGAGGGGCCGAGCAGCTCCCGGCTGATCTCCACATGGCGGCGGACGAAGGACTCCGCCCCGATCCCCGCCTCGGACATGTGGGCCTGCGCCCGCACCGCCCTCTCCCGGGCGCCCTGGGGGTCCGCCGCGATCTCCTGCAGGGCTTCCCGCAGGCGCACCGGATCGTTGGGCGGCACGTAGCGCACGGTGTCCGGGCCGAAATAGTCCTCAAGGCCCCCCGTGGCGGTGGCGATGACCGGAACCCCGGCCAGGACCGCCTCCTGGATCGCGGTGATGCCGCTGGCGTGCCGGTTGGGTTGCAGCGGCACGCAGACGACGCTCGCCTCGGCAAACTGCGCGAACAATTCGGTGTTGGACCGCGCCTGCATGATCTGCAGGTTCGGCCGGCCCTTCATGAGCGCGTGCGGCGCGGAACCGGAGAGGATGGTCGCGGAGGCGCCGGGCACGCCGTCGAGCGCCTCGACGAGGCATGGCCAGTCGCGATGGCGATCGTTGCCCACCGAGAGGATCCGCAGGGGCTGGCCCGGCCGCTCGACGGGGGCCGTCATCCGCTCGGACGGGATACCGAACGGCACCAGCAGGACGCGCTTGCCCGGGAACAGCGCCCGGGCCACCGCGAGGTTCTCCGAGGAGTGGACCGTCAGCACGTCCACATGCCGGATCAGGCGCCGGTAGAGGACCTTGTGGAGGGCGTTGAGGCTCTTCCAGCGGTCGAACAGCCAGACACTCTGGCCCAGGATCTTCGGGCGCCGCGTCGAGAGGGAGACCAGGGCGGCGACGGCAAGATATTGCGACTCGGTGTGGGTCCACACGATGTCCGCGTCGAGGAGGTCCCGGCGCTGCCGCCACGCGTGCAGCAGATCGAACCCGGTGATGACGCGCAACCCGAGCCGCAGGACCTTGGTCGGCAACCACTCGCGCGAGGTCTTCGAAAAATCGATCGCACACCCCATTCGGGTGGCGCGGCCGTACCCGTAAGGTGTCTCGTCGTTGATGCCGACCAGCGTGCCGGCCCGCCATGCCTCAGACCAGACCTTGAGGTCCTTGTCGGCGGCCAGATGCACGAAGACCTTCAACGGCCGCCCGGCCACCTCGCCTCCCTGGCGCGAAGGTTCGTTCAGCGGCGCGGATGCGTTCGCCCTCGAAGACGAATCGCCCGATGAGATGCGGTCTTTTACGGCCTCATACATGGGACGAGGAACCGGCTGATTGGACGGAGCTGGCCCGTGAGCGGCGAGTGCTGAACATGATCGGTTGTCCAAAGCGATAAATCACATCAAATGAGGCAATATGAACGCGGTCTTGCTCAATAAAATCTGGCTGTGACGGGATAAAGCGTCAGGGCGAGGCGACGGTTCCATAAAAATTGTCTGGAGATCGGCGGGTATAGGGCGAGAATGTTGCTGGATGACGATCCGCGCTCGGGTTGGATCACCGATGACGCCGGCCATGACTTATAATGCGCCTTGTGATCGGCATCACGACCAGGAACGCCATCGGTGTGACGGCATCGCGCCCCGCTGGAACTCGAAGCCCCTCCTCCGGATTTCAGCCGGCGGCCCGGCCTCCCCGCCTGCGATGAGCCAGGGTGCCCCGGCGGGAACTGCGCCCGCAACGGGATTATCGGCCCCGAACACAGGGCGAAGTGCTGAGGCGGCAGGTCCCGCCGTTCAGCACAAATGTTGAGAAATCAAATCATGAGTATACGGAAGGCGTTGCCGGCGCTACTGAGAGGAAGTATGATCTCCTTGCGATGAGACGGCCGAAATTGGACGCTGACACCCACCGCGAGGTCGATCCGACAGAACCTACGCCCGAACTGTGCAAAATTACTGACTGATGCTGCTGAATTGCCCCGATCAAACATCTATCACCAAGACCATCGATGTCGCGGAATCAGTCTCCGGTCGCGCCGGTGAACTGATCGACTTGGGCGATAGGTTAGTCGTTCGTTGGGGTGGACCGACGCGATCGAGGCTTCCATCGCCGCGGATGACCGTTAGCAAGACAGATCATCGTGCGAGAGCCTGGAACAGCACCGCGCCGGTTCGGTCAGGGGGCACAGAGTAATGATTGTGGACGATCACGCGACAGTTTTTATTTCCGATAGATACTTCATCGTCCCCACGATCCACGCCGCGATACAGTACGCACAGGCCGGCAAGGGCCTGACGGATGTCGTCGTCGTCGCGGGCGGCCTCTCGTCCTCGGAATTCGACGCGATCGGGCTGTTCCTGCAGCCGCACGGCATCGCCCTGATCGATTCCTCGAAGGAGTTCGCCCGCCTCTTCGGGTCCGTCAGCTCCGGTGACAACCACTTCACCGCCGCGACCCTGGGGCGCCTGCTCCTGGCCGAAATCCTGCCCAGTCGCTACGCGCACATCCTCTACGTCGATGGCGACACCTACCTCTGCGGCGACATCACCGACCTGTTCCGCCTGCGGGTTCCGTCGGGCAAGGTCGCCGCCGCCCTGGACGGCTTGTTCATCAACCTCAAGGGTCACACGGACTACGCCCGGAAGCTTCGCGCCTATCAGAGCGGGCTCGATGCGGTGGTGCCGGAACGCTACTTCAACGCGGGCGTGATGGCGGCCGAGCGCGCCACATGGGGCAGGGTCGGCCACGAGGCCTTCGCCTTCTATCGCGCGCATCCCGAGCGATGCGTGTTTTTCGATCAGTCGGCGCTCAACGTGGTGTGCCAGGGCGCCGTGCAGTGGATCTCGCCGGCCTACAATTTCAGTACCGATTTCCGCCTGATGGGCTTCGGCCTGCACGTCTCGCCGCGGATCCTCCATTTCAGCGGTGCGACGAAGCCGTGGAACACGCGGTGGCATCCCTGGCCGCGCCACCTCACCGACGCCTACCGCGCCTTCGTCGCCAGCGCGCCCGCCCTGCCGCCGCTCATGCCGATCAACAGCCCCGGGCAAGACAGGAAGATCCGGAACCGGCTCATCCACCACATGCTCTTCGACGCGCCGGGCATCGTGGCGCCGTCACACGTCATCGAGAACCACCGCTTCTTCCGGACCTACGTCCAGGCGCATCGCTTCGGCTGACGCGGCGGGCCGGCGGGTGCCGGCCCGGCCGGGCCTTCAGACGAACGCCCGCGCCTCGAACGCGGCGACCCGCTCGCGGATGAACGCCGTTCCCCACGGCTCCGTCTTCACCTTGAAGAGCTGCTGCAGCATGTAGCGCATCATGCGCACGTTCCGCGACGGCGCGAACAGGTTCTGGAGCTGGGGGAACCGCTCGACGAAGCGCAGGTACGGCTGGTGGGCCGCCGCGCCCCAGGGCGGGAACGGACCGTCCCAGGGCCGCGGGCGCGACATGAAATGCAGGATGCTCGGCTCGACCACGCCCTCGAAGCCGCAGCCGATGAAGAAGGCCGGGAAGTTCCACCGGAAGGACGCCAGGGTCTGCCCTCCGTCCATGACGATGTTGAGGGCGTCCTGATCGGGGTAGCGCAGGTCGGCCAGGCCGTGCCGCCTGAGGAAGGCGAGACATTCCTTCGAGATGGCGCCCCAATCGGACGGCCGAAACTTCATGACTCCGGTGTTGAAATAGATCCGCTGGTGGTGCTCCGGAATGCCGAGCTGCGTGAAATACGTGCCATGGGCCTGGAACGACTTCGACGGATGGTCGATGACGATCGACATGATGTCCGGAACGGCGAGGATGCTGCCGGGCCGCGGGTTCGCGTCGGCGAAGGCCGCAACCTCGCCGACGAACTGGGTGTCGGCATCGATGTAATTGATGAAATCGAACCGCGAACAATCGATGATCTGGCAGAGGAACAGCCTCGCGCAGTAGAGCGGATAGCCCATCATCAGGGACGGCGGCACGACGACGATCTCGATCCCGCAGGGCCGCATCGCCTCCGCGGCCTCGCGCGACACCTCGCCCTCATCGTCGATGAGAACGACGACGATGCGGTCCCCCCGGCGGTCCGTATACGCGCGCAGCTGCAACGCGCTGACCAGGGCGGGAAGCAGATAGTTTTGATTGACCGTATAACACCAGCAACTCGCCGACATTCCCCCTCCTTCCTCCTTCCATGTCGACCAGGATACGGCACCTCGGCCTCCGCGCCGGCCCATGTCGGATGAGGCCGCCGTATCCGCAGACGGACCGCCCGCCATGACTTACGCCTTGGTCATGACTTACGCCTTGGTCATGATTTGGCCTTGAGCGGGAAGGGGACCGCGTCCCCTCGATCCGTGGCGAGGTCGGGTATGGTCTTGAGGATATCGGTGGCGCATTCGTTGTAGACCTGACGGCGCAAGATCTGGTGCCTGATGTGATCGAAGATCTGCCGCAGCCCCCGGGGGTCCGGCGTGACCCTGAGGGCCCGGATCAGCGAGAGCACCCGCCACGCGATCGAGAGCCGGGACGCCGCCCCGCCGTTGGACAGCACCGCACCGCCCGCGACCAGGCTCGGCCACGGCATCCTGAAATGCTTCAGGCAGGTCTCGATCTCGTCCTCGTAGGAGTGATGGGTGAACCCGTTCGCGGCCTTGTCCCGGCCGACGGGCCGCGTGTGCAGGACCTGAACCTCGTCGATGATGGCGCAGCGCCTGTCCTGCGGCGGAATCAGGCTGCACCAGAGGAGGTCGATCCCGCTCTCGAGCCCGAGGAAGAAGGTCGGCTCGATCTGCTTCAGGGCAGAGCGGGTGAAGAACGGGCACATCATCTCGATGTAATTGACGTAGCGCAGCTTGAAATTGTCGTTGTGCAGCGTTCCGCCGTAGGTGAAATAACTGCTCCACGTCAGGCTCGGCTGCCACAGGGCCAGGTTGTAGTCACGCCCGATGTCGAAGCAGGCCGACAGCGCGGTGGCATCGCAGGCGATGTCGTCGTCGAGGAAGGCGATCCGCTCGTACCCTTCGAGCCGTTCCGCATAGTGCGACACGATCCTGCGCCAGCCCTCCACCTTCTTGCCGGGCAGGAAGACGACCTCGACGCCATCGACGGCCTCCTCCGCCGGCGAGCCGTGATACGACGTCACCAGCACGTCGAAGTTGCGGGCCTCCTGCGGATGCAGCCACTGCCGGTGCAGACTCCCCGGGCCGGCGCGGGTGATGACGAGATTCGTCCTCTTACGCATTCTCAAAGCCCGGTGTTGCCGCGGCGGCGACTGTGCAACGGATGGCCGGTCGATGATTGCCAGCAAGCGATCCGACAGAAATTGTCATTAGATTGATTACGTACTTTCCGGAATGCAGAGAATCGGCTGCGCGCTCGGCCGGCTTGGTGAATTTTTAATGCGCTATCCAAATTTATCGCAAGATTTTTTTCAATTGGCACCACAAAAAGTTGTGAGGTCGACAAGACGCGCGGTCCCCGAATGAGGCGTGGCGAGCATAGAGATCTGTGGTCGGGAAATTCCGTGAACTATTGTTTACAGTTATTTCGGTGAGGGAGCTGGTTCGGCGCCGTCGCAGACAAGACGATCCCGATCGGCGCGCGCCGGCGGACCACATTCGGCCAGACGATCGGCTCCCCCTTTCCGCGCCATCCGACCTTTACGAAAAGGAGGATATTCGAACGTTCGTTTTGCATAAATCACAATCACTTACGCCTCAAGTCGAGAATTGACGGATCATTTGATCGTCGATATGGCGCCGGAAAAGGCAACCGATGTTATACAGGGTGAGATCGGTGCCAGATTTCCCGCGCGAGTGCGAAAAGATCCGGCTCGACGGTCTCGCCGCAAGTGCTGGCGGCGGGCACGCGGCGTCTCCGGCCACGGATGCTTGCGGGACGGCTCGGGTCGGCGCAGGCCGCGGCAGGGGGCGGGCATGCCATCCAGGCCGTCTCCTCATCCGCTCCCCCATGGCGACGGCCGATGCGCAGGCCGGGCGGGCGAAGGGCCCGGCGGGGCCAGCCCCCTCAACGGCGGGCGAGGGCGGAATGGTTCCCGCGCCCGACGGCCCGGTGCCCCCCCGGGGCGGAGCGGGCCGCCCGCCTCGCCGGGGGGCGCACCTCGACCGCCCCCGCGGCGGCGCTTATACGGGTCCGGCCGGCGCCGGGGCGGCAGATGGCGGCGGGACGCGGGAGGTGCTGCGGCAGGCCCATGGGTAGCACCGATTCTCGATCCGATCCGGAAGGGGCGCTCCTCGACCCCGCCGCGCGCAAGGCCCCCCCCGAAAGAGCCGGCGCCCGCCAGCTCGCGATCAACGTGATCGCCGGCGGGAGCGGCAACATCATCAAGGTCGTGGTTCAGCTGGTGATGCTGCCGGTGATGGCGCGGCTGTTGGGCCCGGCCGAGTTCGGGATCTACGGCCTCGCCCTGCCGACCGTGGCCTTCTTCACGATCCTCGCCGATGCCGGGATGAGCGTGTCGCTCGCGCGGGAGCGGACGCAATCCTCCGTGGTGTGGTCGACGGCCTTCTGGCTGATGGCCGGCGTCGGCATCCTGCTCGCGAGCATCGTGACGGGCTGGGGCTTCGTGGTGGCGGAGATGTCCGGGGAGCCGAAGATCCGGACGATCATGGCCACGCTCTCGCTGAGCCTGCTGTTCCTGACGGCGTCGATGCTGCCCTCGGCCCGCATCACGCAGCAGGGGCGCCTCTTCATCCTCTCCGCGGCGGACGTGACGGCGACCCTGATCGGAAGCGTCGTCGCCGTCATCCTGGCCCTGCAGGGCGCCGGGGCGATGAGCCTCGCCGCGCAATACGTCTCGACCTTCTTCATCCGCGCCGTCATCCTGAACGCCTGCGCCTTCGTGAGGCCGACCTTCGAGTTCAAGCTGTCACAGATCAGGCATCACATCTCGATGGGGACCTCGATCATCGCGAGCCGCCTCGCGGACTTCTCCGGCCGCCTGATCGAGAACCTGATCTACGGCCGTGCCTTCGGGGTGGCGGCCCTGGGCACCTTCACGTTCGCCAACCAAGTGCCGCGCTTCCTGGGCGAGGCCGCCTCGAACCCGATCTGGGCGGCGCTCTACGCGCACAGCCTCCGCGAGGAGGGCGCCGGGGTCGCCGCGGTCCACCTGAAGCTCACCTATATCCTGTCGCTCCTCCTGGCCCCCATCGCCTTCATCCTCCCTCCGGCGGTGCCCATCCTGGTGGCGTCCCTGCTGGGGCCGAAATGGCAGGAGGCCTCGGTCCTTCTGCAGATCCTCATCCCGTTCTACATCCTGAACGTCGTCTCGGCGCAGAGCGGCGCCATCCTCCTCGCGCGGGGGTTCGGCTGGACCCTGTTCTGGATCACCTTCGTGCTCCTCGTCGGCCGCATCGGCGCCGTCTATGTCGGGGGCAGCCTCTCGCCGGTCGTCGTCGTCACCGGCATCGGCCTCGTCCACATCGTCTTCTCCGGGCTGATGATCGCCGTGCCGGCCCGGCACCGGATGGTCGCCGCCGCGCCGCTCCTGTCCAGCCTCGCGAAAACGAGCGGGTCCGCCGCCGTGGCCGGGATCGGATGCGGGCTGCTCCTCGGCCTCCTGCCGCCGACGCTCGTCTGCGCGGCGCTGGCGATGGCCGGGGGCTTCGCCCTCTACTGCCTGCTGCTCCTCGCCCTCGACGGACGCCGGGTGATGAACGAGGGCCTCGCCTTGGTCCGCCTCCTGACGCGGAGGGGGTGAGGGGCGGCCCCCTGCCCTCTACGCCCCCTGCCTTGCGCCCCTGCCCTACGCCCGCGCCACGCGCGGCAGGATCGGCACCAGGGATCCGGCCTCCACCGGAAGAGCCACCACCTCGCCGCCGTCCTTGATCCTCCGGATCCTGCGGGCCGGATTGCCGACGTAGAGGCAATTCTCGTCGGTCGACCGCGTGACCAGGGAGTTCGCGCCGATCACGCAGCCCTTCCTGACCACGACCCCCGGCAGGATCGTCACGTTGGCCCCGACCCAGCACCCGTCCTCGATGCTCACCGGCTTCACCACCGCCTGCATGGTACAGCGCTGCTCGCTCGGCCCGATCTCGTGCGTCGCCGTCAGGACCCGGACGAACTGCCCGATCCGCACACGATCCCCGATATCGAGATCGCCCGCGCCGTCGTAGAAGAAACCTATGTTGATGAAGCTCTCGCGTCCCAAGCTCATCTGCTTGGACTTGATGATGTGATGCGCCCAGATGCACGCATCCGACGTGAAATTGTAGCCCCGCATCCGCATCACTTTCATGCGCAGGAAGACGGGGATCAATTCACTCGACAGGATGTAATCGAATGACCGGTGAAAGAAATCTGACATTGGTTGACTCGACCGATCGTAGACGATCCCGCCCGCTCATCGGGTCGGACCGTCCGTGCGCCGGATGCGTCATCATGGACCGTCCGATGATGCAGCCAATCCAGAATATCGCGCGGGGCGAACCCTCTCCGATAACCGAGAACAGCAACAATTCAGGAAATATACGTAGTATCGGTGCATGAAATGAGCGCCATTTCCGGCCATTGACTCTCTAGCACCAAAGGCCGGTCGATGAAACTCCGACCGGACGGTGCACACGACGCATGGGCGCGCCGCCGTGATGGGCGAGGCCGCACCGGAGGCGAGGGCCGGCAGGGGTCTCCCCGTCCGGAGCCCCCCGGAGGGGAATCGGGCGCCGGACGGGGGAAGGTCACATCGCCCCGTCCCAGGGGATGCCGACCGGGGGGCTGCAGGCAAAGCAAAACGAAGCAAGACCTGCCGGGGGGCCAAATTAAAAAAGAGTCGGCGTCAAGCCCCAAAAAAATCGTTCCGCATGGACAGTCAACTAGTGAGATGATTATGATTCTTGACAGGTTTATAATCAAAGCACTATGATTACCTCGAAGAAGTCAAGTGATATAGATTAGCTAATATGTTCGGGACCAAATCGATCTATTTGCGTGCCGGGCGGCAGGATTAAGAAATGCACAAATTGTGTGTGATAATTCCATGTTATAATTATCAAAATTTCGTCGGCGAAGCAATTGAGAGCGTTGTCAGCCAGAATTGCCCCGAGTGCGATTTAATCGTCATCGACGACCAGTCCACCGACAAATCTTGGGAAGTGATCCAGAGCTGGGGTGTTCGCGCGTATCGCGTGCCCAATGGCGGCGGACGGCGCGCCTTCGTCGCCGGCCTGGAGCATACGACGGCCCCGTTCATCTTGTGCCTGGACGCGGATGACAAGCTCAAACCCGGATCCCTCGCCAAAATTATCCAACGGCTGGACCAGGATGTCGCAAAGCTACAGTATTCGCTGACGAAGATCGACGCGCGCGGCGCGAGCTTCGGAGAGGCCCATCCCAACCTGTGGAACTACAGGCTGCGCGACCGGCTCATCAAGGAGGTGGCGCGGACCGGGGTCTACCGCTGCCCGCCCACCTCCGGCAACGTGTTCCGCCGGGACGTGTGCGAACTCGTGAAGGAGGCGGAGTACGACCGGGCCGTCGACGGCGTGGCCCTGTTCGCGGCGCCGTTCTACGGCGACGTGGTCAGCCTGTCGGAGCAGCTCGGCTGCTACCGCATCCACGGCGAGAACATCTCGGGAATGGGCGGGCTCCTCAAGCCCGAGGTGCTGAAGCACGAGGTCGACCGCTTCATGCTGCGGATGCGGCACCTGCAGGCCATCATCCGGGCGCGGGGCTACGACGGGATCACGCTCGCTCCGGACCGGGCCTACTTCTATCTCGAGAGAAGCCTGTACTACGCCATCGTCCGCGGCGAGCGGCCGACATTCCGGCATCTCCGCCTCCTCGTCGGCGCGCTGATCGTCGAGCGGATGAGCCTCGGCACGAAGCTGAAGCTGCTCGCGCTCTTCGTCTGCCTGAAGTTCTGTTCGGAAACCTTCGCCCTGAAGCTCATCCAGTTCCGCATGGGCACCGGACGCCGGACGACGGCGGAATTCTTCAGGATGATCCTGTCCTGACGCGCCGCCGGCCGGGCCCCCCTCGCCCGCCTGTCAGGACGACGCCTTCGCCCCCCCCTGGTGCCACGCATGCCGGGCGCGGACGGGGCTGTTGAGGACGACCCCGAGGACGCGGCTGTTCGCCGAGCGCATGGCCCGGATCGCCTCCGCGAGTTCATCGAGCTTCGTGCGGTTCAGGGAGGCCACGAGCACCACGCCGGTGAGCATGCTGCCGACCGCCTGGGCGTCCGAGGAGGCCTTGAGCGTCGGCAGGTCGAGGATGATGTCGCGCTTGCCGTTGACCTGCGTCAGGGCGGCCCGCATCGCGTGGGTCCCGAGGAACGCGTTCGGGCTGGCCCGCCGTCCCGCGGCCACGGCGGGCACGAAGCCCAGCGAGGGGGCGATCGCCACCTCCTTGAAGGACCCGCCGACCGCGGGTGACAGGAGCAGCTCGTCGAGGCCGGACGGCGCCGACGGCGCCAGGAGGCGGGTCAGGTCGGGCTTCTGCAGGTTGGCGTCCACCAGCATCGCGTCGGTGCCCGATACCGCGAGCAGGCGGGCGAGGTTGGCGGCGATCGCGCTGCAGCCGTCCCCGTCCTGGCAGGAGGCGAAGCCGATCGAGACATACTGGGGCTTGCCGCCCGCGGAGAACAGGATGGTCCGGAGCAGCCGGAGAGCGAGGGCGAAGTCCGAGTCCGGCTGGTCGAGGGCCGTCGTCGTCTTCAGGATGCCCGTCCGGTAGCGCGGGATGACGACGAGGCAGTCGATCCCCAGCAGGCGCCGCACCTGGGCCGGGGAGCGCAGGATGCGATCGAAGTTGTGGGCGATCGCGATGGCGCCGACGCCGGTGACGAGCCCGAGGACCAGGGCGAGCAGGAGGTTCAGCTTGGTCTGCGGGTAGGTGGAGCTGAGGGGCTGGGGGGCGGAGCCGACGATCCGCGCGTCCGAATCCGGGAACTGGAAGTCGGAGATCACGCCGGTGGCGACGGCCTCGTCCGCGGCCTTCTTCTCGGACTGGATCAGCGAGATGCGGCCCTGCAGGAACTCGGTGCCGCGCTGTTCCGAGACCGCGTGGACGAGGACTTGGTCGCGGATGTAGGCGGCCGCGATCGAGTTCGTCAGGCGGGCCGTCATCTCGGGCGTCGGGCCGCGGAAGGAGACCTCGAGGACGTAGGACTGCCCGAGCCGCTTGACCTGGACCCTGTCGGCGAAGTTCTGGAAGGCCATCTCGCGGGCGCGGTTGGCCGCCTCTTCCGGCGAGGAGGTCGCCTGCCCCCCTACCGGCAGCAGGGACATGACCACCCCCACGCTCCGGCCGATCAGGCCCGGCCCCTTGTCGGCGAAGGCCGGGTCGTCCTTGAGGTTGAGGGTGTCGAATACGTAGCGCAGGTTGCGGGCCGAGCGGATCACCTGCAGCTGGCTCTCGGCCTGGGCGCTGTCGAGGGTGGGGGCGGCGGCGGCCGCCGCCGCCGCCGCGTCGGTGCCCGGCGGCAGGCGCAGGCGCGGTTCGAGCACGATCTGGGCCGACGCCACGAATTCGGGCCGGGTGGACGCCGTGTAGGCGACGCTGACGGCGAGGCAGGACAGGATCCACAGGACGAGACCCAGGGCCTTCCGGCGCACGGCCGCGATCAGGTCGCCGATCACCGTGGCGCCCGGGTCGTCCCCCGGATTGCGCATGTCGATATGCTCAAGCCCGGGCATCGGCTCGGGCTGCGGATCGCTCGGGCGGATCACGGTCGAGTTGAAGTTCATAGGGTGGCGGCCCGTTCCGGTGTCAGACGTAAACGCAGAAGATCGCCGACGGCGATGAGATTTCCGACCAGCCGGCCGCGCCGGTCGATGTAGAGCTCCGGCCAGAAGGACTTCACGAGGTTGGCCGACATGTTCCGGCCGATCTGCCGGATCACCTGCGCCGTGGTCATGGTGCTCTTCCGGTGCATGTAGACCGGGTTCATGACCTGCGAGTAGCCGAACTTGCGCCCGGACACCCGGCCGCGCTTGACGCCGAGATGGGCGCCGTAGGCCGCCCCGAGCTTGATCAGCCGCCCGCCCCGCTTCCGGAGCCTGGCGCCGAAATCCCGGTCCTCGAGCCAGCCGTAGAGCACGAGCCTCTCGTCGAACCGCATCCCCTCGATGGCCTTGCAGCGGAAGGCCATGTTGCAGCCGTAGGGGCTGAACGCGTCGAGGACGTAGTCGCTCGCGGCCGGATCGTGGGCGGCCACCTGGGAGAGGGCCTCGTCCTGGCCGAGGCCGGGTCCGAGGATGCCGTCGGCCACCACGTGGCCCGTGACCCCCACGACGGAGGCGTCCTGCCGGAAGGCCCCGTCCACCCGTTCGATCCACCGCGGGTCGGGGTAGAAGTCGTCATCGAAGAACACGACCCAGTCCGTCCCGGGCGGCAGGGCGGCCAGGATGGCGTTGCGCTGGCGCGAGGAGCCGGGCTGATCGTAGAGGACCGTGACGTGCGGGTGCGCGGCCACGGCGCCGACATCCTCGGGCTTCGTGCAGCAGATCATGATCGTGTGCGGCGTCACGGTCTGCCGGGCGAGGTTGCCGATCATGGACGCGAGCTGGTCGGGGCGCCCGAGGGTCGCGATCCCGACGCAGACGCGGGCCGTCTCGGGGCCGGCAGCGCTCGTGTCCATCGTGCTCGTCATCGGTCCGAGGTCTCTTCTCACGCAATCAACGGGCCACCGGGGCTGGCGCCGCGCCCGGCCCCCCTGCCGGGACGGACGGCCTGCCCCGGCATCGCCCGCCGGCCGCCGATATCCGCCGCCGCATGCCGGAGCGGGGTCCGTGGATCGCCTGCCGAAGGCACACAGATACAGAAAGGCGCGCGCGGGCGCCATCGACCCACCCCGACGAGGCTGGCCGAATCAGAGTATCCGACAGCCGCGCCGCGCTCATTTCAGATTTTGCCGAGAAGATCGAGATAGGTCTGCGCCGACGACTTCCAGGAGAAAGCCTTCACGCGCTCCGTGCCGCGGGCGCGCAACTCGTCGCCCAGGGTCGGCGAGGTGGCGAGGGTGCGGACATGCGCCAGCCAGGCCGGGGCGTCGTCCGGCCCCGCCAGGAGGGCCGCGTCCCCGCAGATCTCCGGAAGGCAGGACCGGTCCGAGGCGACGACCGGGCAGCCCAGCGCCATCGCCTCCACGATGGGGATGCCGAAGCCCTCCGAGCGCGACGGGAAGGCGAGGCAGAGGGCGTGGCCGTAGAGCCATGCGAGGTCGTCGTCGCTCACGAAGCCGAGCTGGTGGATGTTGGCGGCCACCACGGACTCGGTCTGCGCGAAGATCTCCGCGGAGCCGCCCGCCACCACGAGGTCGACGCCCAGCGCGTCGAGCGCCCCGGCCTGCCGCAGGACGAAGCCGACATTCTTGTGCCGGGCGCGGCTCCCCAGGAGGAGGACGAAGGGGCGGATGCCGGACAGGCGCTCGCCCAGGGTCGAGGCCGCCGCGTCCCAGCGGAAGACGTGCTCGTGCCCGTTGGGCGCCACGGTGATGCCGCGGGCCGGAACCCCCAGGCACTCGCCGAGCCGCGAGGCCGAGAACCGGGAGACCGACGTGATCGCGGCGGCCCGGCGGGCGAGGGCCGGGAAGAGGCCGCGGTAGAGGAGGCGGAAGGCCAGGCTGTAGCTGGTGGGCTCGTCGAACACGTTGGTGTCGTGCATGCAGACGATCTGCCGCCCCACCGCGAGGGGGGCGGTGTTGCAGAGGTTCAGGAGCGGCCTCCCCGCCCGGGCGGGGAGGATGGCCTGCTCCCAGGCGTGCCCGGAGGCGCCGGGGACGCGGCGGGCGGTGATCGCCCCGAAGGCCGGCAGCGCCGTGACGGAGGCGGGGACCAGGATCTCCGCCGTCTGCCCCCGCTCCTGCAGGATGCGGTCGACCTCGGACAGGATCTCGCGG
This sequence comes from Methylobacterium sp. J-076, assembly GCF_022829405.1. Taxonomy (GTDB): domain Bacteria; phylum Pseudomonadota; class Alphaproteobacteria; order Rhizobiales; family Beijerinckiaceae; genus Methylobacterium. Next base: position 15,406 of record NZ_JAKSXW010000091.1, read on the forward strand.
CCGTAGCGCTGCACGCCGGTGACGGACTGGCCGTAGAAGCGGCCGTTGATCGCGAAAGCCGTCACCGGGGCGCATGCTCCCGTGCGGCGGGCCGACGCCCCGCCGGCACGTCGGCGGGCGCGGGCGACAGGATCGCGGTGAGAGTTCGCCGACAGGCCGGACGCATCCCCGTCATCAGGATTTCTGGCTCCAGGCAGTTCGAGTGCGGATCGGTGCGGGATCGCGGGGGGCCGGGACCGCCGGTCCTGCCCCCCGGTCGTCAGGCGAGGGCACGGGCCGGCTCGGGCGAGGCCGGGCCCTGGCGGGGGACGCGGGCGCCGGCCGGGGCATGCGCGGCGGCGAGCAGGCCGAGGACGGAAGCGGCGGCGATGCCGATATCGGGCATGGTCGCGGACAGGAGGCTCATCGCCAGAGACGGGAGGAGCGCGAGCTTCAGGGCGGTGGTGAAGGTCAGCACGTGCTGCGGGACCCTGCCGGGGACCGCCACGAGGTGCTGCGTGATGAAGCCGAACATCAGCACGGCGCCGAGGACGCCGGTGCTGCCGAGGATCGAGATGCCCCAGTTCGAGGTCCGGATCGAGCCGAGCCCGGCCCCCAGGCCGCCGGAATCGATGAAGGCCTGCCAGCCGATCCGGTTCCACGAGCTGCGCTCGGCATAGGACGCGGTGTTCGTCTTCTGGAGCACCAGCGAGTCGACCATCGACAGGACGGGGTCGAACAGGTTCGGCTTGAGCACGAAGGCGACGAACATGCCGACCAGGGCGAGGAAGATGATGAGGATCTCGATGTTGAGCTGGCCACGCCGCGGGTTGCGGGGATTGACCAAGCGGACCAGCAGATCGAGCCCGTAGACCAGGCCGAACAGGCCGATGCCGACGATGGCGGTGGAGGAGGTCGACAGCATCGCCATCAGCGCGAGGAGGCCCATCGCCCCCAGGACCAGGAGCCGTTCCCTGCCCGCGCGGTACAGGGGCCGCATGAAGGTGAGCGCCGCCAGCATGCTGACGCAGGCCGTGCCGTAGGTCGATGCCTCCGGCATCAGGCCGACCACGCGCTTGACGCCCTCGGCCTCGACGTCGATCAGCAGGGAGTAGGTGGCCGTGCGGAACGGCTCGAGCAGCGCCCCGAGGCCGAGGGTGTAGCACACGAGGTCCAGGAACCCGGTGCAGACCAGGGCATAGGCCGCGTAGAGGAGCGCGCGGCGATAATGGTCGCGCGTCACCTCCGATTGCCCGATCACCGCGAAGGACAGCGCCACGGCGAAGGACAGGATCATGTAGCAGGACTGGGTGATGTTCCCGGCGGCCGGCTTCAGGATGTCGGCGCCGAAATAGGCCGAGCTGACCGGCATGACCTCGAACAGGCCCGCGAACATCCGCGGCAGCACGAAGGCCCCGAAGACGCCGTAGGCCAGGAAGGCCGAGAACAGGGCGAGCCGCCGGGGATCGAGCGCCACCTCGATGCCGCGCAGGACGTTGCCGCGCTGGATGGCCACCTTGCCGACGAACACCAGCCCGCAGGCCGTCTGCGGCAGCAGGGTGGTCCCGCCGCCGCCGGGCAGCATCTGCAGGGTCCCGAACACGCTGCTGATCATCAGCAGATAGAGAAGGCCCGGCCCTCGCGCGAAGGCCATGGCGATGATCAGCACCCAGAGGACGGCGGCCGGCCAGCTCATCGCCCGCTCAGAAGTCGTTCGCGGTCGCGCCGGAGGCGCGGGCCCCTCGGCTGCCCGCGGGCGGCACGGTCGCGTCGATGTTGTCGGGAAGCCGCGGCCGGACCCGCACCACGTCGCCGGGCTGGAGCAGGTCGTCCTCCCCCACGGTCAGCGTCTTGGCGACGCCGTTGGAGCGGCGCAGGACGATGTATTCCGGCTTGGAGTAGGAGTCGGAATTGGCCAGCACCGTCGCGGGCGAGCGGATCTCGGCCTGGTAGAGGAGGTTCTTGGCCGCCTCGAGCTTGGCCATGGTCTCGTTGAGCCTCATGCGCGTCTCGGCGGCCTCCTGAAGGGCCGTGTTGCGGCGCTGGTCCTTGAGGTCGAGGATGTCGCGCTCGCCCTTCGAGATGTCCTGTCGCGCCCGGATCACCGCGATCTGCACGTCGAGCCGGTTCGATTCGAGGGTCGCGATGGTCTGCGAGGTCTCGATCTGGCGCGGCATCGCCGAGAGCCCCTTGCTCACGAGGCCGGAGATGCGCGCCAGCTCCTGCTTCATGATGTCGAGCTGCTCGCCGGTGGTCGCATCCTTGGCGGTCAGCGAGGTGATCTGCTCGGACAGAAACTCCTTGTTCTGCTTCAGGTTGGCGATCTGCGAGGCGAGGGCCGCGCGGCGGGTCTCCAGGGCGAGGCGCTCCTCGCGGATGATGCGGGCCACCTCCGGCTCCTTGGAGCGCGTCTCGATCTCCGGCGGGAAGACGAGGGGCACGTCCCTGATCTCGGCGTCGAGGCGCACCTGCCGCGCGAGGAGGGCGAGGCGGGTGGCGGAGAGTTCCTGGATCGCCCCCCGCGAGGTCACCCCCTCGCGCACGAAGGACAGGAGGATGTCGGTGGGCACGCGCTGCAGCCCCCCCGCGATGCTGACCGCCTGGAGGACGCTGAGCTGGGGCCGGTACTCGTACTCCCCGGGCTTCTCGACGCTGCCCATCACGTAGAACGGCCGGAACTTCACGATCTGGACCGAGGCGTCCGGCTTGGTGGCCAAGCCGGCCTTGGCTTTCAGGCGCTCCGCCACGTCGTTGGCGATCTCCGTGGTCGAGCGCCCGGTGGCCTCCACTTCCCCCACGACCGGCAGGGACACCCTGCCCGAGGCGCCGACGGTGAACTCGCCGTCGAAGGCCTGCCACTGGTAGGCCTCCCCCGTGCCGGCGCGCAGGTCGGAGACCTTGATCTGGATCTGGTCCTGCGGACCCAGCCGGTACGGCTCCTCCGCGCGGGCCGCACCGGTCGCCAGCAGGAAAGTGGCGGCGACCCGGAGCAGGGTCCAGTGAAGCTCCTTCATGCGATCCTCGCATCGTTGGACGAATGTGAACGATAGGCGCGACGACGGGCGACCGGCACGGTCTTCCTGCGCGAGAGCAGGACGATCAGCAGTCCCGTGACGGCCCCGAGGCCCGCCATCATGAAGAGGATGGGGGTGGCCTTGGGAAAGACGCTGCCGAGCGGCAGGCTCGCGGGTCCGAGCAGGCGCACGTCGGCGTCGGCCAGGGCGTTGTCGGGGATGGTGCCGAAGCGCATCCCCGCCTCCGCGGCCATGATCTCGGTCTGGAGTCCCGCGAGGCGGCTCTCCCGGTAGACGCCCCGCCGCAGCTCCCGGGAGATCACGCCCCGCAGCCGGTACACGGCGTAGGCCGCGCCGATCGAGTTCACGACCCGCGCCGCCTGCTGGGCGCTGTAGGCCCGGTAGGAGATCTCGATCACGTAGGACAGGCCGAGCCGGCGCGAGCGGACGCGCCCCTTGAACACGTTGAAGGCCTGGGTCGAATCCTGGGCAGGCGTCACCAGCCGCTCGAACTGATCGACTTTGCCGCTGAGATAGGCCCACACGCCGTCCACCCCCTCGCGGATCTCGGGGGCTTCGGCGAGTTTCAGGGCCTGGAAGACGCGGAAGAGCAGCTGCTCGGAGCGCAGCACGTGCAGCTCCGTCTCGCACTGGACGCCGTCGATCATCAGCTGCTGGTAGCGCCGCAGGTTCTCGGGTCCGTCGTTCACGACGACCCGCGGCTGCAGGAGGACCTGCGTGGTGGCGATGTAATCCGGCCGCAGCAGCTTCGCGTAGACCGCCCCGCACCCGACGAACAGCAATATCCAGAGCGTCAGGAACGGAAGGTTCCGGCGCAGGTGGGCGAGCGTCGCCACGATGTTCGCCGACACGTCCGGGACCGGGCGCTGGCCCGCCCAGAAGGGAGACGATGCCCCCGTGGAGCCGGTGCCGGAACGGGCGTCCATCATCGCGTCGCGCCGTCGGTGACGCCCCCGGGCATGGCGCCCGCTCTCACGGCCCCTCCCCGCGCGCTCCGGGACGGCGGGCCCCCGCTCCCCCGGCCGAGCACCGCCGCGCCATTCCGCGCCCCCGATAACCAGAAGTGGACAACCGCATCGCACATGGAGTCCTCCCGGTTCGCTGTTTCGAGGTCGTATCGGCACGGTCACGGCCGACGCGTGGACAGACTATCACAACGGGCTCCGGAAATCGTCCGGTGCGATGGCGGTTCACGCGTGGGGCGGACCGTTCACGGGCGCGCGGTGGCCCGGAGGCGGACACGTCCGGATGGGTCGATCCGTCTCCGGCCCCCGGCCTCGCAGGGCCCCCCGCCGGGGGCCGCCGGCACCGGGCGGCCCCACCGGTTTCGCCGGCCCGGCAAGGCCTGTGTGCATTGCAATATGGAGGGCATGGGATAGCCCCATCTCTGGATTGTGACAACCTTCTCGATACAACTTTTCAAGAGCGGGGGCCGCCCCGGCCGCCGCGTTTGCCGTACTCAGCCGCGCTTCTTGACGATGTCGCCCATCGCGCCCTTCAGGAATGCCAGCTCGCTCCCGAGGTTGCGCCCGTCGATGGCGAACATCGCCACCACGTAGCTCGCGGCCGCCGTGGCGATGGCGGCGCTGAGCGCGGGAATACTGTTGCCGGTGAAATTGAGGATGCTCCAGCAGACGACGCCGCTGAACACGCTGGCGAAGAACGGCCCCGCCAGATCCTGGGCGACCGCCCGCAGGCGCGCGCCCGCGAATCGCCTGGCGAACACGAAGACCGACGCCGCGAAGACCACGTTGGAGAGGGTGACGAGCGAGACCGCCTGCCAGGCGGGCAGGAAATGCCCCGACGCCACCGCGGCGACCCGGCCGGCCCCGAGGATGATCGTCGTCGCGAAGAAGGTCTTGTTGGCGTTGAGGGCCAGGAGCAGGGCCGTGCCCATGGAGGCCGTGGCGGCGATGGCGTATCCGGGCGCGAGGAGCCGGAGGAAGACCCCCGCTTCGAGCCATTTCGGGTCGAGCACCTGCGCCATGACGTCGGCGCTGGCCGCCGCCAGGACCGCCGCCATGGGGAACGTGACGAAGGCCATGAAGCGGCAGACCTTGTAATAGAGCGTGAGCAGGCGCTCCCGCTCCTCGCCGAGGGTCTGGGCATAGAGCGCCGACCAGCTCGGGTTGCTGAAGGCCTCGAACAGGAACCGCGGCACTTGGTTGGCGAAGTTGTAGGCGCCGAGGGTCGCCGGCCCGAAGGCGTTGCCGAACAGCAGGTTCTCCCCGAAGCGGAGCCCGAGGTCGGCGACCCGCCCGCCCATGAGGATGCCGCCGGAGGTCAGGTGGCTCCGGATCGCCGAGGGGCGGAACACCGCCTGCGGCCGCTCGAAGGCGTAGCAGTTCAGGATGATCGCCCGGATCACGTAGCCGGTCATGTATTGGAAGGCGAGGCTCTTGGCGCCGAAGCCGAGCAGCCCCAGGCCGACCGCGCAGAGGGCGCTGGTGACGACCGAGATCAGGTCCGCGATGGAACAGGAGACGAGGTTTCCGCTCCGGATCAGCCGCGCCACGGGCAGTACCGAGAGGGTCAGGAACGGGAAGCTCACCGCCAGGATCAGCATGATGGTCTTGAGCTGCGGCTCGGACGAGATGAGCGCGAGCACGTAGCCGCTCCCGGCGACGGTCAGCGACAGGCCGATTCCGGAGGCCATCAGGACCCAGAACGCCGTCGACCAGATCACCGGGGAGTTGGTCTGGTCCCGGGCCAGCGACAGGCCCACGCCCCCGTCGGCGATCACCGCCAGGAAGGCGACGACGGGGATGGCGAGGGCGTAGATCCCGAACTCCCGCGGTCCCAGCAGGTGCGCCATGACGGGCAGCAGGGCGAGCTGGATGGCGATCTTCACGAGGCTGACCGTACTGCCGGCCCCGATATTCCTCAGGAAGGTCTTGGTGCGGACCGGGGGATGACCGGCGGGCCCGGTATCGGGCTCCGGCCCTGCCGCCACGGCGGCCTCCGGGGCCAGATCCTGCGTGATCGAGACGGGCCCCTGCGCGACGGCGAGCTGGCTCTCCCGCAGGAGGAACTCGCCCTCGACCCGGGCGATCGCCGTCTCAAGGTTCTGAAGCGGCGCGTCGCCGCCGCGGGGGTAGCCCGGCCTGTCCGGCCATGCGGGATGGATCAACGACTTCCGAGCGTAATCATAGACGTCGCGCCGGATTGCAGGCGTCGTGTCTCCGATGGACTCTATCGTGTTCCGAATAATGATATCAAATCTGTCAACTAAATGGTCACGAGACATTCTTGATTCGCATATGGTCGGCCGCAGAGTAGCCCGCCAGGGCGAACGCGTCGCCCCCGTATCGGGCGCGGTGAAGGGGATGCCGGGGACGGGGACCGCGTCCCCCGGCCGTCCGCGGGGCGGACGCCCGACCAGGACCCCGGGACGCGTCGGGCGGGCCCGCCTCCCGCCGCTCCGGCTTGCTCGCCACCGCCCGCCGCCAGGGTCAGCGGTGGGGTGTGAGGCGCGAACGGTGGGTCGCGGTCATGGCCAGTTCCCCGAGAGCGGCGTCGCGCCTTGCATCCTTCGGCTTAACGCCGACCGGCCCGCCCCCTGGCCTCACGAATGCGTGAGCGGCCCGAGCGAGGCATGGGCCTGCGGCCCTCACCCAAATGCCGGGCGTTTGGTGTTGCGCAGCACCGTCCCGCCCTCGCCCGCCGCCGGGCCGGCTTCGGGGATCGCCTGCCCGTAGGCCTTGGCCCAGGCATCACCGATGGCCTCGCGCATCTGGCGCTCGAACCGGGCCGGATTGAACTGGCGGGCGTGGAGCACGATGTCGGCCGGGTCCAGGGTCAGGCGCTCCAGGCGGTCGATCGCGTCGATCAGGGCGTCCTCGCTCTGCTCGTCGAAGAACACGCCGGTGCGCCCGTCCACCACCGTCTCGGTGGCGCCACCGCGGCCGAAGGCGACCACGGGGCGGCCGCTGGCCATCGCCTCCACGGGCACGATCCCGAAATCCTCCTCGCCGGGGAAGATCAGGCCGCGGGCCCGGGCGTAGTGGTGGCGCAGCTGCGCGAAGGGCTGGGAGCCGAGCATCTCCACGGTCGGCCCGGCGAGCGCCCGCAGCTCGGCCAGCATCTCGCCGCCGCCGATCACCACGAGGCGCCGGCCCGTCCTGTTGAAGGCGCGCACGGCAATGTCGGGCCGCTTGTAGCGGACGAGCTCGCCCACCATCAGGTAGTAGTCGCCGACCTCCCCGGGGGCCACCGGCGCGAAGGCGTCGATGTCGACCGGCGGGTGGACCACCCCCGAATCCCGCCGGTAGTACCGGCGGATGCGCGCGGCCACCGTGCTGGAATTGGCCACGAACCGGTCGACCCGGGCGGCGGAGCTCTCGTCCCACAGCCGCAGGTAATGGGTCAGCAGGGGCATCGACAGCTTGGCCAGGGGCCCCGCCCCCTCGCGGTAATCGTGGTACATGTTCCAGATGTACCGCATCGGGGAATGGCAATAGCAGACATGCACCGCCCCCTCGGGCGGGATGATGCCCTTGGCCGGGCCGGATTCGCTGCTGATGATCAGGTCGTAGCCGCGCAGGTCGAGCTGCTCCAGCGCCAGCGGCATCAGCGGCAGGTACGACTTGTACATCCGCGACGCCCGCGGAAGCTTGGCGATGAACGAGGTCTTGATCGTGTGCCGGCGCAGGTCCTCGGTGAGGATCTCCGGCACCACCACATGGGTGAAGATGTCGGCCTCGGGATACATCCGGGCGAGGGCTTCGAGGACCTTCTCGCCGCCACGCATCCCCACCAGCCAGTAGTGGATGATCGCGACGCGCATGGAAGTCCTCCGGGCAGCAGGGGGGAGCCTCGCAGGCGCGCGCCGGACCGGTGGCCGGAACGGGCGACGCCCTGGGGGCTCCGAAAAGCGAAGCCACGGCTTGCGGCTTGGCGCCCGCCGTGACCTCGTGGATCAAACATATAGCGGGACGGAGATACTACACAATCGCGCGATAGGATAAATTAAAAGAGCGTTAATCTGGAGATCAGTACGAACCCTTGACCAAGAAGACCGCCGGGACCGTGCGAAGAATGATGACCATATCGCCGGCAAAGCTGCGCGACTCGACGTATTGGCGGTCCAGCCGGACGCGTTCGGCATAGCTGGTGTCGGAGCGTCCGCTCACCTGCCATGCCCCGGTCAGGCCCGGCCGCACGGCGAAGTAGGCGGAGGCCGCCTCGCCGTACTTCTCGACCTCGGCCTGCACGATCGGCCGGGGGCCGACGAGGCTCATCTCGCCCCTTGCGACGTTGATCAGCTGCGGCAGCTCGTCGAGGCTCGACTTCCGCAGCAGGTGCCCGATGGCGGTGATCCGCGGGTCGTCCTTCAGCTTGTGCGTCCGGTTCCATTCCGCCAGGGCGGCCGGGTTCTCGGCGAGGTGGCGCTTGAGGATCGCGTCGCCGTCGATCCGCATGGAGCGGAACTTCAAGCACCCGAAGAACGTCTCATGCCGGCCGAGGCGGCGATGACTGTAGAAGGGCGAGCCCCCGTCCACCGCCCAGATGGTCAGCGCGACCAGCAGGAAGAGGGGCGCCAGGAGGAGCAGGCACGTCACCGCGACGCTCAGGTCGAAGGCGCGCTTGAGCGCCCTGTCGACGATCTGGCCCAGACCAAACCGGCCCTTCGTCCGTGCGACCGTGGACGGCGCCTTGGAGCGCAGCACGGCAAGGGGCAGGTTGTGATGCAGCATTCTGCTTCCCTCTCTGGCACAGCCAAGGACGTCAAGTTTTCACGAGATATTAAATTTTGAATGGCAGATTGCGTTGCACAACTCAAGTTCGATGATCGGGCACTTTGCCTAATTTTTTCGATTCTGAGTATGGAACCCTTTTGGGGGGTTCGATTTCAAGGACTAAATTCTTCAAGGGGTTAGGCCCGTCGGCGCGCAGCGTCCGGCCCGCGCAACGCCCTTGGTGCATTGCAATAATCCGGCGCCGTTCCGGCCCCGCCGGCCCCCCTCGGCCGCTGCCTCGAAAACCGCCATGGAAATAATTCTGCCCCCCTGACGGTCGGGGCCGGGGGCGCGTGGCATTCTACGTAGACGGCCCGTCCCGCCGGTCCGGCGGCGCCACGCCTCCCGCCAAGGTGCCGCAATTGAGTCGCGGGGCGGCCATGGCGGCGACGCAGACATTGTTAATCACCCCCGAGCATGGTCCCGATACGGGGAGGACCGGGTCGATGGACCGGACCTCCAAGTAATCGTCCGAGCATTCGATCCACGCCGCCACGCTCAGCGAGTCGCGATCCCGATGACAGGCAGCCCTTCCACGCTGGCCTCGGCGCTCGAGCGCTGCCGCCTGGCGTTCATCGGCGTGGCGTGCATGAGCGCGCTGGTGAACGTGCTCTACCTCACCGGCTCGTTCTTCATGCTGGAGGTCTACGACCGGGTGATCCCGAGCCGGTCGGTGCCGACCCTCGTCGGCCTGTGCGTGCTGGCCCTCATGCTCTACGCCATCCAGGGCCTGCTGGAGGCGATCCGCGCCCGGGTGCTGGTGCGCATCGGCATGGCGCTGGACGAATCCCTGAGCGGGCGCGTGTTCGACGTCACCGTCCGCGCCCCCCTCCGGGGCGGCCTCGGCGGCGACGGGGGGATGCCCCTGCGCGACCTCGACCAGTTGCGCGCCTTCCTCGCGGGCGGCGGCCCGCCCGCCCTGTTCGACCTGCCGTGGATGCCGGTCTACCTCGCCATCTGCTTCCTGTTCCATCCGCTGATCGGCGTGGCGGCGATCTTCGGCATGCTCGTGCTGGTGGCGGTCACGCTCCTCAACGACCGGGCGACGCGCCGCCCGACGATCCAGTCGGCCGTGCATGCCCAGAAGCGCCACGCCCTCGCCGAGGTCTCCCGCCGCAACGCGGAGGCGCTCGCCGCCCTCGGGATGCAGGGGCGCCTCGGCCTGCGCTGGGCCCTCGTCAACCGCGAGTACGGCCTCGCCCAGCAGCGGGCGTCCGATGCGGTGGGCGGGTTCGGCGCCCTGTCCAAGGTGTTCCGCACCGCCCTGCAATCGGGGGTGCTGGCCCTCGGCGCGTGGCTGGTGATCCACAACGAGGCCACGGGCGGCATCATCATCGCCTCCTCGATCCTCGTCTCCCGCGCCCTCGCCCCGGCCGAGCTCGCCATCGCCCACTGGAAGAGCTTCGCCGCCGCCCGGCAGAGCTGGCGCCGCCTGTCCGACCTGTTCGCCCGCCTGCCCGAGGCCCCCCGGCCGCACGCCCTGCCCGCCCCCACCCGGCAGCTCACGGTGGAGGCCCTCGCCGTCTCCCCGCCCGGCCCCCGGCGGATCGTGGTGCAGGACGCGACCTTCGCCCTCTCCGCCGGCCAGGGCCTGGGGGTGATCGGGCCGAGCGCCTCGGGCAAGTCCTCCCTCGCCCGGGCGCTGGTGGGCATCTGGACGCCCGTTCACGGGCAGGTCCGCCTCGACGGCGCGGCCCTCGACCAATGGTCGAGCGAGGCGCTGGGGGCCCATCTCGGCTTCCTGCCGCAGGAGGTCGAGCTGTTCCCCGGCACGGTGGCCGAGAACATCGCCCGGTTCGAGGCCGGGGCACAGCCCGAACGCGTCCTGGCCGCGGCGAAGGCGGCCTGCGTCCACGAGCTGATCCTGCGCCTGCCCGAGGGCTACGACACGGCGATCGGCGAGAACGGCGCCGGCCTCTCCGCCGGCCAGCGCCAGCGCATCGGGCTCGCCCGCGCCCTGTACCGCGACCCGTTCCTCGTGGTCCTCGACGAGCCCAACTCCAACCTCGACGCCGAGGGCGAGGCCGCCCTCACCGAGGCGATCCTCGGGGTGCGCCGCCGGGGCGGCATCTGCGTGGTGATCGCCCACCGGCCGAGCGCCCTGGCCGCCCTCGACCGGGTGCTGGTGCTGGCGGAGGGCCGGGTCCAGGCCTTCGGGCCCAAGGACGAGGTGCTGAAGCATGTCCTGCGCCCCGCGCAGGTGCCCGTCCCCGGCCAGGCCCCGGCCGTCGCGAACCTGCGTGAGAGCGCGTGATGACAGAAGCCGCCTTGTCCGCCATCGGCTCCCTCGGCGTGCCCCTGGCGGCGCCCTCGCCCGTCGCCCTCCCCTCGATCCGCCGCCACCTCGCCGCGGCGCTGGGCCTCGGCCTCGTGCTGGTGCCGGGCGTCGGCGGCTGGGCCGCCCTCACCCAGGTCTCGGCGGCGGTGATCGCCCCCGGTCAGCTCGTGGTCGAATCGGACGTCAAGAAGGTCCAGCACCCCACCGGGGGCGTGGTCGGCGAGATCCGCGTGCAGGAGGGCAGCCGGGTCCAGGCCGGCGACGTGCTCGTGCGCCTCGACGGCACCCAGATCCGCACCAACCTCGAGATCGTGCTGAACGCCCTCGACGAACTCGCCGCCCGCCGCGCCCGCGACGAGGCCGAGCGCGACGGGGCCGCCTCCGTCGCCTTCCCCGCCGACCTCGTGGCCCGGGCCGGCACGGTCCCGTCCGTCGCCCACCTGATGAAGAGCGAGGCGCGCCTGTTCCAGTCCCGGGTCTCGGCCCGGGAGGGCCAGAAGGCGCAGCTCACCGAGCGCATCGCCCAGCTGCGCCAGGAGATCCAGGGGCTCGGCGAGCAGACCGGGGCCAAGAACCGCGAGATCGCCCTGATCCAGCAGGAGCTCGTCGGCGTGCGCGACCTCTATGCCAAGAACCTCGTCCCCCTCTCGCGGGTGACGGTGCTGCAGCGCGACGCGGCCCGGCTCGAGGGCGAGCGCGGGCAGCTCGTGGCGTCCACCGCCTCCTCCCGGGGCAAGATCGCCGAGACCGAGCTGCAGATCATCCAGATCGACCGGGAGATGCGCACCGAGGTCGGCAAGGACCTCGCCGAGATCCGCGGCAAGTGGTCGGAGCTCGTGGAGAAGCGCGTGGCGGCCCAGGACCAGCTGATGCGCATCGACCTGCGCGCCCCCCAGGACGGCATCGTCCACCAGCTCACCGTCCACACGGTGGGCGGCCTCGTCACCCCCAACGAGCCGGCCATGCTGATCGTCCCCCAGGCCGACCAGCTCCTCGTCGAGGTGCGGGTGCAGCCCCAGGACATCGACAACGTCCGCCTGGGCCAGAGCGCGATGCTGCGCTTCCCCGCCTTCAACCTGCGCACCACGCCGGAGGTGGAGGGCGAGGTGGTGCGGGTCTCCGCCGACGTCAGCCAGGATCCCAAGACCGGGATGTCCTACTACACCGCCCGGGTGCGCCTCGACGCCGGGGCCAAGGAGGCGATGGGCGCCCTGCGCCTCGTCCCCGGCATGCCGGTGGAGGCCTACATGCAGATCGGCGAGCGCTCCGTCCTCTCCTACCTGACGAAGCCCCTCACCGATCAGGTCGCCAAGGCCTGGAAGGAGCGCTAGGCGCGGGGGGCTTCCCCTACCCCTCCCTCATCCCCAGCCCCCCTGCCACGTCCGCCCCGTCTTCCCGCGGGGCAGGCCCCGGAACCGAACCGGTGGTGGCCTATAGGACCGGGCGGGGACGCGAATGCAAATACCCGGTCATTTCTGTCATGCTCGACTTCAGGTTGCTCTTTCACTGTATTCAGGCGTGTAGTTTGAGCGCAAGTAAACAGCTATAGATTGCAAATAAAGGGTTTATTAACCACATTCGCCTATCCCGGTTCCCACGGCACAGCTGCCGGAACGGGAGCCTCCAGTCGTATGAAGGGTCGCGCAAAGTTCGTGGGCGCGGCAATCCTGTGCGCCGCGGCCACCGCAGCCTGGGCTGCCGAACCCCTCTCGGATGTGCCGGACGGCACGGGCGGCGGGCTGCGCGGGGCCTCCGGCGTGGTCGCCCGGGGCACCGACCGTTTGGTCGGCAGCGAGAGTGGGGTGCAGGAGCCCCTCCCCGCCGGGATGGTGAGCCTCAACCTCGTCGAGGTCCCGCTCCCCGTCGCCGCCAAGGCGGTGCTCGCCGACACGATGGGCTGGGGCTACACCCTGGACGCGGAGGCCGGCGGCCCGGTCACCCTCCAGACGGGCGGGCCGGTGACCCGGGCGGCCCTGCTGTCGATGTTCGAGGGGGCCCTCTCCAGCCGCGGCCTCGCCCTGCGCCGCCGGGGCCGGATGGCGCAGATCGTGACGGCGGGGGGCAACAGCCTCCAGCCGGTCCGCGGGACCGGCGCCGAGGCCGGCGCCGTCGTGGTGCCCCTGCGCTGGATCTCGGCGGCGGAGATGCAGGCGATCCTGGCCTCGGTCGCCCCCCGCGAGGTGCTGCTGCGGGCCGACCGGGCGCGCAACGTGCTCATCCTCAACGGCGATGCCGGCCAGATCCGCACCCTGCGCCAGACCATCGAGGTGTTCGACGTCGACTGGATGCGCGGCATGTCGACGGCGATGCTGCCGGTGCGCTCCTCGAATCCCCGGGCCATCGCCCGCGACCTCACGCAGATCTTCGGCGGCGAGACGGCCGGGACCGGCGACGTCATCCGCTTCGTGCCGAACGAGGCCCTGAGCGCGGTGCTCGTGGTCAGCTCCCGGGCGGTCTACCTCGACCGGGCGCGGGTCTGGCTGTCGGAGCTGGAGACCCTCGCGGGCGACCGGGAGCGGCAGCTCTTCGTCTACCGGATCCAGAACCGCTCGGCCAAGGAACTCGCCGCTGTCCTCCAGGGCGTCGTCGCCGCCGAGACCGGCACCAGCGTGAACGTCTCCTCCGGGGCCGGCTTCGGTGCGGGGCTCGGCGCGGGGGCCGGGGCCGGCTTCGGCCCCGACGGGGGGAGCTTCGGCGGGGGGGGCTTCGGCGGGGGCGCGGGCCTCGGCGCCTCCGGCTTCGGGGGCGACCCGGCGGGGGGATTCGGCGCGGGCGGCCAATCGGGGCTCGGGGCGACGGGTCCTGGGGCGACGGGACTTGGAAGCGCGGGACTTGGGGGCGCGGGACTTGGAGGCGCGGGCAGCCTCGCGGCCACGGCCCCCCTCGGCGGGGCCCCGGGCTTCGGCCAGTCCGGCGGGCCGGCGCCGGGCGGCTACGGCGGCGGCGCGGCCTTCGGGGCGGGCGGCGGCGGGCTGCAGGGCGGCTCCGGCGCCTACGGGGGCGAGACGGGCGCCTACGGCATGGCCGTGGGGGCGCAGCGCCGGGACATCATCGGCATCGTGGCCGACGAGACCAACAACAGCCTCGTGGTCTCGGCCACCCGCAACCAGTACGACAAGATCCTGCGCATCCTCGGCCGCCTCGACGCGATGCCGACGCAGGTGCTCCTCGAGACCGTCATCGCCGAGGTGACGCTGAACGACGAGCTCCAGTTCGGCGTGCAGTGGTTCCTGCAGAACCGGGGCGACCGGCTGAACCTCGCCTCCAGCGCCACCGGGGGCATCGCCGGCTCGGCGGTGCCCGTCACCGGCACCGGCACCGCCGTCAGCGGGACGGCGGCCCTGGTCAGCGCCGCGACCCGGGGCGTGCCGGGCTTCAACTACCTGATGAGCGCCACGAACTTCAACGTGGTGCTGAACGCCCTCCAGGGCATCACCCGGGTCCACGTCCTGTCCTCGCCCAACATCACCGTCCTCGACAACCGCACGGCCAAGCTGCAGATCGGCGATCAGGTGCCGATCGTGAAGCAGAGCGGCCAGAGCGCGCTGGCCGCCGGGGCGCCGATCCTCAACCAGATCGAGCTGAAGGACACCGGCGTCATCCTGTCGGTGACGCCGCGGGTGAACAAGAACGGCCTCGTGGTCCTCGACATCAACCAGGAGGTCAGCGACGTGGTGCCGACCACCACCTCGACCATCAACTCGCCGACGATCCGCCAGCGGCGGGTGGCGACGAGCGTGGCGGTGAACGACGGGCACACCCTGGCGCTGGGGGGCTTGGTGCAGGAGAAGTCGCAGCTCTCCAACGAGAGCCTGCCGATCCTGGGCGACCTGCCGATCATCGGCATGGCCTTCCGCAACCGCGCCGACATCCGGGTGCGGACGGAGCTGATCGTGTTCATCCGCCCGAAGGTGATCCGCGGCACGGCCGAGGCGGACAAGATCTCCGACGACTTCCGCCAGCAGTTCCGGGCGATGATGCCGGTCCGCCCGGTCCCCGCCCCCCCGCCCATGGCGATGCCGCTGCCCGGCACCGAGGGCGTGCTGCGGCGGATGATGGACTAGACGCAGTGTCCGCCGAAGTGGATGCCGGTTCGGCGCAAGTAAATGCGGGAAAGACAAGGGATTGGACCATTTTCTGTGATCCATGGATTACAGAAAAAGGACTCGCGCCGGGAGGGGAGGCCGGCGAAGCCCTCATCGCCCCGCCGGCGGAGATCGGCCCCGGACGTCGCGACCTGCCCGATCGCATGTCCCTTCGGCGACCTCTCCGGCCGGGTTTCCGGCGGCCTCGAACGGCGTGTTCGCCGCGCGGCGAGTGAGAGCGCCTTCCGCACACCCTGGATCAGGTGGTCCCGCGGCTCCGCGCGGGTCCCCTCCCCCTGGTGGGGAGGGGCAGGGGTGGGGGTGGTACCGGAGAGGGCCCTAGTGCAGTGACGCACTCACTCCGTTCATGCGTCTCTGCCCTGGCTTCTTGTTTTTGCATCAATTTTTTCCAGACACGGCTGACGCCTTCGTCTGGATCGATGCCCTAGCGCCGCAGGGGCGGCGGCCCGTCCTCGAAGGGGGCCGGGCGCAGGGTGGTGGGCGGGCCGAGGAACTCCGCGTCGAAGCGCTGCCCCCGCTGGGTGACCGTCACCCGGTCCGCGCCGATGGCGGCGACGCGCCAGTCGCCCCGCCCCTCGCCCTGGGCAAGCCAGGTCTGGTCGCCGCTGCCGTCGTCGATGAAGGCCCGGGCCTGCGCGCCGTCCAGGCGGAGGCCGAGGAGCCTCAGCACGGGGGCCGTGGGGTCGGGCCGCAGGATCAGGTCGCGGCTGCCCTGGGCCGTCCAGAACCGCCGCCCGGGGTCGAACAGGGGCCGGCGCAGGGCCGAGCCGTCGGCCGGGGCGGCCGGCAGGATCGCGGCGCGGGTCACGGCGGGGACCTCCTCCGCCGGCAGGGCGTAGGCACCGCAGGCCGCCAGGGCCGCAACGGCGAAGGCGCAGCGCGCCCCCCAGCCGCCCGCGGCCGGGATGCGAGGCAGGGCTCTCACGGCGTCCTCCGGGGGGCGGGGGCGGGCGGCACGACCACCCCGCGGGCCGTCACCACCATGCGCATGAGCAGCGGGCGGCCGATCTCGGAATCGGCCGGTCGCTCGATGCCGAGATCGGCCTCCTCCACCGCCACGGGGGGCGTGCCGGTCTCCAGGGCGTAGGCCAGCCCGTGCAGGCCCTCGGCGGTGCCCCGCAGGGTCCCGCGCAGGCGCGGCACGCCCGGCCGGGCGGGGTCGGCCTCGAGGGTGGCCGCATCGACGATCACCGCCCGGTCCGCCGCCAGGGTGTCCAGGCGCCCGCGGAAGGCGGCGAGCAGCGCGTCCCCGTCCGCCGCCACGAGGGGCGGGGCGACGGGAGCCTGGGCCGCCCGCGCCTGCGCCCGGTCCAGGCGTTCGCGGGCGGCCTCGATCGCCCCGGAGGCGTCGAGGGAGGACAAGACCGCCCCCGCCATCAGGGCGAGGAGCGCCCCGGCCCCGGCGAGGCGGACCAGCAGGGGCCGCAGGGCGAGGTCCGCGAGGCGCGTCACCGCACGCCCCCCCGGTCGGCCCGCGGCAGGAAGACGACGAGGCGCGTGAGGCCCGGGGCCTCGGCCAGCGAGCCGCGCAGGCTCGGCGGCCCGAAGCCCGGCACCCGGGCGAGGCCGGCCAGGGCCTCGGCCTCGTCCCCCGCGGTGAGGGTGAGGAGCGCGCCCGTCGCGTCGAGGTGCAGCGACGTCGCCGAGGCGCCGTCCGGCAGGGCGGCGGCCAGGGCGTCCCAGGACCGGGCCAGGGGCGGGGCGCGGCCCGCCTCGATCACCGCGAGGCCCGCCTGGACCGGGGGCGGCACCGGCACGACCGCGTGCCGGGCGGCGGCGAAGGCCCCGTCCAGGGCCGCCAGGGTCGCGTCCTGATGCGCCCGCCAGCCCGCGAACGCCAGGGCGAGCAGGAGGCCCGCGCCGAGCCACAGGCCGAGATCCCCCGCCCGGGCGCCCCCGAGCAGGGCCGGCAGCGCCCGGTGCCCGTGGCTCAGGAGATCGACGGGCATGGTCTGGTCCTCGGCCCGGCCCACCGCCACCGGCCCCACCGGCAGCCCGGCCCGGGCCAGGGCATCCAGCAGCGGATCGAGCCGCGCCTTCTTGATCACCACGTGCCGCACCCGCAGGGTCCGGCCGGCGACGTCCTCGCCCTCCACGAACCAGTCGCTGTAGACCGCCCCCGCCCGGAAGGGCGTGGCCGCCTCCAGCTCCTCGGCGAGGAGGGCGCGCATCCGCGGCAGCGCCGCGCTCGGCAGGTCGAGGGCGCGGATGAAGCAGGCGCCGGGGTCGAGGAGCACCTTGGCCCGCACCCCGCCCCGCCCCCCGGCGACGGCGGCGATGCGCTCGGCGAGGTCGTCCGCCTCGCCCGCGAACCGGTAGGTCCGCACCTCCCCCTCGCGGCGGTCGGTCACCGTCACCGCCCCCGGCGCCCCGAGATGCACCGTCAGGGCGGTGGGCAGCCGGTCGGCCCGGGGCTCCGAGAAGCCCGACAGGTGGACCGCCGCGTCGAGGGCTTGCCGCAGCCGCGGGCTCCGGGCTCCGGCGAGCAGGAGGCGGAGCCCGGACGGGACGGCGGAGGGGGCGTTCACGCTCGAGCTCCGGAAGATCGCATGGGCCTTCGTTAAGCCTCCGGTATTGCTAACCGCTTAAGGTTGTATCGACAGCATTCGATCGCGAAACAGGCGAATGCAGGCGGAACGACCGGCACGACCACCCCTGTCGCGCCGCATCTCCTCACGGGACGACCGGGCGATGCTGAACATCTGGGCCGCCAAGAGCCGCCCGCTGCGCTCCCAGCCCGACCGGCGGGGCGGCCGGCGCGACCCCCGCGACGCGGCATCCAACTTCATCGCCTTCCTGGCGGAGCGGGAGGCCCTGGACGCGGCGGGTCACGCGCGGGCGCTCTCCGCCCTCGACCTGCCCGGCCGGCGCGCCCTGCCGGTGCTGCTGGTGGAGATGGGCCTGATCCACGAGGCCACCCTCGTCACCGCCCTGTCGGAGGCGACGGGCCTGCCGATCCTCGACCCCGACGCGGTGCCCGCCGCCCCGGTCCTGCCGGAGGCGGTCGGCGCCGACTACTGCCTCCGCGCCCGGGTCCTGCCCCTGGCGGCCGGGCCGGACACCCTGACCGTGGCGGTGGTCGATCCGTTCGATCCCGAGATCGCCACGGCCCTCTCCCACCTCGCCGACCGGCGGGTGGAGCGCCGCCTGATCGGGCCGGGCCATTTCGAGCGGGCGCACCGGGCGGTCTACGGCGACGCCGCCCCGGACGAGGACGGGCCGGTGGACGACGACCTCGCCCGGCTGCAGGACGTGGCGAGCCAGGCGCCGATCGTGCGGCTGGCCGCCCGCCTCGTGCGCAAGGCCTTCGAGCTGTCGGCCTCGGACGTCCACCTGGAGGCCGAGGAGGCCGACATGCGGGTGCGCTACCGGGTCGACGGGGTGCTCATCGAATCCGAGCGGCTGGCGAAGTCGGTGCAGCTGGCGCTCACCACCCGCATCAAGATCCAGGCCGGGCTCAACATCGCCGAGCGGCGCCTGCCCCAGGACGGGCGCATGAAGGCCCCCGACCGGGGCCAGGAGGTCGACATCCGCGTCTCGACCCTGCCCACCGCCCACGGGGAGAGCGTGGTGCTGCGCGTCCTCGACGGCTCCCGCCGGGTGGACGATTTCGGGGGACTGGGCTTCGACGCCCCGGCCATCGCCCGGATCGAGGCGATGACCTCCCGGCCGAACGGCCTCGTCCTCGTCACCGGCCCCACCGGCTCGGGCAAGACCACCACCCTCTACGCGGCCCTGAAGCGCCTCAACGGGCCCCACCTCAAGGTCGTCACCGTCGAGGACCCGGTGGAGTACCGGATGGCGGGGGTGAACCAGGTGCAGGCCCATCCCGCCATCGGCCTCGACTTCGCCGCCGCCCTGCGCTCGATCCTGCGCCAGGACCCGGACGTGGTGATGGTGGGCGAGATCCGCGACGGCGAGACCGCGCGGATCGCCGTGCAGGCCTCGCTCACCGGCCACCTCGTGGTCTCGACGCTGCACACCAACTCGGCCGCCGCCGCGGTGACCCGGCTGATGGACATGGGCGTCGAGCCCTATCTCCTCGCCGCCACCCTCAACGGCGTCGTCGCCCAGCGCCTCGTGCGCTGCCTGTGCGACGGCTGCGCCGAGACCGTCCCCGGCACCGACCGGGACCGCCTCGCCCTCGGCCTGCCCCCCGGCCCCCCCTTCACCCTCCGGCGGCCCTGCGGCTGCGCCGCCTGCAACGGCACCGGCTACCGGGGCCGGATGGTGGTGTCCGAGGTGATGCTCCTCGACGGGGAGTTGCGAGGCATGATCGCCGAGCGGGCGGGGGAGCGGGCCATCGCCGGGCGGGCCCAGGCCGGCGGGATGACCTCCCTCTCCGCGCGCGGGCGGGCCCTGGCCCTCGAGGGCCGGACGAGCCTCGACGAGGTCGGCCGGGTGCTCGAGGGTCTCGCGTGATGGGCCACTTCGCCTACAGGGCCTATTCCGCCGACGGGCGCACCCGCACGGGGAAGGTGGAGGCGCCGACCCGCCAGCGGGCGGTGGCGCAGCTCCAGGCCGAGGGCCTGCGGGTCTTCGCCATCGCCCCCGCCGCCCCGGGGCCGGACGCCTTCTGGAAGCGCGACCTGTTGCGCCGCGACCGGGTGAACGATGCCGGCCGGGTCGCCTTCCTGCGGGAATTCGGCACCCTCCTCGGGGCCGGGCTCACCGTCGACCGGGCCCTCCGCCTCACCGAGCGGCAGGCCCCCCGGGCCCTGCAGCCGGTCCTCGCCGACCTGCTGGAGCGGGTGGTGGGCGGCGCCTCCCTGTCGCGGGCCATGGCCGCCCACCCCCAGGCCTTCCCGCCGGACATGGTGGACATCGTCCGGGCCGGGGAGGCCACGGGCACCCTCACCGACGTGATCGCCTCCCTCACCGCCTCCGTGGAGCGCCGGGACGCGGTGCGCCGCCACCTCACCTCGGCGCTGATCTATCCCGGCCTGCTGGTGCTGATGGCCATCGGCACCGTGGCGATGATCGTCGGCGTGCTGGTGCCCGCGCTCGCGCCGATGTTCGAGGGCAGCGGGCAGGCGCCCCCCTTCGCCATCCGCGCCGCCGGGGCCCTCGGCGCCTTCGTCTCCGGGTGGTGGCCGGTCCTCCTCGGCGGGACGGGGCTCGCCGCCCTCGCGCTCGGGCGGCTCTGGCCGAGGCCGGGCTTCGCCGCCGCGCGCTCCGCCCTGGCCCTGCGCCTGCCCCTGGTGCGGGAGGTGGTGGTCGGGATCGAGCTCGGGCGGATCTGCCGGGTGCTCGCGACCCTGCTCCAGGCACAGGTGCCGGTGCCGGACGCGGTGGCCGCCACGAGGCCGCTGGCCGGCAACCTGGTGTTCCGCCTCGCCCTGGACGAGGCCGGGCAGCGCCTCACCGAGGGCGGCAGCCTCGCCTCCGGCCTGGGGCGCCTGCGCCCCTACGCCCCCTCGACCCTCAACCTCATCGCCAGCGGCGAGCAGGTGAACCGCCTCGGCAGCGTGCTGGGCCACGCCGCCGACATGCACGAGACCCAGACCCGCCAGCGCATCGACGGGATGCTCGCCCTGTTCACCCCCCTCGTCACCGTCGCCATCGGCGGGCTGATCGGCGGCCTCATCGTCTCGGTGATGGGCGCGATCCTGAGCGTCGGGCAGCTGGCGCAGTAGGGGGAATAGCGAATAGCGAATAGCGAATAGCGAATAGCGAATAGCGAATAGCGAATAGCGAATAGCGAATAGCGAATAGCGAATAGCGAATAGCGAATAGCGAATAGCATGATGCGGTTCGGCGGGCGTGCGTCAACCCCCCACCTATTCGCTATTCGCTACTCCCTATTCGCTCACCTCACGCCGGAGGCGGGAGGAGCAGCGCCACGTGGAGGCCGAGGGCGAGGAACGGCCCGAAGGGCAGGCGCGTCGCCCGGCCGATCCGCCGGCCCACCAGGGCCGCGAGGCCGGCCCCCGCCAGGGCCGCGAGGCTCGCCACCAGGATCAGCAGCGGCACCTGGGCGAGGCCGGTCCAGGCGGTCGCCGCGGCCAGGAACTTCACGTCCCCGAGGCCGAGGCCGATCCGACCCCGCAGGCGGGCATGGAGCGCCCGCACCGACCAGAACAGGCCGAAGGCCACGGCCACCTCCGCGATCCGCAGGAGCACCGCCTGCGGATCGGGCGCGCGATACGCGGCGAGGCCGAGCCCCGCCGCGAGCAGGGCGAGGTTCAACCCGTCCGGGATGATCCGCCGCCGCAGGTCGATCACCGCCACCGGCACGGTCAGCGGCAAGAGCAGGAGGGTGGGCAAGGGCGCGGACGGGAGAGCGGACAGGAGGGTGGACCAGGCGGCCGGGGCGAGGCAGCCGGCCCCGAAGCAGTCGCCCGCCATGCGCCTCAGCCCCGGGCGGCCACGGCCGGCCCGGGGGCGGCACCGACCCGCACGAACTGGCTCGCCGGGATGCGTCCGCCGCGCCCGCGCCCGACACCGGCCGCGGCGGGCCCCCGGCCGGGCGCCCCCCGGCGCAGGGCGCTCCACTCGCGCAGGTGGAGCCAGAGGGTGTAGGCGCCGAGGGAGGCCGCCGCGACCCCGGTGAGCCACAGGCCGATCAGCACCCCGTAGGCCACCGTGCCGTTCAGCTCGCGCATCAGCCCCAGGGCGAAGGCGGTGTACCAGGACACCCCGGAGACGGCGCCGGAGACGAGGAAGATGCCCGTGCGCGCCCCGGAGATGCCGTCGAGCATCGGGCGGCCCACGTCGCGCAGGATGCCCGGCAGGACCGCGCTGTGGATGACGAGCCCGTTCAGGGTGAGCACCACCACCACCGTGATCTTCGCCCACAGCTTCGGGTTCTGGAACTTCTCGGGGGATTCCGCGGCGTAGACGGCCAGGAAGCCGAGGCCCGACAGCCAGAGCAGCACGATGCCCACCGTGCAGACCTTGCTGACGAACAGGAAGATCCGCGCGATCTCCGGCGGCAGGCCGCCCCAGCGCATCCAGCGCAGGATCCAGAAATCGAGCATCGTGGCCCCGCCGAGGCCGAAGCACAGCCCGACCAGATGGAGCCCCACGAGCAGGGTCAGCACCCGCACCGGCGGCAGGGCGCCCGGGAGGGCGAGGGTGAGGGGCTCGGCCAGGGCCGGCCCCGCGGCCAGCACCAGGGCCAGGACCAGGGCCAGGACGGCGCCGGCGCCGACGGGGAGAAGGATGCTCGTGCGCGAAGCGCTCATCGTCTCTGCCGCCCTCGCGGGCCCGCCCTTCGGAAATGCACGCGTTCTGTCGCAGGACCGCGTTAACAAAGGCGAAAAACCAGCCGCCGTTTCCCGCGAAACCCTTCGCTCGAGGGGTTAGGCGCCAGCGAAATCTTTAGAAAGCCCCGTCATCCTGAATGCCTATAGGCAGAGGTATTGTCGGAGCCGGGCGATGGACGAAGACGGGAACGGGGGCGCCGTGCCCGACGGGCGGGCGGGCGAGGCGGGCTTCTCCCTGGTGGAGCTGCTGGTCGTCCTGGCGATCATCGGGATGATCGCGACCATGGTGACGCCGCAGGTGCTGGGCTATCTCGGCCGCGCCAAGGGCGAGACGGCGCGCATCCAGGTGAAGAACATCGCCCAGGCGGTGGAGCTCTACTCCCTCGACCTCGGCGGCTACCCGAGCCCCGAGCAGGGCCTCCAGGCCCTGGTGCAGCCCACCGGCCCCGGCTGGCGCGGCCCCTACGTCCGCGACGCCCGCGGCCTCCTCGACCCGTGGGGCCACCCCTACCTGTACCGCGCGCCCGGCCTGGGCACCGCCCCTTACGAGGTCTACTCCCTCGGCAGCGACGGCAAGGTCGGCGGCACCGGCGACTCGGCCGACGTCGCCAGCAACTGACGGGGTTTCGTAAGGGCCGGGCCCTGTCGCGGGTGCAGGGCGGCGCCCCGCAGGGCCCGGGGGCCTACTCCTCCGCGAGGCCGTAGACCGCCTCGCCGTGGCGGCGCAGGGGGCCGCCCTCGCCCGCGCGCTTCCAGAGACGGGTGTTGAGCGCCGCCACCGGGTCCCGCCCCGGGATGGCGAAGCCACGCCCGATCAGCGCGTCGTGGATCTCCCGGGCATGGAGCGGCCGGCCCGCCCCGGCGAGCACCGCGCAAGCCGCCTCCACCAGGGCGCGCCCGTACCGGCGGGCGCCGGTGGGATCCTCCGCGAAGGCGACGGGCTCGGGCGCCCCCTGGCGCCGCGGCCGGGCGGGCGGATCGGCGGCCGGCACCGGGGCCGCCGGCATCCCCCACGCCGCCACGGGTGCCGCGGCGGGCACCGCCTCCGGCCTCTCCTCCGCCGGGGACGGGGCCGGGGCCGGGGATGGCCCCGCCTTCAGGCGCCGGCCCAGTTCGAGGTAGAGGACGAGGTCGGCGATCTCCCGGTCGAGGGCCTCGCGCTGCCGCCGCAGCTGGGCCAGCCGTTCCTCCGCGTCATGTTCCGACAGGCTCATTCCATTCCGACCGCCTAAATTCCCTTGATGGAATAACGCGGTATGCCCGGCGGTTCAACGGAATAAATCGTCTTCCCTCTGATTATTCCATCTCTTCCGTGCGCCCGTGGGCCGTTCTCTTCTTCGTTCCCTTCCGGGGCGGCACCAGCAGCGCGGACTCGTCGGCCGGGGAGAGGACGAGGCCGTTGTCGTCGAGGGCCGCGGGGAGCTTCGGGAAGACCTCCTGCAGGTGGGCGAGGTCGGCCTTGAACGCCTGCCGGAAGCTGCGGATCGAGGCGTTCTCCGCCCCGAACTGCAGGTGCAGGTTGTTCCAGGTCAGCCGCAGGGGCCGGGGCAGGGCCCGGAGGCGGTAGCCGAGCCAGAACAGCAGGTCGAGCTTGCGCGCCGAGCCGGAGAACGCCTTCGCCGCCCGCATGTCGACGGGCAGGGCGTGGCGGATCAGGGTCTCGTAGAATTCCTGGTCGAACCGGACGGTGCGCGCCATGTCCTGGGCGTCCTCCCCCTCCCCCGCCCGGGGCTGCCACAGCTCCAGGCTGCGGAACGGGGGCACGTTGAGGGTGGTGGCGCTGTCGCGCCCGTCCCACAGGCCGATCTGCATGGTGCAGGCGGCCAGCCGGTTCAGCTGTTCCTTGAACTGCCGGATCGTGCCGCGCTCGCCCCCCGTCACCGCGAAGCCCATCTCGCGCATGAACCCGGAGAGGGTGTCGGCGACCTGCACCACGGCGCTGCGCTGGCGCACCGCCTCGGTGCAGAGGTGCAGGAGCACCAGCCGCGCCTTCGGCCCGTAGGGCAGGCCCTGGGGCTCGAAGGAGCCCGTGGTGGGGTCCTTCAGCCGCCCGGCGATCAGGTTGAGGGAGTTGCGCCCGTAGGTGCGGGAGAATTCCCGCACCGGGCCGGGGTCCCGGTAGGGCAGGCCGCACAGGGCCAGCACCGAATGGATGTGCTGGAGGTTCTCCGGCAGAGCGGGCTCGTTCTCGATCACGAGGCGCACCGCATCCCGCCGCCGCTGGTCCCGCGACAGGTCCGCCCGCCGGGCCTCCTCCTGCCCCAGGGCCGCCGCCTGCGCATTCCGCTCCCGCTGCCGGTGGTGCAGGTGGGCGACGATCTGCGCGAACAGGAAGCCCCCCCGCGCCGCCTCCAGTTCGGCCAGGAGGTCGGGATCGCGGATCTCTGCGATCGTGGCCTCGATCCCCATCGGCTCCCGCACCCAGCTCCCGGCGGCCCCGGATGGGGCGCGCCATCCTCCGGCATGGCACGATTCGCCCTCGCCCTGCGCCCGCCCGGGGGACTTGTCCCGGCAATCCACGCATCCCCGCCCCGCTTCCCGGCCCGGCTTCCTGCCCACGGTCCCGGCCGTGCCAGCCGGCCTCGCCCGCCGGACGGGCCCGAGCCCCGCCGGCCCACCCCGGCGGCGGCTATGCAGGACCGCCGGGGGAGCCCCTCCGGGAGGGCACGCAGAGTTCGATACGCCCCGTTCTCCCCGTTATTCACACTCTTCCCTGTCGCGGCGCGCCGAATCGCATACGCGGCCACGCAGAATCCCATGCAGGCCCGGCCCGGCCCGGCGCAGACTCCCATACGGACCTGCGCAGAGTCGCATTCGCATCCGCGCAGAGTCCGATACCGGAATGGGCCTCAACCCCTTGTGGCACCGTGGGAAAGGCCCTCGGCATATAACCTTCCGAACTGACTCCTGAATATCATTGGTTTGATATCTTTCCTAATGCGGGCGAGGATCATCCGCTTTAAAGGACGGAACGGCCGGAAGGAATGAACATGTTTTGAAGGGAATAACCCCCGCTTGTCCACATCGGGGGGCCCTTCGGCGGAGGGAATGCGGACGCGACTTGACGAAACCGGGGGCGGGCGCTTCACCGAAGGTTCGTATGTTGAGACATGGTTCGAAGGAGCCCGTCCCCCCCTTGGCGCCCCCCGACACCCGCAAGCCCGGCCGGCCCTTCAGGCCCCGGTTTCCCGGCCGCCCCGCCCATGCCGGCGGCCCCCCTCCCCGTCCCGCGGCGGAGGATTCCGTCGTGCTCTACGGCTGGCACCCGGTGGCCGAGGCCCTCGCCAACGAGCGCCGGGGCCTGCGCCGGCTGCTGGCCAGCGAGAATGCCGCCCTGCGCCTCACGGAGACCTTCGGGGAGGCCCTGCGCATCGTGCCGGAGATCGTGCGGCCGCCGGAGATCGGGCGGCTCCTCGGGCCGGATGCGGTGCATCAGGGGCTGTATCTGGAGGCGGACGCCCTCCCCGCCCCGGCCCTCGACGCCATGCCGGAGGACGCGCTGCTGCTCGCCCTCGACCAGATCACCGATCCGCACAATGTCGGCGCCATCGTGCGCACGGCGGCGGCCTTCGGCGTCACCGGCATCGTCACGACGGTGCGCCACGCCCCCGGGGCCACCGGGGTCCTGGCCAAGTCCGCCTCCGGCGGCCTGGAGCACGTGCCGTTCATCACCGTGCGCAATCTGGCCGAGGCGCTGATCACCCTGGGCGAGCGCGGTTTCACCCGGATCGGCCTCGATTCCGACGCGGAGGTCGCCCTCGACACCCTCGTCCCCCCGCGGCCCCTGGTCATCGTGCTGGGCGCCGAGGGCAAGGGCCTGCGGGAGCGCACCCGCAGCTGCTGCGACACCCTCGCCAAGATCCCGTTCTCGGGGGCGATCCGCAGCCTGAACGTGTCGAACGCCGCGGCGATCGCCCTCTACGCCCTTGGTCGCTCCGGCGGCTGAGGCGGTCGGCGTCCCGCCGGGGCGTCGCCCGGACGCCCCGTGGGGGCCGGGATCAGAGGATCGCGGCGGCGTGGGAGGCGATGGCGCCCGCGGTGGTGAGCCAGACCCGGTCCCGGTGCGCGGCGATGTGGGCGAGGGCCGCGCGCAGGGGGCGCAGGCGGTGGGGCTGGCCCACGATGTAGGGGTGGAGGGCGATGCCCATCACCAGGGGGGCGCCGGCCGATTGCGCCAGCATCTCGTCGAAGCCGTCGATGATGGCCTGGGCGAAGTCCCGGCCGGTCTCCTTGCGCGCCACGATGGCCGGGATGTCGTTCAGCTCCTGCGGGTAGGGGATCGCCAGGATCGGGCGCGTGCGCGTGGCGAACCAGGTCGGCTGGTCGTCGTGGCACCAGTCGAGGAGGTAGCGGTAGCCCGCCTCCGCGAGGAGGTCGGGGGTGGTCCGGGATTGCGAGATCCAGGGCCCGAGCCAGCCCTCCGGCGCCCGGCCCTCCTCCCGGGTCAGCACCTCCGTCGCCTCGGCGATCAGCGCCCGCTCGGCGGCCTCGTCGAGGGTGCCCTGGCGCTCGGCGTTGCTGCGCCCGTGGCCGACGATCTCGTCGCCCCGGGCGCGGAACGCCTCGATCAGGCCGGGGCAGTCCCGGTAGAGGCGGCTGTTGACAAGGACGCTGGCGGGCAGCTGCAGCGCGTCGAACAGGTCGCGCAGGCGCCACGCGCCGACCCGGTTGCCCCAGTCGCGCCACGCGTAGTTCAGCACGTCCGGCTGCGGCCCCCCTGGCGCCAGCTCGGCCCCGAGGCCATCGCCGAAATCGAAGGTCTCGAGGTTGAGGGCGATGTAGACGGCGAGCCGCCTCCCCCCAGGCCAGTCGTAGACCGGCCGGTCCGGCAGCGCGCTGTAGGGGTAACGTCCGTGATGGGGGAAGCTCATGCCACCGGAGATAGCGCACCCCGGGCGGTGTTTCCAAAGGACCCGCGCCCCTTCGGGGCCTGTTCTCCCGCCATCGGCGCGCACGAAAAAACCCGCCCTGTCTTTCGACGGGGCGGGTGTGGTGGTGTGGGATTTGGTTGCGGGGGTTGGATTTGAACCAACGACCTTCAGGTTATGAGCCTGACGAGCTACCGGACTGCTCCACCCCGCGGCAAAC
>NZ_JAKSXW010000093.1 GCF_022829405.1 Methylobacterium sp. J-076
CGAACCGGTTCGTCATCGCCCTGCCTCCTCCTGCGGGCAGCCTGATCGACGACGGGACGCCCACCGGCAAGGTGATCGGCCTCAAGGCCATCCCGAAGGCCGACCGACCGCCGGTCCTGATCCCGTTCTTCGCCTTCCGGATTATGGTCGGCTGCGGCCTGCTGATGCTGGCGCTGGCCTGGGGCGGCATCGCCTTCTATGCAGCCGGGCGGCTCGAACGGGCCCGCTGGCTGCAATGGGGCATCTTCCTCTCCTTTCCCTTGGGTTTCGTGGCCACGCTCACCGGCTGGTTCACCGCCGAGATCGGGCGCCAGCCCTGGACCGTCTACGGGCAGTTGCGGACCACCGACGCCGCGACGCCGATCCTCACGACGCCTCAGGTGGCGACCTCGCTCATTGTGTTCGCCGCGGTGTACGCGCTGATCTTCGCCGCCGGCACGGTCTACATCTACCGCCTTCTCAAGGGCGGGCTCTTGCCGATGCCCGATCTTGGCGCACACAGGGCCAACCCCAAGCGGCCACTCGCCTTACCGGGAGGGGCCCCGGGGACCCTCGACACGGCTTCGACGCCGGCCGAGTGAGAAGCGATGATCGCGTTCTGGGCCGCGGCCCTCGCCCTCACCATTCTTCTCTACGTGCTGCTCGACGGGTTCGATCTCGGAGTCGGCATGCTGTTCGGGATCGCCCCGAGCGAGACCGCGCGCCGCCACATGATGCAGGCGATCGCCCCGGTCTGGGATGGCAACGAGACGTGGCTTGTGCTCGCCGCCACGATCCTGTTCGGCGCCTTCCCCCTCGTCTACGCGCTGCTGCTCTCGGCTTTCTACCTGCCGCTGCTGCTGATGCTCGCCGCGCTGATCTTGCGGGGCGTCGCCTTCGAGTTCCGCGCCAAGTCCCGGCGCCTTCGAAGAGTCTGGGATGCCGGTTTCGTCGGGGGCTCCGCTTGCGCCGCCTTCGTGCAGGGCACGACCGTCGGGGCCCTCGTGCAGGAATTGCCGATCCGCGACGGGCAGTACGCCGGCGGGGCCTTCGCGTGGCTGTCGCCCTTTTCGTTGCTATGCGGCGCAGGTCTGTGCCTCGGCTACGCCCTGCTTGGCGCGGCGTGGCTGTGCAGCAAGACCGAGGACGATGTGCGCGACCTCGGCTTTCGGATGATGCCCCGGCTGCTCATCGGCGTGCTGTTTTTCCTGGCGGCGGCGTTCCTGTACGCGCTGGCGATGAACCTGCAGGTGCTGCATCGGTGGACCGAGCGGCCGGAATTGCTCATCCTGCCGCTGATCGGGGCGCTCGCGTCCGCCGGCCTCTTCCACGCAGGACGCCGCCGCATCGACGCGCTGCCCTTCCGGTTGACGGCCGTGATCTTCGCGTCGGCCTTCGCCACCCTCGCCGGCTCGTTCCTGCCCTACATGGTGCCCTTCACGATCACCCTGACCGAGGCGGCAGCCCCCGAGGCGAGTCTGTCGTTCATGTTCTGGGGCGCCGGCGTCGTGGTCCTGCCGATCACCCTGATCTACACCTTCGTTGTCTATCGGATCTTCAAGGGGAAAATCCGGCTGGACGGCGGTACCGAGTGAGGGGACTCGGGCGTCCCCTCTCGCTTAGCCCTCGGCGGGTTGCGCCCGGTCGGCATTTCGCGCTGCATACTCGATCAGAACGACGGACTGTGCGCCCCAGATTTGAGCTTCCGCTTCCCTATCTCTTCGATTGAAAAGCGGACCGGCGGAAATCCACCCTGAGCAGCCATCCCGCTTCCGACCCCAAGCGGCCATTCGGCGTTCGACCCAACCCGGCCGCTCATCGCGTTTCTACGCCTGCTTGGAAGCGGACGTTGTTCTGCAGCCCGCTATCCGGGTGGGCGCCGGACGTTAACGGTGGCGCAGGGCGGAGGACGGCGGGGTCGCGGGCTGACGCCCGAACCACCGGACGCGCGTCGACACCGATGATGGATCGGTGCGGGCGCGGCTCGGAACCGGTCGACCGTCGCCGCCCCGGGGTCGACCCGACGCCGAGGCGGCGATCAAAGCATGCGACGACACGTATGAGCGATCCGGGTGTTGCAGGTGCGACACCGGTCTCGCATGCTGCTACCGCCACCGGATGGCCGCCAAGCACTTCCGACACATCGCCCTCACCGAGCCGCTGATCGCCTACGCCGAAGCCCAGGTCGCCAAGGGCGAGTACACCTCGATCAGCGAGGTCGTCAGGACGGCGCTGCGCCTCCTGATGGAGCGGGAGGCGGCCAAGGCCCATCGCGGGACCGCTAACGCCGAGGTCGCCCGTGACCGCGCCTGAGGAAGCCGCCCGCGATCCGGGCCGGCTCGCGGCCCTCGACGGCTACGGCATCCTCGACACGCAGGCCGAGCGGGGCTTCGACGACATCGTCCTGCTCGCCTCGCGGATCTGCGGCACGTCGGTGGCCCTGGTCAGCCTGGTGGCCGCCGACCGGCAGTGGTTCAAGGCCCGGGTGGGGTTCGCCCCCTGCCAGACCTCGCTGTCGCAATCGATCTGCGCGCACGCCCTCGCGCGACCGGGCCTGCTGGTGATCCCGGACCTGACCGCCGACCCGCGCACCCGGGGCAACACGCTGGTCACCGGGGAGCCGCACCTGCGGTTCTATGCCGGCGCCCGCCTAGAGACCCCCGAGGGCGTCGCGCTGGGGACGCTGTGCGTGATCGACCGCGAGCCCCGGCCCGGGGGACTGACGCCGGAACAAGGGGAAGCCCTTGAGGCGCTGGCCCGCCAGGTCATGGCGCAGATGGAGCTGCGGCGGTCGATGGCCGCCCGCGACGACGCCTTTCGAGACGCCCGCGAGGCGGAAACCCGGCATCGCCAGATCCTCGACAGCGCCATCGACTACGCCATGGTGACCATGGACCTCGATGGGCTCGTCACCGGCTGGAGCGCGGGGGCCGAGGCGATCCTCGGCTGGTCCGAGGCGGAGATGCGCGGCAGGCCCGCCCGTGTCTTCTTCACCGACGAGGACGACGCCGAGGGCATCCCCGAGCGGGAAATGAAGGGCGCGCGCGAGGAAGGCCGCGGCAACGACGAGCGCTGGCACGTCCGCAAGGATGGTTCGCGCTTCTTCGCCCTCGGCGAGATGATGCCGCTGCACGCCGACGATGGCGGGCACGTCGGCTACCTCAAGATCCTGCGGGACAGGACCGGCCAGCGCTTGTCGGCGGATGCGCTGCAGCGGCAGACGGACCTGCTCCGGACCGTCACGGACCACATCAGCGAGGGGGTGCTCCAGCTCGACCTCGACGGAATCGTCACCTTCGCCAACCGGACCGCGCACGCCTTGCTGGGATGGGATGAGGGAACGCTGGTCGGGCAGGACCTGCACGAGGCCGCCCACCACCACCATCCCGACGGGCGCCCGTTCCCGTCTTCGGAATGCGACTTCGTGCGCGCCATCCGGAAGGGGGAGACCCTGCGCCGGCGCGACGGCACCTTCTTCCGCCATGACGGCACGCCCATCGAGGTGATTTGCTCGAACGCGCCCGTGTTCGGGGGCGGCAATCTCGTGGGGGCCGTGCTCACGGTCTCCGACGTCACCGACCGCCGGCTGGACGAGCGGCGCCTCCGTGACATGAACGCCGAGCTTGAGCGGCGCGTCGCCGAACGGCAAGCCGCCGAGGCGCGGCAGCGCTTCCTCCTAGACCTGACCGACACGTTGCGCGAGCAGGGCGGTCCGCGTGGCCGGATGCAGGCGGCGGTGGATGCACTCGGGCGCTACATCGGCGCCAGCCGGGTCGGCTACGGCTTCGTCGGGGAAGACGGCGTGTCCGTCACCCTCGGCACCGAATACGTCGACGGCGTCTCCGCATTGGCCGACACCTACCCGCTCGACGCGTTCGGACCCGGCAACATCGCCAACCTCAGGGCGGGCCGCACGTCGGTCTATGCCGACGTCGAAGCCTATCCGGACACCGCCGGCCTGGGGATGGGCGCCTTCGGCATCGCCGCCATCGTCGCCGTGCCCCAGGTCCACGAGGGACGCCTGCGCTCTGTCGTCTACGTCAACCAGCGCGAGCCGCGGGCCTGGACGGCGGACGAGGTCTCGCTGGTCGAGGAGGTCGCAGCCCGGATCTGGGACGCCGTCGAGCGCGTGCGCGCGCAAGGCGCGCTGCGGGCGTTGAACGAGACCCTTGCGGCCCAGGTCGCCGAGCGCACCAAGGAGCGCGACCGGATCTGGCAGGTGAGCCAGGACATGCTCGGCGTCGCCGACGCGAACGGTGTCTGGGTCAGCATCAACCCGGCCTGGCATTCGATCCTGGGGTGGGAGCGGCACGAGATCATCGGGAAGACGTCCGAGTGGCTCGAACACCCCGACGACCGTGAGAGGACGCGTGCCGAGGTCGCCCGGCTCGCCGCCGGCGGCCTGACGCTTGCCTTCGAGAACCGCTTCCGGGCGCGGGACGGTGATTACCGCACGCTGTCGTGGACGGCAGTCCCGGTCGAGGGGATGCTGTACTGCGTCTCCCGCGACGTTACCCTGGAGAAGGAGCGCGCCGCCAACCTGCTCCAGGCCGAGGAGGCCCTGCGGCAGTCGCAGAAGCTGGAGGCCGTCGGCCAGCTGACCGGGGGCGTCGCGCATGACTTCAACAACCTGCTGACCGTGATCAAGTCGTCGACCGACCTGCTCAAGCGCCCGGACCTCTCCGAGGAACGGCGGGGCCGGTACATCGGCGCGATCTCCGACACGGTCGAACGAGCCGCCAAGCTCACGGGCCAGCTCCTGGCCTTCGCTCGGCGCCAGGCGTTGCGGCCCGAGGTGTTCGACGTCGGCCGCAGCGTCAGGGCCATCGGCGAGATGGTCGGAACCCTCACCGGCGCCCGGATCTCTGTGTCGATCCACGTCGGCGACGAGCCTTGCCACATCCGCGCCGATCCGAGCCAGTTCGACACCGCCCTGGTGAACATGGCGGTCAACGCCCGCGACGCGATGGACGGCGAGGGCCGGCTCGACATCGCGGTCGACGCCGTGGGGGTCGTGCCCGTGTTGCGCTCGCATCCCGCGCAGGTCGGGGATTTCGTCAGGATCGCGCTGACCGACACCGGTTCCGGCATCCCGGCTGACCAGGTCGACCGAATCTTCGAGCCGTTCTTTACGACCAAGGGTGTAGGGCAGGGCACGGGCCTCGGCCTCAGCCAGGTGTTCGGCTTCGCCAAGCAATCGGGCGGCGAGATCCTGGTCGAGAGCGAGGTCGGACGCGGCACCACCTTCGCGCTCTACCTCCCGCGCGTCGCCGCAGGCGCCGTACGGGTCGAGCAGGCCACGGACGAGGACGCGGTCGTCGACGGTCGGGGCGCCCGCGTCCTGGTGGTCGAGGACAACCGCGACGTCGGTACCTTCTCGACCCAGACCCTCCAGGAACTTGGCTACGGCACGCACTGGGTCGAGAACGCCGACGAGGCCCTGGCGGCCCTGGCCGTCAAGCCCGACACCTACGACGTGGTGTTCTCGGACGTGATCATGCCGGGCATGAACGGGGTCGAGCTCGCACGCGAGATCGCTCGTCTCCATCCCGGCCTGCCGGTGGTGCTCACCAGCGGCTACAGCCACGTCCTCGCGCAGGAAAGCGACCATGGGTTCGAACTCCTGCAGAAGCCGTACTCGGTCGAGGCGCTGTCCCGCATCCTGCGGCAGGCGGCATCGAAACGGCGGCGTCGCAGGTCGGCTGCGGAATAGGGCGCCCGGTCGGGGCCATTCGAACCACACCGAGCAATCCTGCCGCATTCGTGTCGCGCGGCATGGCGATGGTTCGCGGGCGCGGACCGTCCGGGACGCTCGGTACCGTATCGTTCTTCCCAGTCGCTGCTCCCTCGATACCGTTCGGGTGAGTGACCCTCGCCATCCGTGTCGATACGCTCAGTTTCGAGCGCCATTCCCGTTCCTCAAGGGCTCGGGGTGCTTCTCGTCAGGCAGCGTCCTGCGCACGTGGTGCCGGACGATCTCCGCGCTGAACGGCTTGGCGATGAAGGTCGCCCCGTCCGGCAGGTCGCCGGGGCCCGGCTCGGCCTGGCCGGATGCGACCACGACCGCGATGTGCGGCCAGCGCCCGGACACCTGCCGCGCCAGCGCGAAACCGTCCGCGTCCCCGGGCATGTTCGCATCGGTGAAGAGCAACTGGACGCGGTCGTGATTCTGGTCGAGCACCTGGAGCGCCTGGGCGACGTTCATCGCCTCCAGAACCTCGAAGCCGGCATCCTCCAGGATGTCGGTCGCCTCCATCAGGATCAGGGCGTCGTCGTCGACGACGAGGGCGTGGTGCGTACCGTCCCGGGGTTCCTGGCTCATGCCCGCTTAAGTCCCCTCGGCCCGACATGGTTGCCCGCCGACCCGGCCCCCCGCGGTCTCGTGACGGGATGGAAGGTCATCCCGGTCGAGCGACGACGTCCGATCCCTTACCCATTCCCTGCCATTCGATGGAGGCGGGGTAGGTCCACACGAGGCAACGGGCATGCTTGGGTGCCGCGGGGACGTTTTTGCACGAAGGTATTGCGGCTCCCATCCTTCGGACCACCTTGCGTGGTGGGACGCGCCGATACCGGTGCGTTCGCACTATTCTCGCGACGGCCGAGCGATGCTATTGCATTTCATGAACCTTGGCCGGCCCGGACCGATGGAAACCCCCGGCTTGCACCAAGGTAGCGACCCGGCCCCGAACCTCGATCTGACCTCTTGCGACCGGGAGCCGATCCACGTCGTCGGCAGCGTCCAGCCGCACGGGTTCCTCCTCGCCCTCGAAGTCCGGACCCTGACGATCGTCCAGGCGAGTGCCAACGCACCCGCCCCCGCAGCGGTCGGCGTCACCCTGGACGTGGCATTCCCCCATCTTGCCGCCATCGTCCGCCGCCATCTCGGCGAGGCCGGTCCGCTGGCCGGGGCCTCCTACCTCCGCACGGTGACCCTGACCTCCGACGCGGCCCGGCTGACCTACGAGGTCGCCGCGCACCGGGTCGACGACCTCGTGGTGCTGGAGCTTGAGGAGATCGCCCCCTCCACGATGGGCGTCGGCCTGGACGTGCTCACGCCACGGCTGCGCACCTTCGTCGAGCGGCTGCAGACCGCCCGCACCGTCGAGGATCTCTGCCAACTCGTCGCCGAGGACATCCGCCAGGTCACCGGCCTCGACCGGGCGCTGGTCTACCGGTTCGACCGGGACTGGCACGGCACCGTGCTCGCCGAGGACGGCAACGGCGCGCTGCCGTCCTACCTCGACCTGCGCTTCCCAGCCTCGGACATCCCCGCCCAGGCGCGCGAGCTCTACCGCCGCAACCGCCTGCGCATCATCCCGGACGCCGGCTACGTCCCTGTTCCGATCCAGCCCGCGACCACGCCGGCCGGCAAGGCGCTCGACCTCAGCCAATCGGTGCTGCGCTCGGTCTCGCCGGTCCACGTCGAGTACATGC
Source organism: Methylobacterium sp. J-076 (assembly GCF_022829405.1). Taxonomy (GTDB): domain Bacteria; phylum Pseudomonadota; class Alphaproteobacteria; order Rhizobiales; family Beijerinckiaceae; genus Methylobacterium. The sequence goes on from NZ_JAKSXW010000093.1 coordinate 7,417, forward strand.
GCAACATGGGCACGATGGCGTCGATGTCCGTGTCGATCCTCGTCGACGGCGCGCTCTGGGGCCTGATCTCCTGCCACAACGCCGAGCCCAAGCGCGTCCCGCTCCACGCCCGCAACGCCTGCGACGTGCTCGCCCAGATCTTCGCCCTGCAGCTCTTGGCGCGCGAGCGCGGTGCCCAGGCCGAGCAGCGCCTGGCGCTGGGTGCGATCCAGGCGCGCCTGCTCGGTTTCATGGCCGAGGAGGATAGCTTCGTCGACGGCCTGCTCAAGCACCCCGACGACGTCCTGGCCCTGGTGAACGCCGCCGGGGCCGCCGTGGTCACCGCCGACCGGTGCCGGCTCCTCGGTGCGACGCCGGGCGAGGCCGAGGTGCGCGCCCTGTACGCGTGGCTATCGGCGCGCAGCGAGACGGACGATGTCTTCGTGTCCGAGGCCCTCTCGGAAACCATCCCCGAGGCCGCCATCCTCACGGACAGGGCGAGCGGCCTCCTGGCGATCTCGGTCTCGAAGAAGTACGCGAGCTACATCCTCTGGTTCAGGCCGGAGGTGGTGCGCACCGTGAAGTGGGGCGGCAACCCGGTGAAGCCGGCGCTGCCCGACCCCGGGGGCGGTCCAGACCGCCTCCACCCGCGGAAATCCTTCGAGATCTGGAAGGAGACCGTCCAGGGCCGCTCCCTGCCTTGGTCCGCCGCCGAGGTCGAGGCGGCCAAGGACCTGCGTTCCTCGGTGCTCGGTATCGTGCTGCGCCGGGCCGAGGAACTCGCGGCCATGAGCGAGGAGCTGCAACGCTCGAACAAGGAGCTTGAGGCGTTCTCGTACTCGGTGAGCCACGATCTGCGCGCGCCGTTCCGGCACATCGTCGGGTACTCGAACCTGCTCAAGACCCGCGAGGGCGCCAACCTCAGCGACAAGGGCCGGCACTACGTCGACACCATCATCGAGGCGGCCTTCTCGGCCGGGACCCTGGTCGACAACCTGCTGTCGTTCTCGCAGATGGGCCGCAACGCCCTGAACAAGGTCTCGGGCGACATGAACGCCCTTGTCGAGGAGGTCCGCCGCAAGGCCCTGCGCGATGTCCCCCCCGACCGGACCGTGCTCTGGGACATCCAGCCCCTGGGACGGGCCTACGCCGACCCGGTGATGCTCCGGCTGGTGATCGAGAACCTGCTCTCGAACGCGGTGAAGTACACCCGTGGCAAGGCCGAGGCGGTGATCACGATGGGCCGGCTCCCGCCAAAGGATGGCGAGGCGGTGTTCTTCGTGCGCGACAACGGCGCCGGCTTCGACATGGCCTACGTCGACAAGCTGTTTGGCGTGTTCCAGCGGCTCCACCGGGTCGAGGAGTTCGAGGGCACCGGCATCGGTCTCGCCAACATCCGCCGAATTGTCGAGCGCCACGGCGGTCGGACCTGGGCCGAGGGTACCGTCGGCGAAGGCGCGACCTTCTACTTCACATTACCCCTCCGGGAGGAGGTGCGCTGACATGGCCGGACTGAAACCGATCCTCCTCGTCGAGGACAACCCCAACGACATCGAACTGACGATGGCCGCGCTGGAATCGAGCCAACTCGCCAACGAGATCATCATCTGCCGCGACGGGGCCGAGGCGCTCGACTTCGTCTACCGGCGCGGCCCGCACGAGAAGCGCCAGGCGCAGGACCCGGCGGTCGTGCTGCTCGACCTGAAGCTGCCCAAAGTCGACGGCTTGGAGGTACTCGCCAAGATCAAGGGCGATCCGTCGACCCGCGGCATCCCGGTGGTGATGCTGACTTCGTCGCGTGAGGAGACCGACGTGGTGCGCTCCTACGACCTCGGGGTGAACGCCTTCGTGGTGAAGCCGGTCGGGTTCGAGGAGTTCTTCGCCGCCATCAAGGAGCTCGGGGTGTTCTGGGCGCTGCTGAACGAGCCGCCGCCGCACAAGGGAGGCTGGCCATCGAACGGGTGATCGGACCCTGCGCAGGTCCGCTGCACATCCTCCACTTGGAGGACAGCGACCTCGACGCGGAGCTCATCGAGGCGGAACTGGAGAAGCTCGACCATCCCGTGGTGATCGAGCGGGTGATGACGCGCGACGCGTTCGCGGCCGCCGCCCAGCCCGGACGCCACGACATCATCCTTGCGGACTACGTCCTGCCGACCTTCGACGGTGTCAGCGCGCTCGGCATCGCCCGGGAGCAATGCCCGGACATCCCGTTCATCTTCTGCTCCGGCACCCTTGGCGAGGACGTCGCGGTCGAGGCGCTGAAGAACGGCGCCACGGACTACGTCACCAAGCAGCGGCTCGACCGGATGTCCCGCACCGTTCTCCGGGCACTGGCGGAGGCGCAGGGACGCGCCGAGAAGCGGGCGGCCGAGGATGCCCTCCAGGCGCTGAACGAGACGCTGGAGACCCGCATCGCCGAGCGCACCCGCGAGCTCGCCGAGGCCAACGCCGAGCTCAAGCGACAGATCGGCGAGCGGGAGCGCGTCGAGGAGGCGCTGCGGTTGAACCAGCGGCTGGAGGCGGTCGGGCAGCTCACCAGCGGCGTGGCGCACGACTTTAACAATTTGCTCACCGTCATCGCCGGCAATATCGAGTTTCTGGAGCGCGCCGTCGCCGACGAACGTTCGAGGCGGCGGTTGAACATGATGCGCGGTGCTGCTGAACGGGGGGCCAACCTGACGGCGCAACTGCTCGCTTTCTCGCGGCGCCAGCGGCTTGAGCCGACTCCGGTGGGCCTGAACGAGACCGTCGCCGCGATGCGCGACCTTCTCCAAAGCTCCATCGGCGGCGCCGTCCAGATCGAGACGACCCTGCAGACCGACCTGTGGCCGGCACTCGTGGACGCCACGCAGATCGAACTCGTGATCCTCAACCTCGCCATCAACGCCCGGGACGCGATGGCGGTCGGCGGACGGCTGACCGTCGAGACCGCCAACGTCATCGTCACCGGTCCGCCGACCCGGCCGGAACAACCGCAGCCGGGCGAGTACGTCATGGTCTCGGTGAGCGACACCGGCACCGGAATGGCGCCCGAGGTGCTCTCGCGGGTGTTCGAACCCTTCTTCACGACGAAGGAGGTCGGCAAGGGCTCGGGGCTGGGCCTCGCCCAGGTGTTCGGGTTCGTGAAGCAGTCCGGCGGCGGCATCCGGATCGACACCGTCCTCGGCGAGGGCACCTCGATCAAAGTCTATCTGCCGCGCGTCGAGCGCGATGGCGCCGCGGTCCGGTCGGCGCCTGTGCCGGTCGACTGCAACGTTGCGCACCCGCCCGGGAGCGCGGCAAGGCTGCTCGTGGTCGACGACGACGCTGAGGTCCGCGAGGTCACGACCACCCGCCTGTCCGAGGCCGGGTACGAGGTGCGCGAGGCGGCCTCCGGGCTCCAGGCCCTCGCCGCCCTCGAAGTCGATCCTTGCGTCGACCTCGTCGTGCTCGATTTCGCCATGCCGGGCATGAATGGTGCCGAGGCCGCCATCGAGATCCAAAACCGGTGGCCCGGGATTCCCGTGCTGTTCGTCACCGGCTTCGCCGACACCACCGCGCTGACCCAGGCCGGCGCGGTCGGTGCGGACGCTATCGTCCTGAAGCCGTTCCGCGACGGCGAACTCGAACGCAAGGTCGCGTCGGCTCTGGGGTCGCCATCCCGGCGCTGCGATTGTTCAGCGACGGCACGATGGCGGTGTACTTCGAGTATATGCTCGCCAAGCCGGTGTTCGACGATCTCGGCTTGCGGCAGGCACTGCTCGACCGCCTGAACGCGGTACTCGGTATCCATCTGCCACCGGACGCGGTAACCAAGCGCAAGACCATCCCACTCGCGCCGCTCACGCCTGAGGCCACCGCCGGCTTCCTCGAAGCGATGGACTGGTTCGTCGACACCCTGCGCGCCGGCGCCTCACCGACGAA
>NZ_JAKSXW010000009.1 GCF_022829405.1 Methylobacterium sp. J-076
TCGGACACGCTGGTCCTGAAGCTGAGCGAGGATGCCTACAAGGGCGACGCGCAGTACACGATCTCGGTGGACGGCAAGCAGGTCGGCGGCACCCTGACGGCCCACGCCTCGCATGCGGCCGGCCAGTCCGACACGATCACCGTCAACGGCGACTGGGCGGCGGGCGACCACAAGGTCAGCCTGTACTTCCTGAACGACGCCTATGACGGCACCGCCGCCACCGACCGCAACCTCTACCTCGACAGCGCCACCTACAACGGCGCAGCCGTCTCCGGCGGCCATCTCGCCCTCATGAGCGCCGGGGCACAGGGCCTGACCGTGCACGACACCAGCGCGATCCCGGCCTCGCACTGGCTGCTGGCCTGAAGGACCGGACCGGTCGGCGGGGCCTGGGCCCGCCGACCGACGGCCGCCCGGGGGGGATGTCCTGACGCCGCCGCGAACCCGAGCCGACGGCAAGCGGCCATTCCGCTCAATTCTTAAGCATTTTCACGCCAAGTCCCCCGTGCGCGCCCGCCGGGGTGACGGAATTCGTTTCGATCCCGCCGATTTGTCTTTCATTTTCACGGGCAGCCGGGGACAGCGTCGTCACACATGATTTGTTCAGTGGAGTGGCGCATAGTGGCCCACGCCGCTGACGGGTGAGAGACCGGTTCTCACTGCCGACCCTTGCAGGGCGGAACGATGCCGGGGCTCGGAGAGGTCCGATGGGGACGACGGAAATTCTTGGGCTCTTCGCCGCCCTTGGAATCGTGTGCGGCTTCTACGTCACGGTGGTCGGCTTCGCCCTGACCGCCCTGGCGATCGTGCTGGTGCTCGCCGTCGCGGGTGCGTTCGTCGGCGGCCTGTTCGGCGGCTGGATGATGGTCGGCGCCTTCGTGGCCATGCAGGTCGGCTATGTCGCCTGCGTCGCCGGCAGCGCCCTCGTCGGCCATGTCCGCCGCCTGTCGCAGAAGGATCCGCGCCGGGCCGAGACCGACCTTCACATCAACCACGAATAGGCCCCGCCAGCGGGCCGGCCACGCCCGCGTGGCGTGGGGAGAGAGCCCAGGCCCTCAGATCCCGACCCGGCCGAGGCCCGGCAACTTCAGGCCGGGGCGGCGCAGGTCGAACCCGGCGACGGCGCCGAGGAGGTTCACCTCGACCCCCTCCACCCAGCCCACCGTGAACCCGAGATAGCCGCCGAGGTTCACCCGGAACCCGGTGCCGGACGGGGTGAGGCCGATCCAGCGGCCGTCATAGGGAAAATCCTTGCCGATCGCGGTGGCCGGCAGGCTCGCCCGCATCTCCGGCACGGCGCCCATCACCGCCGCCACGAAGGTGTTGGAGTTCGGCCCCGGCCAGAGGCGGTAATCGCCGATCTTGGCATAGCGGTAGGTGGCGATGGTGGCGCGGATGCGCGGCAGCATCCGCGCGGCCTCCTCCCCGTCGGCGGCGAAGACCACCTCCGGCACGCTGCCGAACCAGCGCCCGTCCGGCACGAACCGGTCGATCCAGATCGGCATGCCCCAGGCGGTGTAGTCGAACCGCTGGTAGGCCCCCTCGCCCGCGCCCTTCACGACGATCCAGCTGTGGCTGGCGATGATGCCGCGCCAGCTCACCGTCCGGGCGGAGAACACGCGCACCACCGCCCCGGGCTGCCGGGAGGCGGGGGGCAGCAGGCCCGCGCTCGACCGGTCGGCCGAGCGCCAGTCGGCGATGTCGTTGGCGAGGTAGTAGCGCGCCGCCGAGACGGCGATGGGCGCGAGGAACACGACGGCGAAGACGAGGAGGGCGGTGCGGAGCACGGGGCGGATCCCGGGGGGAGGCTGCGGGACCACCACTTATGGATGCGGAGCGCGTCTTTCACCGGGGCGATCCGCCCCGCCCGCGCACAAGGGCCTGCCCTCCGGGGCGGGGAGGCTTGCCGGACAGGTCCGGGCGAAGGGATCGGCCGCCCCGATCCGATCCCGCCTTCGCCTTGCCCAAGGATGGACGGGGCGCCGAAGTCCCGGCCAGGCGCTCAGATCAGCACGAGGACGATCCCGAGCACCAGCACCACCGCGAGGCCGGCGAGGAGGACCACCCGGCCGACCCCCTCGTCCGCCGCCCCCTCGCCGCCCGCCTCCGCCGTGGGAGGGGCCGCAGGCCCCAGCTCGGGCCCGCGGCCCCCGCCGGCCCGTCCTGCGGGCTGCGGCACGCCGGGCGCGGGGGGCGGGAGGGTCAGCGTCGGGGCGGCGAGGGGCTCGGCGCGGGGGCCGAGCGCGTCCGGCTCCACGCTCACCCCGGCCTCCTCCAGTTCCAGCATCACGAGGACGAGGGCATCGACATCCAGCGCCTCCACCGGCAGGGCCGCCTGAAGCTCGCTCGCGGTGAGTTCCCCGCGCTCACGCCCCCGGGCGATCAGCCGGTCCAGCGTCGCGCGGTCGATCGTGCCTGCCATCGGGTGCCTCCTGCCGCCTCCCCACCCGACATGTGGGGCCGGAAGGGAGCGTGTCACGCCCCGACGGGGGCCTCCGCCGGCCCCGCGGCCGCTGTCCCGGCGCACCCATCGCGACCGGGCCGGACTGTCAGTCGCCGCGGGGATGGACAGCATCGCGGGCCTGCGGGACCGGGGGGCCCATGACGATTGCTTCGCGTAACTCCGCCTGCCGAGTTCGATCCGAGGGGATTGACTTGCGATTGAAAACATTACCATCATATGATCGGTTTAGTCCTCTTTCCGGAGCGGCGCCGTGAACTGAGAAGATGTGCTCGCATGCCGACCGAGCCAGAGAGCAATCTCAATACTTCGTACTTCGGCGCAATTCTGCGGATCGCGGGCTGCGACGGGACGTGGACGGTCGACGATGCGACCTCGCTGTTCGACTTCTACGACAAGGTCGACAACCTGCTGTGCAAGATCGGGCAGCTGCCGCAGGCCTACCTCGACCCCCAGGCCCGGCTGGAGGTCATCCTCCTCGACCGCGCCCTCGAACAGGCGGAGGTCTCGAAGGGGAGGTTCGAGCGGGTGTTCAAGCAATGCCGACAGGCGCAGGCCCAGCGCCACTCCAAGACGTCCTAGTCCCTTTTCTGTCATCCGTAGATCACAGAAAATGGTCTAATCCCTTGTCTTTTCCGCATTGTCTTACGCCGAACCGGCATCCACTTCGGCAGAAAATGCTCTCGTGCAATGACGCCGACACGTCGTTCAGGCGTCTCCACACTCGCCACTTGTTCTGGCATCGATCCGATATGGCCGACGCCCCTGTCGGGATCGATGCACGGGGGCCTTCCCCGCCGGAGGGGAGGCCGTTCGGAGCCGGGGCCGTGGGGGCCCCGGCCCCGGCGTGAGACCGGAGCCGGGGTCGCGAGCGGACCGGTGCTACGGCTGGAGATGCGCGAGCTCCTCGAGGCCGCCGCCATCGGCATAGGCCTTCCGGAAGCTGTCGCGCCCCTTCCACTGCCGCCAGAAGCGGTCGAGCTGCTCGAAGCGTTCGTCGAGCGGCGTGGCGACCGGGCCGAACTTCGAGAAGGCGATGGCGGTGCAGAGGGTGATGTCGGCGAAGGTCGGGTCCTGGCCGCCCAGCAGCCACGTGCGCCCGTCGGCCAGGTGGCGATCGACGAGGGCCGCGTGCGACAGGGCCTCCTTGCGGCAATGCTCGCCCCATTGCGGGTTGTGCGTCAGCTCCAGCTTCGGCCCGAGGCCCTGGTGCAGCACGTGGAACTGCGTGGTGAACCGGTAGAGGATCTGCACCCAGACGCGGTCGTCCCACATCGCATCGAGCCCCTGCTCCAGGGGCGTCGCACCCGTGATCTTGCGGCCCTCGTGGTGGGCATCGAGGTAGCGCACGATCGCGGCCGATTCCGACAGGTAGGTGCCCTCTCGCAGTTCCAGCGTCGGCGTCTCGCCCCACGGATTCATCTTGAGGTGGCGCCAGCCCCGCTGCTCGCCCCCCGGGGCCATGTCGTAGACCACCTCCTCGAAGGCGTCCGCGATTCCCTTCTCGTGCAGGAAGAGGCGCAGGCGCTGGGGGTTCGGAAACGCGGAAGGCGACGTGTAGATTCGGATTTTGGACGACAAGGACGATCTCCGCGGCAAGGGGGCAGGGCGGGCCGGCGTGACGGGCCCGCCCCGGTAGGAAGTGCGCGATCATGGGCCGACAAGGGGGCACGGGGCTACCCGTGGCGCGCCCCGGCCGTCGCCCCGTCGCCGTTCCGGGGGGCGGCCTCGCCGGGGAGGAAGTCCGCCCCCCCGGGGTCGGCCGAGGCCGGGGGCTCGACCGCGTAGTAGGCCATCGCCTCCCGGCGGCCCCGGAGGGGCTCCCGGCTGATCTCCCGCCACCCCGCGGTGGACGCGCCCGCCGCCCGTCGGACGGCCTCCGACGCGAGGACGGACACGCCATGGCTCTTCGTCGCCTGCTCTAGCCGCGCGGCGACGTTGACCGTGTCGCCCAGCACCGTGAACTCGTAGCGGGCGTCCTCGCCGATGATGCCGCTGAACACCTCGCCGCAATGGAGGCCGATGCCGATGCGCACGGTCGCGTCGTGCTCGCCCTTGTCGTTCCAGCGGGCGATGACCTCGACGAGGTCCCGGGCGAAGGCCACCGCCCGCGCCGCGTCGTCGTCGGCCGGCTCGGGCAGGCCGAAGACCACGAGCGCGCCGTCCCCGATGAACTTGTCGACCACGCCGCCATGGAGGCGGGACAGGCGCATCACCCGTCGCCGGAAGGCGGACAGGAAGGCCGTGAGCTGCTGGGGGTCGAGGCGCTCGGCGATGGCGGTGGAGCCGCGCATGTCGACGAAGGCGATGACCGCCTGCTGGCGGCGCCCGGTCCTCAGGCTGCCGTCGTCGTCGGCCAGGCGCGAGACCAGTTCCTGGGGCAGGAAGCGCGACAGGCTGCGGCGGCGGCTGGCCTCGCGGGTGGCCGACATGGCGAAGAGGACCAGGGCGATCACGACGGCGGCGAGCAGGCTCCAGATCAGGAGCGCGACGCGGGAGATCGTGGCCTGACGCTGCTCCATGAGCGTCGCCTCGTGCTCCTCCATCCGGCCCACGACCGCGCGGATCTCATCCATCACCTGGCGCCCGCGGCCCTGCCGGACGAGGTCCCGGCTCGCGTCGGGGTCTCCGCTGCGGTGGAGCTCGATCGTGGTGCCCAGTTCATCGAGCTTGTCCCGGATGAGCCGGATGAGGGTGTCGAGTGCGTCGCGCTGGCTGTCGTCCTCCCGGAGAAGCGCGTGCAGCCGGGCGATCTCGCGGCTGACCTTGGCGCGGCCGTCGCGGAACGGCGTCAGGAAGATCGCGTCCCCCGTCAGGAGGTAGCCGCGTTGCCCCGTCTCGGCATCCTGGACCGCCGACAGCACCCGGCCGAGGATGCCATCGACCGCCAGGGCGTGGCGGACGGCCTCGCTGCCGCGCTGCTGGTAGACCGACGCGCCCACGGCGATGCCGATCATCGCCAGGATCACGAGGCAGCCCGCGATCATGCGATCGACGGTGCGCGAGCGCGCCGGCAGGCGCTCGATGACGTCGAGGGCGGCGAGCGCGCTCATGCCGGTGCGGGACGGGCGGGGCGGGGGAGGCGGGGCGCCGGCCAAACGGAGGCGCCCGCGGCGGTCGGCATCGGGGATTCCCACACTCGCGGCGTATCGGCCGCCGGCCGTGGTCGAAGACGGGCGGCGCCGCTGCCTCAAGGGGCGACCGGTGCCATTGTTCCCGCGCCGACACCGGGCGGCGGCGGTGTCAGGGCCTGTCGGGGATCTGCAGGTCGAGGAGCGCGGAGCTGAGGCCCTTGCCGTGGGCGTCCAGCGCCAGGGAGCGCGTCACGCCGCCGCCGAGGGCTCCGGTGAGCACGAAGTTCAGCGCCCCGAGCCGCGGCAGGGCGTAGCGGACGACATCCCCGGTCACGATGCCCCGGAAATGCTCCCGCACCCGCTCGGCCGTGACGTGCGCGGCCAAGTGCGCGTAATCCGCCGGGTCGTAGGCGATGACCGAGATGTTCGAGGTGTCGCCCTTGTCCCCGGTGCGGGAATGGGCGAGGGCGCGCAGCTTCATCCTGTCTCCTCCGGTGTCCGGCCTCACGCCTCGATGACCTGCACCGCCGGGCGGGCGAGGGCGGCCGGCACGAGGACCGAGCGCACGCCCACCACCTCGCGGGCCGCCTTCCAGGCCCCGCCGCCGCCGGCCGGGCCGTTGGTGTAGAGCGTCTCGACCTCGTCGCCGATCCGCCGGGCCTCGGCCAGGGTTCCGGTCCGCCCGGCGACGCGCAGCCGGACCTCGTAGGGCTCGTGCCCGGGCGGGTGCCGCGCCGACAGCGCCTCCCCGTGCAGGGCATCGACGCCGACGAGGTCGCAGCGCAGCTCGCTCACGGCTACCCCGGTGAGGGCCAGCCGCTCGCGGACGATCTCCCGGGCGAGCTGGCCGCGCGCCAGGGCGCCGGGGCCGGCATAGGAGATCTGCCCCTCGCCCACGTAGGAATCGACGGAGCCGACCGAGACCTTGAGCAGGCCGGTGGCCGGCCGGCCGCCGCCGCCCGTCACCCGCACCCGGTCCGGGCCGGCCTGCACCATCGCGACCCCGGAGAAGTCCGCCACCACGTCCGGCTGGATGTAGCGGGCCGGATCGTGCACCTCGTAGAGCAGCTGCTCCTTGCAGGTCGCCAGATCCACCCGCCCGCCGGAGCCCTCCACCTTGGTGATCTCCACCGTCCCGTCCTCGGAGACGAGGCCGATGGGAAAGCCGAGGCGGGCCAGGCCCGGGACGTCCTTGAGGCCGGGGTCGGCGAAGTAGCCGCCGGTGATCTGGCCGGCGCATTCCAGCAGGTGCCCCGCGAGCGTTCCGCGCCCCAGGCGCTCCCAGTCGTCCATCGCCCAGCCGAATTCGTGCACCAGGGGGGCGAGGAACAGCGCCGGGTCGCCCACCCGGCCGGTGATGACCACGTCCGCCCCCGCCGCCAGCGCCTCCACGATCGGCCCGGCCCCGAGATAGGCGTTGGCCGAGACGATCCGGTTGCCGAGGTCGGCGACCCTGCCGCCGTCCTCCAGGACGAAGTCGCCCGCCCGCACCGCCTCGAGCACGTCGTCGCCGGTGACGGCGGCGATCCTCAGGCCGAAGAGCCCCATCTCCCGGGCGATGGCCCGGGTCCGCCCGGCGGCGGCGACGGGGTTGGCCGCGCCCATGTTGGTGACGATGCGGATGCCCCGGCGGCGGCAGGGCGCCAGCACCGCCCGCATCCGCGCGTCGAGGAGGGGATCGTAGCCGCCCGCGGGGTCCCGCATCCGCGCCTGCTGCGCGAGGGCGATGGTGCGCTCGGCCAGGCACTCGAACACGAGGTAGTCGATCCCGCCCCGCTCCGCGAGCTCGACGGCGGGCTCGATGCGGTCGCCGGCATAGCCCGCGCCGGCCCCCAGGCGGACGGTCTTCATCGCTCGAGTCTCCGCGCTCACAGGGGGAACAGGCCGAGGGCAACGCAGGCGAAGGTCATCACCACCGACGCCGCGAACAGGAATGGGAAGGTGAACTTCTGGTGGTCGGCCAGATCGACCCCCGTCAGGCCGCAGACGAGGAAGGTCGCGGGGGTGAGCGGGCTCACGGGGAAGCCCGTCGTCATCTGGCCCAGCAGCGCCCCCTGCGCCACCTGGACCGGCGGCACGCCGAGCTGGTGCCCGACCTCGGCCACCACCGGCAGCACCCCGAAGTAGAACGAATCCGGGTCGAACAGCATCGACAGGGGCATCGAGACGAGGCCCAGCGCGAAGGGGATGTGGCGGCCCATCTCCGGGGGCACGAAGGCGACGCCGGCCTGGGCCATCGCCCGGAGCATGCCGGTGCCCTGCATGATCCCCGTGAACACCCCGGCCGCCAGCAGGATCGACGCCATCAGGATCGCCGCCTTGGCGTGGGCATCGACCCGCTGCCGCTGGGCCTCGACCCGGGGGTAGTTGATCGTCAGCGCCAGCGCCGTGCCGAGCATGAACATGAGGGCCGGCGGCACCTTCTCGGCCAGGAACACCATCGTCCCGAGGACCACGGCGGTCAGGGCGATGTTGATCCAGAACCGGTCCGGCCGGCGCAGGGCGCGCTCGGCCTCGCTCAGGGTCCGGGCCGCCGGGGCGGGGGCGGGCCCGGCGGCGGCGAGGGGGGAGGGGACTTGGGCGCCGGGGACTTGGGCGCCGGGGATTTGGGCGGGGGAGCTGCGGCCGAGGCGCCGCTCCTCCCGCAGGCCGAGCCAGTAGGAGGCGGCGAAGACGAAGGCGAGGCCGACCGCCTGCACCGGTACGAGGGGCGAGAAGATCTCCGGGATCGGCAGCTTGAGGGCGGCCGAGGCGCGGATCATCGGCCCGGTCCAGGGCAGGAAGTTTACCCCCGCCGCCATGGAGGCGGCGCAGGCCAGCACCCGCCTGTCGATGCCGACCCGGTCGTAGAGCGGCAGCATGGCGGGGATGGTGATGAGGAAGGTCACCGCCCCGGAGCCGTCGAGGTGGATCAGGAGCGCGAGGAGGGCGGTGCCGGGCACGATCCGCGTCGGCCGCGTGCCCACGGTGGCCAGGATGCGGTCCACGATGGGGTCGAGCATCCCCGCATCGCTGACCACGCCGAAGAACAGGATCGCGAACACGAACATGCCCACGACCCCGGCGAGGCTCTGCAGGCCGGCGAGCACGAACTTGCCGGTGTCGAACCCGAACCCCCCCGCCAGCGCCGCCGCGACGGGGATGACGATGAGGGCCACCAGGGGGGACATGCGCTTGGTGAGGATGACCGCGAGCAGCAGCGCGATCGTGCCCAGGCCGAGCAGAGCCAGCATCCATCCCTCCCGGGCGCTTCCGGCCGTTCGCGAATCGACGGCCGCTGACGCCGAGGGGACGGCACGATAATGCATTCGACAATTGAAAAGATTGGATCGCACCGATAACGTTTCGCAATGGATGTGAACCTCCGGCAGGTGCGGGCCTTCGTGACGGTGGCGCAGACCGGCAGCTTCACCCGGGCGGCCGCGCTGCTGAACCTGTCCCAGCCGGCGCTCACCGTGCAGATCCGGCGGCTGGAGGAGACGCTGGAGGCGCGCCTGATCGACCGCGACAGCCGCAATGTCGGCCTGACGCGGCTCGGACGGGATCTGCTGCCGGGCTTCCGGCGCGTGCTCGACGACCTGGACGCGGTGGTGCGCGACACCCGCGAGCGGGCAGCGGGGCGCACGGGGATCGTGCGGGTGGCCACGCTCCCGTCCTTCGCGGCGAGCCTGCTGCCGGACGTGATCGCGGGGTTCCGCGCGGCGCATCCGCGGGTCGCCTTCCAGGTGAGGGACGTGATCGCGCAGCGGGTCCTGGACCTCGTGCGCGACGAGGCCGTGGATCTCGGCATCGTCGGCGGCGCGGTGGCCGACCAAGCGGTCGAGGTGCTCCACGCCACCTGGGACGCCCTGCACGTCGTGCATCCCGTCGGACACCCGATCGGTGCGGTGCCGCGGGTGACGGTGGAGATCCTGAGCGCCTATCCGCTGGTGCTGATGGACGGGGCCACGAGCGTGCGCGCCATCGTCGACGCGGCTTTTCTGGCGGCCGGCCGCCGCCCCAACGCCGCCTGCGAGGCGACGTACATGATGACCGCCGTGGGCATGGTGCGCGCCGGCCTCGGCCTGACGATCCTGCCCGGTTCGGCCAGGGAGATCCAGGCCGAACCCGGCCTCCGCTCCCGGCCGATCGCCGATCCCGGCTTCGCGCGTCCCGTGTCCCTGATCAAGAAGGCCGGCCGGACGCTGCCGGTGGTCTCGGCGCAGTTCTCCGGTGTGCTGCGGGGGGCCATGCCCCCGGGGGCGGGGACGCAGCCCCCGTGAGCGGGCGCGTCGGCGGAACGCCTGTGGCCGCCCTCCTCTTCGTGCGACGAAGCCCCCCGCACCGTTGCGCTCGCCGCCCGCTTGGGTTAGGGGAGGGGCACGGTCAGCACCCGTAGCTCAGCTGGATAGAGCGTTGCCCTCCGAAGGCAAAGGTCACACGTTCGAATCGTGTCGGGTGCGCCAATTTTCTTAATGACTTAACAGGGGCAAACCCTGATGCGGCGACGGTTGGTGTCACCTCAGTGTCACCGCAAAGGCTTTGAGGCCCGTCGTCTCCTCCCGCCACGATCTCCCCAGTTAGCGACAGCGATCCTCGCACTAGTCGTGATTTCGCCAGCGGTTGCCCAGGTGCAGCAGGAGCGCTTCAGCTATCCTGTGGGCCTCGATCCCTACGGCGACAACTTCCTCGCACTGCGCAGCCTGCCAAGCGGAACCCAAGGTGTCCGACTTGCGCGCCTCGGTCCCGATACTCTCTTCACCGAAATTGGACGCCAGGGTGCCTGGGTGAACATCCAGTTGCCTTCAGGCCAGACGGGATGGGTGAGTGCCCGGTACGTCAGCTGCTGTCGCACGGCCGCAAGCGGTCGAAGCGAACCGAGCGGGTCTGTTTCGTCGTCGTGCGAGGAGCTGTGGTTGGAACGGAACGCGATCTTCAAGGCCGCGGGCTACTGCTTCCGCACCCAACAAGCCATTCAGGCATTCGGCAATGCCGGTTGCCAGTTTGACGATGAAGCGGATGTGCCTTTGTCGGCACGCCAGCGGGAGCAGGTTGTTCAGATCCGGGCGACGGAGCGTCGACTAGGCTGCCCGCGCTGACGAATGGGCTCACTGGGTAGGCCTACGTGCGGCACCAGAGGATCCGGAGGGAGCAAACTGATGCCCCACCGAGCCTACTCACCGCATCACAGATTGCATGCGGTGGAGCTTTTTAAGGGGCAGGTTGATTGGGCATAGGTGAGGACGTATGCCTCCTTTTTCCTCGTAACGGCCCTCACGTGTCGCTGCCGAGCGCGTAAAGGGTTGCCGATTTCACCCCATTTAGGTCAGGGAAAAAATTCGTGGCCTTCGTCTGCACGGTTGATCGCGAAAAGGGGACGGGTACGTTTTTTACCCGTGGGGAGGCGTTCGCCGTCCTTATCCCCATTGGCTATGATGACGATTTCGAGGTCGATAAATCCTACAACCTGCTGCTCGCGTTCGACCCGATGCCGACCGGCGAGTTGGATTTTACATTCATCATCGTGGAGCACGATGGCGAAACCGACACTGAGTACCCCTACTGGTCAGCGCGGGACGTAGGCCATTTAATCGGCAGCGACGATCGAGCGCTCATTATGAGCACTCTTCTGGGTGCACTGCGTCACATGCTCGACTCGCATAAGCCGTCTTTCGTGCATATGTGCACTAACGAAGCCGACGCCCCCGAAAAAGCAGACGAAAAATTCATCCGCATTGCGGATCTTTTCGAACGCTGCGGATACGTGGTAAGGGTCGCTGACCCGTTCCACGGGAGGCGGATTTGTTGGATGGAACGATCCGTTCCGGACGCTAATTGAGCCCCATAAGAAATGTCTCTCCGGAGAATGCCCATGAACCGCGATCGTCAGATTGAGCTTTTGGTTGCAGCGCCCGCGCGCACCAACGAGCACGCGGTGGCTTGGATTGCTGATGAGGCCGTAAAGCGCGCAATTCGTATGAACCATGAGTTCATGCGCGACCTGAAGAACCCCCCTCAGAAGCGGGCTGTCTGAAAAAAGCCCAAGCATCTTATCGTCACGGAAAATCCCGCTTCGGCGGGGTTTTTTATTGCTCCATAGATTACGCAGAACAGGCTTGGCACCGGATGCAGGAGGACGGGGCGCCCTTTTGAGCGTCCCGGTCCAACTTGTTTCCTGGAATAACCGGCTACCTTGGTTTCTGCCCCTTGGTCTGATCCTGGCCCAGAGCTGAGGCGGCTACCGCCTTGATCTGAGCTTTCGTCGGACTTGGGTTTCTGCCGGATAAAATGTTCGACGCGATTGTCGAGACGCGTGACGACGTCTGTCTGGGTGGAGTGCGCGAGGCCATAGCTCCCACTCCTCAGCGACCGAAGCGGCGAACCGCCTCATCGTGGCTGGTGGGATGCAGGCGACCGAACTTGACGTCGGCGATGCGGCCCTGATTGACGTCGTAGGTTGCGGCAATCCGGCTGTACATTTCACCGGCCATGAGCCGGCGATGCACTGCGACAGCCTCCTCGAATGTGAGGCGGTGGCAGGGCGAGCGGTCAGGTTTCAACATAGCGGGTCCCTCTAAAGTAGGGTCCCAGAGAACTTGACAACCGGCCGCCCACGCGCAGAATGCACGTGCTGATAAGCACCAGCCGCAAGTCCTCCAGGACCCATTGCGGTTGTGACGAAGGCCGGGGGTCGCAGCCCGGCTTTCGTCGTTTTTGAGGCTATAATAACCTCAACGACAATGATTGAGGCGGCCGGGCTTAAGAGTCAAGTCTGGATAGCCCCTAGAGGCGATTGCGCGGCTCTCTGGCGGCTTTTCCGCAGAAATTCCCGCTCCACCCGCTTCTGACGCAAACGGCCGCCAGCGGGCCCCTGAGCCAAAAGTCTGGCCTTTTGCGCATCTGATGCGGATGGGTTTACCGGGGAAAAGCGCAACTCTTCTCGATAGCCGTCCAGGTAGCTATCTTGCTGCCATGCGCACAGTCCTCGCCGCCCTCGCCTTCGTCGTCGCTGCCGGTAGTGCGCAGGGGTAGAGCACTGCGGACGTTGCCGGGTGTAGAGCCAGCTCGCAATCTTGTCCGCGCGGCCTGCCCTTGATACCGGCGGACGTGCGTTGCATGCTCGCGTATGTCTTATCGCATTGAATTTCGCCGGGATGGAGCCGTCATCAGTGAGGCGGTAGGTCTAGGCTGAATCGACATTCACCGCATCTAGAGCAGGGCAGCGGCGATGTGGAGGAAGCCGAGGTAGTGGACGGCGCGTCGGTCGAAACGCGTGGCGATGCGCCGGAAGTGCTTGAGCTTGTTGAAGCAGCGCTCGATGGTGTTGCGGACCCTGTAGGCCGCGACGTCGT
>NZ_JAKSXW010000011.1 GCF_022829405.1 Methylobacterium sp. J-076
GGCACGCCCAGCTACCTCCAGACTCAGTACGAGGTGGTGCGCGTGAACCCAGACGGTTCGCGGGCTGGCATCACGAACACTCCCGGCAAGCTGGTCGAGAAGCGGATCGCCAAAGAGGTCCGCATCCCCGCCACGCCGAGCATTCCGCACACTCCCCTCAGCGGTCGCCCTTACCTGCCGGGTCTCGGTCCCGATGCGACGCCGATCTGGGGCGTCCGTCAGTACGTCAATGGAGAAGCCCGATGAGCATCGAACGAGGCAATCCCGGCGAGCACGCCGCTCATTGGCGCCGCGTCCTCAACAAGCCTGAGCGCGGTGCCGCCGACGGCAAGCTGACACAGGCCGAGCGCATTGCGGCTTGGTCGGCCCGGAACCGTCAGGACGAAGCCAAGAGCACTCAGACTCGTGCGGCCGTCGAGCGGACCCGCCGTGATGTTCTCACACCCGGCACGACCTACGCGGTCGGCGCCGAGCGTCACGCAATGGATGGCACCCGCTGGAAGCGCGTCGCCTGACACGGAATTGCGCGGGCGCCCTCTGGGCCTCCACCCCGCGCGATTGAGGGCCATGCAGCCGGCCCGATAGCCCAAGCCGACCTGTCCTCTGAGCCCTTGGGGATTGTCCAAGGTCGGCACGACTGCACCCCGTCGACCAAGCGACGGACCATCCGGGATCGCGGCTGAGGGATGACCTCGCTGCGGTCCCGACACCGATGATGCGGAGAGCCTGATGGCCAGCACCAAGCCCGACACCACCGCCACTGCGACCGCCACCGTGCCGGTGATCGAGATCCCGCCCGTCGATCATGGTGATGCTCATGGCATCGGAAACACGGAGCGCGCGCCCATCCGATCCGACCTTCTGCACGAGACGGCCGAAGAGGCACGGGCCCGCTGGCTGGCATGGATGGCGGCAGGGGTGAGGTGAGGTCCCGCGTGGGAATGGGCAGTTGGTGTAGGTCTCCGGGTCCCTTTTAGGCCCCGCGGAGGGTTGCGGGTCCGCGCGAGCAAAGCTTGCGTCTAGGTGCAAGTTTTTCCAGCGCTCTTCGCTTCGCATCTCAAATCCAATTTGACATCGCAGATACCGAGGAAATCGGCCGTTGAAAGCGAAATCTGGCACTGTCGATGCTGCCGCAGACGCCGCGCTGATGGTGCCTGTATCGACTATCGCACATGTCCTCGACCTGACGCCGCGTCGCGTTCAGCAACTCGTGGCTCAAGACGTGCTGCCGAAGGAAGAGCGCGGCCGGTATCCGCTGATCCCGGTGGTGCGCGCCTACCTCGCTCATCTACGAACAGCGCCGGAGATCGCGCCGGGCAACCTCGATCCAGCGCAGGAGCGAGCCCGCAAGGACCGGGCGCTCGCCATATCGGCTGAGATCAAGAACGACATCGCGGTCGGCAAGGTCGTCCTGATCGATGACGCTATCGCCATCATGACCGGCAGCCTCGGGGTCGTGCGGAACAAGATCCTCGGGCTCGCCTCGCGTGTGGCGCCCCGGCTGGTGATGCAGCGGGCGGCCGAGCCGATCCGCGCCATCCTGTACGATGAGGTCGTCCTCATTCTGCAAGAGCTATCCATCGAACACGACGTGCAGCGTCTAGCTCACTCAGGCGAAGAGGTGACCGCCCATGGCTGACGAACGCCTGCGCCTCGTCGCAGAAGTCCAGGACCAATTCACGGGTCCGTTGGACAAGCTGAACGCCAAACTGCAACGCACGGCCGCCGCCGGCTCGCAGGCGGCCAAGGACATGCGGAAGGACTTCGAAGGCTTCCACGGCAGCATTGGCAAACTGAACACTACCCTCGGCAGCATGTCGGCGCCATTCACCGCCCTTGGCCTGGCCAGCGGCGGGGCGGCCCTGTCCATGGGCGCCATCGGAACTGCGCTGCGCGGGTTCAGTCAGAACACCCAGAACCTGTCGATCCTCTCGAAGCAGAGCG
>NZ_JAKSXW010000012.1 GCF_022829405.1 Methylobacterium sp. J-076
GCCGGGCAACCTCGATCCAGCGCAGGAGCGAGCCCGCAAGGACCGGGCGCTCGCCATATCGGCTGAGATCAAGAACGACATCGCGGTCGGCAAGGTCGTCCTGATCGATGACGCTATCGCCATCATGACCGGCAGCCTCGCGGTCGTGCGGAACAAGATCCTCGGGCTCGCCTCGCGCGTGGCGCCCCGGCTGGTGATGCAGCGGGCGGCCGAGCCGGTCAGGGCGCTCCTCTACGACGAGATCGTCTTGATCCTGCAGGAGCTGTCCTCAGAGCACGAGCTGCAGCGCCTCGCCTATCCCAGCGGAGGGATGACCACCGATGGCTGACGAACGCCTGCGCCTCGTCGCAGAAGTCCAGGACCAATTCACGGGTCCGTTGGACAAGCTGAACGCCAAACTGCAACGGACGGCCGCCGCCGGCTCGCAGGCGGCTAAGGACATGCGGAAGGACTTCGAAGGCTTCCACGGCAGCATTGGCAAACTGAACACTGCCCTCGGCAGCATGTCGGCGCCATTCACCGCCCTTGGCCTGGCCAGCGGCGGGGCGGCCCTGTCCATGGGCGCCATCGGAACTGCGCTGCGCGGGTTCAGTCAGAACACCCAGAACCTGTCGATCCTCTCGAAGCAGAGCG
>NZ_JAKSXW010000020.1 GCF_022829405.1 Methylobacterium sp. J-076
GGCCAAGGGCGCCCGGAACTTCACGAACTGTGATTCGCTGCTGATCGGCGACCAGTGCGGGGCGCACACCGTGCCCTACATCGAGTCGAAGAACGCCTCGGCGGTGTTCGAGCACGAGGCCACCACCTCGAAGATCCGCGAGGACCAGAAGTTCTACTGCCTGCAGCGAGGCCTCTCCGAGGAGGAGGCGCCCGCGCTGATCGTCCACGGCTTCCTCCGGGACGTGCTGCAGCAGCTGCCGATGGAGTTCGCCGTCGAGGCCCAGAAGCTGATCTCGATAAGCCTCGAAGGCTCGGTAGGCTGAACCGCTCGCACAACACTCCTCCCTCCCCCCTCTGCGGGGGAGGGTGGCCCCCGTGAGGGGGTCGAGAGAGGGGCAGCGCGACGGCTCAGAATGAGGCTCCCGTCGCGACTTATTCGGAGAGGGCGCTCCCCTCTCCCGACCCCTGCTGACGCAGGGGCCACCCTCCCCCGCAGTGGGGGGAGGGATGCTCGGAATCGAATTGGGACGACTACGACATGATCGAAATCAAGAACCTCGTCGTGCAGATCGAGGACAACCGCATCCTCAACGGCCTCAACCTCACCGTGAACGATGGCGAGGTCGCCGCGATCATGGGGCCGAACGGCTCCGGCAAGTCGACGCTCTCCTACGTCATCGCCGGCAAGGAGGACTACGAGGTCCTCGAGGGCGAGATCCTGCTCGACGGCCAGAACCTCCTGGAGATGGCCCCGGACGAGCGCGCCGCCGCCGGCGTGTTCCTGGCCTTCCAGTACCCGCTGGAGATCCCCGGCGTCGGCACCATGACCTTCCTGAAGGCGTGCCTGAACGCCCAGCGCAAGGCGCGGGGCGAGGGCGAGCTCTCGACGCCGGACTTCATCCGCGCGGTGAACGCCGCCGCCGACAAGCTCGAGATCAACAAGGAGATGCTCAAGCGCGCCCTCAACGTCGGCTTCTCCGGCGGTGAGAAGAAGCGCATGGAGATCCTCCAGATGGCGCTGCTCCAGCCGAAGTTCTGCGTGCTGGACGAGACCGATTCCGGCCTCGACATCGATGCTCTGCGCATCGTCTCCGAGGGGGTGAACGCGCTTCGCGCCGAGGGCCGCTCCTTCCTCGTCATCACCCACTACCAGCGGCTCCTGAACCACATCGTCCCGGACGTGGTGCACGTCATGTCCAAGGGGCAGATCGTGAAGAGCGGCGGCAAGGAGCTGGCCCTCGAACTCGAGGCCTCCGGCTACGCCGAGTACCGCACCGGGGAGGCCGCGTGATGGCCGAGGTCAAGAACCTCCGCACGGGGGCCGAGACGGGCCTGTCGGCCCTGTTCGAGGCCGGACGCAAGAGCTTCGCCACCGAGGAGGCCATCGGCCGCGAGGAGGCGTTCCGGTTCTTCGAGGCGACCGGCCTGCCGAGCCGCCGGGTCGAGGCGTTCAAGTACACCGACCTGCGCGCCGCGATCACCGAGGCCGCGCCGCCGGCCGAAGCCCCCTCGGCGGAAGCCGCCCGCAAGGCGGTGGCCGCCGCCAAGGGCTTCTCCGCCATCGAGGCCGCCCGGCTGACCTTCGTAAACGGCCACCTGATCCGCGCCCTGTCCGACCTGTCCGGCCTGCCGGAGGGCGTGACCGTGACGCCGATCAACGATGCGATGGGCAAGGGCGACGCGCGCCTCACCCGCCTCGCCCCGGTGGCGCAGGCCCGGGAGAACGCGATCTACCAGCTCAACACCGCATTCCTGGCGGATGGCGCGCTGATCACCGTCGCCCCCGGCGCCAAGCCGGCGCTGCCCCTGCACCTGCGCTTCGTGGGCACGGGCGCCGAGGCGTTCTCCACCGCCACCCGCGTGCTGGTGGATATCGGGGAGGGCGCCGAGGTCACGATCCTCGAGAGCCACGAGGGGCCGGACGGGCTGACCTACCAGCCGAACGACGCCATGGACGTGCGCATCGAGACGGGCGGCGTGTTCCGGCACGCCCGGACGAACCGCGAGGGTGACGCCGCGGTGGCCCTCTCCACCCTCAGCGTCCGCCTGGACGATGGGGCGCAGCTCGAATCGGTCGCCGTGGTGACCGGGGCGGTGCTCTCTCGCCACCAGATCTTCCTGAACATCGCGGGCGAGGGCACGAACGTCGTCGTCAACGGCGCGGCCATGCTGCGCCGCGGGCAGCTCGCCGACTCGACCCTGCTCGCCGACCATGCGGCGGTGGGCGGCGTCGGCCGCGAGCAGTTCAAGACCGTGATCGACGGCGACGCGACCGGCGTGTTCCAGGGCAAGATCATCGTCCGCCAGGCGGCCCAGCAGACCGACGGCAAGATGAAGTCCGACTGTCTTCTCCTCACCGACGAGGGGCAGATGATGAACAAGCCGGAATTGGAGATCTTCGCCGACGACGTCGCCTGCGGCCACGGCGCCACCTGCGGCGCCCCGGACGAGGACCTGCTGTTCTACCTGATGGCCCGCGGCCTGCCGCGCCCCCTGGCCCAGAGTCTGCTGGTGCAGGCCTTCCTCGGCGAGGCGGTCGAATCGGTCACCCACGAGGGCGCCCGCGCGGCGCTGATCGGCGAGATCGAGGCGTGGCTCGCGGCGCGGGGGTGATCCCCGCTTCGCCACCCGTCCAACCCGGGACCTCATCCTGAGGTGCGGCGACAGCCGCCTCGAAGGAGGGCTCCAGGGACCGCAATGACAGCTGGAGGCCTCCTTCGAGGCCTCCGCTTCGCCCCGGCACCTCAGGATGAGGCTTGCGGCAGGGAGCGGCAAAGTCTTCAGAAGGTCGCGACCATGAACGCACCCGTCCTCACCACGGCCTACGACGTCGAGGCGATCCGGAAGGAATTCCCGATCCTGTCGGAGAAGGTCTACGGCAAACCGCTGGTCTATCTCGACAACGCGGCCTCCGCGCAGAAGCCCCGCGCCGTCATCGACGCGATGGTGAACTGCATGCAGACCGGCTACGCCAACGTCCACCGCGGCCTGCATTACATGGCCAACGCCGCCACCGAGGGGTTCGAGGGCGCCCGCGAGACGACGCGCCAGTTCCTCAACGCGGCCTCGACGGACGAGATCATCTTCACCCGCAACGCCACCGAGGCATACAACCTCGTGGCCTCGTCCATGGGCTGGGCCGGGCTGATCGGGGAGGGGGACGAGATCATCCTCTCGATCATGGAGCACCACTCCAACATCGTGCCCTGGCATTTCCTGCGGGAGCGCCGGGGTGCCGTGATCAAGTGGGCGCCCGTCGATGACGAAGGCAACTTCCACATCGAGGACTTCGAGAAGCTGTTCACGCCGCGCACCAAGATGGTGGCGATCACCCACATGTCGAACGTGCTCGGCACGGTCACGCCGGCCAAGGAGATCGTGCGCATCGCCCACGCCCACGGCGTGCCGGTGCTCCTCGACGGGGCGCAGAGTGCCGTCCACCAGCCCATCGACGTGCGCGACCTCGATTGCGACTTCTTCGTCTTCACCGGCCACAAGGTCTACGGGCCGACCGGGATCGGCGTGCTCTACGGCAAGAAGGAGTGGCTGGAGCGTCTCCCCCCCTACCAGGGCGGCGGCGAGATGATCCGGACGGTGAGCCAGGATGCGGTCACCTACAACGATCCGCCCCATCGGTTCGAGGCCGGCACGCCGGCGATCATCGAGGCGGTCGGCCTCGGGGCGGCGCTGGAATTCATGATGGCGCTGGGCCGGGACAGGATCGCCGCCCACGAGACCATGCTGACGAACTATGCCAACGAGCGCCTGGGCCGGATGAACACCCTGCGCATCATCGGCAACGCCAAGGACAAGGGCGGCGTGATCAGCTTCGAGATGAAGGGCGTCCACGCCCACGACATCGCGACGGTGATCGACCGGCAGGGCGTGGCCGTCCGGGCCGGCACCCATTGCGCCATGCCCCTGCTGGCGCGCTTCGGCACGACATCGACCTGCCGGGCTTCGTTCGGGCTCTACAACACGACGGCCGAGGTCGATGCGCTTGCCGAGGCGCTGGCAAAGGCCGAAATGCTGTTCGCCTGATTTGTTTGGGACAAGACCGGCCGCGCTCGACGCGGCGGGGAGAGGGTGAGACCGATGAGCACCGACGCCACCATCACCGGGGGGAACAACACCCCCGCCGTCGAGGGCGCCTCGGCGATCCCGCCGGCCGAGATGGACCGCCTGACGGACGACATCGTGGCGGCCCTCAAATCCGTCTACGATCCCGAGATCCCGGCCGACATCTACGAGCTCGGGCTGATCTACAAGGTCGACATCGACGACGATCGCAAGGTGGCCATCGACATGACCCTCACCGCCCCGGGCTGCCCGGTGGCCGGCGAGATGCCGGGTTGGGTCGAGAACGCCGTCTCGGCGGTGCAGGGCGTCCAGTCCTGCTCGGTGACGATGGTGTTCGATCCCCCGTGGGACCAGAGCCGCATGTCCGACGAGGCCCGCGTCGCCCTCGACATGTGGTGAGCGGCCCCTCCCGTTAAGCCCGCGCTAACCATGATCCGACAGAGTTTCGGTTCGGCCGGGTTCAGCTTGCGGGACGATGGGATGGCGCTCGGATACGTGGTCGCGTTGGTGCTCGAGGCGGCCGGGCTGGTGGCCCTCCTCGTCGGGCTCGTCCGCCTGAGGGCCGAGAGCCGGGTGCGAGCGGCGGAGTTGCGCGGCCTGCTCCTCACCGGGAATGCCAACGCGGCGGGCGGCGTCCGCCAGGCGGCGGGCCCGATCCCCCGGCGCGTCGTGGTGGAGGCCACGCCCCTCGCCCCCGCGCCGGATGTCTCCACGGCGCGCGCCGCCCTGCACCGGGCGCTCGATTCGCTCCGCCAGGTGGAGCGCGAGGCGGCCTGAGGCGCCGCTCGCGTGAACGTGACGGCGTCAGCGCAGGATGATGTCGAGCCCGCTGCCGCAGAGGACGACCGCGCTGAGGGTGAAGAGGAACTTCAGGTCTTCGAGGCGGGCGCTCATCGGGCTCTCCGGTTCGGCTGTCCACGCGACAATGCCAGCATCGACGGATTTTCCGCGAGTCCTTTCACCTTCCGTTAGGCATTCCTGCGCGGTTTCCATTCGTAAACCTTGACGATCGGTAAATATCGCTCAGCCTTCGACGGGGTTCGTTAACCATCGCGTGCCGGCGAAGACCCCTGCTCGTGCGGCGGGGAGGCCCCCGATGGCGTGTGCTGGGCCGCACCGGCGCATCGCGTGCGACTACGCAAGGGCGCGACTTTCAGGCCAAGCATGGCTACGAGAGCCCCTTGACATCCGAGGGCATGACACGGGCTGAGCTTCCCGATAGTCTCGTGATACATATAAGCTTTGGCGAAATGAAACGCGTAAGACAATATCCTGCGCTATGTTCGAGAGGTGCCCGGTCCGGGCAGCGAACGAACACCAGCACATCCGCAAACGTGGCGTCGATGCCGGCCCCCCACCCGGCGGCCGCGGAGGGGGCCCGCGTCGGACGGATCGGTCGAATGAGCGGGCGGCACCATGACTGATGCGGGTGGCTTCCTTCCTGGTCAGGACACGTCCGGGGCGGCCGAGCGCACCCGCTTGCTGCGCCAGATCGCGACCGCCCTCGATCTCCCGGTCAGCGCCTTCACCCGCGCGCCCCCGGCGCCCGAGGTGGAGGGGCCGTCGAGCGCGGAGTGCGCGGCCATGCTCGCCGCCTTCTCGAAGATCCGGGATCCGCAGATGCGCGCCTTCTGCGTGCAGGTGCTGGAAACCTTCGCCGAGCGGCGATGACGCGCACGAGCCGGCGTGTGCCCGCACACCCGGTGCGCAGTGAGCGGGGATGAGAGGGGTGGTATAGGCCGGCACCCGGTCAACCCCCTCGCGCGATGCCCATCATCTCCATCACGGACCTGTCGAAGACCTACGCGTCCGGATTCGCCGCCCTGAAGGGGGTGAATCTCGCCATCGAGCGCGGGGAGATCTTCGCCCTGCTCGGGCCGAACGGGGCGGGCAAGTCGACGCTGATCAACATCGTCTGCGGGATCGTCACGCCGAGTTCCGGCACGGTGACGGTCGATGGCCACGACATCGCCGGGGATTACCGGGCGGCCCGCCGGTCGATCGGCCTCGTGCCGCAGGAGCTGACCACGGACGCCTTCGAGACCGTATGGAACACGGTGAGCTTCTCCCGCGGCCTGTTCGGGATGAGGCCCGATCCCGCCCACATCGAGAAGGTGTTGCGCGCCCTGTCCCTGTGGGACAAGCGCGGCAACCGGCTGATGACCCTCTCGGGCGGCATGAAGCGCCGGGTGCTCATCGCCAAGGCCCTGTCGCACGAGCCGCGGGTGCTGTTCCTCGACGAGCCCACGGCCGGCGTCGATGTGGAGCTCCGCCAGGACATGTGGCGCCTCGTGCGCGAGCTGCGCGCGCAGGGCGTCACGGTCATTCTCACCACCCACTACATCGAGGAGGCCGAGGAGATGGCCGACCGGATCGGCGTGATCCGCGGCGGGCAGATCATCCTCGTGGAGGAGAAGGCGGCGCTGATGCACCAGCTCGGCCGCAAGCGCCTGATCCTCCAGCTCCTATCCCCCCTCGATGCCGTGCCGGAGGGCCTCGCCGCGTTCGGCCTGGCCCTGGCGGGGCAGGGGAGGGAGCTGGTCTACACCTACGACACCAAGTCCGAGCGCACGGGCATCACCGGGCTGCTCACCGCCCTCTCCGACGCGGGGATCCGGTTCGGCGACCTGCGCACGGAGCAGAGTTCGCTGGAGGACATCTTCGTGGGTCTGGTGCGGGGGGAGGCGGCGTGATGGCCGGCGGCATGAACTGGCCCGCGATCTGGGCGATCTACCGGTTCGAGATGAGCCGCTTCTGGCGCACCGCCGGGCAGAGCATCTTGGCGCCGGTCATCTCCACCACCCTCTACTTCGTGGTGTTCGGCGCGGCCATCGGCTCGCGGGTCTCGGCGGTGGACGGGGTGCCCTACGGGCTGTTCATCGTGCCGGGGCTGATCATGCTCTCGCTGCTGACGCAGAGCATCGCCAACGCCTCGTTCGGCATCTACTTCCCGCGCTTCGCCGGGACGATCTACGAGATCCTGTCGGCGCCGATCTCGCCCGCCGAGGTGGTGCT
Source organism: Methylobacterium sp. J-076 (assembly GCF_022829405.1). Classification (GTDB taxonomy): domain Bacteria; phylum Pseudomonadota; class Alphaproteobacteria; order Rhizobiales; family Beijerinckiaceae; genus Methylobacterium. The sequence continues at coordinate 7,077 of NZ_JAKSXW010000020.1, forward strand.
CGGCTATGTCGGGGCGGCGGCGTCGAAATCGATCCTGATCGGGCTGATCATCCTTGGGACCTCGGCGCTGTTCGTGCCGCTGCGGATCGACCACCCGGTCTGGATGCTCGGCTTCCTGCTGCTCACGGCGACGACCTTCAGCCTGTTCGGCTTCGTCATCGGCCTGTGGGCGGACGGGTTCGAGAAGCTGCAGCTGGTGCCGCTGCTGGTGGTGACGCCGCTCACCTTCCTCGGCGGCAGCTTCTACTCCGTGAGCATGCTACCGCCGGTCTGGCACGCGGTGAGCCTCGCCAACCCCGTCGTCTACCTGATCAGCGGTTTCCGCTGGGCGTTCTTCGGCACCGCCGACGTGAGCATCGCGGTGAGCCTCGGCATGACGGCCCTGTTCCTCGTCATCTGCCTCGGGCTGGTGACGTACATCTTCCGCACCGGCTACCGGCTGAAGAGCTGACGGCGACCTCTGCCCGCTCCGTCTTCGCGGGCGACGCGACGCAATCCAGGGCCGCGGGACGCCTCGGGACGAGGCGGATCCCCGGATTGCGTCGCTCCGCTCGCAATGACGGGGCTTGGTGATCGGGGGTGGCGAGGCGCGCCGCACTCCCTCACGGCTGCGCCGCGAGGAAGGCCAGCACGCCGTCCCGGTGCGGCTTGGCGCCCACCGCGGTGGAGTGGTCTTTGCCCTCGATCTCGAGCGCCCGGGCCTCCGGCAGGAGCGCGGCCAGCGCCGGGCCCGAGCCGGCCACCGTGTCGAGGGTGCCGACCGAGACCAGGACCGGCAGCTCGATCTGCGCCAGCTCGCTCCGGCTCAGGGTCTGGCGCGAGCCGCGCATGCAGGCGGCGAGCGCCCGCAGATCGCTGCGGGTCTGTTCGGCGAAGCTGCGGAAGGCCGCCGCGGTCGGGTTGGGGGCGGGCGTGCCGGGGGGCGCCTCCAGGGCCTCGGCGATGCCGGAGGGCAGGCCCCGGCCCTCGATGAGGTGCATCCCGAGTCCGCCGATCAGCGCCGAGCGCACCCGGGCCGGGTGGTCGAGGGCGACGTGGGCGGTGATCCGCCCACCCATCGAGTAACCCATCACGTGGGCGCGGGCGATGCCGAGATGGTCGAGGAGCCGCACGGCGTCCCAGGCCATCGCCTCCGAGGAGTAGGCCTCCGGATCGTAGAGCTTCTCGCTCTCCCCGTGGCCGCGGTTGTCGAGGGCGATGGTCCGGTAGCCCGCTTGGCTCAGGGCGCGCATCCACTGGGTGTTGACCCAGTTGACCGCGTGATTCGAGGCGAAGCCGTGGATGAGCAGGATCGGATCACCCCGCCCGGAGGCGGGCGGCACGTCGATATAGGCGATCCGCACGCCGTCGGAATCGAAACTGTCCATCCCCGAACCCACCCCGTCAAAACGCGCCCCGGCTTACCGGCGGGGCACCGCCCGGGCAACGCGCGCTTGCGACATCGCGGCCCGGCTGGCATCACCCGCCGGCCATGAGCGATTCACGACCTTACGGAACCTACGCCCCGGCCGGCCTCGTCGCCGCCATCACCCGGCGCACCAGCAGCATCGGCGTGGAGAACTGGTACGGGCGCCGCCTCGCCCTGGCGCTGCGCCGGGTCGCGATCTCGCTCCTGGGGGGCAAGCCCCTCGACGTGACCCGCTACGGGGCCCGGATGCGGCTGCATCCCTACAACAACGTCTGCGAGAAGAAGGTGCTGTTCACGCCGCAGTTCTTCGATCCGCAGGAGCGGGCGCTGCTGAAGGAGCGGCTGCCGCAGGACTGCGTCTTCCTCGACATCGGTGCCAACATCGGCGCCTACGCCCTGTTCGTGGCCGCCTTCGCGGGGCCGCAGGCGCGGATCGTCGCCGTCGAGCCGCAGAAGGACGTGTTCGAGCGCCTGAGCTACAACATCGCCCAGAATCCGTTCCACACGGTCAAGGCCGTGGCCTGCGCGGTGGCCGACAAGACCGGCGAGCTGACCCTGTTCATCGACCCGCGCAACCGGGGCGAATCGAGCCTGCGGATCGTCGGCACCAACGAGGGCGCGCAGATCTCCGTGCCCGCGATCACCCTGATCGATCTCCTGCGCAACGAGGGCCTGACCCGCGTCGACGCGATCAAGCTCGACGTGGAGGGCGCGGAGGACCTGATCCTCGAACCCTTCCTGCGGGAGGCGCCGGAAAGCCTGCTGCCGCGCCTGCTCCTGATCGAGAACGGCACCGGCCAGTGGCAGCTCGACCTGCCGGCCCTGCTCAAGGAGCACGGCTACCGCGAGCTGCCGCGCTCGCGCCTGAACCTGATGTTCGAGCGAGGGTGACGATTGCCGGCCCTGCCGCGTCCTCGGCGGGGGCCGCCGCGGGATCCGAGGGAGCGGGATGCCACCGGCGGCGCGACGCGGCCGGGGCTGTCCTCAGGCCGGCGTGACGATGGGGATCTCGGCGGCGATCGCCACGCCCTCCGGCCCGACATCGCAGCGGTAGGCCCGCGTCTCGACTCCCATGCTCCGCGCCTCGCGGAAGGCGCGGTCGAAGGCCGGATCGATGTCCCGGGCGACGTCGAACGCCTCGGCCTGCATCTGCACCACGATGACCACGAGCGCCCGTCCGCCTGCGGTGACCACCTCCGCGAGGTCGCGCATATGGCGGGCGCTGCGGGCGGCCTTGCAGTCCGGGAACTCGGCGAGCCCGGCCCGGCGCAGCAGGTGACAGTTCTTCACCTCCACATGGCACGGCCCCGCCGGCCCTCCCGCCAGGAAATCGATTCGGCTCGCCGCCGCGTAGCGCACCTCCGGCCGTAGGGTCTCGTAGCCGGCGAGGGGGGCGATGAGGCCGCCCCGGAAGGCCTCGGCCACGAGGCCGTTGGGGCGCAGGGTGTTGACGCCGACCCATTGCGGGCCGCCGGGCAGGTCCGCCTCCACCAGCTCCCAGGTCAGCGGCAGCTTCCGCGCCGGATTGGACGAACGGGACAGCATCACCCGGCTCCCCGGAGCGAGGAGGCCCATCATCGCCCCGGGGTTGGGGCAATGGACGGTCTCGACGCCGGCCTCCGTCTCGATGTCGGCGAGGAACCGCTTGTACCGGCGCAGGAGCCGCCCCTGCGTGAGGGGCGAGGGCCAAAGCATGGGGACGCTCCGCGAGGGCGGGGGAGATGGACGTGGCGCCGGGGCCGGAGCGCGCTATCTGCACGGTTATTCAAAATGACGACAGGTCCCATGAGCGCCACCCCCGACACGGTCACCGCCGCGATCCTCGTCATCGGCGACGAAATCCTCTCGGGGCGCACCAAGGACAAGAACATCGGCACCATCGCGGACTACCTGACCGCCGCCGGCATCGACCTGCGCGAGGTCCGCATCGTCCCCGACGAGGAGGACAGGATCGTCGAGGCGGTCAACGCCCTGCGCGCCCGCTACACCTACCTGTTCACCACCGGCGGCATCGGCCCGACCCACGACGACATCACCGCCGATTGCGTGGCGAAGGCCTTCGGCGTCGGCATCGACGTGGACGAGCGCGCGCGGGCGATGCTGCTGGAGCGGATCAAGCCGGAGGACCTGAACGAGGCCCGCCTGCGCATGGCCCGCATCCCGTTCGGCGCCGACCTCATCCCCAACGCGATCTCGAAGGCGCCGGGCTTCCGCATCGGCAACGTTATGGTCATGGCGGGCGTGCCGGGCATCATGCAGGCGATGCTCGATGCCGTCGGCCCGACCCTGCAGGGGGGCGCGGCGATGCTCTCCGAGACCGTGGAGGCGCACGGAATCCCCGAGGGGAACTACGCGGGCGAACTCGGGGCGCTCGCCAAGCGCCACGGCGACGTGTCGATCGGCTCCTACCCGATGATGACGCCGGAGGGCTTCCGCAACCGGATCGTCGTGCGGAGCCGCGATGGGGACGCCCTCGCCCGGGTCGTGGCCGAAGTCGAGGCGCTGGTGCAGCGGCTCTCCGCCTGAGACGGCCTTTCGACGACGGCGCGGCGGAGCGGGGCAAGCGGATGGCGGACCACGACAGGCTGGAGAAGGAGGCGCGGCGCGGCGAACTCCTCAAGGAGGTCTCGGAGATCGGCCGTCCGGACGCTTACGTCCTGCACGAGGTCATCCGCCTCGAAGGCGACGAGGAGCTGCGCCGGCATGGCGGGGCGCTGTTCCTGTCGGCCTTCGCGGCGGGGCTCAGCATCGCCCTGTCGCTGATCGTGCCGGGCGTGCTGAAATCCTACCTGCCGGAGGCGAGCTGGACGAAGGTCATCACCTCGATGGGCTACTCGGTCGGGTTCCTCGTCGTCGTGCTGGGCCGGCAGCAGCTCTTCACCGAGAACACCATCACGCCGATCCTTCCCCTGCTGCACGACCGGTCGATGAAGACCGCGGGGCGGGTGCTGCGCCTCTGGGGCATCGTGCTGTCGGGCAACCTCATCGGGACCCTGGCGATCGCCCTCCTCATCGCCCATGCGGGCGCCTTCGAGCCCCCGGTGCTGAAGGCCTTCGCCGAGATCAGCCACGACGCCATCGCCCACGATTTCCTCTCCACCTTCGTGAAGGCCATCTTCGCCGGGTGGATCATCGCCCTGATGGTGTGGTTCCTGCCGGCGACGGACAGCGCGGCCCCCTACGTCATCATGCTGATGACCTGGATCGTCTCCCTCTGCGGCCTCGCCCACGTCGTGGCGGGCTCGGTCGAGGCGTTCTACCTCGTGGTGACGGGGGCGGCCTCCATCGCCGATTACGGCCACCGGTTCTTCCTGCCGACCCTGCTCGGCAACCTCTTCGGCGGCACGGCGCTCGTGGCCGTGCTCAATTTCGGGCAGGTCGCCCCCGAGGTCGAGGAGACCAAGGAGGTCGAGGACGACCGGACGGATTGAGGCGCGCGCCGCCCCTCAATCCAGCCTGACCGGCGGGCTGACGGCCTGATCGAGCCCGTCGGCGGCCCAGGTGGCCAGGGCGAGCCCCGGGCCGAACAGGCCGAGCTGGTGCTGCCGGTAGAGGAGATCGTGGGCCAGCCGGGCGGACAGGCCGTTCAGCCGCCCGCCGCCGAAGGTGTAGCGCCCCAGCGTCCCCCAGCCGTTGAAATCCGCGAGGGACACGATGGCGCCGCGCTCCCGGTACCGGAAGGCCGGCAGCGGCCCGGCGAGGTCGCCCGCGGCGAGGTTGCGCCGGAGGGCGGGGACGAGGTGCTGGGCCTGCTGGTGGGCCGCCTGGGCGGTCGCCGGCACGGGTCGGCCCGATCCCGGATCGGTCTGGCTGGCGCAATCGCCGAGGGCCAGGATCGCGGGATCGCGGGTGGTGCGCAGGTCCGGCCCGACCACGAGGCCGCCGGTCCGGCCCCGCTCCAGGCCGTCGATGGTGGAGAGCACCTCCGGTGCCTTCACCCCCGCGGCCCAGACCTTCAGGGCCGCCTCGACCCGGCCGCCGTCCTTCAGGGAGAAGCCGGCCGGATCCGCCCCGGTGACCATGGCGCCGGTCCTCACCTCCACCCCGAGCTCCGCCAGGGTCCGCGCGGCGGCCGCCGACACACGCTCGGGGAAGGCCGGGAGCAGGCGCGGCCCGCTCTCGATGAGGAACAGGCGCAGCCGCCGGGGCAGGTCCGGTGAGCCGTAGCGGGCCAGCAGATCGATGGCGTGCTTGAGTTCGGCGGCCAGTTCCACCCCGGTGGCGCCGCCCCCGACGATGGCGATGGACAGCCCCTCCTGCGCCTGCAGGGCGCGGAGGAGATGACGGCGCAGGGTGCCGTGGAAGCCCTCCGCCTCGGTCAGGTCGTCGATGGTGAAGCAGTGCTCGGCGACACCGGGCGTGCCGAAATCGTTGGCCCGGCTGCCGATGGCGAGGATCAGCAGGTCGTAGGCCAGTTCGACCGGGGGGTGCGATTCGGCATCCTCCACCACGAGGGAGACCGTCCGGGCGGCCCGGTCGACGGCGACGAGGGTGCCGGGCTGGAAGCGGAAGCCGGTGCGCTTGGCCTGGGCGAAGAACCCGACCTTCTGTCGGTCGGGCCGGGCCGTCCCCGCCGCGAAGGTGTGCAGCATGGGCTTCCAGACATGGGACAGGCTGCGGTCGGCGAGCACCGTTTCCGCGCTTCCCTCCCGCCCCAGGCCGGTGGCCACCTCCAGCCCCGCCACGCCACCCCCGATGACGACGATCTTCGCCCTGTCCGCCATGCTGCCTCCTAGACCGCTCCGCCAACGCCCCCGGCGGGACGGGCGTTCACTCGCGCCGGGGAGGACCGGACGCGAAAAAGCCGCCCGGAGGCGGCTTTTCGAAGGGCGGAGGGGGGAGAGGATCAGGCCCGCAGGCGGGTCCGGATCTCGCCGAGGCTCGAACGGATCAGCCCCTGGGCGGCCTCGCCCTGCAGACGCTCCTTGAGGATCGTCTCGGAGACGCGGACCGCGGCTTCGGCGGCCGCCGCGCGGACCTGGGCTTCGGCCTGGGCCTCGGCCTGAGAGATCTTGGTTTCCGCGGCCTTCGTGCGGCGGACCACGAACTCGTCCAGCTTGCGCTGGCCCTCTTCGGCGGCGCGCTGCGCCTCCTCGCGGGCACCGGCCACGATGGACTGGGCCTCCTTCTCGGCCTCGACCTGCCGGCGCTTGTAGTCGGCCAGCACGGCGGCGGCCTCCTCACGGAGGCGCTTGGCCTCGTCGAGCTCGTGGCGGATGCGCGTGGCGCGGCCGTCCAGGCCCTTGGTCATGGTGGTGAAGGCGCCGGCCTTCCACGCGATGGCCATGAAGATGAAAAAGGCGACGGCGACCCAGAATTCGGCTTCGAGCAGCATGGCGATCCTCCGTCAGTGGGCCGTGGCGTCGAGCGCCCGGTCGAGGCTCGCCTGGTCGGGGGCTTGGCCCGTCAGCCGCTCCACGATCGCGGAGGCGGTCTCGCCCGCGATGGAGCGGACGTTGCCCATCGCGGCCTCGGTGCGGCTGCGGATGGTGGCCTCGGAGGCGGCCAGCTTGGTGTTCAGTTCGGCTTCGAGCATCTTCCGCTTGGCCTCGGCCTCGGCGTTGAGCTCGTTGCGGGTGCCCTGCGCGATGTCGCGGGCCTTGTTCTGCGCCTCCCGCAGGGAGGTCTCGTAGGCGGCGCCGGCCGCATCGGCCTGGGACTTCATCGCCTGCGCCTGATCGAGATCGGCGCGGAGCCGCTCGGCGCGGTTGTGGAGGATACCCCGGATGCGGGGCAGGGCCACCTTGTCCATCAGGTAGTAGAGCAGGCCGAAGGCCAGGGCCAGCCAGATGATCTGGGCCAGGAAGCCCGATGTCTCGAAGGGCGGGAACGCGCCGGAATGCGCTTCCGTGTGCTCGACATGGCCCGGCACGACCTGCGTGTCGGCGCCCGGAGGCGGCGTCGTGAGAGGGTTCGGCTGCGCCATCTAACCGGTCCGAGTAAACACCGTCGGGGGGCGCCGGGGGGCGCCGACGAGGAGGACGGCGCCTGGCGCCACCCTCCCGTGGGAAGGCGGCGCCGGGGCGCCGCCTCGGCCGGGGCTGGGACAGCCCCGGCGAGGGCCGATCAGACGGCGAAGAGCAGCAGCAGGGCGATCAGCAGCGAGAAGATGCCGAGGGCCTCGGTGAGGGCGAAGCCCAGGAGCAGCGTGGCGCGCTGGCCATCGGCGGCGGACGGGTTGCGAAGGGCGCCGGCAAGGAACTGACCGAACAGGTTGCCGAGGCCGATGCCCGCACCCGCCATGCCGAGGCAAGCGAGGCCGGCGCCGATGTACTTCGCAGCGACGGGATCCATGGTAACTCCTGAGGTCTTTCTCGAGAACGTGCGCGAGGTTCGCGGCGGGGAAGCCGGCCAGTCAGTGGCCGGGGTGAAGGGCGTCGTTCAGGTAGATCGCCGTGAGCGTCGCGAAGACGTAGGCCTGAAGGGCCGCCACGAGGAATTCGAGGGCGGTCAGGGCGATCGTCAGGAACAGCGGGAGGGGCGATAACACGCTCCAGGCCCCGGCGAGAAGAAGCTGGACCACGAAGAACGCGAAGATCTTCATCGCGATGTGGCCGGCCAGCATGTTCGCGAACAGACGAACCGAGAGGCTGATCGGCCGCGAGATGAAGGAGATCACCTCGATCGGGACGAGGATCGCCAGGAGCACCTTCGGCACGCCCGACGGGACGAACAGGCCGAAGAAATGTGCGCCGTGCTTGTACACCCCGTAGCCCACCACCACGCTGATCACCAGGGCCGCGAGGCCGAAGGTGATGATGAGATGGCTCGTCACCGCGAATGCGTAGGGGATCATGCCGAACAGGTTCAGGATCAGCACGAACATGAACAGCGAGAACACCAGCGGCATGAACTTCTTGCCGCCGTCACCGGTCGCCTGGTGCAGCGTGTCCTCGATGAATTCGTAGAACACCTCGGCCAGCGACTGCATGCGGCCCGGCACGACCGACCGCGACGCCGTCGCGACGATGGTGATGAGGGCGACGACCCCCACCGCAGCGAACATGTACAGAGCGGACTGGGTGAACGCGAGCTGCTGATGGCCGATATGGCCGAGCGGCACCAGGGACTTCAGCTCGAATTGGTGAATCGGGTCGATCGTGACCGCCATGCCCGCTCCCGCCCTTCTCTTGTCTCTCCGGCGCCGATGCCGGCGCCCGCTTCGTCCGTCGGGAGGGCCCTACCGGTCCGCCCCGTCGCGCCGACCGGGGCGCGAACCGGCGAACCCGGAGGCCCGCATCACGTTGTAGAAGCCCGCCACGCATCCGAGCAGCAGGAGGACGATCATTCCCCAGGGTTTCGTCCCCAGGAGATGATCGGCGATCCAGCCGAGGACGCCCCCCGCAATCACGCCGGCGACGAACTCCGTGGAGAGCGTCATCGCCTGCCCGAGCGGGGTGCGGTCAGTGTCCCGAGGACGCGCAGAGGTGGCGGGAGCAACCGAGGGTCGCTTCCGTTCGATCTGCGCTTCGAGACGCCTGAGCCTCGCGGAGAGGTCGCCTTCCGGCGGCTCGCCCGCATCCCCGTTTCCACCCCTCGCGTCGTCGCCGTTCACGGCTCTAACCCTCGGGACTGTCGGATCCGGAAACTGCTGGAAGCCCCCTGCAAGCGGGGCGCACCATAGTTTCGCCTACCTTGGGTGTCAAGGCGCCCCCACATCGTCCTAACTCTTTGCAATCATTACAAGATCGGGCGTTTCGGGTCCGTTTCCGGGCCTCGGGTTTTTGCGCCCGCGTCGCGGCCGAGTGCTCAGGCGTCGAGGATCGGCTTGATGACCTTTTCCATCGCCTCGAGGGTCATCTCGCCGGTGTAGCGCGTGCCGTTGATGAAGAAGGTCGGGGTCGAATCGACCTTGAGCACGTCGAGCCCCCGCTGCTTCGTGGCGTTGATGCCGGCGTAGATCTTCTCGTTCTTCAGGCAGGCCTCGAACTTTTCCTTGGTGTAGCCCGCCTGCTTGAGCATCTGCTCCAGGTTGTCGACGGGCTTCTGCGTGAAGGCCCAGCCGGCCTGCTGGTCGAAGAGCAGGTCGGTGACCGGGTAATACATCTTGTCGCCCTCGCAGCGGGCCAGCATGAAGCCGGCGGTGGCGAGGGGATCGAGGGGGAACTCCCGCAGGGTGAACCGCACCTTGCCGGTGTCGACGTAGCGCTGGCGCAACTCCGGCCAGGTCTCCTTGTGGAACTTCGCGCAGTGCGGGCAGGTCATCGACGCGTATTCGATGATCGTGCACTTGGCGTCCGCCGGGCCGAGCCAGACGTCGCCCAGCGGGCCGGCCTGCATCAGGACGGCGTTGTCGATCGTGTCCGCGAAGGCGGGGGCCACGAAACCCGGCAGGGCGAGGCCGGCGGTGACGAGGCCGGTGAGCTTCAGTGCGTCGCGTCGCGTGGTCATGGCGTGATGCCTCCCGCCGGATGGTGTTCTTCGTTCGCACAACCGGGTATCCGGGGACGGAGGGGCTGGCAAGGCGACGCGACGGCGCTGGGCCCGCCTCAGCGCCTCGGCTTTCCGCCGGGTCCGGCCCCGGGGGAGGGCGCCCCGGCGGTCGCCACGGTGGCGATGCCGAGCCGGTCGAGGGCCTCCCGCAGGCCGGCATCCTCGATGCCGGCCACGGCCTTGGCCACCTCGCCCCGGCGGGCCGGATCGACCCCGCGGACGGGCCCGGCGGCGGCACGCTGGCCGACCCGGTCCTGCTTGAGCACGATCTTGCCGACGCAGGCCCAGCCGTAATGGGCGTTGATGCGCTGGACCACGACGGGCGCGAGGTGCTGCAACTCGATGGCGAAGACGCCCTCGACGCGCACGACCAGCGTGCCGGGCTCCGGCCCGCCGCCCTCCTCGCTGCCGCGCCGACGGCGGGGCCATTCGAGCTTGGCGGGGCGGCAGTAGCGGGCCAGCCGCTCACCCACGATCTCCGGCCAGGCGGCCAGGATGTCGGTGGAGGCGAAGCCCTGCGCGGCGAAGGCGGGGCCGATGCAGGAATCGATCAGCTCGGCGAGGGGTTTCGGTCGTGCCATCGGTGCCGTCGTGTCCGGTCGCCGAAAACCTGCTCCCGCCGGCGCGAAAAACCGGTTAAGGCCCCCGCATGGTAACGCCCGCGGCGTCACACTCAAAGCCGGATCCGGGACCGGACGCGGCCGACCTGCTGGTCTGGTACGACCGCCACCGCCGGGTGCTGCCCTGGCGCGCCCTGCCGGGCGCCGCGGCCGATCCCTACCGGGTGTGGCTGTCGGAGATCATGCTGCAGCAGACCACCGTCGCGGCGGTGAAGCCGTACTTCGCCCGGTTCCTCGCACGCTTCCCCGACGTCGCCAGCCTCGCCGCCGCGCCGGAGGAGGCGGTGATGAGCGCCTGGGCGGGGCTCGGCTACTACTCCCGGGCGCGCAACCTGCACGCCTGCGCCCGGTCCGTGGCGGCGGCGGGGGCCTTCCCGGATACGGTGGAGGGCCTGCGCAAGCTCCCGGGCATCGGCGCCTACACGGCCGGTGCCATTGCCGCCATCGCCTTCGACCGACCGGCCGCCGCGGTGGACGGGAACGTCGAGCGGGTCGTCTCGCGCCTCTTCGCCGTGGAGCAGCCGCTGCCCGCCGCCCGCCCGGCCCTGCGCAGCCTCGCCGAATCGCTGGTGCCGCAGCAGCGGCCGGGGGATTTCGCGCAGGCGGTGATGGACCTGGGCGCGACCCTGTGCACGCCCAGGCGCCCGGCCTGCGCCCTCTGCCCGTGGATGCAGCCCTGCCGCGCCCGCAAGGAGGGGATGCAGGAGACCTTCCCCCGCAAGGTGAAGCGCGAGGCGGGGGCCCTGCGCCGGGGCGCCGCCTTCGTGGTGCAGCGGTCCGGGGACGGGGCGATCCTGCTCCGCACCCGGCCGCCCACGGGCTTGCTCGGGGCCATGGCCGAGCCGCCCACCAGCGAGTGGCACCCGGATTACGACTATGCCCAGGCGCTCCTCGACGCCCCCCTCGACGCCCGCTGGAAGCGGCTGCCGGGGATCGTGCGGCACGTCTTCACGCATTTCCCGCTGGAGCTGACGGTCTTTTCCGCCCGGGTCGCGGCCGGGACGCCCGCACCGGAGGGGATGCGCTTCACGCTCCCCGCCGCGATGGCGGACGAACCCCTGCCCGGGGCGATGAAGAAGGTGCTGGCCCACGCGCTCGAGCAGAAGCTCGCCGTGCCCACGGCCCCGGCGCCCGCCCCGGAACCGGACCTCGCCACGCCGCCGCCGGCCGAGCCTCCGCCCCGCCGGGCGCCCCTGCCGAAGGTGCTGTCCCGCCGGCCCATCGCCGCCGCGCCGCCGCGGAAGGGTGGGCCGAAGGCGCGTGAATAGGTCTCGGAACGTGCCGAACGCCGGACCGACGACCCTATCCACGCCCTCGTCCTGAGGTGCGGCGTGAGCCGCCCCGAAGGAGGAGGGCGTGGGCAGGAGGATACGAGCGTCCCGGCCGGCCTCTCAGGCCCCGCCCATCCCGGCGCGGATCTCGGTGCGGAACGCATCGATCGAGACCCGCTCCCCGCCGCGCTCGGCGTGCCAGAAGGTCCAGCCGTTGCAGGCCGGCAGGCCCTGGACCAGGGCCCCGATCTTATGGATGGAGCCGATGACGAGGCCGTTGTCGAGCTGGCCGTCCGGCCGCACCGTGGCCCGGAACCGGTTGCGCTCGTCGCACAGGGTCTCGCCGGGCCGGACGAGGCCGGCCTCGATCACGGAGAGGAACGGCACCCGCGGCTCGGCGCGCTTGGTCGGCGCCACGAGGAGAGCGGCCTGCGACAGGACCTCCACGCCGGCGATCCGCGCCCGGGCCGCCGCGGCGTAGCCGGGGTCGCGCTCGATGCCGATGAAGCGGCGGCCGAGGCGCTTGGCGACGGCGCCGGTGGTGCCGGTGCCGAAGAACGGGTCGAGCACCACGTCGCCGGGATTGGTGGCGGCGAGGAGGGTGCGGGCGAGCAGGGCCTCGGGCTTCTGCGTCGGGTGGACCTTGCGGCCCCCCTCGTCCTTCAGCCGCTCGTCCCCGGTGCAGAGGGGGATGAACCAGTCCGAGCGCATCTGGAGGTCCTCGTTGCCCCCCTTCAACGCCTCGTAATGGAAGGTGTAGGCCTTCGACTCCGCCGAGCGCGACGCCCAGATCAGCGTCTCGTGAGCATTGGTGAACCGCTTGCCGCGGAAGTTCGGCATCGGATTGGCCTTGCGCCAGACGATATCATTGAGGATCCAGTAACCGAGATCCTGAAGGACGCTGCCGACCCGGAAGATGTTGTGGTATGAACCGATCACCCAGAGGGTCGCGTTCGGCTTCATCACCCGCCGTGCGGCGGCGAGCCATTCGCGGGTGAAGGCGTCGTAGGCGGGGAAGCTCGCGAACTTGTCCCAGGCGTCATCGACGGCGTCGACCCGGCTCTGGTCGGGACGCAGCAGCCCGGCATCTCCGAGCTGGAGGTTGTAGGGCGGGTCCGCGAACACGCAGTCGACGCTGGACGCGGGCAGGGCGTTCATGGCGGCGATACAGTCGCCGACCAGCACCGTGTCGAGTGGCAGGCCCGTGGACCTGATGGGCGACGGCTGGGCTGGAAGCCCCATCCGTGACGCCGACGCGGGCCGCCCGGCACGCGAGACCTGTTTCCGGGCGAAGGCGTCGGCTGCCACGGTACGCTGGGAAGCCATGAGACACACCGGTTACGCGACTGACCGGCTGACCATGCGTCAGCTACGGTAAAAACCGCGTTCAGGCCGTTCCCCACGGGGCGTCCCGTTCTGACCCGCCGGGCCGCGCGGCCCGTCCCGCGCCCACTTCGATCACTCCGTCATGCCCGCCGCGCGAGGCGCCCGGTTCAACGGTCAAGCTTCCCCGCCAGCGGGACGCAGCCCTTCGCCATGCGCAGAGCTAGGACAATGATCGTATCCCGGCCGCCTTTTCGGCCCGCGTTGCTAATCTATCGCGATACTTCCGCAGCATTCGCGCCGAGTATTTTTTATTATACGCCCCAATCGACCCAAGATCAGCCGCATGTAAGCGCTGCGATCAGCTTCAATGTGTCAGATTTATGTCATTGAAGACCGGAAAATCCACGCCTTATTGCAGCCCGTTTCTCAAACGACTGGCGCCGCCCCGTTCACAACAAGGGAATGCGCAGAACAATGATGGTTGGTTTCGGGAAGTTCGCCGCCGTCTTCGGAATGCTGGCTGCCGCCTCGGGCGCAGTCTCCCCCGCCGCCGCACAGAGCGGCACCGCCTCCTGGTACGGCAGCGGACACCGCACCGCGAGCGGCGAGCGGTACAACCCCAACGGCCTGACGGCCGCGCACCGCTCCCTGCCGTTCGGCACGCGGGTGCGCGTCGAGAACCGTCGCACCGGCCGTTCGGTGGTCGTCCGGATCAACGACCGCGGGCCGTTCATCCACGGGCGCATCATCGACCTGTCCCGCGGCTCGGCCCGGGCGCTCGGCATGGGTGGGACGACCTACGTCTCCCTCCGGGTCGTCGACTGACGCATCCCCGGCCGGTCCCGGCGCCCCGCCCTATTCGGCGACGGGACCGGCCGCCCCGTCCTCCCTCAGGCGGCGCAGGCGCGCCACCTTGGGGCGGCTGGTGCGGAACTGCCCGCGCTCCACGGTGATGAAGACCATCACCGCGATGGCGAGGGTGGCCAGCCACCAGACCGTGGTGAGCCCGACCCCGAGGCAGGCCACGGCGAAGGCGCTGGCGAAGCAGGCCATGGCGCCGGGCACCAGGGCCGGCGCGTCGCGCCCCGCGCGGCGGATGGAGGCGTAGAGGGCGAAGGACGCGGCGAAGGCGCCGACGATGCCGAGCTCGTACCAGAACTCGAACAGGGCCGTGGTCGGGGCGTTGGCCGGCACGAGCCCGACGAGGCGCCCGCGCAGGGCGGTCTCCAGCCCGTGGCCGGTGACGAGGCGCACCGGCTCGCTGGTCACGACCCGCTGCCAGCTCTTGAGGGACAGGGCGGCGGGGCTCAGCGGCCCGAACAGGGCGGAGGCGACCGGCCGCGCCAGGAACGGCAGGATCGGCGCGGTGGCGAGCAGGAGCGCGCTCACCCAGGCCGTGAGAGCCACGCCGGGCTTCGGACGAAGGCTCGTCAGGGCGTAAGCGAGGGCGCCCACCGCCAGCGCGGCGATCTGCGTCGCGTCCGGCTGCACGGTGAGGGCCGCGGCGACGAGCAGGGCGACGACCAGGGCCTCCCGGTCGCGGCGCCGGGAGCGCAGCCACGCCAGGGCGGGCCACAGCAGGAGGATCAGCAGGACCAGCCCCCGGTCCAGGGCGCCGTCATCCTCCGCGCCGGGGGCGATCCGCGCGCTGAAGACGCCGAGGACGATGGCCACGATGGCGCCCGCCGTCACGCCCAGGGGCAGGAGGTAGAGGTTGGCCGAGCGCATCCGGTCGGGCAAGGCCAGGTAGGCCGTGAGCCCGAGGGCGATGGTGGCGACGAGGTTGGCGAGCCGCTCGCCCGCCGGCCCGAGGAAGGGCGTCCAGGCCAGCGACATGGCCGACCACAGGATGACCAACGTGCCCGCCAGGAAGGCAGGGGCCGTCAGCAGGCGGCGGATGGCCGGGGTCATCGGCCGCTGGCGCCGGTCGATCCCGCTGGCGATGAGCAGCAGGACGACGGCGATGGGCGCGAGGATCACCGCGGCCCGGCGCGCGACCTGCGCCAGGACGGGGATGATGACGAACAGCCCGAAGAAGCCGACGCGGCGCAGCAGCGCCGCGGCATCGAGGGCGGGGTCGATCGTTTGGGTCGACGCGCGTGGCATGGTGCGCCCTTTCCGATCCGGAGGGAACGGATCCCGGCTCGATAAGCAAGCGGCGGGCGCACGGCTGTAGACGCGCGGCAACACCTTCCGCCAGCTCTCACGTCACCCCGTGCCGGACCGGGGCTGCGACACCGGTCACGCCGCCGTGGCCGGCTGCCTCGGCCGGCGCCGCGCCGCCCGCATTCCGGCATCGGAGAGAACGCGCCAGCCGCCCCAGGCGGCGAAGAACCCGACGAGGCCCGCCGCGAGCCCGTCCGCCGTGGTCGGCACGGCCGGCTGGTACGCGTGCAGGGTCGCCTGGGCGATGGCCATGTCGGGGTCGCGGACCACCGCCACCGTGCGCCCCAGGGGGCTCGCCGCCTCGGTGAGGGCCTGCTGCTGCGCCGAGAGGCGGGCGAGGCGGGCGATGTCGGCCTGCGCCGCCTCGCCCCGCCGGGCGACGAGCCCGTCCGGATTGGTGCGCAGGCGCTCCACCGCGCCGTCCCGGGTGGTGCCATTGGCCCGCGCGTCGGATTCGAGGGTCGCGATCTCCCGGCGCAGCTCGTCCACCGCGCCGCCCAGGCGCTGGGCGTATTGCTGGGCGAATTCGGGGGCCTGCGCCGCCACCGCGCCGCCGAGGAGGCCGAGCGCGAGGCCCAGGGTGCGGAAGATGCCAAACACGAAGCTGCCTCACGGGGTGGCCCTGTCCCAGGGAGAAGAGCACGCCTTCGCCGCCGGTTCCAGCGGGGCAGGGGGCCGGCGCGGCCCTCCCGCCTCGTTCGGCTCGGGGAGATCAGGTGTGGGCCGTCGGCGCCAGATCCGTTCGCCCCGCGCGCCCCGCAGGCGCGGCCGAAGGCCCTGGGACGCAAAGGCGGCGCGGCGGCCCCCAATTCATGCTTGCACCCGCTCGAGGACGCATATAAAGATATCTTTATGTCTATCGAACGCCGGCAAGAGGGGGGGTCGGTCCCCTTTCCGCAAGCCCTGGCCGTCCTGCGTGCCGCGGCGGAGGAGACGCGCCTGCGCATCCTCGCCCTGCTGGCCGAGGGTGAGCTCTCGGTCTCGGACCTCACGGACATCCTGGGGCAGTCCCAGCCGCGCATCTCGCGCCACCTGAAGCTCCTTGTCGAGGCCGGATTGGTGGAGCGCCACCGGGAGGGCGCCTGGGCCTTCTTCCGCCTCGCGGAGGGGAGGGCCGAGACGGTGGACCCGCTGGTCGCCGGGCTCGACAGGGCAGCCCCGCCCCTGTCGGAGGACCGGGCGCGGCTCGACGCCGTGCGGATGCAGCGCTCCGAGGCGGCGCAGACCTTCTTCGCCCGGCTGGCACCGAAATGGGACGAGCTGCGCTCCCTGCACGTGCCGGAGGCGACCGTCGAGGCCGCCGTGCTCGAAGCCCTGGGGACGCGCCCCATCGGCAGCCTGCTCGACCTCGGCACCGGCACCGGCCGGATCCTCGGGCTGCTGGCGCCCCTGGCGGGGAGGGCGGTGGGGCTCGATTCGAGCCATGCGATGCTGTCCGTCGCCCGGGCCAACCTGGAGCGGCAGGGCCTCGCGCGGGTGGAGCTGCGGCAGGGCGACATCCACGCCCCTCCCTTCGCCCGGGCGGGCTTCGACCTCGTGATCGTGCATCAGGTGCTGCATTACCTCGACGACCCGGCGCGGGCGCTGAAGGCGGCCGCCCGCCTCGTCTCGCCGGGGGGGCGCCTGCTGGTGGTCGATTTCGCCCCGCACGACCTCGAATTCCTGCGCACCGCCCAGGCGCACCGCCGGCTCGGCTTCTCCACGGAGCAGATCGCCGGATGGCTCGCCGAGGCCGGGCTGCCCGCCGTCACCGCCAGCGATCTGGCGCCGACGGCCTCCGGCCAGCTCACCGTGACGCTGTGGCTCGCGGAAGAGGAAGGGCAGGCGGCACGGCCGGCCCGCGATCCGGCCTGGGCGGCGATGCCGCCCGCCGGCCGCGCGGTGGCCTGAAGGGTATCTGGACAGCCCGGCGGGAAAGGCCGGGCGATCGTGGATTGAACGGGTCAGTCGTCCGAACCGTCGGATCTTGAGGACGAGGAGAAGCGAACACCATGCGCCACCACACACGCGCCAGCCGCGACGGCTACCATCCGATCCGCGTCTCCATCGAATTCTTCCCGCCCAAGACGGAGGAGATGGAGACCATCCTGTGGAACTCCATCGAGCGGCTGGCACCGCTCCAGCCGAAATTCGTCTCCGTGACCTACGGCGCGGGGGGCTCCACCCGCGAACGCACCCACAACACCGTCGCCCGGATCGTGCGCGAGACCACCCTCAAGCCCGCCGCCCACCTGACCTGCGTGGACGCCACCCGCGCGGAGATCGACGCGGTGGTGCAGTCCTACTGGGATGCGGGCGTGCGCCACATCGTGGCCCTGCGCGGGGATCCGGCCGAGGGTGTCGGCCATGCCTACCGACCCCACCCGGAGGGCTACGCCACCACCGCGGACCTCGTGGCCGGGATCAAGCGCATCGGCGACTTCAAGGTGTCCGTCTCGGCCTATCCCGAGAAGCACCCCGAGGCGGCCTCCCTCGACGCGGACATCGACGCCCTGAAGGCCAAGGTCGATGCCGGCGCCGACCAGGCGATCACCCAGTTCTTCTTCGATAACGAGATCTACCTGCGCTACCTCGACAAGGTCCGGGCCGCCGGGATCACCATCCCGATCATCCCCGGCATCCTGACGGTGCAGAACTTCAAGCAGGCGGCGAACTTCGCCCGGCGCACCGGCGCCTCGGTGCCCTACTGGCTCGCCGCCCGGTTCGAGGGCCTCGACAACGACGTGGAGACCCGCCGCCTCGTGGCCGCCGCGGTGGCGGCCGAGCAGGTGTTCGATCTGGTCGATGAGGGCGTCAACGACTTCCACTTCTACTCGATGAACCGCTCCGACCTCGTCTACGCCATCTGCCATCTCCTCGGCCTGCGGGCTCAGGCGCCCACGATCGCCGCCGCGAAGGCGGCCTGACGCCGCCCATTCGACCCGCGCCCTCGTCCCGGGGGCCCCGCACCGCGGGCTTCGGGACCGGGCGCTCGCGCGGTCGCACGCTCACTGGAGGGCTCCTTCGAGGCCTCCGCTTCGCTTCGGCACCTCAGGACGAGGTGGTCTGTTGGGACCGACCATGACCGATTTCCCCCCCGTCGATGGCCCCGAGATCGCCGACGCCCTGCGCCGGCGCGCGGCGGAGAAAGTCCTCGTCCTCGACGGGGCGATGGGCACCGTCATCCAGCGGCTGAAGCTCTCCGAGGAGGATTTCCGCGCCGGCCGGTTCAAGGACCACGGGCACGACCAGAAGGGCAACAACGACCTTCTGATCCTCACCCAGCCGGACGCGATCCGGCAGATCCACCTCGACTACTTCCTGGCCGGCGCCGACGTCTGCGAGACCAACACCTTCTCCGGCACCACCATCGCCCAGGCCGATTACGGCATGGAGGGAATCGTCCACGAGCTGAACGCGCAGGGCGCGCGCCTCGCCCGGGAGGCCGCCCGGCTCGCCGAGCGGCAGGACGGCCGCCGCCGCTTCGTGGCCGGCGCCATCGGCCCGACGAACCGCACCCTGTCGATCTCGCCGGACGTGAACGATCCGGGCTTCCGCGCCGTCACCTTCGACCAAGTGAAGACCGCCTATGTCGAGCAGGTCCGCGGCCTCATCGCGGGCGGGGCCGAACTCATCCTGATCGAGACCATCTTCGACACCCTGAACGCCAAGGCGGCGGTGGCTGCCGCGTGGCAGGTCTTCGACGAGACCGGCATCCGCCTGCCGATCCAGATCTCCGGCACCATCACCGACCTGTCCGGCCGCACCCTGTCGGGACAGACGCCCGCCGCGTTCTGGAACGCGCTGCGCCATTCCGATCCGCTGACCTTCGGCCTCAACTGCGCGCTCGGCGCCCGGGAGATGCGCGGCCACATCGCCGAGCTGTCGCGGCTGTGCGACACCTTGGTCTGCGCCTACCCGAATGCCGGCCTGCCCAATGAGTTCGGCCTCTACGACGAGAGCCCGGAGGCGATGGGCGTCCTCGTCGGCGAGTTCGCGGAGGCCGGTCTCGTGAACATGGTCGGCGGCTGCTGCGGCACCACCCCGGACCATATCCGCGCCATCAGCGAGGCGGTGGCCGGCAAGGCCCCGCGCCAGATCCCCGAGATCCCGCGCCTGATGCGCCTCTCGGGCCTGGAGCCCTTCGTGCTCACGAAGGAGATCCCGTTCGTCAATGTCGGCGAGCGCACCAACGTCACCGGCTCGGCCAAGTTCAGGAAGCTCGTCACCAACGGCGACTATGCCGCCGCCCTCGACGTCGCCCGCGATCAGGTCGCCGCCGGCGCCCAGATCATCGACGTCAACATGGACGAGGGGCTGCTCGATTCGCAGAAGGCGATGGTCGAGTTCCTCAACCTCGTCGCCGCCGAGCCGGACATCGCCCGGGTGCCGGTGATGGTCGATTCCTCGAAGTTCGAGGTGATCGAGGCCGGGCTGAAGTGCATCCAGGGCAAGCCCATCGTGAACTCGATCTCCATGAAGGAGGGCGAGGCGACGTTCATCGAAGCCGCCAAGGTCTGCCGCTCCTACGGCGCCGCGGTGGTGGTGATGGCCTTCGACGAGCAGGGCCAGGCCGACAGCTACGAGCGCAAGGTCGAGATCTGCACCAAGGCGTACCGGATCCTCACCGAGCAGGTCGGCTTCCCGCCGGAAGACATCATCTTCGACCCGAACATCTTCGCCGTCGCCACCGGCATCGAGGAGCATAACGGCTACGGCGTCGCCTTCATCGAGGCGACGAAGACCATCCGGGAGACCCTGCCCCACGCCCACATCTCGGGCGGCGTGTCGAACCTCAGCTTCGCCTTCCGCGGCAACGAGCCGGTGCGCGAGGCGATGCACGCGGTGTTCCTCTACCATTGCATCCAGGCCGGGATGGACATGGGCATCGTCAACGCGGGCCAGCTCGCGGTCTACGATGAGATCCCGGCGGAGCTGCGCGACCTCTGCGAGGACGTGGTCCTCAACCGCCGCGAGGATTCCACCGAGCGCCTGCTGGAGGCCGCCGCGCGGTTCAAGAGCGGCGCCTCGGCCCAGGCACGCACCGCCGACCTCTCCTGGCGCGAGGCCCCGGTGGCCAAGCGCATCGAACACGCCCTGGTCAACGGCATCACCGAGTACATCGTCGCCGACACCGAGGAGGCCCGCGCCGGGGCCGAGCGCCCGCTCCACGTCATCGAGGGCCCGTTGATGGCCGGCATGAACGTGGTCGGCGATCTGTTCGGCGCCGGCAAGATGTTCCTGCCGCAGGTGGTGAAGTCCGCCCGCGTCATGAAGCAGGCGGTCGCCTACCTCGAACCGTTCATGGAGGAGGAGAAGCGCGCCAACGGCGGCGACGGCCGGCGCCAGGCCGCCGGCAAGGTGCTGATGGCGACCGTGAAGGGCGACGTCCACGACATCGGCAAGAACATCGTCGGCGTCGTGCTGGCCTGCAACAACTACGAGATCATCGATCTCGGCGTGATGGTGCCGGCGGCCAAGATCCTGGAGACGGCCAAGCGCGAGAAGGTCGACATCGTCGGCCTGTCGGGCCTGATCACGCCCTCCCTCGACGAGATGGTCCACGTCGCGGGCGAGATGGAGCGCGAGGGTTTCGACGTGCCGCTGCTCATCGGCGGCGCCACGACCAGCCGGGTCCACACCGCCGTGAAGATCCACCCGGCCTACGCACGCGGCCAGGTGGTCTACGTCAACGATGCGAGCCGGGCGGTCGGCGTCGTGTCGAGCCTGCTCTCGCAGGAGACGCGGGGGCCCACGATCGAGACCATCCGCACCGAATACGCCAAGGTCGCCAAGGCCCATGCCCGCGGCGAGGCCGACAAGCTGAGGCTGCCCCTGGACAAGGCCCGCGCCAACGCCTTCAAGGCCGACTGGTCGGCCTACGCGCCGAAGAAGCCGACCTTCACCGATGCCCGCGTGTTCGGCTCCTACGAGGTCGCGGACCTCGTGCCCTACATCGACTGGACGCCGTTCCTGCAGACCTACGAGTTCAAGGGCCGCTTCCCGGCGATCCTCGACGACCCCGAGCAGGGCCCGGCCGCCCGCGCCCTCTACGAGGACGCGCAGGAGATGCTGCAGAAGATCGTCGCGGAGCGCTGGTTCAATCCCAAGGGCGTGATCGGCTTCTGGCCGGCCAACAGCGTCGGCGACGACATCGTGCTCTACACGGGCGAATCGCGCAGCGACCGCCTCGCCACCCTCCACGGCCTGCGCCAGCAGCTGTCGAAGCGGGACGGTCGCCCCAACCTCTGCCTGTCCGACTTCGTCGCCCCGGCGGAGACGGGCATTGCGGACTACGTCGGCGCCTTCGTGGTGACGGCGGGCCTGGAGGAGGTGCGGATCGCCGAGCGGTTCGAGCGCGCCAACGACGATTACGGGGCGATCCTCGTGAAGGCGCTGGCCGACCGGATCGCCGAGGCCTTCGCCGAACGGATGCACGAGCGCGTCCGCCGGGAGTTCTGGGGCTACGCCACCGATGAGACCTTCGGCCCGGCCGACCTGGCGGGGGAGCCCTATGCCGGCATACGCCCGGCCCCCGGATACCCGGCCCAGCCCGACCACACCGAGAAGACCACCCTGTTCGACCTCCTGAAGGCCGAGCGCCGCATCGGTGTGAAGCTCACCGAGTCCTACGCCATGTGGCCGGGCTCCTCGGTGTCAGGCCTCTACCTTGCCCATCCGGACTCGCACTATTTCGGCGTCGCCAAGGTCGAGCGCGATCAGGTCGAGGATTACGCCCGGCGCAAGGGCATGGACGTGGTGGAGGTGGAGCGGTGGCTCGGCCCGATCCTCAACTACGATCCCACCGCGTACCTCGCGCAGGCGGCGGAGTAGGGGGCCGGAAGGCCGGCCCCTCTGCGCGGCGTGTCGGGGCATCCACCCCGACACGCGGGTCCTTCGACCTGGCCCTCTGACGTGAACCCTCAGTCGGTCCTGGTCAGATCGCCAGGGGCCAGAACCCCATCCGGCGCACGGTCTCCTGGACCCCCTCGAGGGACTGCAGGTAGGCGAGCATCGCGTCGTCCGGCGGCATCTTGCTGTTGGCGGGCGGCGGCAGGTTCAGATCGAGGAAATGCCGCGTGTAGATCGTCGTGAAGGCGACGGTCTTCTTGCGCGTGTAGCATTGCACGTGCCGCCGATGGCGGAGGCCGGTCATGAAGACCCGGTCGCACCACGGCGTGAGGATCCGCGGCATGCTGGACCAGAGCTGGTTCACCTCGAAGGCGGCGCGCGAGAGCACGATGCAGCTCGTATCCACGTGCCGCAATTCCATTTCGTCCTGCTCCACGACGGGGATCTGCTCCCCGTCGGGCCCGAAATAGTGCCGCCACGAACAGGCGACGCTCGCCCCGGTCTCGCGCATGGCCTCGAGCATGCTGGAGAGATGATCCGGATAGTACCAGTTGTCGGCGTCCAGAAACGCCATGAACTCCGCGCCGTTGGTCTCCGCGATCACCGTTCCGATGGCGCGGGGCGTGTTGCCGTTGTCGCCATGCGCCTTCGGCAACCTGACATGCAGGACATCCCAGCCATCGATCTCCTCGCGGGGATGTCCGTCGGCGATCATCACGTGGGTGAGACGCGCCTCGATTTGCTGCGCCATCACGCTCTCGTGGCACCGCCGCAGAACGTCGAGGGACTCCTGGTAGTAGGGAGTCACGATGAAGATGTGGGGACCCTGCTGCCGCAGGTAGGAGGAATAAGACGTCACAGGGATATCCGCGATATTCTTGAATGTGGAACGATCAACTTTGACGACTTTGCGATTTTTCTTTTTGGCCGACCTCTCGGCGAGATCGGCATTGGTGTGGGAATACGTGTCGATCTCATCGTGATCGAGATGGCCCTTCACCTTGGCGGGCACGCCACAGCCGGGACAGAACCGGTCCACCTGTCCGTGAAAGTCATCCAAGGGCCGCTCCCACCAGCCGGGGACGACGTCCATCCCATGCTCGCCGCCCCGGGCGAGATCGAAGGCGGCGGCCACTTCGCAGAAATAGGCTTTCAGGCCCCCGCGCACCTGGACGATGGAGGCCGACCAGTTCTGGTTGACGTCGCAGCGGCCGATGCGCTCCCACATCTCCACCGGCTCGTAGAGATCCTGAATCGCGGCCAGCAGCGACGAGTGGTCGGAATGGCCCCCGTGGTACCACCCGAGATCCTTCAGGGGCTTCAGGGATTCCACACCGCGCGCGCTGTTGTGCGGGTTCAGGTTGAAGACCCCGAACGTCTCCATGCTGAGCTCCGCATGTTTGAAGACGTTGTTGGTCCAGAGACCGCGCTGCCCCTTGTCCGGCACCTCCTCGACGAAGATCTCGCACAACTCCGCGAATTTCGGATGCATGCACGGATTGCCACCGATGACGGCGATCGTGCCGGGGTATCCCCGGAGGCTTCGGAGGGCGAGCCGGAAGTTGTCCGGCGACATGTCCCAATGCTTGTCTTGGTTGACCAGCAGGCGGGTGCAGTTGGAGCAGCCGAGGTCGCACTTGTTGGTGATGTCGATGCAGATGATCTTCATCTGCGCCGGAGCGCGCATGGCCGAGAGGGCCCTGCGGCGCGCCTCCTGAACCTGCACTGCGCCGGATTGGACCGGCTGGGCGACGGGGGCCTCGGGGATCGGTGTGGCGTTCACGGTCAGTCCATCAGGGATCGAAAGTAGCGGATCGTCTCCCGCAGACCGTCTTCCAGCTGCACCTTCGGCTGCCAGCCGAGATGCGTGCGGGCCAGCTCGATCTCGGGCCTGCGCTGCCGGGGGTCGTCGATGGGCAGGGGACGGTGGACGATCCGGCTCCGGGAGCCCACCAGCCGCAGCACGCATTCGGCCAGTTCGAGGATCGAGAACTCCGCCGGGTTGCCGATATTGATCGGGCCGCCGAACTCGGGGGGCTGATCCATCACCCGGATCATCGCCTCGATGAGGTCGTCCACGTAGCAGAAGCTGCGGGTCTGCTGCCCGTCCCCGTAGATCGTGATCGGCTCGCCGCGCAGGGCCTGCAGGATGAAGTTGCTCACGACCCGGCCGTCGTCGGGCCGCATCCGGGGGCCGTAGGTGTTGAAGATGCGCACGACCTTGGTGTCGAGCCCGTACTGGCGCCGGTAATCGAAGAACAGCGTCTCGGCGCAGCGCTTCCCCTCGTCGTAGCAGGCGCGTGGCCCGATCGGGTTGACGTTGCCCCAGTACCCCTCCGCCTGCGGATGGACGATCGGGTCGCCATAGACCTCGGAGGTCGATGCCTGGAGGATCCGGGCTTTCACCCGTTTGGCGAGGCCGAGCATGTTGGTCGCGCCGACGACGCACGTCTTCGTCGTCTGGACCGGATCGACCTGATAGTGGATCGGCGAGGCCGGGCAGGCGAGATTGAAGATCTGTTTCACTTCCACGTAGAGCGGGAAGGTGATGTCGTGCCGGAGGGACTCGAACCGGGGTTCCGCCGCCAGATGGGCGATGTTTCGCTTGGCCCCGGTGAAATAGTTGTCGGCACAGACGACGTCGTTTCCACGAGCGATCAACCGATCGCAGAGGTGCGACCCCAGAAATCCAGCCCCTCCCGTCACGAGGATCGGCATCGTCATGACCTACGGGTCCGCTGGCGAATGGGGGGTGGATTGGTGAGCGGCGGCGAACAGCCCATTTCGGCCAACCCTTTTGCACACGGACGGCACAACAGGCTGCCCCGCACAGCGAACTAGCGCAAATCCAAGCGTGTGGGAACTATTATATCTGCAAACTCAAATATTCGATTTGCAAGTGCAGTAGATATTATTGTTAAATCTACAGTTGTGCAGGTTGGCGAGGTCGATCCCATCCGGGGACACTGCCGCCATGGGGGAGGGCGGTCCGGCAGCGATCCTGCGAAGGCTCGCGATGGCATTGGGGATCCGGGGATGTGAGGTGAAAAGGTCGGCGGGGTCTCACCCGGCGACAGGCCGTGGGGCTCAGCCCAGCACGGTTCGAAGACGCCGCAAACCCGTCACCCCTTCGTGGGCCTGTTCTGCCGCCATCGAGCGCGCACGAAAAAACCCGCCCTGTCTTTCGACGGGGCGGGTGTGGTGGTGTGGGATTTGGTTGCGGGGGTTGGATTTGAACCAACGACCTTCAGGTTATGAGCCTGACGAGCTACCGGACTGCTCCACCCCGCGGCAAAC
>NZ_JAKSXW010000023.1 GCF_022829405.1 Methylobacterium sp. J-076
CTGCTGCTTCTGCTGCCGTTGCTGCTGCTCGTCGGCGCGGCGGTGTGGATGGGGGACCGCAAGTCGCCGATCTTCCGCCACAACCGCCTCGGCCGGGGCGGGACGCCGTTCGGCTGCCTGAAGTTCCGCACGATGGTGGTGGATGCCGAGGGCGCCCTGGCGGCGCACCTGGCCGCGAGCGCCACGGCGCGGGCCGAGTGGGCCGCCACGCACAAGCTCACCGACGACCCGCGGGTGACCGCCCTCGGCCGGGTGCTGCGCAAGACCTCCCTCGATGAGCTGCCCCAGCTGGTCAACGTCCTGCGGGGCGAGATGAGGTTCGAGACGCGGCTGCGGATCATCCGCGACGTGATCGGCCTGCAGCCGGGCATCAAGCAGCTCGCGGCGATGAGCCTGATCATCACCAACGAGGGGCCGTACTTCCTGGCCGACACCCATGTCCGGGAGAACCCGACGTCCGAGGAGATCGCCGAGATCGCCCAGGCCTGCGCCAACCACGTGACCCGCTTCGGCATCACGCCGAAGATCGCGCTGCTCAGCCATTCGGATTTCGGACAGTCCGACTCCGCCTCGGCCATGAAGATGC
>NZ_JAKSXW010000032.1 GCF_022829405.1 Methylobacterium sp. J-076
GGGGTCGAAGCAATTCACGGACCCGCCAACCCCCCAACCGGCCCGCAGCCCTGGGTCCCTGCACTGCGTTCGCGATGACGGCGAGGTCCACATTCGGCGAGTCCGTCTTTGCGAGCGGAGCGAAGCAATTCCGGGAACCGCCACACCCCCAAACGGCCCGCCGCCCTGGGTCGCTTCCCTGCGTTCGCGATGACGGCGAGAGGCACGTTCGGCGCGACCGTCCTTACGAGCGGAGCGAAGCAATCCAGGGAACCGCCACAGCCTCCAAACGGCCCACCACCCTGAGTCGCTTGACTGCGTTCGCGATGACGGGGAGGGGAACATTCGGGGCTACCGTTCTTGCGAGCGGGGCGAAGCAATCCAGGGAACAGCCAAAGCCCCCAAACGGCCCGCCACCCTGGGTGGCTTGACTGCGGTCGCGATTACGGGGAGGCTCACATTCGGCGGTACCGTCGTTTCGAGCGGAGCAAAGCAATCCAGGGAACCGCCAGACCCCCAGACAGCCCACCACCCTGGGTCGCTTCACGGCGTTCGCGG
>NZ_JAKSXW010000078.1 GCF_022829405.1 Methylobacterium sp. J-076
CAATGCGAGCGGAGTGAGGTAATCCAGCGGCGCCACGTCGTGGACCGTTCCGCCGCCCTGGGTCGCTTCGCTTCGCTCGCGATGACGGAGAGGGCCGCCGCCGCCCCAGCGGACGGTTGCCGCCGCCGTCGCGGTGGACGGGCCCGCCATCAGGGCGGGCGGCCACTGCCGTCATTGCGGGCGGAGCGAGGCACGCCAGGGGGCCCACAGCGGGGACCGTCCCGGTCCCCTGGGTGGCTTCGCTGCGCTCGCGATGACGGAGCGGGTCGTCGCGAGCCCCCGCCGTCTTTGCGAGCGGAGCGAAGCAACCCAGGGCGCCGCCACGTTCGGAAGCGTCCCGCTGCCCTGGGTCGCTTCACTGCGTTCGCGATGACGGGGCTGGCCCTCCGGCAGCACCGCCGTCTTTGCGAGCGAAGCGAAGCAACCCAGGGCGCCGCCTCGTCCGGAAGCGTCCCGCTGCCCTGGGTCGCTTCGCTGCGTTCGCGATGACGGGTGGGCCCTCCGGCAGCACCGCCGTCCTTGCGAGCGGAGCGAAGCAACTTAGGGCGCCGCCACGTCCGCAATCCGCCCGCTGCCTCCGCGATGACAGAGCGGTCGCCCTCACGCGATCATGTCCTCGATACGGATCGGCAGGCTGCGCCGGCGGCGGCCGGTGGCGTGGTAGACCGCGTTGGCGATGGCCGCGTTCACGCCGATGACCCCGAGCTCGCCGAGGCCCTTCACCCCGAGGGGGTTCACCCGCGCGTCGGGATCCGGCACGAGGACGGCCTCGACCGTCTCCGCGTCGGCGCAGGTCGGCACGAGGTATTCGGCGAGGTCGGGGTTGCGGTAGGCGGCCCCGTCCAGCACCGTTTCCTCCAGCAGGGCCGAGCCGAGGCCCCAGATCATCCCGCCCTTCAGCTGGCTGAGGGCGGTGAGGGGGTTCAGCACCTGCCCCGCCGCGAAGGCGCCGGTGAGCCGCGGAACCCGGATCTCCCCGGTCTCGGAATGGACGTGCACCTCCGCGAACTGCGCCCCGAAGGCCCAGGACAGGGCATCGTCGGCGAGCGTCAGGCCGATATGGCCCTCGCGCAGGGCCTGGAGGGCGTCCGGCTTGCCGCCCCGGGGCACGAACTCCGCCAGGGTCTCGACGGCCTCGGGGTCGATCAGGCGCACCGCCTCCGCCAGGGGCAGGCGCGCCCCGTCCGGCGCGACGAGGGCCCCCTCCCACAGGCGCAGGCCCTGCGGCGCCCGCCCGGCCAGGGGCGCGCCGGGGGCGGTGGCCGCGGCGGCCAGCCGGCCGCGCACCTGCCCGCAGCCGAGGGCGAGGGCGTTCATCAGGCTCGTCGTGGTGCTCGACCCGCCGGAGATGCCCGCGGGCGGCAACGCCGTGTCGCCGAGGCGGACGCGCACCCCCGCGACCGGCACGCCGAGCCAGTCGGCGGCGCCCATGGCCAGGAGGGTGGTGATGCCGTTGCCGATCTCGTGCTGGGCGGCGGCGACCTCGGCCGCCCCGTCGGCGGCGAGCCGCACCCGCAGCGTGGCGGCGGCGATCTTCACCGGGCGCACCGAGGCGGCGCAGCCGAGGCCGACCCGCCACGGCCCCTCGCGCAGCGCCCCCGGCCGCGGCGGCCGCCGCGCCCAGCCGAAGGCCGCGGCCCCGGCCTCGAAGCAGGCCATGAGCGGGCGGGAGGTGAACGGCTTGCCGCTCACCGGATCGGTCGCCGTGTCGTTGCGGCGGCGCAGGTCGATCGGATCGAGGCCGAGCTGCCACGCCATCTCGTCCATCGCGGATTCGAGGGCGAAGAGGTAGGGCAACTCCGGCGGGGCGCGCATGGGCCCCGGCGTGTTGCGATCGACGCGCACCGCGCGCTCCTCGGTGCGGATCGCCGGGCAGGCATAGAGGCTGGCGGTGACGTCCGCCCCCTCCATGGCGAAGGGGTCGAAGCGGGAGGTCACCACCTCGGCCTCGTGCACCAGGGCGGTGAGGCGGCCCTGCGCGTCGGCGGCGAGGCGGATGTCGTGGCGGGTCTCGGGCCGGTAGGTGGCGATGGTGAAGCATTGCCGCCGGGTCGGGACGAGGGAGACCGGCCGCCCGAGGCGCCGGGCGGCGAGCGCCACGAGGGCGGTGTGCTGGGACAGGGCGAACTTGGCGCCGAAATGGCCGCCGATCAGCCCCGAGACCACCCGGACCTTCGCCGGATCGAGCCCGAGCTGCGCCGCGAGCCCGTGCTGCACGGCGCCGACGAAGCGCGTCGGCTCGTGAACGGTGAGCCGGTCACCCTCCCAGGCGCAGCGGGTGGTGAACAGCTCGATGGGGTTGTGGTGCTGGATCGGGGTCTCGTAGCGCGCCTCGACCCGGTGGGGGGAGGCCGCCAGCGCGGCGTCGGCATCCCCCAAGCGGACATCCGCGTGCCGGTCCTTCAGCACCGCGAGGCGGACGGTCTCGGCGCCGGGCGAATCGAACCCTCCGGCGGCGGGCTCCTCCTCGTAGGACACCCGCACGGCCAGGGCCGCGGCCTCGGCGATCTCGGCGGTCTCGGCCACCACCAGGGCGACGATCTGCCCGGCATAGGCGATGGCCGCGGAGTCGAGGGGGCGGTGGGCGCTGTTCACGTAACCGCCCGCCATCAGGTGCCGCACGGGGGCGATGGCGCCCGCGAACTCCCGGTGGGTGAACACGGCCAGCAGGCCCGGCGCGTCCCGCACTCCGGAGAGGTCGAACCCGGTGATCCGCCCCCGGGCGATCGCGCTGGTGACGAGGGCGGCATGGGCGACCCGCCCCCCGGTCCCCGGCGGGGGCGGATCGGAGGCGTAGACGGCCGTGCCGGTGACCTTGGCGGGCCCCTCGACCCGGCTGTGGCCCGTTCCGAGCACCATTCCCACCGCCGCCTCCCGCGATCCCTGCCCCTGGGAAACCGGCCGCCCCCGGCAAGGCTCCCCCGCGCCCGCCCCCTGCGGCGCCAAGACCCCCGGGACCGGGCGCCCAAGACCGCCGGGACCGGGCGCCCCAGGGATCGACGGACGGGTTCCCCGGCGATCGCATCCCGGGGCTGCCACCCGGCCGCGCCGCGTTGTGCGCGGACCCGGCGCATCGCCCGAAGCCCTTGCCCTCGGCGCGCCGGCCGATTATGAGCCCCTATCCGCAGAGATCGACGGTCGTGCCCCGTGCCCGGCCCCGGCTTCGGCGGTGCACAGCCTGGAGGGCGGCACCCCGGTGTCCCATTCCGCGCTGGGCTGGAGAGGTGGCAGAGCGGTTGAATGCACCGCACTCGAAATGCGGCATGGGTGCAAGCCCATCGGGGGTTCGAATCCCCCCCTCTCCGCCACGGACCTGTTTGAGGGGGTTTGAACCAGCCCTCTGAGCCCTTGAACCAGCAGCGCTTTTTCCGCTGAGGGGCTTGAACCGGTTTAGCCTGATCCCACCTGATACCGCTGCACCCGCTGGGGTGATTGCTGGGGGTTGGGCGGACACATGGCACGGGCGGTCAACAAACTCACGGCTTTGAGCATCGCACGGGAGAAGAAGCCGGGCCGCTACGGCGACGGTGCCGGCCTCTACCTCGTTATCGATCCGAACGGCTCTCGGCGCTGGATCATGATTTTCCGGCACGACAACCGTCAACGGGAGATGGGGCTCGGCAGCGCCACCGTGTTCTCGCTCGCGGAGGCACGCGCCAAGCGTGATGAGTTTCGTCGCCTCATCGCGGAAGGTCGTGACCCCATTGCGGAGAAGCGCAAGCCCGATCCGGCGACGGTGAAGGCTGTGACGTTCGGAGCTTTCGCAGACCAGCTCATCCCCGAGATCGTCAAGGGCTACCGGAACGAGAAGCACAGGGCTCAGTGGACCAGCACGGTCAACACGTACGCCGCGTCGCTGAGGCTGAAGCCGGTGGCTGACATCACCACCGACGATGTTCTCGCCTGCCTACAACCCATCTGGCACGACAAAAACGAGACGGCAGCCCGTGTGCGAGGCAGGATCGAAAAGGTGTTGGATGCTGCCAAGGCAAGGGGCTTGCGGACTGGTGAGAACCCGGCACGGTGGCGCGGCCATCTCGATCAGCTTCTATCCAAGCGGCGGAAGCTCATGCGCGGCCATCACGCGGCCCTTCCCTTCCTGGAGGTTCCGGCCTTCGTCGCTGAGCTTCGCAAGCGCTCCGGTGTCTCAGCTCTGGCGCTCGAATTTACGATCCTGACAGCGGGTCGCGTCGGGGAAGTTCTCGAATGCCCTTGGTCGGAAATCGACCGAACGAAAAAGGTGTGGTCGATCCCGGCCGCGCGCATGAAAGCGGAGCGCGACCACCGGGTACCGCTTACGCCTCGCATGCTCGAAATTCTCGATGCA
This sequence comes from Methylobacterium sp. J-076, assembly GCF_022829405.1. Lineage (GTDB taxonomy): Bacteria > Pseudomonadota > Alphaproteobacteria > Rhizobiales > Beijerinckiaceae > Methylobacterium. Next base: position 4,328 of record NZ_JAKSXW010000078.1, read on the forward strand.
ATGGAGCCGTTGCGGCGGGGCACCTACGTGTTCCCGACCTTCAAGGCGGACAAGCACATGAGCAACATGGCCTTCAACGCCCTGCTAAAGCGCATGGGCGTCAAGGCGACGACACACGGCTTCCGATCATCCTTCAGGGATTGGGCCGGCGATGCCACCACCTTTCAGCGTGAGGTCGCAGAGGCCGCACTATCCCACGTCGTCGGAGACGCGACAGAAGCCGCCTACCGCCGGGGTGATGCCCTCGAAAAGCGCCGTGAACTGATGAATGCCTGGGATGCCTTCGTGTCGTCGGGGACGGCAGCATGAGTGAGGATCACTTCCATAAGGCCCTCTTCGATCACGTAGGCGTTGCGGACCCGGAGGACTGGCGTGCCGTAGCATTGGCGCTTGCTGAAAAGTATGCTCCCCATGCTCTAAAACAAACATCAGAGAAACTCGACGGTGCGAAGGTAGGTAGGTCTGAAACTAGAGGGCCGGAGCGTATGATGGCGTTGTCGCTCTTCATCAATGTCATTCGGGAAGCGTCAGAGGAAAGCAAAATACGAGATGACCTAAAGTCAACCCGAGCAATCTGCCGATACATTGCAGGTAATAGTGCAGATGCGATCACGGTACGAAAGATGATGAGTTTTCCAAATGGGATCAGTCCGAGAACCATTGAGAACATGATCAGTAAGCACCAAAGAGAGCACCCTGAGTGGATGGCACGTACCACGTATCGCTGAGGGGTGTAGGTATACAGTTCACAGAAATCGATTGCCGTCTATTTCTGTGACACCATGGAGAATAGGTCTCGCTCAGCCCAACCGGGTTGAGGAGAGTTTCAGTGGAACAAGAAACCAGCATCGAACGGGTAAGGCCGCCCACTCAATCACAAGTGCTTACGGTCGCAGAGATGTGCGCGACCTACCGCATCAGCAAGAACCGTGTCTTCGATGAGATGAAGGCTGGTCGCCTCGCTGCCAAACGCGTGGGGCACCGCGTACTCATCGGTCGCGACGATGCGAGTGCATGGTGGAACGGCCTCCCGGATCGGAGAGCCGCGTGATGCTACAGCCCTACATCTCAGACCAACTCGGTGCCCTCTGGATCGAAGCCAAGTACGATACTGGCGCGATGCCCGAAGGCGTCTACCGCGTAATCCGCAACGCCCGCGCTCGACCGGTCCCGCCACGCGAGACCGCCATGTCGGCAGCGTTCAACCGCGCACGGCAGGCTTCAGCCGTTCACGTCATCCACCGCCCTACGTCCCACGCCTGAGCCGGAGAGCATCACCATGTCGAACGATAACAGCATTACCTCCCGCGACGGCTACATCCTGGCACAGGCCCTCTACATCGCCGCCAAGGCTCTTCGGTCGCAACCATACCCCGAGTGGAGTAACGCCGAGGACATGGATGCCATTCTCGAGGCAAGATTTCCTGGGCGCCTCAAGGTGTGGAGCACAGTCGGCCGCTTTCAGGAAGGCAGATTGATGGGATTACTGCCGATCGGTGATTTTAAAGCTCAGTACGATACCGGCGCCTGGGACGCTGAGTGGGTTGAAGCCTGGATAGAAGCCGGAATGGTCGCCCACCTCAACGGTACCGAACTTCTTGAGGATCTTTCCGACGACGAAGCTCGCCGGCAGTTGGCAGAAGCTCGGGCCGCTCTGAGGTGGATGGCGGAGAAGGTGTCGCTCGGCGAAGCAGCCTGACACATTGAAGGCCGGCGGTAATCTCGCCGGCCTTATGTGCTTTCAATTCACTTTTCATGGCACTACAGTTACGTTGGTCATTACCAAGAATTTGAGACGATCCGTCCGGCTTTTGGTTTTGTATACGAAGCACCTTAGGTCGTTTGAGGTAACAATATCAAGTGCAGATGCCGAAAGACTTGAAGTGACTAAATCTATTATGTCTGATCTCCTTGCATTATCTGCAAGCATGAATGGGATCGGCCTTTTCTCCTTTGGAATATAAATTCTTCCTTTAAACGTATTCACGTTGTAGCTAGTTATTCGACCGATGACAATGGTTTCATGGCTGTCTTCTTTATCGTACGCCATATAATCGTACGTTTTTCTATCAAACGATCCCGTTGTTTTGATTTCCCCAGAGCCATCATCGAATAAAATCTCAGCCTGTTTTGCTGTCTCAGACGCAATGATAGGTCGATGAATTTTCTGGAGGGAGTTGTGGCATTTTTCGATAAGGGAGTCGATTTTGCTTTGCGTAAGCTCTGGAAAATTTGGATTTTTGGCCCTCTCATCCTTTATTTGTTGACCCAAATCCTTATCAAAATCCGGGTTGATCCCAAGACTTTCTTGAATAACATACGCATATATGGAGTGCGCCAAGTTTCCTATGGGTGTGTCTTTGTCTGCAGTACCAACATGGTAGGCTGCTGTACAAGCAACAACTATTGGAGCAAGTATTTTCCAGCTACCTTCTTCTGGAGGTAAGGCATAAATTCGAGCGTTTTTAAGAGCCGTCGAATGAGTAATGATTTCGTTATTGACAACGAGATTAGTCGTAAGAGCTAAATACCTTTGAAATCCGTGTAAGGCTTCCGAAATATCATAAAAATCAATTTGATGTTCGTCGGACATTCTGCCCGTGTATGATAGGACGAACTTTGCCGTTCTTTCCATTCGTCAGTTTCCCGATACGGCTGCTTCCGGTTCAAGGGGAGAACGTATGTTATCGGGTCAAAGGATACGGCGATGCAACGCCGCAACTTAGGATGATTTGGCTTATCCACGGGTTGCAACTGAAACCTTGCGTTCAAAACTATGAACAAGCACCCGCCTCACCTGAACAGTCACCCATGTGCCGCCACGGGCGGTCGGGATGCAACGGGCGTTCAACTCAACGGCGATGGGGGTGTCATTCTCGAACCCGCTGGCGCGGATGCTGGCGATGATAGGCAGCACATTGGCGGCGAAGGCATCGGCACCGGCTGGCTGGCGTCTGCACCCTGCGTCCCCTGACGCCCTCTACCTACCTCCACCCAATCAGCAGCCGCCCCTCGTCGGGCGGCTTTTTCGTTTAGGAACACACAATGCAGCCCGGTTACACGCCAATCTACAAGATCATGAAAGGCGGCATCGACATCACCGACCGCTTCAATGACCGTACAACAGAAATTCAAGTCGACCTGAAAGGTGGCGGTGGAGACTCCGATACATGCAAGATCACAGTAGACGACCGCGATTGGAAAATTGCCACGGTTGAGGTTGGCGCGAAGCTTGAAGTATACCTCGGCTTCAAAGAAACCTGGCTTGCTCAGATGGGCATTTTCCAGGTGGGCACTGTTGACTACGTCATCATGCCGAAGCAAATCGAGATCGTCGGAAACTCTGTAGGGTTTACAGGTGCGATCAAGGCGCCGGCCATCAAAAACTTCGAGAACAAGAAACTCGGGGATGTGTTGAACGAGATTGGCGCATTGAAGGGAGCCAGTGTCTACGTGGACCCCGAGTTCAGGGACATTGAGCTTCCGTTCGTCAATCAGACATCGAGCCCCCTTCACCTGCTCCACGAACTCGAACGACGCTTCGGTGCCGTCGCCAAGTTTGAGAACGACCGACTAGTGTTTGCAAAACGTGACGAGGGCGAGTCCACGGAAGGCTCAGAGACACCGGTCATCGAACTCCGGCCATGGCATATCAGCAAGGGATTTGTGCGCCACACAGACAGATCACAGTTTGATGGTGTTAAGGTCGGATGGTTCGATAAGGATCACGTCAAGCAGTACGCGGAGGTAGAGGACCCAAACGCCAGCAAGGAGGCGGATGGAACCACGCAACAGGACTTCTACCTCTCGAAACAGCTTGGGCGATCAGAGGCGGAGGCCAAGATGATGGCCAAGAGCCAGATGGCGATGCTCAAACGCGCTCAGGGCGAAGCGCACCTGACACTCGCCAAGGGCTACCCCTGGATACGAGACCAGATGCGGACCTTGCTCCGAGGCTTTCGCAGTGAAGTTAACGGAAGCTACGTGATCGATACAGTAACGCACACCTTCACGAAGGAACCCGGCATCGTCACGGAAATCTTGGCCAAGCCACCCGGCACCGGTGAGGATTATGAGGGCTTGGACGAGGGCGCGTTTCTGCGACTCGGCCGACAGTTGCCATCTTTAGAGAGCGTGGAAGCAGGCAAGGCACCTGTGGTCCCCGAGCCAATCGACAAGCCAGACGCAAGCGGCGCCGCCAGCCCGGTTGTGGTCGATACCACGCCGGTCAACGTGTAATGTCACGCCGCAGGATGCATTCCTTAAATGCGACGCCCCAGCGAGGGCATTTTCGTGAGTAGGACGCATGAGCCCGTGGTTGAGTGTTTGGGGTCTAGTTGCGGATATGGCGGGTGTCGCCATCATCACCTACGACATATGGCCAGAGTACAGAGTCCACCGCCTGCGTGAAGCTATTGAATGGCAGTACAAAGTACTGATCTCGTCACTATCCGAGACTCAAGAAGACGAAGAGCCTGCGCAAACCATCCAAGAAATGCTTCACTCGATGGGACGCTCTGAGATGGATAGACTTCGTCAGCGCCTTGGACTACCGGCTATCGGCGAAGGAAGGATGCTGCCGACAGAAGAAGAAATTGCACGATCTAGGATAGAAACGGATGCCGCTATTGCTCGCAAGATGGCGAAGATCGAAACACGAACACGACCACCAGTCGGTTTTGGTGTCATGTTGGTAATCTTAGGATTTCTTTTGCAGCTTCTTGGAGCACTTCCTCCCGCCTTTGTTCGAGCGCACTTCGGAGGATAGCAGCTAAGGCTGTCTCAAAACGACAAGGGGTGCGACCGACAGTCCGGCGCACCCTTCATCGTTTTGCCTGGTATCGCCGGGGCTACATGCACATCCCGGTAAACCGGCTGTTAAAACTGCCGTAGGCAACTGATGGTACGCGGGACGTCTCACTGATGATGTCTCAACATGCCAGACCCAAACACCCTCTACGCCTTCGCCGCCGTCATCACAGCGCTGTCGCCTGTGGCCATCGCCGCTATTGTGGAGACCGGCCGGTTCCTTCGGAGACGCCAGGGGCGGGGTGATCCCCCATCCGATCCGCCAGCGCCATGACCGCTCTCAGGCAGCGCGGGCCTCGACCATGACGTGCGCGACATCAGGTTCCTGACGCACGACAACGGCCTGTTCGACTTCGGCCGGCAGACCGTCGCTTGTGGCGCTGCATCCGGTAGCGGTCTGCACATGCTCATAAAGAAGGGCGCGCCGGTCTCCCGGTCACGCTCTCGTCGTCCTCTTCAGTGTTGAATGTCTACGCAGCCCAGCGGGCGAGAGCGGCTTCCGCCTCAGAGCGGTCATCCCTGACGCGGTAGACGGTCTGACGGCTCAGGCCAGTGGCCTTGGCGATGGCAGCAACGGCATCGCCGCGATCTAGGCCGGTGATCACGTCGTCAAGCTGGGCGCGGGTGTAGGAAGGCTTCCGGCCGAGATACGCATCATCCCGACCCTTCGCGTGGTCGATACCGGCACGCTGAGCTTCCTTGGTCGCCTCGGCCTGGGCCTGGGCGGTTGCGGCCATGAACGCGATGAGAGCGTCACGAACGGCTTGCTGCATCGGATCGGTGGTCGCGCCGTCGAACGTGAGGCCATTGATGACCGTGCGGATGATGACACCCCGGCGCATGAACTCCCGGATCGTCTCAGTCACGTCCGCATAGTTGCGGCCCAGCCGGTCAACCCAACGGACCACGAGGACATCGCCAGCCCTGAGCATGTCGAACAGACGACGACCCTGGGCGCGATCCGCGAGGACCGTGGAGACACCCGACACGCCATCGTCCGCGACCACCGCATCGATCTTGAAGCCGGAGGCCTCAGCCTGTTTCCGCTGATGCGCGATGGTTTGGTCGGCGGTGGAGACGCGGGCGTAGAGAACGGTCTGCATCGGGGCTGTCTTTGGTCCGCTGGGCTGATGTCCGTATAGAACGATGTCCGTTGACCGAATGCAACCCTTACGGACAAAAAATTCGCACTTTTCCGATTGTCCGCTACGGCATACCCTAGCGGATATCCGTTCCTATGCTCGTGGCGCATGACGTTTGCGAAACGACCACGAAAAGCTGTTGCAGTCTGAGTGAAGTTGTAGATGAGTTGCAAAGGCTCAAGCGGGGGATGGTCCAAGGTTGCCCTGTGGACGTGGCTTGCCAAGCACATTCATAGCGGGGCATCATATTTTGATCTGCGGTAAGTGAAGGCTTGCCAACACATTCATATCGCGAATAATTTCATTATAATAAAATTCTTGAGGCGAGGAACAAATTACTATGAATGAATTTATGACGAATTTGGAAAAATTAGACATTCTGATTAACGAAGCTAAATCATCAGGTGGGTCAGAGCGATCAAATTATCAAATTTTCATAGAACGCTTGTGTGTCGCGCTAGGTTTGCCGTGTCCTGATATGGCGCGAGAAGAGAACAGACTCAATAATTACGTATTCGAGCGCACTGTTGCGTTCAAGCACCCGGACGGTAGCACAACAAGTGGCTTTATCGATTGTTACCGCAAGTGTTCATTTATTCTGGAAGCCAAACAGTCCCGTAAGCGCGATTTGGCGCGATCTGCACAAGACCAGCTATCCTTGCTTCCAGAGACAACAAGGCAGTTCAAAGCCGGGCACGCCTTGCGTGGTACACGCGGCTGGGACCAAGTGATGGCGGGCGCCCGCAAACAAGCGGAGAACTATGCTCGCGCATTGCCTGTCGAGCACGGGTACCCACCCTTCTTGCTCGTCGTCGATGTTGGGCATGTCGTCGAGGTCTATGCTGATTTCTCTGGCCAGGGGAAGAATTACGCCCAATTCCCTGATCGTCAGTCCTACCGCATCGCCATGGATGACCTGCGCGATCTAGCTGTCCAAGCGCGGCTGCGCGCAATTTGGTTGGATCCGCTTTCGCTTGATCCGACTCGGATCACTGCGCAGGTTACCCGCGACATTGCTGATCGTCTCGCGCGTATCGCAAAACGGCTGGAAGGACAGCACGACCCCAAGCAGGTTGCCGAGTTCCTGATGCGCTGCCTGTTCACGATGTTTGCCGAGGACGTGAAGCTGATCCCTAAGGACGGGTTTCGCGATCTGCTCGGTCGAATGCGCGAGACACCACAGCACTTCGTCCCCGCCTTAGAGAGCCTGTGGGCTGCAATGGATGCAGGCGGCTACGCCCCTCACCTCAACGCGACCCTCAAACGCTTTAACGGCGCGCTGTTCAAGACGCGCACAGCTCTACCGCTTGAACCTGAGGACATCGCAGAATTGCACATCGCAGCTGGGAAGGACTGGTCAGAGGTTGAGCCAGCCATCTTCGGCACACTTCTGGAACGGGCGCTCAATCCGCGCGAGCGGTCGAAACTCGGGGCTCACTACACGCCACGTGCCTATGTCGAGCGGCTGATCGTGCCGACGATCATGGAGCCTCTGCGCGCCGACTGGGATCTTGTCCAGGGGCAGCTGAAGGAGAGGAGCGAGCGAGGTGACGAGAAAGGTGCGCTCGCTGCTGCGCTGCGGTTTCACCGTCAACTATGCACGACGCGGGTACTCGATCCCGCATGTGGAACTGGCAACTTCCTCTATGTTGCATTGGAGCTGATGAAAAAACTTGAGGGTGAGGTGCTGGAAGCGATCATGGCACTTGGCGGACAGCCTGATCGTTACAGCGACTACCCGGCCGAAGCTGGTAATGATTTGCGAGGTCAGCGGTTGGCGCGGACAGGCGGGCGCTTCACAGTCGATCCCCACCAATTCCATGGGCTTGAGATTAATCCGCGCGCGGTGCCGATTGCCGACCTTGTGCTTTGGATCGGCTATTTGAAATGGCAACTCAAAACCGTAGGTATCGACGCGATCACAGAGCCGGTACTGGACGCCTACGGCACAATTTTACAACAAGACGCAGTGCTGGCGTATGACAGCCTGGAGATGGTGCGCGACCCGGATGGGCGTCTGATGTCACGTTGGGACGGCGTAACTAAGAAGCTCAATCCAATCACTGGTGAAGCAGTGCCTGACTCAGATGCAATAATACCACTATACAGATATGTAAACCCGCGTCCAACAACTTGGCCTGATGCAGATTTTATCGTCGGAAATCCTCCTTTTATCGGAACCCGTCGTATTAGAAATCGATTGGGCGACGGTTATGTCAATGCGTTGCGGAGCGCATATCCCGGAGTTGTGGAAACCGCAGACATTGTTGCTTACTGGTGGCACGAGTCAGCTCGACTTGTTTCAACAAAGCGAATAAAAAGATTTGGATTTATAACAACAAACAGCATAACCCAATCGTACAATAGGCCTGTTTTAGCTTATTGGATTGACGGAAAGCAGCCAAAAATCAGTTTGGAGTTTGCTATAGCAGATCACCCCTGGGTTGATGAAGCTGATGGCGCCGCGGTCAGAATATCTATGACAGTTGCCGCTCCAAAATCCAAGCTACCGCGAAAAGCAAAGTTAGGGGTTGCGTTCGCTGACGAGCAAGCTTCTGTGAAGTTCACGGAGGTAGATCGGATAGGATCATTGCTGCAACCAGCGACAGAACAAGACAGTTTTTCTTCTTTACATTCCAATAGCGAATTGTGTTTTCAAGGAGTTGTACCTGCGGGCTCCGGCTTCAAAATGACTGCCTCTGAAGCAATGGCTTTTCCCGAACAAGGACTTCTCAGAAATTATTTAAATGGTAGGGATATTGCGCAGAATGATCGAGGATCTTTTATTATTGACGCATTTGGAATAAGTTTAGACCGCTTGAAGATAGAGTTTCCTGCGACGTATCAGTACCTGCTAGTACGAGTGCGTCCGGAACGCGAGCACAATAATAGAGAAAGCTATAAAAAATTATGGTGGATCTTCGCCGAGCCTCGACCGGCGATGCGTCAATCATTGTCAAACCTGAGTAATTTCATTGGAACACCCTATACGGCAAAACACCGACTATTTTCTTTCATCGATGGTGGGACCGTTCCGGATGCGATGGTGTATGCAATAGCGAGTGACGATGGAGCATTGCTTGCTTCGCTGAGCAGCAGAGTTCATGTTGCTTGGGCTCTGAATTTTGGCGGTACATTAGAAAATAGGCCGAGGTATAACAACAAGCAAACTTTCGACCCTTTTCCATTTCCACTTGCTCTCAATTCAGATCTTGCGCCTACTAATCCGTTTTCTGTGCAGCTTGAGAACTTACGTATCCTTGGTAACCGCCTTGACGTCTTCCGCAAAGAAAGGTTGTCCAATTACCCTTCACTGACCATGACGAGCCTTTACAATGCTTTGGAGCGTTTACGAGAGGTCGAGTGCGGCTTTGGGCCGCCACTGAGCGAGGTCGAACGCAACGTGCACAAGACCGGATTGATTTCAGTCTTGAATGAGATCCACAACGACATCGACCGAACGGTACTCGTTGCCTATGGCTGGGATGACTTGATGCCGCCGCTTGTCGGCCGGCCGGGTGCAACGTTGCCATCGCGCTATAAAACGGCAGAGCAAGAGGCCTCGGAAGGGGAGTTGCTATCTCGGCTTGTCGCTCTCAATCGAGTGCGGGCAGAGGAGGAAAAGTGTGGCCTCGTTCGTTGGCTGCGGCCTGACTACCAGATACCAAAACTTGGCAAAAAATTGCCGAAGCCGGAGGCGGAGCATCTCGGCACCCTCGATTTTGCGGTTCCAGAAGTAGCGGACCGACCGAAATGGCCAACGGACGGACTTGAGCAAATCCGGCTTGTACGCGACCTTCTGGCCAGGTCTCTCGCGCCGGCACCGGCCGAGTCCGTCGCGAACGTTTTCGATGGAAGAGCGACTGCGAAGCGCCGAAATCGAGTTATTGAGGTTCTTGAGACGCTCGTCGCAACTGGCCTCGCAAGGACTGGCGATCAAGATGGACAACGAAGGTATTTCTTGCCTCGTTAGATTGGTTTATAATCGAGCGAATTGAATATCCATATTAGTTGGCAGTCAAATCTGAACTGACTCAAAATATCTTACCTAATCAACATCGTGGGGAAGATTTGTGTTAGATTATACCCCTACGGACAGGAATACAGTCCAGAGACGAGAAAATGACGATAGGCGACGAATGGTGGGGGGCGTTCGATCCGGCCAGCGATGACTGCGAACGCAAGGCACGGCTCAGGAGCCTCAGGGCCATCGCGCGAATGATCTTGGGGTCTCGGGGGGGGGGGGCGTTCTCGAACGCGCCCTGCGCTGTGCCGAGACAGGGGTTGTCTCGCCCTAGACGCTTCATGGCGTCCTGTCCCGGCTTCCAAGCTTGGACTACCGCAGGGTGCTGGCCAGCTACGCGGCCTTAGCCCGGCCGGTTGACCCGTGCCTGCTCTGACAGGGTGCTAGACAGGGACTCACGCCCTCGTCAGACTTTGGGCATGTCACGAGCCCGCTTCGTCCTCGCTGCGATCCTGTTGAGCCCCGCTGCTCAGTCACAGGCACAGGACGGCACACGCGAGGCGAATGCTCTACGGGACATGGCCAGGGCACAGGAGCGCCAGGCTGACGAGCTACACCGCCTGAGGCAGGTGGAAGCTGACCGTGCCGTGCAAGAGGATCGCTCTGCAAGGAACGCGGCACGGGACGCACGTAGCAGCCGCCGCTTCGATCACCGGTAGCTGAACGACAGGCGAGCGCCGGCGCCCGAGGACGCCAGCACCAAGCCTCTTGGGGTCTCGCCTACCAGGGAAGCCTAGGCTGCCAGCGGCTCACGGGTGCGCAAGGCATCGAGGTCGAGCAGGTCAAGCAAGTGGTCGGCGGCCTCAGACGAGGCCATGGCACCGGCCTCGTCACCCACGGCAGTGCGCTGCTCAGCCAGGCGCAGTAGCAGCCCGGCCACGTCATCCAACTTCGTCAGTGCTTCGTGACCCAGCATCGGTGTGCATCCTTAAGCTACGGCATCCGTCGCCGTGTTGCAAGATGCATTTGCGCAACATCACAGTGAAAGCCAAGTATTTATGGACTTACAACTTGGCTTGCATGTCATTTGCATTCATGCAAGTTTTTTATCCCAAGCATAGGGGGTACCCCTGTCCGGGATGTGCTTGAAGCGTAGCTGCAAAAGACGCCCCTATTCTTTGACGCCCCCCCAATCCATTCTGGAACTTTCGATCCAGAAAAATTTCCACAAATCCAAAAAGGACCCGTATTTATGGACGCTGAACAACACCGAGTAATCAAGGCACTTCGTGAAAGCGGCACGCTACGGCGGAACGACATCAACTACCTGATCCGGCATGGCCGAAGTTACCGGGGCAGGCCGCTCCCAGATGGTACTGAGACCTTCCCTCCCAATGAGTGCATCACTGCATCGAGAACGCTATTCGGCAAGAACGGGTGGAGCATCATCCAAGGTTGGGCGATCCTCCCACCGTCAATCGCTGGCGAACTCATAATTCCAGTGTTTCACGCTTGGGTAACACCGGACGGGGAAACTGCCTTCGATGGTGTCTGGCCAGATGCAGAGAATGCGAGCTACTTCGGGCTTACGTTCGAGTACGATGGCCAGATCGAGTACATGTTGACCGATCAGCCGCCACCGAAGCTCGGCCATCCTCGGGTCGATCTGTTGCCCGGCAAGTTCGCGCGGAGCTTGGAGAGATCGCTCCGGCTCTTCTGAGCACCGCCGCTACATCACCGTTGCCACGACCTCGAAACCAAGTCGATCTGATGATGGGGCAGCTTCCGGGCCGTTCCCGTCCCATCAAGGATGACCGACTCTTGATATGATCAAGTTCATCGCCATATCGGTCCTAGAGAAGTGAAAGGGGAGTTTGATGGCTGGTGATACCAGTATGACATCATCGAAATGCCAAGGCGGCACATCGGCCGCATACCTGATCAGCCGCATCAAGCGGGACAGGCCAGACATCGCGAAGCGTATTGCGCTTGGCGAGTTCAAGTCGGTACGCATGGCAGCTATTGAAGCTGGCATCATCACGCCACCTACTGTGATCCAGCGTCTACAGACAATCTGGCGATCCGCTTCCGCAGAGGAACGGGCAGAGTTCTTGAAGCAAGTGTCGAGAGAAGCTGTCGGGGGTAGGGGCTGATACTTGCCGACCCGCATCTCGCCGGCACACCAAAGAGAGAAATTCGGGCAGTGAAATCCCTTTTTCCGTCGGAATAAGCCGGAAAGCTCAACAACATCAAAGACTTGAAGTGCCCGATTTTCCAGATCGGTAATAGGGGCAGACAGACAAAAGCCCGCCAGACCCCCCTGCCTTCCAAGCGATGGGTCGAACGGGCTTTCACCGAAAGAATGTGAGTGACACATAACACAGCTTTGGCCGTAGCACAAGCGGCGCATCCTAAAATGTTTGACAAGCAAATGTGGCTTGAGTCGATCATGGCACGGAAGGACATCAGTTCCTCCGCAAAGGTTCTGGCTTTCCGTCTAGCCGCACACCACAACCAGAACACCGGACGGTGCAATCCGTCACTGCCGACACTGGCCAGAGGGACCGGCAAACCCCGAAGCGTGGTCTACACGAACCTTGTCGCCCTGCGGGAAGCCGGTCTAATTGATTGGACCACCGGCAACAGCAGCACAAGCAACAGCTACGTCCTCAAAGACGTGGAGATCCACGATCCCAAGGCGAAGCCGACATCTCCGGTCCCGGAACGCGGCAAGGGTCCGAAGCTCCGGCTTGTCCCGAAAGACGATCCTCCGGCACCCGAGACCGTCCGGTCTACCGGACTACCCCCGTCCGGCCAGCCGGACTACCCCCCGTCCGGTCTACCGGACCCTAACACTCCAATCTTAACTTCCGAAGGAACTCTCTCTCCCTCTACTCCCTCAGAAGATACCGCCTCTCCCCTCAGCCCTGAAGGGCGCCGGGGCGAGACGGATGACACACACACAAGCCAGCGAGAGACGAAGGTCGAGCGGCAGAGCAAGCTCCGAGCGACAGCATGGCCGGATGACCTTGGGTGAACCAAGCCAATCGCTGAGATGGCAGAGGATCACTACCGAGGCTTCAGCCGGGGAGAACTCAAAGAAACGTTCGGCAAGTTCAGAGACCACGCACAGAGCAAAGGGCTGAAGTACGCCGATTGGCACAAGGCGTGGATGGACTACTTCAAGGGTGCCATCAGGATACGGAACGAGAGCCGGAAGCCGAGCAAGTCAGGATCGGCAATCTGATCAGGTGGGCGAGATGATGGGGGCTCACACAAGAGCCTTCATCATCGAAGGCCAGATAAGACCGAAAGTCGGAAGGCCTCAGTTCCGTCCACGGCCAAGCTCACAACTTGGGTATTTTGACCCGTTGCTGGCCCAAAGCTGACCCACTCTTGACAAATCCGTTCAAAAGTGCTATCGGAATGGCACACTGCAATTCATCCCTTCCGCAGCAACTTCCTCACAACTGACCTGCCGGACACCATTCCGGCCTGAACGTCCCCAGCACCGCCGGGGGCGTGTTTCTGCATGGACGTTCCATGCCTTTCCCTGGAGAAAACATCATGACCACGACCCCGCGCCAGCGCGGCGCCCGCCTACACATCGAGCTTGACGAAGAACTCACCGCCGCACTCGATGCCGACCGGAAGCACGTTCGTCTGAAGCGGAAAGACTTCATCCGTTGGGTGCTTTCACGCCAGCTTCTCGGAACGCACGCTCTCGGCACTCTTGCAATCCAGAACGGCCGATGAGCATCAGCTTTACCGCAGAGATCGTCGCCAGTGCCAGGGATCGCGGCATCAGCCTCACTCCTGAGGACGTAGACTCGATCAATGAGAACCTTGGCGTGGTGATCGGCATCGAGGACGGCCAGATCAAGATCACGTCCGGTCCCTTCCTCGACCTCAGCGAGGCCGTGGAGGCCATGTCCAAGGGCTACGGGGCACCCATCGAGCAGCCGACAGCATCGTCCAAGCCGGATGGCCTGGAGCTTCCGGCCAACGCCAACGCGACACGGCGAGCGGTCGCGATGAACGCCGCGATCCGTTCGGGCAGGGACACGGCAAAGCAGTCTCAGGCCGAGACCCTTGTCGCGACCTACGGCAATCCGTGGCGCACCGGGAACGCGACACACCGCGCCTACGTGACGAACACCCACCCCCAGTTGGCCAGCCGTCTGAAGGCTGAAGCCGGAGACAAAGCATGACAGCCCCCGTCGCACTTATGGGCCTCGAACTTGGAAAAGCCCGGCTCCGCGAAGCCGCCGCGAAAGCCAAGGCTGAAAAATGGAAGGTCTCGCCGGAGGCCCGCGCGCGGCGTGTCGCTATTCTGGAAGCACGGGACGCCATGTACGAAGAGGCCGAAGCCGAAGCCAAGGCACGGCAGGAAGCCAATCCAACCGCTTTGGAAGCGGTTCTCAAGCGCGGTACGCTCGACGAGATGGCCGAGATTTCCCGATCAATCGGCCGGATGGACCCCCGCAAGATCCAGGAGGTTGCCGACGAGATTTTCCGGGCCAAATCGCGGTCGCAGGCATACACTCCCGACGACGAGACACCCCTACCAGCCGCCTCCGCCGTAGACCTCTCCGAGATTGCCGTAGGAGCCGGCGCGCCTATTACGGCATCATCCGGTCGTCCAAGGCGCTGAACGCCGCCTGTGAGTCCCTGTGGCGATCTGAAGGGCTATTTGAGCGGCCAATCATTCCACCCACGCGGGAGATGCAATCGCAAGGTGGACGTTTACCCTCTGGGGTGTATTCTGGGGGGTCGGCTTTCATAGGAAATGAAAGCCCTGCAAAATCAATGCGTTATCTCAGAGGTTGCTCGGACCCCCTCTCCGCCAAGCGCCCTTCCAAAGGGCCTGATCTTCCAGAAGTCGTTGCACCGCAAGACTTTCTTGGTCCGCCTGTTGTACGCGCGGGTGGTGCACAGGGCCTCTCCCGATACCCCGACCCGTCAAGCATCGGTCCGGCGACTGCTTGCGCAGGCGCGGGCCGGCCGACCTGATGAAGCTCGTCAGCAAGACCGAGGAGAAGGTCTCGCTTCGGAGGCATCCTCGCCCGGGACCTGAACGTCCGCGGCGATACCGACGGGGCTTGGCCGCGCGCAGAGGCGTTTCTCGTCCTGCAGATCCGGGACGCGGTCGTGACGCCGCCCTGAGAGGTTGGCTCCGGCCAATCGGGGCGGTCATTCGGCCGCTGTCGGGGGGGGCGTGCCGACGCGCGTGGTCGGGTCCGCGTCAAGCCAGAGCCGCCCGGGGTCGAGGGTCGATCCCCGCCTGTATTCCCTTCCTGGCCTGCACGATGTCGAACAATTCCTCGATCCGCCGCCGTTCGTCGGTCGAATGCGGGAGGAGGTAGGCGCAGCTGACGTAGAGGAGGAGGTTGACGACCAAGCCGAAGCAGCCTGACGTCAGGCCGTAGCCGAAGGGCAGATGGCCGCCATAGGCGAACTCCAGCCCGACGGCGGTGACGAAGCCCAGGATCATGCCGGCAAAGGCACCCTGCCGGTTCCCGCGCTTCCAGAAGATGCCGAGGAACTGCGGCACCGCGAGCTGGATGATACCCTGGTAGAACAGCACCGCCAGGGAAAACAGCGCCGGCAGCGTCAGCGTGGCGAGCCAGGAGGCGAGCAGGGTCAGGATCAGCATGCCCACCTTGGCGATGACGATCATCCGCTTCTGGTCGAGTTGGACGTAATTGCCGACGAGGTCGTTGGCGAGCTGCGCGCCGTAGGCCTGGATGTTGCCGTCCGTGTGCCCCATCGAGGCGGCGAGCAACACCACGCCGGCCAGGCCCAGCAGCACGAGGCCGCCGGCCTGCTGCGAGACGATGAACCAGACGTCGTCGGGCTTGGCCACCGCCTCCGGCACCTTGGAGGCGAGCATGCCGAAGATCAGCAGCACCACGCCGAAGAGGAAGGTCAACGGCACGGCGAGGGCGGCCGACTTCTTCAGGCTGTGGACGCCATCGGCCGTGAACAGACGCACGAAGATGTAGGGCCAGCACCAGCCACCGAGCGCGCCGGTGAACATCAGAGCGAACAAGTAGAGCGGGCCTTCCTTGGATCCGAAGCTCGGGATCGCGAACATCTGCGGGTCGAGCGTGGAGAGGGTGCTGCCCCGGGCGACCATCAGCCAGACGATGAGGCCGACGAGCATCAGGCCACCACCGAGATAGGCGACGATCCCCTGCAGGTAATCGGAGATGACGCCGCCGCGCATGCCCATCCGCACCGTCCACACCTGGCGGAGCGCGATGACGAGCACGCCGACCACGACCGAGGTCGAGAACGAGAATGCGCCGAGCGACATCGCCTGGAACAGGTTGCCGAGGGCCTGCATGCCGAGCACCAGCCAGGGCAGGCCCGAGACGAGGCCGATCAGCGCCGCGACCGTGCGGATGTGGCGTGAGCCGTAGCGCAGCGCGAACAGGTCTCCCTGGGTCCGCAGGTCGTAGGCCTTCCCCCAGATCCAGACCGGCCGGGCGAGCACGAACAGCAGCACCACGGTCAGCAGCGAGTAGGACAGGACGTAGAACGACATCACCCCGGCCGTGACCGAGAGCGCCCCGAACGCCGTGAACATCGAGCCGGGATACCATGTGTTGAGGAACGACATGGCTTGGTAGCGGGCGCCGAAGGCGCGGCCGCCCACGGCATAGTCGGTGAAGGACTGGTCGACGGCGCGGTTGCGCTGGAGCACTGAGACCACGGCGGCGAAGAACAGGGCGAGCAGACCGAAGGTGATGATCATGCCGCGCTCCCCTCGTCGGCCGAGTCGAGCCAAGAGGCGGCGATCAGGCTCGCGGTGATGCAGAGGTTGACGGCCAGGAAGTAAAACAATGCAGCCGGGATCCCGGCGATCGGGGTCGTGCGGCCGTCGGCGGCCCAGTAGAGCGGCGGGGCCAGCGCCACGATCGCGTCGAGCGCAAACCACAGTTTGACGATCCCGCGCCTGAGGGGCGCAGGTGAGTTTCGTGTCAGCATGGCGTTTCCTCGTTTTTTTGTCGTTCAGTGCAGGACGCGATCGAGCTTGTCGAAGCAGCTCGGCCAATCCCCCTGGTAGGCGTCGCGGACGTCGTCGCGGGCGATCCGCCGATGGGTCAGGCGCATCTCGCTGGTGCCGTCGTCGCGCGGGGTGAAGTCGATCTGCAGCACCGTTTCCTCGCCCGGCAGCAGGGCGAGGGGGCCGTCGTAGATCCAGGTCTGGACGATGCGACGCCCCGGTTCGAGCTCCCGATAGCACCCGCTGATCCGGTGTTGCGTGCCGTCGGGCCCCCGCGTCTGCAACCGGAAGTGACCGCCGACCCGCAGATCGGTCTCGGCCCGCTCGACCACGTTCGGCCCCGGCGCGAGCCAACGCTGGACCATGACCGGGTCGGTCCAAGCCCGATAGAGCGTCTCGCAGGTCGCCCGGAACGTGCGGACAAGGATGACGGCGGGCTCAGTCTCGGTCATCGTCGTCCCCGGCATTCAGGAGATCCTCCAAGGCATCGAAGCGCGCGTCCCAGAACTCGGTGTAGGCCCGCAACCAGGAGAACGCCTGCACGAGGGGCTGACGCTCGAGCGAGCAGCGATGCACCCGCCCGTCGATCGCCCTGCGGAGAAGGCCCGCCTGCTCGAGCACGCGGACGTGCTTGGAGGCCGCAGCCAGCGACATCGCGTGCGGGGCGGCCAGCTCGGAGACCGTGCGCTCACCGGAGGCGAGCTGATGCACCATCGCCCGGCGGGTCGGGTCCGCGAGGGCATGGAACACGCCGTCCAGGGCTGCGGGCTGATGCTCAACCATTTGGTTGATAGTTGCAGGTCAGATGGGGGATCGCAAGGGGGCAGGACACGATCGGAGGGTTCGACGACGACGGTGTCGGCTCACCTCCGCGCGCTGCCCGAAGGCAGACCGCCGCAGAGTCACCCCGAGCAGCCCTACCGCAGGGGCGTCAGCAGATGCACGGACAAGAGTGACATGATCGCGCCACCGAGGATCAGCACCCCAGGCCCGTCGCAAGCGGTAGCGCCGCCGACGCCAGCACCGGGCGCCCGCCGTGGCGGTGGATCGCTGCGCCAACGTGCGGCGTGGCGAACGCGGCGACCAGGAGGCCGAGGGACAGGCCGCCGACCACCCAGGACAACGGCCAGCCGGTGCTTTCGGCCACCGGACCGGCGAGCAGCGCCGGCAGGTAGAACGAGGAGCCCCAGGCCAGGATTTCGACCACGCCGAGGGCAGAGATCACCGGCCAGCGCCGGGCCTCGGACACGGAGTTCTACCGCGTGCCGAGCAGCGGCAGCCAGGCCGCCAGCGCCAATAGCGTGACCAGCAGCACGGGCGGGGTGATGACCAGGCCGACCTTCATGTACTGGCCCCAGGTGATCCTCTGGCCCTTGCTGTCGAGGACGTGCAGCCAGAGCAGCGTGGCGAGGCTGCCGATCGGCGTGAACTTCGGCCCGAGGTCGCAGCCGATCACGTTGGCGTAGATCATGAGCTCGCGGGTCAGCGGCGACAGGTCCGGGGCCTGCTGGATCGAGAGCGCCCCGATCAGCACGCTCGGCATGTTGTTCATCACGGACGACAGGATCGCCGCGGCGAAGCCGGTGCCGACGGTGGCGACCCACGGGCCATGCTTGGCGAGCCACACCAGCCCCTTCGCCAGCTCGTCGGTCAGGCCGGCGTTCCGGAGGCCGTAGACCACGAGATACATGCCGAGGCTGAACAGCACGATCTGCCAGGGGGCGCCGGTCAGCACCTTGCGGATCGGGATGATCCCGCCCCGGTTGGCGAGCAGCAGAAGCACGGCCGCGCCGCCACAGGTGACGGCCGACACCGGCACGCCGAAGGGTGCGGTGACGAAGTAGGCGAGCAGCAGCACGCCCAGCAGCGGGACGGCCGCCCGGAACACGCGCGGGTCGCGGATCGCCTCGGCCGGGCGTTCGAGCGCATCCCCCTTGTAGGCCGCCGGTACGTCGCACCGGACATAGGCCCACAGCACCACGAGCGTCGCCGCAAGCGATACCAGGTCCACCGGCACCATCACGGCCGCGTACCGGCCGAAGGTCACGTCGAAGAAGGTGGCGGAGACGATGTTGACCAGGTTGGAGATCACGAGCGGCAGGGAGGTCGAGTCCGCCACGAACCCGCAGGCGACGATGAAGGCGAGTGCCGCCGCCGGCTTGAAGTCGAGCCGCAGCAGGATCGCCAGCACGATCGGGGTCAGCAGCAGGGCCGCGCCGTCATTGGCGAACACGGCCGCGATGGCCGCGCCGAGGAGCACGACCAGGGGGAACAGCCGCCGGCCTTCCCCGCCGCCCCACCGGGCGATGTGCAGGGCCGCCCAATGGAAGAACCCGGCCTCGTCCAGCAGCAGCGAGATGACGATGAGCGCCACGAAGGTGAAGGTGGCGTCCCAGACGATATGCCAGACCACCGGGATGTCGCCGGGATGGATCACGCCCGTGGCGAGGGCGATGCCCGCCCCGGCCAGGGCGCTCCACCCGATCCCGAGGCCCTTGGGCTGCCAGATGACGAACACGAGGGTGACGAGGAAGATGGCGAGGGCGAGCATCCGGGCGTTTTCGTCTTATGGCGTGGCGTGAGGCTCAGGCGGTGGCGACGCGGCGGCCGTGCTCGTCCACGACACGCGCGCCATCGTCCTTGACGAACTCGCCCTGCTGCCGCGGCAGGAGGTCCAGCACGGTTTCGGATGGACGGCACAGGCGCACGCCCTTGGGCGTCACCACGAGCGGGCGGTTGAGGAGGATCGGGTGCGCCGCGATGGCATCGAGCCGCTGCGCGTCGGTCAGTGCCGGATCGCCGAGGTTCAGCGCGGCGAACGGGGTGCCTTTCTCCCGCAGCACGTCGCGGACGCTCAGGCCCGCGCGGGCGAGGAGCTGCACCAACAACGTCCGGCTGGGCGGGGTTTTGACGTACTCGATCACGTGCGGCTCGATGCCGGCATTGCGGATCATCGCCAGGGTGTTGCGGGACGTGCCGCATTCGGGGTTGTGGTAGATCACGACATCGAACGGCTCAGGCACGGGCGGTCTCTCCGGTCGGGGGGCAGCAGGCGGTGAGCGCGGCCATGGCGGGGGTGCAGACTTCCGGGTGGCCCTGGCAGCAGTCGCGCATCAGGAAGGCGACCAGTGCGGACAGGGCGGGATAGGCGGCGCTGTAGATGATCGAGCGGCCCTCGCGCCGTGAGGCGACCAGCCCGGCGTGGCTCAGTTCCTTGAGGTGATGGGACACGGTGGCGGCGGAGACGCCGACCGCTTCGGCCAACACGCCCGAGGCCATGCCAGCCGGCCCGGCTGTCACGAGCGCCCGCACCAGGCGCAGGCGGTGTTCCTGCGCGAGGGCCGCGAACGCGGCGAGGGCTTGCGGTTCATCCATTCTCGTTACAATCTTCAAATGACATTTTGAATGTAAGAGAAAGCCGATCCTTGGACAAGTCCGCACAGCCCTTCACCGATGGTCTGCCGAACCTGAGCCCGGCGCACTTCGTGGTGCCGACCCGCGAAAGCGGGCAGGCAGCGGCGCCCTTCACCCACGCACCCCGGTTCCTGATCCTCTACGGCTCCCTGCGCGAACGCTCGTTCAGCCGCTTCCTCGCCTTCGAGGCCGCCCGGCTTCTGGAGGCGATGGGCGGCGCGGTGCGGATCTACGACGCCCACGGCCTGCCTCTGCCCGACGACACGACCGCCGATCACCCGAAGGTGCAGGAGCTGCGCGACCTCTCGATCTGGTCCGAGGGCCAAGTGTGGGTGTCGCCCGAGCGGCACGGCACCCTGACGGGCGTGATGAAAAGCCAGATCGACTGGCTGCCCCTCTCCGAGGGCAGCGTGCGGCCCACCCAGGGGCGCACCCTGGCCGTCATGCAGGTGTCGGGGGGCTCGCAGAGCTTCAACGCCGTGAACGCCCTGCGCATCCTCGGCCGCTGGATGCGGATGATCACCATCCCGAACCAGTCGTCCGTGCCGATGGCCTACAAGGAGTTCGACGACGCCGGCCGCATGAGGCCGGGGCCGCTCTACGAGCGCGTCGTGGACGTATGCGAGGAATTGATGAAGTTCACGCTGCTGACCCGCGAGCGTGCCGACTACTTGGTGGACCGCTACAGCGAGCGGAAGGAACGTGAGCCCGAGCGCTTAGCGGGCGTGGCGGCCGACGTGGGCTTTGTGAAGCGCTAGATCGTTTTCGATTTAATTTGGCTCATATTCTGCTGCAGCGAAGAAATCGGCGCATTCGTCGGGTGTGACGGCATCGACGAGGCGTCCGATCTGTCGGTGAGGTCTTGCGCGGGGAGGAGGCCCCACCGGGTGCCGAGCCCGACCGTCAGATTGTGCTCGGCCCGAAGCCGAGCCCGCATCGCCCGGTGCGGATGGCTCCGTAGGGGCTTGCGCGCCTGCGATGCAGGTAAGGTGGCTTCCGGGCGCGCCGGCCCGACGGCGGTTTCTTCGTCATCGGGCGCCGCTCCGGCGATGGCGTGTTCGTGGGTGAGGACGGGGGCGGCCCGACGCACTGGACGCTCGAGCAACTCGCGCGGAACTGGACGGGCGAGGTGCTGTTCGCCTTGCGCCGCGACCGATCCGGTGCAAGCGCCGTCACGTTCGGCCTCGCGTGGTTTCTCCCGGCGGTCCGGCGGTTCCGCAAGGTCCTCGCCGAAGTCCTGGTCGTTTCGGTCTTCATCCAGCTCTTGGCGCTCGTAGCGCCGTTGTTCACGCAGGTAGTGATCGACAAGGTCCTCGTGCATCGCGGATTGACGACCCTTCAGGTGCTCGTCGTCGGGCTGCTCGCGGTCAACCTCGCCGATGAGGCCTTGAATTGGCTGGGGACCTACGTCTTCGCGCACACCACGAGCCGCATGGACGCGATCCTCGGCGCGCAGCTGTTCCGCCACCTCGTCGCGCTGCCGATCGGGTTCACCGCAGTGCATCTGGTCGCTCTTCCACCTGTTCGATCGGTAACGGCCTCCGTGGCCACTTATGCAATCACGAACAAAAGTGCTGTGTGGTCTTGGGGTATCAGTCGAATAAATGGGGTCAGCCGCGGCAGTAAAAAATCATATTATTTGCCGAATCTGTCAAATATTTTAGACATTACGACATCGGTATTTGCCACATATGCATTAAACGCGGAACGTAATTTACACGTACTTGGCAATGATGAATTCCTCTGCCTTGGATATGACGGCAGATGCTTTGCCGAAGAACCACGAAGACAGCCGCTTATCAGCAGCGTAGATGCAGTTTCCGTCACAATATCCAGCTTTGCGGTCATCAAGAACGGCGAAGTTCTCGCGTACGGCGACCCTGGTGTTGGGTTCAATCGTCCTCGAATACTCGAGCTCGGACGTTAGGAGCCTATCATGTCAGATAAGAACGTCATTGATGTGGCCGTTGCGGCACGGATGGCGACGGCGACTGCAACAGATCTAGCCTATCCAGAAAAAGTTACGCTAGAGCTAGACTGGCTGCTGGTGGATGGGCGGCATGAGCCGATCCGCCCGGGGATGCGGGTGTCGGCGGAGATCCGGATCGGCGAGCGGCGGGTGCTGGAGTATTTGCTCTCGCCCGTCGTTCAGGCTGTACAGGAAGCCGGGAGGGAGAGGTGACTTCTGAGAAAGTCGACATAAACGTCAATAAAACGCCCGGCGCTCGCGCAGATAATTTCAATAATTCTCTTTCCACTAAAAATCTCGCCGTCACATCTGCTATCATAGCATGTAATTTGGCGCTGTCATTGCTTTCAGGTAATATATATCCTGTACATATAAGTTGGATTATTGCTTTTTATGTTAATGTTGGATTATCGTTGATAATCATATTGTATTTTACATCCAAACTGATGATCTATGCGTCCCGCAAAAGATTAGGCCGAAAGATAGATATCATTCGCCTTGCTACTGCGTGTGTATCGATTGTAATAAGTACGCAAGACTCGAAAATTGGCGTGTCGAGTGATTTGTAGTTTTTCTTATATAGTCACAATATTGTGCCTACTTGTAGCTTAAATGAATGTAAGTACGTATCAGAATTAATTAACAAAACGGATGAAGTATGCGGTAGTGATATGTGTACTGTGATACTGAAATACAATATTTTTGACGAGTGTGAATATCGGCTCTCTACAATAAGCAAAAGGCTTACAGCATCAGAATTCAAGCTTCTTCTGAAAAATTTTATGGAAAATAACGTTACAATAATCAGAGCAAATCGCAAAATTGTTCAAACGCGCGCCTGCAAAGCTTAGATTGAAGGAAATTATGTCTAATAATGCGATTTCTTTGTAAAAGATATTCAAGGCGACTTTGTGCCCGCCACATTACTGCAGGATTCAAAAGTTAATTTTGTTATCAACCCAACTCGAGTATATCCTACTCTGATAACGCCGGGTGTATAACGTTGACATCTTCGCCGCAGCAGGATATGAACCAGATTAAACCGAAATCGCTCTAGAAGGCCGGGTGCTCGGCTCGACCGCCGTCGGAGCCCTCCGAGCTCAGATTGCGGGCAGCCTCGCCACGTTGGGCAACTTCCGCGCTTCCCTGGCGGCCATCAACCTCAACGGCCTGACCAACCTCGACTCCGGCCTGGACGACGCGCTCTGTTCGCTCGGCGCCGCAGGCACCAACGCCATCCCGCCCGAGGACATGTCCCATCCCGTCGGCGATCCGGTCAGCGGCGGGCTCGCCGCCGTGCTGAACGGAGAGCTCACCCAAGCCCTCAGCCTCAAAGGCACCGCCGGCGCTCTGGTCGGCACCCTCGGCACGACCATCACCGGCCAGCTCATTCACAACGCCGGCAGCATGGCCCTCCCAATTCCGGGGTGATCAAACAGGGGGCGTCCTTGCTCACCGCCGGGTTCGACTTCAGCAAGGGTGGTGTCTTCGATTCGCTCAGCGGCTCCGTCGGCGCCGTCCTCGGCTCGTCCCTCGTCTCCGCCAACGGGATCGCCGGTTCGATTGCCGGCAGCGTCGGCAGCTATGCCGGCGGTGCTATCGGCACTGCGCTGATCCCGATTCCCATCGTCGGCTCGTTCATCGGCGACGTGATCGGCACCTTGATCGGCAATCTGTTCGGTTCCTCCTGTCCCCCCACGGCCACCGTGGTCCTCGGCAATGCCGGCGGCAACCATCTCGGCGTCGTCGCCGAGAATACGGCGCACGGCGGCAATTCCAGCGTGTTCAACCCGCTGGCCGGCACCATTTCCGGCGCGACCGATGCCGTGCTGGCTGCTGCCACGGGCAGGTTGGCCGGCTTCGGCGGCACCGGTAACCTTACGATTTCTTCGCGCGGATCCGACCAGCATGTCGTCCTCGCCGACGGCGGCGTCGACTTCCTGACCCGGGACGCCGGCACCTGGAGCAAGGCCGCGGGCGATGCCGTGCTCTCGCTCGCCCGTACTGCCGACATCGGCGGCGGCGATCCGATCATGCTCGCCGACCTCGGCGCGGCGAGTCATCAGGATTCCAGTATCGATGCGGTGGCCGGCGACCTGCAGATTGCGAAGGACTACAAGACCTACCTCGCCAACACCGAGATCATCAACCTGCTGCTCGCCACCAATCCAAACAGCAGCTCCGCCATCGGATGGCAGAACACCCTCCTGCGCGCCCAGGAACTCGGCCTCAACCAGATCGGCAGTGGGGACGGATGGTCGGCGAGCCTCGTCACCGATGGCGGCGTCGACCCCCATACCGGAGAAGCCTACGCGTCCCCCGAGACGATCCTCGACAATAATGGCGTGATCACCGAGGACGCCTACTTCCACGCCGACGGCACCCAGACCGACTATCAGTATTATCGCCACCAGACCGTCACGCTGTCCGGGGTGACGATCAAGGTCGTCAACGGCGCGACGTACACGGTCCTGGGCAGCGGCAACACCATCTCCGGCGGCCACGACGTCAACCTGACCGTGGCCGGGGACCAGAACGGCGTGTCCATCACGGGCGCGCACGCCACCGTCTCCGCCTGTGGCCGCGGCAGCGGAATCGGCATCAGTGGCGGCACCGTGAACGTCGCCGCCGGAAGCTCCGCCGCGATCACCGGCGAGGGCGATGCGGTGCATGCCGAGACAGGTCGGAGGCAATTCGGCCGTCACCGTCAACGGATGGTGGAACGGCAGCTCGGCCTGCGACGGCGCGCACGTGACGGTCAACGGCTCAGGCGACACCGGGGCGTGGTCGACGCTGACCGTCAACGGCAACTCGAACTCCAGCGGGGCTGGCTACAACGCCCGGATGGGGATCAACGGCGGCTGGAACTCGACCGGGACCGCCGATCACACCCGTGTGGGGATCGGAGGCACCGGCAACACGTCGTCGGTGGGGAACGGCTCGGCCGTGACCTTGGCCGGCTCGAACGAGGGGATGGCCTCGACCGGATCGGGATCGACGCGCAAGGGCGCGAAGGCCCGCCCCTCGATCCGCCGTCGGCGCCCGACCCCACCGGGGGCGTGCGCCGACCGTGGCGGTGTCCTACCGCGCGGCCTGTCGCCAGCCGGCCGGATCGGTGAACACGCCGCCCCACAGGCCGAGGCGACGCCCCCAGGCGCGGTCGCCCGCCGCGCGATACGCCGACGGAGCCTCGCGCGCCGGCACGGCATAGCCCTGGGCGACCATCCATTCGCCGAGATCCGTGCCGCCGGCCAGGCAGGTCGCGGTGGCCGTCCGGCCGTCTTCCCGGCCGGACGGCGTGCACGTCACGGCCTCCGCGCCGATCCGTGCCGCCAGGGCGGCCTGGATGCGGTGACCGCAGGCATAGGGCACCTCCCGGGCATCCGAGCACGTCGCGTCCGCCGCCGGTGCGACGATCCCGGACAGGGCCACCGGGACGCCGTCGATGGCCAGGGTCGCGCCGTCGATGATCCTCGCGCGTCCGGTGAGCCGTTCGGCGGCCCCCGCCGGGTGGCTGGTGATGACCGCGAGGGCCGCCAGCGCGACGGCCAGGGCGAGGCCGGGCAGGCCGTCCCGGTCGATGGGGCGGCCGGCGGCGGGGGGGCACAACACCGTGCCGGCGACCGCGGCGATGCCGGTGAGAACGAGGCCGAGGAGGAGGGACATGAGGGCGGCGCAGCTCCGTTGACGAAATGTCTGTGCGGCCTTCTGCCCATCGCGGAACCCGCGACCCTGACGGCGCGTGTCAGCCTCCTGTCAGGTTCTCTGGCCGACACTGTCCCTCACCATGCCGACCCGCCGCCGCCTCCTCCTCGCCGCCTGCCTGTTCCCCGTCCTGGCCCGGGCCCCGTCCGCGCGCGCCGACGAGGAGGCCGACCGCGCCCGCCGCGCCCTCGAGCGGGGCGACATCCGCCCCCTCGATGAGGTGCTGCGCGCCGCCAGCGCGGCCGTGCCCGGCGATGTCGTCTCCGTCGATCTCAAGCACGACGACGGGCGCTGGCGGTACAAGCTGCGGATCCTCGGGCCGGACGGCAAACGGCGCAGCGTGAAGATCGACGCCCGGACGCTCCGCCGCCTCGACGAGGACGACGATGACTGATCTCGCAGGGGGGCGCGTTCGGTGCGGGTGCTAGTGGTCGAGGACGAGCCGCGCATCGCCGCGGACGTGCGGGAGGGCCTGGAGCGGGCCGGCTACGCCGTCGATGGGGTCTCCGACGGTGAGACGGCGTGGTTCCGCGCCGGGACCGAGACCTACGACGCGATGATCCTCGACCTCGGCCTGCCGCGCCTCGACGGCCTCGGCGTGCTCCGCCGGCTGCGCGGGTCCGGGGCGGCGGTGCCGGTGCTGATCCTGACCGCCCGCGACGGATGGCGCGAGCGCGTCGAGGGCATCGATGCGGGGGCGGACGACTACCTCGTGAAGCCCTTCCGGATGGAGGAGCTGATCGCGCGCCTGCGGGCGATCCTGCGCCGCACGGCGGGCCACGCCTCGCCCGTGCTGCGCGCCGCCGGCGTGGAGCTCGACACGCGCACCCGGGCGGTGAGCGTGGCCGGCCGCGAGGTCGACCTGACCGCCCTGGAATACCGGCTCATCGCCTTCCTGCTCCACCACCAGGGTCAGGTGGTCCCCGCGGGCGATCTCCTCGATCATCTGCACGGGACCGGCAGCGACCGGGAGGCCAACGCCCTGGAGGCCCTGCTGACGCGGTTGCGGCGCAAGCTCGGGCCGGGGGTGGTGGAGACCCGGCGCGGCCAGGGCTACCTCGTCCCCACGGACCCGCCGGGGGCGGCGGACCGGTGAGGGCCGGCTCCCTGCTCCTGCGGCTCGGGCTGGCCGCCGCCGCGCTCATCGCCCTCGCGCTCCTGCTGGCGGGCTTCGGCCTGACGGTCATCTTCGACCGTGTGCTGGACGCGCGCACCGCCGACGAGCTCGACCGCACGGCCAAGCTCCTCGCCGGGCGGGTCGGCTTGGCGCCGGACGGCGCCCCGACCCTGTCGCGGGAGCCGCCCGACCCCCGGTTCGCGACGCCCTATGGCGGCCTTTACTGGCAGATCGAGGGGTCCGGCGGACGGGTCCTCCGCTCCCGGTCCCTGTGGGACAAGCGGCTCGACGGGACGGGCGGGGACGGGCCGGCCGTCGCCGACCTGACGGGGCCGGATGGCGGCCGGCTCCTCGCCCTGTCGCGCCCGGTCGAGATCGGCGGCACCGGAACGCGGCTGCAGGTCACCGTCGCCGAGGACCGGCGCGAGCTCGCCGGGAGCCGCACCACCTTCCTGCGCCTCCTCGCCCCGTCGCTGGCGGCGCTGTTCGCCGTCCTCACCGTGGCGATGGGCCTCTTCGTCCACCGGGCCCTGGCGCCGTTCCGCGCCCTGCGGGGCGATCTCGCCGCGGTCCATGCCGGAACCCGGCGGCGGCTGCCCGACGGTTTCCCCGACGAGGTGCGCCCCCTCGTGTCCGATCTCAACCGGCTTCTCGATGCGCAGGAGCAGGCGCTGGCGCGGGCGCAGGCCAGCGCGGCGGATATGGCGCACGGCCTGAAGACGCCCCTCGCCGTCCTGGATGCCCTCGCGCGGCAGCACGCCGCCGCGGCGCCGGCCCTCGCCCACGAGATCGCCGAGCAGACCGGGGCGATGGGCGGGCAGGTGGAGCGGGCCCTGGCCCGCGCCCGCCTGTCGGGGCCGGGCGACCTGCGCCAGCGGCGCTGCACCCTGGCGCCGGTCGTGGCGCGGCTGATCGCGACCATGCGACGGCTGCCTGACGGCGAGTCGCTCCGCTGGGATGTGGCGGTGCCGGACGCGCTCACCTACCCGGGGGATGAGGGCGAGGTGATGGAGGTGCTTGGCAACCTGCTCGACAACGCCCGGAAGTGGGCGCACCGGCGCGTGCGCGTCACCGGGGCGACGGACGGTTCGGCCGGCCGCCTGATCGTGAGCGACGACGGCCCCGGCATGGACGAGGCGGCCCTGGCCGGCCTGGGCCGCGGCGTGCGCTGGGACGAGAGCCGCCCCGGCACCGGCTTCGGCCTCTCGATCGCCCGGGAGGTGGCCGAAACCGCCGGGGCACGGCTCGCCTTCGCGAGGACGCCCGACGGCGGATTGACGGTCGAGGTGTCCTGGCCGGTGGAGTGACCCGAGATCCGGCCGGGGGCCGCGGCGCGCCCCCGCGGGCGGGCGCCCCCGTTCACGATCCCGCCACGCTGTCACGGTGTTGATCGGGGCGGTCCCTTGAGGGTCGTCGCCTGCGCGCCATCCTGCTTCCCCCGGCCGTGAAGAGCCGGCCTCGGAGGAAGTCCATGGCAGCCGATCCGGCCCCGTCCCCGCATGTCCAGGCCGCCGGTTCCGGCACGGTGCCCCCGGCGGGGACCCTGGAGCGGCTCGGCATCCGCTTCACCCACTGGGCCGAGCGCTGGTTTCCGGACGCCTTCATCTTCGTCGCCATCGCCGTGGTCATCGTCGCCCTCGGCGCCCTGGCCAACGGCGCGCCGGCGGCGTCCGTCGCCAAGAGCTTCGGGGACGGCTTCTGGAGCCTGATTCCCTTCACCATGCAGATGGCCTTCGTCACCATCGGCGGCTACGTCGTCGCGGTCTCGCCGCCGGTGCGGGCGCTGATTGAGCGGCTGGCCCAGGTGCCCCGGACCGGTCGCGGGGCGGTGGGCTTCGTGGCGGGCGCGACCATGGTCTCGTCCTTCGTCAGCTGGGGCCTCAGCCTGATCTTCGGCGGCCTGCTGGTCCGCGCCCTGGCGCGACGAACGGATCTGCGGATGGATTACCGGGCCGCGGGGGCGGCGGCCTATCTCGGGCTCGGAGCCACCTGGGCCCTCGGCCTCAGCTCCTCGGCGGCGCAGCTCCAGGCCAACCCCGCGAGCCTGACGAAGAACCTCCTGGCGATCTCGGGCGTGATCCCCTTCAGCGAGACCATCTTCCTGTGGCAGTCGATGCTGATCGCCGCCATCCTGTTCGTGGTCTCGGTGGCGATCGCCTACGCCTCGGCGCCCCGTCGGGAGACGGCCGTCACCGCCGAGGCGATGGGGGTCGATGTCGCCCGCGAGGAGACCCGCCTCGCGCGCCCGCGACAGCCCGGCGAGTGGCTGGAGCATTCGCCGCTCCTCACGATCCTGCTCGTGCTGATCGCCGGGGGCTGGATCGTCCAGGAATTCGCCCGCCAGTCCTGGATCGTCGCGATCTCGAACCTCAACACGTACAACCTGCTGTTCATCACCCTCGGCCTGTTGCTGCACTGGCGGCCGAAGCGCTTCCTCGTGGCGGTGGCCAAGTCGGTGCCGGCCACCGCCGGCATCCTGATCCAGTACCCGCTCTACGCGGCGATCAGCGGCATGCTGACCGGCCCCAAGAACGCCGCCGGGGCCTCGGCCTCGGACGTCATCACCCACGCCTTCGTCAACCTGAACACCACCGGCAGCTTTCCGCTGACCATGGGCGTGTACTCGGCGATCCTCGGTTTCTTCGTCCCCTCGGGCGGCGGCAAGTGGCTTCTGGAGGCGCCCTACGTGCTCCAGGCCGCCAACGAGCTGAAGGTCCACCTCGGCTGGGCGGTGATGATCTACAACGCCGCCGAGGCGTTGCCGAACCTCATCAATCCGTTCTGGATGCTGCCCCTCGTCGGCATCCTCGGCCTGAAGGCGCGGGACATCGTCGGCTTCAGTTTCCTGCAGCTCATCGTGCACCTGCCGCTGGTGCTGTTCCTGCTCTGGGCGCTGGCCTTCACCCTGACCTACCATCCCCCGATCATGCCCTGACGCGCTCACCCTCCTGCCGATCCGGGCGCGAGGCAGGCCGATTTTCAAGCTTGGCGGATCAAATCGGTTCGAGGATCGTCTGTCAGGCAGGTTCATCGCGAACGAGGGGTAAGACGAGTGAGCGTCGGATTGATCGCCCTGCTGGACGACGTGGCGTTCATGGTCAGGACGGCGGCGGCGTCCCTCGACGATGTGGCGGGCCAGGCGGCCAGGGCCGGCACGAAGGCGGCCGGCGTCGTCATCGACGATGCCGCCGTCACGCCGCGCTACGTCGTCGGGTTCGCGGCCGAGCGCGAACTCCCGATCGTCGGCAAGATCGCCCTCGGGTCGTTGCGCAACAAGCTCCTGTTCCTGCTGCCCGGCGCCCTCGCGCTCAGCGCCTTCGCGCCCTGGGCGATCACGCCGCTCCTGATGCTGGGCGGGGCGTACCTCGGCTACGAAGGGACCGAGAAGGTCTACGAGGCCCTCTTCCCTCACCAAGCCCACGGGGACGGGGGCGCGCACGGGGACGGGCAGGATCGTCAGGGGGACGGGGGGAGCGACCGGGCCCAGGAAGACCGCCGCGTCGCCAGCGCCATCAAGACCGACTTCATCCTCTCGGCCGAGATCATGGCCATCACCCTCGCCGCCCTGCCGGAGGGCGGCTTCTGGATGCGGGCGGCCGTGCTCGCCATCGTCGCCATCGGCATCACCGCGGGCGTCTACGGCGTGGTCGCGCTGATCGTGAAGGCCGACGATGCCGGCCTCGCCCTCGCCAGGAGCACGGCGGGGCCGCCGTTCGGGGGCGTCGTGCGCGGGGTCGGCCGGGCCGTGGTCAAGGGCATGCCGATCCTGCTCAGGATCCTCGCCGTCGTCGGGACGGCGGCGATGATCTGGGTCGGCGGCGGCATCGTGATGCACGGGTTGGAGACCTATGGCATCGCGGCGCCGGCCCACGCCGCCCACGCCGCCGCGGAGGGCGCGGGCTCACTCCTTCCGTTCGCCCGGCAGGTCGTCGAGTGGCTGGTGACGGCGATGGCGTCGGGCCTGATCGGGTTGATCGTCGGCGGTCTGCTGATCCCGCTGACGCGCGTCGTCCTGGCGCCGGCATGGCAATCCCTGGCGCGCCTCCGGCATCGCCCCGCCTGAACCCCGTCACCGGCCGCCGGGCGCCGGGATGGAGGCCCCCGGCGAGGGGCCCTGGGCCGTGTGTGCGACGCCGCCCGCCCCGTGCTGGATGCCCTGCCAGCCGAGCCAGCCGGTGTAGAGCCCAACGAGCACGATCAGCCCCGCCGAGGCGTAGGGGGCCCGCCGGGCGAGGCGGCCGAACCCGGACCAGCGGCCCGCGAGGTGCCGGACGCTCAGCGAAGCGATGACGCCGGCCGACACCATGGTGAGCGCCAGCCCGATGCTGAAGCACACCACCAGCACGAACCCCAGGCTGAGCTGCTTGAGCTGAATGCAGAGCAGGAGCACCGTGATCGCCGCCGGGCATGGGATCAGTCCACCGGTGAGGCCGAACATCACGATCTGCCCGGTCGTCACCTGCCGTCCGGAAAAGCGCCGCCGGATGTCCGCGGCATGCGCCTGGGCGTGGGCGTCGTCCCCGTCGCCCGGATCCAAGGGGTCGTGCTCGTGGTGGTGGTCGTGCTCCGCGAACGCGATCTCGTGGATCTCCGTGCCCGCCGAGCCGGCGAGGTTCAGCCGTGCAATGAAGGCGTGCGGCTCGGGGATCTCGTCCGTGCTCTCCAGCCGATCGCCCCGGCGGACGAAGTGAAACCTCTGCCGCGTGCCATCCGGCCGCTCGGTTTCCAGGCCGATGCGCTCGGGCTTCGGCAGCACCCCCCGCTCCCGGCTGAGGCGCCAGCGGGGCGGCACGCCGTCCTCGAACACCTCCAGCGTGAACACGCCGTCACGGGTGGTGACGCGCCGGTCCGCATCGTGGTGGTGGTGATGGTGCCCGTGGTGTCGCTCGCGCCACGTCCGCACGAGCATCCAGAGGGCGATGCCGACGATGATGACGGCCGAGGCGAGCTGGAAGTACGGCTCGCTGGTCTCGCCCCCCCATTCCCGGCCGAGATACTGGCCGCCGAGGGCGATCACCCACACGACCGCCGTGTGCGAGAGGGTCGCCGACAGCCCCAGCAGCACGGCCTGCGTGACCGTGCCCCGCACCGCCACGATGAACGCCGCCATCATCGTCTTCGAGTGACCGGGTTCGAGCCCGTGGAGGGCCCCCAGCAGGATCGCGGTCGGCACGAACAGCCAAGCGTGCGCGGTCCCCTGCTGGAGTAGGTCGGTGAGCGGCGTCATGGGGCAGACCCCTCGTCATTTGAGGTAGGTGCGAACCACCTCGATCAGCTCGGCCGCGCCGCGGGCGCGGTCCGCATCGGGCTCGGTGGCCGGGTTCACGACATGATGGCGGATGTGGTCCTCCATCAGTTCGGCGGTCAGACCGTTGATGGCCCCACGCATCGAGGCGACGAGCATCAGCACGTCCGTGCAGCCGAGTTCGGCCTCCAGAGCGCGTTCGACCGCCTCCGCCTGACCTTTGATCCGGCGCACCCGGGCGAGCAGCTTCGCCTTGTCCTTGACCGTGTGGCCCATCAGCCGTCTCTCCGGTGCCTAGTATAGGGGGGTACCCTATTTTTGTCGAGCGCGACGTCATTCGCGACGGCAGGGTCCTATCACGAAGCAGGGGGCGCCCGGGGCCGGGCCACGCATGGGCGGGGGGAGGGGCGCGTTCACCGGCGCCGGCGACGGTCGTCGCCACAGACAGCCGCGGGCGGATCCCGGCGCGGTCCGCAGCCCCGCGAGCGACGCCCCGGCCCACGCTGAGGGGCCGGGCGCGTGGCGGGGCCGGCCTGCTGCTGGGTGTCCTACGCGCTCGACGGCACCCGGCGCGCGACGGCCCGGCCGGGGCCCTTGGTCCGCGAGGCCTCGTGGGCCCTGGCCCGCTTCAGCGGCGCCCGCGGGCCGGCCGCCGTGACGAGTTCCGTCACGATGCCGGCGGCGCGCAGCTGCCCGGGGCTGGGGATCCAGATGTCGGCCGGTGCAACGGTCATGATCCGGGCGACGAAGGCCCGGGGCACGCCCGCGGCCCGGTACGCCGCCCGCTCGGGCGCCGGGTCCACCGAAAGCATCCGCCCGTCCGGCGCCTCCTCGTAGGGGGCATGGAAACCGAGCTGGCCGCCGGCGGCCAGGAACCGCCGACGGCCGTGGACGAAGATGAGGGTGCAGGCGGAGATGCAGGCGTCGGACACGGAGGTGGAAAGGCGCCGGGCCGTCACGAGCCGGGCGATCGCGGATGCCTCGTCCACCAAGCCGCCGTCGCTGGAGAGATGGATCCGCGCGACCCGCGGATGCGCCTTCAGCATGGCCGCGACCCTGGCCGCGGTGCCTTCGGTGAGGTCCCCCTCCAGGAACAGGTCCCGGCCGCCGGCTCCGAGCGTCACGCGGAACGGGACCTCTCCCTCCGCCGTGGCCGGCGTCTCGGGCGCCGCCGCGGGGCCGGGGGCCGGGGAGACGGCGGTGCGCACCGGGGGCTCGGCCCTCACGAAAGCCTTGCCGTCGGTCGGGTGCGGGGTGCCGATCGCCAGCCCGAAGGCGAGGGCCACCGGCACGGCCGGGCGAGCCCGGCCGGGATACGGGAACGGCATGGCGCGGTGTTCCCTCAGCGGAGGCCGGACTGGGTTGCGGCGGCCGGCCGGCCCACGGGCCGCCGTCGGTGGCGCCCGCGAGGGCGGCACTTGCGCAGGACGGGGAGGGGCGGAGGGTGCGGGGAAGGGGAGGCGCCCGGCGTCCCGGCGCGGCCAGGCGGCGGAACCGCGATCCCCTCGGCGCTCAGGTCGGTGACTGTCTCATGCGCGGGCATGGGGGCCTATCTCGTGTTCGCGATGTCTCGAATGCGTCGTCTCCAGTGTCTTGGGTGCGTTGTGGCGACACGAATGCCTGGAAGAATCATCGGTCAGCACGGTCATCGCCTATCCATCCCGTCATGGACTCGCCGATCCACAGATCGACGATGTAAATGTACGGGGGGGTGGCGGAAAAGTGCTGCCAAATTTCCCGCGGCGTGGGTTGAAGTTCGTTTCCGCCCGGGGCGAAACGAAGGAGATGCAGGTTCCCCACCGGCCGTGGCGCCGGGCGGTGGCGGCGGCCGACGACGCCCGAACGGGGCCGGTCCGGCCCATCGCGGCGGGGGAGCCCGCGCGTCGAATTGTTTGTGACCGCCCCTGCAACTTGGCCTTACGCCAGCCGTTGAACGCCTCAGACAACGAGGACTCGCATGACCAATCACACCCCGCCGAACGCCGTCAGCGGTGGCGAAACGCATCAGGTCGCTGACGACGATCACCCGGTCCTGACCACGAACCACGGCACACCGATCAGCGATAACCAGAACCAGCTGAAAGCCGGTGCCCGCGGCCCCGTCCTGCTCGAGGACGAGGTGTACCGGGAGAAGATCAACCACTTCGACCACGAGCGCATCCCGGAACGCATCGTCCACGCGCGCGGCTCCGCGGCGCATGGCTATTTCGAGTGCACGGAGAGCCTCGCCGACATCACCATCGCCGACCTGTTCCAGAAGAAGGGCCAGCGCACCGACGTGTTCGTGCGCTTCTCGACGGTCGCGGGCGGCGCCGGGTCGATCGACACGCCGCGCGATGTGCGCGGGTTCGCGGTCAAGTTCTACACCCGCCAGGGCAATTGGGATCTCGTCGGCAACAACATCCCCGTGTTCTTCATCCAGGACGCCATCAAGTTCCCGGACCTGATCCACGCCGCGAAGATGGAGGCCGACCGCGGCTATCCGCAGGCGGCCACGGCGCACGACACCTTCTGGGATTTCATCAGCCTCATGCCCGAATCCACCCACATGATCATGTGGGCGATGTCGGACCGGACGCTGCCGCGGACCTTCGCCAACATGGAAGGGTTCGGCGTCCACACGTTCCGGTTCATCGGCAAGGACGGCAAGAGCACCTTCGTCAAGTTCCACTGGAAGCCGAAGGCCGGGCTGGCCTCGACCATCTGGGACGAGACGGTGAAGATCGCTGGGGCGGACCCGGATTTCCAGCGCCGCGACCTGTTCGAGCGGATCGAGCGCGGCGACTACCCGGAGTGGCAGCTCGGCGTGCAGCTCTTCGATGAGGAGTTCGCCAACAGCCAGCCCTACGACGTGCTCGACGCGACCAAGATCATCCCCGAGGAGGTGCTCCCCGTCCGGATCGTCGGCAAGATGGTCCTTGATCGCTACCCCGACAACTACTTCGCCGAGACGGAGCAGGCCGCGTTCGTGCCGAGCCACGTCGTGCCGGGCATCGGCTTCTCGAACGATCCGCTGCTTCAGGGCCGGTTGTTCAGCTACACCGACACGCAGCTCTCGCGCCTCGGCTCGGTGAACTTCCACCAGCTCCCGATCAACTCGGCCAAGGGGCGGGCGGACGCGGTGGGCTGCCCCTTCATGAACCAGCAGCGGGACGGCCACATGCAGATGGCCGTGCCGAAGGGGCGCGCCAACTACGAGCCGAACAGCCTCGTCAAGGCGGGCGAGGTCGGGGGCGCCCGCGAGGACGCATCGGGCGGGTACCGGACGTTCCCGTCGGAGGAGCAAGGCCAGAAGCTGCGCGTCCGGCCGGACAGCTTCGCCGACCACTACAGCCAGGCGCGCCTGTTCTTCCGCTCCATGGACCCGGCCGAGCAGGCGCACATCGCCTCCGCCCTCGTGTTCGAACTCAGCAAGGTCTCGCTGGAGCACGTGCAGACGACGATGCTGGCGAACCTGCGCAACGTGGACGAGGACCTCGCCCGGCGCGTGGCGGACGGTCTGGCCATGGACCTGCCCGAGGCGTCGCGCACGGCGGCCCCCGTCCTCGACATGAAGCCCTCGCCCGCCCTGCGCATCATCCGGGGCCCCCTGGAGAAGCACACCCTGGAGGGCCGCGTGGTCGGCATCCTCATCGCCGACGGCACGGATGCCGGGGACCTCAAGGCGCTCAAGGCCGCGGTCAAGGCGGCGGGTGGCCACCCGATGACGATCGCACCCAAGATCGGCGCCGTGCCCCTGTCGGACGGATCGACGGTGAAGGCGGACAAGCAGCTGTTCGGTCAGCCGTCGGTGACGGTCGATGCCTGCGCGGTGATCCTCTCCGAGAAGGCGACGGCCAAGCTCCTCAAGGAGGGTGCCGCCGTCCAGTGGGTGATGGATGCGTTCGGCCACCTCAAGGCGATCGGTGCGAACACCGCCGCCAAGCCGTTGCTGGACAAGGCGGGCGTGGAGCCGGACGAGGGCGTGACCGATCTCGCCGGCTTCGTCGAGGCGGCCAAGAAGCGCTACTGGGACCGCGAGGCCAAGGTGCGCACGCTGGCCTGACCGCCAGGACACGGCACGAAGGCCCCGCACCGGTATTCCGGGGGGGCGCACGGGGCCGGGCGAGGGGGCATCCCTCGCCCGGCCCTTTTATCGTCGGCGGGCTGGGCGAGCGGCCCGCCGCGCCGGAGGGCTTGCCGCGGACGGGGGGAGCCATCCCCCAAGGCGAGACCGGTGGAACCCGGCGATGTTTGCCGCGCTGACGGTCGGACGCTCCGCCGCGATGGAGGCGCCCCGCTCCCCACCGCCGAGATCACCCGATGCCGCTTCCCTCCGATCCCGTATGGCTCATCACCGGTTGCTCGACCGGCTTCGGTCGTGAGCTCGCGCGGGCCGTCCTGGCCCGAGGCTGGCGCGCCATCGTCACCGCCCGGGATCCGGGCAAGGTGGCCGACATCGTGGAGGGGCACGCGGAGCGCGCCCTCGCCATCGGCCTCGACGTGAACGATCCCGCCGAGGTGGCCGCGGCCATCCAGACCGCCGAAGGGCGGTTCGGGCGCATCGACGTCCTCGTCAACAACGCGGGGTACGGCTACCTCGCGGCGATCGAGGAGGGCGAGGACGGGCCGGTGCGCGCCCTGTTCGAGACGAACGTGTTCGGCCTCGTGGCCATGACGAAGGCGGTGCTTCCGGGGATGCGCGCGCGGCGCGCCGGGCATGTCGTCAACGTCTCGTCGGTCGGCGGGCTCGTGGGCTTCGCGGCCACGGGATACTACCATGCCACCAAGTTCGCCGTGGAGGGGCTTTCCGCCTCCCTCGCGATCGAATGCGAGCCGCTCGGCATCGGCGTGACCGCCGTCGAGCCCGGCCCGTTCCGCACCGATTGGGCGGGCCGCTCGATCCAGCAATCGCAGATCCGCATCGCCGACTACGAGGCCACCGCCGGCGCCCGCCGCAGGCAGACCGAGGAGCGCAGCGGCAACCAGCCGGGGGACCCGGTCCGGGCGGCCGAAGCGATCATCGCCGCGGTGACGGCCGCAACGCCGCCGCGCCATCTCCTACTGGGCAAGCCGGCCCTCGATCTCGCCCGGCAGAACCTCGACACGCTGCGGAGCGAATTCGACACCTGGGAGGCGACCACCCTGGGCGCGGACTTCCCGCAGCCGGGGCCCTCGGCCACCTGAGCCGGACATTCGGACAGCCCCAGACGGGAGTCGACCATGGATTACGTGAAGTTCGGCCGGACGGGACTGAAGGTCTCGCGGCTCTGCCTCGGCTGCATGACCTACGGCGACCCGGCGCGGGGCAGCCATGGCTGGACGCTCGACGAGGAGCGCGGCCGGCCGTTGATCCGTCAGGCCCTCGAGGCCGGGATCAACTTCCTGGACACGGCCAACGTCTACTCGGACGGCACATCCGAGGAGATCGTCGGGCGCGCCATCAGGGATTTCGCCCGGCGTGACGAGGTCGTCCTGGCGACGAAGGTGTTCAACCGCATGGGTCCGGGCCCGAACGCCGCCGGCCTCTCCCGCAAGGCCATCATGGCGGAGATCGACGCCAGCCTGCGCCGGCTCGGGACCGACTATGTCGACCCTACCAGATCCACCGCTACGATTACGACACGCCCATGGAGGAGATGCTGGAGGCGCTCCACGACGTCGTGAAGGCCGGCAAGGCCCGGTACATCGGCGCGTCGTCCATGGAGGCGTGGCGGTTCGCGAAGGCGATCTACACCGCGCGCCGGCATGGCTGGACCGAGTTCAGCAGCATGCAGAACCACCTGAACCTCCTCTACCGGGAGGAGGAGCGCGAGATGTTGCCCCTGTGCGCGGAGGAGGCCATCGCCGTCATCCCCTGGAGCCCGCTGGCCCGGGGCCGCCTGACGCGGGGCTGGGACGAGAGCAGCGAGCGGCAGCGGGCGGACGAGTTCGGCAGCACCCTCTACCGGCAGGCCGAGGATGCGGATCGGCGGATCGTCGATGCGGTCGGCACCATCGCCGCGGCACGCGGCGTCCCCCGCGCCCAGGTCGCCCTGGCCTGGATCGCCCAGAAGAGCGAGGTCACCGCGCCGATCATCGGCGCCTCGAAGCCGAACCACCTCACCGACGCGGTGGCGGCCCTATCGCTCGACCTGTCGGCCGACGAGATCGCCGCCCTCGAAGCGCCCTACATTCCCCACCGGGTCATCGGCTACGTGTAGCCGTCGGCGCCGCCCTCACACCGGCAGCGGTCTCGCCTGGAGGAGGGCGGCCCGCACGAAGGGGCGCTTCAGCCCCGTACCGACATTGGGGCGGCCGACGAACTCCTGGGCGCCGGGGTGGCTGCGCACCGCCTTGACGAGGTTGAGCCGGTAGCCCCCCTGGAAGTGGAACACGCTGGGGGTGGAGCCGGAGAGGAAAGCCTCGACCGCCGTATCCACCTCGTCTTCCGAGATGAGGTTCCGGTCGCACAACGTCCCGATGGTCTGGAAATCTGTCATCGGGGGCATGTAGGGCGCCTCAGGGCGACAGGGGATCCGGCAGGCATTTCTATTCGCACGACCCCGTGCTAGTCATGCTGCAGTGCAGCATGAGCCGTGGCCCGTTTCGAGCCGGATGCGCGCTCCCGGGGCGGATCGCGATTCTCCTCAGGCACGACGATCGACCGCGCGACGCGCGGTCCGATGCCCGTCCCGCCGGAAGGATTGTCCCATGCGCCTCGTCCCGACTCTCGTCGCCTCCGTCATCGCCCTCTGTCCCGCCTGCGGTTTCGCGTGGGCCACGCCCTGCGCGGAGCAGATCGACACGATCCAGCGGCGCCTCGACAGTGCCGGCGCGGTCCAGGTCACCGGCCTGCAGCCCGGCCATCCGGTCCGGCTCGGCTCGCCGCGGGGGCTGGCGGCGGCTCCGTCCGGGGTCCCCAGCGATGCCGCCATGATCCCGACATCGGACCATATCGCCGAAGCCCGCGGCCTCATCCGGCGCGCGGTCAACGAGGATCACCGCGGCGACCAGCGCGCCTGCGAGAACACGATGACCGATGCCAAGGGGATGATCGGCGCCCTCCCGTAGGCCGCGCCGGGCTTCCGCCGGGGGCGTCTAGACCTTTGTCTTTCCCACATTTTCTCGCGCCGAACCGGCATCCCCTTCGGCGGAAAATGCTCTAGTTGATCAGGTTCTTCCACCTCTTCGTGTCCGTCTGCTGCTGCGTGGCGAGCTTGCGGCCGATGGCCCAGAGGAGGGTGTCGATCGCCTGACGCAGGATCGATCCCTTCGCTTCGCCCAGTTCCTCGATCTCGTTGTGGACCTCGATGGCGAAGCCCGCGAGGCGTTCGAGGGAGGGCCCCGTATCCTCCGGCTTCACGAAGAAGGCGCGGTCCTCGACCTGTCCGTCCGACTTGCTGTCGGTGATGTCGATGACGATGCCCCGACCGATGATGCCCCCGGCATGGGAGTCCCACTCGAAGCGCCCGCGCGCCAGCACCCAGCGGATGTCACGGGGTGTGGGACATGTGCGGTACTCGATCACGAACAGGCCGCCTCGTTGGCGCACGCAGGCGATCTTCTCCTCGAAATCCGGCAGATCTTCCGGATGGATGTGCTTGGTGAACGCGACGAGGGGGAGCCCTTCGGCGGCCTCGTCTGCATTCACACCGAATACGGCCGCGGTGATGGCATCGGCAACTGTCCGGTCGCAGGTCGTATCCGTTTCCCAGGTCCCGACTTGCGATGCGGTCAACGCACTTGGCACGAACGCCAGTACCGGTTGAGTTCCCCGCGACATGATTCAGCCCTAGTCGCCGTCAAAACCGATATGCTCTACCGTGGAACGGACCAGATAGTTCCAGAGGGGCAATCCGGGAACCGGACATCGCCAGAATGAATTCATTTTGCTGAACCAGGCTTCGGGGTGGATCTGATCTTGGGACAATCCACTCGACCCTTCGGTCCGCCCGGTGCGGGCGCCAACGACCGGCTGCTGCAGCGGATCGCGGCGGCGCTCGGCGTGCCCGTCGATGCCCTCTTCGTGCCGCCCGACCAGCTCCTGTTCCACACGGGCCCCGACGGGACGCAGTGGCTCCTGGGGAATGCCGCCCCGGGCTCACCGACCGGGTGCTGCGTGTGCGTCCACGCTCCGGAGCGCATTCCGGCGGAGGAGGACGTGGCGACCTTCCTGGTGCAGAACCTCGACAGCCCGCAGGGCCAGGCCCTGGCCGCCCTCATCGACCGCGTGCTGACGATGCACCTCGGCCTGGGCATGCGCGTCTAGTGCATCGATCCAGACGAAGGCGTCAGCCGTGTCTGGAAAAATCGATGCAAAAACATGAAGTTAGAGCAGAGACGCATGAACGGAGTGAGTGCGTCGCTGCCCTAGGGCGTTTGCCGCGGGCCTTGGATCGGGTGTTCCCACGGCTCCGGGCCGGCCCCCTCCCCACGAGGGGGGGGGAGCGCGCGGCGAGCCCCGCGATCCGGGGTTTCGGGAAGACGCCCTAACCCTTCAGGTGCTGTCGCACCCAGCGCGTCGCGTCCTCGAGGGTATCGAAGGCCGGCGGACGGACGCCCGCGAGCCGGCCCAGCCCCACCTCCAGGAACCACGCGCCACACCGGGCGTGCTCCGGGACCTCCAGGCGGACCAGGATGGCCACGAGCTTCCCGTTGGCCAGCACCAGCATGCCGGTGCGATCCAGGCTCGCCGTATCGACGGCGATGGGCTGAAGGACGACCAGGGTCTCGACGTTGTCCTGGCCCCCCACCCGCTACCCCTCTTGGACGTCGCTCAGCCACGGCACCTGCCGCCGGCCACTCCAACGCGTGTTCCTGAGGTGGAGGTAGTTGGGATTGAACCCGCAGTAAGCCTTCAGCTGCTCCACGTCCAGAATCGTCAGGACGCGGTGCTTCAGCGTGATGAGTTCGAGCCGGCGCAGCTCCCTCAGCGTGCGGCTGATCTGCACGTCCGACAGGCCCATCGTGTCGGCGATGTCGGTCTGGGTGAACGGGAAGGCGTAGCTGTTCTCGGTGACGCGCCCCACGGTCTCCAGGCGCAGCAGCAGCTCGCAGAAGAGATGTGCGATCCGCTGGTCGGCCTGGCGGCTGCCGATGTTGACCAGCCATTCGCGCAGCACCGCCTCATCGACCAGGGCACACCACAGGAGCGCCCGCGTCACCAGCGGATACTGGGCCATG
Source organism: Methylobacterium sp. J-076 (assembly GCF_022829405.1). Lineage (GTDB taxonomy): Bacteria > Pseudomonadota > Alphaproteobacteria > Rhizobiales > Beijerinckiaceae > Methylobacterium. The sequence continues at coordinate 45,849 of NZ_JAKSXW010000078.1, forward strand.
AGCTCGTCGATGGCCTGCCGGGGGATCCCCACCACCTGACAGGGGGAGATGGTGCCGATGTTGTGGTCCATCTGGTCGAGGATGAAGACGTTCAGGTCGCAGAAGTCGCCCGGCACGAAGAACGCCATGATCTGGCGCTGGCCGTCCGGCAGGATCTTGTAGCGGCAGGCATAGCCGTCGAGGATAAGATGCACATTCTCGGGGGTGTCGCCTTCCCGGATTAGGTCCGTCCGGGCTCCCACCTGCCGCGTCCGGGGAGCGAACGCCCGCAACGCCGCGCGGTCCGCGGCCGTGAACGTCTCGAAGTTTTCAAGCTTGCGGATCAAGGCATCTTGCATCGGACCACGGCGGCAACGAACGATCCGCCACCCTATGTCCAGTGTGGGACAAGAAACCCTGTCATAGGACGGACATTGGCAGGTATCTGCAGCTAAGATATCGCAACCGTTATAACAATCTTTCCGCTGAAAGAGAAACGAAGCCTCTGAGGACACGATCGGGTGAGCGACCAGATCTGCCGATAGCTTGAGCGGCCGGTCGCAATGGGGGTGAGTCGCGGCCGGTGCGTGTCGCCCGCGGGGGCTCCAAGACGACGACGGTCAGCCCGCCGCCCGCTTCCGGAGCTGCAGGTACGTGGCATCGAATTCGGCCACCCGCAGGAGTTCGTCCCACGCCTCGATCACCAGGGTGCTGCTCCGGAGCGTGATCAGGGTCTGGTCCCGCATCTCCTTGAGCACGCGGTTGACGTGCACGGGGGTGAGCCCGAGCGCATCGGCCATGTCGGCCTGGGTGATCGGGAGCGAACAGCGGAAGTTCCCGGCCAGGCCCACCGCCTGCATCTTCAGGTACAGCTCGCAGAACATGTGCGCGATGTGCTCGAAGGCCGAGCGGCGGCCCATGCTGACCAGCCTTTCGCGGAAGATGCCGGCATCGATCAGCGTGTCCCGCCAGAACACCGCCGCGAGGCTGGGATGCTTCGCCGTCAGCTCCCCCAGGCTCTCGTGCGGGATGAAGGCGACGCGGACCTTGGTCACCGTGGCGAGGTTGTGGTCCAACCGGTGGATCTGCAGGCTCTGCAGGTCCGGGATGTCGCCGGGGATGTGGAACGACAGGATCTGCCGCTTGCCCTCGCTGAGGAGCTTGTACCGGCAGGCCCATCCGTCGAGGATGAGACAGCAATGCGTGGGCTGGTCGCCGTCGCGCACGATGTCCTGGCGAGCGTTGAGGTTGTGGATCCTCATCGGCAGGCCCTCGATTCCCTGCCGCTCCCCGGCCGAAAGGGGGGCGATGCTTTCCAGCTTGCGGATGAGCATGCCGGGGGCCTGCGGATCGGGGACGGGGCTGGGAACGAAATTCATGGCGGCTTCACCTCGGCAGGACAGGTGGAAGCACGCGGCTCTTCCAGTCACCAGAACCTGTGTCGGATCAGCTGATGATGATGGGGAACGTAAATCTCTGTTGGCCCCATGTTCTGTCATAAGACATGTTTTATCGGAGAATTACATATCGGAAGTGTTGGTTTTTTCGGCAGCCGGCCGTGCCGCGTACCTGTCGAAATCCGGCGACGGACTTGGTGGCGACGGAGTTCGTGGCGAGGAACTCGGCGGTGCCGCCGGGCGGCGACCTTTGCCCTGGGCCGGGCGCGGATCGCTCCCACCACGACGGCATCGATACTGTTTTTGCTTCCAGATTTATTTGGATGACGGATCCATAACGTCACACACTCAGAACTTTCGCGCCCGGCCCCATGTTGATCGCGTGTGCTCATCTTTTTCGAGCAAGCGAGGTTCACGCGTGTCAGACAGCATTTCCGGCCAGGACAGCCGCCAGGGCAAACGCGGCAAGCCGGCCCTCTACGTCCTGATCGTGAGCGTCGGCCTGATGCTGGCGTCCCTGGCCGGCCTGATGATCTGGCAGGGCGCGACGTCGCCGCCGGACTATGCCAGCCAGAGCCAAGCGGCCTCGCGCAAGCAGATCACCGGCTCCGAGACCGGCAAGGCGGATGCGCCGTCCTCGGCCGCGAGCAGCGGCGTGCCGGGGGGCAACCCCGCCTATCCGCAGCCCGCCGTGCGCAGCGCGAACCCGTGAGCGCGTGAGGAAGGTGGCGGGCGGCGCTCGGCTCCGCCCGCCACCTCCCAGACCGAGATCGTAAGATAGAAAAACTAAGATGTTTTCGAAAATCGTTCCTGGATTTGGCGCCGGATTGCTGCATCCGTAGCAGTAATTTTCTGAGATTCCTGCTTTTTGATCAGATAGAGTTTTGAAATTCCTGCCATGTCGCGATGGCTGTCGCCGCGATGATGCGGGCGGCGCGAGTCCTGCGAGCGTGTTTTGCTGTCTCACCGCCCGCACGGCGTGGTTCGACCCGAGCCCATTCAGGCCCCGCCGCCCAGCCGGGGCCGTGGGGTCGTTTTCCGTGCGGATCGCCGGGGGCGTCACCGGCCGCGCCCCACCGCCCTGTCCGCCGCCGGTCGATCGGCGCGCTCACCCGCGGGGGCGGTTCGATGCCGAATGCGCTGACGCAGAAGCTCGAGGGCTTCGAGCCCCTCACCGATCACGCCCGCTGGACCCTGGACGGCCTTCTGCTCAAGGTCCGGCCCGTGGGGGCGCGCCGGGATCTGATCCTGGAGGGGGACAAGCCCGAGAACGTGCTGCTCGTCCTCGACGGCTTCGCGTGCCGCTACAAGATTTTGCCCAATGGCCAGCGCCACATCATAGCCCTGCTCGTGCCGGGCGATTTCTGCAACCTGAACGTGTTCGTCCTCGATGAGATGGACCACGCCATCGGGACGCTCTCGCCCTGCAAGGTCGCCGACATCCCGCGCCGGGCCATCGACGAGGCGGCGAAGTCGCATTCCTGCATCGCGCGGTCGTTCTGGTGGTGCTCCCTGGTGGACGGCGCCGTCCTGCGCGAGTGGCTCGTCAACATCGGCGGGCGGTCCCCGGGCCAGCGCATCGCGCATCTTCTCTGCGAGCTGCTGATGCGCCTCGAGGTGGTGGGGCGCGTCACGGACGACAGCTACGCGTTCCCGCTCACGCAGACCGAGATCGCCGAGACGATGGGCCTGTCCGACGTGCATGTGAACCGGACGCTACGGGAGCTGCGCGCCCTCGGCCTCATCCACCTCAAGCGGCGGGTGCTGACCATCCTCAACGTCCAGCGGTTGAAGGCCTTCTGCAACTTCACGCCGAACTACCTGCACTTGCGCAACACCCGCTGGGGCGAGCGGCAGGACACGAGCGGGCCCGGCCCGGTGCCGCGGGACACCAGGGATGTCCGGGCGGGGCAGGACTGAGCCCGCCCGCGCGGGGCGCGCGGGGCCGATCCCGGTCGAGGCCGCCCCCCGATCCACAGGAGACCGGGGGGCCGTGTGGGCGCCGCAGCGCCTCGATGGTCCTCAGCAGTCGCTGTCGCCGGGCTTGACCACCTTCCCCTCGGGGACCTTCGCCTCGTTCCCCGAGGGGCGCGAATTGGCGCCGATATTGTTCATCGCCCCCACCGTGCCGGGGGATTCCGCCTTGGCGCCGGGCGTCACGTTCATCGTCGAGCCGCGATCGACGTTGGAGGAGGCGTCGCCGGACTTCTGCCCGGTGCTGTCGGTGGTCGTCCCGGTCGTGCAGGGGGCGGCCGCGGCGATGCCGCCCGAGAGGAGCATCGCGGCCATCGCGCAGGTCAGGGTGGAGACGGTCTTCATGGCAGAATCCTTGGATAGGGGAGGATGGCGGTGGGAGGATCGGTGGCTGGACCATTTTCTGTCATCGATGGATCACAGAAAATGGTCTAAGACTTTGTCTTTGCAGCATTTTATTGCGCCGAACCGGCATCCGCTTCGGCGAAAGATGCTCTAGGGAGAGATGTCGGACTGGCCGGAGGCCATCCCCGAATACTTGGCGATGGCCTCCCGGCAGCCGGGCGACACCTTCCGGGCATTCGCGCGGAAGCAGGCGACGACCTCGGTGCCGTTCGGATCGAGGCCGGCGCAGAGGCGGGTGTAGCCCGCCAAGCAGAACGGCTGCAGGGATGCCCTGGACCGTCCCCCCTCCTGAGCCTGCGCGCCGAGCGGCCCGCACGAGGCGGTGGCGAGCAGGACGAGGACGTGGAGTTTGGCCACGGGGTCAGGCCGTGGCGCGGGTGACGGTCGGATCGACGGCCGCGGTGCGGCCGGCGAAGAAGGAGGCGAGGGCGCCGAAGATCAGGGCGAGGGCACCGAACAGGGCACCCTGCGACACCCGGCGGGCGGCGGCGTCGGCGATCTGCTTCGACTGTTCCTTGGTCGCGGCCACGGTGTCCTTGAACTGCTGGGTGTACTGGCCGACCTGCGTCCGGGCCTGCTCGACCGGGATGTTCTGCGCCTTGGCGAGGGCCACGGCGGCCTTCTCCTGGGCGGCGGCCTGCTGGGCTCCGTCGCCCGAGACGGCGGCGCGCATGGCGGTGACGGCGGTGTCCTTCAGCGCGGCCGGATCGGACCCGGTGTTGCTGCGGACGTTGGCCTCGATGCCCGAGAACGGATCGGTGACCTTGGTGAGGGACGGGGCGGCCGCCTGCGCCAGGGTGGAGACGGACCCGCCCGCCGCGTTGCCGATCCCGCCGATGGCCGACGACGCCGTGCCGAGGGCTCCGCTGACGAGGCCGCTGGCCGCCGAGGACAGCATGTACAGCACCACGAGGGTCGAGACCGCCCAGGCCAGGAGGCCGTGATAGCCCGCCGTCGTGGAGGACGGCTTGCCCGAGAGCCGGCCGGCGAAGTAGCCGCCCGCCACCGCGGCCAGCACCCCGGAGATGACGAACCAGAGGCCCGCGCCGATGCTGAGCGTGCTCGCCGCCGGGGTGCCGTCGCCCATGGGATCGACCGTGGAGAGGCCGATGCCGAGGCCGAGCATGTTCAGGATGACCTGGGAGATCAGCGCCACCGTGGCGCCGGCGAGAACCGCGCCCCAGGACACCGAATGGAGCATCATCGTCCGCATGTCCTCGGCGGGCGTGACGGCGCTGGTCTGGGGCAGGGTGCGGTTGAGCGCACCCCTGTCCCCGCCGGAGCGGCCGGGTGACACGGGTGTGGGCTCGGTGATGCTGGCCATGGGAGGCTCCTGGGTCTCGGTCGGGAAGGGCGGGGCGACGGACCGGGATCGGTGGATCCGGCCGCGTGTGCGGGGGCGTGATCGCGCGGCCGTGGCCGGGACGAAGGGCAGGGGGCCGGAAGGGGCGACCGGGCCGGCCCGGTCGGGGCGCGGGCGTGATCGCCCGATGGACCCCTGTGGCACGATGCCAGGGCCGAGCCGCGTTGTTCTTATCGAACAGCCTCGCCCGGACGGATGTTCCGAAATTTTGAAACAAGATTATCGCGAATATAGTAGATCAGTTTTTGAATTATTATCGATCGTCGTTCCGCGGGGGGGCGTCGAATGACGCGTCCGCTTCGATCGCGTGTCGCGTCGGCCGGAGCTGCCCGAGGCCGCCGCACGATGGCGCGGGGGCATCCCCGTCATCCCGGCGATCACCCGCGACGATGCCCGCGGGCCGGGCCATCCCCGCACCCGGCGCGGGAAGAGAGGAAGGCCGCTCAGATCCCGACGCTGGCCGCGCCCGCATCGGCCGCCTGTCTGGCCGTGGCGCCCTTGCGCAGGGCCGAGGCGATCGCGGCCGACGCGGTGTCGATGGCGCTGGCGCGCTCGTCACCGAAGTCGCGGGAGCTGTTCGCGTTCGCGCCCACCCGCGCGTGGAAGTTGTCCGGGAAGCGCTCGCGCATCCGCTCCTTCAGCATTGCCGTCGCGCTGCGGTAGTCCCCGTCGAAATCCCTCGCCGCCTGGACTGCCTTCGTATCGCTCCCCGAGCTATTCCGGAGGTCGATCGATTGATGGCTCGCCTGTGATTCGTGTCTCGCCGACATGAAGCTGGCGAGCTTGGAAAAGAAGCGTTTGATGCCGTTCATGGGATACACCGGGTATTGTTGTGGCGGCCACCGCTCCATCACGTCTCTAGCACGCTTGGGCGGGCGCAAAGTTCCGAAGTGGCTCCAGGGCGGTCTTCAGCGATGCGGCGGCGGGGTCCGCGGCCAAGAGGCGGCCGGGCCTCTCATGGCCTGACGCGGGCGGCCCGGAGGCGCTGGCGGACCCATCGGGTCGCGTCTTCGAGGGTGTCGAACATCGGCGCGCGCACGCCGGCCAAGTGCCCCAGGCCCGCCTCCAGGAACCAGGAACCGCGCTGCGTATGGTCGGGCATGGCGAGGCGGACGAGAACCGCGACGAGAAGCCCGTTCGCGAGCACCAGCATCCCTTCACAATCGGGGCTGCCGGTATCGACGGCGATGGGCTGAAGGACGACCAGGGTCTCGACGTTGTCCTGGTCCGCCACCGTTATGCTCCATGGCCGCTGGTCAGCCACGGCACCTGCCGGCGGGCACCCCATCTCGTATTCTTGAGATGTAGATAATTGGGATTGAAGCCACAGTACGCTTTGAGTTGCTCGACGTCTAGGATCGTCAAGACCCGGCGTTTCAACGTGATGAGTTCGAGCCGGCGCAGTTCCCTCAAGGTGCGGCTCACGTGTACGTCTGAAAGGCCCATCGTGTCGGCGATGTCGGTTTGGGTGAACGGGAACGTATAGCTGTTCTCGTTGACGCGGCCCACGGCTTCCAGGCGCAGGAGCAGCTCGCAGAACAGATGCGCGATCCGCTGGTCGGCCTGGCGGCTGCCGATGTTGACCAGCCATTCGCGCAGCACCGCTTCATCGACCAGGGCACACCACAGGAGCGCCCGCGTCACCTGCGGATATTGGGCCATGAGCTCGTCGATGGCCTGCCGGGAGATCTCCACCACTTGGCAGGGCGAGATCGTGCCGATGGTGTGGTCCATCTGGTCGAGGATGAAGACGTTCAGATCGCAGAAGTCGCCCGGTACGAAGTAGGCCATGATCTGGCGCTGGCCGTCCGGCAGGATCTTGTAGCGGCAGGCGTAGCCGTCGAGGATGAGGTGGACCCGCTCGGGAATGTCGCCTTCCTGGATGAGGTCCGTGTGCGCCCGGACCTGCCGCACGCGGGGAACGAGGGCTCTCAACGCCGCCCGATCAGCGTCGGTCAGCTCCTCGAAGCTCTCAAGCTTGCGGATCAGCGCATCCTGCATCGGGCCACGGTGGAAAAAGTCGATGGCCCACCCTACGTCTGGAATCGGACACCCACTCCAACATAAGATGGATATTATTCATTCGCGGGTGGCAATCTCGTGGACGGGACGCTGCCCTCGGTCGCGTCTGTCGGACCGAGGGCGCAGCCGCCCTGCCGGGTGTGGATGGCATCATGTCAGAGCCGATGCAGGATACCTGCGCGAACCGCCTGCTCCGGTCCCTGCACCCGGACGACTTCGCCCTGCTCCAGGGGCATGTGAGGCTGGCGACGCTGGCGGTGGGCGACGTGCTGATTCGGCCCGACACCGCGATCCCGCAGGTCGCCTTCGTGGAGCAGGGCATCGTGTCCCTGATCGGCAACGCCCCTGACGGCGAGCGGATCGAGGTGGGGCTGGTGGGCTTCGAGGGCCTCGTGGGCACCCCGGTGCTGCTGGGCGCCGGCCAGACGCCGAACGAGGCCAAGGTGCAGGCGCTCGGGCTGGCGCATGTCATGCCGGCCGAGGCCTTCGGCGAGGTGCTCCGGAAGAGTCCGCGCCTGCACAGGCAGCTGCTGTGCTACGTCCACGTCCTCTCCGTCCAGATCGCCTCCACGGCGCTCGCCAACGGGCGATACAAGCTGCCGGCGCGCGTCGCCCGCTGGCTGCTGATGTGCCACGACCGGACCGACGGCGATGAGCTGCCCACGACCCACCGCTTCCTGTCGCTCATGCTCGGGGTGCAGCGGCCGGGGCTGACCGCGGCCATCTCGGCGCTGGAGCGCTCGGGCCTCATCCAGCGGCAGCGCGGCATCCTGACGATCCGTGATCGCGAGAGTCTGCTCAAGGTGGCGGGGGCCTCCTACGGTGTGCCCGAGGCCGAGTATGCGCGGCTCATCGCCAGCCCCGGCCGGGCCGCCGGTCCATCATGACGGCCGGCGCCGCGTCGTTCGGCGCGGCCGGCTGCCGCACTTCGGAGCGATATCGACAGAACACCGGTGCCGTCCGCGCTGGTGTGGACAGGATCGGCCGCCATGAAAAGCGACGATGCCCAATGAAACTGTGTTAGGATGCAGGAGAAGCGGGAAGTCGTTGACTGTGGGTGTGCATTCACGCCCGTCGCGCCGGTCGCGCATCGGGGTGAAACGACCAGCATCACCGGGCCCGTACTTTTCCGCAGCGCGGATCGCATGGTTCCGGCATGCGGCAGAGGACGAGCATGCCGTCAGAGATTGCAATCGATCCGGCGCTCCGGGCCGCCGGCTTCATCGGCATCTGGAACACGGACGTACCGTCCGCGTCGTCCATTCTGGACGACGGGGCGGCCGAGTTGCTGGCCGGTGACATCGACCTCGCCGGGCGCCCCCTTCCCCTCGAACTCGCCCTGAGGCGGACGCACCCCGAGGATCGCGACTGGCTGTTCGCCCGGATCCGGCAGGTGCGGCAGACCGGCGGCCCGGTCTCGGCCGAGTTCCGGGTCCTGACGGCCTCGGGGAAGGTCCGGTGGGTGCTCAATCAGGGGAGCCTCACCCCGGACGAGACCGGCCTGCTGAAGGGCCGCGGCGCCTACATCGACACCACCCATCATCACACGGCGTCCGTCCCGCCGCCGCGTCCCGCCGAGGTTGCCCAGGACGATCCGCTCATCGCGGCTGCCGACCACTGCCTCGACCTGCACGCGGCCCTCACCCGGACGGGGAACAGCCGCCTGCGTCACCTGTCCGAGATGCTGCTGTTCGAGATCGGGCAGAGGCTGGCCCGGCGCATGGGGCGCTGAGACGCCTCGTCCGGACCGTCCTGGCCGGTCGATGCGGAAAGGGGATGTCCGTGCCGCACGAGGCCGGCGGCAGGACATCCCCCCTCCCTTCCCGAATGCTCTCACCACGCCATGGTCAATCCACCCCGCCCGCCGACGTTGCTGCGCCCGCTGGTGGCGATGCCGATGCCGGCCGAGGCGAACAGGTTGTCGGTGATCCGGGCGGTGCCCGTGGCGCCGAACGCGGTCTCGCCGTGGTAGGCGCCGAAATTCGCTGAGACCGCGAACCTCTTGCCTTCGGGCAGGACTGCCCCGGCGAGGGAGAGGGCGATGGCCGTGCCCTGGAAGGCGCTGCGCATGTCGCGCTGCAGGCGGGCGGTGGCCACCTGCAGGTTGGCGACGTTCCCCTCCAGGCTCCCGATCCGGTTGTTCATCGCATCCAGGTTCCCCGGCCCGTAATTCGTCGCCGCCAGGTTGCCGGACGCATCCGTCGTGACGAACCCGGTCGCGCCCGATTGCGCCGCGGTGCTCTCGGCCGAGGGCAAGCCCGCGAGGGTGTAGGTCTGGCGGGACGTCCCGATGGCCACCTGATTGGCCCGGGTCGTCGCGGCCCCCGTGCCGATGGCCACTCCGTTCTCCTGGTTCGCCTGGGCCGCGCGCCCCACCGCGAGGGAGTCCGTTCCCTGGGCGCTGGCGTTGACGCCCACGGCGGTGGCACCGGTCCCGCCCGCATTGGCCGAGCGCCCGAGGGCGGTGGCGTTGTCGGCGGTGGCGCTGGCGAAGCCGCCGAAGGCCGACGCCTCGTTGCCGCTGGCGACGGCCCTGTAGCCGACCGCCGTGCTCGGGTTGGCCGTCGCGGTGGCGCCGTAGCCGATGGCGGTGGCCCCCACCTGGGTCGCCTGGGCCGCCGCGCCGAGCGCGGTCGCGGCGACGGCCGTCGCCTGGCTCTGCTGGCCGAAGGCGGCGCTGTCGGCGCCGCTGGCGAGGCTGCCGGCCCCCACCGCCGTGCTCCGGTCGGCGCCCGCGCTGCTTCCCTGGCCGATCGCCGTGGCGGACGCGCCGGTCGCACTGGCCACCGAGCCGATCGCGACGCTCGCCGCCCCGGTCGCGGCGGCCCCGTAGCCGCTGGCCAGGGAATCCGCCCCCGACGCGACCGGAAGGGGCGCGCCCCGGGTGTTGTTGGCGCGGATCGGGATGTCGAGGATCCTGGCGTTCAGGGTCTGGGTCGTGGCATCGAGCTGGCTGAGGTTCACGGCATCGCCGGCCTCCGTGCCGTTGGCGACACCGCTGATCCTGCGGGGGCCCTCGGTGCCCGTGACGGTGACGACCGTCCCGCCCGTCTGGGCTCCGATGGTCACGGTCCGGTCGCCCCCCGACTGCTGGACGAGGGTGGTGCCCGGCGTGCCGGCCTGCAGCGCGGCGAGCTGCTGCGTCACCGTGGTGATGGCGCCGGCGTCCTGGGCCAGCGCCACGTCCACCGCCCCGAGGGCTTGGCCGACATCGGTGTAGATGCCGCCGCGGATGGTGTAGCTCGGGCCCGTGAAGGTGCCGCTCTGGCCATCGAACCGCGCCCCGCCGCCGAACACGCCGGCGACCTGCGTCGCGGTGTTGAAGAGCTGGCCGCCGGTCACGGCATCCGTCGCGCCGGCGGTGGTCGCCCCCGCCGCGACGTTGACGATCCGCCGCTCGGCGCCGGCCCGGCCCACGGAGACCGTGTCGGCCTGATCCGCGACCGAACCATTCCCCAGGGCGACGGATCGGCTCGCCGTGGCGGAGGCGCCGGGGCCGATGGCGAGGGCATCGGTTCCGGAGACGACGGGCGGGGCGAGGCCGGCCTGATTGCTGGCGGCCAGGGGAAGGTTGGACACCGCCGTGCCGACGTTGCCCAGCGCCGTGTTGAGCTGATCGACGTTCACGGCATCGCTGCCCGTGCTGCCGGCGGCCACGCCCGTGATCCGGCGGTTGCCGGCCGTCCCGCCGACATCGACCACCGTGCCGTCCGTGGCCGCGCCGACCGTGATCGTGCGGGTGGTGGGGTTCTGCTGGACGAGGCCGACGGTGCCGGCATCGAGGCTGCTCCTCAGGTCGATCAGCGTGGTCGACACCGACGCCACCTGGCGATCCGTCACGGCGAGCTGGCCGCCGTTCACCGCCTCGGTGGAGCCGATCGCCACCGCCCCCGGCGCGACGCCGCGCAGGGTGACGGGACCGAGCGTGCCGCCCTTGCTGAGATCGACCGCGTTGCTCGGCGCCCCCGCCACCCCCGGCACATACTGCACCGACAGCCCGTCGAGCGCGCCGATCGCCCGGTCGACGGAGCCGTAGGTGGTCCCCGCGACGCTGTAGCTGGGGCCGCGATAGGCGCCCGTCGTCGGGTCGAATCCGGCGCCTCCCCCGAGGCTCGTCGCGAGGTTGCCGCCCACGGCCGAGAGCTGGCGCAGGTTGACGGCGTCCGTCCCCAGCGTGCCCCCGGCGACATTGGTGATCTGCCGCTCGGCGCCGGCCGCCCCCACGGACACGGCGCCGTTGGCCGAGGCCACCGGGGTCCCGCTGAAGGCCTCCGCCGCCCCGCCGAGGCCGGCGCGGTCGGACACCGCACCGCTCCCGAGGGCCACGCCGTTGGCCGCCGACACCGCGCTGCGGGCGCCGAGGCTCAATCCCGCATTCGCCGACGCGTTCGCGTCCGTGCCGAGGGCGACCGCGTCGGCCGCGGTGCTCTGGCCGCGCAGGCCGATGGCGATGGCGCTGCGGCCGTCCACGGAGGCCAGCGAGCCGAGGGCGATCGCGTCGGTGCTCCCGACCAGGGTCCGGCTTCCGTCGCCCACGGCGATGGCCGAAACCTCGGCGGCCGACGGGGCGGTGGCCGTGAGGCTTCCGAGGCCGCCGATCTGGCCGCCCCCGAGCGACAGCCCCTTGCTGGTGTCGAAGGTCAGGCTCGACGCGCCGATGTTGCAGCCCCCCGGAACGGCCGCGGTGAGGACGTTCCCGTTCGCGTCGAGGACGCCGACCTGCAGCGTCGTGTTGGACAGGGGCGTGACGATCCCCTGATTGACGCCATCGACGATGCCGTTGAGGCTATCGGTCAGGCCATTCACGAGCGGGAACGGGGTCGTGACCGTGGCCGTGTTGGTGAGGCGCGGCAGCGTCACCCCGAGGCCGGCGCACAGGTTCACCAGCGAACTCGACTGGGCCTGCGCGCTCCCGACGCCCACGAGGGCGGTCGTGCTCGTGGAGCACAGGGCGAGGGCGGCGAGATATCCGGCCCGGCGGCGAAGCGGGACGGCGCCTTCCGGCTGTGCCCTGCGGAGTCCGATCCAGAGTGCCATTGCCTACAACCTGTGAGCGATTTACGATGTCGCAATCACAACCTGTGGATGTTAAAAATTGATTGAAAATATCAACCGATAGCCGGTTTCTTCTAGCACAGGTTGTATTTCGAAGCAGCGCACAGGCGGGGCATTCGCCGCGCTCAGACAGGCTTCCCGGACGAACGATCGCTGCGGATTCCGAGGGGTAAACCCGTTCGCGGGGGGGGCGTCGCCGGCTTCAAGCCAGCCGGTCGCTCACGCCCGTGGCGGGCGGATCCGGCGGCGCCGGCAGGTGAGGGGGCCGGCCGCGCGATCCGGTGGGCGGATGCGGCGGCTCCCGTCGGTCAGTGCGGTCTTTGACGCCCAAGAGACAACCCGCGGGCGATCTCCCGGCCCAAGGCCATCAGGAGCTCCCGGGCGGGCTTGAGGAGGTACCGCAGGCCCGTCGCCTCGATCGCCTCGTAGGCGGCCACGCCGTGCTCCGCGGCGTCGTCCAGCGGGCCGTTGATGCCCCGGGCGAAGCGGCGCCGTCCGTCCGCCTCGACCTCGGTGATGTCGATGACGATGCCGAGGGTGAAGGTCCGGCTCCCGGATTCGTCGTAGTAGGTTCGTCCGCGGCACAGGACACGGCGCACGCCTTGTTTGCTCGAATTCACCCGGTGTTCGCGGATGCGGATATCCGGTGCCGACACGGACTGCCGCATCTGCGAGCGCAGCCACGCCACGTCGTCCGTATGTACGCCCGCCAGCGCCTCGCTCATGGCGAGGTCGTGCCCCGCGAGGCTGGCGTCACCCGCGAGCAGCTCGGCCGCCCCCGCGCAGTAGCGCGCGATCTGGCGCCGGTGATCCCATTCCCAGGTTCCGATGATGCCGGCCGCCGCCAGCGCGTGATCCCGCCGTAGTCGCGCAGGATGATCTGGGTTGAAATCGGGTATCACGGTTTGTCCATCATCCCGCATTTTGCTTGATAATTACAGCATATGACGGAGTTTGATATCACCGCATAATATTTTCTACAAGTTCGGCCGAAGTGGTAGAACTTGCGCGCCTTGGGACACCGTGAAGCTGTCAATGGAACGTCGCCATGATTGATCCGAAGGACGACGACCAGGAGCAACGTGCTTTGGCGAAGATCGCACAGGCCCTCGACGTACCGATCGAGACTTTCCTGGATCCCTCGGCCTTCGGCCAGGATCACCCCTCCGAGGCGGATCAGGAGAGCGAGCTGATCGAGCTGTTCCGCCGGGTGAAGGACATCCAGGCCCGTCGGCGGTGCCTCGGCTTCATCCGCAGCCTCACCGAACAGTCTGCCAAACCCAAAGTTTGAAGGAATGGGCGTCGGCCGCCTCGCGGCACCTCGGGATGAGGGCGCGGGCGGGAGGGGCGCCGTCCGCCGAGGGCGACGAGACTACTGGACGAGCACCGCTTGGCCGCACAGCGTGCCATCGACGTCGAAGTCGGCGTAGCCGATCCTCAGGCCCAAGAGCTTCAGGACGCTGGTGAGGACGAGGTCGAGGGGGGGAGCCGCCGCGCTCAGCGTCGCGCCCAGGGCCTGCGTGACGAGGGTGTTCCCGCCGACCCCGTTGACCTGCAAGGTGAGACTTCCGAGCAGGCTGCCCGTGAGCGACTGCGCCACGGCGCCCGACGAGATGCTCCGCACCGCATGGGTGGTGATGTCGGCATCCGTGAAGGTCAGGGACTGCGCCCCCGCGCCGATGGTCGATTGCGCGCGCCCGGTGACCTGGATCAACGGCAGCGTCAGCACCGCGGCCGGCTGCGACAGGTCGGGGCCGGTATCCGCGGTCGTGATGGCCGCGCGCGGAACGCTGGCGATGGCCAGCGTGGCGGCACCGGTCTGGCCGTCGATCACCACCTGCCGGCTCCCCGGGGGCGAGGATGCGCAGGTCAGGCTGCGCAACGTGCCCTGGGCGGGGGCGAGCGACACATAGAGCGGCAGGGAGAGCTGGCCCAGGCCGAGGGGCGCGGCGAGGCTGGTCTCGATCAGCATGCGCGTCTGGGCGGTGCGCACGGTGGCGTTGGCGGTGCCGGGGCGGACCCAGCCGGAGCTGCGCCGCCGTTCGCCGATGGCCAGCGTCAGCCGGGTCCCGAGGAGGCCGGGGATCGTCGCGCCGAGATCGACCGCCACCGGGTTCTGTCCGTTGGCGATGGCCGCGGTGGCGCTCACCAGCTCCATGACTTGGACCGAGGGGCCGGCGAGGCCCCGGGCCGGCGCGAGGGCGGCGGCATCGGCCAGGGCATCGATCCGGGCGATGGGCACGAGGTTGCCCGCATTGGGCAGGGCATTGAGGAGGCCCGTCAGCGCCGACACGGCGGCGGCGTTGCCCTGCGCGCCGACCCTCAGGGCCATGAGGATCTGCCCGACGCTGGCATTCGCCTGGAGGATCTGCGTGTAGCTCGCCCCGGTGAGGCCGAGGCTCACCCCCAGGGCGTCGAGGACGCGCAGGCCATCGACCCTGGCGCCGACCAGGGCGGTGTAGTCCATGACGCCGAGCGACAGCCGGGCGCCGAGGAGGGAGCCGAGCACGAGGTTGGCGACCCCGCCGTCGAAGCCCGCGAGGCCCGACCCTACGGTGAAGGCGGCGAATTGCGCCGTCGCGGCGGTGGCCGTCACGGCGATCGGGACCGCCCCCGGCATCCCGACGAGGCGGGCGAAGGTGGTGGGCGAGGTGGTGCCGAGCTTCACCCGGACGGCGTTGCCCGCGCCCCCCGCGCCCTCGCTGTAGCGGGCGCCGACCACGGCCGACGAATCGTAGGTGCCGACGGTCACGCTCGCCTGGGCGGTCTCGAAGCCGTTATCCGCGAGGGAGCGGCGGGCGATCGGGCTCGCGTTGGTCACGTCGATGGCCGCGAGCATGGCGGCGACGTCCGCGGCCCCCTGCGCCTTGCGCCGGGTGTGGACCGCGAGGCCGAGATCGACCCCGACGGCCCCCACTCCGAACAGCATGGTGGAACAGAGCGCCGTGAGAATGGCGACGTTGCCGCGCCTGGCACGGCCGAACCCGCGCCCCCCGGCGACCCGCCTCTGCGGCCGGCCGGGAGGTCGCCCGCGAGTGAGCGGAGGCCATCGCCAGGGGCGCGGGACCTTCACAGGCCCCCCCGGCGCACGCTCACCGTGCTCGTCAGCGCATTGGGCAACTGGGGCAGGATGCGCGAGAACAGGCCGAGGCCCAGGGTGGTGGCGTCCAGGGTCACCGTCACGACGGTCACGTTCGGGTCGCCCGCATCGGTGCCGACCTGCACGGCGACGCTGCCGGGCTTGAACATCGCGCCGTTGGCGAGGCTGCGCATCACCGTATCCCGCGCGATCGAGGCGCGTTCGGCATCGGTGATCCCGGCAATGGAGGCGCGGGCCGCCTCGGCCGTCACCAGCCGCAGGTTCTGCGCCGCGCCGATGAAGATGCCGAGGACGGTGATCGCGGCGAACAGGCTGATCAGCATGGGGGCGATCAGCGCGAACTCCACCGCCGCTCCGCCACGCCGGCACGAGCCCAGTTTGACCGGGCGCGGCAGGGGCGCCACCGTTGCGGGATGTTGACGGGACATCAACCCTCCGGTTGTATTGCCGATAGGCAGACAACCCAGGGTGGAATCAAACTCCTAATTTAAAGTTGCATAGGTTGTGCGTTATTGAACGGCGAAAGTCGTCGTTCGTCTGTCCTTTTCGCTCACCCCCACGCATGAGGCGCTGCCGGATCCGTCTGGACCGGTTTCCGCGACAGTCGGGCGACCCCGAGCGGTCATCGGGCGCCTTCTCTCGACCCGCACCGGCCCATACCAACGGGGGAGGGGCCGCACTCCTGTGCCGGGTGAGACCACGACCTGAGGTTCACGGACACCATTCCGGGCGGGCGTCCGGCCCGGATGCCCGTGGCAGCATCGAATGGGCGAGATCGCCGATCCCATCATATCATGTATTCATATTCAACTAGAAGTTGCAAAAACTCCAAGACGGAATACGATGCAGGCGTCGGGCGCTCGATGTGACCACTGAGCGTGAGGGTGCCGGAGATCGAACCGTGGCCGAGAACGTCCTGGACCAGCCATCCGAGATCGAGGGATGCGTCACCGCGATCGTCGGCGCCTACGTGTCGGGCAACCATGTCGCGGCGGCCGACGTGCCGGGGCTGATCGCCTGCGTGCATGCCGCGCTCACCACCCTCGCCGCGCGGGAGGGCGCTGCCCGGGCCGCATGCGCCCATCACCCCACCGAGGCGCAGATCGAGAAGTCGGTCCAGCGGGACGGGCTCGTTAGCTTCCTCGACGGCAAGTCCTACAAGACCCTGAAACGGCACCTGAGATCCCACGGGCTCGATCCCCGAAGCTACCGCGACCATTTCGGGCTGCCGTTCGACTACCCGATGGTGGCGCCGGCCTACCGCGAGAAGCGCTCCGCCATCGCCAAGGTCACCGGTCTGGGCGTGTCCGGCAGCCGCCCCGGCCATGAGGTCCTGTCGGCGCCGCCGCCGGAGAGGCAGCGGCACACGGCCTGAGGCGGGCGCGCCGCGGTCGGGACGGCGGGGGCGCCCGCCGGGGTGGGAACGGCCCTCAGCGCCCCTCCCAAACCCCCCGTTGTGCGGCCCTGGCCGGGGGGAGAACGCCCGGCGAGCGGGAGGTCCGCGGGGCGTTCCGAGCCCCGTCGCCGTCGGCGAGGCCATCGAGGACGCGGAGGATCTCATGCCGGGCATCCCGCGCCCGGAAGTCGGCGGCCATCGCCTGCGCCCGGTCCCGGAAGCCCGGTTCCGAGAGCACCTGGTCGATGGCCCCGGCGAGGGCCGCGC
The DNA here is from genome assembly GCF_022829405.1 of Methylobacterium sp. J-076. Lineage (GTDB taxonomy): Bacteria > Pseudomonadota > Alphaproteobacteria > Rhizobiales > Beijerinckiaceae > Methylobacterium. The sequence goes on from NZ_JAKSXW010000078.1 coordinate 62,807, forward strand.
CCGTGGGCGTGCTCGTCCCGAGGTCGATCCCCGTCCCCGACCAGCCGACGCGGGCGGCGACCTCCGCCTTGTCCTCCGTCTTGCCCGCCACCACCAGGGGAACCCCGGCGGCCAGCGCCTGCAGGACGCTGCCGTAGCCCCCGTTGGTCACGAGCACCCCGACCTTGGGGAAGATCGCATCGAAGGGCAGGAACGAGGCGACCCGCGCGTTGGCCGGCACCGGCATCCCGAGGGCCTCGACGGGCCGCCCGCCCGTGGTCGCGACGACGAGGAGGTCGTCCCGGTCCGCGAGGGCGGCGAGGGTCGGCGCGACGAGCTGCCCGAGGTCGCCGTTGGCCAGGGTGCCCTGGGTGACGAGGACCACCTTCCTGCCGCCGTCGAGGTCGTCCCACCAGGGCGGAAGCGGCGCCGACGAGCGGCCGAGGGGGAGGAGGCCGACGAAGCGCAGGGTGGCGGGCGGCGCCCGGAAGGCGAACTCGAAGCCCGGCACGCCCTGCTGGAGGAAGGCGTCCGGGAGCTGCACGATGGATTGCGTGAGGGAGGCGGGCAGCGGCGGGAGGCCGAGCGCCGCGAGGCGCCCGTCGGCATGGGCCCGGACGGGCTCGACGAAGGCCCGGTCGACGGCGGCGGCGAGGACCGCGTAGCGGGCCCGCTCCTCCGCGTCCCGGGCGGGGGGCAGCCCGAGGCCGACCGGGGCGCCGTCCGCCCTGTCGAGGAACAGGATGCTGACGTTCAGGACGGCGACCGGCGGCCGGGGCCGGCGCGATTGGAGCAGCGGTAGGACGCCGAGGACCATGCTGCTGGCGACGACCACGTCCGGCGCCTCGGCCTCGATGAGGTGGTGCAGCAGGGTGGCCTGGGCCGGCATGGGGTCGATGAAGCGCCGGGCGAACTCGCGGCTCCAGCGCTCGGGGCCCGGGGGCAGGCCGGGTTCGAGGGTGCTCGCGGCCCCGTGGTCGGGGCAGGGGACGAAGCGGAAGCCCGCCGCCTGGACCTGCGGGGCGAAGGCGGGGTCGGTGACGAAGGTGACCGCGTCGCCCCGGTCGGCCAGGAGGCGACCAACGGCGAGCATGGGATTCACGTGGCCGGTGAGGGGCGTGGCGGCGAGAAGGACTTTCACGGCAGCTTTCTGAACGGTCGGGGTGGCTCCTCGGTCATTCGCCGAAGGGCCTGTCCGGTCACCGCCCGCCGGGCCGCCGCGTGCGCCCCCGCACCAGGGCGGCCCCGGCCGGAGCCGCGCTCACGCGTCGGCATCCTCCCGCATCCGCGCGGTCTCCCGCGGCCGGGCATCGCCCGAACCCGACCCCCCGCGGCGGAAGGGGAAGCGCATCCCCGTCACCGCCGGGTAGACCGCCGGCAGGACCACGAGGGTGAGGAAGGTCGCGGAGATCAGCCCGCCGATCACCACCGTGGCCAGCGGGCGCTGCACCTCGGCCCCGGCGCTGGTGGACAGGGCCATCGGCAGGAAGCCGAGGGCCGCCACGAGGGCCGTCATCATCACGGGCCGCAGCCGCATCTCGGCGGCCTGGGTGGCGGCCTCGCGGGGGCCGAGGCCGGACTGTTCCAGGTCGCGGATGTAGCTCGTCAGCACCACGCCGTTCAGGATCGCGATGCCGAAGGTCGCGATGAACCCGATCGCCGCCGAGATCGAGAACGGCATGTCGCGCAGGGTCAGGGCGAGGATGCCCCCGGTGGCGGCCATCGGCACGTTCAGGAAGATCAGCCCGGCGAGGCGGATGTCGCCGAACATCACCACCAGCAGGACGAGGATCCCCGCGAGGGCGGCGGGCACCACCACGGAAAGCCGAGCGGTCGCCTCCTGCAGGTTCTGGTACTGGCCGCTCCACACCAGGGCATAGCGCGGCGGCAGCTTCACCTGGTCGGAGACGGCCTGCTTGGCGGCGTCCACGAAGCTCTGCACGTCGCGGCCCCGGACGTTCGCCTGGACCGAGATGCGCCGTTGCAGGCGCTCCCGGCTGATCTGGGCCGGTCCCGAGGCGACCTCCACGGTGGCGACCATCGACAGGGGCACCGTCGGTGCGGGGCCGGCCTCCCGGCCCGCCTCCCGGGTCGAGCGGCCCACGGGGAGGGCGCGGATCCGCTCGAGGTCGCTGCGGTCCGCCGGATCGAGGCGCACCACGATGTCGGTGATGGAGTTGTCGTCGCCGTAGACCATGCCGCCGGTGCGGCCGCCGATGGCCTCCACCACGTCGAGCACGTCGGAGACGTTGATGCCGTAGCGGGCGGCCCTGGCGCGATCGACCTGGATCGAGAGGGCCGGCATGCCGGCCTGGGCCTCGGCCTTCACGTCCGCCGCCCCCTCGACCCCGGACACCGCCCGCACGATGGCGTCGGCCGTGTCCTTCAGCACCTTCAGGTCGTCGCCGTAGAGGCTGATGGCGACGTCGCCCCGCACGCCCTCCAGCAGGTCGTCCATCCGCATCTGGATCGGCTGCGAGAAGGTGTAGGCGACGCCGGGCACCTCCTCCTTGAGGCGCTTGTCGAAGGCCGCCACGAGGCCCTCCTGGGTGTCGGCGGTCTTCCAGCCGGACGGGTCGGTGAGAGTGATGAAGCTGTCCGTCGATTCGACCCCCATCGGGTCGGTGGGGATCTCGGCGCTGCCGGTGAGGGAGACGACCCGCTTCACCTCGGGGAAGGATTTCAGCACCCGCTCGATGCGGCCGACCGTGGCCAGGGAGGCGTCCAGGTTGATGCCGGGCAGCTTCTCGGAGGTGATCACGATCGACCCCTCCGACAGCTTGGGCAGGAACTCCCCGCCGAGGCGCGTCGCCAGCACGCAGGAGCCGGCGAACAGGGTGAGCGTCGCGACGACGGTGAGGACGGCGTGCCGCTCGGCCCAGCGCAGGACGGGCGTGTAGGCGCCCCGCACCGCGTGGACGAGGCGCGTCTCGTGCTCGCCGATGCCCCGGCCGGCGAGGAAGATCGCCGCCAGGGCGGGCATCAGGGTCATGGTGACCACGAGGGAGCTGGCCAGCGCCAGGATCACCGTGAGCGCCATCGGCACGAACATCTTGCCCGCCACGCCCTGGAGGGCGAGGATCGGCACGTAGACGATGATGATGATCGCCACCGCGAACTTCACCGGCCGCGCCACCTCGGCGGCGGCATCCCGGATCGTCTCGTGGGGCGGCCGGTCCGGGTGCTCGCCGCGGGCGCGCAGCACGTTCTCGATCATCACCACGGCCCCGTCCACGATCAGCCCGAAATCGATGGCGCCGAGGCTCATCAGGTTGCCCGACAGGCCGATGAGCCGCATCCCCGCGAAGGCCATCAGCATCGAGAGCGGGATGGCGGCGGCCACGATCAGCCCCGCGCGCAGGTTGCCGAGGAGCAGCAGCAGCACGACCACCACCAGCACGGCGCCCTCGAGGAGGTTGTGCGCCACCGTGTGGATCGTGCGGTCCACGAGGGCGCTGCGGTCGTAATACGGGACGATCTCGATCCCCGGCGGGAGCTGCGGGCGCAGCTCCGCGACGGTCTTCTTCACCTCCTCGACCACCGCGCTGGCGTTCTCGCCGTAGCGCATCAGGGCGATGCCCACGACCGTCTCGCCCGCCGCATCGTGGGTGACGGCGCCGAGGCGCACCTTCGGCGCCTCCTGCACGCTGCCGAGGTCGCCCAGGGTCACGGGCAGGCCGCCGGGGCCGGTCGAGACCACGATGCGGGCGATGTCCTCCGGCCCCTTGGCGAGGCCGAGGCCGCGGATCACCTCCTGCTGGTCGTTGTGCTCGATATAGGCGCCGCCGCGGGCGGCGTTGTTGTCGGCGAGCGCCGTGTAGACCTGGGCCAGGGTCACGCCGTAGCGGCGCAGGGCGGCGGCGGAGACGCGGACCTCGTCGGTCGGCATCTGGCCGCCGTAGATGTTCACGTCGGCGATGCCCGGGGTGAGCTTCAGCTTGGGCGCGATCGTCCATTGCAGGAGGCGCTTCAACTGCATCGGCGTGTAGGCGGGCCCGCGCAGCTCGAACTGGTAGACCTCGCCGAGCCCCGTCGCCATCGGGCCCATCTGCGGGTCGCCGACGCCGGCCGGCATCAGGGCCTTGGCCTGCGGCAGGCGCTGGAACACCTCCGCCCGGGCCGCCGTGACCGACATGGACTCGTCGAAGGTGACGTAGACCGCCGACACCCCGGCCCGCGAGGTGGAGCGCACGTTGGTCAGCCCCGGCGCCCCCGCCATGGCGTTCTCGACCGGAAAGGTGACGAGGCGCTCGACCTCCAGGGGGCCGAGGCCCGGCGACAGGGTCAGCACCATCACCTGCTTGGGCGAGATGTCCGGCACCGCGTCGATGGACAGGCCTTCGAGGTTGGCGACCCCGCCCGCCGCGGCGGCGAGCGCCACCATCAGGACGAGGAAACGGCGGCGCACGAGCAGGGCGAACCAGGTCTTCATGGGGCGCCTCAATCCGTCGAGCCGAGCAGGCTGCGCAGCAGGATGGCCTTCAGGCCGAAGCTCCCCGCGGTCGCCACGCTGTCGCCGGCCGCGACCCCGCCCTTCACCTCGACCCAGTCGGAGCGCTGGATGCCCAGGGTCAGGGAGCGGCGCTCGAACCGGTCCGGGGCGACGCGGACGAAGGCGATCGGCCCCTGTTCGGTCTGCTGGACCGCGGCGGCGGGGATGGTGACGCCGTCGCGGCCGAGATCCGCCGCCACGGTGACGGAGACGAACATGTTCGCGCGCAGCTGATCCTCGGGGTTGGCGAGTTCGATCCGGGCGGGCGCGGTGTTGGTGGCCGCGTCGAGGGCGGCGTTGACGGAGCGGACCCGGCCCTCGAAGGGCGGGTGGCCCGGAACCGGGCTCTCGACCGAGGCGGCGTCCCCCGCCTTCACCCGGGCGATGTCGGGTCCGTAGAGGCTGGCCAGCACCAGGACGCGGGTCGGGTCGGCCACCGTGATCGCGTCGCGGCCGGTATCCACCACCTCGCCCAGCGTGATGCCGACGCTCGTCACCACGCCGCCGATGGGCGTGACCACGGCGCTGGTGCCGGGCGCCGCGCCCTCGGCCGGGGCGAGGCGCTGGTACTGCGCCCGGTACATGTCGGCACTGGCCTCGGCCGACTGGACCGCGGCCTTCGCCTTGGCGAGGTCGGCCTGCCGCCGCTCCACCTCGGCCTGGGCCACGCCGCCGAACTTGAGCTGGTCCTGTCCGCGCTTGAGCTGCAGCTCCGTGACCTTCTCGGAGGCCCGCGCCTCGCCGAGCGCCGCCTGCGCGGCGAGGAGGCCGTTGCGGGCGTCGAGGATGCCGGCGGCGTCGAGGGTCGCCAGGGTCTGCCCGGCCTCCACCCGGTCGCCGGGCTGGACCGCGAGGCTCAGCACCCGCCCCTGGGTGCGCGGCTTGAGATGCGTCACCCGCCGCTCGTCGAAGGCGACGGTGCCGGGCGCGCACACCGGCAGCACGATCCGGCGGATCTCGGCCGTCCCGAAGGCGAGGCCGATCCGGGTCTGGCCCGCCGCGTCGAGGGTCACGAGGTCGGGATCGGCCGGGGGGGCGTCGCCCTTGGCCGGGTCGGCCGCCGCGGCCGGCGGATGCGGCGCGAGGCCGAGCGCGTCGAGGAGCGGCCCCCGGTACGCCCATCCCCCGAAGGCGAGGGCGGCGAGCGCCGCGGCGAGGAACAGCAGGACGGGCGCCCGGCGCCGCGCCGAGGCCGGGGAGGGGCGCGGGTCCCCTCCGGCCGCGGAGGGGGTGCGGCGCACGGGGGTGGCGGGGCCTGCCGGTTCGGCGGCCCCGGCCTCGCGCTCGGCCGTGAGGGGCTCGGCGTGGAGCGACATCAGCGGCACCGCCGCCGGCCGGGACCGGCGGACGGCATGGGGGGACAAGGCCGCCTCATGCGTCGAGGCCCCGGGGCAGCACGTCCTCGGTCACGAAGCGCCCGTTCTCCACGTCGCGGACCACGACCTCGTAGCCTTCGCTGCGCAGCTCCTTGAGCCGGGCGAGGGACACGTAGGACGCGGATTCCACGTCGTAGAGCCGGGTCTGGCCGTACCGGTTGATCAGGCGCCGGGGGCGCCGCTTCCTAGGCATGCGTGGCGCAGTCCCGGCGGCCCGTGGCGCGTGGCGTCGTCCGCATCGAATGAGGTCCAGCGAGGGCGCGCTCGGTCCACGGGACGGGATCCGGTACGCGCTAGAGTCATTCTAATAAGTTGGGCGAAGCCGATGCGGCGCCACTAAATTCGGGTTCATACTGTTTGTCCGACGGGACCGGTGGTGCGAAGTTTGACTTAAACGGGTTGAGGGGCCGGGCGACGGCGAGGCGGGGACGGGCGTGGCGAGGCTGCTGCTGATCGAGGACGACGCGGAGACGGCCGGCGACGTGCTCGACGACCTGCGCGGTCGCGGCCACACGGTCGGCTGGGCCGCGACCGGGCCCGAGGGCGCGCGGGCGGCCCGGGACGATGTCTGGGAGGCGATCATCCTGGACCGGCTGCTGCCCGGCCAGGACGGGCTCGGGGTCCTGCAGGATCTCCGGCGGGACGGGGACCGCACCCCCGCCCTGATCCTCAGCGCGCTGGGCGACGTGGACGAGCGCATCCGCGGCCTGCGGGCGGGGGGCGACGACTACCTCGCCAAGCCCTTCGCCCTGGGCGAGCTCGCCGCCCGCATCGAGGCGCTGCTCCGGCGGCCCGCGGGCAGGCCCGAGACGGTGCTGCGCGTCGGCCGCCTAGAGATCGACCTGATCGCGGGCACCGGCCGGCGCGGCACGCGCGACCTCGGCCTGCTGCCGCGCGAACTCAAGCTCCTCGCCTACCTGATGCGGTGCCCCGGGCAGATCGTGACGCGGGCGATGCTGTTCGAGGAGGTCTGGAACTACCGCTTCACCCCCAAGTCGAACCTCATCGATGTCCATGTCGGGCGGCTGCGGCGGAAGCTGGAGGCGGGCGGCGAGGCGCCCCTGATCCAGAACGTGAGCGGCATCGGCTTCACGCGCATGCCCGATGCGTGACCTCCTGCGCTCCACCACCCTGCGCTGGGCGCTGGGGATCGCCGTGTGGTCGGTCCTGCTGGCGCTGTCGATGTTCGCCTTCATCTACTGGCAGACGGCGGCCTACCTGCGCGAGGAGCTCGCCGAGACGCTGCGGCTGGAGGTCCGCACCGCCGCGGCGGATCCCGCGGCCGCCGCGCTGCGGGTCGACACCTGGACCGCCATGGACCTCCACGCCACCCATTACGGCGGGCTGTTCGGCCCCGGGGGAGCGCGGGTGGCCGGCAATCTCCGGGCGATGCCGGATCGCCTCCCGCGCGACGGCGACGCCTACCGGGTCAGCGCCACGGTGGATGTCGCGGGCCGCACCGTCGCGGACGAGATCTGGGCCGCCGCCCTGGCCCTCCCGGACGGCGGCGCCGTCGTGATCGCCCACGATTCCGACGAGATCGACCGGGTGCGGGTGACGACCCTGCGCGCGCTGGGCCTCGGGCTGGTGCCGACGCTGATGCTCTCGGGCCTCGGCGGCCTGTTGCTGGCGCGCCGCGCCCGCGGGCGGCTGGCGGCGACGGAGGCGGCGCTGTCCGAGGTGATGCGCGGCGACCTGCGCCAGCGCTTGCCGGTGGGGACGCGCGGGGACGAGTTCGACCGCCTCGCCCGGAACGTGAACCGGATGCTCGACGAGATCGAGCGCCTGATGGGCGAGGTCCGCAGCGTCGGCGATGCGGTCGCCCACGACCTGCGCACCCCGCTCACCCGGCTGCGGGCCCGGCTGGAGCGCAGCCGCGCCCAGGCCAGGACCGTGGCGGAGTTCCACGAGACGATCGACCAGGGCCTCGCCTGGATCGACCAGACCCTGTCCATGGTCACGGCCGTCCTGCGGATCGGGGAGATGGAGGACGGGCGGCGACGGGCGGCGTTCACCCGCGTGGACCTCGGCGAGGTGGCCGCCGTGGCGGTGGAGTTCTTCGAGCCCCTGGCCGAGGAGAAGGGCATCCGCCTCGACGTCGCCGTCTCGCCGGGACCCCACGTGATCCTGGGGGACCGGGACCTCTGCTTCGAGGCCCTGTCGAACCTCCTCGACAACGCCCTGAAGTTCACCCCCTCCGGCGGCGCGGTGGACGTGCGCGTCACCCGGGCCGGCGATGCGGTCGTCGCGGCGGTGGACGATACCGGGCCGGGCCTGCCGCCGGGCGAGCACGCCAAGGTATTCCAGCGGTTCTACCGCGCCGAGACGGCCCGCCGGACCCCCGGCAACGGCCTGGGGCTGAGCCTCGTGGCGGCGATCGCCGCGCTTCACAGCGCGTCGGCGACCGCGCGCCCCGGCCCGGCGGGGGGCGGGCGCTTCGCCATCGCCTTCCCGCCCGCCGAGGCCGCCTGACACCCGGCGCCCCCGGGCGGCGCGCGACAAGCCGGCACGGGGGCGGGGCGCGGCCGGCGCGATCCCGCCGGGCCGGGCCGGGCCTCTTGGAATTCATTATTTTTGTCACGCTTTCCGGCGCGGGGCCCGCAGCCGCCCGGCCCGGACATGCGTAAAGGGGGCGCGGCGTCCCGAACGACCGGCGGTGGGATCGCCGCCGGCCGACATCCCCGTCTGCCACGGGCCGCCGGCCTTTCCCGAGGGTGTCCAGGATGGATCGACTGACCGTTGGCGGCCTCGCCGTCGCAAGGGTGCTCCACGATTTCGTCACGCAGGAGGCCCTGCCCGGCACCGGCATCTCGCCCGAGGTGTTCTGGGGCGGCCTCGGCGCCATCGTCCGGGACCTGACGCCGAAGAACCGGGCGCTGCTCGCCAAGCGCGACGCCCTGCAGGGGCGGATCGACGCCTGGCACCGGGAGCGCACCGGCAAGCCGGTGGACGCCGCGGCCTACAAGGCGTTCCTCACCGAGATCGGCTACATCGTCCCCGCCCCGGGCGCCGTGCAGGTGCGCACGGACCGCGTGGACCTGGAGATCGCCCGCATCGCGGGGCCGCAGCTCGTGGTGCCGATCTCGAACGCCCGCTACGCCCTCAACGCGGCCAACGCCCGCTGGGGCTCCCTCTACGATGCCCTGTACGGCACCGACGCCGTGTCGGAGGAGGGCGGGGCCGTCCGCTCCGGCGGCTACAACCGCAGCCGGGGCGCTCGGGTCGTCACCCGCGCCCGCAGCTATCTCGACCGCTTCGTCCCCCTGGCGGGCGGGCGCCACGCCGACGTCGTGACCTACGCCGTCGAGGACGGCGGGCTCGTCGGCAACATGAACACCGGCGAGACCGTGCCCCTCGCCCGGCCGGAGCTGTTCGCGGGCTACCGCGGCCGGGCGAGCATGCCCTCGGCCCTGCTGCTGCGCCACAACGGCCTGCACATCGAGGTGGTGATCGACCGCACGCACCGGATCGGCCGGTTCGACGCGTCGGGCGTCGCCGACATCGTCCTCGAATCCGCCGTCTCGACGATCATGGACCTCGAGGATTCGGTGGCCACGGTCGATGCGCAGGACAAGGTCGTCGTCTACCGCAACTGGCTCGGCCTGATGAAGGGCACCCTCTCGGCCGCCTTCGAGAAGGACGGCCGGAGGCAGGAGCGCCGCCTCAACCCTGACCGGCACTACATCGCCCCCAACGGCGGCGAGGTGGTGGTGCCCGGCCGCTCCCTCATGCTGGTGCGCAACGTCGGCCACCACATGGACACCGACGCCGTGCTCGACGGCGAGGGCCGGGAGATCCCCGAGGGGATGCTCGACGCCGCGATCTCCGCGATGATCGCGATCCACGACCTCAGGGGCGATTCCGGGCTGCGGAACAGCCGGGAGGGCTCGGTCTACATCGTCAAGCCGAAGATGCACGGGCCGGAGGAGGTCGCCTTCGCCGTCGAGCTGTTCGACCGGGTGGAGGCGATGCTGGGGCTCGACCCCAACACCCTCAAGATGGGCATCATGGACGAGGAGCGCCGCACCACGGTGAACCTCGCCGCCTGCATCGCCGCGGCGGCGGAGCGGGTGGTCTTCATCAACACCGGGTTCCTCGACCGCACCGGGGACGAGATCCACACGGCGATGGAGGCCGGGCCGGTCATCCGCAAGAACGACATGAAGGCGACGGCCTGGATCAAGGGCTACGAAGAGAACAACGTCGATGTCGGCCTCGCCTGCGGCCTGAGGGACCGGGCGCAGATCGGCAAGGGGATGTGGGCGGCCCCCGACGCCATGGCGGAGATGCTGATGCAGAAGGGCGCCCACCCGAAGGCCGGCGCCTCGACGGCCTGGGTGCCTTCGCCCACCGCCGCGACCCTCCACGCCCTGCACTACCACGAGATCGAGGTCGCGGTGCGGCAGGCGGAACTCGCCCGCCGGCCCCGCTCGGCCCTGGACGAGATCCTGGAGATCCACCTGGCTAGGTCGAACTTCGCCCCCGACGACGTCCAGCAGGAGATCGACAACAACGCGCAAGGCATCCTCGGCTACGTCGTGCGCTGGGTGGACCAGGGGGTCGGGTGCTCGAAGGTGCCCGACATCCACGATGTCGGGCTGATGGAGGACCGGGCGACCCTGCGCATCTCCTCGCAGCACATCGCCAACTGGCTGCACCACGGCGTGGTGAGCGAGGAGCAGGTGATGGAGACCCTGAAGCGGATGGCCAAGGTCGTGGACCGCCAGAACGCCGGCGATCCCCTCTACAGGCCGATGGCGCCGGGCTTCGACGGGCCCGCCTTCCAGGCGGCGAAGGACCTCGTGTTCAAGGGGCGCGCGCAGCCCAACGGCTACACCGAGTGGGTCCTGACGGCCCGCCGCCGCCAAGCGAAGGCGGCCGGGTAGAAGGACGGGAGGGCGACGCCCCGCGCGGCCCGGGGCGGCCGGGACCGACCCCGGCCGCCCGACACCCCTTGTACCGGCCATTCCACTCGCCATCTCTAGACCATCCAACCGCATGGTACAGGGAGGGAAGGCGATGGCGGACACCGTGCATGAGCTGCGGCCCAAGCTGCCGGACAGCGAGAAGATCACCATCAATCTCGGCTTCGTGGACCTCGGTCACATCGACCTGATGGTCCGAGACGGCTTCTACGCCAACCGTGCCGACTTCATCCGCACCGCCGTGCGCAACCAGATCGAGCGGCAGGGCGAGGCGGTGAAGCAATCCGTGGCCCGCAAGCAGCTTCACCTCGGCCTCTCGCACTATTCGCGGCGGACCCTCGAAGCGGCCCGCGATGCCGGCACGCCGCTGCACATCCAGGTCCTCGGGCTGGCCAGCATCGCCCTCGACGTGACCCCCGAACTCGCCCGCGCCGCGATCGCCTCCGTCGAGGTGCTCGGCGCCTTCCAGGCCAGCCCCGCGGTCAAGGCCGCCCTGGCCGACCGCATCGCCTGACACCCGCCCCCGACGACGTCTCCGCGGAGAAGGCCGGGCATCCCGCACCGTCCCATCCTCGCCCTGCAGGATTCCACCGATGACCCGCTTTCCGAAGATGGACTTCGCCAAGATGCCCTTCCCGAAGATGGCCTTCCGGCCGTTCTCGTCCGCGAAGGCCGACCCGGCCCGCGCCGCGCGGGTGATGGAGACGATGGCCAAGATGCAGAGGCGGCAGGCTGCGGCCTACGCCCAATGGGCCGAGGCCCACCGGGAGGCGGAGGCGCCGGCCACCACCGGGTCGGACACCATCGACATGGTGGCGCCCGCGGCCCCCGGCGGCACCTGGACCGCACCGCCGCAGGACGCCGCGCCCCGAGGCGACATCCCCGGGGGTGACATCCCCGGGGGCGACATCGCGGGGAACGTGATGCGCGTGATCCGGGATTCGCTCGCCAGCGCCGGGGTCGGAACCGGCCTGGGGGCCGGGTTCGGGCCGGGCCAGGGGGCCGCCGCGCCCAGCGCCGCCCCGCTTCCGCAGGGCGCCCGGTTCGAGACACGCACCTTCGCCAGCGCGGTGGGCAGCCGCACCTACAAGGTCTACGTCCCGAGCGGCTACACCGGCCAAGCCCTGCCGGTGGTGGTGATGCTGCACGGCTGCACCCAGAACCCGGACGATTTCGCCCGCGGCACGCGGATGAACGAGGTCGCCGAGGAGAAAACCTTCCTCGTGGCCTATCCCGAGCAGCCGCGCTCGGCCAACATGCAGCGGTGCTGGAACTGGTACGAGCCCGGCGACCAGCAGCGCGAGGGGGGCGAGCCCACCCTGATCGCCGGCATCGTCCGCCAGGTGATCGAGGAGTTCGCGGCCGACCCGAGCCGCGTCTACGCCGCGGGCCTCTCGGCCGGCGGGGCGGCGGCGGCGATCCTGGCCGCGACCCATCCCGACCTCTTCGCGGCGGTCGGCGTCCATTCGGGCCTCGCCTGCGGCTCCGCCCGGGACGTGTCCTCGGCCTTCGCGGCCATGAAGGGGAACGGCGCGGCGGCGCCGGGGCGCGCCCGGCACGGGGTCCCGACCATCGTGTTCCACGGCGACCGCGACGGGACGGTCCACCCCGCCAACGGCGATCAGGTCATCGCCCAGGCGACCCCCGGCCCGGCCCTGAGCCGGACCGTCAGCGAGGGCCGCACGCCCGACGGCGTGGCCTATACCTGCACCGTCCAGCGGGACCCGGCCGGTCGGCCGGTCCTGGAACAGTGGGTCCTGCACGGTGCCGGACACGCATGGTCCGGCGGCAGCCCGGCGGGCTCCTTCACGGCGCCGCAGGGGCCCGATGCCAGCCGCGAGATGGTCCGCTTCTTCCTCGCCCACGCCCACTCCGAAGCGGCCGCCCCGGCCCGGCACTGAGGCGTCCCGGTCCACCGCGGCGGCCCCGCCGACGGGGACCGGGCCGGGATCCGCCCGCGAAGTCTGGCTTTCGCGCCCGGAGGACGTATGCCGGGGCGGGGCCACACCCGATCCGCCCGGCCCCGCACGGGATCGCACGCCCATGGACAAGCTCGCCGCATCGCTGGTCGCCGGCCTCATGGCCGTCGCCCCGGCCCGCGCCGCCGAACCGCCGCCGGAGATCGTGCGCACGATCGCCCCGACGGGGACGCTCCGGGCCGCCATCAACTACGGCAACCCGGTCCTGGCGCAGAGGGGCGCCTCCGGCGAGCCCGGCGGCGTCTCGGTGGCCCTGGCGCGGGCCCTGGGCCAGCGCCTCGGGGTCCCGGTCGAGCTGCTCCCCTTCGATGGCGCGGGCAGGGTGACCGAGGCCGTCCGCTCCGGCGCGTGGGACGTCGCCTTCCTCGCCATCGACCCGCAGCGCGCGACGGAGATCACCTTCACGCAGCCCTACGTGCTGATCGAAGGCACCTACATGGTCGCCGACGGTTCGCCCCTGACGACCCCCGACGCGGTGGACCGCCGGGGCGTGCGGGTGTCGGTCGGGCAGGGGAGCGCCTACGACCTGTTCCTCACCCGCGCCCTGACGCAGGCCACCCTCGTGCGGGCGCCGACCTCGGCCGCCGCCATCGCCGCCTTCGGGCGGGGCGAGGTCGAGGTGGCGGCGGGGGTGCGCCAGCCGCTCGCCGCCTTCGCCCGCACCCACCCCGGCTTCCGGGTGTTCGACGGCCGCTTCATGGTCATCGAGCAGGCGATGGCGACGCCGCACGGGCGCGAGGCGGCGCAGGCCTACCTCCGGGACTTCCTGGGCGAGATGAAGGGGTCCGGCATGGTCGCCGAGGCCCTCCGGCACTCGGACCAGGAGGCCACCGTGGCGCCCTGACGGGGCGCGCCGGCCGGCCGCCCTACCGGCCGTCCTTGTGCCGCGCGGTCAGGCCGCCGCTGTTCAGGCGGCGCAGGGAGACCTGGAGCCGGGCCTCGGCGGCCTTGACCTCGTTGAGCGCCCGGTGGGTGTAGTGGATGTGCGCCTCGGCGGCCTCGCCCGCCCCCTCGACGTCTCCGGCCAGGACGCGCTCGGTGATCGCCCGGTGCTGGGCCCGCAGCCGGTCCCGGGTCTCGGGGCGGGCGAACAGCGTCTCGCGGTTCTCGATCACGCCCTGCCGGAGCATCCCCGACAGCGCCCGCATCGTGTGCAGCACCACGAGGTTGTGGCTCGCCTCGTAGACCGCGATGTGCAGGCTGACGTCGGCCTCCGCCTCCTCCCGCGGAATCCCGTCGTCGTGGGCGCGGTCGATGCGCGCCAGGCAGGCGGCCAGGCGCTCCCGGTCCACGGCGTTCGCCCGCGCGGCGGCGAGGCGGGCGGCCATCGGCTCCGTCACCGCCCGGAACTCCAGGTAGTCGTCCACCACCTCCGCGTGGGAGGCGATCAGCGCGATCAGCGGATCGGCGATCTCCCGCCCCAGCGGCGCCACCGACCGGCCGGCCGGGGTCGAGACGATCAGCCCGTCCTCCTCCAGCATCTTGATCCCCTGGCGCAGGGTCGGGCGGGAGACGTTCAGGTGACGCGCCAGATCCCGCTCCGGCAGCAGCAGGTCGCCGGGGCTCAGGGAGCCCTCCGCGATCAGATCCTTCAGACGGCGCGCCGTGCACTCGGCGACGCTTCCGCCCTTGATCGGATCCTGCTCCATGGTCGGCTCCCGCCCACGGGCATCGCGTGGGACCGTCCGGACGGCATACATCGGACAAACGATGTTTCCAATTGACGGCTCTGGTAAAAACAATTTACCAGAGCCGCGCCTCAGAGTGGTTGCAGTCGCCGGGCGCTTCGGCTGGGCCGGCGTCCTCGATTTCGTCGCCGGGGGAGACGGCGAAGACGTCGCGCGCGCCTGCGGAGTTCAACGATGCGCCTTTCGCACTGCCACTCGTTCCACGATTTCCGCCGCATGGCGAAGCGGCGCCTGCCGGGCCCGATCTTCGACTACATCGACGGCGCCGCCGACGACGAGGTCACCTACCGCCGCAACACCTCGTCCTTCGAGCGTTGCACCCTCGTGCCCAACGTCCTGCGCGGCGTCGGCGAGGTCGACATGTCGGTGACGGTGATGGGCCAGAAGCTCGCCATGCCGGTCTATTGCTCGCCCACCGCCCTGCAGCGGCTGTTCCACCACCAGGGCGAGCGGGCCGTGGCGGCGGCCTCCGGCAAGTTCGGGACGATGTTCGGCGTCTCGTCCCTGGGGACGGTGAGCCTTGAGGAGGCGCGCCGGATCAGCGGCAGCCCGCAGGTCTACCAGTTCTACTTCCACAAGGACCGCGGCCTGAACCGCGAGATGATGGCCCGCGCCAAGCGGGCCGGCATCGAGGTGATGATGCTGACGGTGGACAGCATCACCGGCGGCAACCGCGAGCGCGACAAGCGCACGGGGTTCTCCATTCCCTTCCGGCTCACCCTGGGCGGCATGGTCCAGTTCGCCATGAAGCCGGCCTGGGCCCTGAACTACCTGACCCACGAGAGCTTCAAGCTGCCCCAGCTCGACAACCACGTGGACATGGGCGGCGGATCGCTCTCGATCAGCCGCTACTTCACCGAGATGCTCGACCCGAGCCTGTCCTGGGACGACGTCGCCGCCATGGTGCAGGAATGGGGCGGCCAGTTCTGCCTCAAGGGCGTGATGTCGGTGGAGGACGCCAAGCGCGCCGCCGAGATCGGCTGCACGGGGATCGTGCTGTCGAACCACGGCGGGCGCCAGCTCGACGGCTCGGCCACGGGCTTCGACCAGCTCGCCGAGATCGTGGACGCCGTGGGCGACCGCATCGACGTGATCATGGATGGCGGTGTCCAGCGCGGCACGCATGTGCTGAAGGCCCTCTCCCTCGGGGCGAAGGCGGTGGGCCTCGGGCGCTACTACCTGTTCCCCCTCGCCGCCGCCGGGCAGGCCGGGGTCGAGCGGGCGCTCGGCCTGATGCGGACGGAGATCGAGCGCGACATGCGCCTGATGGGGTGCGCCTCCGTCGCGCAGCTGAACCGGGACAACCTGCGCTTCCTCTGAGAGCCGGGCCTACGCCGCCGCCCGGCCGGGGGCGGTCCTCCGGTCGAGCAGGAGGACCGTCGCGGCCAGCAGGCCCTCCAGCGCGTCGCATTCGGTGGGGGGGCCGGCATGGGCGCCGTCGCGGGCGGCCAGCTCGATGGGCCTCAGGCGTTCGACGAGGACCCGGGCGCCGACGTTGGCGCTCATGGATTTCAGGCTGTGCGCCGCCCGGGCGATCCCGGGCTGGTCCGCCTCCGCCAGGGCGGCCCTCAGGGCCGCGAGGGCGACGGGCGCCTGCTGGCGGTAGAGGTCGAGGATCCGCCCCAGGAAGGCGCCGTCCCCGAGCGCCATGAGCCCGCCGAGGACCTCGTCGTCGAGGAGCGCGTCGTCGGGGCGCGTGTCGTCCGGGCGTGTGTCCTGGACGGCCCCCTCGGCGGGGGTCGCGAGCGGCGCCTCCGGCTCGCCCGCATCCGGGCGCCCCGGCGCGAACCGCTGCAGCAGGTCCGCGAGCTGCCTCAGGGTGAAGGGTTTGGCGAGGGTCCCGTCCATGTCGGCGGCCTCCGCCGCCTCCGCCGCGTCGGCCAGGACATGGGCCGTCAGGGCGATGATCGACGTGCGCCGGCCGCCGGCCGCCGCCTCGTGCCCGCGGATGGTCCTGGCCGCGGTGAAGCCGTCCATCACCGGCATGCTGCCGTCCATCAGGACGAGGTCGAAGGGGCGTGCGCCGGCCGCCTCCACCGCCGCCGCCCCGTCCTCGACGGCCACGACATCCGTGACGCCGCAGCGGGCCAGGGCTTCCAGGGCCACCTCGCGGTTGACCTCGCTGTCGTCGGCCACGAGCACGCGGGCGCCGGGGAACCGGGGCAGACGGTCGGCCGCGGCGTCCCGCAGCGCGGGCTGGGCGAAGGGCCTGCCGTCCGCGAGGGCTTCGAGGGCGGGCCGCCACTCGGCCTGCGTCACCGGCCAGCGCAGGATCTCGTCCGCGAGGCCCCGGCGCAGGGCCTCGTCGGCGCCGGCGTCCCCCGGCGGGCCGAGGACGAGGACCCGCCCGGCGCCCTCCGGCCTGCCCCCCGCCGCCACGAGGGCGGCGGCATCGACGATCCAGTGGGTCGGCCCGTCCCCGGCCGTCACGGAAGGGGCGAACCCGGCCGCGGCGAGGCTGGCGGCGAGGGCCTGCCGCGTCGCGGCGCCCTCCGTGCGCAGGACCACGCCCGAAGGGACCTCCGGCCGCCGCGCGACCGGGCGGGCGGGCTCGGCCACCTCGACGGGGATGCGGGCGGAGAAGGTCGAGCCGACGCCCACCGTGCTGGTCACGGCCACGCTGCCGCCCATCGCCTCCACGATCCGCTGGGCGATCGACAGGCCGAGGCCGGTCCCCCCGAAGCGCCGGGTGGTGGATTGGTCCGCCTGCGAGAAGGCCGAGAAGATCGTCGCCAGCTTGTCCTGCGGGATGCCGATGCCGGTGTCGGTGACGGCGACGACCAGGACGCCGTCCTCCCGGTCGATCCCCATGTGGAGGGAGACGGAGCCCTGGGGCGTGAACTTCAGGGCGTTCGAGACGAAGTTGCTCACCACCTGCCCCAGGCGGACGGGATCGCCGAGGATGGCGCGGGGCACCTCCGGCGCGACGCTGGCCGCGAGGTCCAGCCCGGCCGACCGGGCCCGCGCGGCGAACAGGGTGACGACGGTGTCGGCGACCTCGTCCGGGCTCACGGGGACGCGTTCGAGGTCGAGCTTGCCGGCCTCCACCTTCGCGAAGTCGAGGATGTCGTTGAGGATCGCCAGCAGCGACTTGCCCGACCGGGCGATCACGTCGGCGTAGCGGCGCTGGCGCACCGGCAGGTCCGAGCTCGCCAGCAATTCCGCCATCACGAGCACGCCGTTCATCGGCGTGCGGATCTCGTGGCTCATCGTGGCCAGGAAGGTCGATTTCGCCTCGTTGGCGCTCTCGGCGGCCTGCTTGGCCTCGCTCAGGTCCGCCGTCCGGGCGCGGACCTCCTCCTCGAGATGCGCGCTGTGGGCGGCGAGGCGGTGGTCCCGCTCGTTGACCGCCGAGAGCAGGTCGTTGAACGTGCGGGCCAGCCGGCCGACCTCGTCGTCGCCCATGACCGGGGCGCGCCGGGCGTAGTCGTGCTGCAGGCGGACCGCTTCCATGGTGTGGGCGAGGGTCGCCAGGGGGCGCATGATGCGGCGCTGCAACTGCAGCGATACGCCGATGCCGATGGCCACCGCGAACAGGGCGGCCAGGGCCGCGTTCCGCCCGGCGGCCCAGACATGGTCGAGGATGTCGTCGGTCTCGCCGATGAGGACGACGCGGCCGACCGCCATCCCGTTCTCGGTCACCGGCGCCTCCGCGCGGAGGGTCCGCGTCGTCAGCAGGCGCAGGAGGGACAGGTCCTCGCCGTCCTGGGCGGCGTCCTGCGTCAGGCGCAGGCCGATTCCCTGCTCGGTCAGCACGGTGCCGTCGCGCCGCTCGATCGCCCCGTAGACGATGGACGGGACGCGGCCGATAGCCCGGAGGGTGGCCGCGGCCGCCTCGGCATCGCCCCCCGCCGTCGCCCGCGCGCTGCCATAGGCGAAGACCTCGGCCACCGCCGTCAGCGCCGCGTGCTTGTCGGCGGCGTAGCGGTCGAGCTCGCGCCAGACCGACAGCACCGCCGCCAGGACGAGGGCCGCCGAGACCGCGCCGGTGACGGCCAGGGCGATCCGGGCGGCGAGGGAGAGCCCCGGCCTGGGCCACGTGTGCTGCACGGGTTCGCTCCTCTCCGGTCCGGTCAGGCGGCCTCGGCCCGGCTCTGCTCGATCTCGCTCCAGCCGGCCAGGAAGGCATCGACGCAGCGCGGGTCGAAATGGGTGCCGGCCTGGGCCGCGATGTGGGCCTTGGCCCGCGCGAGGGGCCAGGCGGCCTTGTAGGGACGTTCCGACACGAGGGCGTCGAACACGTCGGCGACGGCGACGATGCGGCCCGGCAGCGGGATCTGCTCTCCCTTCAGCCCGCGGGGATAGCCGGTGCCGTCCCAGCGCTCGTGGTGGCTCTCGGCGATCTCGGCGGCGAGGCGCACGATGTCCGAGCTGCTCCCTTCGAGGATGCGGCGGCCGCGCTCGGCGTGCTTCTCCATCTCGGCCCGCTCCTCGGGCGAGAGCGGCCCCTCCTTCAGCAGGATCGCGTCCGGGACGCCGATCTTGCCGACGTCGTGCATCGTGGAGGCGAGCTTCAGGGCCCTGAGCGGCCGCGGGTCGAAGCCGAGGTTTCGGGCGATGATGCCGACATAGGCCGCCACCCGGGCGACGTGATCGCCGGTATCGGTGTCGCGGTGCTCGGCGGCGCGCATCAGCAGGGCGATGATCTCCTGCTCCCGGGCCTCGATGACCGAGACCGCGGATTCGACCTCCCGGGTGAGCCAGGCCGCCCGGTCCTGCTCCTGCCGGTGGGCCGTGCTGATCTTCATGAGGTTGGTGATGCGCGCCTGGATCTCCACGGGGTCGCAGGGCTTGCCGAGGAAGTCGGTCGCCCCCGCCCGCAGGGCCTCGTGGCGCAGGCTGCGCTGGTCCAGGCTGGTGACCATGACGATCGGGACATGGGCGAAGCCCGGCACCGCCCGGGCGGCGGCGATCACGTCGAGGCCGGTCAGGCCGGGCATGTCGTAGTCGGTGACGACCACCCCGATCCGGTCGACGTTGTCCCGCAGGAAGGCCAGGGCGGCCACGGGGCAGGTGAACGCGACGGGCTCGCACTCGGCCACGGGCTTGAGCGCCTGCGCCATCATCAGGTTGTTCATCTCGGAATCGTCGAGGATCAGCGCGAGCAAGACGTCTCTCCGAGGCGACCGGGGACCGGACGAACCTTCATTGCGTGATGACGACGCGGCCGCTGAGGGGGCCGACGCCCTGGGGCACCGGCACGCTCGTGGAATCGTAGTTGGCGTTCAAATACAGGTTCGGCCCCTCGTAGAGGTTGACCTGCCGGGCCACCACGACGGTGTAGGCCGACTGGTCCGCCACCGGGCGGCTCGCGTCGATGACCACCCGGCCCGACGGCAGGTAGATCGTGCCGAGCATGGTCCGGGCGTTGTCGCTGATGATGCGGTAGATCCGCATCGGCTGGGTCGCGCCGAGGGCGGAGGGTGTCGGGGAGACCTGGCTGGAGGGCATGAGGGCGTTCAGGAGGGCCGCGGGGTCGAGGATGGTGCCGGCGTCGCGGTCGTCCATCATCAGCAGCCCGGCCATCACGCCGCTCGTGGGCGCCGTCAGGCCGATCGTCGTCCCCTGGTTGAAGAGCAGGCCGCTGTTGTTGCCCGTGAAGTACAGGCCGACGGCGGTGCCGTTGAACGAGGCCGAGTTGGTGACGATGAGCGGCCCGTTCTTGATGACGTAGATGCCGGGCTTCAACGTGACGTGCGCTTGGCCGGAGACGTAGAGCCCGCCGCAATAGGTGCCGGGCTCCAGCGTGGCGTTCGCACTGATGTGCGTGCCGCCCGCCAGGGGCGTCAGCAGGTTGGCGACGAAGGAGTTCGGGCAGGTGCCGACCGCGGGCGTGGGCCGGCCCTTCAGCGGGTCCCCGATCACCGGGCAGCCTGTCTGCGGGGCCGGGGCGAAGTTCGCCCGCAGGCCCAGATAGCCCCCGGCCGAGCAGATCGTGTCGGCCCGCGCCATCGAGTTGTCGCCGCCGACCATCCCCTGCTGGTCCGTCGAGTTCGAGTAGAGCGAGCAGTTGCTCGCCGTCACCTGGGCATTCTTCTGCAGGTTGAACGCGCCCGGCGCGCCGGGGTCGAGGGTCAGCATGCACAGGCGCATCTTGCCCACGAGGCTGACCTTGGCCTGGGCCGAGACGGTCTGGACCCCCATGCCGAGGAAGCGGCCGAAGACGAGGCTGACCTTCTCCTCGGCGCGGGCGAACACGCTCGTCCTGTCGGTGGCCACCTCCACGGTGACCGCCACGGTCTGGTCCGCCGAGGCGGGCAGGTTGGTGCGGACGATCTGGCTCGTCACGCCCTTGACGGAGGCGACGCTGGATGCGGCGAGCTTCAGCGCATTGCCCCCGGCGAGGGCGCCGGCATCGACGGCGGCCTGCAGCTGGCTGCGGCTGGCGACGAGGCGGGCATAGTCGAGGCCGCCGCCGACGAGGCCGAGCAGCACGGGCAGGATCAGACTGAAGGTGAGGGCGATGCCGCCGCGACGGTCCCCGGCGAAGGCGACGCCCACCGCGGGCGCCCCGCGGACGGCGGATGGGCGGCGGGGCCACATCGCGCCTTTGCTTCTCCACATTCAGTCCAGGCCCCGTAAAGCGCGCTATAGGGCTCTATTTAGCGCACGTTTATGGTGTGCCGGGTTAACCGGATTCCTTTCCAGATCGTATCCGCCGTGGCCTCGGCGCCCGCCCCTCAGACCCCGACGAGGCGCAGGACGCGGTCCCGGGTGGCGCCCTCGGCGGCGCATTGGGTCTGGTTGCGTCCGCCGGTCTTGGCTTCGTAGAGCGCCGCATCCGCGTTCCGGTAGAGGTCGTCGGGCTTCGTCCCGGCGGTCAGCGGTCCCGCCGCCAGGCCGATGCTCACGGTCACCGCCCCCGGCCGGATGCCCGCCGCGGCGATCCCCAGCGTCCTCACCCCGTCGTGGATCTCCCCCGCGACCCGCACCGCCCCCGGCTGGTCGGTGTCCGGCAGCAGGACGACGAACTCCTCGCCACCGATCCGGCAGACCAGATCCCGCGGCCGGGACACGCTCGCGGACAGGCAGCGGGCGAGCTCCCGGAGCACCGCATCGCCCACCGGGTGGCCGTAGCGGTCGTTCACGCGCTTGAAGTGGTCCACATCGACGATGAGCAGCGAGAGGGGCTTGCCGGCCAGGCGCGCCCCCTCCCACGCCCGCTCGAATTCCTGCTCGAACCGGCGCCGGTTCGGCAGGCCGGTGAGGGCGTCCGTCGAGGACAGCCGGGCGAGCTCCGCCTGCATCGCCTCGCGCCGCCGCAGGTCGCGGCCGTAGAGCAGCGAGAGGAACATCGTCAGCCCGCACAGGACCAGGACGATGCCGCCGATGCCGAAGGCCTTCGTCCGCCACTCCGCCTCGATCTCCCGGGTCGACAGCGCGACGTTCAGCACGAGCGGCCACGCGCCGATCTGGGTGAACGCGTAGTGCCGCTCGATCCCGTCGCGGGGCGAGGTGCCGACCATCGTCCCGCTGCGGGCGCTGACGAACCGCTGGAAGGTCGATCGGCCGGCGACGTTCATGCCGATATCCGCCTCCACGTAGGGGTGGCGCATGATCCGCGTGCCGTTGCGCAGGTCCAGGTTGATCGCCCCGTCGCGGCCGAGGCCCACCGGTTCGAACAGGTGGCTGAAGTAGCTGAGCTTGAGGCTTCCGAAGGCCACCCCGCCGAAGCTGCCGTCCGGCCGGTCGATCCGGCGGCTGAACGGCAGCATGCGCTCCCCGGTCAGGCGGGAGACGATGGGCTGGCCGATATACAGGCCGATATCGGTGCGGGTCTTGTGGATCCGGAAGTATTCCCGATCCGCGTAGTTGCCCTGGCGCGGCGGCACCGCGCCCTCATCGACCGCGATGTCCCCGCGCTCGTCGAGGACGAACATGACGCCCATGTCCTGCGCGGTCGCCGCCCGGTCGAACAGGATCAGCTGGCGCAGCGACGCAGGCACCTCGGCGACGCCGGGGGCGCGGAGGTTCTTGGCCACCGCCCGCAACGAGAGGTCGAAGAGTTCGATGTTGCGGTCGATGTCGCGCTCGAGGACCTGCAGCAGGTTCTGCGAGGTCTGCTCCGCCTTGGCGTAGGCGTCCTGCCGCATGTCCAGCAGCATCGTCCCGGAGACGGCGAGCATGCCGATGGGGGCGAGCACGCCGAGGGCGATCCACGTGCGGGCGGAGCGGAGTCGACGTGCCAGAGACAGCGGCAGGACCATGGGTGGACGCCCTCGGACATACGGTCACCAACCCGTACCTGACGCCCGAGTTCTTCCAAATCCTTGTCATGATTCCCGCCGACGACCGATCCTTCGATCCATCCCTAATGGAACGTTCATGTCATCCCACAGATCGACTGCGCCGCCAGGGGGGAACACTGGGGCGATATCTTGGGCGATATCTTGGGAAGATCGTCCGAACATCTGCCCGCTCGCCGCCCCCCGGGGCGGGCGGATCACGGGGGCCTGTCCGCGTCCTGCGGGCCTTGCCGGTTACGCGGGCAGGACGACCACCTTCGTCTTCACCGGCGTCTGCGCGTAGAGGTGGATCATGTCCTGGCTGAGCAGGCCGACGCAGCCGCTCGTGATGCCCGTGCCGATCGTCTCGGGATCGCTGCTCGCGTAGATCGTGTAGAGCGTGTAGGCGCCGTTCTGGTAGAGGTGGAGGGTGCGGGCGCCGAGGGGGTTGTCGAGCCCGCCCGGCATGCCGCGGGCGTATTTGGCGGCCTCCGGCTGGCGCCGGATCATCTCCTTGGGCGGCGTCCAGGTCGCCCATTCGGACTTGCGGCCGACATAGGCGTCGCCGCTCCACAGGAAGCCGTCGCGGCCGACATTGGCGCCGTAGCGGGTGGCGGATCCCTCCCCCTCGATGCGGTAGACGTAGAAGTTGCTCGGATCGACGACGATGGTGCCGGGCGCTTCCTTGGATTCGTAGCGGACGGTCCGGCGGTAGAACTTCGGATCGACCTTGCTGATGTCGACTGCGGGAATCGCGAACTTCTCGTCCGGCATCGGCCCGTAGGTCCGCCGCGCCTCGGCGAGGATCAGGCCGTCGGACGTCGCGCAGCCGCCGAGCCCGAGCGCGCCGAGGCCGGCGGACGCCCCCGCCAGGAACGACCGGCGGTGGAGGAGCCGGGCCCGATCCCCCGGCCGCGCGCACCCGTCCATCCCGCCGCCGCCGGCCTTCCCACCGCCCATGATCATGATTCCGGACTTCCCCTATCCTGCCGCCCGATGAGGCCCGCTCCGGCGCCGCACGCCCGTTCGGCTCACTGTCAAGCTGAGAGTGCCGGGGCCCGTCCCGGCTGGCAAGCCTAGCCGGTGCCGCGGGGCCCGCCATCCCGGTTCCGGGGAGTGAGGGCGACCCGAATGCGCCGGGAATGTGACCCCCGGCACCCCGGGGGGCGGGAGGGGGTGTGGGGGCGGGGAGGGCGGTCTTCCCGCCATCGGTGACGCAAGACGACTGATCGGACGCCGTTCGGGACCTACATCGGCACCCGCTGCCGTCGTCCGCCGACGCACGGCTCCTCCGGCTTCCGTGCTTTCCCATGATCCATACCGGCTACAATCCGGGCCTCGTCGCGCTGTCCATCGCCATCGCGGTCTTCGCCTCCTACGCGGCCCTCGACCTCGGGGCCCGCCTGCGCAGGTCCGATGCCGGCCCGCGCTGGGCATGGGGGACGGGCGCCGCACTGGCCATGGGCGGCGGCATCTGGTCGATGCATTTCGTCGGCATGCTGGCCTTCGAGATGGGCCAGCCGGCCGCCTACGACCTCGGGGTCACGGTCCTGTCGCTGGCCATCGCTGTCGCCTCCACCGGGGGCGCCTTCGCCTGGGTCGCCCTGCGGGGGACCGCGTGGCGCTCGCTGCTGGTGGCGGGGCCGCTCATGGGCCTGGGCGTCGCGGCCATGCACTACACCGGCATGGCCGCCATGCGCGTGCCCGGCAACCGCGCCTACGACCCCGCCGTGGTCGCCGTGTCGGTCGCCATCGCCGTCACGGCGGCCACCGCCGCCCTGTGGCTGACCTTCCGGCGCAACAGGCCCTGGCAGAAACTGGCCGCCGCCGCCGTCATGGGCCTCGCCGTGGCCGGCATGCACTACACCGGCATGGCCGCGGCGACGTTCACCGCCGAGGAGGCCGGCGCCCACGCCGCCCATGTGACCGCCATGGGCGCGGGCCAGGAGAAGCTGGCCCTGGCGGTGACGGGCATCACCTTCGCCATCCTGTTCCTGGCGATGATGGCGGGCTCCCTCGACCAGCGGCGGACGCAGCGGCGGCTGCACGGCAGCGAGGAGCGCTTCCGCGCGGCGGTGCGGGCCGTGCACGGCATCATGTGGACCACCGACGCGTCCGGCCAGTTCGTGGAGGAGCAGCCGGGATGGGAGCAGATCACCGGCCAGACCTTCGCCGAGTCCCGCGGCGCCGGCTGGGCCACCGTCATCCACCCGGACGACATGGCCGAGACGGTCCGGGTCTGGCGCGAGGTGATCGGCACGGGCAGGGACTTCGCCGTCGAGCACCGCGCCCGGACGCCGGCCGGGGAATGGCGGCACTACACGGTCCGCGCCGTGCCGGTGCGCGACGCCGACGGGACGATTCGCGAATGGGTCGGCGTCCACACCGACGTCACCGCCCGCCACCAGTACGAGACCGCCCTGCGCGCGGCGCGCGACGCCGCCGAGGAGGCGAGCCGGGCCAAGAGCCGGTTCCTGGCCAACATGAGCCACGAGCTGCGCACCCCGCTCTCGGCCGTCATCGGCTATGCCGAGATGCTCCAGGAGGAGGCCGAGGATCTGGGCCAGGACACGTTCCTAGCCGACCTCGCCAAGATCCGCTCGAACGCCCAGCATCTGCTCGGCCTGATCAACGACGTGCTCGACCTGTCGAAGGTCGAGGCCGAGAAGATGGACGTCTACGCCGAGGATTTCGCCGTGGAGTCCTTCGTCCGCGACGCGGCGGCGACCGTCGACACGCTGGTGACCAAGAAGGGCAACCGCCTCGTCCTCGATCTCGGCCCCGGCCTCGGCGAGGCCCGCACGGATGCGGTGAAGCTGCGCCAGTGCCTGTTCAACCTCATCGGCAACGCGGCGAAGTTCACCGAGCACGGCACCGTCACCCTGCGGATCCGGCGGGAGCCGGATCCGTCCGGCGGCCTCCTCGTGTTCTCCGTGGCGGATACCGGCATCGGCATGACGCCCGAACAGGTGGCCGGGCTGTTCCAGCGCTTCACGCAGGCCGACGAGACCACCACCCGCAAGTACGGCGGCACCGGCCTCGGCCTCGCCCTGACCAAGGCGTTCGCGCGCCTCATGGGCGGGGACGTCAGGGTCGAAAGCGCCGAGGGGGTCGGCACCACCTTCACCCTCGCCGTGCCCGCGGTGCTGCCGGCCGCGGCCGAGCCCGCCCCGCCGGCCCCGGCGGAGGCGGAGGGCGTTCCCCACGGGGAGGGCCGGCTGGTCCTCGTCATCGACGACGAGGCGAGCCAGCGCGAGCTGATGGTGCGGTTCCTCACCCGCCAGGGCTTCGTGGCGCGGGCCGCCTCCGACGGGCGCACGGGGCTCGACCTCGCGCGGGCGCTCCGCCCGATGGCGGTCCTGCTCGACATCATGATGCCGGAGCTGGACGGCTGGGCGGTCCTGGCGATGCTCAAGGCCGACGAGGCGACCCGGGACATCCCCGTGGTCATGGTCAGCTTCGTCGCCGATGCGGCGCTGGGGGCGACGCTCGGCGCCGCCGGCACGATCCCGAAGCCCGTGGACTGGACCCACCTGCGGGGCGTGCTCGACCGGATCGACGCCGAGGCCGGCGACGTGCTCGTCGTGGACGACGATGCCGGGATGCGCCACCGGCTCCGGACGACGCTCGGCCGGCACGGTTTCGGCGTGCGGGAGGCCGGCGACGGGGCCGAGGCCCTGGCGCGGGTGCGCGAGGCCCGGCCCGGCCTCGTGCTGCTCGACCTGACGATGCCGGTGATGGACGGCTTCACGTTCCTGCGGGAGCTGCGCGCCATCCCGGCCTGCGCGGAGGTCCCCGTCGTGGTGCTCAGCGCCCGAGACATCTCCGCCGACGAGCGGCTCCAGCTCGCGGGGGCGCACAGCGTCCTGCGCAAGGGCGACGCCAGCCTGCAGGAGGTGGCCGCCACCGTCGGGCGGCTGCATCCCCCGCCGGCCGAGCCGGCCAAGCCCGGCCCGCTGCGGGCCTGATCCGGGCCGTCCCGGGGGTGGGCGCACGTCCGCCCCCGGTTCCGTCATCCACAGCGCAGACGATTGGTCGCGAGACCCAGGCCCGCCCCCCGGCGTTGGACCCCTGATCGGGATGCGCCTGCGCACCCCGGGGGGGTCGAATGCGGGCTGGTGATGGTGTCTTCGATGCGCGTGGATGAAGGCTGCGGTCCCAAGGAGCGCGCGGATGTCCTCGAACGGCAGCGCCAGCTGAAGATGGCGAAGTCGGCCCACGCCTACGTCCGCGGCAACACGCTGACGTTCTACGATTGGCTCCACGGCCTGGACCGGGGGACCCTGCCGGAGGGGCCGCCGGTCTGGATCTGCGGCGATTGCCACCTCGGCAACCTGGGGCCGCTGGCGGATGCCGAGGGGCGCGTGGACATCCAGATCCGGGACCTCGACCAGACCGTGATCGGCAACCCCGCCCACGACCTCGTCCGCCTCGGGCTCTCGCTGGCGAGCGCCGCCCGCGGCTCGGACCTGCCCGGCATCGTCACCGCGCGGATGCTGGAGGAGATGATCCGCGGCTACGCCTCCGGCCTGTCGCGGCCGGAGGCGGACGCCCGCCCGCCCGAGCCGGACGTGGTCCACACCGTCCGCCGCCGCGCCCTCGGCCGCCATTGGAAGCACCTCGCGAAGGAGCGGCTGAAGGACGTCGAGCCCGCCATTCCCCTGGGGCGGAAGTTCTGGGCCCTGGATGCCGACGAGCGGCAGGCCCTCGAGGCGCTGTTCGGCGGACAGGAGGTGAAGGACCTCATCCTCTCGGCCAACGGGCGCCACCCCGGCGCGAAAGTCCGGCTGATCGACACGGCCTACTGGATGAAGGGGTGCAGCTCCCTCGGCGCCCTGCGCTACGCCGCCCTCGTGCGGATCGAGGAGCCGGGGGGCAAGCGCGCCCTGGCGCTGGTGGACCTGAAGGAGGCCGTCGCCTCGGCCGCCCCCGCGGCACCGGGGGCGGAGATGCCCCTCGACCCCGCCGAGCGGGTCGTGGCCGGGGCGCGGGCCCTGGCGCCGAACCTCGGCGAGCGGATGCTGCCGGTGCGCCTCCTGGGCAAGCCCGTGGTCATGCGCGAACTCGCCCCCCAGGACCTGAAGCTCGACGTCGATCAGTTCAGCCGGGAGGAGGCGGTGCGGGCGGCGCACTACCTCGCCTACGTGGTTGGCAAGGCCCATGGGCGCCAGATGGACGAGGCCACGCGCTCCGGCTGGCGCGACGAGGTGGTGTCCGACGGCGAGCGCGGCCGGGGGGCGCCCTCCTGGCTCTGGTCCAGCGTGGTGGAGCTCGCGGGGCTGCACGAGGTCGGCTACCTGCGCCACTGCCACCGCTACGCCGACAGGGATGCCGCCTGATCCCCACGCCGCCCGGTCGTCCGGGCGGGGGCGCCTCCCGCCCCCGTAGGCCCCCGCTTCAACGGCCGGGGCGGGTGGCGGCCCGGCGCAGGGCGTCGGCCAGGGCGCCCTCCGGCTGGGCCCGGGGGGCGGGCTTCGCCTCCGGCGGCCGGGGGCCGGGCCGGGGACCCGGGGCGGGCGCCGTGCGCTCGATCGGGTCGTCGAGGCGCATGGACAGGGCGATCCGCTTGCGCGGCACGTCCACCGACAGGATGAGGACCCGCACCACGTCGCCGGCCTTAACCACTTCGGACGGGGACGCGATCCGCTTGCGCGCCATCGCCGAGATATGGACGAGCCCGTCCTGGTGGACGCCGATGTCCACGAACGCCCCGAAGGCGGCCACGTTCGTCACCACGCCTTCGAGCTGCATGCCGGGCTTCAGGTCGCCGATGGTCTCGACGCCCTCCTGGAAGGTCGCGGTCTTGAAGGCCGGGCGCGGGTCCCGGCCGGGCTTCTCCAACTCGGCGATGATGTCGCGCACGGTGGGCACGCCGAAGCGCTCGTCCGCGAAGGCGGCGGGCGACAGGGTCTTCAGCACGGCGCCGTCGCCGATCAGCCGACGGATGTCGCTCTTCGTCGCCTCAAGGATGCGCCGCACCACCGGGTAGGCCTCCGGGTGGACGCCGGAGCTGTCGAGGGGGTTCTCACCCCCCTGGATGCGCAGGAAGCCCGCGGCCAGCTCGAAGGTCTTGGGCCCGAGGCCCGGCACCTTCTTCAGGGCCGCCCGGCTGCGGAACGGGCCGTTCCCGTCCCGGTGGGCGACGATGTTGGCCGCGAGCGACGCCCCGAGGCCCGAGACCTGGGCGAGCAGGGCGGGCGAGGCGGTGTTCACGTCCACGCCGACCGCGTTCACCGCGTCCTCGACCACCGCCGAGAGGGAGCGCGACAGCTTCGCCTCGGTGACGTCGTGCTGGTACTGGCCGACGCCGATCGACTTCGGGTCGATCTTCACGAGTTCCGCCAGGGGATCCTGCAGCCGGCGGGCGATGGACACGGCGCCCCGGTGCGACACGTCGAGGCCCGGCAATTCGCGGCTTGCGATCTCGGAGGCCGAGTAGACCGAGGCGCCCGCCTCCGAGACCAGCACCTTGGTCATGCCGAGGTCGGGGTTGGCGGCGAGCAGCTCGGCGGCGAGCCTGTCGGTCTCCCGCGAGGCGGTGCCGTTGCCGATGGCGATGAGTTCGACCGTGTGCTGGCGGCAGAGCCGGCCGAGCGTCTGCACGGTATCCTGCCAGCGGCGCTGCGGCTCGTGCGGATAGGTGGTCTCCACGGCGACGACCTTGCCGGTGGCGTCCACCACCGCGACCTTCACGCCGTTGCGGTAGCCCGGATCGAGCGCCAGCGTCGTCCGGCCCCCGGCCGGGGCCGCGAGGAGCAGGTCCTTGAGGTTGCCGGCGAAGACCTTCACCGCTTCGGCCTCGGCCTTCTCGAACAGGCGGGCGCGCAGGTCGTTCTTGATGCCGGTGCGGATCTTCGTGCGCCACGCCCCGCGCACGGTCTCGAACAGCCACGCGTCGCCCGGCCGTCCCCGGTCGGCGATGCCGTGGCGGTGGCAGATCGCCCGCTCGAACGGGCCCGGCGTGCCCGCGGGCATGTCCTCGCCCTCGGCGGCGAGGTCGAGGTCGAGGATCTCCTCCTTCTCCCCGCGGAACAGGGCGAGGATCCGGTGCGAGGGCATGCGTTCCAGCCGCTCGCTCCAGTCGAAATAGTCCGCGAACTTGGCGCCGGCCGCCTCCTTGCCCTTGCGGACCCCGGAGACGGCCTTGCCGCCCTTCCAGAACTCCTCGCGCAGGCGCCCGACGAGGTCGGCATCCTCCGCGAACCGCTCGGCCAGGATGTGCCGGGCGCCCTCCAGCGCCGCCTCCGGGCCGGGCACGCCCTTGTCCGCCGCGACGTAGCCCGCGGCGGCGGCGAGGGGCGGCTTCGACGGGTCGGCGAGCAGGGCCTCGGCGAGGGGGGCGAGGCCCGCCTCCCGGGCGATCTGTGCCTTGGTGCGGCGCTTGGTCTTGAAGGGGAGGTAGATGTCCTCCAGCCGCGCCTTGGTGTCGGCGGCGGCGATGGCGGCGGACAGCTCCGGCGTGAGCTTGCCCTGGGCGCGGATGCTCTCCAGCACGGTGGCGCGCCGGTCGCGGAGGTCCCGCAGGTAGCCGAGGCGCTCCTCCAGCAGGCGCAGCTGCGCGTCGTCGAGGGAGCCGGTGGCCTCCTTCCGGTAGCGGGCGACGAAGGGCACCGTCGCGCCCCCGTCGAGGAGGGCGACGGCGGCCGCCACCTGCTCCTCGCGCACCCCGAGTTCCCCGGCGATCAGCTGGTTCACGGACGTCATGGTGTCTCCCGCATTCCGAGCCGTGGCCGGGGCGCCACGGGCGCGGGATGTACCCCCTGGCGCCGCTCCGGGCCAGGGCCCCGGGCGCGCCGCCCTCCCGTGCCCCCCTCGCGCCGCGGCGGATGGCCCGGGATCGAGGGGGGCTTCGCGGAGAAAGCGCGAAGGACGACGCCCGCCGGGGCGGATCGGCTGTAGAGTGGGCGGAAGGCCTGCATCCCCGCAGGCGGGTGGACCCCCGATGCCGGCGCGCGACCTCGTTCTGTTTCCCGATCCCCGCCTGTCCCTCCCGGCCGCGCCGGTGGACGATTTCGGCCCGGAGCTGGAGGCGCTGGCCGGGGATGTCCGGGATACCCTGCTGGCCGTCTCCGCCATCGGCCTCACGGCCCCGCATCTGGGCATCCTCCGGCGGGTCGTCGTCATCCGGATGTCGCCGGATGCGGACCTGCGGGTCTACGTGAACCCCGCGATCCTCAGCGCCTCCCCGGAGACGGCCGTCCACGAGGAGGGCAGCGTCAGCATGCCGGGGGTCCGGGAGACCATCGCCCGTCCCGCCCGGATCCGGTTCGGCTACCGCGATCTCGCCGGCTCGGCCCACGAGGAGGAGGCGGAGGGGTTCGCCGCCGCGGTGATGCTGCACGAGATCGACCAGCTCGACGGGATCTTCTGGATCGACCGCCTCTCGCGCCTGAAGCGGGACCGCCTCGTCAAGCGGTACGGGAAGTCCAGGCCGGGATAGGGCGTTTTCCGCGACCCTTGGACCCGGTGTCCCCACGGCGCGGTGCGGGCCCCTTCCCCTTGTGGGGAGGAGAGCGCGGCGCGCCCCGCGATCCCGGGAACGCGAGAAATCGTTTTCCAACGCGGACGGGCGGGTGTTCAAGTGCCCGCGCAATGAGCACGACGCACCTCACCCCCGCCCGGCCCCTGCGCGGGAACCGGCGAACCGTCGGCAGCGGCCTCGTGGCGCTGGCCATCGCCATGGGGATCGGCCGGTTCGCCTTCACGCCCCTCATGCCGCTGATGGTCCGCGACGGCACCCTGGACGGTGCGGCGGGTGCGGAATGGGCCGCCGCCAACTATGTCGGCTACCTCGCCGGGGCCCTGACCGCCCCGTGGTTCGCGGGCGACCCGCGCCGCGGCCTGTGGCTGAGCCTGCTCGGGGTCTCGGTGACGACGCTGGCGATGGCGGGGGTGGATGCGGGATCGCCCGCCCTCCTCGGCGCCGGGCTGCGCGCCGCGGCCGGCGTGTTCAGCGCCTGGGCCCTGGTCTGCGCGAGCGGCTGGTGCCTCGCCGAACTGGCCCGCCGCGGGGCCGGGCATCTTGGGGCCTGGATCTATACCGGCGTCGGCGTCGGCATCGCCTTGGCCGGCCTGCTCACGTGGCTCGGCGGACGCCAGCGGGCGGATCGGCTGTGGCTCGAACTCGGGCTGGTCGCCGGCGCCGGGGCGCTGCTGGTCTGGCAGCAGTCGCGCGGGCAGGGGGCACCCGCCGCGGGGGCGAGCGCGCGGGAGGCGGTGGCGGTCGCGCCGCCCGGCCGCACGGCGCAGCTGGCCCTGGTGCTGTGCTACGGCACGTTCGGGTTCGGCTACATCGTCCCGGCGACGTTCCTCCCGGCCATGGCGCGGGCCCTGGCCCCCGATCCCCTGGTCTTCGGGCTGACCTGGCCACTGTTCGGCCTGGCCGCCGCCCTGTCGGTGGCGGCCGTCGCGCGGTGGCTGGCGCACGGGTCGCGCCGCCGCATCTGGGCCCTGGCCCAGGGGATCATGGCCCTCGGCACCGCCCTGCCGCTCGTGGTCCGGACGCTGCCGGCCATCGCCGTCTCGGCGGTCCTCGTGGGCGGGACGTTCATGGTCGCCACCATGGCCGGGCTGCAGCTGGCCCGCCAAGCGCGGCCGGACGATCCGACGCCCCTGCTCGCGCGGATGACCGCCGCGTTCGCGGCCGGGCAGATCGCCGGCCCGCTGCTGGTGCGCGCCCTCGGGCCGGGCCGCTGGGCGGGGTGGGATGCGCTCGGCTGGACCGGCGCCCTCGCCACCCTGCTGCTGGTCGTCACCGCGCTCTGGCTGTGGCGGGGGGGCGACCCCTCGGCCAGGCCCGCGAGGCCGGCCTGATCCGGGCGGCCCGCCCCCCGGGGCCTACTTCTCGCGGAACGCCCGGCGCGCCTGATCGGTGAGGGGCTTCGTCAGGTAGGACAGGACGGTCCGGTCGGCGGTGCGGATGAAGGCCTCCACCGGCATGCCGGGCATCAGCTTGGCCCCGTCGAGGCGGCCGAGCTCGTCCTTCGTCACCCCGAGGCGGACGAGGTAGTAGAAGCTCCCGGTGCGCTTGTCCTCGCTCACGTCGGCGGCGATCCGGGTGACCCGCCCGTTGAGTTCGGGCGTGGTGCGCTGGTCGAAGCTCGGGAAGCGCAGGCCCGCGGCCTGGCCGGTCTGGAGCCGGTCGATGTCCTGGGGCGCGACCCGGACCTCGACCACCAGGGAATCGGCCGTGGGGACGATCAGCATGATCGGCTCCCCCGGCGCGATCACCCCGCCGCGGGTATGCACGGCCAGTTCGTGCACGTAGCCGGTCTGCGGCGAGCGGATGTCGATGCGCTGGAGCTGGTCGAGGGCGGTGATCTTCTGCTCCGTGAGCGTGGCGGCCTTGGCGCGGTTCTCCGCCAGCTCCTTGGCGACGTCGCTGCGCAGGTTCTGCTCCAGCTGGATGATCTGCAGTTCGGTCTCGGAGACCTTTCCCTTGGTCTGGGCGATGGTCGCCACGAGGACGCCGCGCTCGCCCTTCAGCCGGGCGATGTCGCGCTCCAGGCTGGTGAGCCGGTTCAGCTGGATGAGGTTCTTCTTCCACAGGCCCTCGACGCTCTCGAACTCGCGCCCGATGATGGTCGCCTCCTGCTCCTTGGCGACCGTCTGCTCGTCGAGGCCCTTGATCTCCTCCTTGAGCTGGCCGATCCGCTCGCGCAGCTGCGCCTTCTGGCCCTCGCGGGCGTCCCGGCGGAAACGGAACAGCTTGCGCTCGCCATCGACGATGCGGGCGACCTCGGCCCCCGCCCCGGCCAGCTCGCCGGGGAAGGCGACGTCGCGCAGGCCGTCGCGCTCGGCCTCCAGCCGGGCGTTGCGGGCGGCGATCTCCCACAGGCTCTTGCTGACGCTGTCGTAGGTGGCCCGGGCCGTGGTGCCGTCGAGCCGGATCAGGAGATCGCCGGCCTTCACCCGCGCGCCCTCCTCCACCGCCAGCTCGGCCACCACGCCCCCGGTCGGGTGCTGCACCTTCTTGATGTTGCTCTCCACGACCAGGGACCCGGTCGCGATGATCGCGCCGGAGAGCTCCGTGGCGGCGGTCCAGGCGCCCACGCCCGTGGCCACGGCGATGACGGCGGCCACCCCGGCGATGTGGCGACGGAGGGAGCGGCGGGTGCCGGCGGAGGGGTCCGCCTGCGGCCGGGTGGGGGTGTCGGGCGTGGTCATGCGACCCTCGTCGGTGCCTGTCGGGTGAGTTCGCTCAAGCGGGCCAGGACGTCGTCGCGGGGGCCGTGGAGCTGCACCCGCCCGTCGCCGAGGACGAGGATGCGGTCCACCGCCGTCAGCGCGCTCGGCCGGTGCGCGATCACCACCGCGATGCCGCCCCGGTCGCGCACCGCCTTCACGGCGGCCGACAGGGCCCGGTCGCCCTCGACGTCGAGGTTCGAGTTCGGCTCGTCGAGGACCACGAGGAAGGGGTCGCCGTAGAGGGCCCGCGCCAGGGCGATCCGCTGCCGCTGGCCGCCGGACAGGCCGAGGCCGCCGGCCCCGACCCGGGCGTCGTACCCGCCGGGCAGGCGCAGCACGACCTCGTGGACCCCCGCCGCCTTGGCGGCCGAGAGCAGCGCCTCGGGATCGGGCTCGGCCTCGAACCGGGTGATGTTCTGCGCGATGGTGCCGTCGAACATCTCGATGTCCTGCGGCAGGTAGCCGATGGCGCGGCCCAGGGCATCGGGATCCCACTGGTCGATGGCCGCGCCGTCGAAGCGGATCACCCCGCGGCACGGGCGCGCGAGGCCGACCAGGGCGCGGGCGAAGGTCGACTTGCCGGAGCCGCTCGGGCCGATGACGCCCAGGGCGCTGCCGGGGGCGAGGGCGACGTTGACGTCGTGCAGGACCAGCGTGTCCGTGCCGGGCACGGCCACCGACAGGGCGGTCACGCGCACGCTCTCCCGGGGCGCCGGAAGCGGCGTCAGGGCGGCCGGCTCCGCGGGCGGGAGGAAGGCGACGAGGCGCGTCCAGGCCTGCCGGGAGGCCGAGAACGACTTCCAGTTGGCGATGGCCAGATCGACCGGGGCCAGGGCGCGGGCCGAGAGGATCGTCGCGGCCAGCATCACCCCCGCCGTCGCCTCCTCGCGGACCACGAGATAGGCGCCGAGGCCGAGGATGCCCGATTGCAGCACCGTCCGCATCAGGCGCGCCGCCGCGCCGAAGCCGATGGCGAGGTCGTTGCCGGTGGTGGCGACATCGAGGCTCCGGCGCGCCCGGTCCTGCCACAGGGCGGCCACCCGCGTCCGCATGCCGAGGGCGGAGAGGAGCGGCGCGGTCCGGTGCGCCATGTCCACGAAGGCCCGGCGCTCGCCGGCCGCGCGCACGCCCTCGCGGGTCGAGGCGGCCGTGGCCCAGTCGGTGACCGCGGTCAGCAGGCACAGGACCAGGGCGCCGGCGGCGATGGCCCCCCCGAGCCACGGGTGGAACAGGAAGCACACCGCGATGTAGAGGGGCACCCAGGGCAGGTCGAAGAAGACGGTGAAGGCCATGCTCGCCAGGAAGCCCCGCACGGTCTCGAGGTCGCGCAGGGCCTGGGGGCCGTCGTCGGCGCGGGGCGCCTCCGATCCCCGCACCAGCATCGTGCGGAAGATCCGTGCGCCCAGGCGCTCATCGACGAGGCGCCCGAACCGCCCGAGGATCCGGGCGCGGAAGACCTCCAGGGTGCTCTGGACCAGGAACAGCATCAGCGCGATGCCGGCGAGCCCCACCAGCGTCGCGACGCTCCGGCTCGGCAGCACCCGGTCGTAGACCTGCAGCATGAAGATCGGCGCCGTCAGCATCAGCAGGTTGATGAGGCCGCTGACCAGCATCACGGTGCCGAGGGCGCCCCGGCCGGCCCAGGCCGCCCCCCGGAATTCCCGGCGTTTCGCACTCCGCAGCACGCGCTCGTCGGTCACGGGACGGTTCTCCGGCTTCCAGGGTCGGCGGGGGGAAGGGCACGTCGGAGGCCCCCGCCACGCTGGGTGGCGGGGGCCGGGGCGTCAGAGGCCGAGGAGGTGGATCCCGGTCGTCGCGCTGTGCGGCGTCGGGTCGGTGTGGGTCGCGGCCGCGTGCCCGCCGAGGTCGAGGGAGGCGAGGCCGAGGTCCGCGACGAGGTCGTGCGAGGCACCGACCTCGGCCGGGGTGGCCGTGGTCGCCGCGGTGATGTCGTGGAGCTGGCCCACGAGGGAATCGGCCGCGTGGCCGGTCTGCGGGAAGGCGATGCCGTCCCCCGACAGCAGGGCGGTGTGGAGCAGGCCCGGCTGGTCGGCCGGCGCGGCCACCGCGCTCACCTGGACGGCATGGGGCGCGTCCGAGCCCGGCGTCAGCACCGCCACGTCCGCGGCCGGCGTCGCGGTCGTGGGGCCGGCCCCGATATCGACCAGGGGATGGGTGCCGGCCGCATCGCCGCCTCCCAACCCCCCCGTCAGCGTGCCCAGGAGGGAGCCGACGGCGTCCGCCGGGGCGCCGGACCCGGCATGGCTCAGGGCCCCCGTGACGGAGCCCACCACCCCGCCCGCGGCGTCCAGCCCGTGTCCGGCATCCGAGACCGCCTGGCCGATCGCCGCCGGCGCGTCGCCGCCCGCGATGGCACCGGGCAGGTTCGCCGCATCGGTCAGCAGGTTGCTGGTCTGGCCGAGCTCGCCCAGGCCGAGGGTGTTGCCGAGGCCGATCACCGAATGGACCGGGTCGTTCAGGACGGGCACGTCGTGGCCGACCTGCTCGAGGTTCGCATGGACGCCGTCGATCAGCGAGTTGACCGCGTCGGCCGCCGGCTGGAGCGGGGCGCCCTGACCCAGCAGGGTGCCCACCCCGCCCAGGCCGCCGAGGGGCGACTCCCCGCCTCCGCCGAGCCCGCCGACGATCCCGGTCACGCCCCCGAGGAGGCCCCCGGTCGCCGTGGCGACCGGCCCCGCATCCCCCAGGATCGGCGACAGGGCGGACAGGCCCTCACCGCCGAGAAGGTGGCCGGGCAGGGCCGCGGTGTCCGTCAGCAGGTTGCCGCCCTCGCCGAGGTGCCCGAGGCCGACCGTCTCGCCGAGATTGGTCAGGCCGTGGATCGCGTCGTTCAGGGGCGAGACCTCGTGGCCGATCGTCTCCAGGGTGGTGTGGAGGTCGAGGATCGCGGTGTTGGCCAGGGTGGTGACCGGCCCGAGCGTCCCGGTCGGCGAGAGCAGGCCGCCGCCGTCCGCCGCCCCGGTGAGCGAGCCCACCAGCGTGTCGACCGAACCGAGGACGTGGCCGAGATCGGCCAGGGCCGGGCTCGCGGAGGCGAGGCCGCCGCCGTTCAGGAGGGAGCCGGGAAGGGTGGACACGTCGCTGAGGAGGTTGCCCGCCTCGCCGAGATGCCCGAGGCCGACCGTCTCGCCGAGGCCGGTCACCGCATGGATCGGGGCGTTGAGGACCGGGATCTGATGGCCGGCATCCTCCAGCGTCGCGTGCGTGTTGAGCACGGCCTGGTTCAGGATCCCCGTGGCGGGCGCGAGCACGCTGCCGGATCCCACGAGGCCGTTCCCGGCCTCGGGCGCCGCCGTGACCGACCCCGCCAGGGCATTGGCGGCGTCGGCGACGCCCCCGGCATCGCTCAGGACCGGGGCGAGCGTTCCGGGGTCGGTCGGGTTGGCGGCGACGCCGCCGAGATCGGTGAGGAGGTGGCCGCCCTCGCCGAGATGGCCGAGGCCGACGGTCTCACCGAGGGTCGTGAGGCCGTGGAGCGGACCGTTCAAGGGCGCGACCTGATGGCCGGCATCCTCGAGCTGCGCATGGGTCTCCAGGACAATCTGGTTGGCGGTCCCGGCCACGGCGTCCGGCAGCGCCGGGGCGGTGGCGTCGCCGGAGGCGGCCCCGGTGGCGCCCTCCACGAGGGAGGCGATCGGGCCGAGGCTGCCGAGCTGGCCGGTGGAAAGGGCGGTCGAGGTCAGGAACGCCCCGGGCCCGGCGAGCCATTCGAGGGAACGGGAAGAGGAGCCGAGAAAGGACAGGGGTGATGCGGACATGGATACCTCCAGGTTCGATCAGCAACCCATCATTCAATCCACGGTTGCGTTCCGCCCCCTCCGCGGCGTCCAGCATCGTTAGCGTTCGATCAATGGTTCCCGTCGACTCGCTGTATAAATTTGAGGATTGCGACCGCATCGACATGTCAATCCGCCCGTCGATCGGAATGGGAATGCCCCGTTCGGTGGCCGATGATGCGCCGCAATACGGCGTGACGGTGGCGAATGTGGAAACACGGGTCCGCTGGTCTGCGGAGTAAGGCACGGTCCTCTTCGTTTCCAGAGGCGGCGCGAATTTGTATTCATTAACCTCGCAGCGAACGGAAGCGAACTCGCTCACAAGTTGCAGGTTGGTGGGGCGCTCACGTCAGATCGGTGATGACCATGCCGCATTCGATCTTCATCAGGGAACGCAAGGGCGACACGGTGCGCCCGCCGGAGCTGGTGGCCTACGATATCGACAGTGTGACCTTGGCCAACCGCTTGGTCCGCCGCATCGCCAAGTCCTGCAGTGTCAACGGCTTCGATTGCGCGACGGGACGGCGGTGGTTCCGCTTCAAGAACACGGTCTTCGACATCTATCGCCTGAAGACCGACCTGTAGGCCGCTTCGGCCCCCCCAAAGGGTGGGCCCGCCTCCCGACGAGGGGGGAGGCGGGCCGGGCCGGGCCGGCATGGACCGGCCCCATCGGGTCGGTCCGCCTACTCGGTGGCGTCCGCGTCGTCTCCGTCGAGGATCACTTCGAGATCCCCGACGAGGGCGTCCAGCTGATCGGCGGTGCCCTTGAGCTTGAACGTGGTGCCGTCCTCGGCTTCGACGGCGATCTCGATATGATCGCCGACCTTGGCGGCCATGGCCTGCTTCACGGTGTAGGTCGTCACGTCAGCCTTGTTGGCCATGCCTGTCTCCTCGATTGGCCCCCGGCAACGCGGGCCGCCTCCCTTCGGCCGTGCGACAGAACCCCGCGATCACGGCCCCTGCCCCGGGAGGCCGGCACCGGCGCACGCCCCGGGGCATCACCGCCGGGGGGCGGGGGCCCGGCGGCCAGGGTCGACCCATCGCGGGGGTGCGGGACGAGGGCGGCGGCCGTTTACCGCCTACGGGTGGTCGCCCGGCACGGTCATCTCGAAGTGCAGGCCCTCGCCGTCAATGACCCGCTCGAATCGGCCGCCGAGGCTCCGCTCGATGGTCTGGCGGAGCAGGCGCGAGCCGAAGCCGGTGCCGTCGGCCTTCGGCGGGGCCTGGTGGGCGGAGGTCTCGTCCCAGGTCAGCGTCAGGACGGGGCCCGCCATCCCGCCGCGGAGGGTGAGGGTGCCGCCGCCCGACAGGGCGCCGTACTTGGCCGAGTTGGTCGCCAGCTCGTGGAAGATCATCGCGTAGTCGTTGACCTTGCCGGGGGCCACGACCGCCTCCTCCGTGATGGCGACGTGGACGTCGGCGCCGTCGCGGTACGGCGCCAGGATGCGCTCGGCGAGGTGCTGGAGGGGAACGCTGCTCTGATCGTGCCGCCGGGACCGGGTGGCCAGGGTGGTCGCCTCATGCAGGACCGAGAACCGCCGGGACAGGTCCTCGGCGAAGTTCGGGGCGGAGGTCGCCTCCCTGGCGACGATGGCGGTGAGCGCCCGTGCGACGGTGAACATGTTCGAGACCCGGTGCGCCAGCTCGGCGGTCAGGAGCTTCTCGGCCTCCTCCGCCCGCTTGCGCTCGGTGACGTCGAGGAAGATGGCGTGCAGCCATTCCCCGACCCGGCCGGCATCCCCGCCGACGCCGCGCGCCGAGATCCACCGCGTCCCCGCCCCCTCGCCGATGCGGAAGTCGAAGCTGTAGGCATGCGGGTCCGTCGCGCTGGCCATCCAGTCGCCGATCATGGCGTCCCGGTCCTCGCCGTTCACGCGGCTGAACAGGTCGTCGATGCCCACGACGGCTTCGTCCGTGCCCCAGAACTCCCGGCAGAGCGAATCGAGCCGGGCGAGGCGGCGCTCCGGAGCCCAGGCCCACAGGCCGACCCCGCCCCGGTGAATCGTGGCGCTGAAGTTGTCGAGCGTCCACGCCCCTTCGCCGGCCGTCGCATCCCCCTCGGTCATGGATGTCCCAGATTCCTGATCGGTCATCGGCATTATAGAAGCTGAGGCGGCGGCTTTCAGCCCCCCGGCCGGTGCGCGCTGCATCGCGCCGCGCCGTGCTCGACGCCGGTTCAGGCGCCGCGAGCCTGGAAGTCGCTAGAAAGGCGCCGCGCGCGGGGGGCGCTACTTCTTGTCATCTTGCCAGCGGCCCCCGCCCACCCAGTTCCTCCGGGGCGCCTCGCCGGAGCGGTGCGCCCGAGGACCGCCGCCTTCATGTCATCCCGGCCCCTGTCATCCCGGCTCCAAGTCAGTGTGCGAACGGCCGCGCGGCGCTTCCGGTGGGACGATGCCGCGGGCCTTCGTCTCCTGCAGGGATGAGCATCCAGACGCTCGCCTTCACCGCCCAGGGCCCCGAGGGAGACGGGTTCGAGCGGTACCGCCAGCTCTACAGCATCGGCGCCGATGTCGACCGCACCGAGGGCCCGTTCCATGCCCGCGTGCGGATCCGCCGGTTCCAGCGGATGATCCTCTACGAGCGGGACATCGGCGGCCTCGCCCACAGCCGGGGGGCGCGGCGGGTCAGGCACGACGGGTTCGACCACTTCGCGCTGCACCTCCTGCTGAGCGGCGACTTCACGGGGGGCTCGCCCGGGACGGGGCACCGGCTGCGGCCCGGCGAGATCATGGTCGTCGACACGGTCCGGCCGCACTGGACGCGGGCCGAGCGCGCCAGGATCCTCACCGTGCAGCTCGCCCGCGAGGTGGTCGAGGTGGCGGTCGGCAGCCTCCACACGGCCCATGGCGCGATCCTTCC
The DNA here is from genome assembly GCF_022829405.1 of Methylobacterium sp. J-076. Taxonomy (GTDB): domain Bacteria; phylum Pseudomonadota; class Alphaproteobacteria; order Rhizobiales; family Beijerinckiaceae; genus Methylobacterium. Next base: position 103,314 of record NZ_JAKSXW010000078.1, read on the forward strand.
CGAGGCCGCCGGCGGCCTGCTCGCCGACTTCGTCACCTCCCTCGTGCGCCGGGCGGACGGGTTGCCGGCCGCCGCGATGGAGCGCGCGGCCTCCACCGCGGCGGAACTGCTCGGCATCGGGTTGAACGTCGCGCTCGCCGCGCCGATGGCGCGCCTCCTCTCGGCGGAGGCCGCGCTGCCCCTGCGCCGCACCCGCGCGGAGGCCTATGTCGACGCCCATCTCTGCGACAGGCACCTCGACGCGGAGGCGGTGGCGAAGGGGATCGGCGCCTCGCGGAGCAGCCTGTACCGCGCGTTCGCCGACGATGGCGGGCTCATGCGCTACATCCAGCGGCGGCGCCTGGAGCAGTTGCGCGCCGCCCTGCGCCGGGTCGGCGAGGGGCGGACGGTCTCCGACCTCGCCATCGCCTGCGGCTTCGCCGACGAGCGGCATTGCAGCCAAGTGTTCCGCGACGCCTTCGGGGCGCCGCCCGGCCGCTACCGCGCCTCCATCCGGGCGAACCGCCAGGACCACACGGTGGAGGGGTCGGCCGAGGCCGTGTTCGCGCGCTGGACCAGCGAGCTGTACTGATGACCCCGACAGGGCGTGAGGCCGCCGCCCGCGGCCTGATGGGCTGGCCCCTGGTGTGCCTCCTGGCCGCGACGCAGCTCCTCGCGTTCAGCGATCGCTTCCTGATCACCCTGGTGGCGCAGCCCCTGAAGCTCGACCTCGCCCTGTCGGACGCGCAGCTCGGCATCCTCCAGGGCTCGGCCTTCGCCGTCCTCAACGCCGCGGCGATGCCCTGGGCGGGGGCGATCGCGGACCGCGGGCATCGCCGGCTGCTGCTGCAGGTCAGCGTCGTCGTCTGGGGCATCGCCACCCTGGCCTGCGGCCTGTCGGGCTCCTTCGCCCTGCTGGTCGGCGCCCGGGCGCTCCTCGGGCTGGGCCAGGCGGCGGTCGCCCCCGCCGCCCTGTCGCTGATGGCCCACCGGCTGCCGCGGGGCGATCTCGGCCGTGCCGTGTCGCTGCTCACCGCCGGGGCGAGCCTCGGCCGCAGCCTCGCCCTCCTCGCGGGCGGCGCGGTCCTGGCGTGGCTGACCGCCTCGGCCGCCATCGCCCTGCCGGGCCTCGGCCCGCTCCGCCCGTGGCAGGCGCTGTTCGTGCTGGCCAGCCTGCCGAACATCGCCCTGCTGGTCGGCCTCGGCTGGATCGTCGAGCCGCCCGCGGCGCCCGCGCGGCGGAGGCCGCCGGCCCTCGCCTGGATGGTGCGCCACCGGGCCGCCTACCTCCCGCATTTCGGCGCGGCCTCCGCCGCCGTGCTCATCGGCCAGACCCTGACCGCCTGGGCACCCGCCTTCTACGTGCGCGTCCACGGCCTCACCCCCGCCGGGAGCGGCCTGTGCCTGGGGCTGGCCGTCCTGGTCGCGGCGCCGCTCGGGCATGTGGCGGGCGGACGCTGGCTCGACCGGGAGCGGGCACGCAGGCCCCGCGGGGCCGCCCCGCGCGGCCTCGCGATCGGCCTCGCCCTGGCGCCCCCCTGCACGGCCGCGATGGTGCTGGCGGGCGACTTGACGGCGTCCCTCGGGGGCTTCGCCCTCCTCGTCGCGGCCCTTGGCTTCACCAGCCCGCCGGCGCTGGCGGGGCTTCAGCTCCTGACGCCCCGGGGCATGCGCGGCCGGGCGAGCGCCCTCTTCATCGCGGGGGTGACCCTGGTCGCCTTCGGGGCGGGGCCGGCCCTCGTCGGGGTGATCAACGACCGGGTCGTCGGCCCCCAGAACGTCGGATGGGCGATGCTCACCATGTTCGCCGCCGCGGCTCTGGCGGGGATCGGCCTCGCCCGCCTCACCCGGCGCCGCTGACCTCGTGCGCCCCGCGCCGTTCGGCCGGGCACGTCTTTCGACTTGAAATACATCTAAAGTAGATCCCTGTGCATCCGTGGCTTAATTGCCACGGACCTATCACGGACGCGTGATAATGGGGCTCATCGCTCGATCTTGTCCGCATCGAGTCGCGCCCGAGGTGATCTTCATGGCACATCATCGACGTGTCTTAGTCCGTGGCAGCGCGGGGCGCGCCTGGAATGCCTCTATATCTGGAATAATTCTATCGTTGACCTGGTCGGTCGGCGTTCCCAAGGTGGCGAATGCGCAGCCCGCGCCCGCCATGGAGGTCGAACTCTCCGAACTCAGCGTGATGGGGGTGGCGGGCGGGCGCAGCCTGAACAGCGACCTGTACGGCCGCGGCGGCCCGGTCGGTCCGGTGCCCGGCTACGTCGCCAGCCGCAGCGTGGTGGCGACCAAGACCGACACGCCCATCCTGGAGACGGCCCAATCGGTCTCGGTGGTCGGCCGCAAGCAGATCGAGGACCAGAACGCGCTGACGATCAACCAGGCCCTGCGCTACACGCCGAGCGTCACCACCGAGCAGCGCGGCGGCGCCGGGGCGACGCGCCTGGAGCAGTTCTACATCCGCGGATTCACCGCACCGCTGTTCCTCGACGGCCTGTCCCTTCCGGGAAGCCGCGATGCCTCGCCGACGGTCGATCCCTACCGGCTGGAGCGGATCGACATCATCAAGGGGCCGGCCTCGGTGCTCTACGGCCAATCGGGGCCCGGCGGCATCGTCAACCTCGTCTCGAAGGTCCCGCAATTCGTCCGGCACGGGGAGATCTTCGTCCAGGGGGGCGATTTCAACACCGTGCGCGGCGGCGTCGATGTCGGCGGGCCGATCCCGTCGGACATCCCCGGCCTCGCGGACCAGTTCGCCTACCGGGTGATCGCCTCCGGCTGGAACGCCGACGGGCCGGCGGTGACGACGAAGGTCGAGCGCGCCCTCATCAGCCCGAGCCTCACATGGCGGCCCTCCACCGACACGTCGCTCACGGTCATCGCCAACTACCAGCGCGATCCGTTCTCCGGCTTCTACGGCGGCTTCCCGGCGGTGGGCACTGTGTTCCCGCGCAACTTCGGCAACGGCATCGTCGGACGCCTGCCGGTGGACTTCTACGACGGCGACAAGGGCATCGAGCGCTCCGACCGGACCCAGGGCTCGATCGGCTACCTGTTCGACCACCGGATCAACGAGAACATCCGCCTCCACTCGGCGGGGCGCTACCTCCATTCGGACGGCGATTACCGCAGCGTCTACAGCGCCTTCAACCCGGCCAACGGCCCCTTCGCCTCCGGCCCGCTGATCCCGCGCGCGGTCATCGCGACCCAGGTGGGCATCGACGCCTGGACCATGGACAACAACGCCGTGGCGAATTTCGACACCGGCCCCCTCGCCCACACCGCCCTGGTCGGGGTCGATCACCGGACCTTCGAGACCCGCACCCTCGGGACGCCGTTTCCGAACGCGCCGAGCCTGAACGCGCTGGCGCCGAACTACGCGATGACCATCGCCGTCCCGGCCTTCACCACGGATTCGCGCGTCACCGCCGAGCAGACCGGCGTCTACTTCCAGGACCAGATCAAGGTGGACCGCCTCGTGCTGACGCTCGGCGGCCGCTACGACGTCGCCCGGCAATCCGGCCCGACCCGCAACCTCATCACCAACGCCGTCGCCACCCAGAACGTGCCGGCGGACGCCTTCACCGGCCGGGCGAGCCTGCTCTACCTGTTCGACAGCGGCATCGCCCCGTACGTGTCCTACAGCGAGGCGTTCGAGCCGATCACCTCCGGCCGCATCTTCGACACGGCCTTCGGCACGGTGGGGCGCGTGCCCGACCCCGTCTCCAGCAACCAGTACGAAGCCGGCATCAAGTATCAGCCCCCCGGCACCGACATCCTGCTGACCGCGGCGGCCTTCGACATCCGGCGCTCCAACGCCACCAACCCGGATCCGGCCCATAACGGCTTCGTGCTCCAGACCGGCGAGGTCGGGGTGCAGGGGGTGGAGTTCGAGGCGAGGGCCAGCATCACCGAGCGGCTGAGCCTCGTCGGCGGCTTCTCGCTCCTCGACATCCGCACCACCCGCGACATCACCACCACCACCAACGACCTCACCGGGCGGTCCGTGCCCCTGGTCGGCCGCCGGCCGGTGCTGGTGCCCGATTCCACCGCCTCGGTCTTCGCCGATTACCGCTTCACCGACGGGGCGCTCCGGGGCCTCGGGATCGGCGGCGGCGTGCGCTACCTCGGCCCGTCCTGGGGCGACCCGGCCAACACCTTCAAGGTGCCCTCGAGCGTGCTGCTCGACGCGGTGCTCTCCTACGACCTGCGGTACCTCGATCCGAAGCTGGAGGGGTTCCAGCTCCAGGTGAACGCCCAGAACCTCCTCGACGAAACCTACGTGACGAGCTGCTACAGCTACTCGGGCTGCTACTACGGCCTGCCCCGGACGGTCCTGGCCACCCTGCGATACCGCTGGTGAGCGCGCCCGTGCGCAGGGGGTTCCGCCGGTCCATGGCGTGGCTCCACGCCTGGGCGGGGCTCGTCGTCGGCTGGGTGCTGTTCGCCGTCTTCGCGACGGGCACGGCGAGCTATTACCGGGCCGAGATCTCGCGATGGGCGCGGCCCGAACTGCCCCCGGCCCGGACCTTCGGCCCCGCGGAGCTGGCCGATGCCGCCGGGCGCGGGGTGGCTTACCTGCAGGAGCGGGCCGGCGGGGCGCGGACGTGGTTCATCACCCTGCCGCGGCCGGAGATGCCGGTGCTGGAGCTGTTCTGGCGCACCGGACCCGGCCACCCGCCCGGCCATGTCCTCCTCGATCCGGACAGCGGGGCGCCGGCCGCGGTGCGGGCGACCCGGGGCGGGGACTTCTTCTACCGTTTCCACTTCGAATTGAGCATGGCCCCGCTCTGGGGGCGCTGGATCGTCGGCTTCTGCGCGATGGTGATGCTGGTGGCGCTGATCTCGGGCGTGGTCACGCACCGGCGGATCTTCGTGGACTTCTTCACCTTCCGGCGCCGGGCCGACCAGCGCGGCTGGCTCGATGCCCACAACCTCGCGGGCGTGCTCGCCCTGCCGTTCCACCTGATGATCACCTATACCGGGCTGGTCACGCTGATGCTGATGTACATGCCCTGGGGGCTGAACGCCGCCTACCGCGGCGACAGCCAGCGCTACTTCGCCGAGGGCGGCCAGATCACCGCCCCGCGCCCGCCCGCGGGCCGGCCCGGAACGCTCGCGCCGGTCGGGCCCATGGTCAGTCAGGCGGCGACGCTGATCGACCGGCCCCTGGAACGGCTCACCGTCGTCAACCCCCGGGACGCGCACGCCACCGTGGTCGCGGTGTTCGGGGAGCCGCACGGCCTCTCCCACGAGCACCCCCAGGTCGCCTTCGACGGCCCGAGCGGGGCCGTGCTGGAGGTGCGCGCGGGCGGGCTGGAGCCGGCGGCGAAGACCTTCACGACCATGGTCGGCCTGCACGAGGCGCATTTCGCCGGGCCGGCCCTGCGGGCGCTGTTCTTCCTCTGCGGCCTCGCGGGGAGCGCCATGGTCGCCACCGGCCTCGTCCTGTGGACCGTGGCGCGCCTGCCGGCATCCGGGGCCGCGGCCCCCGTCGGCCTGCGGATCGTGCGGGTGCTCAACGTCGCGACGATCGCCGGCCTGCCCGGCGCGGGGGCGGCCTACCTCCTCGCCAACCGCCTCCTGCCCGTGGCCTTGCCGGAGCGCGCGGAATGGGAGGTCCGCGTGTTCTTCGCGGCTTGGCTGGCCGTCCTGCTGGTGGCGATCCTGCGCCCGCATCGCCGGGCCTGGGTCGCCGCCCTGACGGCGGCGGCCGGGCTGTTCGCCGCGGTCGCCGTGGCGGACGCGGCACTCTCGCCGGCACCGCCCTTCCTCGCCGTCGACGGGGCGATGCTGGCCCTCTCCGCCCTGTTCACCGCCGCGGCCCGGCGGGCACCGGGGCACCGGGGCACCGTGCGCCGCGCCGCGGCGCCGAAGGCCGCGGTGGCGGGGTAGGGGGCGCGGCCTACGGGGAGCTCGCGAGCTTCATCGTCACGAGGCCCGAGAGGATCAGCCCCGCGGCGAGGAGGCGGACGGCGCTGGCCTCCTCGCCGAGCACCAGGATGCCGACGAGGAACGCGCCCACGGCACCGATCCCCGTCCAGATCATGTAGGCGGTGCCGAGCGGCAGGCTGCGCATGGCGAAGGCGAGCAGGCCGAAGCTGCCGAGCATCGCCACGGCCATGATCACGGTGGGCCAGAGGCGCGTGAAGCCGTGCGACTGCTTCATCGCGGAGGCCCAGACGACTTCGAGGAGACCGGCGACGATGAGGGAGATCCAAGCCATGACGGCCCTTTCTTTCAAGGGCCGGGCCGTCCCGGACTTCGGCTTCCGCGCGGGGAGGGAGGGCGTGGCCTCACGCCGCCGAAGCTAGCGCCGTTCCCGCCGATGTCGAGACGCTGCGCCCGAGGCCGCGGAGGAAGGACCCCACCCGCCGCGCGATTCCCGACGGCCTCCGCCGAGGCGGAACCCCGCCGTGCCCCGGACGCCAAGGCGGTTTCGCGGGAGCGGGCCCGGACGGACGAGGCCCCCGCGATCCTGCGGTCCCGGGACGAATCCGGGTGTCCGCCCCGACCTCAGGCGGCGGGGAGCTGGCCGGCGATCGCCGTGATGATGCGCGGGTCGGTGGGCTCCATCGTATGGGGATAGGCCCCGAGGAGGCTGCCGTCGCGGGCGACGAGGTACTTGTGGAAGTTCCAGCCCGGGGTCGCGCCGGGCTTCTCGGCGGCGGCCCAGCGGTAGAACGGATGGGCGGCGGGCCCCTTTACGTGCACCTTCGAGACGACGGGGAAGGTGACGCCGAAATTGCGCCGGGCGGCCTCGGCGATGGCGACGCCGTCCAGGGGTTCCTGGTTGCCGAAATCCGGCGAGGGGACCGCGATCACCGTCAGGCCCCGGCTTCCGAACCGGGTCCAGAGGCCCTCGAGTCCGACGAACTGCCCGGCGTAACCGCAGGCGGTGGCGGTGTTGACCACGAGGATCGGCTTGCCGGCGAGGTCCGCCAGGGCGAGGCGACCGCCCTCCGGCTTGTCGAAGGCGAAGGCTCCGGCCCCGGTCTCGCCGGCCCCGGCGCGGCCGATCCCGCCGGCCATGGCGGCACCGAAGAGCATCAGGGCCTGGCGGCGGCGGAGGGTGCCGGCGGCGGGTGAGGGCATGGCGGGGCTCCCGGACGGGGCGCGGCGCGGACCGCGTGGGACAACCTCCCATGTAGGCCGCCCCGCCCGGCCCGCCAGCGCCTGCGACGGGACATCACCGCGGGCGGGCGGCCTCCGCCGCCGCCCGCGCCCCCGCGGCGAGGTCGGCCAGGATCGCCATCGCCTCGCGCGTGACCGCCGGGCCCGCGGCGGCCGGGGTGCCCGCCTGGAAAGGGGGCGCCGGGGCGTATTCCGCCACCAGCTGCGCCGTTCGGGCGTAGGCGTCGCCCCGCAGGCGGGCGGCCAGGGCGAGGGCGAAATCGAGCCCGGCCGAGATGCCCGCCGCCGTGACGCGGTTGCGGTCGAACACCACCCGCTCATCGACCGGGATCGCCCCGAGCAACGGCAGCACGGTCTCGCGCACACACCAGTGGCTGGTGGCCCGGTATCCCGTCAGCAGCCCGGCGGCGCCGAGGATCAGCGATCCGGTGCAGACGCTCGTCACCCAGCGCGCCCGGCCCGCGCGGTCGCGCAGGAACTCCAGGGTGGCGGTGTCGCGCATCTGTGCCGGGGTGCCGTCGCCGCCGGGCACGAACAGGACGTCGAGGTCCCGGGGGCAGTCGGCGAAGCCGGTCGTGGCCAGCAGGCTGATCCCCGTATCGCTCGGCACCGGCCCGGCCGTTCCGGCGACGAGGTGGAGGCTGCCGGGGGCGAGGCCCGCCAGGAGGGCCTGCGGGCCGACCACGTCGAGGGCCGTCATGCCGGGGTAGAGCAGCATCGCGATCCGCACCGGCCGCGCCCCTGCCGCCGGCCCGGCGGCGTCGAGGGCGCGGCCGGGGCCCGCGGCCAGGAGGCCCGCGGCGCCGAGGGCGGCGCCGATCGCGCGCCGGGTCACCGGATGGGGGTTCGGGTCCATGGACATGCGCGGGATCCCGGCGGTGGAGGACGGTCCTATGCCGCCCGGTCGCGAAAGGTTGCGGGAGGGCGCCGGGAAGGCCCCGTCCGTCACCGGAGCGTCATGGAGCCGATCTACGCCCGCCGTTAACCGGCCGAATCCGTGCGAGGTGCCCATGTCCGACGCTGTCCTGGCCCCCACCGGTCCGATCGACCCCGCATCCCGCGGCAAACCGAAGCTCGACCGGGGCATGCACCCGGGCGGGACGATCGCCTTCCTGCTGGTTCTCGTCGCCGGGCTCGCCTACGCGGTCGTCAGCCTGATCACGGACATGAACGCGGTCGGCGAGGCGCCCCTGGCCTACGGCGCCTTCGCGCTGCTGGGCCTCGCCCTGCTGATCGCCCTCGCCTTCGAGTTCGTGAACGGCTTCCACGACACCGCCAACGCGGTGGCCACCGTGATCTACACCCATTCGATGCCGCCGCTGGTGGCGGTGATCTGGTCGGGCGCCTTCAACTTCCTCGGGGTGATGCTCTCGTCGGGGGCGGTGGCCTACGCCATCGTGACCCTGTTGCCGGTGGAGCTGATCCTGCAGGTCGGCTCCGGGGCGGGCTACGCGATGATCTTCTCGCTGCTCCTGGCGGCGATCATCTGGAACCTCGGCACCTGGGCGCTCGGCCTGCCGAACTCCTCCTCGCACGCGCTGATCGGCTCGGTGCTGGGCGTCGGCCTCGCCAACCAGTTCATGGGCGGGCAGGACGGCACCTCGGGCGTCGACTGGAACCAGGCCATGGGCGTGTTCAAGGCGCTGGCCTTCAGCCCTCTGTGCGGGTTCGTCCTGGCGGCGCTGCTGCTGCTCGCCCTGAAGTTCACCATCCGCCGCAAGGACCTCTACGAGGCCCCCAAGGGCGACGCGCCCCCGCCCCTGTGGATCCGCAGCCTGCTGATCCTGACCTGCACCCTGGTCTCCTTCTTCCACGGCGGCAACGACGGGCAGAAGGGGATGGGCCTGATCATGCTGATCCTGATCGGCGCCGCCCCCACCGCCTACGCCCTCAACCGCACCATGACCGCGGATGCCACCCCGGCCTTCGTGCAGACCTCCCAGGCCGCCAGCGGCGTGTTCGGGGCGCGGGCGGCCGACGCCGCCAAGCCCGCCCCGGCCGAGGCCCGCAAGGTCGTCAGCGACGCCCTCAAGGCCAAGGACCTCGACAGGCCGGCGGTCTACGGCGCCCTGGCCGCCCTCTCCAACGACATCGCCCACGCGGTGCAGGGCTACGGCTCGATCCGGCAGGTCCCGGCGGCGGCGACCTCCAACGTCCGCAACGACATGTACCTCGCCGCCGACGCGATCCGGCTTCTGCCGAAATCCGGAGCAACCTTCTCCGAGGCGGAGACCAGGACCCTCAAGGGCTATACCGACCTGCTCAACGCCGGCACCCGCTACATCCCCGACTGGGTGAAGGTCTGCGTCGCCCTGGCGCTCGGCCTCGGCACCATGGTCGGGTGGAAGCGCATCGTCGTCACCGTGGGCGAGCGGATCGGCAAGACCCACCTCACCTACGCCCAGGGCGCCTCGGCGGAGATCGTCGCCGCCGGCACGATCGGGCTCGCCGAGCTCTACGGCTTGCCGGTCTCGACCACGCACATCCTGTCCTCCGGCGTCGCCGGCACGATGGCGGCCAACGGTTCGGGCCTGCAGATCGCCACGGTCCGCAACATGGCGCTCGCCTGGGTGACGACCCTGCCGGCCGCCATCCTGATCGCCGGCACGCTGTTCTTCATCCTGCGCCACGTCTTCTAGCCCCGTGGTCGCGACCTCCGCCGCCGCGGCCCGCCTCCTGTGCGACGAGCCGGCCCTCCCGGGCCTGCTCTGGGCCATGCGGTTCGATGAGAGCGGTCGCGGCCACCCCGTCGCCCACGACGAGCCGCTGCCCCATCCGGGCCGCTTCGGCGAGGGCTTCACGTGGCTGCACTTCAACCTCAACGATGCGCGCCTGCCGGCTCTGATCGCCGAGGGGCGCCTCGGCCCGCCGGACCTGACCGCGGCGGCCTTCGCCAGCGACCCGCACCAGCGCCTGACGGTCGAGGCGGGGCATATCGGCGGTGTGGTGGCGGACCTCGTCCGGGAGACCGGTGGGGACGCCCGGGTCGATGCGGGCGGGCGCCTGCACTTCGTGATCGGGCCCCACCTCCTCGTCAGCGGGCGGCGGCACCCCGTCCTCGGGCCGGACCTCGCCCGCGATGCGGCGGCGAGCGGGCGGGGCATCCTCGCCCCGGTCCACCTGCTCGAAGTCATCGTGGACCGCGTCGTGACCGCGATGGTCGAGACCGGCGGGCGGCTCGCCGACGAACTCGACGAGATCGAGGACCATATCCTCGACGAGCGGGTGCGCGACGAGCGGCGGCGCCTCGGGCCGATCCGGCGGGATGCCGTCCGCCTGCACCGGCAGCTGCTCGGCCTGCGCGCCGTGTTCCACCGGCTGGAGACGGCCGGGGAGGAGGAGGAGATCCCGGCCGAGGCGGCCATCGCCGCCGCGCGGATCGCCCAGCGGCTCGACGCCCTGGACCGGGACATGGTGATGCTGGCCGACCGCAGCCGCCTGATGCAGGAGGAGCTGTCCTCCTACCTCGCCCAGGCTTCCAACCGGCAGCTCTACACCCTGTCGGTGATGACCGCCCTGTTCCTCCCGCCGACCCTGGTCACCGGCCTGTTCGGCATGAACACCAAGAGCCTGCCGCTCACCGAGGTGGATGGCGGCTCCTACGGGGCCATGGCCATCGCCTGCCTCTCCGCCCTCGTCGCCTTCGGGCTGATCCGCGGCCTCGGCATCCGCCCGCCGCGGGATTGAGGCCCCTCCGCCCTCAGTAGCGGGTGATGGCGCGCAGGCCGAGCACGGTGGCGTCGCGCACCCGCTTGCCCTCCGGGTCGCGGGGGTTGGCGATCCCGCCGCCGGGATGGATCACGTATTGCACGGTCGGCTGCACGGCGATCCCGGGGGCGAGCACCGCCTGGTAGGTCGCCTCCAGCACCGTCTCGGCGCTGCGGCGGGGGGCGGGGCCGGTGCCCTGCGCGGCGGCGATGGCGTCGAGGCGCCGGGCGGCGGGGGCGATCCGGGCGACGGCCACCGCGAGGCCGAGGGTGTCGTCGGAGCGGCCGGGCAGCAGCCCGCGATAGGCGATGCCGCCGTCGAGGTAGAGGTCCACGAGGTTGCGGTCCCCCGGAGACGCGGAGGCCCGCAGGAACACGCTGGCGCCGTCGTTCGGGTCGTCCGGCTCCTGATAGACCGTCTGGTCGATCACGCCGTAGACGCTGGAATCGCCCGAGACCCGGCGGCCGAGGCCGCTGACCGGGTCGGGGGTGAGGGCATCCACCCGGCCGAACCGGCGCCAGCCGCCGAGGGTCACGGTGCCCGGCTGGCCCGGCGCGCCGGGCGCCGTGTTGTAGGCGTAGCTGGCCTCGGCGATGGCCAGCGGCGGGTCGGAGAGGGGGAAGCGGGTGCCGTTCGGGTTGCGCCGCTGCGGGTCGATCCCCGAGCGCGGGTTGCCGCCGCCGGGGGTGCCGTCGATCAGGCTGGCCTGGAACGAGAGCTCCGGGGTCGGCACGTATTTCACCCGCAGGGTGGGGGCCGAGAGGGGGTAGGCCGGCCCGCCATCGGTCATGTTCGCGGCGAAGATCCCCGGCCACCCGAAGGTGCCGTTGGTGAACAGGATGCCGGTCTGGCTCACCATGTACTCGGTGTCGGCGGAGAGCTGCCCGACGCGCAGGAACAGCCGCTCGTCGAACAGGCTCTGCTCCAGCCACAGCTCCGAGAGGCGCGAGGCGGGCAGGGCCTCGATCTCGCTCACCGTCAGCAGGTTGCCGACGCGGGAGCGGGAGGTCCCGCTGCCCTGGATCTGGTAGACGGTGGCGTGGGCCGTGGCCCCGCTCCACCCGGCGAAGGTGTCGAGGTCGACATCGACGTCGAGGTCGAGCAGCGTCAGGCCGGTCTCGCCCCGGCGCAGGCCCCCCCGCAGGCTCCGGTAGGTCTCCGCCACCCCGATCAGCCCGAAGGTGATCCCCCGGCTCTGGAGGAACGCGCGATACCCGCCGGGATCGCCCGCGGGGCCGAGCAGCGGCTGGAACGAGGTCGTCACCTCCGCGGCGCGCCCGGCCGAGAACACGGGCTGCGCCACCGAGGTCTGCGGGTCGCCGCCCGCGCCGGCATTCGAGCCGATGGCGACGCCCTCGGCCGCGACCCGCGCGGCCGTCTCCGGGTCCTGCGCCGCGGGATCGGCCGAGACGAGGCTCGCCTGCAGCATCAGGCCGATCGCAACGGTACCGCGGACGATGGTGCGGGCGGGGGACACACCACGGACTCTGACGATGGACGACCCGGCCAGCAAGGGCACAGCTTCGTGACCGGTGGACGACGGAGGGCCCGGACGGAAGGACCGCCCCCGCCGGGGTCATGACTGGGCGCATGCATGGTGCTCATGGGCCGGATCCATGAGCGGGGTCACGGCCGGGGATCTTGGACGCGGCCTCGGGGCCGGTCATCCGGCCGTCATGCCGCCGGCCTAGGCCACCCCCCTCGCCGGCGCGCCCGGCCTGCAGCCCCGTCCCATGTTCACGCACTATTGTCTCGATCCCCAGGACCCGTTCGCCGAGCGCGAGGTCCTGGTGGCGTTCGAACCCGCCGCCTCCGGCATCCGGCTCCTCGCCGCCCTCGATGCGGACCACGCCGACATCCTGCCCGACCTGATCGACGCCCAGTGCGACGACCTGCGGCGCGAACTCGCCGCCGCCGGCTGGTGCGCCGGCCGGGGCCAGCCCGTGCCGGGCGCCGACGCACGGGCGGCGGCCTGATGGGCCGGGAGCCCACCGATGCCGCCGGCCCGGCGGGGACGGGCCGCGAGACGCGGATGCAGTCCTACATCGCTGTGGCGGTGATGGGGGTCGGTCTGCTCGGCGTGCTGGGCGGCCTGCTCCACATCCTCCCCGCCTGAGGGCCGCGCCGCCCGGCCCCGCGGCCGCCGCCCGCCGGTGCAATTTTTCTGACGGGGTCTCGAAGAGTTTTTAAGCAGCGCACCGGTCCAGTTTTGGAGTAATGTCTTGCATTAGGCCAATGATTTCGTGCGGTGCCGCACAAATCGTTGCGCTGCAAAAAGAACTGCATTTGAAATGCAGTCGATCTCGCGGCCGGATCCTTCGAGGTGCCGGGCGTCCGGGTTTCAGGGAGGATCGCGAGCTTCATGAAGAAGAACAAGGTCATCTCCGCGGACGAGGCGATCGCCCTTGTCCGCGCCAACGACGTGCTGACCACGACGGGTTTCGTCCAGAGTTGCATCCCGGAGGCGCTCCACGCCGCCCTGGAGAAGCGCTACGTGGAGACCGGCTCGCCGCGGGGCCTGACCCTGATCATGACCGCGGGCGCGGGCGACAGCAAAGGTCTGGGGACCGGGCGCCTGCACCATCCGGGGCTGCTCGCGCGGGTCATCGCCGCCAACTTCGGGCGGATGCCGAAGGTCGCCAAGGCCGCGCAGGACAACCTGATCCGCGGCTACAACCTGCCCCAGGGTGTGATCTCGCAGCTCTACCGCGCCTGTGCCGCCGGGCAGCCCGGCCTGTTCTCGAAGGTCGGCCTCCAGACCTACGTCGATCCGCGGCACGGCGGCGCCAAGGTCAACGACCTGACCACGGAGGACATCGTCAAGCTGGTGGAGGTCGATGGCCAGGAATGGCTGTTCTACACCGCCACCAAGATCGACGTGGCCTTCATCCGCGCCACCTCGGCGGACCCGTCCGGCAACCTCTCCTACGAGAAGGAGGCGCTGACGCTGGATTGCCTCGCCCAGGCGATGGCGGCGCGCAACAACGGCGGCATCGTCATCGCGCAGGTCGAGCGCATCGTGGACGACGGCTACCTGCTGCCGAAGGACGTGCGGGTGCCGGGCATCCTGGTGGACTGCGTGGTGGTCGCCGAGCCCGAGATGCACCGCATGAACTACGGCGTGGTGCACGACGCGGCGCTGGCCGGCGAGATCCGCGTGCCGGTGACCGGCATCAAGCGGATGCCCCTCAACGAGCGCAAGATCATCGCCCGGCGGGCCGCCTTCGAGCTGCCGCCCAACGGCGTGGTCAACCTCGGGGTCGGGGCCCCGGAGGGCATCTCGTCGGTGGCCAACGAGGAGAAGATCACCCCCTACATCACCCTCACCACCGAGGCGGGGGCGGTGGGCGGCGTGCTGGCCTCCGGATCGAGCTTCGGCGCGGCCACCAACGCCGACTGCATCATCGACCAGAACCAAATGTTCGACTTCTACGACGGCGGCGGCCTGGACATGACCTGCCTCGGCATGGCCGAGTGCGACGAGGCCGGCAACGTCAACACGTCGAAGTTCGGCGGCAAGCTCAACGGCTGCGGCGGCTTCATCAACATCTCGCAGAACGCCCGCACCGTGGTCTTCGCCGGCACCTTCACGGCGGGGGGCCTGGAGATCGCCGTGCAGGAGGGCCAGGTGCGGATCCTCAGCGAGGGCAGGGCGCGCAAGTTCGTCACCCAGGTCCAGCAGAACACCTTCTCGGGGCCCTACGCGGTGCAGCGCTCGCAGCCGGTCCTGTACGTCACCGAACGCTGCGTCTTCCAGCTCACGCCGGAGGGGCTGGAGCTGGTCGAGGTGGCGCCGGGCATCGACATCGAGCGCGACATCCTCGCCCACATGGATTTCGCCCCGGTGGTGCGCAACCCGGTGCCGATGGATCCCCGGATCTTCCGGGAGGAGCCGATGGAGTTGATCTCCGATCTGCTCAACCTCGATCTCAAGGCGCGGGTCAGCTACGACGGCGAGCGCAACATCCTCTTCATCAACCTCGAAGGCTGGTACTGCCGGGTGAAGGGCGACATGGACGAGCTGCGCATGACCATCGTGGAGGCGTGCCGGAAGGCGGGCCAGCGGGTCAACGCGGTGATCAACCACGACGGCTTCCGGCTGAACGAGAACCTCGTCGATGACTATGCCGGGATGGTCCAGTATCTCCAGGCGAACTACTACGCGACCACGACCCGCTACGCCACGAGCGCCTTCCTGCGCCTCAAGATGGAAGAGGCGCTCACCCGGCGCGGCGTCGCCCCCCACGTCTTCGAGCGCAAGGAGGAGGCCCAGGCCTTCCTGAACAGCACCGGGGACAACAAGGCCCGCAAGCGGATCTCGCCGGCCGTCGCCTCGGCCGCCTGAGGGCGCCCGGCCCCGGCGGCGGGGTCTCACTCCGCCGCCGCGATCCCGGCCTCCCCGGCCCGGCCGAACTGGGCGGCGTGCAGGCGGCGGTAGGGGCCGTCCGCCGTCAGAAGGACCTCGTGGCGGCCCTGCTCGACGACGCCGCCCTCGCCGAGGACGACGATCCGGTCGGCGTCGCGGATGGTCGCGAGGCGGTGGGCGATGATCAGCGTCGTGCGGCCCCGGGCGAGGTCGGCCAGCGCCCGCTGGATCTCCCGCTCGGTCTGCGTGTCGAGGGCCGAGGTCGCCTCGTCGAGGATGAGGACCGGCGGGTTCTTCAGGAAGACCCGGGCGATGGCGATGCGCTGCTTCTGCCCGCCGGACAGGCGCACGCCCCGCTCGCCCACCACCGTGTCGAGCCCCTCCGGCAACCCGTCGATGAGGCTGCCGAGCCGCGCCCGCCGGGCGGCCTCCTCGATCTCGGCCGCGGTGGCGGTGAGGCGGCCGTAGGCGATGTTCTCGCGGATCGTGCCCGCGAACAGGAACACGTCCTGCTGCACGATGCCGATCTGCCGCCGCAGGGAGTCGAGGGTGATGGCGCGCAGGTCCAGCCCGTCGATGGTGATCCGCCCGGCCTCGACGTCGTAGAAGCGCGGCAGCAGGGCGCAGAGGGTGGTCTTGCCCACCCCCGAGGGACCCACGAAGGCCACCGTCTCGCCCGCCGCGACGGTGATGTTCAGGCCGGTGAAGACCGGACGTCCCCGCCCGTAGCCGAACCTGACCTCCTCGAAGCGGATGTCGCCCCGCAGGGGCTCGGCCTCGACCGCGCCGGGGCGGTCCACGATGTCGGGCTCGGTGGCGAGCAGCTCCTGGTAGCGCCGGAACCCCGCGACGCCCTTCGGATAGGTCTCGACCACGGCGCCGATCTTCTCCAGGGGCCGGTAGAAGACGCCGACGAGGAGCAGGAAGCCGACGAAGCCGCCGGGGGTGAGTTCGCCGCGCACCACGAAGGCCGCGCCGCCGAGCAGCACCGCGATCTGGACGAGGCGCAGGCCGAGGTAGTTGATCGACAGGCCCGCCGCCATCAGCCGGTAGGCCTCGAGCTTGGTGTCGCGGTAGCGGGCGTTGTCGAGGGCGAACAGCGCCCGCTCGTGCCGCTCGTTGGCGAAGGCCTGCACGACGCGCATCCCGCCGACATTCTCCTCGATCCGGGCATTGAAGGCGCCGACCCGGCCGTACTGCGCCTGCCAGTTGCGGGTCATCCGCCCGCCGTAGCGCAGGGACACGAAGGCGATCACCGGCAGGATCGCCCCGGTGATGAGGGCCAGCGGCGGGTGGACCCAGAGCATCAGCAGGAAGGCGCCGGCCAGGGTCATCACCGCGATGAACAGGTCCTCGGGGCCGTGGTGGGCGACCTCGCCGATCTCCTCCAGGTCCTTCGTCACCCGGGCGACGAGGTGGCCGGTCTTCTGCCCGTCGTAGAAGCGGAACGAGAGCTTCTGCAGGTGGTCGAAGGCGCGGGCGCGCATCGTGGTCTCGATGTTGATGCCGAGCACGTGCCCCCAGTAGGTGACCACCACCATCAGCCCGGCATTGGCCACGTAGATCAGGGCGAGGCAGGCCGCCGCCAGCAGGATCAGCCCCCAATCCTGGCGGGGGAGCAGGGTGTCGATGAAGCCTTTCACCGCCACGGGGAAGCCGAGTTCGAGCAGGCCGGAGAGCACGGCGCAGCCGAAATCGAGGAGGAACAGGGCCCTGTGCGGCCTGTAATAGGCGAGGAAGGCCTTCAGCATGGCGGGGCACAGCGTTCGAGGGGGCAGAGCGCCCCGCAGGAGGGAACGCCCGGCAGGCGGTGGCGCAGGCAGCAGGCGCGCCGCCGCGGGCCGCCCGACGCGTCCGGGCGCAGGGCCTGTGCCAGGGGGGTCGTAGCGCAGGCCGCCCCGCCGCGCCATCCGAGGCAGGCCGCGACCTCCTCGCAGGCCGGGGCGTCGCCCCCGAGTTCCCGGGCGACGTGCCCGAGGATCGTGGCGGCGTTGCCCCACAGGACCCGGGGGGCGAGGCCGCAGCGGGCGTGGCACAGGGCCACGAAGGGGCGCAGATGCCCCTCCACCAGCCCCGCGAGGCCGGCGGGGCAGGCCGCCCCGCCGCAGGCGCCCCCGTCGCGGATGAGGAGCCGGGCCGGGCGCCCGCCCTCGTCCAGCTCGAGGCTCGTGGCCGCGAAGGCCAGGGGCAGGGGACGGCCGAGGCGCATCAGCGCGGTGAGGGCGGGGGTGGCCAGCGCCGCGAGGTAGTGCTGGCTCCAGTACGAGACGACGGCGCGCCGGTCGGCCCCGCCATAGCCCGCGGCGAAGGCCGTGATCGCCCCGTCGAACACCGCCGGGTCGTGCAGGGAGGCGAGCGGCAGGGCCGCCGTCCCGCCGGGGCCCACGGCGACCCCGTCCCGGTACGCCCCGAGGGACGGGGGCACGTGGGCGGCGACCTCGGCGATCATCGCGCGCCCCCCTGGTCGCCGCGCAGGGTGCGGGCGACCATGAGGGCGAGCCCGCCTGCCGCCGCCGCGTAGACCGGCAGCGCGGCGGCGAAGTACACGGCCCAGCCGAGCCATTCCGCCAGCGCCGCCGCGGCGACCCGCAGGGGCATCGCGGCGAAGAAGGCCGCGCCGAACAGGAGGGCGTAGTCGGTGGCCGGGCGCGGGCCCTGCGCCCAGCGGTAGATCATGTTGAACACCGGCACGCCGAGCATGCCGCCGCAGACGAAGTTGAGGACCGTCGCCGCGATGGCGACCGGCGCCGAGCCGGCGGCGCAGGCGGCGGCCATCAGGGCGCCCGAGGCCAGGACGCCGAGGGCGCCGAGGACGATCAGGCGGGCTGTCCCGACCCGGACGGCGAGGCCGCCGGCCACCAGGGCCATGACGAGGTTCACCGCCGGCAGGACGCTGCCGGTGAGGAACCCGACCTCGGCGAGGGGCACCTGCAGGTCGAGCAGGGCGAGGGTGTTCGGCCCCGAGACGAGGTAGGCCGCCGCGAAATAGGCGCCGAGCGCCAGGATCCGCGGCGCGAGGTGGCGCAGGCGGCCGAAGGACCCGGACCACCGCTCCGGCGCGTCCCCCCGGCGGCGCAGGCGCCGCTCCGGATAGGCGAGGATCGGCAGGAGGCAGGCGAGGTCCATCGCGGCGCAGGCCAGGACCGCCGCGCGCCAGCCCAGGCTGTCGTAGGCCCCGACGAGGACGCCGACGCCGAGGATGCCGCCGAGGGAGGCGCCGCAGAGCTTGGCCGAGGCGACATAGGCCCGCCGGCCCGCGGGCACCGTCTCCACGACCAGCGCCTCCAGGGCGATGTCCATGGTGGCGACGCAGGCGCAGGCCGCCACCGCCAGGCCGAGCAGCACCGGCAGCGGCCATCCCTCGCCGAAGCTCATCGCCGCCAGCAGCGCCGCCGTCGCGCCCTGCGCCGCGACGATCCAGCCAATCCTGTGGGCCAGCAGCGGGAGGCGGACCCTGTCCAGCACCGCCGCCCAGAGGAAGGTGAGGCCCACCGGGAGGTTGATGAGCTGCAGCAGGCCGACCTCGGACAGGTCCGTGCCCCGGGCCCGGAGGATCAGCGGCGCCCCGCCCGAGAGGAAGCCCAGGGTCAGCCCGAAGGTGACGTACAGGCAGAAGAACGGCGCCAGGGGCCGCACGCCCTCCACGAGGTCGCCGAGCCGGGCGCGCACCGGGAGGAGGGCGGCCCGGCTCACGGTGGCGCCGATGGTCCCAGGGCCGGGCAAGTGCTCGGCGGCAAACCGGGCACGGACTGCCAGATTATATCCACTCTAATCTATCGCGCCCTCTGAGTTGACGCTGATTATAGTGGTGGAATGGACCCGGCAAGGACTTTCGGATTGTGCGACGAAAACCCGTTGCCGCGGTTTATCTCAAGTTGGAATAAGTCGAATAGTGGTCCGACTGCCGGGGCGAGCCTGCGAGGCCGGCCCCCGGGGTGCCGCGGCGGCACCCCGGCCGGACTGCGGCGCCGGGCTTAGCGGCCGGTGGAGCCGGTGACGTCCGCCGGGCGCGGCTTGATGGACCACAGCTCCGTCGGCAGGCTGATCGGCGCGCCGGGCTTGTAGTCCGCCGAATCCTGGATGTGCGACGTCGTCACGTAGATCGTGCCGTCCGGCCCCTCGGAGAACGTGTCCGGCCAGCGCAGCTGCGGGTCCTGCACCACCGTCGTCAGGCCCTTGCCGTTCTGCGAGAGGTCCCGGACCTTGACCGCGTTGTCCTGCGGCGAGGTCACGTACATGCGCCCGTCCTTGCGCGAAATCAGCAGGCCGTCGGCCGGGCCGTTCTCGCCCACGGTGGCGATCTTGCCGCCGAGGGTCCTGTCGCTCAGCATCTCCGGCACGAAGGAGGCGGTGGCCCAGCCGGTGAGGGCGTCCGTGGGCAGGCTGTAGAGGGTCTTGCCCTTGATGGCCTGCCAGTAGAGCGTCTTGCCGTCGGGCGAGAGGGCGATGCCGTCCGCGGAGAACTCCACGCCGCGCCCGTCCGGGCGGCGCAGGGGCTTGCCGTCGTACTGCACGGTCACGCTCTTATCGGGCATGGTGGTGGGGTGGCCCGAGAGCACCCGCTTGGCCGAGCCCGCATCGATGTCGACCACGATCAGCGCGCCCTCGGCGCCGGAATCCGTGAGGTAGGCGGTCTTCCCGTCCGGCGAGATCCGCACGTCGTTGATGTAGGAGGCCTGCATCACCGTGCTCGTGTCGAAGGGAATGGTCTTCACCACCTTGTTGGTCTTCAGGTCGATGCCGACGAGCTTCGGCCCGTCCTTGACCACATGGGCCATGGCGGGGGCGGCGGCATCCACCACCCACAGCCGGTCCTGCCCGTCGGCTACGACGCTCTGCACGCAGACGAAATGCGTCTTGGGGTCGACCTCGTCCTTCTTGGCGTTGCGCCACGCGTTCCACTCGGCGTCCGGGTAGGCGACGGGCTTGCCGTCCTTCACCTCGGCCACCGAGACCGGGGCGTCCTCGCTCCAGCGGGGGAAGTTGACGAACATGCGCCCATCCTTCGCCACGGTGATCCCCGTCACCTGATGGTCGAAGCTCGCGACCTTGGTCAGCACGCCCTGCCCGGCGGCGGGGTCCTGGGCCGCGGCCGGGCCGGCGGCGATGGCGGCGCCTGCCAGCAGGAGGGCGGTCAGCGGCGTCCGGGTGCGGGCGGCTCTCGTCATGTCAGGGTGTTCCGATCCGGAGGGCGAGGCGGAGGCGAGGGCGCGGCCCGCCCGGCTCCGGCTCGTGCATCGTGAAGAAGAAGAAGGGGGGCGTCGGCCGGGCAACCCGGGCCGGCCGGGCTCCGTTCCCGGATCCCCGGCCGATCCGGCCCGACCGTCAGCGCCCGGCCTGGGGCTCGTGGATCGGGCAGCCGTTGAAGCGCTCCCGGAACTTCGCCGAGTGGCGGTAGGGTGCGTTGCGGGCGCGGTTGATGTTCCCCAGCGGCCGGTGGGCGGCGAGGCCGGTCCAGACGCTGAAGCGCATCCCCTCATCCACCGCCTGGACCTGCCCCGCGTCCCAGCTGTCCTGCGGGCGGACGGTGATGGTCGCCACCCGCTGGAACGGGGCCTCCGCCTCGTCCCAGGCGACGGTGGGGTCCTCGACCGGCTGGCGCTCCAGGTCGCGGCAGAGCTGGACGCAGAACTCCCAGACCCCCTCGATGCCGACCATCTCGAACTGCACCGTCTCGCGGATGGCGTTCGGCCGCCCGGAGGCGTCGATCTCGGTGCCGGTGAGGGCGGTCAGGGCCGGAGCCACGGGGCGCAGGGAGAACTTGGCGATGTAGTCGCCGTACCGGAACGGGGTGACGCTGTAATAGGTCTCGCCGAGGGGATCGACGTTGGGGGCGCCGCCCAGGGAGGCGACCGTCGGGCTCTCGATGCCCACCGCCTGCAGGGCCTTGTTGACCCCGCGCAGCACGGTTGAGCCGAACACCTTCAGGCCCTCGGCCCGGTCGGTGGTGCCGGCCAGCAGCTTCAGGCTGCCGAGGAACTTGTCCGCGCTCGGTGCCTGGAAGACCGGCCCGTTGACCATGATGAAGTTCTGCGTCGTCCCCTCCGCCTCCGGCAGGCGCTCGCCCGGCACGTCGAGGACCTTCAGGGCGAGGCCCCGGGGCAGGGACACCGAATCCGGCAGGATGTCCCCCGCATTGGTCGACAGGCGCATGTAGACCCTGTGCTCGCCGGGGGTGGCGAACAGGCCCTGGGCCAGCTCCGGGGGCAACCCCGCCTCGATGCGCATCGCGCCCTCGAGGATGCCGTGCGCCTTGGCGTGAACCGAGCGCACCGCGTGCCCCGAATCGTCGGCGACCCGCTGAAGGATGGTATCGAAGGTCTCGCACAGGCCTTCGATAGTCTTGCCTTCATCGGGCTTCACCTGCTCGACGTCAGGGCTATAGCGTACAGGTGCTTCCAAGGTCCGTCTCCACGGTCGGCCGTAGGACAGAACTAGCCGGGACGCGCCCCGTTCCAGATTGTGCGGCATTCAATCGCCCTCGTGCGTCTTGGGACGGTCCGGCGGGAACGGGCGGGCGCCGCGCTGCTTGTCGGCCAGAGAGAAATCCGCCCCGCTCGCACACCGGCAGAGAGGCCCCATGAACTACCTGCGCTACACGCCCGACATCGAGACGCCGGCCCCCGACGAGCAGGCATCGATCGACGGCATCATCCAGGGGATGACGCAGCAGTCGCAGACGGTGGAGGCGCGCGAGCACCATGCGGTGCGGGCGAGCCACGCCAAGAGCTCGGCCTGCGTCACCGGCGAGTTGACGGTGCCCGAGGGCCTGCCGCCGGAACTCGCGCAGGGCCTGTTCGCCAAGCCCGGCACCCACCCGGTGGCGGTGCGCTTCGCCCAGGGGCCGGGGGAAACCCTGGGCGACCGGGTCTCCACCCATCGCGGCATGTCGATCAAGGTGTTCGGCGTGCCGGGGGAGAAGCTGCCGGGCCATTCCGCCGACACGCAGGATTTCGTGCTCGCCACGGGCACGACCTTCCCCTCCGGCACGGCGGCGGGGTTCCTGCGCGACGGCACGGTGATCGGCAAGTCGACCGGCCTGCCGGAGGGCGTCAAGAGCGCCGTCTCCGCCACCGCGCGCAACCTGAACCGGGTGCTGCACGCCTTCGGCACCGAGAGCGCCCTGGCCGACTTCTTCGGCCACCCCTACAGCCACCCCCTGGCCGACAGCTACTTCAGCCAGGCGCCGATGCGGTTCGGCGACTACGTGGCCAAGCTCGGCGCGGTGCCGGCGGCGGAGGCGCAGCGCGCCCTGGCCGAATGGCGCCTCGACCCGAGCGGCGACGAGGACGGGTTCCGCCACGCGGCGGCGGCGTTCTTCCGCGACAACGAGGTGGTCTATGAGCTGAAGGCGCAGCTCTGGGCGGATGCCGGGCGCCAGCCCATCGAGGACGCCTCGATCGACTGGCCGGTCTCCGTCAGCCCCTACCGCACGGTGGCGACGATCCGCCTGCCGCGGCAGGACGCCTATTCCCCCGAGCGGGTCCGCTACTTCGACGAGGTGATGACTTTCCGCCCGGCCCACAGCCTGACGGAGCACAAGCCCCTCGGCTCGGTGATGCGCGCGCGCCTCCAGGTCTACCGGGCGCTCAGCGATTTCCGCCACCGCCAGAACGGCGTCGCCGCCGAGGACACGGCCGACATCGGCCGCATCCCCGCCTGAGGCGCGGCCGCGGACGGCGCCCGGTCAGGAGACGGACAGGGCGGCCGTTTCCATCATCCGGTGGACCAGCGCCTCGCGCCGCGCCTGGGCGAGGACGAGGCGGGCCGCCCTGCGGGCGTTGGCGGCCCGCTGCACGGCGGCGGGCCCGCCATCATGCTGGGCGCGGGCGGCCAACCTTCGGAACCAGTTCGCGTTGGCGCGGGCGATCGCGCGGCGTGCGGCGAAGCCGTTCGCGACGGGCGGCGCTGCCTCGGCGAGGCTCGACATGACGTGTGCTCCCTCGCGCCGTTCACGCGGGCCCTCCGCGAGGCCCTTCGATTCGCGTGAATACGCTATAAAAATTTCATACGACGGGATCCGGCCGGCGCAAAGCTGTAAAAATCAGTTAAGTAATCAGCTCGGTGCAGCCGATCGGTGCGGACCGACGGGAGATTTGGCGGCGAACGACCGACTTTTCCAATATGGTTAAGCGGCAGTCTTTTTAAGACTACGGATTGTTCGGTATACCGACGATGTTCCGGGGCCCGGCCCGTGCGGGGACGAGACGAGTTGGCCCGGTCCGGCATCCACCACATGGGAAAACGGGGCAGTGTCGGTTTCGGTTCCGGAGCATTTCGGGACGCCGACGGGGGCAGGATCACCGCGTTACTGTCGAGGCGGCGATAGGCTGGCGGACTGCATTGAGTCACTTTGACCCGTCCTATAAGCCTCTCAGCCCGAAACGACGGAGGAGAGCGCCATGCATGTCACGATCGAGCAAGCCCTGACGGCGATCAGGGCCGCCGAGGGGAAGGCGAAGGAACTCGGCACGCAGATGTGCATCGCGATCGTGGATTCCGGCGGCAACCTGAAGGCCTTCCACCGGATGGACGACGCCTGGGTCGGCTCCATCGACATCGCGCACAAGAAGGCGAAGACGGCGGTGTTCTTCGGCATGAAGACCGGCCAGATCGGCCAGCTCTCGCAGCCGGGCGGCCCGCTCTACGGGATCGAGCATTCGAACGACGGGCTGATCACCTTCCCCGGCGGCATCCCCATCGTCGATTCCGACGGGGTGATGTCGGGGGCGATCGGCGTCAGCGGCTCGACCGTGGAGAACGACGACGCCGTCGCCGAGGCCGGCGCCCGCGCCATCGGCCAGACGGAGCTGCCCGCCCATCCCTGGCGCACCTGAGCCGCCCCGGCGCTTGCGCTGGATCAAGGCGGGCGCCCCGGTGCGGGGGCAGGCTGGACTTCGCGGTGGAAGCGGAGTCCAGCCATGGGCGAATACCTCGTGATGTTCCACAAAGTCGTTCCGGACGCCCTCGGTGACGACCGGAGCGTCCTGCAGCGGCGCGCGGTCGTCGCCGCCCGGTCGGACGTCGCGGCCGCCTATGCGGCCAAGGCGATGTTCAGCGAGGCGGCGGGCATCGCCGACTGGCGGATGCGGGCGGACACCTGCGTGGTGATCGCGCTGCCCGCCGCGTGGCGTGAGATCGGCATCGGTGCGGAGGGGGGCGAGCCGGCCCGGTCGGCACCCCGCGGGGCCGAGCGCGCCCCCGCCCCGCCGCCGGCCCTGGCCGCGCACGCGTGACCCTCCCGCGAGCCCCCCGGCCGATCGAGGATCCGGAGGAGGCGAGCCCGGTCGTCGGCCCGTCGAAGCCGCGCCCGTTGCGGGCGCTGGGCCCCGGCCTGATCACCGGCGCCTCGGACGACGACCCAAGCGGCATCGCCACCTACAGCCAGGCCGGGGCGCAACTGGGCTACGGCCTGTGCTGGACCATGCTCTACACCCTGCCGCTGATGGCGGCGGTGCAGATGGTCGCCGCCCGGATCGGCCGCACCACCGGCCGGGGCATCGCCGGGGTGCTGCGGGAGCATTATCCGAACGGTGTGCTCCAGGGCATCGTGCTCCTCCTCCTCGCGGCCAACATCCTGAACCTCGGCGCCGACCTCGGCGCCATGGCCGACGCCCTGAACCTGCTGTTGCCCGGGCCGCGCTGGCTCTACGTGGCCCTGTTCGCGGGGGCGTGCGCCTTCATGCAGCTCGCCCTGCAATACGCCCGCTACGTCACCGTCCTGAAGTGGCTGACCCTCAGCCTGTTCGCCTATCTCGGCGTGGTGATCTTCGCCCAGGTGTCCTGGGGGGAGCTGGCCCTGGCCATGGCCGTGCCGCGGCTCACCCTCGACGGGCCGGGCCTCACCACCCTGGTCGCCCTCTTCGGGACGACGATCAGCCCCTACCTGTTCTTCTGGCAGGCGGCGGAGGAGGCCGAGGACCTGGGCGCCTTCCCGCGCCGCCAGCCCCTCCTGCGCGCCCCGGAGCAGGGGCGCGGCGCCCTCCACCGGATCGAGGTGGACACCCTCGTGGGCATGACCTTCTCGAACGCGGTGGCCCTGGCCATCATGGTCACCGCCGCCGCGGTGCTGCATCCGCGGGGCATCACCGACATCCAGACCTCGGCCCAGGCGGCGGAGGCGCTGCGCCCCTTCGCCGGGCCGTTCTCCGCCACGGTCTTCGCCCTCGGCATCATCGGGACGGGGCTGCTCGCCGTGCCGGTGCTCGCGGGCTCGGCGGCCTATGCCGTGGGGGAGGCCCGGCGCTGGCCGGTGGGGTTCGGCCGGCGCCTGCTGGAGGCGCGGGCCTTCTACGGGACGGTGGCCCTGGCCACCCTCGTCGGCATGGTGATCAGCCTCGGGGCGGTGGATCCCATCCGCGCCCTGTACTGGAGCGCGGTGGTCAACGGCGTCATCGCCGTGCCGATCATGGCGGTGATGATGCGCGCCGCCGCCCGGCCCGACATCATGGGGGCCTTCGCCGTGCGGGGGCCGCTGCGGGTCCTCGGCTGGGTCGCCACGGCCTGCATGTTCGCGGCCGTGGTCGCCATGCTGGCTACCGGGCTGGTCTGATCCGCGGCAGGAAGGCCGCCAGCAGGCCGATGGCCGGCAGGAAGGCGCAGAGGCGATAGACGTAATCGATGCTCGTCCGGTCGGCGACCTCGCCGAGCACCGCCGCCCCGAGCCCGCCCATCCCGAAGGACAGGCCGAAGAACAGGCCACCCACGAGGCCGACCCGGCCGGGGAGCAGTTCCTGCGCGTAGACGAGGATCGCCGGCATGGCCGAGGCCAGGATCATCCCGATCGGCACCGTCAGCGCCACGGTGAGCCAGAAGTTCGCGTAGGGCAGGGCGAGGGTGAAGGGCAGCACGCCCAGGATCGAGCCCCAGATCACCGCCTTGCGCCCGATCCGGTCGCCCACCGGGCCGCCCACCAGGGTCCCCGTCGCCACCGATCCGAGGAAGACGAACAGGCAGAGCTGCGAGGCCTGCACCGAGACGTGGAAGCGGTCGATCAGGTAGAACGTGTAGTAGGAGTTGAAGCTCGCCATGTAGAAGAATTTGGAGAAGATCAGCACGATCAGGATGCCGATGGTCGCCACGATCTTCCCGTGGGGGAGGACCTGCTCCGCGCCCCCGGCCCTGGCGCCTCGCCGGGCCGCCGCCGCGAGGCGCGCCCGGTACCAGCGCCCGACCCAGGCCAGCACGCCGATGCCGGCCAGCGCCGCCAGGGAGAACCAGATCACGCTGTGCTGCCCGTTCGGCACCACGATGAAGGCGGCCAGCAGCGGCCCGAGGGCCTGGCCGGTGTTGCCGCCGACCTGGAACACCGACTGGGCCAGCCCGTAGCGCCCCCCCGAGGCCGCCCGCGCCATGCGCGAGGATTCCGGGTGGAAGACCGAGGAGCCCATGCCCACGAGCCCGGCGGCGACCAGCAGCACCCCGTAGGACCACGCGCTGGCCAGCAGCACGATGCCCAGGAGCGAGCAGGTCATCCCCACGGTCAGGGAGAAGGGGCTCGGGCGCTTGTCCGTGTAGAAGCCGACGACGGGCTGGAGCAGCGACGAGGTGAGCTGGAAGGTGAGGGTGATCAGCCCGATCTGCCCGAAATCGAGGGCGAAGCTCTGCTTGAGGAGCGGGTAGATCGCCGGGACCAGGGACTGGATCAGGTCGTTCAGCAGGTGGGACAGGCTGAGGGCCGCCAGGATCCCGTAGGTGGTCGTCTCGGCCCGGGCCGGCGTGGGGGGCGAGACCGGCGACGCCCCGTCGATCGCCGCCACCGGCAGCGTTCCCTCGGCCCTGTGCGCGTTCATCTCGCCGTCGTCCCTGATTCCATCCCCACACCCCCGTGCGCCCGCCTTATGCGCCCATCGCCGGGCGAACGGAACGGGACGGGGGCATGGCGCCGGGGGCAGGCGGGGGGCGGGTGTCGCTCACGTCTGCGTGAGCGGGGTCCTCGCCCGCATCCCCGGCTCCGCCCCGCGGCCCCGGATTGAAGGCGGCGGGGAAGGTCGCTCTCGCTGCGCCGCCCACTCCCCGTGTTGCGCCGCCGTTCAAATTTTTCCGAGCGACGGCAAAATATTTTGCCGATCTACAATGAATGATCCCGCCGGCTGGCATATTGTATCGTTTATTTACTGCTTTAGAACCTTGGCGCTCAGGTTAAAGTTCGCAGAGGAGCGCCCCCTTACATGGCCATGCCTGCCGCAGATCCCGCGCGGGGTCCGATCGTCGGCGCCTCCGGGGTGGGTGCCCCCGCCATTGGCCGCTGGGGCCAGCTCGCCCTCGGCGTGCTGTGCATGTCGATGATCGCGAACATGCAGTACGGCTGGACGCTCTTCGTCAATCCGATCAACGACAAGTATCAGTGGGGCAAGCCGGCGATCCAGGTCGCCTTCACCATCTTCGTCATCACCGAGACGTGGCTGGTGCCGATCGAGGGCTGGTTCGTGGACCGCTACGGCCCGCGGGTGGTGACGCTCATCGGCGGCGGCCTCTGCGCCCTCGGCTGGACCATGAACGCCTACGCCGAGTCCCTGGCGATGCTCTACGCCGCCGCCGCCGTGGGCGGCATCGGCGCCGGGGCGGTCTACGGCACCTGCGTCGGCAACGCCCTCAAGTGGTTCCCGGACCGGCGCGGCCTCGCCGCCGGCCTCACCGCGGCGGGCTTCGGGGCGGGCTCGGCCCTCACCGTCGTGCCGATCGCGGCGATGATCCGCGACAGCGGTTACGAGCACACCTTCCTCGTCTTCGGCCTCGGCCAGGGCCTCGTGGTGATGATCGCCTCGCAGCTGCTGTCGGCCCCCGATGCCGGCTTCAAGGACCGGATGCTCTCCGGCGTGCCCGCCGCCAACGCGGTCACCCGCCGGCAATACGGCCCCTCCGAGATGGTGCGCACGCCGGTCTTCTGGCTGATGTACCTGATGTTCGTGCTGATGGCCGCGGGCGGCCTGATGGCCACGGCCTCCCTCGGCCCCATCGCCAAGGACTTCAAGGTCGAGGGCGTGCCGGTCTCGATCCTCGGCCTGACCCTGCCGGCCCTGACCTTCGCGCTCACCATCGACCGGGTGCTCAACGGCGTCACGCGGCCGTTCTTCGGCTGGGTCTCGGACCGGATCGGGCGCGAGAACACCATGGTCCTCGCCTTCACCATCGAGGGCGTCGGCATCCTGGCGCTGGGCCTGCTCGCCCATCACCCCTTCGCCTTCGTGCTGCTCACCGGCCTCGTGTTCTTCGCCTGGGGGGAGATCTACTCCTTGTTCCCCTCGACCTGCGCCGACACCTACGGCTGCCAGTCGGCCACCGCCAATTCGGGGCTGCTCTACACGGCGAAGGGGACCGCCTCGCTGCTGCTGCCGGTCTTCCTGCTGATCCAGTCGCAGACCGGGAGCTGGCAGACGGTGTTCTACGTCGCCTCGGGCATGGCCTTCCTGGCGGCCTTCCTGGCCATGTTCGTGCTCAAGCCCATGCGGGCGAGGTTCGTGGCGCGAAGCTAGCGGCGGATCGTTCCGTGCGGCGGCCCGTTTCGTCTGGCAGGCGGGGCGGTGCCGCCGATACAGTCGACGCAAGCCGCCTCGCGCGGCATCGCCAATCATCCCTGCAGGGTACACGGGTCCCATGAGTATCGCGATCGTCGGCGCCGGCGCCATCGGCGGCTATCTCGGCGTGAAGCTGGCGGAGGCCGGCGAGGACGTCACCTTCATCGCCCGCTCCAACGCCGAGGCCATCGCCCGCGACGGCCTGCGGCTGATCGAGGAGGACGGCACGGAGCGCCACGCCCGCAACGTGAGGGCGACGCGCTCGATGAAGGAGGCCGGGCCGCACGACCTCGTGCTGCTCACGGTGAAGGCCCATCAGGTCGGCCCTATCGCCGCCGACCTCGAGGCCCTCATGGGTCCGGACACCACCGTGGTGACGATGCAGAACGGGATCCCCTGGTGGTACTTCACCGGCGGATACGGCGGCGAGCACGCGGGCACCCGGCTGGAGACCGCCGACCCCGGCGGCCTCATCGCCCGGCACCTCGACCCCCGCCGGGTCGTCGGCTCCGTGGTCTACCCGGCGGCGGTGCTCACCGACCCCGGCACGGTGAAGGTGATCGAGGGCAACCGCTTCGGCCTCGGCGAGCTCGACGGCTCCAAGTCCGAGCGGGTGCTGGCCATCTCGCAGCGCCTGACCCAGGCCGGCTTCAAGGCCCCCGTCACCACCGACATCCGGGCCGAGATCTGGCTGAAGCTCTGGGGCAACCTCAGCTTCAACCCGATCTCCGCGCTGACCCACGCCACGCTGGAAGACATCTGCCGCTTCCCCGACACCCGGGCCCTCGCCACGGAGATGATGAAGGAGGCCGAGCGGATCGCCAACGCGCTCGGCATCACCTTCCGCGTCGGCATCGACCGGCGCATCGCCGGCGCCGAGAAGGTCGGTGCGCACAAGACCTCGATGCTCCAGGACGTGGAGGCCGGGCGCCCCATCGAGCTGGAGGCGCTCGTCGGCTCGGTGATCGAGCTCGGGCGCCTCATCGGGGTGGCGACGCCGCATATCGACAGCGTCTACGCCCTGATGCGGCTGCTGGCCCAGAGCCTCGACCGGGCGAACGGCCACCTCGCCATCGCCTCCGCCTGACCTCCCCCGAACCGACGCCATCCGAGGACGCCCCCGTGGCCGCACCCGCAACCACCCTCCGTGACCTCATCGCCGCGGGCGCGGACGAGGCCCCCGCCCTCACGAGCCCCGGCGGCGTGCCGCTGACCTTCGGCCGCCTGCGCGACCTCACCGACCGCACCGTCGCCGCCCTCAACGCCCGGGGCATCGGCCGGGGCGAGCGGGTCGCCATCGTCCTGCCGAACGGGCCGGAGATGGCCGCGGCCTTCATCGCGGTGGCGGCGGGCACCACCTCGGCGCCCCTCAACCCGGCCTACACGGCGGACGAGTTCGAGTTCTACCTCAACGACCTGCGGGCGCGGCTCCTGGTCGTGGCCGAGGGCAGCGATTCGGCGGCGGTCGCGGTGGCCGAGAAGCTCGGCATGGCCGTGGCCCGCCTGACACCGACCCCGGAGGAGGGCGCGGGCAGCTTCACCCTGGCCTTCGCCGGGGAGGCGGGCGAGCCCTCCGCCCACGGTGGCCTCGCCGGGACGGGGGACGTCGCCCTGGTCCTGCACACCTCCGGCACCACCTCGCGCCCGAAGATCGTGCCCCTCAGCCAGGGCAACGTCAGCGCCTCGGCCCGGCACATCCGCACCAGCCTCGCCTTCACGGCGCAGGACCGCGGCCTGAACATCATGCCGCTGTTCCACATCCACGGGCTGATCGCCGGCATCCTGGCGCCGCTCTCGGCGGGGGGGCAGGTCTGCTGCACGCCGGGCTTCAACGCCCTGAAGTTCTTCGGCTGGATGGAGGAGGCCAAGCCCACCTGGTACACGGGCGTGCCGACCATGCACCAGGCGATCCTCGGCCGGGCCGGGCGCAACCGCGAGACCATCGCCGCGACGCCGCTGCGGTTCATCCGCTCCTCCTCCGCCTCCCTGCCGCCGCAGGTGCTGCGCGAGCTGGAGGAGACCTTCGGCGCCCCCGTCATCGAGGCCTACGGCATGACCGAGGCCGCCCACCAGATGGCCTCGAACCCCCTGCCGCCGCAGAAGAACCGCCCCGGCGCGGTCGGCCTCGCGGCGGGCCCGGAGATCGCCGTCGTCGGCGCCGACGGGGAGCCCCTGCCGGCGGGGGAGCCCGGCGAGATCGTGATCCGCGGTCCCAACGTCATGGCCGGCTACGAGAACAACGAGAAGGCCAATGCCGAGGCCTTCACCCCCCAGGGCTGGTTCCGCACCGGCGACCAGGGCGTGCTCTCGCCGGACGGCTACCTCTCGATCACCGGGCGGCTCAAGGAGATCATCAACCGCGGCGGCGAGAAGATCAGCCCCCGCGAGGTGGACGAGATCCTCCTCGACCACCCCGCCGTGCTGCAATGCGTGACCTTCGCCCTGCCCCACGACAAGCTCGGGGAGGAGGTCGCCGCCGCCATCGTCCTGCGCGAGGGCGCCTCCGCGGGGGAGAAGGAGATCCGCGGTTTCGCCTCCGAGCGCCTCGCCCCGTTCAAGGTGCCGGCGCGGATCGTCATCCTGCCGGAGATCCCGAGGGGGGCCACCGGCAAGCTGCAGCGGATCGGGCTGGCACAGAAGCTCGGCCTCGCCTGAGACATATCGTCAGCGTCGAGGATAGGAAGAGATCAAGTCGCTACAGGAAAGGATAGCGTAAGGAACATTTATGGATTGGGCCCCATCAATCCCTGGATCGGCACGCGAAGGTTTCGCGGTTCGTTCCTGTGAGATCTCAGCCCTTGGACTGTGTGGCCCCCGTCCCGCCATCGCCAGCCCCGGCCCGCTGTGACGGCGGTTCGCCCCTCGACTCGGCCTGTGGCGTCGCCAGGGCCCTCCTCGGCGCCCCCTCGGCCTTCGCGATCCTCGACGGGGCGGACGGGATCCGCATCGCCGGCCTCAGTGGGATCGACGGCGACCGCGCGGGCCTGATCGCCGGATCGCCCGGCTTCGGTGCCGGCCTCGGCCGCATGGCGCAGGGCGTGGTGCTGCGCGGGCTTCCCGGCGGCGCGGCCTTCTGCGCCGTCGCCCCCCTCCATGCGGGGGATGGGGGCTGGATCGGCGCCCTGTGCGTGATCGACGGGGCGGACCGCCCCGATCCCGCCCCGGCGGCGTGGGGCTCCCTCGCCGAGGCGGCCCGGCTCGTGGCCGGGGCGCTGCGCGCGGAGGAGGCGGAGCGCCGCCTCGCCGGCAGCGAGACCCGCCACCTCCAGGCCCAGGCCGCCCGCCGGGTGGCGGAGGAGACGGCCTCCTTCGGCCATTGGCGCCTGGACGTCGCCACGCAAACCCTCGCGTGGTCGGCGGGGATCGCGGCGATCTTCGGCCGCAACGCGATCCTCGAGCCGGTGCCCCTGGACACCCATTGCAGCTTCTACCACCCGGAGGACCGCGACGAGGTCCGGCGGCGCATCGGTGTGGCCCTGAACGGGCGGGGCCGGCTGCCCCGCGGCGGGTACGAGCACCGCTCCCGCATCCTGCGCCCCGATGGCGAGATCCGCCACGTCAGCGTGCGCGGCATCGACGAGCGCGATGCCTCCGGCCGCCTCGTGGCCGTCTGCGGCATCTGCCTCGACGTCACCGAGCTCACCCGCTCCACCCGCGCCCTGGAGGAGACGGACCGCCTGCTGCGCGCCACCCTGGAGGCGATCGACCAGGGGCTGCTGATGACCGACGGCGAGGGGCGGGTCCGGGTCTTCAACCGGCACGTCGCGGGCATGATGGGCGTGCCCGACGGGCTGCTCTCCGACGGGGCCCCGTTCGCGGCGGTGCGCGCCCACCAGTTCGCCCACGGCGAGTTCGCGAAGGTCCACCCCGACCTCCGGCGGTGGCTGGAACACGGGGAGCCCGAGCACCGGGTGGCCGTCTACGAGCGCGAGCGCCCGGACGGGACCGTCCTCCAGGTCCGCACGCTTCCGTTCTCCGGAGGCGGCCTCGTCCGGACCTTCACCGACGTCACCGCCCAGCGCCGGGCCCAGAACGCCCTGCGCGCCAGCGAGCGCCGCTACCGCCTGATCGCCGAGCACGCCAGCGACATCATCGTCTTCAGCGACCTCGACACCACGCGCCGCTACGTCTCCCACGCGGTGACGCCGATCCTCGGCTACGACCCCGAGGAGCTGGTCGGCACCCGGCCCGTCGCCTTCATCCACCCCGACGACGGGGCGGCCTTCGATGCCGCCCTGGGCGCCCTGCGGGAGGGCGGCACGGAGCGGGCGCCGATTCCGCTGCGCTACCGCCACCGGGACGGCCACTGGGTCTGGCTGGAGCTGGCCTTCGCGCTGGTCCACGACCCCGACAGCGGCGAGCCGGACGGGTACGTCTCGACCCTGCGCGACGTGAGCGCCCGCGTGGCGGCGGAGGAGGCGGCCCGGCGCGGCGAGGCCCGGAACTGGGCCGTGGCCGAGGAGCGGCTGCGGGCGATGCAGGCGCAGGCGGACTTCTCCACCGCGGCGAGCGCGGCCATCCTGGCGCAGCTCGCGGAGGGGGTGATCGTCACCGACGCCGCCGGGCGGATCACCCTGGTGAACACCGCCGCCGCGGGCATCCACGGCGTGTCGCGGCTCGATGTCGAGCCCGATGCCTACAGCGACACCTACCACCTCTTCACGGAGGAGGGGAAACCCTACCCGCCCCGGGATCTCCCCCTCGCCAAGGCGGTGCGGGGCGAGACCGTCCGCGACGCGCGCTGGCGCATCCGGCGGCCGGACGGGACCGAGGTCGTCGCCATCGGCAACGCCCAGCCCCTGCGCGGGGGCGAGGGCGGCCAGATCGGCGCGGTCCTCACCGTGCGCGACGACACCGCCCGGGACGCCGCCGAGGGGGCCCTGCGCACCCTCAACGCGACGCTGGCCCAGCGGGTGGCGGAGCGCACCTGCGAGGCCGAGGCGGCCCGGGAGCTGGCCGAGGCGGGGAGCCGGGCGAAATCCGAGTTCCTGGCCTCCATGAGCCACGAGATCCGCACGCCCCTCAACGGCATCATCGGCTATGCCGACCTCCTCCTCGACGAGGGCGGGCTCGGCACCCGCATCCGCCAGTACGGCGAGCGCATCCGCTCGGCGGGCGCGGCCCTGCTCACCGTGGTCAACGACGTGCTGGACGTCTCGAAGATCGAGGCGGGGCAGGTCGAGATCGCCCGCCGCCCCTTCGCCCCCGCCGCCCTTATCGACAACACCCTGTCGATCGTCCGCGGCCTCGCCGAGGCGAAGGGCCTCGCCCTCGGCCTCTCGATCGATCCCGCCCTGCCGGACTGGCTGGCCGGCGACGAGGACCGGCTGCGGCAGGTGCTGCTCAACCTCCTCAACAACGCCATCAAGTTCACGCCCACCGGCCGGATCGACCTGACCGTCGCCGTGGCCGGGCAGCGTGGCGACGCGGTGAGCCTCGACTTCCGGGTGAGCGACACCGGCATCGGCATCCCGGCGGACAAGCAGGATCGGCTGTTCCGGCGGTTCAGCCAGGTCGATGGCTCCTACCGCCGCGCCCATGACGGCGCGGGCCTCGGCCTGGCGATCTGCAAGAGCCTCGTGGAGCTGATGGGCGGCGCGGTGCGGGTCGAGAGCGTCGAGGAGCGGGGCTCCACCTTCTCGTTCACCGTCGACCTCCCCCGGACCCTCCCCCCGGAGGCGGCCAAGCGCGACAGGAGCGACCTGCGCGGGCGCCCGCCCCGCCGGCTGCTGCTGGCCGAGGACGTCCCCCTGAACCAGGACCTCGCCCGCATCATCCTGGAGGCGGCGGGCCATGCGGTGGACGTGGTGCCCGACGGGGCCGCGGCCCTGCGGGCGGTGGAGGCCGGCACCTACGACCTCGTCCTCATGGACGTGCAGATGCCGGTGATGGACGGCGTGAGCGCCGCCCGGCTGATCCGCGGCCTCGCCGGCCCCGCCGGCCGGGTGCCGATCATCGCCCTGACCGCCAACGTCCTGCCGCAGCAGGTCTCCGAGTTCCGCGAGGCCGGGATGGACGGCCATGTGGGCAAGCCCTTCGTGCGCGCCGACCTGCTCGATGCCATCGACCGCTGCACCCGAGCGGGCGGCACCTGGGACCGGGCCCGGCCCGTGCCGGAGGCCGCAGCCCTCAACGCCATCGCCGACGTCATCGGCCCGGAGCGCGTGCACGGGCTGCTCCAATCGCTGGCCCAGGAGCTCGATGCGCGCTTCGGCGCCGCCGCCGGCGGGGTCCGGCCCCGGGACGGGGTCGCCCAGGACGCCCACGCCATGATCGCCGCCGCCGCCATGCTCGGCTTCACCGACCTCGCCCGCCTGTGCCGGGAGGTCGAGGCGGTCTGCCGCTCCGGGCTCGACTACGGCCCGGCCTTCGCCGACCTCCGCGCCCACTGCGCCGCCGTCGTCACCGAGATCGGCCTGATGCGGGCGGCGTGACCTCAGGCCCGCGCGACATCGCCCGGAGCGGCCCCCGGGGCTCCCCTCCGGGCGGGAAGACGGGGCCCGCCGGCCGGAGTCGGGATGGAGGCCCCGCTCACAGGCCCCTCACGGAGACCTCCGCGGCCGGGGCGAGGGCGAGGGGGTTGCGCAGGGGCAGGGCGAAGGGCTCGGCCTCGATCTCGAACACGTCGCCCGGCCGGGTCGCCACGCCCTCGCTGAACGACAGGGTCGCCGTGCCGAAGAAGTGGACGTGGACGTCGCCGGGGCGGCGGTGGCCCGGATACTTGAAATGGTGGTGCTCCAGGTTGGCGATGCTGTGGGACATGTTGGCCTCGCCCGAGACGAAGGGGCGCTCCCACAGCACCGCGCCGTCGCGCAGGATGCGGCTCGTCCCCCGCACGTCCGCCGGGAGCGCCCCCACCCGCAATTCCGGCCCCACCGCCGCCGGGCGCAGTTTCGAATGGGCGAGCCAGAGGTAGTTGCCGCGCTCCGTCACGTGGTCGGAGAACTCGTTGGCCAGGGCGAAGCCGAGGCGCACGGGCGTCCCATCCCCATCGATGAGGTAGATGCCGGCGATCTCCGGCTCCTCGCCGCCGTCGAGGGCGAAGGCGGGCGAGACCAGGGGCGCGCCGGGGCCGACCAGGGCGCTGCCGTCGCCCTTGTAGAACCATTCGGGCTGGACGCCGGGCTGGCCCGGTGCCGGCTTCCCCCCTTCGACGCCCATGCGGAACATCGTCATCGAATCGGTCGGCGCCGGGTCGGCGGCGGCGGCCCGGTGCATCTTGTCCCGCCCCTCGGCCGAGCCGAGATGGGTGAGGCCGGTGCCGGTGAGCAGCAGGTGGGCCGGATCCTCGTGGTCGATGGGGGGCAGGAGGCTCACCCCGGCGAGGTCCAGGGGCTCCCCCGGCCCCGCGGCGGCGACCGCGCCGGCGAGGTCCTGCCCGGCCGCGAGCGCCCGCCGGGCGAGGTCGAGGACGCTGCCCACCCCCGGCACCGTGCGGCTCTCGCCCCGGTCCAGGGCGGCGACGCCGCGGGTTCCGTCCGCTTTCGTAAACTGGACGAGCGACAGGGCCATGGTTCCCCCCTCCGGACCGGCCCCCACCCATGTCTGGGCCGTCTCGCATTAATCAGACAATTGGCTAGCGGGATTCGCGGCCCGCGGCAAGCGCCCCCGGGGGCTGTATCCTTGCACTCGGCGGCCCGGCGGCCTACTGCGAAACGGGCTCCCGGCACGGGGATCGGGGCGGCTTCGTCGAGTGGAGTGAGGCGGTTGAGGCGCGTGAGCGACGGCGAGCGCATGGGGTTGCCCCCCCCTGCGCCCGGCCAGCGGATCCATGGCTCCGTCGCGCGCACCCTCGGGATCGCGATCCTGTCCGGCCTGCACGCGCCGGGGGCCGTGCTGCCGGGGGAGATCGAGTTCTCGGAGCAGCTCGGCATCTCCCGCACCGCCTACCGCGAGGCCGTGCGCATCCTCAGCGCCAAGGGCTTGGTGGAGAGCCGGCCGAAGACGGGCACGCGGGTCAGCGCCCGCAGCCGCTGGAACCTCCTCGACCCCGACATCCTGGCCTGGGCCTTCGAGGCCGAGCCGAGCGAGACCTTCATCCGCGACCTGTTCGAGCTGCGCCAGATCGTGGAGCCCGCCGCCGCCGCCCTGGCGGCCGAGCGGCGCTCCTCGGTGGACATCGCCCGCATGGGCCATGCCCTGGAGGAGATGGCCCGCTACGGCCTCGCCGTGCCCGAGGGCCGCGCGGCCGACCGGGCCTTCCACCATGCGGTGCTGGAGGCGACGCGCAACGCGCCGCTCCTGTCCCTGTCCAGCTCCATCGTCGCGGCCGTCACCTGGACGACGATCTACAAGCAGCGCCTGCGGGCCCTGCCGCGCAATCCCCTTCCCGACCACCGCGCCGTCTACGAGGCGATCGTGGCCGGCGATTCCGAGGGCGCGCGGGAGACGATGTCCGTGCTGATCCGCCTCGCCCTGGCCGACACCGAGATGTCGATGCAGGCGTGAGACGTCGCCTCCCCTCCACCACGCCTGCGGGCGGAGGGGGAGGCGTGCCGCCTCAGTGGTTGTCGCGCGGCAGACCCTTGGTCTGGGCGATGCGCTGGTACGCCTCGCTGCCTTCCAGGATGGCGCCCGTGTGCATCTGGCCGACCACGGCCCGCTGCATCGCCTGCCAGGGGGTCTGCGAGGCCGGGTAGGCGAAGCCGCCCGCCTCGTCCAACGCCTTGCGGCGGGCGGTGATCTCCTCCTCGGGGAGCAGCATGTCGGCGGTGCCCCGGCGCAGGTCGATCCGCACCCGGTCGCCGGTGCGCAGCAGGGCGAGGCCGCCGCCGGCCGCCGCCTCGGGGGAGGCGTTGAGGATCGAGGGCGAGGCGGAGGTGCCCGATTGCCGCCCGTCGCCGAGGCAGGGAAGGGCGAAGACCCCCGCCTTGATGAGCTGGGCGGGCGGACGCATGTTCACCACCTCGGCGGCGCCGGGATAGCCCACCGGCCCGGCCCCGCGCATCACGAGGAGCGTGTCCTGGGTGATGTCGAGCGCCGGGTCGTCGATGCGGTGGTGGTAATCCTCCGGCCCGTCGAACACCACGACGCGGCCCTCGAAGGCGTCCGGGTCGGCGGGGTTGGAGAGGTAGCGGGTGCGGAACTCCTCGCCGATCACGCTGGTCTTCATGATCGCCGCGTCGAACAGGTTGCCCTTCAGCACGAGGAAGCCCGCGGCCTCCTTCAGGGGCCGGTCGAACGGGCGGATCACGTCCTCGTCCTCGATGGTGGCGCCGCGGCAGTTCTCGCCGATGGTGCGGCCGTTGACCGTCAGCGCGCCTTCCCGGATCAGCCCCTGGCCCATCAGCTGGGCGACCACCGCCGGAAGGCTGCCGGCGCGGTAGTAATCCTCGCCGAGATAGGTGCCGGCCGGCTGCAGGTTCACGAGGAGCGGCACGCCGAGCCCGTAGGTCTGCCAATCGGTGATGTCGAGCTCGACCCCCATGTGCCGGGCGATGGCGGCGAGGTGGATCGGCGCGTTGGTGGAGCCGCCGATGGCCGAGTTGACCACGATGGCGTTCAGGAAGGCGTCGCGGGTGAGGATCTCGGAGGGCTTCAGGTCCTCCGCGACCATCTCCACGATGCGCTTGCCGGTGCGGTAGGCGGCCTCCTGCCGGTCCCGGTAGGGGGCGGGGATGGCGGCGGTGCCCGGCAGCATCATGCCCAGGGCCTCGGCCAGGGAGTTCATGGTGGTGGCGGTGCCCATGGTGTTGCAGAAGCCGGTGGAGGGCGCCGACGAGGTGACGAGCTTGATGAAGCCGTCATGGTCGATCTCCCCCGCCGCCAGCATCTCCCGGGCCCGCCAGACGATGGTGCCGGACCCCGTCCGCTCACCCTTGAACCAGCCGTTGAGCATCGGCCCGACGGAGAGGGCGATGGCCGGGATGTTCACGGTGGCCGCCGCCATGAGGCAGGCCGGGGTGGTCTTGTCGCAGCCGGTGGTGAGCACCACCCCGTCGAGGGGGTAGCCGTGGAGCAGCTCCACGAGGCCGAGATAGGCGAGGTTGCGGTCGAGCCCCGCGGTCGGGCGCTTGCCGGTCTCCTGGATCGGGTGGACCGGGAATTCGAGCGCGATGCCCCCCGCCTCGCGGATGCCCTCCCGGATGCGCTCGGCGAGGACGAGGTGGTGGCGGTTGCACGGCGAGAGGTCGGAGCCCGTCTGGGCGATGCCGATGATCGGCTTGCCCGAGCGCAGCTCCTCCAGGCTGAGGCCGAAGTTCAGGTAGCGCTCCAGGTAGAGCGCCGTCATGTCGATGTTGTCCGGGTTGTCGAACCAGGCGCGGGAGCGGAGCTTGCGGGGCGAGTCGGTCATCGGGCGTCTGGTCCGGCTGGAAGCGATGCGTCGGTCGGTTCTATACTCGTACAAATATGCTGACAATGATGCCGTCCGGCCCGGATTCCGGGCAGGCTCGGGCATCCCCGCGTGGGGTGGGCCCGAACGCAAGAGAGGCCGCCCCCCTGCGGAGGCGGCCTCTCCCGGTTCCAGGGCGATCCCGGGAAACCCGGGACCGCCGCTGGTCGGTGGTGTCCGTTCGGATCTTAGTAGGAGCCGAACTTGTAGTTCACGCCGGCGCGGATGACGGCGAACTCGGTGTCGCGGCGGATGTTGGCCGGGCCCGAGACCAGGGTCACGCCCTGCGAAGCGGCGGAGTAGGTCTGACCGAAGGCGTTGGTGGCGAAAGCGCCGGCCGAACGACGGTTCTGGTCGAGGTTCACGTACAGGCCTTCGACCTTCAGCGTGACGGCCGAAGAGCGGAAGAAGTTCAGGAACGAGTCGGTCGGGAGAGCGTACTCGATGCCGCCGCCGACAGCGTAGCCGGTCTGGAAGTCGTCGGAGGAGACGCCCGAACCGAACTGACGGCCGCCGCCCGAGCCGTAGGCGAAGCCGCCCGTGGCGTAGACGAGGGTGCGGTCGAAGGCGTAGCCGAGGCGGCCGCGCACGGTGCCGAAGTAGTCGAGGCCCGACAGGCCGTTCGGGTTGTAGATGAGGGTGCCCGGGATGATGGCCGAGCCGGCCGGGGCGACGGCGGAGAAGCGGTTCCGCTGGCGGCCGAAGTCGACGTACTGGGCGTCAGCTTCGATACCGACGACCACGCCCGAGCCCGGGGTGAACTGGTAGTTGTAGCCGATCTGGCCACCGCCGACGAAGCCTTCGTTGCTGGCGGTGTTCGAGAAGGCGAGGACGCCGGTGGTCGGCACGTTGCCGGCGGCGAAGATGCGGTTGCCCGGCGAGACGCCGACGACGGTCGGAGCCGAGGTCGAGGAGGCGTCGAAGCCGTAGCCGGCGTTGAAACCGGCGTAGAAGCCCGTCCAGGTGAAGACCGGCACCGGCGTGAAGACGGGCGGCGGCGCGCGACGCGGAAGGTCGGCGGCGGTGGCGGCGGCGG
Organism: Methylobacterium sp. J-076; assembly: GCF_022829405.1. GTDB lineage: Bacteria > Pseudomonadota > Alphaproteobacteria > Rhizobiales > Beijerinckiaceae > Methylobacterium. The sequence goes on from NZ_JAKSXW010000078.1 coordinate 143,396, forward strand.
TGAGGGCCGTGAACATTGCCAGCGAGGTGACGAGGCTCTTCATAATTGTGCAATCCCCAGAAGTCTGTCCCGATCGGGTTGATTATTAGCGGAAAGCGTTCCGGAAGACTGTGTCGGCAAGGTTACACCGCTGCCCGAACTGCGGCGAGATGGTGGCCGGCGCGGCCCCGGCAGGGGCGATGGAAGCCGAAAAAAGGTTGCACTGCAGCCACTTGGCATTTCCACCAATCGTGGCGCCGACGGGCTGGCGGCCCCGTTTGGGGGGTGGGGCCGGGGCCCGTCAGGGGGCTTGATCCGCCGCCTCGGGCCTGATCCGCACGTCGGTGAAGGCGCGGATCAGGATCCTCCGGCCCTTGCCGTCGTGGACATCCACGATCCAGCGCGTCCAGTCGGCGTCCCCCGCCGCCATCAGCGCCAGGGCGACCCGGTCGGCATGGGCGCGCACCTGGGCGAGGGTCGGCAGCCGCCGGCCGCGCAGGTCGAAGGTCGCATCGCCGCCGGGTCCCACGCAGTGGAACCGGTAAAGCCGCGTGGGCACTCGCCTTCTCTCCCTCGATCCACAGGGGTCCACCGCGAATCCGCCTTTCGGCGCCCGGGGCCTTGAACCGAATCGCCCCGTCGGCTTTGTTCACTCTATGTTCTAGTGGAGGTTGAGCGAGATGCGAGGGCAGTTGAGCGAATCGCCGGCACCGGACTGGGGACCGACCGAGGCGGAGACCATCGCCCTGGCCTATTACCGGGCCCACCACCGGGACGGCTGGGCCGCCCTGGTCCATGCCGTCGAGGATGCCCTCTCGGACCTCGCCGCCGCCGATTCGACGATCCGCGAGCGGGGGCGGCAGATCTCCCGCGGCTATGTCCGCGGCCTCCCGGCGGAGTGAGCCCCGGGTCCGGAGGGGGGAGGACGTTCCCCCGAAAGGGTTTTGCGGGGGAGAAATTTTCCGGAAATGCGGCCGCGCCTTGCCGCTTGGCACCGCGTTTGCCAAGCCGCTCCAGGGCCGGCCCCCCAAGAGGGCCGCGCCAGGAGAGACCCTTGCCATGAGTGCCAGCGCAGCCCCTCAGACCGTGACGACCTACCTGCGCCCGATCGACCGGGACGGCCTCCTCAAGTTCGCCGAGAAGGGCCGGGCCAATCCGGGCTCCCGCGGTACGAACAAGGTGCACACGGTCGTGGACGGCCAGTACCGCACCCTGAGCTATGTCGGCGACCACACCCCCGTGGTGGTGGACGAGCCGCTCCACCTGTTCGGCGAGAACACCGCCCCGGCGCCGGGGGAGGTCGTGCTCTCGGCCCTCGGCGGCTGCCTCGCGGTGGGCATCACCGCCGTGGCCACGTGGAAGCAGGTGCGCCTGTCCCGCCTGGAGCTGCGCCTGGAGGGCGACATCGGCAACCCCGCCGCCTGGGGCGCCGGCGGCGCCGAGAAGGCCCCGGAGGACATGGGCTTCCAGGCGATCCGGGTCTCCGTCACCATCGAGGGCGACGCCTCCCGCGAGGAGCTGGACGAGATCGTCCGCCACGCGAACTTCTACTCGCCCGTGGCCAATTCCATGCGCAACCCGATCCCGTTCGAGATCGGCCTCGCGGAGTGATCCCTTCGGCGGGCGGCTCCGGCGGCCCGTCCTTCCTTCGAGGAGACAGCACGATGCCGAGCGCCCTCGCCCTGCGGCCGGATGCGGATCCCGCCGGCCCGGACCGGCCCGACGAGGCGGTCCTGGCCGGGGTCGCCGCCATCGCCGACGGCCCCCTCGCGGCGGCGGCCGGGGCCATCGACCGGGGGACCTACCCCCTCGACCTGATGGGCGCCCTGGCGGGGGAGGGGGCGCTGGCCCTCCACCTCGACCGGCACGGGGCCCGGTTCGGCGCGGCCGTGGCCGCCATGCAGACGGCGAGCCGCGCCTGCGGGGCCACCGGCTTCCTGATGTGGTGCCACGATGTCTGCGGCCTCTACATGGAGCAGTCGGGCAACCCGGCGCTCACCGGCGCGGCCCTCGACGCCCACGCCGCCGGGCGCAGCTTCGGCGGCACCGCCCTGTCCAACCCGATGAAGGCCTTCGCCGGGATCGAGCCGATGCTCCTGCGCGCCCGGCCGGTGCCGGGCGGCTACGAGGTGAGCGGCATGCTGCCCTGGGTCAGCCATATCGGGCCGGGGCAGTATTGCGGCGCCATCGCCGGCGTCGTCGGGGCGGGGGAGGCCATCAGCCACGAGATCATGTTCCTCCTGCACTGCGACCGGGCGGAGCTGCGGCCCTGCCCGCACTTCTCCGGCATGGAGGGCACCAGCACCTGGGGCCTCCGGCTGGAGCGGTACTTCGTCGGCCGGGACGACATCGTCGCCGACCCGGCCCGGCCGTTCATCGGGCGGATCCGGGCGGCCTTCATCCTGCTCCAGTGCGGCATGGGCCTCGGCGTCGCCGAGGGCAGCCTTTCGGCCATGCTGGCGGTCGAGGAGACCCTCGGCCACGTCAACCAGTTCCTGGACGACCGGCCGGACGAGATCGCGGGCGAACTCGCCGACCTGCGCGGCCGGGTGATGCGGCTTGCGCAGACGCCCTACGACGGGGCCACCGACTACCTGATCGACGTCCTCGACGCCCGCGCCCAGACCTCGGAGCTGGCCCTGCGCGCGTCCCAATCCTCCCTGCTGCACCAGGGGGCACGGGGCTACCTGACCTCGGCGGCGCCCCAGCGGCGGATCCGCGAGGCGCATTTCGTGGCGATCGTCACCCCGGCGATCAAGCACCTGCGCAAGGAGATGGCCCGGCTCTCGCGGGAGGTGATGCCCGCATGAGCGCCCCGGAGCCCACCGACGGCCTCGGCCCCTGGCAGCAGTTCCTCTGCCGGGCCTGCGGGCTGATCTACGACGAGGCTGAGGGCGACGTGGACAGCGGCATCGCCCCCGGCACCCGCTTCGGGGACATCCCGGAGGACTGGGTCTGCCCGATCTGCGGGGTGACGAAGGGGGATTTCGAGCCCTACCGGCGCCGGGCGCCCATCGCGGCGCCGGTCGCCGCCGCCCTGGTGGCGCCCCGCCGGAGGGGGGTGGTGATCGTCGGGGCCGGCATCGCCGGGTGGAGCGTCGCGGAGGCGATCCGCGCGGAGGACGCGCAGGTGCCGATCACCCTGGTGACCGCCTGCTCGGGGGACGTCTACCACAAGCCCGAGCTGTCGGTGGCCCTGGCCCGGGGCCTGTCCCCGGCCCGGCTGCGGCGGGAGACGGGGGTGGCGGCGGCGGCCCGGCTCGGCCTGCGCCTGATGGCGGACACGGTGGCGACGGGCCTCTCGCCCGAGCGGCACAGCCTGCGCACCACCCGCGGGACCCTCGCCTACAGCCACCTCGTCCTGGCCCACGGCGCCCGCCCGGCTCTGCCGCCGGGCCTCGACCCGGCCCTGTGCTGGCGGATCAACGACCTCGCCGCCTGGAGCGGCCTCCACGCCGAGCTGGCGCGCGGCCCCCGAACGGTGGCGGTGGTCGGCGCGGGCATGGTCGGCTGCGAGCTGGCCGAGGATCTCGCCCGGGCGGGGCACACGGTCACCCTGGTCGGCGCGGCGGCGCTGCCCCTGCCGGAGCTGTTGCCGGAGGAGGCCGGGCGCCGGCTCCTGGCGGCCCTCGAAGGGCTCGGCGTCGCCTACCGGGGCGGGGTGCTGGTGCGCGGCCTCGCCCGCGGGCCGGACGGGCGGGTCGCCCTCGCCCTGGACGATGGCACGGGCCTCGAGGCCGCGACGGTGATCGCGGCCACCGGCCTCGCCACGCCCCCGCGCCTCGTGCGGGGGGCGGGCCTCGCCTTCGACCGGGGGATCGCCGTCGACCGCGACACCCTGCGGACGAGCAAGCCCGACATCTTCGCGCTCGGCGATTGTATCAGCCTCGACGGGCAGCCCTGCCGCTACATCGAGCCCGTCGCCCGGCAGGCCGAGGCCATCGCCCACGTCATCCTCGGGCGCCCCCATCCGGGCTACGCCCATGCGGCGCCGGTGATCCGCCTGAAGACCCGGTCGCTGCCGGTCGAGCTGCACGGCATCCCCGTCGCCGGGGCGGCCTGGGAGGTGGTGGAGGGGGGCGAAGGCCGGCTGGCGATGGTGCAGCGGCGAAACGGCGAGGTGGTGGCCCGCCTCGTGGCGTGACACCCGGCCCGCCGGCCCGGCGAGGGGCCACCGCCATCGCGACGGGCCACCACTGCCGTCAATGCGAGCGGAGTGAGGTAATCCAGCGGCGCCACGTCGTGGACCGTTCCGCCGCCCTGGGTCGCTTCGCTTCGCTCGCGATGACGGAGAGGGCCGCCGCCGCCCCAGCGGACGGTTGCCGCCGCCGTCGCGGTGGACGG
>NZ_JAKSXW010000133.1 GCF_022829405.1 Methylobacterium sp. J-076
GCTGCACCTGGACGTCTTGTCGCTGGATCGGTGAGACCTCTCATCGAGCGTGTCGAAGACCGTGCAGTCGTAATTTTCGAAGTCGCCGAAAGACGTGATCGCGCGCTTCGGCTTACCGAGGACATTTCAGGGGCCATGCCCTCTTATGGCACACGCGCCCTGAGTGGTCGCCGAGGGATTGCTCCTCCGCCGGGCTATGATGCCCGCTTTTGACTCCGAACCAAAGTCGTGATGAGGCCGACGAACAGCTGCTTACAGGAAGCGCCGACACCGTTGTGAACGACAAGCTTGGAGCGTACACCACCACCGACTTCAACAACCACGCAGGCTACCGGACGGTCGAGCAGTCGGCGGCCGGCATCGTCTAGCTTGCCGACCAGGACGCTTCTAGGCCGACCGGAGGCTTCTTCTTCGATTGCACACCCGGTGCGGCGTTGGTGACTAAACCTAACTGGGGCGGGTTTCCGCTCTAGTGCTCCCGATCGGCTTCGCCACGGAGCAGTGATCACCGCTTCGGGATCGCCAAAGGATGAGAGCATGCAGTTCAGGAAGCTCGGGACGACCGGTCTCGACGTGTCGGCGCTCTGCCTCGGCTGCATGTCCTTCGGCGATCCGAAGGCCGGCGCCCACCCCTGGACGCTCGACGAAGCGGCCGGGCGGCCGATCTTCCGCGCGGCAGTCGAAGCCGGCATCAACTTCTTCGACACGGCCGACAGCTACTCGGCGGGTACCTCCGAGCGTCAGGTCGGCCGCTACCTTGAGGAGTTCATGCGGCGTGACGAGGCCGTCGTGGCCACGAAGGTGTACTTCCCCGAGGGTGCGGGCGGCGGTGAGAAGCATCCGAACCGCCAAGGCCTGTCGCGCAAGGCGATCCTAGCCGGCATCGACAACAGCCTCACCCGCCTCAGGCTCGACTACGTCGACCTCTACCAGATCCATCGTTGGGACTACGGAACGCCCATCGAGGAAACGATGGAGGCGCTCCACGACGTCGTGAAGACCGGCAAGGCCCGCTATATCGGTGCGTCCTCCATGTTCGCGTGGCAGTTCGCCAAGGCGCAGCAGGTCGCGAAGGCCAACGGCTGGACTCGGTTCGTGACCATGCAGAACCACCTCAACCTGCTCTACCGCGAGGAGGAGCGGGAGATGATCCCGTTGTGCCTCGACCAGGGCGTCGGCCTGATCCCGTGGAGCCCGCTCGCCCGCGGACGCCTCACCCGGGATTGGGAGGCGGGTACCAACCGTAGCGGCAGCGACGGCTACGCCACGAAGCTCTACGCGGCGAGCGAGGCGGCGGACCGCGCTGTGGTCGAGGCGGTGGCGCAGGTTGCGTCCGCGCGGGGCGTGCCCCGGGCACAGATCGCGCTCGCCTGGGTGGCAGGGAAGCGGGGCGTCTCGGCGCCGATCATCGGCGCCACGAAGCCAAGCCACTTGGCCGATGCAGTGGCGGCGCTATCGCTGAACCTGAGCGGCGGCGAGGTCGCTGCTCTGGAAGTCCCCTATATCCCGCACCCCGTCGTAGGCATCGAGTGACGGTTCGGCGTACTCGAGAGTCGGGGATCGCCCAGCCTACCATGGTTCGGGTATGTCCGCACATCAAAGTCGATTTGGATGCCAGACGACCGGGTCGGGTGGATTTCGGCTGGCCCGCTTCTGGGCGACACTGCGTAAAAGCGAACATGGTCGCCGCTCCCGCTCACGACCCGCCCTGAGTCCTGGCTGATCCGATCCATTCAGACATGCAGGATCCGGCAAGGGACGTTCGCGCATCCATCGCAGGTGAGAACGCCTCTCATCCCGCATGTCCAAAACGATTTCAGAACTTGCGTAGGATCGGGCTAGGCTGAGGTGCCTCGCCTTTATCCTGGTAGATCGGGACAGTTACGCGCAACCAGCCGCGTGTCTCAAGTCCTGCGTAACTGCGCTGAACAACGTCCCGCGTAACGTAGGCCTGGAGATTGACCGGGCCGAAGTTGTAACCCACGAGGCCGCCCACTGCGAACTGGCCTTGCCGAGCATAGGACGGATTGTTGGTCGGAAGGTCGGTCGATCCAAAGGCTACCGGCCCGATTTCCCACTTGCCAAAATGCTTGGTGGCCGTGAGGTCGAGGTTGAGGAAGTCGGAGTAAAAGGTACCGCTGGCCGATCGCGTATCGAAGAAGGTGCCGTACAGGAAGTTGCCTGTCAGGTTCCAGCCATCGCCATTGTATGTGATGGCGAAACGTTGATGCAGAACCGGATTTTGGATGACGATCTTGGTCTCGCTGGGTAGGTAGGCCCCGAGCAGGTAGCTGAAGTTGATATTGTTACCGAGCTTCCAGGCCACCTGCGCAGCGAGCAGCGTCTGGCCGAACCCGCTCTGGTACGCCGCGCCCCGTGTGCTCGAAGCTGTGATCGGCTGTAGCACGACAAGTTGCAGCCGTCCGCCGACCACCTCTGCCGGTGTCGCCCAGATGAAGGACGGCAGATTGATGTTCGAGTCGGTCCCGCGCGGGGTGATGTCCCGCGAGCCGAAACTGGACGTGTCAATGAGGTAGAGCCCCATCGGCAATGGCGCACCCGGGGCTTGCCCCACGGTCTGTCCAGGTTGTGCCGATGAGCCGGCCTGCACGGGGATGCCGGCCAACCCGTAGGTGAGAGAGGCTGAGATGGCAGCGATATGGATCGGTCGGATAAGCCCAGCTGTCGTCATTCCGCAGTCCAAGCCTCTCCGTAGTCGGATCGGCCGTTATTGCATGCCAGCACGGATTAAGTGGCGTTCCCGTGCGTGGGCTGCAGAGTTGCGACACGAGCGTAGCCGTTGGGCAACAGCCATCACGTCGAAGGCTCGCTTCCCCAGATGCTTCAAACCACGTCCACAGTGAAGCTCGGTGCGTAGCAGGGCGTCTGGTTTGAAGCGCCGGGCCGAGGTCCGTTCACCACCCCTAGCCAAGATTGCCGGATGGCCGACCAATGACCGCTTATGGGAAGTGCCGACGACCGCTCACATGACTGGGTTGGGTGGATTTCTGCCTGTCCGCTTTCGGGCAGCAAACTATAGAAGCGGACATCGCGTAGGGCCTCGTCAGCCTCCGGGCAGCGGAACAGCACGCTGCGCAACATACGCAGATGCCCAACGCCGTGCCGAGGGATGCCGAGCTGTTCGCGGATCGGGCTGGTGGCCTCGTCAGCGGCGATCAGGTAGCGCGCGCGGATTGTTTGCGTCTGACCGGTCGTCCGATCACTCACCTCGGTGTACTGGCTGAAGTTCAGCAGATCGACATTCAGCCGAAAGTCGGCGCCCCGCGCGCGGCTTCGCGCAGGATCGGCTCCAACTTGTCCTGCGGGATCGCGGTGCCGGTCACAGGTGAGAGATGAGCCTTGCTCTCCGACGCCTTGCCGGGGGTCCAGTGGGTTTCCGAGAGAGGGTCGCCGCTCAGGCTATCAAAACGGCCGCGGCGCAACTTGGAGTTGGTGTCCCATTGCGGGACCTAGTCATGCCCTAGGAACGAACTCCAAGGAGCTACGGTCGCTTTGTCACAGCTGAGCTCAAAAAGGCTGCGTTTCACATTCCAGCGGCGCCAGCAATGAGCCGCATGAATGCCTCCAACATACTGTCTCTGCTGAACTTTACTCCTTAACGATACCATTCGGCCTATTAGGTGCACTTGCTCTGACGGCAGTTGCCATTGAGCAATGGTCGAGGTTAATCCGCATTCCGAATTATTGCTAAATCTCTAGCGTACCGGTACCGGCCGAACGGCGACGCTCGAACGTCCCTGGAGGAAAGATGGCGATGAGATGGTCTGGGTGGATGGGTCATACGAAAAACTTTGCAGCAGCTATCACACTGTCTTGCTTAGCCCTCACTGCATCCTCGGTAGCACACGCCGATTACAGTTACACATTCATGATCACGCCACTCAGTGGCAATCTTACTGCTGAAACAGGAACTTTCTTCACAAGTACTCTTATCAACCCTATGACATCTACCAACATAAACTCCGGAACTTTTAGCTACAATGTTTCTGGTACGACCTATAATGGCGGATTAGCTGGTTTTAACGGATACTATGGCAGTTCAGTTAGTCCGACCAGCATCAATGTATTTAGCAGCGTATCATACATTACAACATCGTTTCGATCAGCTTCTCCAATTACATACGGAAAAAATGGCAGTTTCACTGCGCAAGTGTTCGCTAGCGAAACAGTTTCAGCGCCGAACTCCCCTCGTTTTGAGGGGGCCGGTACAGGCTTGTTTGAAGCATTCCTATCCTCCGCACCGAGCGGCGGCGGTGGTGGATCCGGCGGCGCCCCCACGCCCGAGGTGAACGCGGGCCTCGGCGTGCTTCTGGCCGGTGCCTCCTTCGCCTTCCTTCGGCGCAAGCGCGGCACACGGCATGAGCTGACGGCCGCCTGACCCTCCCGGTGGCTGATCCGGCCGCATCGCCACGCACTCTGGCACTCAGACCGCTCTCGGTCTGGGTTGCCCGTATGACCGCTTACCTTTCAGCCAGCGCCGCCAGTTGGGCGGTGCTGGTGTTTACCCTCGGCACCGCCCTCTCGGCTGAACTGCAACGCCACCTCGACCCGACCGTGGGCGCCCAGCCGCTCATCGAACTAGATCTCGGTGAAGCCTTCGCATCCGCCGCCATCCTGTCGTTGCTCCTGGCTTCCCCTACCCGGCCCGACCTCAACCTTCGCGACCTTGGCCTTCTCGTCCTCTGCGCCCTGTCCTGGTTCCTGCCGGAGTTCCACGCCGTCTATCTCGGCATGACCCTGGCCGGGCTCTGGCTGTTCTTCCGGCAGTCCCAGGGGAGCGCGCTGCGGGAAATCGGGCAGGTCTGGCTCGCCCTGTCGCTGTGCCAGTTGTGGGGGAAGCTCGCGTTCAAGGTCCTCTATGTGGTGATCGAACCCTACGAGGTCGGCCTGATGGCGCGGATCGGCCAGTGGGTGTTCCCCGGCCTGACGCGATCCGGCTTCCAACTCAGCACCCAGGCGGACTGGTCGATTGTGATCCTGGAGGGCTGCTCGGCCTTCCACAACCTCGCGCTCGCCACGCTGCTGTGGCTGTGCGTGCTCAAGATCGCCGGGCGCCGGGCGGACCGGGGGGCGTTCGCGAGCCTCGCGATCAGCGCCGTCCTCATCGTTGCGATCAACGTGGCCCGTATCCTAGCGATGGTGCCCTCGAAGGACGCCTATGCGTTCTGGCACGACGGGTCCGGGGCAGCCTTCGTCGCGCTGGTGTCGCTCGCGGCCTCGGTGCTGCCGATCATGATCCGCCTGGAGCGACAGGCGTGATGGTCGAGCAGCTTCGGGGGTGGGGGAAACGTCTCGCGGTCGCCGCCCTGTGTGTGCTTCTCGCACTCTCGGTGGCGACCCGCTTGCTAACTCACGACAGTGCTACGACCGAGCCCAGTCCTGCCGATGGGGCTAGGGCCGTAGACCTCGGGGAAGGCATCATCCTGACCGGTGCCGCAACTGCCCCCCCGCGACGTGCTGATCGGCGCGTGCTGGACACCAATACCCGTTGAGTTCGTAGAGCCCTCTCCCCACGGCACCGATACGTCCGTAGCCGGTCCGACGAACGCGGAAGACCGGGTGTTTTATGCCTTTCACGGCTGGGTGTTCGGGGGCCGGTTTGCCGGGTTGGAACTGATCATCCGGCATCTCATCTGGCGGGGTGTATCGATCCTTAGTCTGGACGGTGTCGGAGGACGGGACACGCTGGCCGTGAAGCTGACGATGCCTGCCGGATGCGCGGCTGATCCCGAAGTAGCGATGACCGCGCTTCGTCGTGAGGCGAGGGAAGGCCGGTAGGATGGCTGCTTTCGGGTAGCTCGTAGGCTTACCGGGGCGACTGGGTTGGGTCGATATGAGGCCGTCCGCTTTTTCAGCAGCCCGTCTCCTAAGCAGACGTTCTACTTACGGCGAATCTCGGTCATCTAGAGCGGACAAGCTCAACGTCCGCTTTTGAGTACGATGTCAGGGATTTGGAAAGACGGGGTCCTGATCGGCTATGCAAACGGAGCCGTCCGTGATTCACACGGTCTTCCGAGTGCCTGACGTGGTCGACGCTCCGCAGAACGAGGCGAACGTCCCGTCTACCGACCGCGCTTCCCTGGGTTCAGCGTCGGTTGCCCGAGATGTTAGTTGTTGGTTGGCCCAGCTCCACGATCCGACCAGCGGCTCGCGCTGCGCGTGCGTAGGCTGAGATGGGCTGCATGGGCCGGAAGGAGAGATCGCGTTCCAGCCCTATCACGAGGCCAGCGCTGACCTCCTTAAGCTCCTCCAAGCTCACATAACCCAGCTCGGGCTCGCCGAAGCCGAGGTCGCACAGCCCGTACAGGGTATCCCCATCGGGGTCCATCGCGCAGATCAGCCAAGTGGCCGGACCGGTGGGGTTGAACAGCTTGAGCACTGGGTGATGGTCACACTCCTGATCCCGACCATTGGCCAGGAGCAGCTCGCGCGTCGCAGCGTCAATCAGGGGCAGCATGAGCATCCTCGCGTGTGAGGCGAGGAGCGTGCAGCCGTAGGAGCGCGAGGGCGAGCAAACCAGTGCAAATGATGGCCAGATCCAAAACATCATAAAATACTACTTTTATGATGTTCTGCGCTAAGTCGTTGATTTAGCTGCGATCCACTAAACACTCGCCCTCACGCATCTCTGGAAACATCATCCTTTGCTGCAAATAGTGCAGAGTGTGAGGTTCTAGTGAAGCAGGCGCGCGTGCCCACGGAGGCAGAGTTCCGCCGGCTGGTGGCAGTGGTGAGCCAGGGTAAGCTCGGGCCGCGGAACCGCATGGCGCTCATGCTCAGCTACTTGGCCGGGCTACGGGTGGGAGAGATTGCGTCGCTTCGGCGGAGCGACCTTCTTGATGGCGATGGCAAGGTCCGGGAGCAACTCCGGCTCAGCGCGGCTGTCACTAAGGGAGGGCATGCCCGAGTGGTGTTCCTGAACGCTCGGCTTCGTAAGGAGGTGGAGCAGTACCAGTGCACCCTCGCTCAGCCCGTTGACCTGCTGCAGCCACTTTTGATCACCCACAAGCGTTCTGCGTTCAGCGCGAACACGTTGTGCCAGCTTATGCGGGGCTGGTACGACCTCGCTGGTTTGGATGGCGGATCAAGCCACAGCGGCCGGCGCTGGTTTATCACACGCCTCGCTCACGCGGGTATTTCACCCAAAGCCATTATGATGCTCGCTGGCCATCGGCATCTTTCGACCACGCAGCGCTATATCGATGTCAACGACGAAATGATGCGTGCTGCTGTCGAAGTCTTATGAATATTCGTCATAGACGTTCATCAGCCTAGTATTTTGATTAATTTTATAGATTGTAACCATTGGAATATCAAGTCAATGCCGATTAATAAGTCGCATCGAACGACCTCCTTACCGACTCAATTAGAGTAAGGATCAGTTTCTTGTCAGTTTCTTGATACTTAAGCTGGCGAAGAAGATAAGCATAAGCGGACGCATATACCTCCCGATCGCCGGCAGCTACGTTGTGGCACCATTGACGACAAGAGCGAATTAGATTCGCACAAGGACAACCCTCGATAAAGCCTTCCACCTCAGGCCAACGGGTTGCAACTATTTCCGGCGGCCATTCCCTTCGAATGTGTTGAAATTTTGGATGGAATAGAATACTAAATTCGAGCGTAATTGGATCTATAGCCGCCGCGCCGTCGCCAACATCGCCGAAATCGATAAGTATCGGCGTACCGTCGCCTTCTACAAGTATGTTTCCCCCATGCAGATCGCCATGAAGACAGGCCCATTTAGTTTGAATTCTTTTCGACTCCATCTCTTTGGCCCAAGACAAACCGTACGTCTCGATCAGCTCCAACGCCTTATCATCCTTCAGCAATCTTTGCCGAATTTGCGCGACAGTCCTAAGAGAATTTGGAACCGCGATTGTCCAGGGTACCATGAGCTGCCGAACCTGATCTACGGCAGCTGCGGCCTTCTCTGAATCTCGCTCGAGCAATCCAAATAAACTATCGTTAAATCCGTCAAGCAAGCGATAGAAAGCGCCAGCCGAATTTTTTGCTCCAGACCTTACGACTTCGACCTTTTGCGGAAACGCGCCTGCTCGCAGCCTTACTACATCCCGGTCGTAGCGCGATATTTCATCGTCCACTTCTGAAACATCAGCAATCTTCCCTACCGCAGTAATTCGCTGAGCACCGTTACTATCCTCAACCGTAATTCTAAATACCCTGGAGTCTGATAGACCGCCAGTAAGAGCAGCAACATGACAGGAATGCCCGTTGCGCCGTCGTGCAAAAATTCTCAAAATTCGCTTTTGTTCTGGAGTAAGATCAAGTTGCTGTCCGTGACTGGGCAGCTCAATTTCGTCTGTTACCGCCACGCAAGCCGCCGTCACTCGCAATTCGTTCAACATTTCCGGAACGCGAGTCTTTCGTAGCATCTGAATCAAAGGTATCGGGATTCGATCTCCCCAAACATCATCTCGGTCTGCATAATCACGAAATAGATCAGTCACAAATTCATCAGCGGAAGAGCCGGTCAGGAAATAAATAGGAGTACCTTGTGCTGTAGATCGCGCCTGATAGAACACTGTTTGTCCATGCTCGACTGCTTCGTCGAGTGCACCGTCCGTGGTGGGTATTTTCAAATCGAGCAATATTAGATCGTAAAATCCGTCTTGCAATGCAGTAAGCGCACTATCTCGACTTTTGGCAACGACCAATTCATGAGGATGGGCCACGAGCTGTAACCTTGGAATTATCTCGGGGAGAAATGTCTCATCGTCCTCTACAAACAAAATGCGCATATTTATTTGAACCACTTGATTTCGAAGTGCGCGCCCACGTCTCTCGAGGGACGCAGCGCAATCTCACCTTCGAGAGAGTCCATCGCTTGCCGAGCGATGGCAAGCCCCATCCCGCTGTGGCCTCTCTTTGTGGTGGAACCCACATTGAACGCACCTTCCATATTAGTTCCCAGCCCTGGCCCTCGATCCATTATCGCAAGCCAAATTTCGATATCGGTGGCCCCCCAGTTGATGATCACGGGATGAGAGTCTTCGTGTTGCGGCACAGTCACAACACCTTCCAAAGCATTTCTTAAACCGTTGCTGATGACCAATTTTATGAGGCTAGGATCGCTTTCTATGATAAAAGGTCGCGGACCAGTAGTCGAAATTTTAATCTCATAATTTGCGCCTTCTTCTCTCGCTACGTCGTCCACCAGCATCGCAAGATCGAATTGACGTCGTCTAGGCGTTGAGGCTGCGATCTTCAAAGTCTCAATTGCGGTAAATAAGCTATCAAGACGATCTAGCTGTACTTTGACTCCACTTTTGTCAAAGGCTGGAACTTCTTCCTGGGCTCGCAAGCGAAGGACGCCTACTATAGGCTGGAATTCATGCAAAAGAGTGGCAGCGACTTCCTCGACCGCTCGCGCATGAATTTGTTTGACATTTTTAGCAGTGGCATCCTCTTCGCTTTGCGCTGCAGGCGCGACCTGCGGAGGCAGGGAATCTTCGGCTTTCCCGATGGCAGCTATAAGAGCCTTTCGAACCCAGACTACTGTCTCATCTCGCAGAACGGCTCTGAGCAGAGGGAGATCTTTGGTCGTAACAGAGCGTCGAATATGCCGGGCTGCAGTTAGGCGCTCGTGCGGTGACGAGGACCTAATCAGCAATCTAGCTTCGTCGTTTTCCATCAGCTCGTATGCCGTGAATAGAATGCCGCTCGACGATCGAAGGCCTCTTTCCCACCCTCCATTCCGGTGATCGCGCCCACAACTGGCTGAGCTTGGAGGTTATCACGTAGTACAACGAAACCCCTCTTCCCGTCGGAGCCCATTTGTGTGACAATTTCAGCATTACCCAAAACGGGAATGTTTGCGTTGTGGGTAGAAAAAATCATTTGCGTATCTTTGGACCTGTTCCCGACCGCCTTTATGACAGTTTCGGCTATGAACGCGTTGTCGATATGATCCTCTGGTTGATCAACAATGAGGACTTTACCTCTATGATTCAACAAGATTGGTAATATCACCGTGCAACGCTGTCCAGTTGACAGCTCGGAAATGTCTTTAAAGTCCTGCCCATCCAATAATTTCATCACAACATTGTCTTCGATAAGGCATGTAGCCAAGTCTCCCATACTCCGCTCTCTAAATTGTGCTAACACCCGCGCCGCTCGATCTTTCGTCATATTTGTTATGTCGGCAATCGAGGCGTAGTCGTTATTTTCTGCGGCTTCGAGTAGCTCGCGAGGGCTTACGCTTTCCGATAGCTGAAGTGCAATATCGTTATAACGCAAGCCACTCCCTCGCAACGCCGCGAGTATAACCTGGAAGTATCCGTCAATTTGTCCAGCTCGTTGCACTTCGACCCGTATTCTCGGGCCTAGCTCTTTGTTTAAGATTTGCGAAACATTCTGACGATCTTGAAACTTCTCTTCTCTTAAAGTTTCAAGTATATCTAAGTGATTGTTCCGGAGTTCTCGGAGCTGAGCAAAATGAATTGACTTATCAGACAATAGATCTCGCAGAGAATTAAGTTGAGCTTGTTGTTCCTTTAGGCTCGAACTCTGACGAGCAACCGCGCCGGCACCTTCTTTGATCGTTTCAATTTCTCTTCTAAGCTGGCGTGCCTGCTCGTCGAACGCGACCCTTTTCTCGATCACACCTTCAAGTACTTTTGCCGCCTCGGTATATAGCTGGTAGAATTCCGACTGAGTTCCGACAATTTTGTCGATGATAGCAGTTAATTTGGGTCTGAGGCCTGATAGCGGATCGTCGCTATTTGGGTTTTGCCACGTTTCTGTGGTCGGAGATGATTGTTGGAGCTGCTGTATTTGAGTAGACCAAGCGCGAATTGAGTTTTGGAACCTTTCAATGCTAGCTTGAGCGACAGCGGAAGATGCTGTCTGCGAAGCAAGACGGCCTAATGCTTGCTGTTTTAAAGCAACAGACGCGGAGCTTTTCGCGAACTCTCTTTCTTTGACAGATACTTCCTTCAGCATCTGCGCGAGCTGAGGCAAATGCTTCGTTTGTTCCTGTAATTGTATGATTTCTCTTGATGTTGTCTCTACATCGACCGTCAATTTCTTGATTTTTGCAATTTGTTCGTTCTCTGCCTGTTTGGAAGATTCGATTTTTTTCAAGAAACTGTCAATTAATCTAAGGCGACCACTTGCATGCAGACCAACTGTTTCGATCTCAGTCTGGGAGAACACAAGAGGGGGCAGGAATGGGGCTGTCGTCCTCGGAGATTTGTCTGTCGCGGTCCGCGATACAATTATCTGAGTGTTACCATCCTGAAGCGTGACTGTGATCTGTCCAGACCCCAGTACTGAAGTCGCATGCTCAGTCGCTTTTTTTGTTGACTCCGTTGTGAAACCGCTCACACCCAGAGCGTATCTTATAAGTTCTATAAGAGAAGTTTTGCCTGTTCCACGAGCACCAATAACTACGTTGAGCCCCGGCTCAAAGTAGGTATCTAGACCGTCGAGAAAGCCTTCTTCGATTTGAACTCGCTTAATGTACAATGGCACTCCTCCGTCAATGCGACACGTGGTGGTTCCTGATAGTGTGTACAGGAAGGTCCTTGGAACGTTTTTTAATCTTCGGTTCGCATAACGTGCGTTATCGTCGCCCACCATATATGCAAGATCAATAGCTTATGTCCGCACCCATTCGGGCCTGAGCCGATCCACCACACGCTCAAGCCGCACCTGGCCGTAGTGCTTGTCGATCATGGCCAGGGACGTGCGGCAGTTGCGGGCTACGTCGAGCACCTCGGCCCCGTTTGCCAATTGCTCGCTAATGTAAAAGTGGCGCAGCGAGTACGGTGTGCGCTTGATGCCCCTGTGGTCCCGCTCGAGCCCGGCCGCCTTCACCAGTTCGGTGAAGCCATTGGCGACCGAGCTGATGCGTTTGCCCTGCTCGCTCGCAAACACTGGGTCCGAATCAGCTGGCTCTCGACCCATGCTGCGGTCGAACAGCATCCACAACGTGTCGAACCACGGGATCGCGGCCTTCTGCGGGATGGCCTTGCCGCTCTTGCCTTTGCCTCGCACCTGCAGCCGGATGTCTCGATCATGCACGCTCTTGCCCCTGCCGGCGCGGTAGCCCAGCACGTCGCCCCAGGTGAGGTTGTACATCTCGGTCGGCCGTAGGCCTGAGAACGCGCCGATCATCACGTACGCATGCAGCACGGTGCGATCACGTCGAGTATGGTCGTCCAAACGCTTGATGCGCCATGCCCGTTTATCGCTGGCGCGCACCTCTGCACCCGTGCCATCCATGATGGGATCCACCAACCGGTTGAGGCTCACAGCCTCCAGCCGGGCGAACTCATGGGGCTCGAAGCTGGGCCGCCGATTGTCTGGCGCACGCCGGGCTTTGATCGTGATCTCCGGCGGGGTCTTGAGGTAACCCTGGCGCGAGGCCCAGCGCAGCAGCGCGCGCAGCACCACGGTCTCCCCACGCTGGCGGCTCAGGGACGGTGCCGCGCGCCGCACGGGCCGGCGCAGGCGATGGCCGTCACGCTCGTACTCGATGTGCGTGATGAGCTTGCCTGGCCCCTCGGTCCAGTAGGTGCGCCGCCACTCCGCGTAGCGCTCCATATCCGCTTCGCTAACCGCATCCACGGGCTTGGCACCGAAGAAGCCCACGAAGTAGCGGCGAATCAAGGCCGGTTCGCTCTTGCCCTGATCTGCTCGCCGCTCTCCGCGCTCCACCTCGCGCTGGATCTGGGTGATGTACTCCTCGGCCACGCCCTCGAAGGTGTGCGTCTTGGCCGTGAGCCCCTGTTTGGCGCGGTAGGTAGCCTCGTACCAAATGGCGTCGGCGCGTCTCTCGGCCTCCCGGAGGTCGTCCGTGTCGAGGGATCGCTTGAACTGGCCCTGTCCCCGGATGCTGAAGCGCACCTGCCATCGGGTGCTGCCGGCGCGCTGAAACAGCTGGTAGCGCTCGGCTTGGTCGTTGCCAGGGGTGCTCAAGATGCGTCCCTGTCTGGTTACTGCGGTGCGGCGGACTGCGCTAGAAGTGCGCTAGGCTGCTCCCAGAGCCCCCAGCAAACCGTTACGCCCACACGACAATTTTCCCGCTGCGCTAGCGCTGTTCTAGGATTTAAAGCCGAAATCTGCTGAGAGCAAGGCAAACAAAAAGCCCCGCTAAGTGCTTGGCGGGGCTTGGGAATTGTTGGTAGCGAGGGAGGGATTTGAACCCCCGACACAAGGATTATGATTCCTCTGCTCTAACCAACTGAGCTACCCCGCCCCAAAGCGCCGCCGGCCCTGGGGGCTGCGCGCGACGGGCGGGGTATAGGGAGAGGGGGCGCTCGGTGTCAACGGGCCTCGCGCCGGTTCCGCGTCAATTCCCGCGGGTCAGGGGCGGCGCGGGGCGCATCAGGGCTGCGGCGATGATGCCGAGGGCGAGGCCGAACACCCCCAGACCCAGCCACAGGGCGGTTCCGTCGCTTACGGTGCCCGCCAGCGACAGCGATCCCGTCCGGCCGCCGGCCGCATCCACCGCCGCGAGGCCGACGCCGACGAAGCTCTCTCCCACCAGCAGCCCCGAGGCGATCAGGATGCCCCGGCGGCGGGACTGGACGAGCCCCCCGGGGTCGCGCCGCCGCAACGCCCGCTCGCAGACGAAGCCGAGGAGCCCGCCGAGGCCGATCGTCATCTCCACCGAGAGCGGAAGGTACATGCCGATCCCCACCGTCAGGGCCGGAAAGCTCACCCCCCGGCGCTTCAGCACCCGTTCGAGGCCCACGGCGCCCAGGCCCAGCACGCCGCCGAGCAGCAGCATCGGCCAGGGCAGCGTCCCGTGGACGATTCCGTCGGTGATCTGCGTGACGAGGGCGGCCTGCGGCACCGCCAGGGCCTCCCGCGGGTCCATGCCCGGCCGCGGCAGGGCGCCGACGAAGCCGTAGGCCCCGTAGAGGAGCGAGAGCAGGGGCACGATCACCAGCGAGCCCACCGCCACGCCCAGCAGCAGCACCGCCTGCTGCCGCCAGGGCGTCGCGTCCACCAGCTGGCCGGTCTTCAGGTCCTGCAGGTTGTCGTTGGCGATGGAGGAGGCCGTCACCACCACCGAGGCCGCGAGCAGCACCGCCGCCATGGCGAAACGCTGCGTGTCGGGCGGGGCCGCGACGCCGACCACCAGGGGCACCGCCACGGCGCCGACCATCGCGGCCAGGATGCCGATCCCCGAGATCGGGCTGGTGGACGAGCCGAGCAGGCCCGCGAGGTAGCCGCACACCGCCGCCATCGCCGCGCCGAACACGTAGCAGAACAGCACGCAGGCCGCCGTCACCCACGCCGCGGTCGAGCCGGAGAGTCCGGCCGAGAGGCCGAAGGTCTGGAACAGGGCGGCCAGCGGCACGGCGAGGGCCAGCGCGCCGACCCCCACCCAGAGGATCGGCAGGTCGCGCTCGTGCCGGGGCAGGTCCCGGGCCGGGCGGCGGGCGGCGGCGGCGGCCTGCCCGATGCTGGCCAGGATCGGCCGCGCCAGGGCCGCCACCGTCCAGAACCCGCCCACCGCGATGATGCCGGCGCCGACGAGGCGCACCTGCCCCGCCCACACCGCCTGGGCCGCCTCCCCCGGGCTCACCCCGGCCGGCGGGCCGAGGGCGGTGAGGAGCGGGACCAGGATCCCCCAGGCGATGGCGACGCCGGTCAGCAGGGCGAGGCAGGCGCCGATGCCCACGAGGTAGCCGACCCCGATGAGGGCCAGGGAGAACCCGCTGCCGACGCTGAACGCCGCGCCGCCCACCGCGAAGGCCGTCAGCACCCCGTCCGCCAGGAGCCGCACGCCGTTGGTGAGGAAGGCGACGAGGCCGGAGCCCGCGGCGGCGGCGAGCAGGGTCGTCAGCCCGCCCCTCCCCTCCTCCGTGTGCCCCGCCCTGAGCACCTCGGCCGCGGCGATGCCTTCGGGATAGGGCAGCGCACTGCCGGTCACCAGGGCCCGCCGCAGGGGGATCGAGAACGCCACGCCGAGCCAGCCGCCGACGAGGCAGACGAGGCTCGTCTCCCAGAACGGGAAGCCGTGCCAGTAGCCGATCAGCACGAGGCCGGGGAGGACGAGGATGACGTTGCACAGGGTGCCGGCCGCCGAGGCCTGGGTCTGCACGATGTTGTTCTCGAGGATGCCGCCGCCGACCAGCCGCAGCGCCCCCATGGAGAGCAGCGCCGCCGGGATCGAGGACGAGAACGTCATCCCCGTCTTGAGGCCCATGTAGATGTTGGCCGCCATGAACGCGACGGTGATCGCCGCGCCGAGGACGAGGCCCCGTGCCGTGATCTCGCGCCCGTGCCGGCCCGCCGTGGCGGCGATCTCGTTCCTCGCGTCCATCGTCCCTCGCCGGTCGCCGAGACCGCAGGACACCACGTCCCGGCCGTGACGACAACGTGATGGCCGCCGCGGCAGATGCCCCTATCTGCCCAGGTGGGTCCCGTGGGGGCCCGCCTGGGAGACCTCCATGACCCACCGCATCGCTTTGCTCGGCCTCGGCCTCGCGTTCCTCACCGTCACCGGCGCCCAGGCGGCCGAGGGCTTCCGCGCCGCGCTCACCGGCGCGTCCGAGGTGCCGGCCACGGAGTCGAAGGGCACGGGCGAGGTGACCGCCAGCTACGATGCCGCCACCAAGCGCCTGAGCTGGAAGGGCAGCTACAGCGGCCTCACCGGCCCGGTGACGGCGGCGCATTTCCACGGCCCCGCCAAGGCCGGCGAGAACGCGGGGGTCCTGATCCCCGTGGATGCCAAGGCGAGTCCGTTCTCCGGCGAGGCGACCCTGGACGAGGCCAAGGCGGCGGATCTCGAAGCCGGAAAGATGTATTTCAACCTGCACACCGCGGCGAATCCGAAAGGCGAGATCCGCGGCCAGGTCGAGCCGGCGCGCTGAGGCCGGCCCCCACGCGAGACGCCCGACACAATGAAGCAACTTGAGGCCATCATCGCCTGGACGCCGGCCCGCTGGGCCGACCTGCGGCCGGACACCGCCGGGCAGGTGGCCGTGCTGCCCCTGGCCGAGGCGGCGGCGGCCAAGCGTTTCGCCATGCGGGCGGGGGCGAGTTCCTCCGCCCTCGCCACCCTGTCCGAGGAGGGGCGGATCGCCCGCCTGTTCATCGACTTCCAGACCCTCGTCGTGCGCGACGGGATCGCCGTCCAGGCCGCCCACCGGGCGTTCCTTGCCATCGACGAGTACCGCTACCGCATCGCCCCCGACACGGAGGGCGCCGAGTTCGAGGACCCGCCCGAGGAAGACTGAGCGGCCCGCCCCATCGCCAGGAGACCAGCCCGATGCCCGTATCCCGACGCACCCTCCTCGCCGCCGCCGCCCTCGCGCCGGTCGCGCTCCGCGGGGCGAAGGCGGAACCCGGCCTGATCCGGCGGCCGATCCCCTCCTCCGGCGAGCTGCTGCCCGCGCTCGGCATCGGCACCTCCCGGCGCTACGAGGTCGAGCCCACGCCGGAGCAGGTGAAGCCCCTGCGGGAGGCGGTGGAGACCTTCGTGCGCCTCGGCGGCACGGTGATCGACACTGCCCCGAGCTACGGCACCGCCGAGGAGGTGCTGGGCCTGATCCTGTCCGAGGGCGACCTGCGGCAGAAGGTGTTCCTGGCGAGCAAGGTCGACACACGCGGGCGTGACGAGACCAGGGCCGGCTTCGCGCGTTCCCTGAAGCGGCTGCGGACGGACCGCCTCGATCTGGTGGCGGTCCACAACCTCATCGACACGACTGACAACCTCGCCGTCCTGCGCGACCTGAAGGGGGAGAAGGCGATCCGCTACCTGGGCGTCACGGTCTGGAAGGACAACCAGTTCGACGGGCTGGAGCCGGTGATGCGCAGCGAGCCCCTGGACTTCGTGCAGGTGAACTACGCCATCGACAACCGGGCCGCCGCCGAGCGCATCCTGCCGCTCGCCGCGGACAAGGGCATCGCCGTGATGGTCAACGTGCCCTTCGGGCGCGACCGGCTGTTCAAGGCGGTGCAGGGCAAGGACCTGCCCCCGGTGGCGAAGGAGATCGGCTGCGTGAGCTGGCCGCAATTCTTCCTGAAATACGTCCTCGGCCACCGGGCGGTGACCTGCCCGATCCCCGGAATGGCCAAGGCCGCCTATGTCGAGGACAACCTCGGCGCCGCCCACGATCCGCTGCCCGATGCCGGGCAGCGCAAGCAGATGGAGGCCTTTATCGATGCGCTCTGACACCCTCTCGCGCCGCGCGGCGCTCACCCTCGCCGCCGCCCTGGCGCTCACCGCCTCCCCCGCCCTCGCCCAGGACGCGGCCGGCAAGATCAGGATCGGCGTGATCGGCGGCGGCAATATCGGCAGCACGATCGGCGGCCTGTGGGTGAAGGACGGGCACGAGGTGATGTTCGCCTCGCGCCACCCGGAAAACCTCAAGCCCCTCGTGGACGGGCTCGGCCCCAAGGCCAAGGCGGGGACGCCGGAGGAGGCGATCAAGTTCGCCGACGCGGTGTTCCTGGCGGTGCCCTACGGCGCCTATCCCGCCCTGTCGAAGGAGGTCGGCCCCCTGCTGAAGGGCAAGGTCCTCCTGGATGCCGGCAACGCCACCCAGAAGCGCGACGGCGAACTCTACGACGAGGTGCAGAAGAACGGCCTCGGCGTGACCTCCGCGAAGTATTTCCCCGAGGCGAAGCTGGTGCGGGCGTTCAACTCGGCCAACTACAAGGTTTTCGCGAAGGAGGGCGCCAACGGCGGCAAGGACCGCGCGGGCGGGCGCATGGCGATCCCGATCGCGGGCGACGACCCGCAGGCGCTCAAGGTGGCCGAGGGCTTGGTGCGGGATGCCGGGTTCGACCCGGTGGTGATCGGCGGCCTGAAGGACGCGGACAAGGTCGCCATCGGCGCCCCCGGCTTCGGGCACGACGTCACCGCGCCGGAGCTGAAAGAAAAGCTCGGGCTGACGAAATGACGGGCCGCCGCCGGGAGGCCGCGGCACGCCGCGGCTTTCCCGGATCGAGGCCCGGCCCGGACCGTCTTTGCGAGCGAAGCGAAGCGACCCAGGGACGCGCCCCATCCTGAGCCGTCCCGCCGCCCTGGGTCGCTTCGCTGCGCTCGCGATGACGGCGCGGGTGCAGCGGGGCAAGGCGCCCTTTCGGAACCGACACGGCCCCATGCCAGACCCGACCCCCGCCCGCAGCCCCCTTGCACGGCTCATCGACATCAGGCCCGGGGAAGGGCCGGCGCTGGCGTGGTCGTGGGCCTACATCTTCTCGATCCTCGCCGCCTACTACGTGCTGCGGCCGATCCGCGACCAGATGGGCGTGGCGGGGGGCATCGAGAACCTGCCCTGGCTGTTCACCGCCACCCTCGTCGGGATGCTGGCCCTGAACGTGCCGTTCGCGTGGCTGGTGAAGCGGTTGCCCCGGGCGCGGTTCGTGCCGCTGACCTACCGGTTCTTCGCCCTCAACATCGTCGGCTTCGCCGCCGCGCTCTTCCTCGCCCCGCCGGAGTGGGACGTGTGGATCGGCCGGGTGTTCTTCATCTGGCTGTCGATCTTCAACCTGTTCGTGGTCTCGATCTTCTGGGCCACCATCGTCGATGTGTTCTCGAACGAGCAGGGCCGGCGGCTGTTCGGCTTCATCGCGGCGGGGGCGACGCTCGGCGCCATCGCCGGCTCGGCCACCACCGCGGTGCTCGCGAGGAACGTCCCGACCTGGGGGCTGATGCTCTGCGCCGTCGTGCTGCTGGAGGCGGCGGTGGTCTCGATGCGCGGCCTCGCCCGGCTGGCGCAGCAGCTTCACGAGGTGCCGGGCGGCGGCAACGAGGGCACGACCCGGGACACCGCCATCGGCGGCAGCATCTGGTCGGGCATCACCCGCACCCTCGCCTCGCCCTACCTCCTGAACATCGCCCTGTTCCTGCTCCTGTTCTCGATCACCTCGACCTTCCTGTATTTCGAGCAGGCGGGCATCGCGAAGCGCAGCTTCCCCGATCGCCAATCGCAGACGGCGTTCTTCGCGAGCGTCGATCTCGCGGTGAACGTGCTGACGCTCGGGGTGCAGCTGTTCCTCACCGGGCGGATCGTCGGGCGGATCGGGGTGGCGGCGACGCTCGCTCTCCTGCCGGCCTTCAGCATCCTCGGCTTCGCGGCCCTGGCCTTCGCGCCGACCATCGCGGTGATCGTCGCCTTCCAGGTGCTGCGCCGGGCCGGCAACTTCGCCATCGCCCGGCCGATCCGCGAGGTGCTGTTCACGGTGGTCCCCCGGGAGGACCGCTACAAGGCCAAGAGCTTCATCGACACGGTGGTCTACCGCCTGGGCGACCAGGCCGGGGCATGGTCCTTCACCGGCCTCGGGGCGCTCGGCCTCGGGGTGGCGGGCGTCTCGGTCGTCGCGGTGCCCCTGTCGGTGCTGTGGTTCTTCAACAGCCTATGGCTCGGCCGGGCGCAGGACCGGCGGCGGGCAGCGGAGGTGGCCACGGAGCGGGGTGCCGCCCCGCGGCCCGAAGGACGGGAGCCGTAACGCCCGACCTCCCACCCCGCCATCCCGAGCGTGCGGCCGGACAGTCCACGCCCTCCCCGTCATTGCGAGCGCAGCGAAGCAATCCAGGGCAGCGGGCCGCTTCAGAACGTAGCGCGTCCCTGGATTGCTTCGCTTTGCGCGCAAGGACGGGGTTGGATCACGACGGCCATCCAAGCGGGATGAGGGGATGGAAGCGATCGAGCCGGCTTCTTGGCAGACGCCGAGCGTCCGGCCGCACAGTCCACGCCCTCCCCGTCCTTGCGAGCGTAGCGAAGCAATCCAGGGCAGCGGGACGCCTCAGGACATGGCGCGTCCCTGGATTGCTTCGCTTTGCGCGCAATGACGGGGTTGGATCACGACGGCCATCCAATCGGGATGAGGGGATGGAAGCGATCGAGCCGGCTTCTCGGCAGACGCCGAGCGTCCGGCCGCACAGTCCACGCCCTCCCCGTCATTGCGAGCGCAGCGAAGCAATCCAGGGCAGCGGGACGTCTCAGGACATGGCGCGTCCCTGCGTTGCTTCGCTTTGCTCGCAGGGACGGCGTTGGATCACGACGGGCAGGCCGCTCGTCCTGATCTTTCCAGGCGAGCACCCGGACGGCGCGCGCCGCCTCACACGTCGAGGTTCGACACGCTCAGCGCGTTCTCCTGGATGAACTCCCGCCGGGGCTCCACCACGTCGCCCATCAGCTTCACGAACAGGTCGCCCGCATCGGTCGCGTCCTTCACCCTCACCTGCAGCAGGGAGCGCACGTCGCGGTCGAGCGTCGTCTCCCAGAGCTGCTGGGCGGTCATCTCGCCCAACCCCTTGTAGCGCTGGAGCTGGAGGCCCTTGCGGCCGAAGGCCATCACCGCCTCGAACAGGCCGACCGGGCCGTGGAGCACCGTCTCGTCGGTCTTGCGGACGAGGGTCACCGGCTCGCCGTAGATCTCGCGGAAGGCGTCGGCGCGCTCGGCGAGGCGGCGGGCCTCCTGCGAGGTGACGAGGCCCGCATCCAGCGTCGCCACCTGCTTCACGCCGCGCAACGTCCGGGTGAGGCGGTAGCCGCCCTCGGCCACCTCCCCCTCCCAGCCGCGCTCGATGTCGTCGGCGATGAGGTCGAGGCGCTTGGCGGTCACGTCCGCCAGCACCTCGGCCTCGCCGGGCCGGTTGTCGATCTCGGGGTCGAAGGCGCCGGCCAGCACCGCCTGCTCCACCACCGACCGGTCGTAGCGGGTGTGAAGCCCCTGGATGACGCCGCGGAAGCCCCGGGCCTCGTCCACCAGGGCCCGCAGCTGCGGGCCCGTGAACTCGGCCCCCGTGGAGAGGCGCAGCACCGCGCCCTCGACGCCCTGCTCGATCAGGTAGTCTTCGAGCGCCCGCTCGTCCTTCAGGTAGATCGCCCGGCGCCCGCGCTCGGCCTTATAGAGCGGCGGCTGCGCGATATAGAGGTGCCCGCGGTCGATCAGCTCCGGCATCTGCCGGAAGAAGAAGGTCAGCAGCAGGGTGCGGATGTGCGAGCCGTCCACGTCCGCATCGGTCATGATGATGATGCGGTGGTAGCGCAGCTTGTCCGGGTTGAAGCCCTCGCGGTCGGTGGAGGACCGGCCGATCCCGGCGCCGAGCGCGGTGATCAGCGTGCCGATCTCGGCGGAGGAGAGCATCCGGTCGGCCCGGACGCGCTCGACGTTGAGGATCTTGCCCCGGAGCGGAAGCACCGCCTGGAACGCCCGGTCCCGGCCCTGCTTGGCCGAGCCGCCGGCCGAGTCGCCCTCGACCAGCAGGATCTCGCATTTCGACGGATCGCGCTCCTGGCAGTCGGCGAGCTTGCCGGGCAGGGAGGCGATGTCCAGCGCGCCCTTGCGGGTGACGGTCTCGCGGGCCTTCCGGGCCGCCTCGCGGGCCGAAGCCGCGAGCACCACCTTGCTCATCACAACGCGGGCCTGCTGCGGGTTCTCTTCGAGCCAGGTCGAGAGCCCCTCGTTCAGCACGTTCTCCACCGCCGGGCGCACCTCCGAGGAGACGAGCTTGTCCTTGGTCTGCGACGAGAACTTCGGGTCCGGCACCTGCACCGAGATGACCGCCGTCAGGCCCTCGCGGCAATCCTCGCCGGTGAGCGAGACCTTCTCGCGCTTCGAGACGCCCGAGCTGTCGGCGTACCCGGTGATCTGCCGGGTCAGGGCGGAGCGGAAGCCCGCCATGTGGGTGCCGCCGTCCCGCTGGGGAATGTTGTTGGTGAAGGGCAGCACCGTCTCGTTGAACGAGTCGTTCCACCAGAGCGCCACCTCGACGCGGATGCCGTCGCGCTCGGCGCGCACGACCACCGGGTTGGCCATGCCGTCGATCGGCTTCTTCGAGCGGTCGAGGTAGCGCACGAACGCCTCGATGCCGCCGTCGTAGTAGAGCTCCTCGCGCTTCTTCTCGGCGTGGCGGGCGTCGGTCAGGATGATCCGCACGCCGGAATTGAGGAAGGCCAGCTCGCGCAGGCGCTTCTCCAGCGTCGGATAGTCGAACTCGATCATCGTGAAGGTGTTGGTGGACGGCAGGAAGGTCACCTCCGTGCCCCGCCGGCCTTCGCCGGGCCCGACCACCTTGAGCGGCGCCACGGCGTCCCCGTGGCGGAACTCCATCGCGTGTTCCTTGTCGTTCCGCCACACCCGCAGCTTCAACCACTGCGACAGGGCGTTGACCACCGAGACGCCGACGCCGTGCAGGCCGCCCGAGACCTTGTAGGAATTCTGGTCGAACTTACCGCCGGCATGGAGCTGGGTCATGATGACCTCGGCGGCCGAGACGCCCTCCTCCTTGTGGATATCCACCGGGATGCCGCGACCGTTGTCGGTCACGGTGCAGGAGCCGTCGGCGTTCAGCGTCACCGTCACGAGGTCGGCATGGCCGGCCAGCGCCTCGTCGATGGCGTTGTCGACCACCTCGTACACCATGTGGTGGAGGCCGGAGCCGTCATCCGTATCGCCGATGTACATTCCGGGGCGCTTGCGGACGGCATCGAGCCCCTTGAGGACGCGGATCGATTCTGCGCCATACTCGGCAGGCTGGGTCTCGGGTGTATCGGCCATGAATGTCCTCGGGCAGGCTGCGGACTTCTCGCGCTCAGCGTGTACGCGGCGAGGGCGCTAGCCTGCTCATGCTTCCTATCGCCCCAATATAGGTGTTTTGTGCTGCCGATGCACGCACTTATGGCCGTCCCGGACCGGCCCGTGCACGGGCTTTCGGCAGCCTGTGGACACCGTCTTTCGCAAACGCCCCATCGCCTTGAACGCCACCGTCTCCGCGAGCGAAGCGAAGCGATCCAGGGCGCCGCCACCGCCTGAGACGGTCCGCACCCCCGGGCCGCTCCACTGCCCCCGCGATGACGGCGCGCGGTCGTCACCCCTTGTCCGAAATTCCCCCCGCGCTCGCCGCATCGAGCCGTGCGATGGCGTCCGGCGACAGGGTGAGGCGCACGGCGCCGAGCAGCTCGTCGAGCTGGGCCACCGAGGTCGCGCTGGCGATGGGCGCGGTGATGCCCGGCCGGGCGATGATCCAGGCGAGCGCCACCTGGGCCGGGCTCGCCCCGTGCGCGCGGGCCACCGCGTCCAGCACGTCGAGGAGGGCGAAGCCGCGGGGGTTGAGGTAGGGGGC
Source organism: Methylobacterium sp. J-076 (assembly GCF_022829405.1). GTDB lineage: Bacteria > Pseudomonadota > Alphaproteobacteria > Rhizobiales > Beijerinckiaceae > Methylobacterium. Next base: position 23,084 of record NZ_JAKSXW010000133.1, read on the forward strand.
GACCCGGTTCTCCCGCGCCCGCCCGGAGGCCGACCCCGCCTCGCGGTACTTGCCGGTGAGAAACCCCGCCGCCAGGGAGAAGTAGCCGATGACGCCGACCTCCTCCGACCGGCACAGGGGCTCCAGCGCGGCCTCGTAGTCCCGCGCGGCGAGGCTGTATTCCGGCTGGAGGCAGTCGTAGCGGGGCAGGCCCTTCTCCGCCGACACCGCCAGCGCCCCGGACAGGCGCCCCGCGTCGTAGTTCGACGCGCCGATGGCCCGCACCTTCCCGGCTTTGACCAGCCGGTCATAGGCCGCCAGGGTGTCCTCGAACGGCACGTCGGCATCGTCCAGATGCGACTGGTAGAGGTCGATCCGGTCGGTCTGCAACCGGCGCAGCGAGGCCTCGCAGGCCCGCTCGATATGGGCGGCGGAGAGGCCCTTGCCGGCCTCGCCCATGTCCATGCCGACCTTGGTGGCGAGGACGATCCTTTCCCGGGCGCCCGGGCGGGCGGCGAGCCAGCGGCCGATCACCGCCTCGGACTCGCCCCCGGAATGGCCCGGCGCCCAACGGCTGTAGACGTCGGCGGTGTCGATGAAGTCGAAGCCCTGCTCCACGAACCGGTCGAGGATCGCGAAGGAGGTGGCCTCGTCCGCCGTCCAGCCGAAGACGTTGCCGCCGAGGCAGAACGGGGCGACGGTGAGGCCGGAGCGGCCAATGCGGCGCTTGTCCATGGTGTCAGCCCTGCAGGAATGGGTTGGAGACGCGCTCCTCGCCGAGCGTGCCGGTGGGGCCGTGGCCGGGGATGAAGGCGATGTCGTCGCCGAGCGGCAGCACCTTCTCCTTGATGGCGCGGATCAGCTGCTCGTGGTTGCCCCCCGGCAGGTCGGTGCGGCCGATGGAGCCCTTGAACACCACGTCGCCCACCAGGGCGAAGCGCGCGTCGCGGCTCACGAACACCACGCTGCCGGGCGAATGGCCGGGGCAGTGCAGGATGTCGAAGGTGAGCTCGCCCACCCGCACCACGTCGCCCCCGTCGAGCCAGCGGTCGGGGGTCACCGGCCGGGCCGGGTCGAGCCCGTACTGGGCCGCCGTCGCGGGCAGGGAATCGAGGAGGTACTTGTCGGCGAGATGGGGCCCCTCGATCGGCACGCCGAGCTTTTCGCGGAGTTCGTCGGCCCCGGCGGCGTGATCCACATGGCCGTGGGTGAGGAGGATCTTCTCCACCCTCACCCCCTGCTCGGCGATGGCCGCCTCGATCCGGTCGAGGTCCCCCCCGGGATCGACCACGGCGCCGACCTTGGTGGCGTCGTCCCAGATCAATGTGCAGTTCTGCTGGAAGGGCGTGACCGGGATGATTCCGGCGCGGGGCGTTCCTGGCATGGGGCGGGCTCGTGGGTGGACGGGTCTGTCACCCTCTCTAACGCGCCGGAGCCCCGGCCGCACCCCGCCCGGGTGGCCGGGCGAGCGCCGGACGCTAATCGGGGGGCAGAGGCCGTAAAGGGGGCGAGCCATGCGCACAGTGCAATGCGGGAGCGACGCCACGCGCCTTGCTTGCTGCACCGCGTCAACGTACTTGCTGCATCGCAGGAACGCGATGGCGTCGCGGTCCTGTTGCCCTTCTTGGGCGTTTCCTCCCTAGACTTCGGGCCACTCCTTCGGGGGTGGCCTTTTTTCTGTCCGGGACGCGGACGCTAGACGGCGCGTCGGGCGGCCACAAGTCTCCGCCGGCCGTGGTGGAGTACCGGCATCCCGGGGCAAGGCGCGACCGAGCGGGCGCCTGCGTCGCGTCCATAAATCAGCCGCGTTGTGCACGCCCTGTTCAGGCCGGACGCCCCATCGTCCCCCTCGACCCTTCGCGTCCCGCCGCCCCGGCCTGTATGAACATCATCCTCATCAAGCTGTTCGCGACCGCACTGACGCTGAGCCAGGTCACCACCCGGCCCGACTCCCTGCGCACGCAGTTCGACCCCGCCACGGACGGCCCGGAGGTGGTGCGCATCCTGCGTGACGGCTGCGCCCACATGCGCAAGGCGTTCGACATCGAGGACATCAACCTCGACGACCTGATCTCGACGGCGATGGAGGATCCCACCACCGTCGCCGGCCCCACGGCACCGAAGATCCTGCACGGCCTCGACATCAACGAGCTGAACACGAGCTACAAGCAGTTCTGCAAGGGTGAGGACCCGCCGAACTCGCCCTTCGACGCCCGGGCCGTCATCGAGTTCTACGACAACGCCACCAAGGACCTGCCCGCCGCCGAGACCCTGCGGGACAAGGCCCTGCCGGGGATGAGCCGCATCCTGGACGCCTCGGGCAAGCCCTTCGCCGAGACCTTCGAGACCAACGCCCGGCGTCTCGTGGTGCCCATCGCCTCGGTGCCGCCCCTCGTCCAGAAGGCGTTCATCGCCGCCGAGGACAAGCGCTTCGAGAGCCACCACGGCATCGACGAGCGCGGCGTCATCCGCGCCTTCATCGCCAACCTCGCCTCGCCGGGGCGGCCGGCGGGGGGCTCCACCATCACCCAGCAGGTGGTGAAGAACCTCTCGGTGGGCGACGACGTCACCTACGAGCGCAAGATCCGCGAGATGATCGTCGCGGCGCGGCTGGAGAAGATCCTCACCAAGCCGCAGATCCTCGGCCTCTACCTCAACGGCATCTACCTCGGGCGCGGCGCCTACGGCATCGAGATGGCGGCGCAGAGCTATTTCGGGAAGCCGGTCGGCCAGCTCACCCTGTCCGAGGCCGCCCTCCTCGCCGGCATGCCGAAGGGGCCGAACTTCTACAGCCCGGACAAGTACCCCGAGCGCGCCCGGGAGCGCCGGGCCTACGTCCTCGCGCGGCTCAGGGAAGAGAACGCCATCACCGACGCCGAGATGGCCCAGGCCAACGCCGCCGATCTGGGGCTGAAACCGGTCGAGACGGCCCGGCGCGATTCCGGCTTCTACCTCGTGGACTACCTCTCCCGCGAGGCCCGCACCGTCGCGGGCCTCGAATCGCTGACCTCGGCCTCCTTCACCGTGCGCGCGACGGTGAATGCCCCCCTGCAGCGGGCGGTGGAGACCGCCCTCCAGGACGGGCTCGCGACCTACGAGCGCTCCACCGGCAGGCAGACCTTCACCGGGCCGGAGATGAATATCGCCGACAGCGTCCGCCGGATCGAGACCGCCGCGGCCGCCCCCGAGGCCTCGACCCAGGCGGCGCCGGCCGTCACCGGGGCGAAGCCCGAGGCCGCAAGGCCTGTGGCCGGCAAGGTCGCGGCGGGCAAGGGCGTGGCGGGCAAGGGCGCCCAGGCCGGCAGGTCCGCCCCGGCGCTGGTGGCCGGCAAACCCGCATGGCTGCGCGCCCTGGAGAGCGCCCGGCCGACCCTCTACGACGTCCACTGGCCCCTGGCCGTGGTGCTGGACGCGGGCCGGGGAGGCCTGAGGGTCGGCCTGGAGGACGGGCGGATCGCGGCCCTCGACCCCGGCATCGCCCGGGGGCGCCTGCAACCCTACGACGTGGTGCGGGTGAAGCTCTCGGAGGGGCGCGGGGCGCCCCGTGCCCAGGTCCGGGTCAAGCCCACCGTCCAGGGGGCCGCCCTGGTGCTGGAGAACAGGACCGGGCGCATCCTCGCCATGGCCGGCGGCTTCTCCTATCCCGTCAGCCAGCTCAACCGGGTGACCCAGTCGGTGCGCCAGCCGGGCTCGACCCTCAAGCCCCTCACCTACCTCGCCGCCCTGAATGCCGGGCTGCAGCCGAACACCCTGGTGCTCGACGCGCCGGTGACCCTTCCGCCCATCGGCGGGGTCGGGGAATCCTGGTCGCCGAAGAACTACGAGGGCGGCGGTTCCGGGCCGACGACCCTGCGCCGGGGCCTCGAATTCTCGAAGAACCTCGTCACCGCCCGCCTGCTGCAGGGCGGCATCGCCCCCAAGGCGCCCGCCAGCCTCAAGCGCGTCTGCGACATCGCCCTCGAAGCGCAGATCTACGCGGAGTGCGAGCCCTATTACCCGTTCGTCCTGGGCGCCCAGCCGGTGCGGATGATCGACCTCGCGGGCTTCTACGCCGCCGTCGCCAACGAGGGCGTGCGGCCGACGCCCTACGCCCTGCAATCCGTCGAGCGCGACGGCAAGCCGGTCTTCACCCACCCCGCCCGGGAGCCGGCGCGGATCGGCTCGGCCGACCGGGTGGCGTTCTACCAGCTCAAGACGATGCTCCAGGGCGTGACCCAGCACGGCACCGCCGCGGCCCTGGCCAAGGTCTCGACCAGCGTCGCGGGCAAGACCGGCACCTCCGAGAACGAGAACGACGCGTGGTTCGCGGGCTTCTCCAACGAGATCACCGTCGTGGTCTGGGTCGGCTACGACAACGCCGACGGTACCCGCCGCACCCTCGGCCGCGGCCAGACCGGCGGCCACGTCTCGGTGCCGATCGCCGGGGCCATCTTCCAGGCGGCCTGGGCGAACGGCGTGCCGCGCACGCCCCTGCGCGGCCCTTCCCCCGAGGCGCGGCCCCTCATCGCCGACATCGCCATCGACCCCCGCAGCGGGACGCCCGGCGCGGGCAGCTTCATCGAGCATTTCCGCGCGGGCGGGAACGGGCAGGTGGCCGACACCCGCTACACGCTGGTCCCCCGCGAGACCCTCTACGCCATGCGGCCCGATTCCGCGGATGGCGACCTCGCCGGGGCCGAGGACGGGGCCGACGCCCAGGGCGACCTGTTCGGCAACCTCACCGGCGAGCGCGGCCGGCCCGACCTCCTCGATCCGTTCGGCGACCGCCCCGCCCAGCGCAGCCGCCGGGCCGGCGCCGACCCTTACGGCGACGGTGGCGGGGCCGACCCGTATCGCCCCTGGCCGGGCCAGACCAGCCGCTCGCCCTTCGGCGACGACGCCGCCGTCCGCCGCCCCCGGCGCCGGGATCCCGACTACCTGTTCGGCGACGATCCCGGCTACTGACACCCAACCTGTCGAGACCCCGATGCCCCGCCCGCAGAGTCCTGCCACCCTGGTCCTCGCCCTGTGCCTCGGGGCGGCCTGTCCCCCCGCCCTGGCCCAGACGCCGGCCGCCCACACCGCCCCGGCCCCGCGGGTGCGCGAGGTCCCCTCGGTGGCCGCGGTGGACCCGGCGGGGCTGAAGCCCGGCGAGATCCTGTTCACGGACCACCGGGACAACCCGAGCGCCCCGGAGAACGGGCTGATCCCCTACCTGGACTGGCTGAAGGCCCGCCCCGCCGAGGCGCAGGCGCTCTCGCCCTATCCGGGCTACAAGGAGCCCGACTACACGGTGACGCTGAACGGGGTGACCAAGCCCCGGCACGAGACCCTGAAGGTCTACGTCGCGGAAGGGCGCTTCGTGGTGGCGCGCCCGGCCGAGGCCATCGACCTCAAGGACCTCGCCAGCCTCGCCTTCATCCAGGCGATGGACCCGGCCATCAAGCACCGCACCCTCGATCCGGCGGATGTGACGCCGACCAAGGACCCGGCGGCGGCCTTCGCCCGGCGGCCGGACCGCCCGTGGTGCGAGGGCGCGACCGCCTGCATCGAGTCGCGCTACGACCTCGAAGGCAAGCTGCCGCTCGGCGTCCGCCTCGCCAACAAGCTCGAGGAGGGCTCGGCCAAGAAGATCGCCGAGTTCGTGTCGTTCCAGAGCGAGCTGCGCCAGCTCGATGCGGCCCAGGCCGCGCCGCTGACGGCCCTGACGAAGATCGACACCGCCCCCGTGGGCGGGCTCGAGCAGACGATCTTCTGGGTCAACCAGATCCTGCGCTTCGGCAAGTTCCTGGCGGTGCTCCAGCCCATGCCGAACGATCCGCAGAAGACGGTGGTCACCGCCTACGTCGCCCTGGCGATCAAGGGCGACGTGCTCGACCGCAAGGCCGAATACGCCCGGGTGCCGGTGCTGAAGAACCTGCTGCCGGCGCAGGTGCTGATGGGCAACTCGACCTTCAACACCGGCACCTCGATCAGCGCCGGCCTGCCGGTCTACGCCCGCAACCGCATCGCCGCCTTCGCCGACGCGGTGGCCAAGCGATAGGGCGCCAAGGCGGCGGCGTCCCCCTCTCCCCGCCTCGCGGTCCGGCCCGAAGGGTCGGGCAGGCGGGAGCGACCGATGTGATCCGACCCCCGTCCTCGCGCGCAAGGCGGAGGGAGGCGCGGATCGTCAGGACGAGGGAGCGGACGGGATCGGATGCCGCCGGCCCGTTGCGGAGATCACATCCCGCGGTTGGAGATCGTCGGCAGCGACGGCTGCGTGTAGGTGCGGTTCACGTCCCGGCGGGTCTGGGTGCCGTTGGTGTCGCTGGACGCCCGGTAGTTGTCGAGGCTGAACGACTCCGCGAGCCTGCTGCGGCTCCCATCCGTGCTGGAGCAGGCGCCGAGGCCGGTGACCGCGGCGGCGGCGAGGGTGAGGTGGAGAAGACGCATCGCGAATCCCGACAGAGCAGGCGGGCGCCCCTCGACCGCGTGCGGTGGGCGGCGACCCGTGGAGCCGTCAAGGTCAGGGTGGGGGACGCTCCGTCAAGGCTTCTTCCCATCCGGTGAAGCGGTTCGGCGATGTGCGAGGCACCGCGGCCACGGAAAACACACCAACCCGCGGCTTTCAGGCCGCCCCGGCGCGGCAATGTGTTGAAGGGGGCGCCCTCCCCCCTGGCGAACGGGGGCGGTTCTGGGCGAAAAGAGCCGGCGATGAGCAATGTCCTGCCCTTCCGCCGACGTCCGGCCATCACCACCCTCGCCCGCTGCGAGGTGGTGGCCGTCGCCGGAGATCTCCTCACCCTGCTGGAGCAGCTCGAGGATGTGAGCGCCCGCGCCTCCGCGACCGGCCGCCCTCCCCTCGAAGTCGAGCGCACGGTCCAGCATCTCCTCGATGCGGTCTCCGCGGTCGAGCGGGCCCTCGACTGTATCGGCGAGGGTGAGCAGGTCGCCCCGGCCTGATCCGGAACCCTATACTCCCGTCTAGGTTGTAGCGGCGTAACAGCGCAACCGGAGCGGGGCGGATGCCATCACGGACGTCAAGGGCGGCGTGCATCGCCGCGATCGCGGCCATCGCCTGTGGCACGGTGCAGGTGGCGCAGGTCCATGCCGCCGAGGGCGGATTTCTGGAGATGCTGTTCGGCGTCCATCCGGCGCCGCAGCCCCAGGCTCAGGCCGCGGCCCCACTCCCCGGCGCCTTCCCGCAGCAGGCGGCCCGCTCCCGCCACCTCGGCTACGGCCGCCACAAACTCAAGACGCGCTACGCCGCCCTGCCGGTGCGGATCCATGTCAGCGAGCGGCAGACGCCCCTCGACATGTCCGCCGGCCCTGCCGCCGCGTTCCTGAAGGACGAGACGCTGCGCCCCGGCGACATCGTGGTGTTCAAGACGGGCGCGCAGGTCTTCGCCGGCCGCACGGACCGGCCGCACACGATGGCCGACTTCGAGCCGGTGCGGCGCTCGGCCCTGCTCGATGGCAAGACCCGCAAGCTGCTGGCCGCCATGACCCAGCCCGCGGGCGCCCTCCCCGCCGACGAGGCCCGGCGCATGGTCTCCCGCCTGCGCAAGACCATGCCGGCCCCGATGGAGGTTGCCAAATCCGCGGAGGTCCGCGTGATCAGCCCGTGGCGGACGACCCCCTGACCGCCGGCGCCCCGCGCCCCGCGCCCCGTCGAGGCGGGGGACACCCCTAGAAGAACCGCTCCTTGACGACGAGGGTGTCGCCGGGGCGGACGGCATAGGTCATCGGCACGATGCCGGAGACGAGACCCTGGGGCGTGCTGCGGGTCAGCACCGCGTAGTCGCGGGCGGCCCGGGGGCCGAAGCCCGCCGCGATGGCGACCGCGGTCTCCACCGTCATGCCGTTGACGTAGGCGTACTGGCCCGAGGTCGTGACCTCGCCCAGGATGTAGAACGGCCGGTAGGCATCCATCTCGACCGTCACGTGCGGTTCGCGCACGAAACCCGACGAGAGCTTGCCCTCGATGGACCGGGCCGCCTGACCCGTGGTCTGGCCGCCGACCTGGACGGCCCCGATCAAGGGCATCGCGATCTTGCCCGCCCCATCGACGGTGTAGATGTTCGACAGGTTGTCCTGTCCGAACACGATGACCCGCAGGCGGTCACCCGCCGCGAGGGTGTAACGGGCACTGATCGAGCCGGTCCCTGTGGCGTCGAGCTCGTGCGTCCGGAAATCCGGACGCAGGCAGCCGCCGAGGGCCAGGCTGGTGCCGAGTGCGAAGATGAGTGCGCGTCGGTTCATCACCATCGCCGTGCTGTGGATACGATACAACTCTCGGTACGTGGTTAAGGTTAACGAACCCTATCCAAGCCGGCGAAGACCAGTCTCGCAAGAATTCACGACACGCTTAACGGTCAAGCAACCTTAACGCTTTCAAATGTGGGTTGCGGCTTCGCCACCGACCGCAACACTTCTGCGTAAAGAGCTGCCCATGTCCCGGATTAGAATGCGCTCAACTCCCCCCGCATTCCGGGCAGTGCGGCACACGGAAGGCGTGACTGTCGCGCAGGTTCCTCAGATCCTGCGCCGGTCGATTGCCTGGATCGTCGTGCCGACTGCCGTCGTCGCCCTCGGGGCCGGCGTATTCGTGAACGTCGTGTCGCCGCGTTATACGGGTGAGGCGAAGGTGATACTTGAAAGCCGCGAGCCGGCATTCACCCGCACGGCGCAGGAGCGGCCGGACGTCAACGCCCCGATCGATGAGCAGGCTGTGGCGAGCCAAGTGCAGGTGATGATGTCCCGCGACATCGCCCGCGAGGCGGTCAAGCGGCTCAAGCTCGTCGGCAACCCCGAATTCGATGCCACGGCGGACGGGATCGGCCCGGTCCAGCAGGCCATGATCCTCCTGGGCATCGGCCCCAACCCGTTCGACCGGCCCGCCGAGGACCGGGTGATCGAATCGTATTTCGATCACCTGCTGGTCTACTCCGCCGGCAAGTCGCGGATCATCACCGTGGAGTTCCGCGCCAGGGACGCCAAGCTCGCCGCCGAGGCCGCCAACACCGTCGCCCAGCTCTACATCGCATCCCTGGAGGCGGATAAGGTCGACACGGCCCGCTACGCCTCCTCCTGGCTCGGCAGCAACATCACCGCCCTGCGCCGCAAGGTGGCGGAGGCCGAGGGGAAGGTCGAGGCTTACCGCGCCAAGCACGGCCTCGTCGCCACCACGGGGGCCACCGGCCAGCCGCTCACGGCGCAGCAGCTCGGGGAGCTGTCGAGCCAGCTGTCCCAGGCCCGCGTCCTGCGCGCCGACATCGCCGGCCGCCTCATCGCGATCAGGGACATGATCAAGGACGGGCGCTCCGTCGAGATCACCGACATCGCCAACAACGAGGTGCTCCGCCGCACCGTGGACAACCGCATCACCGTGCGCGCCCAGCTCGCCCTGGAATCCCGGACGCTCCTTCCGGCGCATCCGCGCATCAAGGAGCTGAAGGCCCAGCTCGAAGACCTCGACGCGCAGATCAAGATCGCCGCCGAGCGCGCCGTGCGCATCCTCGAGAACGACGCCAAGGTCGCCGACGCCCGGGTCACGAGCCTGCAGGCCGCCGTCGATGGCCAGCAGGACGTGGTGGTGAAGGGCAACGCCAGCGAGATCGAGCTCCGCGCCCTGGAGCGCGAGGCCAAGGTGCAGCGCGAGCAGCTCGAATCCTACCTCGGCCGGTTCCGCGAGGCCTCGGCCCGCGACGCGGAGAGCGCCGCCCCGGCCGACGCGCGCATCGTCTCGCGGGCGGTCACGCCGACGGTGGCTTCCTTCCCGAAGAAGCTGCCGATCGTCGGCTTCGCGACCCTGGTCACCCTGCTGCTCGCCATCGGCGGGGTGCTCGCCCGCGCCCTCCTGACCGAGCCGGGCCGCGTGGCCGCCCGGTCGGGCGAGGGCCGCAGGGAGGCCGAGGCGGTGGACGAGGCCGCCGTGCCGGCCCCGGACGCCAACCCGTTCCTGTTCCCCGAAGCGATGCCGACGACCCACTGGAGCGGGCCGGCGATCGCCGCGGCCCCGGAGACGACCGCCGAATGGGCCGGGCCGGTCGCCCCGGCGCAGCCCGCCGAGGTGAAGCCTGCCGCCGATGTGGCCGATGCCGGACCGGCCGTGGTCCACGCCGTCGGCGCGCCCGTGGCGACGGCGCCGAGGGCGGTGAAGGGAGACGGTTTCGACCTCGCGCCGCTCATCGCCCGCCTGTCCCAGCGGCCGGTGATCGCCGGCGCTCCGGAAGGCCGCACCATCGTGATGATGGAGACCGAGGCGAATGCCCCGGACGGCCTGACCCCGGCCCTGGCCGACGCCTTCGGCCGGACCGGCAGCGTCCTCGTGGTCGACTTCGCCGCCCCCGCCTCCCGCTCCACCGTGCCCGGCCTCACCGATGTCGTCGGCGGGGATGCGGACTTCGTGGAGGTGATCCAGGCCGACGGCCCCGGCGGCGCGCACCACGTCGCCACGGGCATCGCGGCGCCGGGCGTCCTGCTCGAGGAGCCCCGCGCCCTCGCCTTCACCCTCGAGGCGATGGCCGAGGCCTATGAGTGGGTGATCTGCCGCCTCCACCCGCAGCCGGAGGCCGCCGAGATGCTGTCCCGGGTGGCGACCCTTGCCGACAGCGTCGTGATCGCCTCGAACGCGGACCCGGCCGACGACATGCTGGCCGACCTCTACGCCACCGCGATGGAAGCCGGCGCGGGCCAGGTGCTGATCGCGCAGGACCGCCCGACCGCCGGGGTCGCCCCCGTGGAGGAGGTCGCCGTGGACTTCTCCGAGTTCCACCTCAAGGCGGCCTGACGGCACGGCTCGCGGCGCGGAGCCTGGCACGACGCAGAGAGGGCGTCCTCCCACCCGGAGGGCGCCCTCTCTGCGTCGTGGGGCGCCGCGGCGCTGTCGGACGGGTGGGCCGTGCCTCCGCCCGCGCCCCTATCCCCCCCGCCTCAGGAGCGAGCGGACGCGGGACGCGGCGGCGAAGAGGCGGGGGTCGCCCTTCACCCGGCGCTTCAGCCGTGTCAGCCCCTGGCGGACGAGGGCGAAGGCATGGCCGCGCACCGTCACCGGCCACACGCTCTCCACCAGGGCGATGGTCTCGTCGCAGATGCTCGCCTTGTAGCGGGCCTCGCCGACCCCGAGGTCGAAGCCGAGGCGGCCCCGCCCCGTCTGCTCCCGCACGAGGTGGTGGAGGAGCAGGTCGCCGGGGCTGTAGCGGCCGACCTCCGGGTCCGCGTCGAAGGACGTCATCATCCCGCTGTAGCGGGTGGCGTTCACCGCCCCGCCGAACACGGCGAGAATCCGCCCCGTCGCCGCCACGCGCAGACCGTGCACCTCCATGGCCGGGTCCGGGCCCGAGGAGGCCCGGTCGAGGAACCGGCGGATCGCCTCCGGGGCATAGGGGTCGCGGACGCCCATGCCGGCGAAGCGGGCCGCCTTCTGCCGGTAGAAGGCGGCGAGGAACGTCCGGGCCTCCTCGCCGTCGCCGGCCATGCGGTACTCCACCGGGCCCAGGGCCTCGGTCAGCCGCTTCTCCTTGGAGCGCAGCTTCTTGCGGGCATCCGCGCTGAAGACGCGCTTGGCCGTCGCGTCCGGGTCGGGCCCGAGGACGAGGCCGTAGGCGTCGCTGGCCTCCGGCTCGCCGCCGAGGGCCAGCGGGTTGGGCGCGCCCTCCCAGATCCGCGGCTGGTGCGAGAAGGCGAAGGCGTCGATCCCCGCGCGGCGCCCGGCCGCGACCAGGGCGGCGCGGATCTCCTCCCCCGGCACGGCGGCGGCGTCGCGGGTGAACAACGGCAGGTGGTAGTTGGCGTGGGTATCCCCCACCGTCCGGGCGAGGACGAGGCCGTTCTGCCGCCGCACCGTCAGGGGCAGGAGCATCCGCACCCGCCCCGCCGGGTCGCGCAGCACCGCGACCCGGGCGGAGGCCGCCTCCCCCGTCTCGTGCAGGTAGGCGGACACCCAGGCGAACCGCTGGTAGGGCGTCGCCACGCAGTCGGGCGCGGCCTCCGTGGCACGCCACAGGGATTCGGCGTCGGACAGGCCCGGCAGGATCTCGGCGGTCAGCATCGGATGCCGGCCCGGCATGGCCCTGGCGGGTGCGCCACCGGCCCTTCGCTCACGCTGCCCATATACGACCGCCGTCATCGTCCCCTCCGCCAAGGTCTTCCAATCTGAGGTGGAGCCCCTGAAGCGAGACTTTACCGAAGGTCGTGCGCCCCAATCCGAGGGCTGCAATCGCGCGACTTGGGTAATGCAAAGTTGCGGAATTTTTTACGCGGTGGCGGGACAGTCGCGGCGGGCCGGGGATGTTCCGGCGCCTGGACGCCTTCACCATGCTCTCCTCGCGCGCCAAGCACCGCATGTTCGAGGCGGGCTTCCGCGCGGTCTCGGCGACCGGGGCCGACCGCTGGCTCGCCCCGGCGGCCCGGGGGCTCGGGGTGATCCTGACCTTCCACCGGGTCGATCCGGCGCCGCCGGAGGCCTTCGCGCCGAACCGCCTCCTGTCGATCACCCCCGACTTCCTCGACGCGACCCTCACCGAACTGGATGCCCGGGGCTTCGAGGTGATCGGCCTCGACGAGGTGCCGGAGCGGCTGGGCCGGCGGGATTACGGCCCCCCCTTCGCGGTGCTGACCTTCGACGACGGCTACCGGGACAACCTCGCCCATGCCCGCCCGGTGCTGGCGCGCCACCGGGTGCCGTGGACGCTATTCGTGACGAGCGGCTTCGCCGACGGGTGCGGGCGCCTCTGGTGGGTGGAGCTGGAACGGGCGGTGGCCCGGCTCGACCGGGTGCGCGTGCCGCTGGGCGGACGGTCCCTCGACCTGCCGTGCCGGAGCCCGCAGGAGAAGGCCCTGGCCTTCGAGGCCCTGTACCGCGACCTGCGCGGGGGCAGCGAGGCGCGCCTGCTGGACGAGATCGCCGGCCATTGCCGTGCGGCGGGCCTGGCGCCGGGCGATCTGGCGGCGGAGCTGTGCCTGGGCTGGGACGCCCTGCGGGATCTGGCGAAGGATCCCGCCGTGACCATCGGCGCCCACACGGTGAGCCACCCGATGCTCGCCAAGCACCCCCCGGCCGACGCCGCCCGCGAGATCGCCGATGGGCGGGGGCGGATCGAGGCGGAGCTGGGCCGGCCTGTCCGGCACCTTTCCTACCCGGTGGGCGATGCGGGCTCGGCGGGGCCGCGGGAATTCGCCCTGGCGAAGCACCAGGGATTCGCGACGGCGGTGACGACCCGGCCGGGCCATCTCTTCGCCGGCCACGCGGAGCACCTGCACGCCCTGCCGCGGGTTTCGGTGAACGGCTGCCACCAGTCCCAGGCCGCCCTGGCGGGGCTCCTCTCCGGCGTGCCGTTCCTGGCCTGGAACAGGGGCCGGCGGCTCAACGTGGCCTGACCCCGTCCCTTACCGGCGGCGGTGGCGGCGGGACTCGCCGCCGGCCGTGAACATGGCGAACTGGCGCCCGTGGCGGCGGTAGCGGCGCCCGCGGCGGGGCGTGGCGTCGGCCTCCTGCTGCTGCAGCTCCGCGGGGGTGGCCTCCGGCAGGGCCGGGGCCGCGGCGGCATCGACCGAGGCATAGCCCGCCGCGACGTTCTTGGCGGCCGGGCCGAACATCGCCAGACACTGGTTGTAGGCGAGGTCGTTCTTCAGGCGCTCGCAATCGCCGATGCTGCGGGGCGTCCCCTGCGCGAGGGCAGCGAACGGGACGACGCACAGGATCGACGCAACGAGACGCGTGGGAGACATGCAGCCGGGACTCGCGGGAACGGTGAGGTGCGACCGCGGCAAAGCGAATCGCTCAAGCTCCTGTCTCGGCCGCGAGTACGGCGAAAACGAGGGGACGCACGGCCACGCTCAGTCGGGCCGTTCCATCCAGCGGATCAGCGGCATCAGCGGCAGGACCCAGGCAATGCCGAGGATCGAGTAGAGGATGGCCTGGATCGCCGCGGGGGTCTCGGCGATGCGGCTGTCGGCCAGGGCCATGGCGATGGGCGCATAGAGGCAGACGAAGGCCAGCATGCCCACCGTCCCGATCAGCACGCGGATGCGTCGCGGCATCGCCCCTTCTCCTCGTCCGTTTGCCAGGGGCTACCGCCCGGACGCCCCCGAGGCAACCGCCGCATCGCCGCTGCCCGGCACCTCATGCGGCGCCGCGCGCGTTGCCCCCGCCCCGGCGTTCCCGTAACCCACCGGCATCGGGCGGCGCGGAGGATCGGGATGGGCGCAATCACGGACCGGACGGCGGGGGGCGCCTCCTCCGCGGTGCGCCTGTGGCTCGCGGTGGTCGCGGCGCTGGTGATCGCCATGGTCGCCGTCGGCGGGGCGACGCGGCTCACCGGATCTGGCCTGTCGATCACGGAGTGGCGGCCGGTGACCGGCATCGTCCCGCCCCTGTCGGAGGCCGATTGGGCGAGCGAGTTCGCCAAGTACCGCGACACGCCGCAATACGCGATCCTCAACCAGGGCATCGGCCTGCCGGCCTTCAAGGTGCTCTACGGCTGGGAATGGGGCCACCGGTTCCTCGGCCGCCTGCTCGGCCTCGTCTTCTTCCTCCCCCTCGTGGTGTTCTGGTGGAAGGGGATGATCCGGCGCCGCCTCGGCTGGGGCCTGCTGGCGCTTGGGATCCTCGGGGGGCTCCAGGGCGCCATCGGCTGGATCATGGTCGCCTCCGGCCTCCAGCCGGGCATGACCGCCGTCGCCCCGCTGAAGCTTGCCCTGCACCTCACCACCGCGAGCCTGATCCTGGCCCTGCTGGTCTGGCTCGCCGCGGGCGAACGCCCCGGCACCCTCGCCCCCGCCCCGGCGCGCCTGCGCGCCACGGCCCTCCTGCTCCCCCCCCTGGTGCTGGCGCAGATCTTCCTCGGCGGCCTCGTCGCCGGCTCCCATGCCGGGCTCGTCTACAACACGTGGCCCGACATGGACGGCGTGCTCCTGCCCTCCGCCGACAGCCTGTTCGCCGTCCGCCCCTGGATCGAGAACTTCGTCGACAACCACCTCCTCGTGCAGTTCGACCACCGCCTCGCCGCCTACCTGCTCCTCGCCCTCACCCTCCTGCACGCCGCCGACGCCGCGGTCTCGGCCCGCGGCACGGCGACCGCCCGGCGGACGCTGGTGGTGGCGGCCTTCGTGGTCGGGCAGGCCGGGCTCGGCATCGCGACCCTGCTCCTGGCGGTGCCCCTCTGGGCCGCCCTGGCGCATCAGGTGATGGCGATGGCGGTGTTGACGGCGGCCACGGTCCACGCCCGCCTCAGCCGCGGCGTGCCGGCGGGCGCGCCCGCGCGGGCGGCGCCACGGCCCTATCCCGGCCTCGCGCCCCGGGGCGCGTAAGCTTTTCGCCCTGCGGCATTCCATGACGCAGGGCACAAATCACTGCTTATCCACGGAAATCCCAGGACAGACTCCTATTGCGCAGTCTTTCCGTGGAACGGGACCGGCATCTCGGGCTTACTCTCCAGCACGGTGTGCGGGAGGCTCCGCGATGTCTCTGGCGGAAGACGGTCGTCCACTTACCCTGACGTGGAACTACACGCCCCGTGAAATCCTGGCCGACGGCATCGTGCACGGCCTCGGGGTCGCCTTCGGTGTCGCCGGCGCGGCGACCCTGATCCTCACCGCCGTGAGCGCCCACCTCGCCTTCGGGGCGCAGGCCGCGGTGTTCGTCTACGCGCTGGCCCTGGTCCTGATGCTGGGGGTCTCGGCGACCTACAACCTTCACCCCGTGGGGCCGCGCAAATGGCTCCTGCGCCGGGCGGACCACGCCCTGATCTACCTGATGATCGCGGGCACCTACACGCCCCTGGTGGCGCTGGTGGGGTCCGGCCCCGTGGCCTACGGGCTGCTGGCGGTGATCTGGATCGTCGCCCTCGTTGGCATCGCGGTGAAGCTGCTGCTTCCGGGCCGGTTCGACCGGCTCTCGATCGCCCTCTACCTGATCCTCGGCTGGAGCGGCGTGTTCGCCTACGAGTCGGTGATCGCCGCCCTCCAGCCCACCGCCCTGTGCCTCCTGGCCATCGGCGGCGCGCTGTATTCGGTGGGCGTGGTGTTCCACGTCTGGCGGACCCTGCCGTTCCAGAACGCCATCTGGCACGCCTTCGTCCTCATCGCCACGGTCTGCCACTACGGCACGATCTGGTCGAGCCTGCAGAGCGTCCCGATGAGTTGAGCGATGCCGTTTAGCGGCGTTTAACTCTCCGCATCGAAAGGCCGGCACGGCCAGAGACGCCTTAATACCCTGCACATCGGCACGAGAGCAGATTTCGCGGCATCACGCCGAGGAGCCTGTCGTGGCGGTAGCGAATTCGAGCGATTTCTCCGCGCCCCTGCGAATCCTGCACGTGTTCCGGGCGCCCGTGGGCGGGCTGTTCCGCCACGTCTCGGACCTCGCCCGTCTCCAGGCCGCCGCGGGCCATGCCGTGGGCCTCGTCTGCGATGCCACGACCGGCGGTGCCCAGGCCGAGCGGGCGCTCGCCGCCCTGGCGCCGCACCTCTCGCTCGGCGTGCGCCGCCTGCCGATGCGGCGCAACCCGCACCTCTCCGACCGCACTGCGCTCCTGGCCGTCCGCGACCGGGCGGCCGAGGTCGGCGCCGACGTGCTGCACGGCCACGGGGCCAAGGGCGGGGTCTATGCCCGGATCGCCCCGTCCCGGCACCCGGTGATCCGGGCCTACACCCCCCATGGCGGGAGCTACAATTACCGGCCGGGCAGCGCCCTGCACCGGCTCTACATGGCGGCCGAGGGCCTGCTGGCCCGGCGGACGGACGTGTTCCTGTTCGAGAGCCACTACGTGGCCGATTGCCACCGGACCTTCGTCGGGGGGCCCGAGCGGACCACCCGGATCGTCCACAACGGCATCGGCGAATCCGAGTTCGCGCCGCTCACCCCGGCCGCCGACCGGTTCGACCTGCTCTATGTCGGCGAACTGCGCGAGGCCAAGGGCCTTCCGGTGCTGCTGAAGGCCTTCGCCAGCCTGCAGCGGGAGGGGCGCGCCCTCCGCCTCCTGATGGTCGGGTCCGGCCCGGACGAGGCGGCCCTGCGCGCGACCACGCAGCAGCTCGGCATCGCCGACGCCGTGGCGTTCGAGCCGGCCCAGCCGATCCGCTCGGTCCTCGCCCGGGGCAAGATCCTGGTGGTGCCCTCCTTCGCGGAATCGCTGCCCTACGTCGTCCTCGAAGCCGCCGCCGCGGCGCAACCCCTCGTGGCCACCGATGTCGGGGGCATGCCGGAGATCTTCGGCGCCGCCGCCGACCGCCTCGTCCCGGCCCGCGACGTGGGGGCCCTCGCCGCCGCCGTCGCCGCCGTCCTCGACGAGGCCCCCCAGGCGCGGGAGGCGCGGTTCCGGGCCCTGAGCGAGTCCGTGCGCCTCCGGTTCTCCCTGGAGCGGATGGGCGCCGAGGTGCTCTCCGGCTACGCGGCGGCCCTCCGCGCCAAGTCCCGCACGGCCATCCCCGTCGGCGCGGCGGAGACGGCCTGACCCGTCAGGCTTGTCATCCTGGGAAAGGACCACAACCAGCAGCTTTAAGCATTCAGAGAAACAACCGTGCGAGCCTCGGGGGATACGCTCGTTCCCACGGGGCTGGAAGACAGCGCGATGAGTGCTTTCGACGTCCGCGACATCTTGAAGGCGGCAGGCCCCGCATCGGCCTACGCGATTCCCAGTTCCGGCACCCAGCGGCAGGACAGGCCGGCGGCGGTGGCCCGGCCGACGACCATGTCGCCCCTGGTGCTGTGCGGCCTCGTGCGCATGCTGGAAGGGACGTCGCTGTTCGGCCTGGGCGCCCTCCTCTACGGCGTGATGCTGAACGGGAACGTCGCCTCGGTGGCGACCTATGCGGGGGCGATCGGCCTCGTCCCCGTGGCGACGGTCGGCATCGCCCAGGCGGCGGGGGCCTACCGGCTCCAGGCCATGCGCACCTTCGTCCGCACGGCGCTCCGCATGATCGCGGCCTGGACCACGACCTTCCTCGTGCTCGCGGCCCTGCTGGTCTTCGCCAAGCTCGCCGACCAGACCTCGCGCCTGTGGCTCGGCACCTACTATGCCGGGGGCCTCGCCCTGCTTCTGGGCGGGCGGGTCGCCCTCGCCCGCTTCGTGGAGGCCCAGACCCGGGCCGGCCGGTTCGACCGCCGCACCGCCATCGTCGGCGGCGGCGAAGCCGGGGAAGCGCTGATCGCGGCCCTCTCGACCCAGCCCGATTCCGGCATCAGCGTCGTCGGCGTGTTCGATGACCGCAACGACGACCGCTCGACGGACACCGTGGCCGGCGTGGCGAAGCTCGGCAACGTCGATGACCTCGTCGCCTACGCCCGCACCCACCGCCTCGACCTGGTGGTGTTCACGATCCCGATCTCGGCCGAGGGGCGCATCCTGCAGATGCTCGCCAAGCTGTGGGTCCTTCCCATCGACATCCGGCTCTCCGCCCATGCGGCCAAGCTGCGCCTGCGTCCCCGGAGCTATTCGTATCTCGGCTCGGTGCCGGTGCTCGACGTGTTCGACAAGCCCATCGCAGACTGGGACGTGGTGGTGAAGGCGGCCTTCGACCGTTGCGCCGCGCTGCTGGCCGTCGCCGCGCTGTCGCCGCTGATGCTCGCGGTGGCCCTCGCCGTGCGCCTCACCTCCCGGGGGCCGATCCTGTTCAGGCAGAAGCGCCACGGCTTCAACAACGAGCTGATCGAGATCTACAAGTTCCGCTCGATGTACGTCGATCAGTGCGACGCCACCGCGAACAAGATGGTGACGAAGGGCGATCCGCGGGTGACGCCGGTGGGCCGGTTCATCCGCAAGACGTCCCTGGACGAGCTCCCGCAGCTGTTCAACGTGCTGAAGGGCGACCTCTCGCTGGTCGGCCCGCGCCCGCACGCCCTCCAGGCCAAGGCGGCGGACACCCTCTACGATCAGGTGGTGGACGGTTACTTCGCCCGCCACCGGGTGAAGCCCGGCATCACCGGCTGGGCGCAGATCAACGGCTGGCGCGGCGAGACCGACACGTCGGAGAAGCTCCAGCGCCGCATCGAGCACGATCTCCACTACATCGAGAACTGGTCGGTGCTGCTGGACCTGCAGATCCTGCTGACGACGCCCTTCGCCCTGCTCAAGACCGAGAACGCCTACTGAGGCGGGGCGGCGGCGGGGGGAGCGCTACAACCCCGGCTTGCCGAGCACCCTCGGCGCCGGGCTCACGACGCTCACCGCGTTGTTGCGGATCTCGTAGACGGCGAGCGCCCGGTCGCTGGTGCCCTCGGGGCTGAACCGGAACGTCCCATCGATGCCCGCGAACCCCGCGCCGCTGGTGAGGGTCGGCTCGGCGAAGCGCTGGGAGCCGAACTGGCGCGAGAGCGTCGCGGACAGCATCACCGCATCGTAGGCCAGCGAGGCGACCCGGGGCGGGACCGCGCCGAACCGCGCCTGATACCGCGCGCTGAAGCCGGAGAAGCCAGCCCGGTCGGGGGCGGCGAAGCGGCCACCCTGGAGGGCCGGCAGGGCGAACAGGGCGGGCTCGTTCCAGGGCGCCGTGCCCACCGGACGGACCCGGGCGGGCGAGAACCCCGCCCCCGCCAGTGCGGCGGCCACCGCCGGCAGCCCGTCCGCCGTCTCGGGGATGAACACCGCGTCGGCGGTGGCGGAGGAACCGGTGATCACCCCGGACAGCCGCTTCACCGCGGCCTCCGGTGCCCCGGCCGGGTAGCGTTCGATGGCCGCGATCCGGGCGCCGCGGTTCGTCACCGCCTCGCGGAACTGAGCCTCGACGGCGTTGCCGTAGGCAGTCTCGGGGATCAGCGCCGCGAAGGAGCGGCGGCCGGTGGCGACCTCCTCCTCCACGATCCGCGCCACCTCCGGCTGCGGAAGGAAGCTGAGCAGGTACACCCCGCGGGCGGCGACGCTCACATCCGTCGAGAAGGCGATGACCGGCTTGCCCGCCGCCCTGGCCGCCACCGAGGCGGCGCGGACGTTGCCCGCGAAGAGCGGGCCGAGCACGATGTCCGCCCCCGCCTTGAGGCCGCGCTCCGTGGCCTCCGCGGCGCCGGCCGGGGTGCCGTGGTCGTCCTCCACGAGGATGGTGAGGTCGGGCTGCTGCCCCTCCTCGTAGGCGAGCTGCGCGGCGTTGCGCATGGCCGTGCCCACCGCGCCTCCCTGCCCCGTCAGCGGCACCACGAGGGCCACCTTCACCGTGCCGGCGCCGATGCGCTCGGCCGGGCCGTCGGGCGCCGCCGCCGGCTCGGCCGGCACCGACGCCGCGGCGGGTGGGGGGCGGCTCCGGGCCGTCCGCTCGCTGCCGACACAGCCGGACAGCGCCGTCGTGCCGATGAGCACGATGGGGACGAGCACACCCCGCGAGCGCGATGCCTGCGCCATCGGAGGATCTCCTACAGCAATTCCGGAGGAAGCCTGTCGGTCCCGCCGGAGGTTGTAAATGCCGGGCGCATCTCTTCCCCCGTTCTCCACCATCCCGGCAGCGACGCGGCGGCCCGCCTGTGGCAATCTCGCCATCGATGAACCGCAGAATCGAACCCGGCCGGCCGGCTTCCGCCCGCAGCGCCACCTTCACCGCCTTCGGCCTCGCGAGCGAGGCGGAGCCCCTCGCCCCCGGCCTCCACGTGGTCGCCACGCCCATCGGCAACCTGCGCGACGTGACCATCCGCGCCCTCGCGACGCTCGCCGCCGCCGACGCGGTGCTGGCGGAGGACACCCGCGTCACCCGCACCCTGCTGGCCCATTACGGGATCACCACCCCGCTGATCGCCTACCACGAGCATTCCAGCGAGGCGGTGCGCGAGCGGATGGTCGCCCGCCTGAAGGCCGGCGAGGCCCTGGCCCTGGTCTCCGATGCGGGCACGCCCCTGGTGTCGGACCCCGGCTACAAGCTCGTCCAGGCGGCGATCGAGGCGGGCATCGGCATCGTCCCGGTGCCCGGCCCCTCGGCGGTGACCACCGCCCTCGTCGCGGCGGGCCTGCCCACCGACCGGTTCTTCTTCGAAGGGTTCCTGCCGCAGAAGGCCGGCGCCCGGCGCAACCGGCTGGAGGCGCTGGTCCAGGTGCCGGGCACCCTCGTGCTGTTCGAATCCCCGCACCGGCTGATCGAGATGCTGGCCGACGCCGCCGCGATCCTCGGGGCCGACCGGGCCGCCGCGGTGACCCGCGAACTCACCAAGCTGTTCGAGACCGTGCGCCGGGACACCCTCGGCAACCTCGCGGAGCGCTTCGCCTCGGAGGGGCCGCCCAAGGGCGAGATCGTGGTGGTGGTCGGCCCCGCCGCCGCCCAGGCCGCCGGGCCGGAGGACGACGCCGCCCTCGACGCGGCGATCCGCGCCGCCCTCGCCCGCCACTCGATCAAGGACGCGGCGAGCCTCGTGGCCGACGAGACCGGCCAGCCCCGCCGGCAGGTCTATGCCCGCGCCCTGGCGCTCGCCCGCGAGGGCGATGGGGAGGATGCGTGACGGCTCACCTCGCCCGTGCCCGCCGGCAGGCGGCCCACCGCCTCGGCCACCGGGCCGAGTGGCTGGCCCTCGGGGCGCTGATGCTGCGCGGCTACCGGCCCGTGGCCCGGCGGGTGTCCCTGGCGGGGGGCGAGATCGACCTGATCGTGCGCCGGGGCCGCACCCTCGTCTTCGTCGAGGTGAAGGCGCGGGCGCGGCTCGGCGAGGCGCGGACGGCGATCGGCGCGGTCAAGCGGCAGCGATTCTCCCGGGCCGTGCGGGCCTGGATCGGCCGCCACCCCTGGTCCGCCAACCTGACGTTGCGCGCCGATGCGGTCTTCGTGGGCGGACGGGGCTGGCCGGAGCATTGCCCGGCCGCCTTCGAGATCGAGCGGCTGTAGGGCGGCCCAACGGAACAGGCGATCCCCGGAGGGCTTCGTCGCGGCCGCCGACGCGGCGCTTTGGAGCCAGACCGGAGGGACCACGACCCTTCCCGGCATGGGGAGCGCAGCGACGCTAGGGCGACTTACGGCATGGGCCCGGCGACGGGCGGACGCCCCTCGCCCGAAAGCCGAAGAAATCAGCCCTCGACCTTGCGAATCGCGCCGAGCAGGGTGCGCTTCAGGTCGGCTTGGCTGAACGGCTTCTGGACGACCGGGCGGTCGCGGAACGGCTCGCGGATGCCCGCGCCGCCGTAGCCCGTGGAGAAGACCAGGGGCCGGTCCCGGGCGACGATGGCCTCGGCCACCGGATAGATCGGCTCGCCGGCCACATTCACGTCGAGGATGGCGACATCGAACACCTCCCGAGCCGCCATCTCGAGGGCCGTCGACAGACGGGCCGCCGGTCCCACGACCGTACAGCCGAAGTCGAGCAGCATATCCTCAAGCAGCATAGAGATGGCTGCCTCGTCCTCGACGACGAGAACACGGACTCCGTTGAGCAATTCGTCGTTGAGGTCAGCACTCACGCCGGGCTGTCTTCCCTTTGCTGCCCCCGACGGGGTCGTTTCCGCGCGATAACTTCGGTCCTTCGGATCTCGGGAGGGCGCCGTGACCGACGCGCCGCCGTGGGAGATCCAGCGAGACCTTGAGGTGGGTCGCCCGTTCACGCGGGCGTGTCAAGCGACAGCACGCCACGTTGGAGCACCGCGACCCCCACCATGTTAAGTGCAGATACATTTTGGGCGACCTGAGGCGCAGATGCAACCGGGATCGGCGGATCCCGGTCCGCCGCGGCGGCTTCAAAAGACTGCGAACGGGGCGGCCTACTCGTCCTTGAACGCGACCTTGGCGCCCCGGGTGACGTGCTTGGCCAAGTCTCGGGCGCTCCAGTTCGTCAGGCGGATGCAACCGTGAGACTCGGTCTTGCTCACCCGCTCCGGTTCGGGGGTCCCGTGAATGCCGTAGCTGGGGATGGCCAAGTCGATCCAGACCAGCCCGACGGGGTTGTTGGGGCCGGGGCGGATCGAGAACTTCCGCTTGGTCTTCACGCCCTTGAAACCATACTTGGGGTTGTACGTGTAGACCGGGTCGAAGGCGACGCCCTTCACGGTCGTCTCCCCGCTCGGGGCGGGCTTCTCGGTGCTGCCGATGGAGGCCGGATAATAGGCCAGCAGCTGCCCGTCCGCGCCAAAAGCACGCACGTCCCGGGTCGTCTTGTCGACGGTGACGCGCGTGACCTTCGGATCCTGGGGCAGGTCCTTGCCCGTGATCTTGTCGGTGCCCATCGGCTCGACGGCGGCGACGGCGATGGTGGTGCCCGCCTTGTCGAACGCCTGGCCGGGGTTGAGGGCGCCGAGGAGGTCGCGGCTCATGTGGAACCGCTCGGCGAGCATCTCCTGGGCGCCGGTGTAGCCCATGGCGTCGAGGTCGGCCTGCTGCTCCATCTTGGGCGGGATGCGGCTGACATAGGGACCGTCCACATCCGCCTGCGTGAGGGTGTAGCCCTTCACCGCCGCGGCCTGATCCCCCGGCTGAAGCGCGTCCCACACCTCCTTGGTGAGGTGGTCCGTGGTCGGAAGGTGCTTCGCGGCGGCGAAGGCGGCGATGGCCCGGTGGTAGTTGTCGCCCTCGCGACCGTCGATGGCGCCGGGGGAGAACCGCGCCCGGTCGAGGAGCACCTGCGCCTTCACGGTGAGGGGCTGCGCCGCCTTGTCCGTCCGGTCGGCATCCTGCGGCGGGAAGGTCTCGGCGTTCACCACCTCCTCCGTCAGGGGCTTGGCCGGGGCGTCCTTATCCTTGTCCTTGTCCTTCTCGGCGGCGGCGGCCACGCCCGGCAGGGCCAGCACCGCCAGGATCATGGGGACCCTCAGCCACGAACTCGTCATCGACCTGTCGCTCCGGGAGCGGACGGCTCCCACGCGCACAAGCTTCGGCGCCACGGCTGCGTTCCGCCCCCTTCTGTCGCAGTCACTCGCAGAGCCGGTGCCCGGCCTGCCGCTCCCGCTCGTCGAGGTGGAAGTGGTTGGCATGGGCGGCGTTGGAGCCCGGCCCGAGGACCGTGCGGAAGTAGGCGCAGGCTTTCCCCCGCACCGCCTTCAGGAACGCCACCTCCGCAGCCTCGCCCGGCGCCTCGCGCACCACGATGGGGGGCCGACCGGCGAAGGTGAAACCCATCACGTCGATGGCGTCGGCGAAGGCGTGCTCGCTGAGCTTGGCATCGACGTCGTGGTTCTGTCCGCGGCAGACATAGGTGCCGCCGAGGTCGAGGGCGGCGAGGGGCTTGCCCAGGGCGCGCTGGGCCTCGACCTGCACCTCCGTGGCCCAGCGCGCCAGCTCCTCGGCCGAGCGGCAGGTGAGGGTCGCGGCCGGGCGCAGGGCGATGGAGTCGGCGAGGGCCGTGACCTTCAGCGGCAGCGGCGCGGTGCATTGCCCCTCCGCGATGGGCGGGAGGGGCTCGAAGGCGGCGCCGAGGCGCTTCAGGCGGGTCCGGCACGCCTCGTCGTCGGGGGGCGCCACCGTCAGGGCGAGGGCGGCCTCGCCGGAGAGGTCGGCGGGCCGCTCCGGCGGCACCGGGGGCGGGACCGGGATCGCCGCCCCCGCATCGGGCTTGGGCGCGGGGGCCGGCGTCAGCTCGGCGGGGCGCTCGGGCGGGGCCGGCGCGTCGGCGATGGGCGGCGCGGGGACGAGACCGGCCGGGCGCTCCGGCGGCTTCGGCGCCGTGTCCGGGGGGATCGCCTGTGCCGCGGCGGCGGCGCCCAGGAGTAGGACCACGCCACACCCGGCGGACCACGCGACAACTCTCGACATCGGACCTCGGCCGTTCCCCCACCCGCTCTTAACGGCCGAGCCGGCATTCGGATCGCGCGTGCCGGTTGCCGCCGACGCCGGATCGGACCAGAACAGGCGCGCGGGGCGGAGCGCCCCTTGGGGATGCGTATGCCGGACACTCTCGCCGCCGGGCTCGACCGCCTTCCGCAGGACAACCCCTTCGCCCAGGCGCGCTGGGACACGCCCTACGCCCTGCCGCCCTTCGAGGCGATCCGGCCGGAGCACTACCTCCCCGCCTTCGAGGCAGCCCTGGCGAGCCACGAGGCGGAGGTCGCCGCCATCGCGGCCGACCCCTCGCCGCCGACCTTCGCCAACACCGTGGCGGTGATGGAGGGGGCCGGCGTCGCCCTCGATCGGGTCGCCGGGGTCTTCTACAACCTTACCGGCAGCCACACGAACCCGGACCTCCAGGCCATCGAGCGCGCGGTGGGCCCGAAGCTCGCCCGGCACGGCAGCGCCATCTACCTGAACCCGCAGCTCTGGGCGCGCCTCTCCGCCATCGACCCGGAGGCGGAAAACCTCGGCGCGGAGGAGCGCCGGGTGCTGGAACGCTACCGCATCCGCTTCCGCCGCTCGGGGGCGGAGCTCGCCCCGGAGGCCAAGGCGCGGATGGCGGCCATCGCCGAGCGCCTGTCGGAACTCGGCACCCAGTTCAGCCAGAACCTGCTGGCGGACGAGAGCGGCTTCACCCTGCCCCTGACCGGCGAGGACGACCTGGCCGGCCTGCCGCCCTTCCTGCGCGCCGCCGCGGCCAGCGCCGCCCGGGAGCGGGGGTTGGACGGGCACGTCATCACCCTCTCGCGCTCGCTCATCGAGCCGTTCCTCGTCTTCTCCACCCGGCGCGACCTGCGCGAGCGGGCCTACGAGGCCTGGATCCGCCGGGGCGAATCCGGCGGGGCGACCGACAACCGCGCCGTGATGGCCGAGATCGTGAAGCTCCGGGCCGAGCGGGCGCGGCTGCTCGGCTTCGAGAGCTTCGCCCATTTCAAGCTCGCCGACACCATGGCCGCGACCCCCGAGGCGGCCATGGAGCTGCTGCGCGACGTGTGGACCCCGGCCCGGGCCAGGGCCATCGAGGAGCGGGACCGGCTCCAGGCCATCGTTCAGGACGAGGGGCATAATTTCTCGCTGCGGGCGCACGATTGGCGCCACTACGCCGAGAAGCTGCGCCGGGCCGAGCACGACCTCGACGAAGGCGAGATCAAGGCCTACCTGCCCCTGGACCGGATGATCGAGGCGGCCTTCGACACAGCCTCCCGCCTGTTCGGCCTGACCTTCGCGGAGCTGCACGACGTCCCCCGCTACCACCCGGACGTCCGGGTCTGGCGGGTGGGCGATGCCGGCGGCGCGGAGGTGGGGCTGTTCCTGGGTGACTATTTCGCCCGGGCCTCGAAGCGCTCGGGCGCCTGGATGAGCGCCTTCCGCTCCCAGGAGAAGCTGAACGGCGTGGTCACGCCGATCATCGTCAACGTGATGAACTTCGCCAAGGCGCCGGAGGGCCAGCCGACGCTGCTCTCCTTCGACGACGCCCGCACCCTGTTCCACGAGTTCGGCCACGGCCTGCACGGGCTGCTCTCGGACGTCACCTACCCGCTGCTGGCGGGCACCTCCGTCTCGGGGGATTTCGTGGAACTGCCCTCGCAGCTCTACGAACACTGGCTGGAGCAGCCCGAGATCCTGCGCGCCCATGCCCGCCACCACGAGACCGGCGCGCCGATGCCGGAGGCGCTCCTTTCCAAGCTGCTGGCGGCCCGGGCCTTCAACCAGGGCTTCGCCACGGTGGAGTACACCGCCTCGGCGCTGGTCGACATGACCCTGCACCTCTCGGCGGAGGCCGAGGCGGGGCTCGACGTGAAGGCCTTCGAGGCGGACGCCCTCCGGCGGATCGCGATCCCGGCCGAGATCGGCATGCGCCACCGCTCGCCGCACTTCGCGCACATCTTCGGGGGCGAGGGCTACGCGGCGGGCTATTACAGCTACCTGTGGTCCGAGGTGCTCGACGCGGACGCCTTCGACGCGTTCCGCGAGGCCGGCGACATCTTCGACCCGGAGACCGCCAAGCGGCTGCGGACCTTCGTCTACGCCGCCGGCAACCTGCGCGACCCGCGCGAGGCCTACACCGCCTTCCGCGGCCGCCTGCCCAGCATCGCGCCCCTCCTGAAGAAGCGCGGCTTGGCGGCCTGATCGGCGGCGGGGGCGGCGGAAACGGCGAGCCCCCCCGTCCCTGCCCGGCGAGCGACGCCACCCGAGGGACATGTCGCGCCCGCCGACGCGTCGGCCAGAAGGGTGAAGGAAGGCCCGGCCCGACCGGTAAGGAATTTGTAAACAAACGTCCTTAACGACTGCTTACAGCACAGGCCGCGAGCAGGGGCGAGGACGATGACTGAAGCCAAGCCGACGACATCGACGGACGAGACGCCGAAGACTGACGTCGCCGACAAGCCCGCGGCGGAGGACAAAGCGGTCGAGACCGGCCGCGCCAAGCCGGCGATCCTGGCCGCGCCCCGCCGCTTCGCTCAGACCCTGATGCGCGCCGAATCGCGCCTCGTCGCCGTGGCGGGGAGTGCGCTCGCCCTCGGGGCGATGCTCGGCTTCGGCGCCGCCTCCCGCGATCAGGGGTCGGCCACCGCCATCGCCTCCCTCGCCGCGGCCATCGATTCCGGCCGGAGCGACACCGCGAAGCTCTCGGCCACCCTCGCCAAGCTCGACCAGTCGGTCGGCGACCTGCGGACGGCCTCCGAGAGCGCCCGCAAGGAGGGTGCAAAGGGCAACAGCCTCAACGAGAAGATCGCCCAGCTCGACCGCAGCCTGACGGCCAAGCTCGCGAGCCTCACCGAGAAACTCGACCAAGCGGAGCGGGAGCACGCGGCGCGGATCGCGGCCCTCACCGCCCGGTCCACCGCGGCGAAGGCCGAGCCGGCGCAGACCGGCAGCCTCGCCGAGCCGAAGGAGACCAAAGCGGTCGAGACCAAACCCGTGGAGGTGAAGCAGGCCGAGGTGAAGCCGCCGGAGGCCGCCAAGCCCGCCGCACCGTCCAAGACGGCCGTGCTGGAGGCCTACGCCCTGCGCGACATCTTCGAGGGCGCCGCGATCATCGAGAACCGGGGGCGTCGCCTGTTCCAGGTCGCGCCCGGCGACACGCTGCCGGGGGCCGGACGGGTCGAGGCGATCGAACGCCGCGGGCGTCAGTGGGTGGTCGTGACCCGGCAGGGGGTCGTCACGCCCCAGGAATGGTGAGGGGCGCCCCTCAGCTGGAGGGGGCGCTCACCGGCGTGAGGTCATCGCCCGCCATCGGGAAGCGGGGCTCGATGGCGAAGGGGTCGGCCATCAGCGAGTTCCGCTCCGCACGCAGGCGACCCAGACGGAGCGCCCGGGTGCGGGCACTGCGGGTGGGGTGAAGGATCGCCCCGAGGAGAGCCTGGCCTTCGAATTCCCTGTCCAGATTCTTGGCGTCGAAGACGGGCATGGTCGGCCTGCGGGACTTGGGCGGCTGGCTTCTCACCTTCGAGCCTGGCTGCACACCCTCACAACGGGGATTGTGTGAACCGGTTCCGTCAAGCTTTCACCCGGGAACGGTTTTTTCATCTTCGGCCAGGCCGGCCCATCCCGCAGTGCGATATCGCACAGGTTCCGCGATGCACAGATTTGCGCATCGCGAAAACTACATTCGTTTTTAGACGAACTGATTCAAACCGGGGATCGACCCGACAATCGGGCCCATCACGTCTTCGCCGGCCTTCTCACGGCCGACCGTGAACAGCTCCTGGCCGAGCGGCTGCATCTGACCCATCGGAACGCCGGCCGCCATCAGCTTCTGGCCGAGGGCCATGACGCCGCCGCCGCCGAGCATGCCGCCGAGCATCCCCATCAGGCCGCCACCGCCGCCGCCCTCGCCCGCATTCGACTCGGCCACGAGCGACTCGGAACCCGGCAGGGCCGCCATCAGCTGGCTCACCTGCGCCTCCGGCCCCTCCTTCTGCAGGAAGGCGAGGATGTGCCCGACGGCGGTCTGGGCGGTCGCGGCATCGAGCCCGGTGCGGGCACAGACGCGGGCGAGCAGTTCTTCCATGGGAGATGTCTCGATTAGAGAAGGTCCAGTGTGTCCATCGTCCGTGCCACACGGGAAATCAAGCTTCGGCCCGGCGGCGCGGGTGAACCGGAGCCGTGCTTGAAGGGCCGGCGGGCGGCCTGCATAACCGTTGCGGATTCGGGGAGAGCGGGCGATGGCGGGCGACGGGACGATCCTGGTCGGCAAGAGCGTGCCCCCCTCGGGCCCCGGCAAGCCGGAGGTGCTCACCCTGCGGCTGGCCAACCGGCACGGCCTCGTGGCCGGCGCCACGGGCACCGGCAAGACGGTGACCCTGCAGATGCTGGCCGAGGGCTTTTCCAACGCGGGCGTGCCGGTCTTCGCCGCCGACATCAAGGGCGACCTGTCGGGCATCGCCGCCGCGGGCGAGGCCAAGCCGGCCTTCGTGAAGCGCGCCGAGGAGATCGGCACCACCTACGAGCCCGACCGGTTTCCCACCGTGTTCTGGGACCTGTTCGGCGAACAGGGCCACCCGATCCGCTGCACCGTCACCGAGATGGGGCCGCTCCTGCTGTCGCGGCTTCTGGAGCTGAACGACACCCAGACCGGCGTGCTCAACATCGCCTTCCGGGTCGCGGACGAGAACCACTGGCCCGTCATCGACCTGAAGGACCTGCGCGCCCTCCTCGCCTTCTGTTCGGAGAACCTGAAGGACATTTCCGGCACCTACGGCAACGTCTCCGCCGCATCGGTCGGCGCGATCCAGCGGCAGCTGCTGATGCTGGAGAACCAGGGGGCCGACGCGTTCTTCGGCGAGCCCGCCCTCGACCTCAACGACTTCATGCGCACGGACCGCGACGGGCGCGGCGTCGTCAACATCCTGGCCGCCGACAAGCTGATGCAGCGGCCGAAGCTCTACGCCTCCTACCTGCTGTGGATGCTCTCCGAACTGTTCGAGCAGCTTCCCGAGGTCGGCGACCTCGACAAGCCGAAGCTCGTGTTCTTCTTCGATGAGGCGCACCTGCTGTTCAACGACGCGCCGAAGGCGCTGCTGGACGCGGTGGAGCAGGTGGTCCGCCTGATCCGCTCGAAGGGCGTCGGCGTCTACTTCGTCACCCAGAACCACCTGGACGTGCCGGAGACGGTGCTGGGCCAGCTCGGCAACCGCGTCCAGCACGCCCTGCGCGCCTTCACCCCCCGCGACCAGCGGGCGGTGCGCGCCGCCGCCGAGACCTTCCGGCAGAATCCCGGCTTCGACGTCGCCGCGGCGATCACCGAACTCGGCGTCGGCGAGGCGCTGGTGAGCTTTCTCGAGGCCAAGGGCACGCCCTCCATCGTGGAGCGCACCCTCGTCGCCCCGCCCCAGGGCCGGGTCGGCCCCCTGACGCCGCAGGAGCGGGCGGACCTGATCGCCAAAAGCCCCCTGCGGGGCAAGTACGACGAGGCGGTCGACAGCGAGAGCGCCTTCGAGATGCTTGCCAAGCGCAAGGGTCTGGATGCGGGCGGCGGCGAGGCGGCCGGGGACGGGGGCGGCCTGTCGGGGATGCTCGGCGGGGTCATCGGCAGCGTGTTCGGGACGCCCGCGCCGAAGAAAGGCCAGCGCCGCGCGCCCCAGAGCCTCGCCGAGCAGGTCATCGGCAACGCCGCCCGCTCCATGGCCCGGAGCGTCGGGCGGGAGGTCGGCAACGCCATCCTGCGCAACGTGCTGGGCGGGCTGACGAAGCGGTAGCGGCGCCCGCCCCCGCCGACGCCCTGCCCAAGGTTCAGGCAGCCCGCCGCGGGCCGGAATGCGGCGTGGCTTCCCACCCGGTGCCGCCGCGTGCGTGCCCCCGGCGGCCGTGCTCCCGCCGCGGGCAAAAGGCTGAGCCGGCGGCGTTTTTTCGGGCAGGGACACGCGGAACCGTGGCCGCAGCGGCGGCTTTGGCGCTATGGCAAGACCATGCCGGCAGAGATTACGCGATGCGCTACACGCTGGGTTGCAGCCTGTCCTACAACATCCTCTCGGACACGACGTTCATCTTCAACCTCGAGGTCGCACGGTTGCGGAGCGTCGAGATCCTCAGCGAGACGCTGACCCTCGCCCCGGACCTCAAGCGCGAGGTCTACATCCATCCCGACGCGCAGAACCGCTACCTCGGGGTGAACGTGCCGACCGGGCCGTTCTCCCTGGAATACACGGCGGAGGTCGATCTCACCGTCCACCGGGCCGATCCGGCGACGATCAACGAGACGCCCATCGCCACGCTGCCCATCGACATCCTGCCCTACCTGCTGCCGAGCCGCTTCGTCTCCTCCGACCGGCTGACGCCCTTCGCCCAGGCGGAGTTCGGCGCCCTGCCCAAGGGCCACCAGCGGGTCAACGCGATCTGCAACTGGATCCACGACCACTTGACCTACCAGCCCGGCGCCAGCGACGAGCAGACCACCGCCGACGAGAGCCTGCTGAAGCGGGCCGGCGTGTGCCGGGACTTCGCGCATCTCGGCACCGCCTTCTGCCGGGCGCTGGGCATCCCGGCGCGCTTCGTGAGCTGCTACGCCCACGGCCTCGTGCCGAGCGACTTCCACGCGGTGTTCGAGGCCTATCTCGACGGGCGGTGGTGGCTGTTCGACGCCACCCGCCAAGCGGACCCGGACGGCCTCGTGCGGATCGGCGTCGGGCGCGACGCGGCCGAGATCGCCTTCTCGACGCCCTACGGCAACATGCAGCCGGTCAACCAGCAGATCCGCATCCAGCGCTCGGACGGCATGGGCAGCCCGATGCCGCGCACCGTCGATGCCATCTCCACCGAGGTGCCCGCCCCCCACGCCGGCGCGTCGTAAGCCCCCCATCCTCGCGGGCGAGGCGACGGCAGGCGCGGGACGCCCGCGAAGGTGGCGCGTCCCTGGATTGCTTCGCTGCGCTCGCAAGGACGGGTGCGCGTCCCGCGCGCCCCCGCCGTCATCGCGAGCGAAGTGAAGCAACCCAGGGTGGCGGGACCTTTCCTGGCGTGGCGCTGCTGGATTGCTTCGCTGCGCTCGCAAAGACGGGCGCGCGTCCAGCGCCCCTCTGCCGTCATCGCGAGCGAAGCGAAGCGACCCAGGGCGGCGGGACGTCCCCGAACGTGGCGCCGCGGGATTGCTTCGCTGCGCTCGCAAAGACGGGCGCGCGTCTCGCGCCCCTCCGCCGTCATCGCGAGCGACGCGAAGCGACCCAGGGCGGCGGGACGCCCCCGAACGTGGCGCCGCTGGATTGCGTCGCTGCGCTCGCAAAGACGGGCGCGCGTCCAGCGCCCCTCCGCCGTCATCGCGAGCAAAGCGAAGCGACCCAGGGCGGCGGGACGCCCCCGAACGTGGCGCCGCTGGATTGCTTCGCTGCGCTCGCAAGGACGGGTGCGCGTCCCGCGCCCCTCGGCCGTCCTCGCGGGCGAAGCGAAGCGACCCAGGGCGGCGGGACGCCACCCGAACGCGGCGCTGCGGGATTGCTTCGCTGCGCTCGCAAAGACGGGCGCGCGTCCCGCGCCCCTCTGCCGTCCTTGCGGGCGAAGCGAAGCGACCCAGGGCGGCGGGACGTCCCGCCAAAAACCGTCGTATGAGGGGTCTCCCGACCCCCGGTGTCGCGCACCGCCCCGTCCGGTCCTAGGCGGGCGATCCTATCGCGGATCGCGCCCCGGCGGAGGGCGGCGGGGTCGCCCCGCCCCGCGAAGCGTGGCTGTGGCGGGGTCGCAACACCGCAAAAGCATCCCGGGACCGCCCCCGATCCAGCGTCTCCGCGCCGCGATCCCGCCATAGTCCAAGCCCACTTCGACGCCTGCGGTAAACGGCAGTCTTGCCAAAGATTTACCGAGTACAAACGTCAGCCTCCGGAGAGAGCGGGCACTGTATCGGCACATCGCCGGGAGCGATGGGCTGCGCCGCGCCGCACCCTCCGTCAGGGCAAGCAAAGCTGCGGTGTGGGTCATGGACGCGCGTGTGAACGACAAGTCGAAGCTGCCGAGCCGCCACGTGACCGAGGGGCCGGACCGGGCTCCCCACCGTTCGTATCTCTATGCCATGGGCCTGACCCGTGAGCAGATTCACCAGCCGCTGGTGGGCGTCGCCTCATGCTGGAACGAGGCCGCCCCGTGCAACATCTCGCTGATGCGCCAGGCGCAGGCGGTGAAGAAGGGCGTCGCCGCCGCCCACGGCACCCCGCGCGAGTTCTGTACCATCACCGTCACCGACGGCATCGCCATGGGCCATGGCGGCATGCGCGCCTCGCTGCCCTCCCGCGAGGTCATCGCCGACTCGGTCGAGCTGACCATGCGCGGCCACGCCTACGACGCCCTGGTCGGGCTCGCCGGCTGTGACAAGTCCCTGCCCGGCATGATGATGGCGATGGTGCGCCTGAACGTGCCGTCGATCTTCATCTACGGCGGCTCGATCCTGCCCGGCTCGTTCCGCGGCAAGCCGGTCACCGTGCAGGACCTGTTCGAGGCGGTGGGCAAGGTCGCCGTGGGCGACATGAGCCTCGAAGACCTCGACGAGCTGGAGCAGGTCGCCTGCCCCTCGGCTGGCGCCTGCGGCGCGCAGTTCACCGCCAACACGATGGCCACCGTCTCCGAGGCGATCGGCCTCGCCCTGCCCTACTCGGCCGGCGCCCCCGCGCCCTACGAGATCCGCGACAAGTTCTGCGCCACCGCCGGCGAGATGGTGATGGAGCTGCTCGCCAAGCAGATCCGCCCCCGGGACATCATCACCCGCAAGGCGCTGGAGAACGCCGCCGCCACGGTGGCGGCCTCCGGCGGCTCGACCAATGCGGCCCTGCACCTGCCGGCCATCGCCCACGAATGCGGCATTGAGTTCACCCTGTTCGACGTGGCCGAGATCTTCCGGCGCACGCCCTACATCGCGGACCTGAAGCCCGGTGGGCGCTACGTCGCCAAGGACATGTTCGAGGTCGGCGGCATCCCGCTGCTGATGAAGACCCTGCTCGACCACGGCTTCCTGCACGGCGACTGCCTGACCGTCACCGGCCGGACCATCGCCGAGAACCTCGAGAAGGTCGCCTGGAACCCGGACCAGGACGTGGTGCATCCGGCCAACCGGCCGATCACCCCCACCGGCGGCGTCGTCGGCCTGAAGGGCAACCTCGCCCCCGAGGGTGCCATCGTGAAGGTCGCCGGCATGCCGCAGGAGGCGCAGGTCTTCACCGGCCCGGCCCGCGTGTTCGACGGCGAGGAAGCCTGCTTCGCCGCCGTGCAGTCCCGCTCCTACAAGGAAGGCGACGTGCTGGTCATCCGCTACGAGGGTCCGCGCGGCGGCCCCGGCATGCGCGAGATGCTCTCCACCACGGCCGCCCTCTACGGCCAGGGCATGGGCTCGAAGGTCGCCCTCATCACCGACGGGCGCTTCTCCGGCGCCACCCGCGGCTTCTGCGTCGGCCATGTCGGGCCGGAGGCGGCGGTGGGGGGGCCGATCGGCCTGCTCAAGGACGGCGACATGATCACCCTCGACGCGATCAACGGCACGCTGTCGGTGGCGCTGAGCGACGAGGAGCTGGCCGAACGCCGCAAGGCGTGGGCGCCACGGGGCAACGCCGCCACCTCGGGCTATCTCTGGAAGTACGCGCAGGGGGTCGGCTCCGCTCTGTACGGCGCCGTCACCCATCCGGGTGGGGCGCAGGAGACGGAGAGCTATGCTGACGTCTAGGGTCGCCCTCAGCCGGTGTGGACCGGCCGGGGTCTCCCCGCGCCGGCTTCGGGTGATCGTCCTGGCCGCCGTGGCCGGTGCCCTGCTGGTGCAGGGCCCGGCACCGAAGGCGCTGGACGCCTTCATGCGGACGCCGGTGCCGGCGGCGGCGGAGAAGAGCTACCGCTCGGCGCGGGACGCCCTCCGGGCGGGCGTGCGTGAGTACAACGCGGGCGACAAGGAGGGTGCCGCCCGCGCCCTCGAATACGCCGCGGGCCAGGGCCACGCCCTCGCCCTGTGGAAGCTCGGCCGCATGTACGCCGAGGGCGACGGCGTGCCCCATGACGACCTGAAGGCGTTCGAGTTCTTCTCGCGGCTCGCGGATGCCAGCACCGACGACGTCGGCGACACGCAGAACGCTGCGGTGACGGGCAGCGCGTTCACCGCGCTGGGCTCGTACTTCCTCGACGGGATCAAGGGCACCTACGTGCGCCCGAACCCCGAGCGCGCCTACGACATGTTCAACTACGCGGCGTCGTATTACGGCGACCCGAACGCGCAGTACAACCTCGCCCGGCTCTACCTCGACGGCAACGGCGTCGAGGCCGATCCCCGCCAGGCGGCGCGGTGGCTCAACCTCGCCGCGGAGAAGGGCCACCACCCGGCCCAGGCGCTGCTCGGCGACATGCTGGTCAACGGTGCGGGCGGCCTGTCGCAGCAGCGGGTGAAGGGCCTCGTCTGGCTCTCCCTCGCCCGCGACGGGGCTCAGGGCCGCAAGGACGACTGGATCCTCGGCCTCTACGACAAGAACTGGACGGCCGCCTCCCTGGACGACCGCAACGAGGCGCAGACGCAGTTGCAGACCGTGGGGTCGATCAAGCGGCGGTGAGGGGCTGCCCGGGCGGCCCGCACCGGCGCCGGATGCCCACGCCGTCTTTGCGAGCGCGGCGAAGCAATCTACGGCAGCGGGACGCCTCGGAACGCAGCGCATCCCTTAATTGCTTCGCGTCGCTCGCAAGGACGGCGAGGGTGTCGGTTCTCACCCCAATCCCGCCCCTCCCCCCGCAGAGGGGGAGGGACGCGAACCGGTCAGTTCTTCGCCGCCGCGATGGCGGACACGAAGGACGGACGCTCCAGGGTCTTGTTCACCCAGGCGGCGAGCTTCGGCCAACGGCCCGAATCGACCTCGAACTTCGCCAAGCGCAGGTTGTGGAAGTTCGTTGCCACCGCGATGTCGGCGATGCTGAATGCGTTGCCCACGAGGTAGTCGCCCTGGATCTGGCTCTCCAGATAGTCGAGCAGCGGCGGGAATTTCTCGGCGATGGCCTTCTGCGCCCGCGCCTCGTCGCCCTCTTGCTGCATCAGCCGGGGCTTCATGAAACGCTCGACGAAGGGGATGATGAGCGTCGGGAACAGCTCCGCATCGCCGTACTCGTCGAACCACACGGCGCGGCCGCGGGCCTTCGCCTCGGTGGGGATCAGCGGCGTCTCGGGGTGCTTCGCCTCGATGTAGTGCAGGATCGCGGTGGAATCGGCGAGGAGGTAGCCGTCGTCTTCGAGGGCGGGGATCTTGCCCGTGGGGCTCGCAGCCTGGAAACCGGCATCGTCGGCGTGGAAGGGAACCGGCTTGTGGTCGAAGGCGACGCCCTTCTCGTAGAGGGCGACGAGGACCTTCCTCACGTAGGGCGAGACGCTGGTGCCGTAGACGATCATCGTATCCGCTATCCCTTCTTCAGTGCGCGCTCAGCTCCACGGTCACGGGGACGTGGTCCGAGGGTTTGTCCGACCCGCGCAGATGCTTCTGCACCGAGGCCGAGACCAGCCTGTCGGCGGCCTGGGGGGAAAGCAGCAAGTGGTCGATCCGGATCCCCTGATTCCGCGGCCAGCAGCCGGCTTGATAGTCCCAGAAGGTGTAGAGCCCGTCCCGCGGGTCGCAGGCGCGGACGGCATCGGTGTAGCCCTCGGTCAGCAGCGCCCGGAAGGCCGCCCGCGACGCCGGCAGGAACAGGGCGTCGGCGCGCCACGCCTCCGGGTCGGCGGCGTCGGCGGGATCGGGGATGACGTTGTAGTCGCCGGCCAGCACGACGGGCACCTCCGCCTCGGCGAGCGTTCGGGCGTGGCGGCGCAGCCGCTCGAGGAAGGCGAGCTTGTAGGGGTATTTCGGGCTGTCGACCGGGTTGCCGTTCGGCAGGTAGATCGAGGCGACGCGCACGGGCGCGGTGCCCTCCCCCGCCACCACGGCCTCGATGTAGCGGGCCTGCTCGTCCGCGGCGTCGCCGGGCAGGCCGCGGCGGATCTCGGCCATGGCGAGGGGCGCCCGCACCAGCAGGGCGACGCCGTTATAGGCCTTCTGGCCCAGCGTCTCGACGGCGTAGCCCGCCGCCTCGACCTCGGCGCGGGGGAAGGCCTCGTCCTGGCACTTCAGCTCCTGCAGGCAGACCACGTCCGGCTTCGCCTCGTCGAGGAAGCCGAGCAGGTGCGGCAGCCGCTGCTTGATCGAATTGACGTTCCAGGTGGTGATGCGCATCGGCCCCTTCCGGCAGGCGCGCCCGTCATCGGGCCTTCGCGGCCGGGTGACAAGCCGCAACCGGCGCCGGGGCGCCCGGCCGGCCCGGGAGAACCCTGGCGAATCCGCGGGAAAGCTTGCAGATTTCCGCGCCACGGGCGATGAGCCTCGCATCGCGGGAGGCGCGGCACGGGAGCCGCCGCCCGCGGCCACGGAAGGTCCCATGTCGCAGTCTCTTCGCATCGGCGTCGCCGGTCTCGGCACCGTCGGCGCGGCCGTCGTCCGCATGATCGCCCGCCGCCGGGAGGCGCTCCTCGCCTCCGGCCTCGACATCACCGTCACCGCAATCTCCGCCCGGGACCGGACCCGCGACCGCGGCCTCGATCTCGCGGGGGCCGAATGGTTCGACGATCCCGTCGCCCTGGCCCGTTCCGGGGCGGTGGATTGCGTGGTCGAGCTGATGGGCGGCGCCGAGGGTGCGGCCAAGGACACGGTGGAGGCGGCCCTTTCCGCGGGCAAGGCGGTCGTCACCGCCAACAAGGCGCTCCTGGCCAAGCACGGGGCGGCCCTGGCCGCCGCCGCCGAGCGGGCCGGCGTGGCGCTGACCTACGAGGCGGCGGTCGCGGGCGGCATCCCGGTGATCAAGGCCCTGCGCGAGGGGCTGTCGGGCAACGCGGTCGCCCGGGTCTACGGAATCCTCAACGGCACCTGCAACTACATCCTCAGCCGGATGGAGCGGGAGGGGCTGACCTTCGAGGCCTGCCTGAAGGACGCGCAGGCGCTCGGCTACGCCGAGGCCGACCCGACCTTCGACGTCGAGGGCTTCGACACCGCCCACAAGCTCGCCATCCTCACGAGCCTCGCCTTCGGGACGCAGGTGGATGCGGAGGGCGTCTCCGTGGAAGGCATCTCGCGGGTGCAGCCCCTCGACCTGCGGATGGCGGACGAGCTCGGCTACCGGATCAAGCTGCTCGGCGTCGCGCAGGCGACCCCGGCGGGGATCGAGCAGCGCGTCCACCCGACCATGGTGCCCAAATCCTCCGCCATCGCGCAGGTGATGGGCGTCACCAACGCCGTCACCATCGATGCCGACGCGGTCGGCGAACTGACCCTGATCGGCCCCGGCGCGGGCGGCGAGGCCACCGCCTCCGCGGTGTTCGGCGACATCGCCGACGTGGCCCGCGGCATCGTCCGCCCCACCTTCGGCGTCGCCGCAGCCTCGATGGCCCCGCCCCCCCGGGCCGAGATGCAGCGCCACGAGGGCGGCTACTACATCCGCCTGACGGTGCATGACCGGCCCGGCGTCGCGGCGGGCGTCGCCCACCGCATGGCCGAGCGCGAGATCTCGCTGGAGAGCATCCTGCAGCGCCGGGTGGCGGGCGGCGACAGCGACCCGCACGGGCGCTCGGGGCGTCCGGTGCCCCTGGTGCTCATCACCTACGCCGCGACGGAGGGCGCCATCCGGGAGGCCCTCGACGCCATCGCGCAGGACGGGCTCCTGGCGGAATCGCCGCAGTTGATTCGTATCGAGCGGGAGTAGAACGCTAAGGCCGCCCTACAGGAAACATTCAGGTCCAGCGTCGCTAGCATGGACGGCGGCAGGGGTGGCCGCGACGGGAACAGGCGCACCGGGATCCGACCTGAAGATCGGGCTCGGCCGAGGGACAGGAAACGATGATCGAGACCGGAACGCCGCGTCCGCAGCCCGTGCCGCGCACGCTCGCCCTCGAACTGGCCAGGGTGACGGAACGCGCCGCCATCGCCGCGGCCCGCCTGCGCGGCAAGGGCGACGAGAAGGCCGCCGACCAAGCGGCGGTCGATGCCATGCGCGCCGAGCTCGCCGGGCTCCCGATCCGCGGCACCGTCGTCATCGGCGAGGGGGAGCGCGACGAGGCGCCAATGCTGTTCATCGGCGAGCGCCTCGGCTCCGGCGAAGGGCCGGAGGTGGACATCGCCGTCGATCCGCTGGAGGGCACGACCCTCTGCGCCAAGGACATGCCCGGCGCCATCGCCGTCATGGCCGTGGCCCAGCGCGGCTCGCTCCTCGCCGCGCCCGACGTGTACATGCAGAAGATCGCCATCGGGCCGGGCTATCCGTCCGGCCTCGTGGACCTCGATGCGAGCCCGGCGGAGAACATCCGCGCCCTGGCCCGGGCGAAGGCGTGCCCGCCGGACCAGATCACCGCGCTGATCCTCGACCGGCCCCGGCATGCCGGGCTGATCGCCAACGTCCGCGAGGCGGGGGCCTCGGTGCGGCTCATCACCGATGGGGATGTCGCCGGCATCATCTTCACGGCGAGCCCGGAGGAGACCGGCGTCGACATCTATCTCGGGACAGGGGCCGCCCCCGAGGGCGTGCTGGCCGCGGCGGCCCTGCGCTGCATGGGCGGCCAGATGCAGGGGCGGCTGATCCTCGACACGGCCGAGCGGCGCCGCCGGGCCCAGGAGATGGGGATCCGCGACTTCGACCGGAAATACGAGCTGAACGACCTCGCGGGCGGGGACGTCATCGTCGCCGCCACCGGCGTCACCGACGGTTCGCTCCTGCGGGGCGTCCGCTTCCGCCAGGACAGGATCCAGACGGAGACTCTGGTCTACCGCTCGGAAGCGGGCACGATCCGCCGGATCCTCGGAGAGCACCGGCGCGATTTCGGCCGGGCCTGATCGGCGTCGGACGCGGACGTCCCGCCCCGGTGCCGGCTACACGCAGGCGGCGACCCAGGGCTGAGGGACGTTTCCGTCCGCCGTGCAGCCCTGGGTCGCCTCGTGGCGACTACGGCAGGGCGCCGGCCTTCTCCTTGGCCTTCATGATCGTCTGACGGCAGGCGTCGGCCTTGCCCGCCTTGTCCTCTTCGCGGGCCTGGGCGACGAGCTTCTTGGCCTCCTCGACGCCCGAGGCGGTCGGCTTCACGTCCTTGTCCGAGGGGGTCAGCTTCGGCGGGGTGGCGAGGGCCTTGTCGGAATGGGACGAGGTGACGCCGCCCGGCGGCGTGGTGCCCGTGACCTCCGCCGCGCCCGCGCTGTTGAGGCGCTTCTCGAGCGTGCTCACCTCGTCGGCGCAAGGGGTGGCCAGGGCCGGGCCGGCGGCAGCGGTCGCCACGGCGGCGAGGGCGAGAACGAGGCGAAACTTCATCAGGACGGACTCCCAGGTGGCGGCTCGGCAGTGAAGGACGGCGCCGGCTCGCCTGCGGGATGCTGACGCGGTAGCGGACGAGGCTGTTCCCGAGACAGGACGCCGCGCCGGCCGCGGCCCCGAACGCAGAAGGGCCGCGCACCCTGCGGTGCGCGGCCCCGTTTCGGCGTGCGGGCGGATCAGTACTTGCGGATGATCGGCTCGGGGGACATCGGCACCGGGTCGGCGCCGAAGGCGTACTTGAAGCCGCCATAGATCGACAGCGGCTGCGCCAGCGTGGTGGTCCGCGGATCGTTGATCGAGAGGTTGCCCGCCACCGCACCCGGCTCGGCGAACGTGCCGAACGTCGCGTAGCGGTTGTTGGTGAGGTTGGTGATCAGGCCGAACACCTCCAGGTTCTTCGTGACCTGATACTTCGTCTGCAGGTTCAGGACGTAGTAGGGCGGCAGCTTCCGGTTCAGGTTCGACTCGTCGCCCCGGTAGAAGGACGAGGAGAAGGCCTGGAGGTAGAGGCCCACCTGCCACTCCGGCGTGATGAAGTAGTCGAAGCCGGCCTTGATCTGGTGCGTGGGCACCAGCGGCACGACGTTGCCCCGCCGCACCTGGATCGCGCCGTCGTCGGCGAGGGGGTTGTTGGGCGAGGACAGGGTGCCGTTGAACTGGAAGGTCGCGTCGATCAGGGCGTAGTTGGCGTAGACCCGCAGGTAGTCCGCCGTGTACTCGCCGCCGACTTCGATGCCCTGCCGCTGGGTGGCGGGCACGTTCACGAAGTAGGCGCGGGCGGTGTTGCCCGGGGTGGCGAGCGACAGGATGTCGTTCGACAGGTCGGTGCGGAAGGCGCCGATCTTGTAGGTGATGACGCCGCCGTCATAGGTGTTCGGCAGCTGGCCGCGGAAGCCGACCTCGTAGGTCTGCCCGGTCACCTGCTTCAGCGGCGGGTCGGCGACCAGGGAGTTCGGCAGCAGGCACGGCTGGTTCGGGTTGGCGCAGGCGAGTTCCAGCGGCGTCGGCGCACGGTTCGATTCCGAGTAGCTGCCGTAGAGGTTCAGCGCGTCGAAGAACCGGTAGGTCAGGCCCGCCACCGGGTTGATCTTGTTGTAGTAGTGCGTGCCCGTCACGTCCGGCGAGAAGCCGGTGAGGTCCATGCTCTGGATGCGCGCGAAGTTCAGGCGCGCCCCGGCCGTCAGGGAGAGCCGGTCGGTCAGGTCCACCGTGTCCTGGGTGTAGAGGCCGAGATACAGGTTCGAGCCGTTGACCGAGCTCGGCGCGATGCCGAGCGCCCCGGCGGTGCGCAGGTAGGGCGTGCCCAGGCCCGGGATCGTGCCGTAGAACGGGTTGTTCGGATCGGTGGTGATCGACAGGTTCGGGTTGATGACGCCGAGGGTGCTCGATGACTTGAACGAGTAGTTCGCCGCGTCGATGCTGCCGCCGACGATGAAGGCGTTGTTGAAGCCGAAGACGCGGTCGCGGTTGGCGGCCTGCAGCGAGCCGCCGTAACCGGTGGCCTCGGTCCGCGTCACGTCCAAGGTGCCGTAGGGCACGTTCGCCGTGAACGGGATGGCCCGGTTCTGCTGGCCGAGGATCAGGAACTGGTTGCGGAAGGCGAGCTGCGTCTGGCCGGCGGCCGGGCTGAAGCCGTCATCCTCGAAGCAGAGGGAGCCCCGGAAGCTGCTCTGCCGGCTGCACTGCTCGAAATTGCCGTCGTTGCCATCGACGTAGGTCTGGCTGAAGCGGCGGAAATAGGCGTTGCCGGCGAGGTCCCAGGTCGGGGAGATGTCCACCCGGCCGGTGAGCTGCAGGGTGCCGACATCGGTCGTCGTGGTCTGCGGGTAGGTGAAGATCGCCCGGGGGTCGGAGTGGGTGAAATCCACCGGCGTGGCGGCGGCGGCGCCGAAGAAGCTGCGCGCGGCGAGGCCGATCAGGTGGAACTCCGCATCCTGCGAGCGGTAGCCGATGTCGCCGTACATCCGGCCGATCGTGCTCGGGCTCTCGTAGCGCCAGCCGCGGTCGTTCAGCCCGTCGCCGGTGAAGTAGAAGCTCCAGGGGCCGGAGACCTTGCCGTATTCGAGGTAGCCCGCCGTGCGCGCGTCGGAGCCGCCCCAGGCGCTGATCTCGGTGCCCTGCCAGGTGAAGCCGTTCTTCATCTGGATGTTGACCGCGCCGCCGAGGGCGTTGAGGCCGAAGACCGGGTTGCCGGTCACCACGTCGATCCGCTGGATCGCCTGCGGGGGGATCAGGTCGAAGTTGACGATGTCGCCGAAGGCTTCGTTGATGCGCACGCCGTTCTGGTAGACGGCCAGCCCCTGCGGCACGCCCTGCACGGGCGAGGCGGTGAAGCCGCGATACGTCACGTCGGGCCGGTTGGAGTTGCCCTGCGAATCCGAGATGTTGAGGCCGGGGGTGCGGCGGGCCAGCGTCGCCACGACGTTGTCGGTGCCGAGGTCGGCCCGGATGTCCTGCGCCGTCACCGTCTCGACGGTGCTCGGGATCTTGTAGAGCGGCTGCTCGCTGCCCCGCAGGCGCGGCGCGGACACGGCGGCCACCGGCGCCAGCTGGTTGAAGTTCTGGACCGCGCTCGAATTGCCGCCGCCCGAGCCGACCGGCGAGGTCGCCACGACGCTGATTTCCCCGAGGGTCACAGCCTGCTGCGCCCATGCAGCGTTCACCACCATCGATCCCGCAAGGACCGATGCCGATGCCGTCAAGCACCCCCTGAGCGCCCGCAAAGACATCCCGTACCCCTCGACACCCAAGATCACGAGCCCGTTCGATGCGGGCTTCGATGCACTGATGTCGGGGTGGGCGGGAGACTGCAATCGTCCCCCGGCCCTGGGTGCCCATCATTCGGCCGGGGGGCGCACTATCGTGCCTGACGTGACCCGATCGCCACAGTTTTATTGCGCAAAACCAATGACTTAGGGGATATTCGGCAAGCTTTTCCGGGACGATTCGGCAAGGCTCAGAGGTGCGCCTGTATCCGCTTGCCGATCTCCCCGAGGCGCTGCTCCAGAAGCTGGGGCACCTCGCAGACGTAGGTGAGGGACTGGTTCCGCTCCTGGAAGATCCGCCGGTCCCAGGCGAACTTGGTCTCGAGGTCGGTCTGGTCCTTGGGCAGTTCCGTGGCGTCGCCGGTGCTGGGCGCGTCCTTCACCTGGCTCACCTTGTCCGCCTCGTCGCGGATGCGCTCGGCCATCCGGCGCTGGCCCTGGGCGTAGCGGGCGATGCCGCCCATGATCTTGTTGCGCTCGCCGTTGATGACCTCGAACACCCCGGCGTAGACGCGGGTGAGCGCCTTGTCCTTGGCGTCCTTGTCGGTGCCGAGCTTGGCGACGTAGGCGTCGATCAGCGGATCGACCTGCGACAGGTCGGTGCGGCGGGAGGCGATCTTCTGCGCCAGCGCGGCGGCGTCGTTGTCGTCCCCCCAATCCCCGGCCGCGGCGATGTCGGGCCCGGTCCAGAACTGGCCGGGACTCAAGGTTTCGACCTTGCGCTGGACGCAGGGCCAGTCCGAATCGGGCCGGGGCTGGGCCGCCGCGGCGGTGGCGGAGAGCAGGAGGGCGAGGGCAGCGTGTCTGATCATGGC
Source organism: Methylobacterium sp. J-076 (assembly GCF_022829405.1). GTDB lineage: Bacteria > Pseudomonadota > Alphaproteobacteria > Rhizobiales > Beijerinckiaceae > Methylobacterium. The sequence goes on from NZ_JAKSXW010000133.1 coordinate 66,582, forward strand.
GTATCTCCGGCCGGCCCGCCGCGCCGGGCCATGAGGCCGCGGCCCGGATCGTAGGCGATCACGGCCATCGCGAAGAAGGCGAGCGTGGTCCCCACGACCACGAGGCAGGACACCGGCTCCAGCTGCTCGTAGAGCGCGAAGCGCACAAGCTGCACGGCGTGGGTGAACGGGTTCAATTCGCAGATCCAGTACAGCGTCTCGGACGATTCCCGGATCCGCCACAGCGGGTAGAGGGCTGACGAGGCGAAGAACATCGGAAAGATCACGAAGTTCATCACGCTCGCGAAATTCTCCAGCTGCCGCACCAGCGACGACAGGAACAGGCCGATGGCCCCGAGCATCATCCCCGCGGCGAGGAAGGCCGGCAGGGCCGTCAGGTAGCCGAGCGCCGGGATGTCGGTCTCCCAGAAATACGCCACCGCGAGGAACGTGTAGGCCTGGACGATGGACACGGAGACGCCCGCGATCAGCTTGGCCAGCAGCAGCATCCAGCGGGGATAGGGCGAGGTCAGCAGCACCTTCATCGAGCCCACCTCGCGGTCGTAGACCATCGAGAGGGAGGATTGCATGCCGTTGAACAGCTGGATCATCACCGCCAGCCCCGGCACCACATAGACCTCGTAGAGCACGTAGGTCTGGTAGGGCGGTTCGATGGAGACGCCGAGGGTGTTGCGGAACCCGGCGGCGAAGATGAACAGCCACACCAGCGGCCGCACCAGCGCCGAGAAGAACCGCTCCTTCTGGTTGAAGAAGCGCAGCAACTCCCGGCGGACGATGCCGCCGAGGCAGATCAGGTAGCCGACGGCATCGAGCCGGCCGAGCTGGCGCGAGGCGGCGTGGGTCTTGGTGTCGAGTTCGACGACGCGAGACGACGAGGTCATGGGCATCCCACCTTCACGCCGCCTGCCTCCCACGCTCGGCCACGAGGCGGCGGAAGGCGTCCTCCAGGCTCTCGGCCCCCTGGGCGATGGTGCCCGCCGTGCCGCGCCCCACGATGCAGCCGAGGTGGAGCACCACCGCGTCGTCCTCGGGGCGGATCTCCTCGAAGATGTGCGTCGCCCAGAGCACGGACAGGCCCTCCTCGCGGACCAGGGCGCGGACGATCGCCACGATCCCGGCCCGGGATTCGAGATCGAGGCCCACGGTCGGCTCGTCGAGCAGGAGCAAATCCGGCCGGTGGACCAGGGAACGGGCGATCTCGATGCGCCGGGACTGGCCGCCCGACAGGGTGCGGACCTTCTCGCCGCGCCGGTCGGCGAGGCCGACCCGGTCGAGCAGCTCGGCGATCCGCGCCTTCCCGGCCCTGCGGGGGATGCCGTGCAGGCTCGCGTGGTAGAGCAGGTTCTGCTCCACGGTGAGGTCGGTATCGAGGGTGCGGGCCTGGAACACCACGCCGAGGCGGGCCAGCGCCCGCGAGGGCTCCCGGTCGAGGCCGTGGCCGAAGATCGCCACCCGGCCGCTCTGGTTGGTGTAGAGCCGGGTGATCACCGAGAACAGGGTCGTCTTGCCCGCTCCGTTGGGGCCGAGCAGGGCCGTGAACCGGCCGCGCTCGACAGTCATCGACACGTCGTCCAGGGCGGCCCGCGTCCCGAAGCGGTGGCCGACATTGGCGACGAGGAGGGCCGGCGCCTCGGCGGTCATCGGCCGAGCGCCTTCCGGGCGTCGGCGACGGCGTCGAGGCACTCTTCGAACTCGCCCTCGCGCTGCTCGCGCTCGGCGTTGCGCAGGGCCTTCTTCAGCTTCGGCACGGCGACCTCGGGCGGATCGGTCGCCAGGGCGTCGCGGATCATCGTGATCCCCTCCGCGCAGGACGAGGCATCGTCTCCCGCGAAGGCGGGCGTGGCGATCAGCAGGCCGAGGATGACGAGCGCGATCCCCCTCCCCCCTCTGCGGGGGTGGGTACCCTGCACAGCAGGGGGGGAGAGGGGAGCGACGGTTCCAGAGTTGTCACGCGCGATGCCACATCCGGCACCGTCGTTCCCCTCTCCCGACCCCCGCTGACGCGGGGGCCACCCTCCCCCGCAGAGGGGGGAGGGAGAAGGCGTGGTGGTGGTCGTGGTGAAACCGTCCATCACTTCACCGTCAGGGTGCCGGTCATGCCCTTCGCCTCGAGCCCCCGCGCCTCCCACTTGTAGGCGCCGGGCTTGATGGCGACGAACTCGATGGCGATCTCGCCGGGCTCATCGAATTCGAGGTGATCGGGCGGGCCGCCGCCATGGATCTCCTTGTGCTCGATGACGATCTGGTTGAGCCAGATGTAGCGGAAGAACTCCGGCGCGTAGAACTTGTACTCCTGCCCACCCTTGGCGACGATCCGCAGGCGATAGGCCTTGCCGGATTCGAGTTCGATGTCCTTGTTCTCGACCACGAAGTCGTTGCCCTGGTCGTTGCCGAGGACGAGGTCGGGTAGGTTCTCGCGCTTGCGCGTGAGGTCGGTGGCCGAGGCCGGCGCGATCATCACTCCCGTCATTGCGAGCGCGGCGAAGCACTCCAGGGCAGCGGGCCGCCTCCGACCCTGGCGCCGCTGGATCGCTTCGCGCTGCTCGCAATGACGGCGAGTTCGCAAGAACTGTCCGAGAAAAGGCATTCGCACTCCGTCGAAAGCGGGCGGCAAGAGTCCCAAAGACTCAGTTCGGCGAGATCGCCACGCCCCACGGGAGCAGACCCACGGGGATGCTTTTGACCACCTTCTCCGCCTCGACATCGATCACCGAGACGTCGTTCGACGTGCCGTTGGTGGTGAAGATCTGCTTCTGGTCCGGGGTGAAGGCGAGCTGCCAGACGCGCTGGCCCACGGGGAGGTACTTCTGGACCTCGTAGGTCTTGGCATCGATCACCGCGACGCGGTTCGCCGGCCCGAGGGCGACGAAGGCCTTCGTGCCGTCCTTGGTGATGCGGATGCCGACGGGCTGGATGGCCTCGTCGTTCACGCTCGGGATCTTGAAGGTGATCTTCTTCACCACCCGCCGGGCGGCGACGTCGATCACGCTCACCGTGCCGCCGACCTCCGCCGAGACCCAGAGATACTTCCCGTCGGCCGAGAACTCCGCGAAGCGCGGGCGGGCATCCACCAGCACGTTGTCGATCACCTGGAAGGTCTTGGTGTCGATGAAGTGGGCCATGTTGGTCGTCTCGGAAGTGTTGACCAGGATCGTCCCGTCGGGCGACAGGCCCATCCCCTCCGGCTCGACGCCCACCGGCACCTCGGCGAGCACCTTGTTCTTCTCGATGTCGATGATCGTGACTTGGCTGTCGTCCTCGTTGGCGACGTAGAGGGGGTTGCCGGAGGCCGCGAGGATGAACTGCTCCGGGTCCGGCCCCGAGCGGAGCGAGCGCACGACCTTGCCGTTGCTCGTGTCGAGCACGTCGATCCGGTCGTCGTCGCTGGCGCAGACGAACAGTTCCTTGCCGTCCTTCGAAAGGGTGACGCCCCGGGGCCTGCGGCCGACCTTCCACGTCGCGGTCACCGCCATCGTCGCGGAATCGATGACGCTGACGGAGTTGCCCTTCTCGTTGGTCACGTACGCCGTGAAGGCGAAGGCCGGCACGCCCGAGGCGAGCCAGAGCCCGAGGGCGGTCGCTCCCCACCCTGCCCCATGCTTGCGGCCCATCCCTGCTCCTCCCATGGGCGCCCTCGAGGGACGCTTCTCGCGATGGATTGTAGTATTCTCGCCCGGAGATGCGAGGCCGAACGGCGCCGCAGGGCCGCCTCTCACGGGAACTTGCCTTCGAAGACCTTGCCTTACGGGAACTTGCAGGTCGTCTCCGGCAGGTCGGTCCCCAGGGTGTCGAGGGGGCTGCGCTGGTGCAGGAAGCCCTGCTCCGGGGCCACCGAGACCATGGATTTCGGCTGCACCACGATGACCGGCTGGCGCATCTGGTGGTCCCAGGGGCGGAAGCTGAGGGACGTGCCCTTGTAGGCCGGCAGGCCGAAGGCCGGGTCCGTCAGGAACGGGGCGATGGTGGCGGGGTCGTTGGCCTTCTTGGCCGTGACGGCGTCGCCGACCGTCCGCACCGCCATCCACGCCTGATAGTCGAGGGGCCGCATCAGCCGCCCCGCCAAGCGCCGGAACCGGTTCTGCGCCTGCGCGGCGCCCCAGGTCTCCAGCACGGGCGACCACGTGGTGGGGGTGAGCCCCTGGGTGCCGCCCACCGGGCGGGGATCGACCGTGCGGTAGGGGACGTAGTCGCCCCAATCGCCCTCCTCGTCGGCGACCACGGCCATGTCGTAGTCGAGCCCCCGGGTGAACACCATCGCCTCCGCCCGGGTCGGCGTGTCGCCCCGGGCCTTGGCCAGGGGCCCGAAGGTCCAGGGCTTGTCCGCCGTGACCTTCAGGGCGAACTTCCGCGCCGAGTGGCGCATGGCGTCGGCATACGCCTTGTCGGCCTCGGTCGGGCCGACGATCAGGAACACCTTCCGCCAGCGCATCACGGTCAGGTACTGCGCCAGGGCGTCGGTGAGCATCGCCCGCGAGGGCAGGACGTGGAACACGTTGGCCCGGCAATCCGCCCCGCGGAGGCGGTCGTCGGGCGCCCCGGCATTGAACACCACGGCCCCCGACTCCTTCACCGCGTCGGCGACCTTCAGCACCTGATCCGCCGGCAGGGTCAGCACGAGGTAGTGGACGCCCTTGGCCACGAGATCCTTGGCCGCCGCCACCGGGTCCGCGTCGGCGGCGAGGGCCTTCTCGTCGAGCACGAAGCTCTGCTTCATGAACCGGCCGGTGGTGTTGTCGTCGGCGATGCCCATCCGGGCGCCGGCCACCCCCTCGTCCTCGGGCACGGCCTCGGCATCGTAGGAGGCGGGCGCCTCCTGGGGCCGGTAGATCACGCCGATATGCGTCTCGATCGGCGCCTGCACCGGTGGCCGGGCGGGCTCCTGGGCCAGGGCCGGGCCGGCGCCGGCCGTGAGCAGCGCGAGGGCGGCGAGCAGCGGGCCGGGACCGGAATGGGATGCACGATCTTGCATGCAGGCGGCCTGTATCAGCATCGGAGGGGAGGGCTCAACCCGTCCGGCGGGGAACTCGGCCGGGAAAAACGCGTCTGAGTGTCGGGAGTTGGGGCGCGTCCCACGGCTCGTCCATTGCCAAAACGTCCCAGCGAACGAATTCACCGCGCACAAGATGCACGGCCCCGGGGGCCGGCGACCGGAGGAGACGCCCGATGCGACCGACGACCCGGCTACTGGCCGCCCTCGCAGGGCTCGCCGCCGCCGGCTGGACCGGCGCCGCCATCGCGGCGACCGAGAAGGCCGCGGTCTTCCCCATCGAGCTGCACGACCCGTCCGCGGCCTATGGCAGCCGCCTCCGCCCCCTGGACGCCAAGAAGCTCACCCTCGTGACGGACGAGCTGCGGACCTCCCTCAAGAGCCAGGGCGGCCTCGACGTGATCGACACCGCCCCGGCGGCCAAGGAGGTCGAGCAGCAGGGTCCGCTCTACAAGTGCAACGGGTGCGCGGGCGACATCGCCAAGGGACTCGGCGCCGACCTGGTGGTGACGGGCTATGCGGAGCGCGGGGCGAACCAGATCTTCAACCTCAACGTCACCATCGCCGAGGTCGGCACCGGCAAGTTGATCCGCGGCGGGCAGGTGACGATCCGCGCCGACGACGACAACACCTGGGCCCATGCCATGCGCTGGCTGGTGAAGAACCGGCTGCTGGCCGAGCCCCTGCCCACGAAACAGTGATCGAGGCCGCCCCGTCCCTCGGCCCCGGCGCGAACGGGCCCTCACCGTCGTCCCGAGGATGGCGGCCGCCGGGGGATGCGAATCCCTCGGGGATCGAGACGCCCGCGCGCCCTTCCGTCTGCGCGCGTGAAGACGGGCTCGGATGACGGCCGCCGATCCCTCCTGCCCGACCTTTCCGGCCAGCCTCCCAGGCACGAGGGGCGGGTGGGATCCACCGGCCGGTCACGAAACGTGTTTCCCTCCGGCCCGCTCTGGGCTAGCCCAGGGCTGTCGTTCCGGAATGCGTCCCACCGTGTCAGCTGTTCCCCTCCCTCGCCTCCTCGTGAGCGTGCGCGATCCGGCCGAAGCCGAGGCCGCGCTGCTTGCCGGCGCCGACTTGATCGACGCCAAGGATCCCGACCGGGGGGCGCTCGGCGCCCTCGCCCCGGAGACGGTCGCCGCAATCATGGCCCGCCTGCCGGACGAAGGCGTCGAGACGAGCGCGGTGGCGGATTCCGCCGAGAGCCTCGTCGCCATGGCGCGCAGCGGGGCGCGCTGGGTCAAGCACGGAGTGCCGCGCAGCGGTTGGCGGGACGAGGCCCACCTGGCGCGCATCGCCGGCTCCGTGCCCGGCCGGGTGATCGCGGTGCTGTTCGCCGAGGACGAGCCGGGCGCCCATTGCGTCCCGGCCCTGAAGGCGGCGGGCTTCGCGGGGGCGATGATCGACACCGCGGGCAAGGACGGCGTCCGCCTGCCGGACCTGCTCGGGCCGGAGGCGCTGGCCGCCTTCGTCTCGGCCTGCCGCGCCCAGTCCCTGCTCTGCGGCCTCGCCGGCTCCCTCAGGATCGCCGACATCCCCGCCCTCTCGGCGGCGGGGCCGGACTATCTCGGCTTCCGGGGCGGCCTCTGCCGCGGCTTCGACCGCACGAACGGGATCGACCCCCTCCGGGTGGCGGAGGCCGTGCGGGCGCTGCGCCCGCACGCGCAGGACGCGGCGTGAGGGTTGTCGTCAAGGTCGGGGGAAGCCTCCTCGCGGACGAAGCGCGGCTGCGCGCCGTGCTAACGGCCCTCGCCGACGGGGCGGAGGGCCCCTGCGTGGTCGTGCCGGGGGGCGGCCGGGATGCCGACACCGTGCGCACGGCCCAGGCGGAGGAAGGGTTCTCCGATGCCGAGGCGCATCGCCGCGCCCTCGGCGCCATGGGGGCGACCGCGGCACGGTTTCGCGCCGTCGCGCCGGGGCTCTCCCCGTCCCTCGCCCCCTGGGACGAGACCTCGGCGGCGACGGCCCTCGTCTGGGACCCGGCCCTGCTCCGCGACGGCCATCCCGCCATCCCCGAAACCTGGGACGTCACCTCCGACAGCCTCGCCCTGTGGCTCGCCGCGCGGATCGGCGCGCCGGCCTGCATCCTGGTCAAATCCGCCGACGCCCCGCCCGGCTCCGATGCGGAGGCGCTGTCGCGCAGCGGGTTGGTGGACGCCGCCTTCCCGTCCTTCGCGCGGGTCTTCTGCGGGACGATCGCGGTCCGCGGGCCCGGCGGCCACGTCCCGGTCCCGCGCAGGAGAGCGGCATGAGCGCCCCTGATCACATCGTCTTCGTCACCGGCCGCCTCGCCCGGCCGCGCCTGGAGAAGATCGCCGCCAGCCTGCCGGAGACGTTCCGCTGGAGCATCGCCGATGCCGGCGTGAAGGTCGCCGCGCTGATGACGGAGGAGATCATCAAGCGCCGCGTGGCGATGCCCGAGGGGGCGAGCCGGATCGTCCTCCCCGGCCGCTGCCGGGCGAACCCGGAGGCGCTGGCGGCGCATTTCGGCCTGCCGGTGGAGCGGGGGCCCGACGAGATCGTGGACCTGCCGGCCTGGCTCGGGCTCGCGGGGCGCAGCCTCGACCTGTCGGGCTACGACGTGCGCATCTTCTCCGAGATCGTCGATGCCTCGAAGATGACCCCGGACCAGATCCGCGCCAAGGGCCTGGACCTCGCCCGGCGGGGCGCCGACGTCATCGACCTCGGCGGCCTGCCGGATACGCCGTTCCCCCACCTGGAAGCCTCGGTGCGGGCGCTGAAGGACGCGGGGCTGCGGGTCAGCGTCGATTCCTTCTCCCGGGACGAGTTGGCCCGGGGGGCGAAGGCCGGGGCCGACTTCCTGCTCAGCCTCAACGAGGACACCCTCGACCTCGCCTTCGAGACCGACGCGGTGCCCGTCCTCGTGCCGACCCGGCCGGAGGACCTGCCCTCCCTCGACCGGGCGATCGCGCGGATGCTGAAGGCCGGGAAGCCGTTCCTCGCCGACCCGATCCTGGAGCCGATCCACCACGGCTTCGTGGACTCGGTCGCCCGCTACCGGGACACCCGCGCCCGCTGGCCCGACATCGAGATGATGATGGGCACCGGCAACCTCACCGAACTCACCGAGGCCGACAGCCTCGGCGTCACCGCCCTGCTGATGGGGATGTGCTCGGAACTGGCGATCCGCAACGTGCTGATCGTGCAGGTCTCGAACCACACCCGCCGCACCGTCGAGGAGCACGACGCCGCCCGCCGGGTGATGCACGCGGCCAAGGCCGACGCCGCCCTGCCGAAGGGCTACGGCCGGGCACTCCTGGCCCTTCACGACAAGCGCCCGTTCGTGCAGACGCCCGAGGAGATCGCCCAGGCCGCCGCCGACGTCCGCGACCCGAACTACCGGATTGCCGTGGCCGAGGACGGCATCCACGTCTACAACCGCGACATCCACAGGGTCGGCACCGACGCGATGGCCTTCTTCCCCGATCTCGACGTGAGGAGCGACGGGGCGCACGCCTTCTACCTCGGCGCCGAGCTTGCCAAGGCCGAGACCGCGTGGCGCCTGGGCAAGCGCTACGTGCAGGACGAGCCGCTGGAATGGGGCTGCGCCGCCGACGCCGTGGACGAGGACACCACCGCCTTCAAGAAAGCCGGCCACACCAAGCATTCCGGCCCCGACGCCCCGCCGCGGATCACCCGCGACGCCCGCGCCCCGGAGGCGGACGCCTCCCCGCCCGAGACCGTCACCGACACCCAGGCCCGCGCGGAGACTGATCCCGCGCCCGCGCCACGCGGCGAGCGGATCGTCTGCGGCCGCCTCGTTCCCTCCGACGGGGCGTGAGGCGATGCCGCTGATCCTCGAGACCATCGTCACGACCCTCTCCCCCGAGGGGGCGCTCCATCTCGTGCCCTTCGGGCTGATCCGGGAGGACGGCCCGGCGGGGGAGGACACCTACGTGCTCGCCCCGTTCCGGCCCTCGCCGACCATCGACAACCTGAACGCCAGCCCGTACTTCGCCGCCTCGAGCCCGCGCGACATCCGGGTGATCGCGGGCGCCGTCACCGGCCGGAGGGACTGGCCGACGGAGCCCTGCGAGACGATTCCCGGCCGCCGCCTCGCCGACAGCTTCGGCCACGCGGAGCTGGAGGTGGCCGCGGTGGAGGAGGACGCGCAACGGCCCCGCTACCGCGCCCGCATCCGCCACCTCGCGGCCCATGCGCCGTTCATCGGCTACAACCGGGCGCAGGCCGCGGTGCTGGAGGCGGCGGTGCTCTCGACCCGGCTGCACATGCTGGAGCCGGAGAAGATCCTATCTGAGATGGCCTACCTCGCGATCGCCATCGGCAAGACGGCGGGTCCCCGCGAGCGTGAAGCCTGGGGCTGGATCGAGGACAAGGTCGCCGGAGCCCTCGGCCCGGACGCCCGGATCCTCGGCCGGAAGAACGACTGAGACTGGAGGAGAGAACGCACATGAGAAAGATGACCCTGGCGACGGCGGCCGCCGCCGCATTGGTGGCGGTGACGGCACAGGCGCACGGGCCGACCCGTCGCAAGGTCGCCGAGTCGATCGAGATCAACGCCCCGGCCGACAAGGTCTGGGCCGTCGTCGGCGACTGGAAGGATGCGAACTGGGTTCAGAACGTCACGAAGACCGAGACCCAGGGCGACGATCCGTCGAAGTCCAAGCGCGTGCTCACGCTCAAGAGCGGCAACACCATGAACGAGACCGGTGGCAAGTATAAGCCGGACGACAAGCTGTTCATGTTCTACATCGACAAGGTCGATGTGAAGGACCTGCCGGCCAACGACTATTCCGGCACGATCACGGTCGAACCAGCCGGCGACGGCAAGTCGAAGGTGGAGTGGAAGTCGGCGTTCTACCGCGGCTACATGAACAACGACCCGCCGCCGGACCTGAACGACGAGGCGTCCGAGAAGGGCGTCAGCGACTGGGTCAAGGGCAGCCTCGAGAACCTGAAGAACAAGGTCGAGAAGGGCTCTTGAGCCGCATCACCCCCCGCCCGGCGCTCGCCGCCGGGCTCGCGGCGATGATCCTGTCCCTCGCGCCGGCCCAGGCGGGGCCGGCGCGGGAGGCCATCGTCACCGTGCAGCTCGCCAACGCGGTGGAGGTGGTGGACCTCGCCGCGAACCGGGTGGTGCGCCGCATCCCCGTGGACGGGGCGCCGGCCGGCATCGCCCTCTCCCCCGACCGGAGGCGGGCCTACGTGACCCGCCCCGAGGGCCACGGCCTCGCCGTGCTCGACCTCGATGCGGGCACGATCCTCGCGGAGATCCCCCTGCCCGGCGGCCCCCTCGGCGTGGCGGCCGACCCGCGCGGCGGGACGGTCTACGTGGCGGATTGGTACGGCAGCCGGGTTTTCGTGCTCACCGAACGGAACGGCACGCTCGCGGCCGACGGCGAGATCGCGGTGGGGCAGTCCCCCTCCGGCATCGCCGTCAGCCCGGACGGGGCCACCCTCTACGTCGCCAACCGGGAGGCGGACACGGTCTCCGTGGTCGATGCGGCCTCACGGAAGGAGACGAGGGTCATCCCCGTCGGCGGCCACCCGTTCGGCGTCACCCTCGATGCGGCGGCGGGGCGGGCCTACACGGCCAACGTCACGGGCGACGACGTGTCGGTGATCGACGTGGCGGCGGGCAAGGAGGTCGGCCGGGTGCCGACCGGGCGGCGGCCCTACGTGGTCGCCCTGCTGAACGGGCGGGGCTTCGTCACCAACCAGTACGCCGACAGCGTGACCGCCTTCGACCTGACGACCCTCAAGCCCCTGGCCGAGATCGATGTGGGGGACCATCCCGAAGGCATCGCCGCCGACGCCGCGACGGGGCGCCTCTACGTGGCCGACTGGGGGGACAACAGGCTGACGGTGATCGACGGGGCGAGCCTGAAGGTCGTGGCGCAGGTCGCCACGGGCAACGGACCCCGGGCCTTCGGCGACTTCCTGCGCTGAGGGCTTCACCCCGCGCGCCGTCGCGGGCGCAGCGAACCGGGGCACCGGGCCGTCTCCCCCCACGGCGGCGGCGGATCGCTTCGCCCCGAACGCGATGACGGCGGCGCTCGCGGGGAAGACGGCTGAGCCGTTTCCCCCACCCCTTGGATCAGGCGTTCCCGCGGCTCCGTGCGCGCCCCCTCCCCCCTGTGGGCAGGGATTGGGGGTGGCCGCCGGACGAAGCGCCCCGGTGCCTCCCGAACCGCCCCAGCTCCCCGCAAGGGGGAGGACGGCGCCTCGAGCCTGACGACCCAGCTTGTCCGGGAAGCGCGCTACACCGGATGCCGCTGCGGCGCCCGGCGGTAGGCGGCACGGGCCAGGACCAGGGCGCCGCCATATTGGAGGACGCTGTTCTCGCAGAGTATCTGCGGGCCGAGATGGGCCTGCAGCAGCCACCGCGTCGCGGCGTTCAGCAACAGGAGCGTGAGGCAGAAGGCGGCGGCGGCGAGCAGCGTGGCGACGAATTCCGGCATGGCGCGTCCCCCTGAAGGCACGGTCACGCATGGGCGGCCCGTGCCGCCATGCCGGGTGAGCTTAGCAAAGCCCGGGCCAGAGACCAGAGGGGGTCAGCGCCGGCCGGATTCGCCCCCGTTGGCCACGGCGGGCGCCTTCGGGGGCTTCGGGATCTCGACGGCGAGCCGCTTCACCGGCCAGCCGTCGCTCCACCGCTCCATGTCGGCGAGGCGGGGGTTGGCCTTCAGCGACACGGCATCCGCCCCGGAGAAGGCCGCCGCGGCGGCGAGGTCGAAGGTCTTCCAGAAGCCGAGGTAGTCGAGGGCGTCGGCCCGGGCGATGTTGATCTGCGAGACCAGGGTCTGCTGCTCGCCGGTCAGGGCCATCTCGGCGGACCAGCGGAACGGCGGGGGCTTGGGCGCGTCCTTGGGCTCCGGCGGCATCTTGATCGCGCCGGCATCGTAGGCGGTGTCGAGGCCGGCGGGGGCGGCGAGCGTCGCCGTCAGGGCCGGGAACCCGTGGTCGTCCGACAGGGCGCGCACGAACAGCTTGCGCTCCGGGGGAACCGCGCTCGCCTCGCGCAGGAGCCGCCGCGACGCCATGTCGGCGGCGCGGGCGTCCTTGTCCCCCACCATGGCGACGAGGAGCGTCTGCGGCGCGATCCGCCCCAGGTCGTCGAGGACGATGCCCCGGGATTTCGGCCCCGTGGCGATGCCGCCGGGCACCGCGGCGAAGATCAGCTTCGGGGTGGGCAGCCCGTCCTTCTCGGCGTCGGCGGCCAGGTCCATCGCCAGGGGCGCGCCGGCCAGATGGCCGATCATGGCGACCTTCGACAGGTCCGGCTTCGCGTCCTTGTCCGCGGCGATCTCCCCGAAGGCGGCCTTCAGCAGCGCCCCGGCCACGGCCGGCGCGTCGGAGGGGCGGGTGCGGTTCAGCTCCTGGAAGCGTGGGAACAGCACCACCCAGCCCTTCCGGGCGAGATGATCGATCCAGGACCCGTAGCTCTGCGGGTTGACCGCCCCCCAGCCGTGCAGGAACACCGCCACCGGCCGCCCGGCTTCCGGCGCGGGACCCTCGGCGTAGAAGGCATAGGTCGGCGCGCTCGGCCGGCCGAGGGCGCGTTTGACGACGGTCGCCTTGCGGTCTCCGATCCCGCCCGGCCCGTCGCCGGGCTGCACCGGGGGACTGGCCGCCTGGGCAGCGGACGCGGCGACGGCGAAGACGCCGGCTGCGAGCGTTGCACGGAGGACATTAAGACGCATGACGGCCTCGGTTGACGGTACTTCCAGGCCGGATTGGACCGGTGGATGTCCCCATAACAGATTCGCCGCCTTTGGCGATGGAGCGCCCCCGGACTTCGTCAAGTGATCGCGTGGCGATCCAGTCCGGCCTGGTCCAGGGTCCGCAGGAGGACGAGGATCGCCTCCGGCGTCTCGTCGCCCGGCTGCCCGTAATCGTCGCGCAGCCTCTCCCCGATCGCGGCGGCGATCAGGGCGTCCTGGGACTGGGCGCCCAGGTGGCCGAAGGAATCGGCGTGGTTTTCAGCGACGATGTTCATGGCATTCGATGTTCAGGGCGTGCGGTCTGATGACCGGAGGGCGTCGGCCGGTGAAGGAAAGCCACGAACGCGGGACCGGCGCGAAAGTTTCACGCCACCGTGACCGGGTGCGCCGTCTGTCAAGCCTGCTGCTGCACCTTGCCGCCGGGGCCGATCACCTCCGGCCCGCCCGCGGTCGGCGGGTGCCCAGCCGCCTCCTGCACCCAGGCCAGGATGTCCTCGGCGCGCCAGGGCTTGGGGATGAAGGTCGCGGAGACGCGCAGGTCGCTCGGCTGGTCGCCCGCATCGCCCGAGGTCAGGAGCACCCGCACCTTCGGCCACGTGACGCCGATGATGCGCGCCAACTCGAAGCCGCCGATCGGGCCGGGAGTCCGCACGTCGGAGAAGACGACGCTGACCTCGTCTCCGCGGTCGTTGAGGATCGACAGGGCCCGGTCGGCCGTCTCCGCCTCGATCACCGTGAAGCCCGTATCCTCGAGCAAGGTGGCCGCGAGGAAGCGCTCGTCGGGCTGGTCCTCCACGACGAGGATGACGGGCTTTCGTCCAGGCTGTCGCGCGTCGCTCATCGAGCCGCTAATCCACTAGGTCTGAACGGTGGAGGCGACGATCGGTTCATCACGGGATTCGTCGCACCCGCCGGACCCGCGCAGGCACAGATCCTCCCTGTTCCATCGCACAAACGACAGGATACGGCCGTGTCATTCAGAACACAGCCGCCATCCAACGGCCGAACAACTTCGCTGCGCTTGAAGTGCTCGCGTGAAATCGCTGCTTCGAAAAGTCCACGTTGGTTGGACGTCGCCGTCGCCACCGGTCGTTCGGCACTTCGTCATCGTGAGCGCGACGGGGCGATTCCCGGCGACGGATCGTGGACGGGCGCGCCACGGCCGAATTGCTTGGGCCATGCCGCGCAAGGAGCGTCGGCGTCTTTCGACAGCCCTCCGCCTCGTCGTGGCCGGGGCGAAGGAGCCGGTGCGGCCAATTCGCCCCGGCCGGGTTCAGACCCCGTGCGCCTTCAGGAAGGCCAGCGCCCGGTTCCAGCCATCCCCGGCGGCGTCCTTGCGGTAGCTCGGACGGTAGTCGGCATGGAAGCCGTGCGGCGCCTCGGGATAGACGACCAGCTCCACCTCCTTGCCGGCGGCCTTCGCCGCGTCGCGGGCCGCCTCCACGGAGGCGACCGGGATCCCCGTATCGGCCCCGCCGTAGAGGGCCAGAAGCGGCGCATGGATCTCCCCCGCCACGTCGCCCGCGGTGCGGGGCTGGATCGCCGTGCGCTCGCCGCCGAGGGGGCCGTACCACGCCACCGCCGCCTTCAGGTCGGTGCGGTGGGCGTCGTAGAGCCATGCCGCGCGCCCGCCCCGGCACCAGCCCATCACCGCCAGGCGCCGCGGGTCGCCCTTGGCCGCGGAGGTCGCCCAGACCACCGTCGCGTCGAGGTCGCCGATCCACTGGGCGTCGGGCGTCTTGGAGATGACGTCGGCGATGATCTGCTTGACGTCGGTCATCGTCGAGAGGTCGCCCTGCCGGGCGTAGAGTTCCGGCGCCACGGCGCAGTAGCCGGCCTTGGCGAGCCGGCGGCAGATGTCCTTGATGTACTCGTGGACCCCGAAGATCTCCTCGACGACGAGGATCACCGGGAAAGGCCCCTGGCCCTTCGGCATCGCCCGGTAGGCGGGCATCGGCCCGTCGCCGGCCGGGATCGCCACCTCGCCGGCCTCGATCCCGTCCGCGTCGGTGTGGATCACCTGCGCCTCGACCCGCGTCGTGGCCAGGGTCAGGCCGCTCATCAGGCTCGTCATCACGAAGCCCCGCCGCGACAGGGGCGAGCCGACGAGACCGTCGAGACCGGCATTGGCATCGTCCCGCATATCAACCCTCGGTTGTCCTAAACGGGAAGGGCTAGCCGGCCGGGGCGGGTGCGGTCAAACGGGCGGGGTCGCCCGGGCGCCCTCCGCCGACCGTTCCAGGGCGGCGGCCTGCCGCGCCCGCATCCGGGCCTGGAGGTGGCTGCGGCGGGCGGCGATGGCGGTGCCGTTGATCTCGCCGCCGAACAGGAACATCGCGGCGAGCCAGTACAGGAACACCAGGAACACCATGGCCGTGGCCAACCCACCGTAGGTCGAGGCGTAGGCGTTCGAAAATCGCTCCAGGTAGAAGCCGAAGCCGAGGCCGGCGAGGAACCACAGCACGAGCGTGACAGCGATCCCCGGCAGGACCGACACGATAGACCGGCGCCCCGCCGCCACGAACTTGTGGGCGATGACCAGCACGAAGGCGAGCAGCAGGGCCGTCACCCCGATCCGCCCGATGGCGACCGTCAGGCCCAGAGGCTCGAGCCCCGGCGCCACGAGGATCAGCTGGCTCCAGATCAGCGGGCCGAGCACCACGAGCAGGGCGAAGGCGAGGATCGCGAAGGCACCGCAGATCACGTAGCCGATGGATTCGAGGCGCGTGAGCCACCAGGGGCGGCTCTCGCGCAGGCCGTAGGCCCGGTTCAGCCCGACCCGCAGGCTCTCCACCCCGGAGGACGAGAAGTAGAGGGCGAACAGGGCGCCCAGGGTCAACACGCCCCCGCGCTGGGTGGTGAGCACCCGGTGAACCTCCGCGACGATGGGCGCGGCGATCTCCCGCGGCCACGCCTCGAAGATCAGCGTCCCGGCCTCGTCGGCGAGGGAGGCCGTGCCGAACAGGCCGGCCAGCGCCGCCAGCAGAATCAGGAAGGGGAACAGCGAGGTCAGGATCGACAGGGCGATGTGGCTCGCGATCGCCCAGCCGTCATGGGAGACGAAGCGCTGTGCGGCCAGACCCGCGACGCCGAGACCTTTGCGAAGTCTGCTCACGGGTTCGGGCCGCCCTCACCGCATTTCCGCGCCGTCGATGGCGGGGCGGGGCGGCCCACGTCAACGCCGCCGGCCCCGTGCACGGCCTTTGGCCACAGGGTGACGCCTTCGCGCAACGCCGGGATGGGCTGCCCCGCGGATTTGGCGGTTGCCCGAACGCGCCCGCCATGCTTGGCGCTTGCGGGCCTTTCGCCCCTCCGCACCGCGAGCGCAAGTGAGCCCGTCGCGTCCCCCGTCCCCGCCGCCGCGCGCGGCCGCCCTCGTGCCGGGCCTGTTCGTCCTGATCTGGTCGACGGGCTTCATCGCCGCCCGGGGGGCCGTGCCCCATGCCGACCCGCTGCTGTTCACCGCCATCCGGTTCAGCTGCGTGGCGCTCATCCTCGGGCTGATCGCCGTGGCCGCGAGGGCGCGGTTCCCGGCCGGCTGGAGGGGCTGGCGCGGGCCCCTGGTCGCCGGGTTCCTGATGCAGGGCGTCTACCTCTCGGGCACCTTCGTTGCCATCAGCCTGGGGCTGCCGGCGGGGATCGCCGCCCTGGTCGGCAGCCTGCAGCCCCTGCTCACCGCCTCCCTGGCCGGGCCGTTCCTCGGCGAGCGGGTCAGCCGGCGCCGCGCGGCGGGCATCGCCGTGGGCTTCGTCGGTGCCGGGCTGGTCCTGGCGCCGAAGCTCGGCGCCACGGACCCGTCCGGCATCCCGCCGACGGCGCTGGCCATCTCCTTCGCCTGCGTCGCCGCGTTGACGCTCGGCACCCTCTGGCAGAAGCGCACGGGCGGCGGCGGCGACCTGCTGGCGAACGCGGTGCTCCAGTTCCTCGGCGGCACGGCCTGCGCCGTACCCCTGGCGCTGCTGTTCGGCCATGGCGGGTTCGACCCGGTGGCGCCCCTGTGGCTGAGCCTCGGCTGGGCGGTGCTCGTGAACTCCGTCACCGGGGTGCTGCTGTTCCTCTACCTGATCCGGCGGGGGGCCGTGGCGGGCGTCGCCGCGCTGTTCTTCCTCGTGCCGCCGGTCTCCGCGGCGTTCGGCTACGTCCTGTTCGGGGAGACGCTGACCTGGGTCCAGGTCGCGGGAATGGGGGTCGCGGCCCTCGGCGTCGCCGTGGCGAACCGGGGCTGAGGGACCGCATCGTCGCGCCCGGCAACCGGACGGCCCGGCGCGACTTGTCCGCCGTGACGCCGGGGGGCGTCTGCCAGGAGCGACGTCAGCCATGCCCGGAACCGAGATCCGCCTCGCCCTCGATTCGATCCCGATGGGGGGCATGAAGGAGGGTTCGGCCGGGGAGGACAAGGTGCTGTTCGTGCGCGACGCCGACGGCGTGCGGGCGTTCCAGGCCAAGTGCCCGCATCTCGGCGCGCCCCTGGCGAAGGGCGAGATCTGCGGCGGGCGGCTCTACTGCCCCTGGCACAAGGCCGCCTTCGCGGTGGGTGACGGCAGCCTGGAGGAGCCGCCGGCCCTCGACGGGCTGACGCGCTACCCCGTCCGCATCGAGGGTGGGGAGGCGGTGGCCACGCTCACCCCCGAGGAGGCTCCGCGCAGGACGGCAGAAGCGGCGGCGGAGAGCGTCCTCGTGGTCGGCTCGGGGGCGGCGGCGGTGGCCTGCGTGAAGACCCTGCGCCGGGAGGGTTTCTCCGGCACCGTCACCATGGTCGGGCGCGAGGCGCACCCGCCCTACGACCGGACCAAGCTGTCGAAGCAGTTCCTGGCCAAGCCCACCCCGCCGGAGAAGACGCTGATCGAGCCCGATTTCGCGAAAGTCCACGGGGTCGAGCGGGTGACGGCCGAGGTGGTGCGGGTCGATCCGGCGACGCGGGTCGTGACGCTGGCCGACGGCCGCACGCTCACCGCCGACGCCCTCCTCGTCGCCACCGGCAGCCGGGCGGCGATGCCCGATTTCCCCGGCAGGGACCTCGACGGGGTGTTCACCCTGCGCAGCCTGGACGATGCCGTGCGCATCAGTGAGGCCGCGGCCGGGGGCAAGCGCGTGGTGGTAATCGGTGCGGGCTTCATCGGCTTGGAGGCCGCGGCCTTCCTGACCAAGCGCGGCCTGTCCGTGACGGTGCTGGCCCGCGAGGAGGTGCCCTTCGCCAAGCGGTTCGGCGAGGCGGTCGGCGCGGCGCTGAAACAGTACCACGCCGGCAACGGGGTGAAGTTCGAGGCGGGCTCCGTCGCCCGCATCGTCGGCGACGGGTCCGTCGCGGCGGTGGAGACCGAGGACGGGCGCAGCCTGCCGGCCGACCTCGTCCTGATCGGCGCGGGGGCGAAGCCGGAGACCGGGATCGTGGCGGGCGTCACACCCGACGAGAGCGGCGGCCTGCCGGTGGGCGGAGACCTCAGGCTCGCGGACGGCGTCTGGATCGCCGGGGACATCGCGGCCTTCCCGGAGGCGACGAGCGGCCTGCACGCGCGGATCGAGCACTGGCGCCTCGCGCAGCAGCACGGCACCCACGTGGCCCACGCCATCCTCGGCCGGGGCGGCGCCTTCTCCGGCGCGCCGTTCTTCTGGAGCAACCAGGGCGACAAGCGCCTCGACTACGGCGGCTACGCGCCGGACTTCGACCGGATCGTCCTGCAGGGCGATGCGGCGGCCCTCGATTTCATCGCCTTCTACGTCAAGGACGGGCGGGCGACGGCGGCCTGCAGCATCGGCCGCAACCCGGCCTTCACCGCTTTCCTGCACCTCCTGGGCGAGGACCGCCTCCCCTCCGCCGCGGAGATCGAGGCCGGGGCGGACCTTCGGGCCCTCGCCAAGCGGGCGTGACGCGCGGGCTCGCTCTCCGAGCCTGGCCGTCTCGTCAGTCCTGTCTTCCGGAGCTGTCCGGCCCGGCAGTCGGGGATATCGCCGCGAGAGGGGGGAAGGGGTGGCAGGCCGCCTCGGCTCCGGGCGGGGAGCCCCCCTGCGTCAGCACGGCACGGAACGGAGGGGCGGGCCGTGCGCTTCATCCTGTTCGCGCCGCATCCTGCGCGCCGGAGAAGGCCATGGACCAGATCCTCGTCATCGCGCTGATCTGCGCCTCCACCGTGCAGGGCCAGGACTGCTCCCGCGAGACCGCCCTCGACGTGATCACCGGGCCGGCGCACTCCCTTCAGGAATGCCTGATCCAGGGGCCGGTGCTCGCCGCCAGCTCCGGCTTCAAGGGCGAGGACGGCGCCTACCTGAAGACCCGCTGCGAGGTGAAGCACTGAGCCGACGTTGAACTTTGGTTCAAGGATCCGGCAACCGAATCTATTTCGGCGCGGGCCGCCTTGCGGTTAGAAGAGCCCCATAACAAACGCCAGACGCGAGTGAATGCCATGTCCGCATCCCCCGCCATCCAGACCGAGCCGTTCGACCTCGTCGCCACGACGAAGGCCGCCGGCCAGGCCGCCAAACGCCTGAGCGACGAGGCCGTGCGCCGGGTCCGCGCCCGGATCATCGGCGCCGACGGCCGGATCGATAGTGCCAAGCTCGAAGCGCAGCAGCATGCCGCCCACGGCCTCGCATGGCTCGCGACCTACGCCGAGGCGGTGAACGAGCTCGGCGATTACGCCGGCCGCCTGACGGAAGCCGGCCAGTTCGGCGAGACCGAGGATCTGCTGGTCCGGATCGGCGCTGGCGAGTACCTCGAGCAGCTGTTCTCCGGCATCCCCATGAGCCAGGGCGAGATGGTGCGCCCGATCGGCTCGCTCGGCCTCTCGGCCAAGGAAGTCGCGGAGTTCCGCACCGAGGCTGTGGAGACGCTGATCGCCGGGGGCAACACCCCGGAGAACCGGGCCGCCCTGGTCGCCCGGATGCGCGACGGCGGCGGCGCCGCGACGGTGGGTATCTCCGGCCTCGACGAGGACATGGAGGCGATCCGCACCGAGATGCGCCGCTTCGGCAAGGCCGAGGTCGCCGACCACGCGCACGAGTGGCACCTGCAGAACGCCTACATCCCGATGTCGGTGATCGAGAAGATGGCCGAGCTCGGCGTGTTCGGCCTGACGATCCCCGAGGAATACGGCGGCATGGGCATGCCGAAGGCCGCCATGTGCGTGGTCTCGGAGGAGCTGTCCCGGGCCTATATCGGCGTCGGCTCGCTGGGCACCCGCTCCGAGATCGCCGCCGAGCTGATCCTCTGCGGCGGCACCGAGGAGCAGAAGCAGCGCTTCCTGCCGAAGATCGCCTCGGGCGACATCCTGCCCACCGCCGTGTTCACCGAGCCGAACACCGGCTCCGACCTCGCCTCCCTGCGCACCCGCGCGGTGAAGGACGGCGACACCTGGAAGATCACCGGCAACAAGACTTGGATCACCCACCCGGTCCGCGCCGACATCATGACGGTGCTGGTCCGCACCATCCCCGAGGAGAAGGGCCACAGGGGCCTCTCCCTGCTGATCGCCGAGAAGCCCCGGGGCACGGACGAGGATCCGTTCCCGGTGCAGGGGCTGTCGGGGGGCGAGATCGAGGTGCTCGGCTACCGGGGCATGAAGGAGTACGAGCTCGCCTTCGAGGACTTTGCGGTGCCCGCCGCCAACCTCCTCGGCGAGGTCGAGGGCAAGGGCTTCACCCAGCTCATGCAGACCTTCGAATCGGCCCGCATCCAGACGGCGGCCCGCGCCATCGGCGTCGCCCAGGCCGCCCTCGACGTGGGCCTGCGCTACGCCGAGGAGCGGGTGCAGTTCGGCAAGCCGCTGGTGAGCTTCCCCCGCGTCGCCGACAAGCTCGCGATGATGGCGGTGGAGATCAACATCGCCCGCCAGCTCACCTACTTCTCCGCCCGGCGGAAGGACGAGGGCCGGCGCTGCGACCTCGAGGCCGGCATGGCCAAGCTGCTCGGCGCCCGCGTCGCCTGGGCGGCGGCGGACAACGCCCTGCAGATCCACGGCGGCAACGGCTTCGCCCTGGAGTATCCGGTGAGCCGCCTTCTGTGCGACGCCCGCATCCTCTCGATCTTCGAGGGCGCGGCCGAGATCCAGGCGCAGGTCATCGCCCGGCGTCTGCTCGACGCGGCGTAAGGGTCGAGGGCCGGGCGGCACGGGGCCGCCCAGTCGCCCGCTGACGGACATGGCGAACCCGCGCGGTGCCTTCGGCATCATCGCGATCGCCGTGAAGCAATCCAGGGCAGCGGGACGCTTCCGAAACGAGGCGGATCCCTGGATTGCTTCGCTTCGCTCGCAAAGACGCGGTTGGCTTGCGACCACCCTCCCCGTCCCTCTGCAAACCCGCTCCGTCATTGCGAACGCAGTGAAGCAATCCAAGGCAACGGGACGCCTCCGAACGAGGCGGATCCCTGGATTGCTTCGCTTCGCTCGCAATGACGGGGTTGGCTTGTGACCACCCTCCCCGTCCCTCTGCAAACCCGCACCGTCATTGCGAACGCAGTGAAGCAATCCAGGGCAGCGGGACGCTTCCGAAACGAGGCGCTCCCCTAGGTTGCTTCGCTCGCAATGACGGGGTTGGGCTACGACGACCCTCGGCGTCATCGCAAACCCGCGCCGCCATCGCGGACGCGGTGTGAGGAACCCGAAAAATTACTTCGTGATCTTCACCGAGACCGGGTCGCTCGACGGGAAGGTCTCTTCGAGGGCCTCGTCGAGGCGCTCGCTCATCTTGTCCTGCTTGTTCTCGGGATTGGTCTTGTCGCCGGGCTTGGCGCCGCGCTGCTGGACGCGGGCCTCATCGCGGTTCTTCTCGGTATCGTCGGCCATGGTCGATCCTCTGCCGTGACGGGGGCACCGCGCGGGGTGCGGGTGCCGGTCAACGCGAGGGGCGGCCGGTGTTTCCGGACGCGGGGCGGATTCCCGCCGCGCTCACGCCGGCATCGGCGCGGCGACCCTGCCGCCCCGGCCCGTCCGGCGCCGGGCGGCGGCCGGGCGCATCACCGTATCGTAGACCGCGGTCAGCCGGTCGAGATGGGCGTCGAGGGTGAGCGGCGCCGTCCAGTAGCGGGCGTGGGCGGCCCGGGCCATCCGCGTGGCGAGGGTGTCGTCGGCGAGGCGGCGCAGGTGCGCGGCCAGGGCCTCCGGGTCGCCGGAGCGGAACCAGAAGCCCGTCTCGCCGTCCACCACCGCCTCGCGGCCGGCACAGGCATCGCTGACGACGACCGGCGTGCCGCAGGCCAGCGCCTCCAGCACGGTGAGCGGCTGGCCCTCGTACCAGATGCTCGGGAACACCAGGGCGCGGGCCGTGCGCATCATCTCCGCGACGCCGGCCGGATCGCGCCAGCCGAGCATCGTCGCCTCGGGATAGCGCGCCGCCAGCTCCGCCCGGTTCGGGCCGTCCCCCACGAACACCGCCTTCACCCCCGCCCGCCGGGCCGCCTCGGCGAAGATCGGGGCGCCCTTCTCGGTGGAGATCCGGCCGACGAACAGGAAGTCGCCGGGGGGGGCTTCATGCAGCGGCGTCCGCGCCACGGAGACCGGGTTGTCGATGCGGTGCATCACCGTGCCCGGGGGCAGGAGGGGCTGCACCACGTTCTCCTGCAGGGCGCTGATCGTCACCACATGCTCGAACAGCTGCGGCAGCCGCGCGACGTGGGACAGGCCCACGTGCCGGATCATCCGCGCGACCTTGCGGGGGTAGCTGCGGGCGTCGCAATTGGTGCCGATGCAGGAGGCCGACATCGGCACCCGGTGGCAGATCTCCCCCGCCCGGTAATCGTAGAAGCCGCCGGTGGGGCAGACGAGGAAGAACTCGTGCATCGTGTAGAGGCACGGATGCCCCGACCCGCGCAGGGCCCGGCCGATCGAGGGCGAGAGCGCCTTGGCGAAGGCGTGGACGTGGACCAGCGTCTCGCCGACCTCGTCGCGCGCCAGCTCGGCGGCCAGCGCCTCGGCCGCGCGCCCGTTCCAGATCGCCTGGGCGGCGAAGGCGAAGGGGTTTCGCGTGGTCGTGACGTCGTCCTGATCGAGGCAGACCACCCGGATGCCCGCCGGCTCCAGGCGCGGATCCACCGGCCCGACGGCGGCGAACAGGGTCACGGCATAGCCACGCGCGGCCAGCCCGAGGGCCGATTCGATCGCGACCTTGGCCTGCCCGCCATTGATGGCGCCGTGGTCGGCGACGATCACGATCCGCACGTCAGTCCTCCCAGCCCGGGGATGCGCGCCGTCTCTAGCTCATCAGCGGTTGAGCCCACGTAAACCTGCCACCCCTAGTGTCTGATCGACACTGGGGCACCGCATGCACGTCGTGATCCTCGCCGAATTCGCCACCGCCAGCGGCGGGGCGGAGAAGGTCGCCCTGGAATCGGCCCGGGGCCTCGCCGAGGCCGGGGCGCGGGTGACCTACATCCAGGGGATCGCCGGGACGGCCGACCCGCTCCTCGACCATGCCAGAATCACCCGGGTGGCTCTCGGGCTGCCCGACATCTGGTCCCTCGGGGCGGCGAAGGCCGCCGCCGCCGGGCTGTGGCACCGGGCGGCGGCCCGGCGCCTCGCCGGGGCGCTGGCGGCGCTGCCCCCGGGGATCGCCTGCCTCCACCTCCACCAGTGGACCCGGACCTTCTCGCCCGCGATCATGCCGGTGCTGTTCGGCCACGGCGCCCCGGTGGTGGCGACCCTTCACGACTACTTCCTGGCCTGCCCGAACGGCGTCTACTACCGCTTCGACCGGAACGAGCCCTGCGCCCTCCGGCCGATGTCCGGGGCCTGCCTCGCCGCGCCCTGCGACCCGCGCAGCCGCCTGCACAAAGTGGTGCGCGTCGCGCGCACCGGCCTGCTCGGCCGCGCACTGGCGGGACGGCCGCTGCACGTCGTCCATGTCTGCGATGCCAGCCTGGGCCGGATCGGCGGGATGCTCGGGCACCTGCCCCTCACCCACCACCGGATCGACAACCCGATCCGCCCCGTGGCGGGGCCGGGCGCCGAACCGGCCCGGGGGGACGCCATCGCCTATGTCGGCCGCCTGACCCGGGAGAAGGGGGCCGACCTCGTCGCCGGGGCGGCCCACGCCGCCGGCCTGAAGGCCCTGTTCGTCGGGGCCGGCCCCCTGGAGGACGCGCTGCGTGCCATGCCCGGCACCGAGGTGACGGGCTGGCAGGCGCCCGAGGAGGTCTGGGCGATCCTGCGGCGGCGGGCCAGGGCGCTCGCCGCACCGTCCCGCTGGTACGAGACCGGCCCGCTCACGGTGTACGAGGCCCTGGCCGCCGGCCTGCCGGTGGTGGCCTCAGACCGGTCGGGCGCGGCGGAGAAGGTCCGCCACGGGGAGACCGGCTTCGTCGTCCCGCCCGAGATGGCGCCCCTGGCCAACGCCTTCGCGGCCCTGCGCGACGACGCCACCGTCACGGCCATGGGCGTGGCGGCCCGCGCCCGCTTCCAGGCCTCGCCCCTCAGTCTCGCCGCCCATGCCGGGCAGCTCCTCGACCTCTACGCACGGATCGGCGGGCCGGGACGCTGCTGCGCTGCAGCATAAGGGGCACTCCGAGGGCCGGCGGCACGGTTCGATGAGATTTCCGGCAGGCTGAATACTGCCCCACCGGACAGTCACGATCTATAGATAAGCTTGGCCCCATCCACCGCATGCTTGCGGTGTCCGCGCAACGACTGCGCGTTCGCCAGCACACTCCGGACGTCTCACGGCGCGGATTCAATCCAGTGGGCGGCGCCACTTCCCCCTGGTCTAGACTCCGGGGCTCGCTCGGGCGTCGGGGGTTGCGCGATAGGGAGGGAGAAGGCACAACACCGCCTATCGCGCGGTCGATTGACTTTTATTGCATCGCAACATAAATCGATCTCGTCAGCGGCGGGGGCCTGATGGCTCCCGCTCGATGCCCTTCTTGCTGGAGACCGCGATGCAGACCCCGAACTTCGAGATCCCGAACGAAATGCGCGACTTCGCCGAGAAGAGTGTGGATCAGGCGCGCACCGCCGTCGGGACCATGATGTCCAACGCCATCAAGGCCAGCGAGCAGATGCAGAACGCCGGCCATACCTTCCATTCGACCTTCACCACCGCCATGGTGAAGAGCTTCGATCACGCCCAGAACAACGCCAACGCCGCGTTCGATTACGCCCAGAAGCTCGTCCGCACCCGTGACATGCGCGAGGCCATCGCGCTGCAGTCCGAGTTCGTCCGCAGCCAGTTCGCCGCCCTGCAGTCGCAGGCGAAGGAATTCGGCGCGCTGGCTCAGAACACCGCCCGCTGATCGAGGCGGCCCGCCCCCGGCGGGCCCACAGAGGGTGCGTCTCCCCGGGCGGGGACGCACCGCACGCCGCCCGGCCCTCACCGGGGTCGCGCCGCCGGCACGGGCCGGCGCCCCCCGGGGCGACGTCTCCGAGCGATGAGGGATCCCTGCGATGTCGAAGCCGCGCCGACCGAGACGCCCGCGCTACCCCAACCCGCCCTTCCCGCCCGCGCTGACGGCGCGGAAGACCGCGCCGGCCGAGGCCACGGCGCATGACAAAGCCATCGGAAGCCCCATCGCGCCCATCGCCTTCGCGGCGGAGCCCATCCCCATCGCACGGGACACCGGGGTGCAGCCCGCCCCGGTCGAATCGGTCGTTATCGCGGAACCCGCTCCCGAGCCGGCCGCGACGGTTGCTGAGACGACGCCTGCCCGGATCCCCCCGGCGCAGCTCGGCGCGGAAGCGGTCGGCACCACGGTGATGAACTACTTCATCGGCGAGGGTGAGGCGTTCGCCGCCCATCTGCGCGCCCTGGCCGGCGCCCGCACCATGGGCGACTTCGTCCGCCTCCAGATCGGCGAGTTCCAACGCGCCGCCGACGCGACGCTGACCTGCTGGGGCGCGCTCACCGTCTCGGCCGCCCGCACCGCCACCGCCCGCTGAACCACGGCCCTGGACGAACGCGGCTGGACGAGGCCGCCCTCCCCCCGTCCCCTCCGCCCCTGCGAACGAATTGAAACACACCAGGGACGCGCCACGGCGGGCCCCTGTCGCTTCGCGGCAACAACGGCGGCCCCATCGAACCGGCGGTGGAAAGCTTCGGTTAACCATCGCGCTCCTATTGCCTATCGAAGCGCGTGGGAAACGACATGGTCCGATGCTTGGCCGCGCACACCTGATCCGATCCGCCGTCCTCGGCCTCGCCGCGTTCGCGGGCGCGCTCCTGCCCCTGCATGCCCAGGACAGCGAGCGCGCCATCGCCATCGCCGCCGAGCTGTCGAGCCAGGGCTCGCAGAGCAAGCTCACCCTCACCCTTTCGAAGCGGGTCGATGCCCGCGCCTTCGTGATGGAGCGGCCCGACCGCGCGGTGATCGACCTGCCGGAGGTGAACTTCCAGCTCGATGCCGAGGCCGGACGGCGCCGGGACGGGGTGGTCCAATCCTTCCGCTACGGGCTGTTCGCCCCCGGCCGCTCGCGGATCGTGGTCGATCTCGCCGCCCCCGCCACCGTGGGCCGGATCGAGACCGTCACCCGCGCCAAGGACGGCGCGGTGCTGATGACCATCCCGCTCCAGCGGGTCGACCGGGAGGCCTTCCGCAAGGCCTCCGCCGCGGCCGACCCGAGCCCCGCCCCGTCGCGGGCCGCCGCGGCCGCGACGGGCGATCCGCGCCCGCTCATCGTCATCGATGCCGGCCATGGGGGGACCGACCCCGGCGCCATCGCCTCCTCCGGCGTCTTCGAGAAGGATATCGTGTTCGGCTACGCCCAGGATCTGGCGGGCAAGCTGAACGCCGCCGGCCGCTACCGGGTGCAGATGACCCGCGACCGGGACGTGTTCGTGCCCCTGGGCGAGCGGGTCCGCATCGCCCGCGAGGCGAAGGCCGACCTGTTCATCTCCATCCACGCCGATTCGATCTCCTCGGCGCCCCAGGTCCGCGGGGCGACGATCTACACCGGCTCGGAGAAGGCGACCGACGCCGAATCGGCCAAGCTCGCCGAGCGCGAGAACCGCGCCGACGCCGCCGCCGGGGCGGAGGCGGCGGAGGCCACGCCCGACATCGCCGACATCCTCCAGGAACTGACCCTGCGGGAGACCCGAGGCTTCTCCTCGACCTTCGCGCGCTCCCTCATGGGCCAGCTCACCCCGGTGATGGAGATGAGCACCAAGCCCCACCGGGAGGCGCGCTTCGTGGTGCTGCGCTCCCCCGACGTGCCGAGCGTGCTGGTGGAACTCGGCTACCTGTCCAGCAAGCGCGACCTGGAAAAGCTCCAGGACCCCGAATGGCGCGCGGGGGTGACGGGCTCGATGGCCAAGGCCATCGAACAGTTTTTTGCAACCCGCACGAGTATCGGCAGGCCGGAGACGGCCACGCGCCGCTCGGCCGCCATCGCCCCAGTTTCACCATAGATCCGGTGTGGATACGGGGCATTCGGATGCCCCGGCCCGCAAGGTTGCAAAGCGGCGTCTCGCGGGGCTCCCGAGGGCAGCGTCCGGGAGCCTCTTGCGCTGAGATCGGGCGCGGTTCCGGGCTAGAGCGGACAACCGGATGCGTCTGATCCTTCGTTTCTTCGGGATTCTGTTCAGTGCCGGTGCGGTGCTGTTCTGCGTCGGCGCCGTCGTCGCGGGCTACTTCTACTGGAAGTACAGCCAGGACCTGCCGGACCACGCCGCGCTGGCCAACTACGAGCCGCCGGTGATGACCCGCGTCCACGCCGCGGACGGCTCGCTGCTGGCCGAATATGCCCGCGAGCGCAGGTTGTACCTGCCGATCCAGGCCATGCCGAAGATCGTGGTCGCGGCCTTCCTCTCGGCCGAGGACAAGAACTTCTACAAGCACGGCGGCATCGACCCCGAGGGCATCGTCCGCGCCGCGCTCACCAACGCCAAGAGCGGCAAGCGCCAGGGCGCCTCCACCATCACGCAGCAGGTGGCCAAGAACTTCCTGCTCTCGTCCGAGCAGACCTTCGACCGCAAGATCCGCGAGGCGCTGGTCGCCCTGCGCATCGAGGCGGCATACTCGAAGGACAAGATCCTCGAACTCTACCTCAACGAGATCTTCCTCGGCACCATCGTGCCGGGCCGGAACCTGCACGGCGTGGCCGCGGCGGCGCTGGATTATTTCGGCAAGTCCGTCCACGAGCTGACGATCAACGAGGCGGCCTACCTCGCCGCGCTGCCCAAGGGGCCGAACAACTACCACCCCTACCGCAAGACCCAGGCGGCGCTCGACCGGCGCAACGAGATCATCCGCCTGATGCGGGAGAACGGGTACATCACCCGCGAGGAGGAGGAGAATGCCAAGAAGCAGCCGCTCGGCGTGAACCCCCGCGTCGCCTTCGCGAACGCCAGCAACGCCAACTACTTCACCGAGGAGGTCCGCCGCGAGATCTCCGAGCGCTACGGCGAGAAGAAGCTCTACGAGGGCGGCCTCTCGGTGCGCACCACCCTCGACCCGAAGATGCAGGGCTGGGCGCGCAAGGCCCTGGTGGACGGCCTCGTCCGCTACGATCAGGCCCGCGGCTGGCACGGGCCGGTGACGCATGTCGACCTCGGCGGCCGAGACTGGGGCCAGGCGGCTTCGGAAGTGCCGGCCCTCGGCGACGTGGCGCCCTGGCGGCTCGCCGTGGTGCTCGGCTCCGGCGCGGGCGGCATCCAGGTCGGGCTCCAGCCCCGCCGCGAGGCGTCGGGCCAGTTCTCCAAGGACCGCGACACCGGCGTGATCACCCCCGACGGGATGCGCTGGGCCGGCCGGCCGAACCTGCGGCCCGGCGACATGGTCTACGTCGAGCCGATGGAGGGCGGCCGCAACCAGTTCCGCCTGCGCCAGCGGCCCGAGGTCTCCGGCGCCATCGTCGCCATGGACCCGAATACCGGCCGCGTGCACGCCATGGTCGGCGGCTTCTCCTACGACGAATCCGAGTTCAACCGCGCCACCCAGGCGATGCGCCAGCCCGGCTCGTCGTTCAAGCCGATCGTCTACTCGGCGGCCCTCGACAACGGCTACACGCCCTCCTCCATCGTCCTCGACACGCCGATCACCATCGAGGCAGGGCCCGGCCAGGAGGCGTGGACGCCCTCGAACTACGACGGCAAGTCCGGCGGCCCGCACACCCTGCGCTACGGGATCGAGCATTCGAAGAACCTGATGACGGTGCGGCTCGCCAAGGATGTCGGCATGCCGCTGATCGCCGAGTACGCCCGGCGCTTCGGGGTCTACGACGACATGCTGCCGGTGCTGCCGATGTCGCTCGGCGCGGGTGAGACCACGGTGATGCGGATGGTCACCGCCTATTCGATGCTCGCCAACGGCGGGCGCCGGATCCGCCCGACCCTGATCGACCGGATCCAGGACCGGGTCGGCGAGACGATCTACCGGCACGACAACCGCAAGTGCATCGGCTGCGACGCGGAGAAGTGGTCCGGCCAGGACGAGCCGAAGCTGGTGGACGATTCGGAGCAG
Source organism: Methylobacterium sp. J-076 (assembly GCF_022829405.1). Classification (GTDB taxonomy): domain Bacteria; phylum Pseudomonadota; class Alphaproteobacteria; order Rhizobiales; family Beijerinckiaceae; genus Methylobacterium. The sequence continues at coordinate 95,650 of NZ_JAKSXW010000133.1, forward strand.
GTGCTCGACCCGCTCACCGCCTACCAGATGGTCTCGATCATGGAGGGCGTCGTCCAGCGCGGCACGGCGACCATCCTGAAGCAGATCGGCAAGCCGCTGGCCGGCAAGACCGGGACGACCAACGACGCGAAGGATGCGTGGTTCGTCGGCTTCTCGCCGGACCTCGCGGTGGGGATCTATATCGGCTTCGACAAGCCCCGCTCCCTGGGCGACCGGGCGACCGGCGGCGGCCTGTCCGCCCCCATCGCCCTCGACTTCCTGAAGCAGGCGCTGAAGGACAAGCCGCCGACACCGTTCCGGGTGCCGCCGGGGATCAAGCTGATCCGCGTCAACCTCGGCTCCGGCACCCGCGCCGGCTCGGGCGAAGGCGCGGGGACGATCCTGGAGGCGTTCAAGCCTGGCACCGCCCCGCCGGACGCCTACGTCCCGCCGGCGAACAGCGCCCCGGCCGCAGCCGCCGCGCCGGATGCCGACGCCGCGGCCCAGGCCGGCGGGGTGTACTGAGGGCGGGCTTTCCCAGAACGGGTTGGGGCGCCGCCCCCAACCCGTCATGGCGAACGCCGTGAAGCGATCCAGGGACGCGCACCTTCGGGAACGGCCTGAGTGCGGCCTTGAGCTGCACTAGAACGAGCGGGTTCAGCCCGCGTTCTCCAGACCGCCCCATCATCCTGAGGTGCGGCGACGCCGCCTCGAAGGAGGGCTCCAGCCTGCCGCGCGATCCCTGGAGGGCTCCTTCGAGGCCCGCTCACGCGGGCACCGCAGGATGAGGTGGAGGGTTAGGACCGACGGTCCCCGGTCTAGAAGAACGCCTGCAGCCCCGTCTGCGCCCGCCCGAGGATGAGGGCGTGGACGTCGTGGGTGCCCTCGTAGGTGTTGACCGTCTCGAGGTTCTGGGCGTGCCGCATCACGTGGTACTCGCCCATGATGCCGTTGCCGCCGTGCATGTCCCGGGCGACCCGGGCGATGTCGAGGGCCTTGCCGCAGTTGTTGCGCTTGATCAGGCTGATCATCTCGGGCGCCATCTTGCCCTCGTCCATCAGGCGGCCGACGCGGAGCGAGGCCTGGAGCCCCAGGGCGATCTCGGTCTGCATGTCGGCGAGCTTCTTCTGGACGAGCTGGGTCTGGGCCAGGGGGCGGCCGAACTGCTTGCGCTCCAGGGTGTAGTCGCGGGCGCGGCGCCAGCAATCCTCGGCGGCGCCCATGGCGCCCCAGGAGATCCCGTAGCGCGCCCGGTTGAGGCAGCCGAACGGCCCCTTGAGACCTGAGACGTTGGGCAGCAGGGCGTCCTCGCCGACCTCGACATCCTCCATCACGATCTCGCCGGTGGTGGAGGCGCGCAGGGAGAGCTTGCCCTTGATCGTCGGCGTCGAGAGGCCCTTCATGCCCTTCTCCAGCACGAAGCCGCGGATCGCCCCGTCGTGCTCGTCCGACTTCGCCCAGACCACGAACACGTCCGCGAAGGGCGCGTTCGAGATCCACATCTTGGCGCCGGAGAGGCGGTAGCCCCCCTCCGTCCGCACCGCCCTGGTCTTCATGCCGGCCGGGTCGGACCCCGCATCCGGTTCGGTGAGGCCGAAGCAGCCGATCCGCTCGCCGGAGGCGAGCTTGGGCAGGAACTTCCGCCGCTGCGCCTCGGAGCCGTAGGCGTGGATCGGGTACATGACCAACGACGACTGCACGCTCATCATCGACCGGTAGCCGGAATCGACCGCCTCCACCGCCCGCGCCACGAGGCCGTAGGCCACGTAGGAGGCGCCGGCGCAGCCGTACTCCTCGGGCAGCGTCACGCCGAGGAGGCCGCGCTCGCCCATCTCGCGGAACAGGCCCGGATCCGTCTTCTCCTGCGCATAGGCCTCGACGATGCCGGGCAGGAGCCGCTCGCGGGCGAAGTCCTGGGCGGCGTCGCGGATGGCGCGCTCGTCCTCGGTCAGTTGCTCATCGAGGAGGAACGGGTCGTCCCACACGAAGCGGGCGGAGGCCGGGGCGGCGGGGGAGGCGCTGCCCGGAGGGCGCATCGGAGCGTTCATGGATTCCTCGCGATCGGCGCGGGTCTCGGCGCCCGCTCTCATGGCGCTGACCCTAGACCCGTGGTGGCCCACGGCCAACGCGGCGGGTGACGGGCGGGTCCGGCCGTCAGGCCTTCCCGAGGATGGTTAGCCAGAACAGGGCCGTCAGCGGCGCCAGCAGCGTCGAGACCAGCACCGAGGCGGCGATCATCCCCGTCTCGGTCCGGTAGCGGACGGCCATGAGGTAGGCGTTGATGCCCACCGGCATCGCCGCGAACAGCGTCGCGACCCCCGCATAGGCGGCCGGCATCGAGAAGACGTGGAAGGCCAGCAGCCAGACGGCGAGGGGGTGCAGGATGTTCTTGAGCAGGGCGATCACCACGGCGCCCTTCAGGTCGAACAGCACCCGGTACTGCTTCAGCCCCGCGCCGAGGGCGACGAGGGCGCAGGTCGAGGCCGTCCCCGCGAAGGCATCGATCAGCGCCTTCGGGATGCCCGCGGGGGTGATCCCCGTGGCCTTCATCGCCATGCCCACGAGGAGCGCCATGAAAATCGGGTTCCTGAGGAGCACCAGGGCGAGGCCGCGCAACCGCGCGCGCAGCGGCTTGTCCGAATCGTATTCGATGAGGAACGTGGCGCTGCCCATCATCAGCGGCAGGTGGACGGCGAGGAGCATGAACAAGGGAAAGGCCCCCTCCTCCCCGTAGGCCTGCAGGATCATCGGCACGCCGACGAACACCGTGTTCGACTGGCTGGCCGCGAACCCGTGCAGGATCGTGCCCCGGCGTTCCACGCCGGCCCGGCGCCGGGCGATCAGCGTCCCCGCCAGCCAGGAGAGGGCGGCCCCGCCGAAATACGCCACCCAGTACGACCACGCGACCTCGCCGCTCATGCCCGGCCGCGTCAGCGTCGCCACGATGAGGGCGGGCACCGCCACCGCGAAGACGTATTCCGACAGGCCGTCGCTCACCTTGTCGGAGATCAGCCCCGCCAGCGCCGCGCCCCAGCCGATCAGGACGATCCCGAAGATCGGAGCGATGAGGAGGAGGGCGTTCACGGGTCCGTCGATCTTGCGCACATGCTCGGCAGGAAGCTTTGCCGGCGCATAGCACGGCGGGACGCGCGAGCGTGTGCAGACCTGCCCTGCGAAGACCAACGGGGGCGCCAGAAAGATCTGGAACGGCGCGCGGTCGGGCCTTGACCGATATTCGTGCCTGATCCCATATCTCGGGAGCGGGTCGGGGCGGTGTAGAACGCCCCGACCCTTCATTCGGTGATTACCCGAGCGTTACGCGGAGGGCCAGATGGAAGCTGGTCCTCCGCACTCGTTTAAACACCACCAGAACGCTGATCCGTGGCAGGAACCACATGGTCGGCGTCTCCCTGTGACCGGGCGATGCCGTCGCCCGCAGGCGCCCGGCGGCTCACCGGGCACGGGGCCTTCCACACCCTGGCGTTTCCGCGCGATCACGCAGCCCGTCTGGCATGAGCAAGTAGAACGCTCAGGCTTTCGTGGCTTTCATTCGCCACACCCGGCGATGTTTCAAGCACACATGGCGGCCTGCGCGACCATTACTGTCTGAAGTTGCGAGACTCACGCGTCAGTCGTTCCGCAGGACCTTGATCGGATCGGTGCGCTGGCTGGCGCTCGGCTCCCGGGTGAGGTTCTTGCTGCCCTCGCCCTGCGTCCGGGCCGCCTTGTCCGTGCCATTGCCGCCGACGGCAGTGTCCTTGTCCGGGTTCCCGGTGGGCACCGTGCCGGAGGCGAGTTCGAGGCAGGTGATCATCTCGACATAGGACGGGTAGCCGCCGGCCTTGAACTGCGCCTCGCACTGGCGCTTGGCGGCCGGGCTGTAGCTGCCCCAGTGCTCGGCGGCCTGCCGCTTGGCGTCCCGCTCGGAGCGGAGGCAGCCGTCGTAGCTCGCCCGGTCGCTGACGCCGGAATCCGCCGTCTGGGCGGAGCGGCAGGTCTTCTCCACGTCGAGGTCGGGCACCGTATCGGCGACGGCTTGGCCGGCGGCGAGGCCGAGGAGGAGGGCGGCGCCGGGGAGGAGCGATCGGAAGAGGAGCGGTCGCATGGGACGTGTCTCGCTGGTGGGGGATGGGGTTGTGCGCGACAACGCACCAGCCCCACTTTCGGCACCAGCGGCACGGCCCGCGCCGTTCACCCCGCGTGCGCGCCCCGCAGGGCGGCATCGAGGTCGTGGAAGAGGTCGTCCGTGTCCTCGATTCCCGTCGAGAGGCGCAGGAGGTCCGGCGGGCAGGGGCTGCCCGGCCCTTCGACGGAGGCCCGGTGCTCGATGAGGCTCTCGACGCCGCCGAGGGAGGTCGCCCGCTTCCACAGCCTGACCCGGGCCGCGGTCCCGATGGCCGCCGGCTCGCCCCCGGCGACGCGGATGGACAGCATGAAGCCGAAGCCGTCCCGCATCTGCCGGGCGGCGACGGCGTGGCCGGGATCGTCGGGCAGGCCGGGATAAAGCACCCGGGCGACGTGGGGGTGGCCCTGCAGCCGCCCGGCGAGGCGCCCGGCCCCGGCGGATTGTGCGGCGGCCCGCAGGTGGAAGGTGCGCAGGGAGCGCATCAGCAGGTAGGCCTCGAAGGGCCCGAGGATCCCGCCGCTCCCGGCGCGGATGCCGCCGATCCGCCCCCAGAACGGGTCCGCCGTCGCCCCGGCGAGGACGCCGGCGACCACGTCGGAATGGCCGTTGAGGATCTTGGTGGCCGAATGCATCACGAGGTCGGCGCCGAGGGCGAGGGGCCGGGTGTGGAAGGGCGAGGCCGCGGTGGAATCCACCGCCAGCCGGGCGCCGGCCGCGTGGGCGATCTCCGCCGCCGCGGCGATGTCGGTGACGGTCCAGAGCGGATTGCCCGGCGTCTCGATCCAGACGAGCTTGGTGGCGCCCGGGCGGACCGCCCCCCGGAGGGCGTCGAGATCGTCGGTCCCGACGAAATCCACCGCGATGCCGCGGCGGGGCATCTCCTCGCGCAGCCAGCGCTTGAGGGCCCAGTACATCACCGTGCCGGCGACCACGTGGTCGCCCGGTTCCAGGGCGCCGAACACGGCGGTCGCCGCCGCCATGCCGGAGCCGAACAGCATCGCCCCGGCCTCGGCCCCCTCCAGCATCGCCAGCACCGCCTCCGCCTCGCGGACGGTGGCGTTGTCGGGCCGGGCATAGGAGAAGCCGGAGCTGTACCCGTTGTCGGGGTCGCGGATGAAGGTGGTGGCCACGTGCAGGGGCATCACCACGGCGCGGGTCGCAGGATCGACCTTGCCCATCGCCTGCGCGGCGAGGGTCCGGCGGGAAAAATCCACCGCTGAAGTCGCGTCGGGCATGCCGCCCGGTCCCCCTGATGCGTTAGTCCGTGACATCCGCGAGTCCCTCGCCCGGCATGCCCCTGCGCTGCCACGGCGGCGGGGAGGCCGCAACCCACAGATCCAGACGAGCCGTCATGCCCGCCGCCACGCACGTCCCCGAAGGCCCCGCCCTGCGGCCCTGGCTGCGCCTCGCCTGCGCTACCCTCCCCATCGCCGCCACGGCGACCATCGGCTCCGTATCGACCCAGGCGGAGATCGGAGGCTGGTATGCCGGCCTCAACAAGCCCTGGTTCAACCCGCCCGACTGGGTGTTCCCGGTGGCCTGGACCCTGCTCTACACGATGATCGCCGTCGCCCTGTGGCGGCTGCTCGGGGCGCGCCCGGTGACGGGGCCGAGCCGGGAGGGCTGGCGCCTCGCCATGGCGGCCTTCCTCGTCCAGATGGCCCTGAACGCGGCCTGGACGCCGGTCTTCTTCACCGCCCACGCCATCGGCCTGGGGCTGGTCGTCGTCGCCGCGCTGTTGGTGATGGTGCTGTGGACGATCCGCCTGACATGGCGGTTCGACCGGGCCGCCGCGTGGCTGCTCGTGCCCTATGCCGTCTGGGTCGCCTTCGCGACGATGCTCAACGCGGCGGTGCTGCGGCTGAACTGAGGAGCGGCGCGATCAGTGGAGACCCTCCACCGGGGGCGATGCTCACGGCCCCGCCTGCCCCTGGAGAACGCTGCGGCGTGCAGGGGGCGGGCCGCGGAGGCCGGAGGGCGGGGGCCCGTGCGCCCGACGGCGCGGGCCGTCCGTCACGCCCCCGCATGCTCGTGCGATTCTTCCCCAGCGGGCTTGCCGTCGCCCCGGGCGCGGTGGAGCAGGAAGATGGCGAAGACCATCACGATGATCAGGCCTGCCAGCACACCGAGCTCGATCATCGCCGCCTGAAACAGGGCGTACTTGTCGGGCGTCATGTCCTTCGCGTGGGTGAGTTCGGAGGATTGCAGGGTGATGACCAGCACCCGCCGGATCGAGGCGATCAGCCCCACGATCAGGAACGGTTCGACGGTCAGCTTCCCCGATCGCATGGAGACCCGCACCGTGTGCAGGATCTCGATGATCATCAGCAGGAACAGCAGGCGGTCCACGACCTCCAGGATCTGTTCCGCCCCGCCGAGGGACCGCAATGCCCCCCAGGTCAGCATCACCGCCTCCACCAGGGCGGCCAGCGCCGTGAGGGCGAGCAGGATGCCGAGCGCCGCGTAGATCGCGTGCTCGGTGTGCAGGAAGATGAAGCTCGCCGCCCGCGTCAGGCGGCCCTGGTCGTCGTCCCGCTCGGCCATCGTATCCCCCTGCTCTTCCTCCTGTGTAGAGCGTGGCGGGCCGAAGGGAATACCGGTGCACCGAACCCGCGGAAAAGCCCCCCGTCCCCGCGACTGCGGCGAGGGAGGGTCCGCCGCCGCCCGTCAGTGCAGGAACGGCAGCGTATGCGGGGCGAGATAGCCGAACCCGAGCAGCGCCGCCCCGGCGATCCCGAGCGCCCCGCCCGCGAAGACCAGGGCCGCGATGCCGGTGATGACCTCGGCGGAGGCGAGGACGATGCCGATCTGGAACGCCGCCGAGGCCAGCTCGTAATGGTGGTAGCGCAGCAGGGACAGGTCGCGCCGCTCTTCCGCCACCTTGGCCCTGGCCGAGAGTTCCTTGCGCCCCTCGCCCGTGCCGGGCTCGGAATCGTAGCGGGCGATGGTCTTGGCCCACTCGTCCCGCTTGGCCTTGATCGCCTCCGGGCTGGTGCCGGGCGGCAGGAGGGCGACGGCGTCGTCGGCGGTCTTGATCACCGTCATGCGGATGGTCCGGGCCTGGAAGAACGCCCAGAGGTTCGATGCCTCGACGTTGGAGCCAAGCGCCTCCGTCTGCGACGCCTTCCCCATGGTCTCGCTGAAGGCCAGGAACAGGGCCAGCACCGAGATCAGCAGCGCCACGCGCTTGTTCGAACCTTCCACCGCCCCGTGACCGCCCGACATCGCCACCCGCTCCCTTTGAGTCCCGGAGCGGGAGACACCCCATCGCGGCGGGAAGCGCAAGGGCCGCGGCGGAGGGGCGGGCCCTACTCCGCCGCCACGCGGGGCGGGATCCCGCGCCCGTCGTTCGAGGCGGGCGGGTGGCCGTAATCCGGTGCGTCGAGGGGGTCGTCGCGCTCGCCGATGAACCGCCCGAGGAGGCGCCCGGAGAGCCGCGAGAGGTCGTCCATCAGCACGAAGATCGCCGGCACGAACACCAGCGACAGGCCGGTGGAGACGATCAGGCCGCCGATCACCGCGATCGCCATGGGCGAGCGGAACTCGCCGCCGATCCCCAGCGCCATGGCCGAGGGGATCATGCCGGCGGCCATGGCGATGGTGGTCATCACGATGGGCCGGGCGCGCTTGCGGCCCGCCTCGACGATGGCGGTCGTCCGGTCGACGCCCTCGCGGTTCTGCTCGACGGCGAAGTCCACGAGCATGATCGCGTTCTTGGTCACCACGCCCATCAGCATCAGGATGCCGATGACGACCGGCATCGAGATCGGCTTCTGCACGATGAGCAGCGCCAGGATGGCGCCGCCGATGGAGAGCGGCAGCGAGAACAGGATGGTCAGCGGCTGGAGGAAGTTGCCGAACAGCAGGATCAGCACGCCGAACACCATCATCAGCCCGGCGCCCATGGCCAGGGCGAAGCCCTCGAACACCTCGCCCATCACCTCGGCATCGCCGGTCTGCTTGATGGTGACGCCCTGCGGCAGGTCCTTCGCCGCCGGCAGCTTCAGCACCTGCGCGATGAGTTCGCCCAGCGCGTCCGAGCCCTGCATGTCGCCCTCGATGGCGACGCGCACGGCCCGGTCGTAGCGGTCGATGGCGGTGGGGCCCTGGCCGAGGGAGATGTCGGCCACGGTGGCGAGCGGCACCGCCTGCCCGCCCTTCACCGGCACCTTCATGGCGCCGATCTCGGAGAGCTGCCCGCGCAGGGTCTCGGGCAATTGGACCCGGATCGGGATCTGCCGGTCGACGGCGTTGAACTTGGCGAGGTTGAGCCCGATGTCGCCGATGGTGCCGACGCGCACCGTCTCGGCGATGGTGTCGGTGGAGACGCCGAGGTCGGCCGCCACCGCCGGCTTCGGGCGGATGCGGATCTCGGTGCGGTCGAGGGGCGCCGTCGACATCACGTTGACGAGGTGGGGCACCGACGCCGCCTCGCGCTGGAGCCGGGCGGCGACATCGGCCACCACCGCCTTGTCCGGGCCGGCGACGATGAGCGCGAGATCCCGCTGGCCGCCCTCGCGCAGCGCCCAGAAGCGGATGTCCGGTTCCTCGCGCAGGAGCGCCGCCACCTCGGCATCCACCTGCTTCTGCGTGCGGTGGCGGGTGTTCTTGGGGGTGAGGTTGATGGTGAGGCTCGCCAGCCGCACCTCCTTCTTGCCGGGCAACTGCCGGCCGCCGTCCACGAAGACGCTCTTCACCTCCGGCAGCTTGCGGATCTCGTCCACCAGCCGGTCGGCGACGCGGACCGTATCGGGCAGGCGGGCGCCCGGCGGCAGCTCCACCACGAACAGGGTGCGGGCCTGATCCTCGGCCGGGAGGAAGCCGGCGGGGAGCAGGCCGGTGGACATGATGGAGCCGACGAAGCAGGCCAGCCCGAGCACCAGCGTGATGTACTTGTGCCGCACCGACCAGCGCACGAGGCGGGTGTAGCCCCGCATCACCGGCCCCTCGTGGCTGTGGTCGGGGCCGTGGTCGCGCAGGAAGTAGGCGGCCAGAAGCGGCGTGATGAGCCGCGCCACCAGCAGCGACATGAACACCGCCGCCGCGATGGTGAGGCCGAACTGCTTGAAGTACTGCCCGGCGATGCCGCCCATGAACGACACGGGGGAGAAGATCGCGATGATCGTCGCCGTGATGGCGATGACCGCGAGCCCGATCTCGTCGGCGGCCTCCAGGGAGGCGCGGTAGGGCGACTTGCCCATCCGCATGTGCCGGACGATGTTCTCGATCTCGACGATGGCGTCGTCCACGAGGATGCCGGTCACCAGGGTGATGGCGAGCAGGCTCACGGCGTTGAGCGAGAAGCCCATGGCGCCCATGGCCCAGAAGGTCGGGATGACCGAGAGCGGCAGCGCCACGGCGGCGATCACCGTCGCCCGCCAGTCGCGCAGGAACAGGAACACGACGATCACGGCGAGCGCCGCGCCCTCGATGAGGCCCATCATCGCCGAGTGATAGTTGCCGATGGTGTTGGTGACGCTGGTGTCGATCAGGTCGAAGCGCACGTCCGGGTTGGCGTCGTGCAGGGCCTCGATCTTCTTCGCCACCCCCACGGAGACGTCGGCGTCGCTCGCCCCCGTGGCGCGGGAGATGGCGAAGGCCACCACCGGCTCGCCGTTGAACCGGGCGAAGGTGCGCGGCTCCTCGGCGGTGTCGGCGAGCGTCGCCAGCTCGTCGAGGCGGACCTTGCGGTTGCCGGGCACGACGATGGACGTGGCCGCCAGGGTGTCGAGGCTCGCGGACGCCGCGAGGGCGCGGATCGACTGCTCCTGCCCGCCGATCTCGCCGCGTCCGCCGGCCATGTCGGCGGAGGTGAGGCGCAGCTGGCGGTTCACGTCCGCCGCGGTGATGCCGAGGGAGAGCAACCGGTCGGGCTTCAGGGTGACGCGGACCTCCCGGGCCACGCCGCCCAGGCGCTCGACGCCGCCGACGCCCTTTACCGACTGCAACCCGCGGGCGACCACGTCGTCCACGAACCACGACAGGTCCTCGGGCGTCATGGCGGGCGCCGAGGCGCCGTAGATCATGATCGGCAGGCCGGCGATCTCGACCCGGGAGATGATCGGCTCATCGATGGTCCGGGGAAGGTTCATGCGGATCTTGGCAATCGCATCCTTCACGTCGTTGACGGCCCGGTCCTGGTTGATCTCCAGCCGGAACTCGATGGTGGTGGTGGAGGTGCCCTCGGTGATGGTGGAGAGGACGTGCTTCACGCCCTTCACCCCGGCCACCGAATCCTCGACCCATTTCGTCACCTGGGTCTGCAGCTCGGCCGGGGCCGCGCCCGATTGGGTGATCGTCACCGAGACGATGGGGATGTCGATGTTCGGGAAGCGGGTGATCGGCAGGGAGCGGAAGCTCACCAGCCCGAGCACCATCAGCACCAGGAACAGGACGATGGAGGGCAGCGGCTTGCGGATCGCCCAGGCGGAGACGTTGAGGCGCATCGCCGGCCCTCAGAGCGCGTCGGCGACGGAGTTGGCGCGGGCGGCCTCGACCGCCCGCACCCTGTCCCCGTCCCGCAGGAAGCTGCCGGCCCGGGCCACGACCCGTTCGCCGGCCGAGACGCCCTCGCGGATCTCGGTGAAGCCCTCCGCCGACAGGCCGGGCGTCACCTTCCGCGCCTCGACGCGGCCGTCCCGGGCGACGAGGAGGCTCGCCCGCCCGTCGGCCCCGTAGATCAGGCTGGAGACCGGCACCGCGATGCCCTCCCGCCGGGCGACCTCGACGGTGCCGCGGGCGAAGGCGCCGATCCGCAGGCCCGGATCGTCGGCGAGGCGGATGCGCACCTTGCCGAGGCGGGTCATGCGGTCGACCTCCGGGTAGACCCGGCGGACGGATCCCGTCACGGCGCGGCCCTGGTCCAGGATGAGGCGGGCCGGATCGCCCACCGTCATCCGGGCGAGCCAGGTTTCGGGCACCTCCCCCTCCAGCTCGATCTCGCCGCGGGCGATCAGGCGGAACAGGGGCTCGGCCGCCGCGGTGGCGGTGGCGCCGACCCGCGCCGTGCGGCGGTTGACGATGCCGGCCTCGGGGGCGCGGATGGCGGTGCGGGCCCGGCGCAGGGCGATCTCCGCCCCCGCGGCCTTCGCCGTGGCGAGGTCGGCCTCCGCGCCCTTCAGCCCGCCCTTGGCGGAGGCGAGCCGCCCGGTGGCGCCCTGGGCGGCGGAGGCGCGCTGCTCCATCACCGCCGCGGTGGCGTTGCCGGTCTTGCTCAGGGCCTGGGCCCGCTCCAGGGAGAGCCGCGCCTCGGTCTCGGCCGCCTCGGCCTGGACGATCTGGCTCTGCGCCTGGACGATGGCGGCCTCGGCGCGGGCGACGGCGGCCACGTTGGAGGCCTCCTGGGTGGCGATCATCTCGCTCGACAGGCGCGCCAGCACCTGCCCCTGGGCGACCCGGTCGCCTTCCTCCACCAGCAGTTCGGTGATGCGCAGCCCCTCCACCTCGGGGGCGACCAGGATCTCGTCGCGGGGCACCAGCGTGCCGGTGACGACGGCGCTCTCCACGATCTCCCGCCGCTCGGCGGGAATGACGGTGACGGCCGGGGCGATGGCGGCCGGTTCGGGCACCGAGGCGGGCTCTACGGCGAGGGCCGGGCCGGCCAGCAGCGCCAGGGCGAGGATGCACGCGGCGTGCGAGGAGGAACGCGTCAAGGCAAGCACTCGCTGGCGCCGGTTCGGATTCACCGCCCCTTATAGCACCCGGTAGCCCGGCGTTTTGATGGCGGCGCCCGCCTCAACGTCGCGTCGATACGGCCAAGCTGAAACCGCGGGGGCGTGGGCGCGTTGAGCGTGCGAGAGCCTGAACAGTCGAGGGAGAAGATTCCATGAGCATCTTTCAGATCAGGCAGAAGAACAACGGCCCGGTTCTCTGGACGGGTTCGGCGCCCGACGAGCAATCCGCCCTCGACGCCATGGCGCGCGAGGCCGGCTACCGCGATTTCGCCGCCCTCTCGGACACCCTGCGGGCCGACGGCGTCCAGGCCGACCGCCTCGACATCGCCTGAGGCACATTCCCCGGCGCGTCGCCCCGTGCGCCGCGCCGTCACTTGAGACGCGTTCCGCCCGAACGTCGTTTCGTTCGGGCGTCGCGCGACGCCTTCCGGTCCGAGAACATCACGACCGCGTATCAGGCGAGCATGGCCTGAGACGGCGAGTCACCGTCCGTCCCCGGCGAGCCCATCGAGGAACGCCGCGCAGCGGGCGAGACCACCCACATCGTGCAACCCGGACATGATCGCCGGGTCCAACGCCAGCGTCTCGGCCACGAGGGCGGGCCATTCCTCCGCCGCCGGGAAGGCGGGCCGGACCACGGCGGCGCCGAGGTGGCTGAGGGCGTTCGCCTTCACCGTCTGCTCGCCATAGGCCCGGGGCTCCGGCAGGCAGAGGAAGCGCTTTCCGTGCGAGGCCGCGAGGGCCACGAGGCCGTCGCCCGCGCCGCCCACGAGGAGGGCCGCCCGCCCGACGAAGGCGCCGACATCGGAGACCCAGCCGTGCAGGTGCAGGTTTTCCGGACGGTCGCCCTCCCCCGAGACCGGGCCGAGGACATGCCATTGCCGGCCGGGCACCGCCCGCGCCGCCGCGGCGATGGCGGGCAGGTCGCCGCCCTCCCCGCCCCGTCCGAACACCACGACGATGTCCTGGCCGTCCTGCGTCGTCGCGGGCGGGCCGCCGCCGAGGAAGCCGGCATGGAACGTCTTCGACCTCACCCAGCCGGGCACGTCCGGCCCGTCGAGTTCGGCGGGGAACGGGGCGAGCAGCCGGCTGGCACTGCGGAAGGCTTCGCAATGCGGCCGATCGGTCCGGTCGCCGGCGAGGCGCACCACCACCGTGGGCACGGACAGGAGCCGGGCGAACAGCGCCACCTCCACGGACACGTCGACCACGAGGAGGGCGGGGTCCGTCCGCGCCACCCAGTCGGCGATCAAGGCCATCCGGCGGCGCAGGCCCGGATGGCGCAGGGGCGCGTAGTGGAACGCCTCCGGCCGCGCGGCCTCTCCGTCGAGGCCGGCGAACGCGGAAGCCCCGTCGAGGGGCCGGTCGTCCGGCAGGTCGAGGATGGGGGCGCCCCCGGTCTCGAAACCCGCCAGGGTGCCGATGATCGTGCAGGGGCGCGACAGGTGGGCGGCCACGGCCCGGGCGCGCTGGAGGTGGCCCGCGCCCTGGTGGTGGACGTACCAGCCGATACCGCCGGTCACGCGGCCTCCCTCGCCTCGCCGCCGCGGGACTCGATCGTGTCCGCCAGCGCGGCGAGGGCCGCGAGGGCGTCGTCGAGGTCGCAGACCGGGGCGGGCTCCGAGCGCGTGGCCATCAGGCGGTCCGCCCGCTCCACGAAGGCGATGGCGTTCGGGCAGCCCGTGGCGAGCACCGCCGCGAGGTCGCCGGCGCCGAGGCCGAGGGTGGCGCAGGCCGCCTCACGCTCCGCCTCCGGCAGGCCGTAGGCCCGGCGCAGGGCGGCCCGGCGCCGCACCAGCGCCTCCCAGAAGGTCGCCTCCGGCAGCAGATACGCTTCGCCCGCGGCGACCCGGGCCCGGCGCTCCATCTCGGTGGCCATGCCCCCCGCCACCCGCCCGTCCCGCCGGGCCGAGACGAGGACGGTGACATCCGGGCAATGGCGCAGCCGCGCTCCGCCGTCGCGCATCAGCCCGACCAGGGCGTTGTCCTCGCCGCAGGGGAGCGGCGGCAGGCCGCCCACCGCGCGGTAGAGGGAGACGGGGAAGGCGAGGCTCGCCCCCGTATGGTCGCCGTGGCGCGGGGCGGGGTCGTGCGGGGCCGGATCGAGCAGTTCCTCCAGCCGGCGGACCCCGGCCCAGTAGCGCTCGACGCGGGCGTTCAGGGCGATGACGGCGGGGGCGAGGGTGTCGTCGCCGTCGATCACGAGGCGCCCGCCGACGATCTCGGCGTTCTCCAGCGCCCGGAGGTTGGCGGAGAGCCACGTCTCCGGCAGGCGGGCATCGGCATCGGTGGTCAACAGGACGCCGTCCTCCCCGCCGAGTTCGTCCAGCCACGCGGCGCCCGCATCGAGGGCCATGCGCCGGGCGGTGCCGACATGGGCGTCCGGCGCCTCCAGGATGGCCTCAAGGACGCGCAGGTCGAGGCGGCCGAAGCGCCCGGATTCCTGCCCGGCGCGCACCGCCGCGACGGTGTCGTCGGTGCAGTTGTTCGCCAGCACGACGACCCGGACGGGGGCCGCGGCGTCCTGGCTCGCCAGGGTCTCAAGGAGGAGCGGCAGGCGGGCGGCCTCGTTCCGGGCCGGCACGCAGACGACGCAGGGACGGTTCATCATCGTCCTTTCCACTCGTGTTCGGTTCAACGGTTCAGGGGTTCGGGCCGAACGGGGGGCTCCGGGTCCCTTCGGGGACGGGGACCGGTGCGACCCCTTCCGGACAGTTTCCCCGCCCCTCCTCAGCCGCGTCCGCCGGCGACCCGGCGCAGGCTCGGCCGGGCGCGCTCCGAGGCGCGGGCGATCACCGCTTCGTAGATTTCCAGGTAGCGGCCGAACATCTCCTCGGCGTCGTACAGGGCCTCGGCGCGGTCGCGGCAGGCGCGGCGGGAGAGACCGGCCGCGCCGCGGATCGCCTCGGCGAGGCTCAGGGCGTCGTCCGGCTCGGCGAGGCGCCCGCAGGTCTCGTCCAGGATGTCGGGCAGGGCCCCCCGGCGGAAGGCGGCGACGGGGGTGCCGCAGGCCAGGGCCTCGGCGACGACGAGGCCGAAGGGCTCCTCCCAGCGCGGGGACACGATCGCCACCTTCGCCCGGCCGAGGTGGCGGGCGAGGTCCCGGTGGGTGAGATGGCCGAGATGGGTCAGGTCCGGCCCGACGCGGGGCGCGATCTCCCGATCCCAGTAGCCGGGGTTCATCTTCGGGCCGGCGAAGACCAGGGGCATCCCGGCGGCCCGGGCCGCGTCGATGGCGAGGTGCAGGCCCTTTTCCGGCACGATCCGGCCGGACCAGAAGGCGTAGGGCGGCTCGTCCGACCGGGGGCCGTAGGCGAAGGTCGAGAGATCGACGCCGTTGCCCACCACCTGGGCCTGGGGCACGAGGTCCGCCCATTCCTGCGCCAGGGAGGGGGAGACGGCCAGGAACGCCATGTCGGGATCGGCCTGCACGATGCCCTTCGTCAGGGCGTCGAAGGGCGGGGTGTGCAGCACGCTCACCCACGGGAGGCCGAGCCGCGCGCTCTCCTGCAGCGGGAGGGCGTGCAGGGAATTGTTGTGCACGAGGTCGAACCCGCCCTCGGCCACCATGTCCATCATCCGGCGGTAGGCGGCGGCCTCGGTGCGGTCGATCTCCTCCTCGCGCTCCGGGTCGGCCAGGGCGTCGCCCGTCGGCTCGCACAGCATCACCGGGTCGAGGGCGGGATCCGAGCCGCGGCTGGCGAACAGAACCACGTCGTGTCCGTGCCGGCGCAGCGCCGCCGTGAGGAGATGGGTGTGCATCTCCAGTCCGCCGGCATGGGGCTGACCGATCGGATACTTGAGATGGGCGAGGACAGCGATCTTCACGCGCGCACCGATACGGTTGTGGACGGACGACGACGGGCCTGCCGGTCGTACGGGACGAGAGGTAGGTCTGTGGCGGACTCGGCGGTTATCACGCACATGTTCTTGTGGGCGGTCCCGCCGCCGCCGGAACCTTCGCACCGGCGCACGGCAAGCACGCGCCACCGGTCTATCCGGTCCGGTCTGAACGAAGGATGATCATACCGGTAAAGCGATCATTCAGGTGTGCGCCTCCGGATCGCGGCGCAGCCCGGCCTCGACGCCGGGGGCGAATGGCCCCGGCCCGCGCTCCTCATCTCCCCTCCGGCCGTCGTGGAGCGCGGAGCGAAACGACCCGTGGCGCCACGCCGCCTCAGGCCGCGTTTCGCTGGGTCGTTTCGCTCCGCACGCGCCGACGGCGGCCCGCCCTCACCCGAACGCGCCCACCTCGTGCTGGATCATCCCCGAAATTTCCCGCACCTGCGCAAACATTTGGCGGATCGGCTGAAACAAGGTGGCGTGCTCGGCCTCGTAGGTCCCGGTGTCGCGCGGGCCCGCCGGCTCGCCGAAGTTGAGGCCGAGGGTCGGGTCGGGCTGGTTGGGGAAGATCTCGTCCAGGATCGTCAGGCAGCCGTCGATGTCGAGGCGCAGGAACCGTTCGAGCATCTGCTCCCGGGTGATCCCCGCCTGGGGCCGGAAGCCGGGGATGTGCACCGCCAGGAACCAGATCCGGTGGATCAGGGCGAGGCGCAGGGCGTGGAGCAGGGTGAGCCGCGCGGACATACCGGTGAGGTCCGGGGCGGCGGCGCGCAGGGCCAGCCAGTCGCGGGTGAGCCGGCCGAACAGGCGCCGCAGGTCGGAGGCGAGGTCGAGCCGCTCCAGCGCCCCGGCGATCACCACCAGCTCGTCGCGGCGGAAATCCTTCTGCGTCCGCCGGGCCCGTTCCAGCCAGACCGCCGGGTCGAGGGTGTCGATGTAGGCGCGCAGCACGTCGAGGTCGCCCACCGAGGCGGCGTGCTGGACGAGGCGGAAGGCGCGGGAGAAGCGCAGCGAATCGCGCCGCATCTCCCGGAACAGGTCCGGCCCCCGCCCCGCCGCCCGGCCGAGGCCGTGGAGGGAGTTCGCCAGGAAGCCGAGCTGGTGCAGGATCGCGTTGTTGGGGATCGCCCGCATCTGGCGCGGATGGGTGATCCGCGCCGGGCCGCCGGCATCGGTCTGCCGGGCGACGGGCCGCGAGCCCGTCCGGTCGAGGAGGCTTGGGCCGAAGGTGCCGAGCAGCGCCGCGTAGCCGGCCTCGCCGACCAGCGCCTCCATGTCCTGCCGGACCACGGTGAAGAATTCGAGGGCGAAGTCCGGCTCGGAATAGATCGGGTCCTCGGGCGCGGCGGCCCCCTTGCCCGGCTCGTCGAGGCTGTAGCCCGCGAAGGCGTCCTCCTCCGCCACGTCGAGGGCGTAGACGTGCTCGGCGATCCGCGCGAGGCTCGCCTGCGCCAGCGCCCGGGTGCCGAACAGCAGGTAGCCGTCCGTGCCCTGGAAGCTCGATTCCAGGCGCACCTTCAGTCCCGCCTTGCGGGCGCGGTCGCGGGCATCCTCCGGGGCGAGGTAGGCGAGGCGATCCCGCAGGGAGGTCGGGTGCGCGCCCCGGCCGATCGACTCGCCGTGCGTGTCGAAGATGGCGAGCTCCACGTCGGACAGGCCGTTCTGCACCAGCATCTCGGTGATGCGCAGGCGCAGGCGCTCGATCCAGAAGGTGGCGGCCAGCTGGCCGACGTAGCGGCCCGAATCCGAGTAGCCGAACTGCACCGTGAGCCGGCCGATGCGCTTCACATACGCCCGCCAGTGCGGGTTGCGCAGGGCGTCGTCGAGCACCTTGATGCCCTGTTCGAGGGCGCTCGCCGTCTCGAACAGCGGCGTGATCTCGAGCTTGTCGGCGATGCCGTAGTGCCGGGCGAGCCAGAGGGCGGCGAGCAGGGTGTAGCCGGTCTCGGTCTCGGCGATGAGGAAGCGCACCGGGTGCGTACCGTCCACGTGCTTGAGGATCTGCGCGATCGTCATCATCAGCCGGGCGGCCGAGGCGCGCTCGGCGGCGAGCGCGCCGAAATCCACCGCCACCGGGGTCACGTCGTTCAACAGGGTGTGGATCGTGGCGAGGTGCGAGCGGCGCTGGGCCGCGTCGGTGGGCTCGCCCTCCAGCTCGATCACCCGGCGGACGGCGTTGTGGATCTGCGAGGCGTTGAGCCGGAAATGCGGCAGGGCGTTCGACAGGCCGTGGGTCTCGACCCCCGCCCGCAGGACCGCGATGGCCCGCCGGTCATCCTCCCCGCCCGCCCCGTCCAGCGCCGCCGTGAGGGCCGTCACCAGGGGCGCCGCGTCGGTCTGCGCCCGCTCGCGCTCGATGATCAGGGCCAGGGCGAAGCGGTGGACCGCCTCCAGGGAGGGCTTGTCGCCCAGGCGGGGGGCGACGGCGAGCTGCCGGTTGACCGCGCTGAGCGCCTCCTGCGCGAGGGCCCGGGCGGCGCGGGCGGCCGGGATGTCCGGCAGGTCGCGCATCACCCGGTCGAACTGCATGCGCTTGGAGATCAGCCGGTAGCGCACCGTGTCCCACCAGCCGATATCGGTGCGGCCGTCCGTGTCGCAGCCGACCCAGCTCGCCACCGCGAAGGGGCGGGGCCGCAGCTCCGTCCACCTGTCCGGCCAGCGCCCGCGGGCGGCGTCGAGGAGGGTGCCGTTGAAGGCGTCGAGGGCGAGCCGCGCATTGTTGGCGGCGGCGCAGGCCTGCTCGAATTCGAGGTCGAGGGTGACGGGGGAATCGGGCCGGGTGGAGTGGGCGGCGG
The DNA here is from genome assembly GCF_022829405.1 of Methylobacterium sp. J-076. Taxonomy (GTDB): domain Bacteria; phylum Pseudomonadota; class Alphaproteobacteria; order Rhizobiales; family Beijerinckiaceae; genus Methylobacterium. The sequence goes on from NZ_JAKSXW010000133.1 coordinate 114,066, forward strand.
CCTCGCCGATGGGGCCGGCGCGCTCCGCCGGCCCGGGGAGGCAGGCGGCCTGCGCCAGCAGGTCGGCCACGGCGCGGGGCATGCCGAAGGTCGGGTGGGCGGTGAACACCACCGCGAAGGCGGTGCGGTGGACGAAGGTGGCGAAGTCCTCGAAGGCGCCGGTCCTGTCCGGCACGGCCGCCACCAGGGCCGCGGCGACCGAGGTGTCGGCGTGGCCGGTCAGCCCGACATAGTCCCGGAGCCGCTGCGCCCGGGCCTCCAGGGCCTCGGCGCGCAGCCGGGCGAACAGGCCGTCGAGGTCGCCCTCGGCGATCTCGTCCCGGTCGAAGGCGCGGGTGATGGCGAGCGTCACCGCGAGGACGGGGTTGCGGAACGGATCCTCGCTCGCCTGCTCCCGCGCCGAGTCGATGAGGCCGAGGAGATACGCCTCAAGCTCCTCGGGGCCGCGGCCGACCTGCTGTTGCATGATGTGTCCTCGCCGAGCGCCCGTTTGCGTGCGCCGGGGGGACGCAAGGAGCGTTCCGGCGCCGGGCTCGGGTGACGGGCAGCGCACATCGCGTTATCACTGCGCCCCTGATGGAGCGACTGTTGATCTTCCTTGCCGTCCTTGTGCTCATCGCGGCCGGGACGATGGTCGTCGCGATGGCCTCGCGCGGGCGACGCCCTCCCCTGCACATGGACAGCGAATTCCATGCTGACGACACCGACCTGCTGATCGGCCCGGTCGGCCGCGGGCGGGTCAGCCCCATCGACCGCACGGCCGAGGTGATCGACATCGCCCCGTCCGGCGAACCGGGGGAGAAGCCCCCTTCCCCTGCCCCCGCCCCCCGGGAGGGTGGGCGATGAGGACCCTCGTGACCGCGGCCTGCCTCGTCCTCGTGGCGGGGGCGGCGGGGGCGCAGCAGCCGGCCGGCACCGCCGGGGCCTGCGGCGCCCTGGCCGCCCGCTACGAGAACGGCAAGGGCTTCACCCTGTCGGTGATCCGGGCGGGCGAGGTGCGGATCGTCAACCCCCTGCGCCCGCTGACCCCCGAGGTCACTCAGGTGCTGGAGGTGGTGATCGGCGACAAGCGCGCCACCGCCTACGGGCCGGACTTCACCAGCCTGCGCCGGGGCGGCCCGCCGGGGGCGATCCAGGCTTCCCTCGGGGCGCCGATCACCTGGGAAGCGGCATTGCCGCCCCTCCCGGACTCCCTCGGCATCGTCGCCGACGACGGCGCGCCCCTGGCCGAGCTGACTTTCCGCACCTGCGAGACCCGGCCGGCGGTCGCGCCGGAGCCGGTGCCGCAGGCCGCCCGCAAGGGGGGCAAGGCGCGGGGCGCGGCCGCCACGGGGGACGGGACGGCTCCGGCAGCCAAGGCACGGCCGAAGCCTGCGGCAAAGACGCCCGGCGGCTTCAGCATGCCCCAGGGCGCCATCGGCGAGTAGGCACCCCGGCGCCGGGGTGCCTGCCGGCTACTTCTGCCGGGCGATGACCTTGTCCTTGATCCCGTCATAGACGTTCTGCGGGATGATCTTCTTCTGCACGAGGTCGTCCTTGCCCTTGTAGGGCCGCCCCTTGATGATCGCCGCCGACCGGGCCGTGCCGATGCCCGGCAGCTTGTCGAGCTCCTCGGCGCTGGCGCTGTTCAGGTCGAGGAGCGGCGACTTGGCGGCATTGGGCGCGCCGGCCACGGGGGCGCTCGGCGCCATCGGCTTGACCGGGGCCGTCGGCGCGGCGGGCGCAGGGGCCTGGGCCAGGGCCGGGGCAGCGGCGAGGGCCGAAAGGATGGCGAGGGCACGCAGCGCCGACAACGTCTTGGAGGAAGCCATGGGGTTCTCCTTCAGGTCCGGCCCGCGTCGCGGCACCGTCGATTCCCCGTTTGCGCCTTCTGATTTGAACCCGTGCTTAACGGAAAAGCCTGTTTCCAGCGCATGGATTAGCGCCCGCGCATCAACTAATGACTCTAGCTGATACTTTCTTCGCCTAAACACCCGGTCGTATTGTCTGATAAGCTCCCTGGATCGGGCCGAACCCTTTTTCGATACGGAAAGCCGAGTGGATGGTGTTCGTCACCGATGCAGAGGGGCTCGTCACGCATCTCGGCCGGCAATGGACGAGGTTGACCGGGCAAACCCTCGCCGAGGCGCGCAACTTCGGCTGGATCCGCGTGCTCCATCCCGAGGACCGCGACACGGTGCGCGGCCTCGTGCGCGAGGCGATCGAGACCCGCAGCAGCTTCGCCGTCCGCTTCCGCCTGCGCTCGGCGGAGGACGACTACCTGTGGGTCATGTCCGGCGCGGTCCCGTCCTTCGGGCCGCCGGGGCGGACCTTCCTCGGCTTCCTCGGTTCGCTGAGCCCGCTCGACACCCCGCCGGAGGATGTCGCCCGGGCGAGCGGCAGCCTCCGGCCGCCCGAACCTCCCTGGAACCAGGGCTCCACCCTGGAGCGCGCCGCCGACTATCTCCTGGCCGCCCACAGCCTGATCGCCCGGTCCGGGCGCAGCGAGACCCTCGATGCCGTCGAGGGGGCGCTGCGCCGGCTCGGCGAAGATCTGGCCGAGGAAACCATGAACGAGGCCGCGGCCCAGGAAAGACGGCATTGAGCCCCCGTCCTTCGTGTCCGTAATGGGCCGCCCCCGGCCGGGGGTCTTCGCCACCGGGCGCCCCCTCCCCGCCCGACACGTCGCGCGCGAGGGGGCGAGGTTCGAGAAAAAGATCGCTGCCGGGCCACGGCCGCCCCATCTCGACACGGGCGGGAACGGCTCTAGCCAGGACGGGGCGGCGTCGCTATAAGCCCACCCTCATCCGTATCCTGCGGTGTGCGCGGCGGCGGCCCATGACTGGGAACTGCCCGCGCATCGCGTTGTCCGCCGGCAGACCTGAAGGACCCCCGCCATGGCCGTTCCGAAGCGAAAGACTTCCCCCTCCCGCCGCGGCATGCGCCGCTCGGCCGATGCCCTCAAGGCGCCGACCTACGTCGAGGACAAGGATTCGGGCGAGCTGCGCCGTCCGCACCACATCGACCTGAAGACCGGCATGTACCGTGGCCGTCAGGTCCTGAAGGTGAAGTCGGCCGAGGCGTAAGCCTCCCGCACGGACATCTGAGACACCGGCGAGACGACGGGCGCGGCCTTCCAAGGCTCGCGCCCTTTTCGCGTTCCCGCGCGCCGGGACGGCGGTGGTGCGGGTGCCCCACGCCGGTGTCGCGCGCCGGGCGCCGCGCCCCAGGGCAGCGGGACCTCGCCGGACGGGATGAAGTCTCGGATCGCGTCACTGCGCGCGATGGCGGGGGTGATTCTCAAGGCCCCGCACGAGGGGCCGGGGCCGGCTCAGCCGAACAGCCGCGCCGTCGCCGCGTAGCGCTCCGCCGCCTGCATGGCGCGGGCGGGCCGGGATGTCCGAAGGGTCGGGTCCGCCCCGACGAGCAACTGGGTGACGAAGCCCGCCTCCGGGCGGCCGTCCCTCAGGATCGCGGTGGGGCGCGGCTCCTCCCCCCGGCCGCCCTCCACCACGACGAGGGCGCGCGAGAGCTGCGCCTGCGCCGCCTCACCGGAGGCCAACGGACGGATCGCCTCGACCCGTCCCGTTCTGACACTCCCGACCGGCCCGATCCGTTCCATCGCAGCACCCCTGTCCGCCCCGATGGCTACAGGTGCAAACGTGGGGCCGCCGCTAACGTTTCGTCAACCTTTCGCGGTTAACGGCCGCCGGCTACTTCCGGGCGAGCTGTTCCAGCCGCGCCTGCATCTCCAGCATCTGCTTCTTCAGGTCGTCCAGCTCGGTGCCGGGGACGGCGACGGGGGCGCTGACCGGCGGAGCCATGGCCGAGCCCGGGGCGCCGAAACCCGTGAACATTTTCATGGCGTCGCCGAAGAAGCCCATATTCGTGCGCACCTGCTGCTCGATGGCGTGCTGGAACGCCGAAGGGCCGAAGCTGTGCGCGAACTTCTCCCGCAGCCCGTCCTGATCCCGGGCGAAGTTCGCCATCGAGAATTCGAGGAAGCTCGGCACCATGGAGCGCATGCTGTCGCCATAGAAGCGGATGAGCTGGCGCAGGAAGGCCACCGGCAGCAGGTTCTCGGCGCCCGCCTTGTTCTCCTGCTCGAAGATGATCTGCGTCAGCACGGAACGGGTGATGTCGTCCCCGGTGCGCGCATCGTACACGACGAAATCCTCGCCGTTCTGGACCATCGTCGCGAGGTCCTCCAGCGTGACGTAGGTCGATGTGCCGGTATGATAGAGACGCCGGTTCGCATATTTCTTGATGACGGTCTGAGGCGTCTTGACGGTATCCGCCATCGCAGAACGGCCTTTCTGAACTCGAACAACCTGGGCGACGCGGCTTGCGCCGCCGGTTCACATCGCAGTCGCGATCTCGCGCCCGCACACAAGCATAAGGCCTTCCACAACCGCAGAAAACAGCAAACTGCTTCCGTCCCGTGCAGAATATTGCATTTGCGGTGCGCAGTGGCGGGCGGCGCCCCGACGGAACCCGGCCCCGGGGCGTCCGCGGCGGGGTCATCCGAGGGGGATTCAGGGCCGATGGGAGGGCAAGCTCACCCGCCTCCGCCCGATGGGCTGCTTGACTTCAATGGTTCCCCGCTCTTCATCCCTCGAACGGCTTCCGGAAGCGCGCCCGCCCCTTAATGCGACGCGCCGGCCGCGAGAGGAGAACGTCATGGCAGGCAGCGAAGAGATCGTCATCGTCGGGGCTGCGCGCACCCCGGTCGGCTCGTTCGGCGGAGCATTCGGCGCGGTGCCGGCCCACGAGCTGGGCGCGACGGCGATCAAGGCCGCCCTCGAGCGGGCGAACGTCCCGGCCGACGACGTGGACGAGGTGATCTTCGGGCAGGTGCTCACGGCCGGTGCCGGCCAGAACCCGGCGCGTCAGGCGGCGATCAAGGCCGGCATCCCCGAGAAGGCGACCGCCTGGGGCCTCAACCAGGTCTGCGGCTCGGGCCTGCGCACCGTCGCGGTCGGCATGCAGCAGATCCAGAACGGCGACGCCAAGGTGATCGTGGCCGGTGGCCAGGAGAGCATGTCGCTCTCGCCCCACTGCCAGTACCTGCGCGCTGGCCAGAAGATGGGCGACATCAAGCTCATCGACACGATGATCAAGGACGGCCTGTGGGACGCCTTCAACGGCTACCACATGGGCACCACCGCCGAGAACGTCGCCCAGGCCTTCCAGCTCACCCGCGAGCAGCAGGACCAGTTCGCGACCCGCTCGCAGAACAAGGCCGAGGCCGCCCGCAAGGAGGGCCGGTTCCGCGAGGAGATCGTCCCCGTCACCGTGCCGGGCCGGAAGGGCGACACCATCGTGGACACGGACGAGTACATCCGTGACGGCGCCACCATGGAGGCGATGGGCAAGCTGAAGCCGGCCTTCTCGAAGGACGGCACCGTCACCGCCGCCAACGCGTCGGGCCTCAACGACGGCGCCGCCGCCATCGTGCTGATGTCGGCCTCCGAGGCCGAGCGCCGGGGCCTCACCCCGCTCGCCAAGATCAAGTCCTGGGCCACCGCGGGCGTCGATCCCAAGATCATGGGCACCGGGCCGATCCCGGCCTCGCGCAAGGCCCTCGAGAAGGCCGGCTGGAAGCCCTCCGACCTCGACCTGATCGAGGCCAACGAGGCCTTCGCCGCCCAGGCGCTGGCCGTGAACAAGGACATGGGCTGGGACGACGAGAAGGTGAACGTCAACGGCGGCGCCATCGCCATCGGCCACCCGATCGGCGCCTCCGGCGCCCGCGTCCTCGTCACCCTGCTGCACGAGATGAAGCGCCGCGACGCCAAGAAGGGCCTCGCGACCCTGTGCATCGGCGGCGGCATGGGCGTGGCGATGTGCATCGAGCGTCCCTGACGCTTTTGTAACAAGGGCCCCTCGACACTGTTCGAGGGGCCCTCAAAAGTCTTCTTGAAGAGCATCATCAAAAAAATGACGTGCGGACGTCATCCGCACGCAGCATCACGTCGTGAAGACAGGAGGAAACATCATGGCTCAAGGACGCGTCGCCCTCGTCACCGGCGGCACCCGCGGCATCGGCGCGGCGATCTCGAAGCGGCTGAAGGACAAGGGCTACAAGGTCGCCGCCAACTACGGCGGCAATGACGAGGCCGCCCAGAAGTTCAAGGACGAGACCGGCATCCCGGTGTTCAAGTTCGACGTCGGCGACATGGCGAGCTGCGAAGCCGGCATCAAGGCGATCGAGGCCGAGGTCGGCCCGATCGACGTGCTGGTGAACAACGCCGGCATCACCCGCGATGGCGCCTTCCACAAGATGACCTTCGAGAAGTGGCAGCAGGTCATCAGGACCAACCTCGACTCGATGTTCACCTGCACCCGTCCGCTCATCGACGGCATGCGCACCCGCGGCTTCGGGCGCATCATCATCATCTCGTCGATCAACGGCCAGAAGGGCCAGGCCGGGCAGACCAACTATTCCGCCGCCAAGGCGGGCGTGGTCGGCTTCGCCAAGGCCCTGGCGCAGGAAAGCGCCTCCAAGGGCATCACCGTGAACGTGGTGGCGCCGGGCTACATCGCCACCGAGATGGTGATGGCGGTGCCGGAGGAGATCCGGAACAAGATCATCTCCACCATCCCCACCGGCCGCCTCGGCGAGGCCGACGAGATCGCCCACGCGGTCGAGTACCTCGCCAGCGACGAGGCGGGCTTCGTCACCGGCTCGACGCTCACCATCAACGGCGGCCAGCACTTCGTGTGACGCCCCGGGGCGGGGGCCCGGCGCCCCCGCCCACCCATCGTCGTCAGGACACCCGACGCCACCGTCATTGCGAACGAGGGGAAGCAGGCCGCCTCCGGACGTCGCACCACCCCGGATACCTTCACGGCGCTCGCCATGACGGGGTTGGCTTTCGCCCTCGCTCCCACACTCCACCTCATCCTGAGGTGCGGCGGAGCCGCCTCGAAGGAGCGCTCCAGCCTGCCGCGCGATCCCTGGAGGGCTCCTTCGAGGCCCGCTCACGCGGGCACCTCAGGATGAGGTGGAGGCGGGGATCACCTCGACCCGTTCGCCCACTGGGCTGGCCGTAGCGCCGCCCCGGATTGCTTCACGGCGCTCGCCATGACGGGGTTGGCTTTCGCCCTCGCCCCCACCCTTCACCTCATCCTGAGGTGCGGCGGAGCCGCCTCGAAGGAGGGCTCCAGCCTGCCGCACGATCCCTGGAGGGCTCCTTCGAGGCCCGCCCATGCGGGCACCTCAGTCGGCCGCTCCGGGCCTGGGCCTGCACCCATTCCCTCATCGGGGCTGGGAGGGGGACGGTCATCGTCGCCATGTGGGTTCTCCAGGGCGCTCGGCAAAGTTCTCCGAAGTAGCGCGCCGGGGGCAAGCGGCCCGTTCCGGCGATGCCGGTGCGTGCGGCACGCCTCGTGCCTTGCATCCGGCACCCCACGGGACCACGATCCGCCCCCGTCCGCAGGCGGCGGGAGGCTCCCGGGGGATGCCCTCCGATGCCTGCAATCGCAACGAGACCCCCCGTGAGAGATTTCTCCCGCCCCGGCCGCTCCGCCGTCCACGCCGCCCACGCCGCCGTGGCGACCTCGCACCCGCTCGCGACGCTCGCGGCCATCGAGGTGCTGCGGGCGGGGGGCAACGCCGTGGACGCCGGCATCGCGGCGGTGGCGGTGCAATGCGTGGTCGATCCGCTGATGACCGGGATCGGCGGGGACTGTTTCTGCCTCTACGCCCCGGCGGGGGCCCCCGTGCCGGTGGCGATCGACGGCTCGGGCCGGGCGCCCGCCGCCGCCACACCGGACTGGTACGCGGAGCGCGGCCTCGGCATCGCCCCCGATTCGCCCCACGCCGTCACCATCCCCGGCGCCGTCGCAGCCTGGGACGCGCTGGTGCGGGCGCACGGGACGAAGCCCCTCGGCGAACTCCTGCAACCCGCCATCGGCTACGCGGAGGACGGGTTCGTGGTCCAGCCGCGGGTCGGCTGGGATTGGGCGCGATGCGTGCCCCGGGTCGCGGGGGATGCGGATGCCGCCGCGATCTACCTGCGGGAGGGGCGCGCCCCGGCGGTGGGCAGCGTGATGCGGATGCCGCGCCTAGCCGCCACCCTCCGCCGGATCGCGCAGGAGGGGCCGAAGGGCTTCTACGAGGGGCCCGTCGCCCGGGACATGGTGGGCAAGCTCACCCGCCTCGGCGGCCTGCACACCCTGGAGGATTTCGCGGGCGCCCGCGCCGACACGGTGGTGCCGGTCTCGACGCGCTATCGCGGCTACGACGTCTACGAGTGCCCCCCCGCCGGCCAGGGCCTCGCCGCGCTGATGATGCTGAACGTGCTCGCGCCCTACGACGTGGGCTCCCTGTCGGACCTCGACCGGCTGCACCTCTTCGCCGAGGCGTGCAAGCAGGCCTACCACCACCGCGACGCGCTGTTCGGCGATTTCGACCTCGCCCGCGTGCCGGTCTCGCACCTGCTGTCGGAGGCGTGGCACGCGGCGGCGCGGGGGGACATCGACATGGCCCGCGCCCGGGGGCCGGTGCTCTACCCGGAGGCCGCCGAGGCGGTGGCCCACAAGGATACGGTCTACCTCTGCGTGGTCGACAGGGACGGGAACGCCCTGTCGCTGATCAACTCGGTGTTCCAGGGCTTCGGCTCGGGCATCCTGGCGCCGGAGAGCGGCGTGCTGCTGCACAACCGCGGCCTGTCCTTCCGCACCGAGCCCGGCCACCCGAACAGCATCGGCCCCGGCAAGCGGCCGATGCACACGATCATCCCCGGCATGGTGATGAAGGACGGGCGGGCGGTGGCCCCGTTCGGCGTGATGGGCGGGCACTACCAGGCCATGGGCCATGTCGAGCTGCTGACCGGCCTCCTCGACCGGGGCCTCGACGTGCAGGAGGCCCTCGACGCCCCCCGGAGCTTCGCCTACGGCGGCGGCCTCGAACTGGAGGCCGCCATCCCGGATTCCGTGATGGCGGGCCTCGCGGAGCGCGGCCATCCGGTGCTGCGGGCGCCGTTGCCCCTCGGCGGCGGACAGGTCATCTGGATCGACCGGCGGGCCGGCACCCTTTCTGCGGGCTCCGACCCGCGCAAGGATGGCAGCGCGCTGGGCTATTAGACCCAGCGCCGTCTTTGCGAGCGACGGCGGTAGAAATATTGAAGGTGAGAGTTCCATGACGGCCTACGCCTCCCTCGAAGCGCGCTTTGCCCGGCTCTCGGCGATCGAGGGGGCGTCGGGCATCCTCGGCTGGGACGCGCAGACCCTGATGCCGGAGGGCGCCGCCGAGACCCGGGGCGAGCAGCTCGCGGCGCTGCGCGGCCTCGCCCACGAGATCCTGACCGCCCCCGAGACCGCCGACACCCTCGCCGCGGTCGAGGAAACCGGCGGGCTCGCGCCGTGGCCCGCGGCCAACCTGCACGAGATGCGCCGGGCCTACATCCACGCGGCGGCCGTGCCCCGGGACCTCGTGGAGGCGGAATCGCGGGCGCGGTCCCGCTCGGAGATGGTGTGGCGGGAGGCCCGGCGGGACGCGGACTTCGCCCTCCTTGCCCCCCATCTCGCGGAGCTGCTGCGCCTGGAACGGGAGATCGGGCAGGCCAAGGGCGCGGCCCTGGGCCTCGACCCCTACGACGCCCTGCTCGACAGCTACGATCCGGGGATGCGCCGGGCGGTGATCGACCCGCTCTTCTCGGACCTGACCTCGTGGCTGCCGGGCCTGATCACGGCGGCACGGGAGAGGCAGGCGGCGGCGGGCGAGCCGTTGCCCCTCGACGGGCCGTTCCCCGTCGAGACCCAGCGGCAGCTCGGGCTGGCGCTGATGCGGGCGCTGGGCTTCGATGAGACCCGCGGCCGGCTCGACATCAGCCTTCACCCGTTCTGCGGCGGCGCGACGGACGACGTGCGCATCACCACCCGCTACGACGAGGGCGATGTCTCCCGCGCGCTCCTGGGCGTGCTGCACGAGACCGGCCACGCCCTCTACGAGCAGGGCCGCCCCGCCGCGTGGCGCCACCAGCCCGTCGGCGCGGCGCGCGGCATGAGCCTGCACGAGAGCCAGTCCCTGATCGTGGAGATGCAGGCCTGCCGCAGCCGGGAATTCGTCTCGTACCTCGCGCCGCTCCTGCGGGAGGCGTTCGGGCGCTCGGGCCCGGCCTGGGAGACGGACAACCTGTTCCGCCTCTACACCCGCGTGGCGCCGGGCTTCATCCGGGTCGATGCCGACGAGGCGACCTACCCGGCGCACATCCTGCTCCGCTACCGGCTGGAGACGGCCATGGTCGCGGGCGACCTCGCCATCGCCGACCTGCCGGGGGCCTTCAACGAGGGCATGGGCGAGCTGCTGGGTCTGACGGTGCCGAACGACCGCCTCGGCTGCCTCCAGGACATCCACTGGCCGAGCGGCGCCTTCGGCTACTTCCCGACCTACACCCTCGGCGCCCTGGCGGCAGCGCAGCTGTTCCGGGCGGCGAAGGCGGCCGCACCGGCCCTGCCGGGGTGCCTCGCACAGGGGGATTTCGCCCCCTTGCGCACTTGGCTCCGGGCCAACGTCCACGAGCAGGGCTCCCTGCTCTCCACCGACGCCCTCCTCGAACGGGCGACGGGCGCTCCCCTCGGCGCGGCGGCGTTCCGGGCGCATCTGGAGGCGCGCTACCTGGGGGACGCTTAGTCGCCTCCCCCACGGCCGCGGTCATCGCGAGGCGGCGACGAAGCAATGACGGGGTTGGCCATTCACTGGCCGGTCCCCACGCTCCTCTCCCCCCTCTGCGGGGGAGGGTACCCTGCGCAGCAGGGGGGGAGCGGGGAGCGACGCTGCCGGAAAGGACGAGCCGCGGGACGCCGGGCGGTGCCCTCTCCTGCGCCGTCGCTCCCCTCTCCCGACCCCCTTCGGGGGCCACCCTCCCCCGCAGAGGGGGGAGGGAATGCGGCGTCCACGGATATCCGCGGCACCAGACCCGTCATGCAACGCGATCCAATTGAGTTGCATGATGGGGAGGATGTCTTGCCCCCCATGATTCCGCTTACGGACCGCCCTGCAAGTCCCGCAAGAATCGAATCAGCAGACCCGCGCCCTCGTCGGGCGAACCGGAATTGTCGATGGTCAGGTCGGGCACCACCACCTGCCGCCGGGCGAGGCGGGCGGAGAGGTCGCCGTCCTGGGGGCGTGCCCGCGCGGCAAGGCGCTGCGCCAGGATCTCCGCCGGGGCGGTGATCTCCACCACCTGCGTCCCGGGGTAGCGCGCCCGCGCCTCCGCCACGACCCGGCGGGAGACGTTGCACACCACCGCCCACCCGTCGCCGGAGAGCCGCCCCGCCTCCTCGGGCAGGGCGTAGCCGAGACCATGCGCCCGCCAGGACAGGGCGAAGCGCCCCTCCGCCTCGCCCCCTTCGAACTCCTCCGGCGTGACCGGCACGTTGTCCTCGTCGGCCGAGGGGGGCCTCGTCACGAGGCGCCGGGGGAAGACGATGCGCGCCTCCCCCGCCAGCGCCTCCCGCGCCATGCGGAGCAGGGTGTCCTTGCCCGCGCCGCTGGGGCCGACGACGAGGACGAAGGGCATCAGACCACCCGGATCCCGGCGCGCCAGACTTCGCGCATCACCGGCACCCCGTCGGCGAGGCGCACACGGGCGAGGTCGGCACGCAGGCCCACGCGCAGCTCGCCCCGGTCGGTGAGGCCGGTGGCGCGGGCGGGGTTGGCCGTCACCGTGGCGATGGCCGCGGGCAGGCCGATGCCCGGCACCCGCTCGGGGATGAGGAAGGCCGCCATGGCGAGGCTCGCCGGGACGTAATCCGAGGACAGGATGTCGAGGAACCCGGCCTCGGCGAGGTCCTGGGCCGCGACGTTGCCGGAATGCGAGCCGCCGCGCAGGAGGTTCGGCGCCCCCATCATCACCGTCATGCCCCGCCCGTGCGCCGCCTCCGCCGCCTCGCGGGTGGTGGGGAACTCGGCCAGCACCACGCCCTCGCCGGCGGCGAGGTCGACATCGGCGAGGGTGGTGTCGTCATGGCTCGCCAGCGGGATCCTTTTCGCGCTCGCCAGGGCGACCAGCGCCGGCCGGTTGGCCGCGTTGAGGGCCGTGCCCTCGGCGATCTTGCGGGCGGTGGCCGTCCGGATCTCCTCGAGGGACCGCCCCCCGCGGGTGGCGTAGGTCTCGTACTTGCCGATGTCCCGGAACTGCCGCTGGCCCGGCGTGTGGTCCATCAGCGAGATCAGGTCGATGCCGTAGCGGGCGCTGAACGCCTCGACGGTGGGGATCACGTCGGCCGAGGGTAGCTCGCAGCGCAGGTGGGTGCGGTGCTCGGCCCGGAGCAGATCGCCCCGCCGGGCGGTGTCGATGGCGCCGGCCAGGGCGTCGAGTTCCGGGCCGAGCCCGCTGCCGTCCGGGTCGCTGCCCGCCCGCAGGGAATCGAACACCGTGGTGATGCCGGACGCGGCGATCTGCGCGTCGTAGGCCAGCACCGCGCCCAGCGGATGCCAGCGCACCTTCGGCCGGGGGGCGTAGTGGCTCTCCAGATGGTCGGTGTGCAGCTCGATCAGGCCGGGGATCAGGTGGTCGCCGCCGATGTCGAGGCCGCGTTCGGGCGCCTTGCCCTCGCCGATCCCGGCGATCCGCCCATCCGCCACCGCGAGCCAGCCGTGCAGCACCCGGTCTGCCAGGACGAGGGTGGCGTTCTCGATCATGAAATCTTGCATCGGACTCCCGTCCTCCCTTTCTCAACGTCTTTGCGAGGGCACCGAAGCGATCCAGGGAAGCGCCACGTCCTGAGGCGTCCCGCCGCTTCGCGTGGCTCGCGATGACGGCGTGTCACGCCGCCCGCGCGGTGCCGAACCGCGTCACGTCGATGATCCGCCCGCCGATCGCCTCGCGCATCGCGGCGTCGTGGACGATGCCGAGGATCGCCGCCCCCGCCGCCCGGCGTTCCTCGACCAGCTCGGCCACGACGGCGCGGTTCTGCGCGTCGAGGGAGGCGGTGGGCTCGTCCAGCAGCAGGATCGGCCGGGGCGCGATCAGCCCGCGGGCGATGTTCACCCGCTGCTGCTCGCCGCCGGAGAAGGTGGCGGGCGGCAGGTTCCACAGCCGCTCCGGCAGGTTGAGCCGGGCGAGCAGGTCGCCCGCCCGCGCCCGGGCCGCCGCCTCGGACATCCCGCCCTCCCGGCCCGCCGCCTCGACCACGTCCCGGGCCGAGACCCGGGGGATCACCCGCAGGAACTGGGAGACGTAGGACATGGTCCGCGCCCGCAGGGCGAGCACCTCCCGGGGGGCGGCCCGGGCGACGTCGATCACCCGCCCGCCGTCGCGGACCAGGATCGCCCCGCCGTCGCAGCGGTAGTTGCCGTAGGCCATGCGCAGCAGCGACGACTTGCCGGTGCCCGAGGGTCCCCACAGCACGCCGCACTCGCCCGGGGCCACGGCGAAGCTCGCCCCGGCGACCACCGGCAGCACCGTGCCCCCGCGCAGGTGCAGGGTGAAGCTCTTGGAGACGTCACGGAATTCGAGGGCGGCGTTCATGCGGCGAGCACCGAGGAGACGAGGAGCTGGGTGTAGGCGTCGGCGGGATCGTCGAGCACCTGATCGGTCAGGCCGGTCTCCACCACCCGGCCGGCGCGCATCACCATCACCCGGTGCGACAGCAGGCGGGCGACGGCGAGGTCGTGCGTGACGATGATCACCGCGAGACCGAGTTCGGCCACGAGGCGGCGGATGAGGTCGAGGAGGCGGGCCTGGACCGACACGTCGAGCCCCGAGGTCGGCTCGTCCATCAGGACGAGGCGCGGGGTGGTGACGAGGTTGCGGGCGATCTGGAGCCGCTGGCGCATCCCGCCGGAGAAGCGCGTGGGCGGGTCGTCGATCCGGTCGGCGGCGATCTCCACCCGGTCGAGCCAGTCGATGGCTTGGGCGCGGATCTGCCCGTAATGGCGCTCGCCGAGCCCCATCAGCCGCTCGCCGACATTGCCTCCGGCCGAGACCGCCATGCGCAGGCCCTGGGTCGCGTCCTGGCGGACGAAGCCCCAGTCGGTGCGCATCAGCGCCCGGCGCTCGGCCTTGCTGAGGCCCGCGAGGTCACGCATCACGCCGTCGCGCATCCGGTAGGAGACCGTCCCGGCATCGGGGGCGAGCTCGGTGGCGATCAGCGACAGCAGGGTCGACTTGCCGGAACCCGATTCCCCCACGATCGCCAGGACCTCGCCGGGGTCGAGGTCGAACGAGATGTCGGCGCAGGCGAGCCGGGCGCCGTAGCGCTTGGTCAGGCCGCGGGCCTGGAGCAGGGCGTCGCTCATCGAAGCACCTCGGCGTCTGGCGCGATGGGGAGATCCGGGCGGAGGATGGGCGCGCTCATGCCACGCCCTCCGTGCCGACATGGCCCGCCGCCCGGCGCTCCTCGCAATGGTCGGTGTCCGAGCAGATGAACATCCGCCGGCCGCTGTCGTCCATGAGCATCTCGTCGAGGTACACGCCCTCGGCGGCGCACAGGGCGCAGGGCTGGTCGAAGCGTTGCACCCGGAACGGGTGGTCCTCGAAATCGAGGCTGCGGACCTTCGTGTAGGGCGGCACCGCGTAGATCCGCCGCTCGCGCCCCGCCCCGAAGAGCTGCAGGGCCGGGCAATCGTCCATCTTCGGGTTGTCGAACTTCGGCGTCGGGGATGGGTCCATCACGTAGCGGCCGGCGACCTCGACCGGGTAGGCGTAGGTCGTCGCGATATGCCCGTGGCGGCTGATGTCCTCGTAGAGCTTGACGTGCATCAGCCCGTACTCGGCGAGCGCATGCATCTGCCGCGTCTCGGTCTCCCGCGGTTCGAGGAAGCGCAGGGGTTCGGGGATCGGCACCTGATAGACCAGCGTCTGGTTCTCGGTGAGGGGCCGTTCCGGGATGCGGTGGCGGGTCTGGATCACGCTCGCCTCGGCGGTGTGCGTGGTGGTGGCGACCCCGGCGGTCTTGGCGAAGAAGCGGCGGATCGAGACGGCGTTCGTCGTGTCGTCGGCGCCCTGGTCGATGACCTTGAGCACGTCCGACCGGCCGAGGATCGCCGCCGTCACCTGCACGCCGCCGGTGCCCCAGCCATAGGGCATCGGCATCTCGCGGGAGGCGAAGGGCACCTGATAGCCCGGCACCGCCACCGCCTTCAGCAGCGCCCGGCGGATCATCCGCTTCGTGCCCTCGTCCAGGTAGGCGAAGTTGTAGGCGGACGCCTCATCCCCTCGCCCCGCCTGCGGGGGGAGGGCTCCGGCGACCCCGTCGTCGCCGGAGCGAGGCGGCAGCCGAGAAGAGGGATCTGCGCCGGGCCGGAATTCACGCATGTCGCTCATTCCGCCACCTCCCGCCTGTCCTCGAACTCGGCGCGCATCCGCCGGACCAGCTCCAGCTCGGCCTGGAAGTCGACGTAGTGGGGCAGCTTCAGGTGCTCCACGAAGCCCGTCGCCTGGAGGCTGTCGCAATGGGCGAGGACGAATTCCTGGTCCTGGGCCGGGCTCGCCAGGGGCTCGCCCAGCTCCCCCGCCCGGAGCGCCCGGTCCACCAGGGCCATCGCCATGGCCTTGCGCTCGCTCTGGCCGAAAACCAGCCCGTAGCCCCGGGTGAATTGCGGCGGCACCGTGCGGGAGCCGTGGAACTGGTTGACCATCTGGCATTCGGTGGCCTGCACGGCGCCGAGCGGCACCGGGAAGCCCAGCTCCTCGGGCACGAACTCGACCGCGACCGTGCCGACCCGCACCTCGCCCACGAAGGGGTGGGTGCGCCCGTAGCCGCGCTGCGTCGCGTAGCCGAGCGCCAGGATGAAGCCCTCGTCCCCCCGGGCCAGGGCCTGGAGCCTCGTCGCCCGGTCGCAGGGGAAGTCGACCGGCTCGCGGGTGATGTCCCCGAGGGGCGACCCGTCGTCCGGCGGCGAGGGCTCGATCAGCCCGTCCCGGCCGAGGAGGTCGGTGACCCGGGGGGTCGCGGCGGCATCCTCCCGGGGCTCGGCCTCGGCCGCCGGCTCCGGCGCGCCCTCCGCGGCGAGGGCGAAATCCACGAGGCGGTGGGTGTAATCGAAGGTCGGCCCCAGCACCTGCCCCCCCGGCAGGTCCTTGAAGGTCGCCGAGATCCGCCGGGAGAGCGTCATCCGGCCGGTGTCGAGGGGCACCGAGGCGCCGAAGCGCGGCAGCGTCGTGCGGAAGGCCCGCACGAGGAACACCGCCTCCACCACGTCGCCCCTCGCCTGCTTGAGCGCCAGCGCCGCGAGGTCGGGGTCGTTCAGCGAGCCCTCGGCCATCACCCGGTCGACCAGCAGGGCCATCTGCTCGCGGATCTGCGCGACGGTGAGTTCCGGCACCGCGGGATCGCCCCGGCGGACCTCCGCCAGCAGGCGGTGGGCGTTGTCGATGGCGGCTTCCCCGCCCTTCACGGCCACATACATGGCTCAACTCCCCACGAGGGTCGAACGGGGCAATCCGGCGACGCGGCCGGGGGCGGTCAGCAGGCAATCGACCCCGAGGGGGAAGCCCGCATGGTTCTCCCGGAGCGCCGCCGGCCAGCCCGGCGGCAGCGGCGCCAGGGCGAGGTCCGCCGTGCCGCGGATGCCCGGCCCCGACAGGCGCAGGCCGGCACCGGGCGCGAGGGAGTCCAGCGCCAGGACCAGCGTGGTCGAGCCGTCGGGATAGGCCGGCGTTCCGCGGGCGAAGGTGTGGAGCGGCGGGCAGCGCCCCGCCTCCCGCACCAGGGCGAAGGCGGCCCGGCCCGGGTCGGCGGTGAGGGGCGCGCCGGTGTGGAAGCGCAGATAGGCCGCCACCTCCGGCGCGGCGGCGAGCGCCGGATCGAGCCAGACCGCCGTGTCGCGGTCGGTGAGCGCCAGGGCGACGGCGGCGAGCTCCGGCGTCAGCGGCCCGGGGGGATCGAGCCGCGGCGCGATCGCGTGGATCGTGCCCGGCCGCGCCAGGGCATCGAGGACGGCACGGAAGACCCCTTGCGAGTCATGGACGGGATCGGCGAACCCGGCGCGCAACATGTCAGTCCTCCCCACGGGCCAGGGTCAGGAAGTCGACCCGCGTCGCGGCGGTGCGCCGGGCCTGCGCCGCCGCCTCGTCGGCCGCCCGCCGGGCCACGGCACCAAGGGCCGCCTCGACGCCCCGCCGGTCGGCCTCGCCCTGCCACAGGGCATCGAGGATCGCCGCGTGGCGGGCGCGGCGGCGGTCCCGGCCGAGGTGGTAGGCGAAGCCGGTCCGCCCGTCCGCCAGCCGCACCGCGGCGCGGGTGACGGTGACCTCCCCGAGGTTGAAGGGCCGCCCGTCCCCGCCGATCCGGCCGGTGGCCATCACCAGCCCGACCTCCGGCGCGCGGATATCCTCCGCCTCCGGCGTCCCGAGCCCCGCCAGCGCCCCGGCGAGTTCGGCCCCCGTGGCGGCGGCGCAGAGGGCCATCACCGCCCTGCGGGCCTCCGTCCCCGACCCTCGACTCACATCCGGCATCGCCGCCTCCGCAGTTGTCTAATTGCATAGACAACTGGCGCCGTCGGCGCAAATGAAGTTTGTATGACGGCGGGGCGGCGGTGCCGGCGGCATCGACCCGGTGCGGATGTCGCGTCGCGCGAGGAGGATGGGTGAGCGAGCCGGTCGAAGCGTTGAGCCGCGGGGCGGGCCTCGCGGCCTGGCGGCAGATCGCGGACGCCCTGGAGGGGGAGATCGCGGCGGGCCGGCTGGCGCAGGGGGCCCAGCTCCCGACGGAGGCGGTGCTGGCGGCACGCTTCGGCGTGAACCGCCACACCGTCCGGCGGGCGCTGGCGGCGCTGGCCGAGCGCGGGCTGGTGCGCGCCAGCCAGGGCCGGGGCACCTTCGTGGAGGCGGCGCCCCTCGCCTACCCGATCGGCCGGCGGACGCGCTTCTCCGAGATCGTCACCGGCGCGGGCCGCGAGCCCTGGGGCGACCTGATCTCCCATCGCGAGATCGCGGCCGGCCCGGAGCGGGGGGCGATGCTGGTGCTGCCCGAGGAGGCGCCGCTCCTCGAACTCATCACCGTCCACCGGGCGGACGGCATCCCCCTCTCGACGGCGCGGACATGGCTGCCCCTGCCCCGCTTCGCCGGCTTCGCCGGCTTCGCGGCGGCCTACGGGGCGTCGGGCTCGATCACCCGGGCGCTGGCCGCCTGCGGCGTGCCCGATTACACCCGCGCCTCGACGCGCATCCGCGCCCGCCCGGCCGACCCGGCCGAGGCGGCCCGGCTCGAGATCGCGCCGGGACGGGTCGTGATGGTGGTGTCGAGCGTCAACGTCGATGGCGCAGGCACCCCCGTCCAGGCCAACCGCGCCGTCTTCGCCGCCGACCGGGTGGAATTGATGGTCGCCCCCTGACGCGGGCGCCCTCTACCGCCCCGCCCCGCCGATCACCGCCCGGCGCAGGCGGCCCGAGATCCAGTCGATCGCCGCGACGGTGACGAGGATCATCAGCACCAGGAAGGCGACCTGCTTCAGTTCCAGCACCCGGATCAGCTCGGTGAGGTACTGGCCGATGCCGCCCGCCCCGACGATGCCGATGATCGTCGCCGAGCGGGTGTTCGATTCGAAGAAGTACAGCACTTGGCTCGCCAGGACCGGCAGGACGCCGGGGATGAGCCCGAACCGGATGCGGTGCAGCGACGAGCCCCCCGCGGCGGCGATGCCCTCGGCGGGCCTGCGGTCGCAGGTCTCGATCGCCTCCGAGAACAGCTTGCCGAAGGCCCCGAAATCCGAGCACGCGATGGCGAGCGCCCCCGCGAAGGGGCCGAGGCCCACGACGTTGATCCAGATCAGCGCCCAGATCAGCACGTCCACGGAGCGCACGACATCGAGCCCCCGGCGCACGGCGAAGCGGGCGAAGGGGTTCGGCACCACGTTGCGCGCAGCCAGGAAGGCCACGGGGAAGGCGAACACCGCCGCCGTGAGCGTCCCGAGGAAGGCGATGCCCAGGGTCTCGCCCAGGGCCTGGAGGAACACGCCGAAGCGCCCCCCCGCGCTCGGCGGGAGCATCTCCAGGGCGAAGCCGCCCAGGCGCCCGAGGCCGTGGACGATGCGCCCCAGGGAGAAGTCCAGCGCCCACATCCCGTAGGCGGCGAGGCCGAAGAGGCCCGCCAGGACGGCCGCCACCCGCAGCCGCCCGGCCCAATCGGTGCGGAACTGCCCGGGATGACGGGCGCGCAGGGCGTCGAGGTCGGCCAGCGCGGTCCGGCGCAGGCTCGGACGGGTCCGCTCGGTCATCGCCCGCCCTCCGCGCCGATGAGGTGATGGCGCAGCCTCTCGGTGCCGAAGTCGATGGCGAAGACCGTCAGCACGATCATCAGCAGGATCGCGCTGACGTCCGAGTAGTAGAAGTTGCGGATCGCGATCAGCAATTCCTGTCCGATCCCCCCGGCGCCGACGAAGCCCATCACCCCCGCACCGCGGACGTTGATCTCGAAACGGAGCAGCGCGTAGGAGGCGAAGTTCGACAGCACCTGCGGCAGCACGGCGAAGCGCACGGTGCCGACCCAGCTCGCCCCGGTGCCGGTCAGCCCCTCGACGGGCTTCATGTCGATGTTCTCGACCACTTCGGAGAACAGCTTGCCCAGCGCCCCGGTGGTGTGGATCGCCAGGGCCAGCACGCCGACCATCGGGCCGAGGCCGAAGGCGATGACGAAGATCAGCGCGAAGACGATCTCGGGGACCGTGCGGCAGACCTCCAGGAAGCGCTTGGCGACGAACCGCAGCGCCGCGCTCTTCACGAGGTTGCCCGCCGCCACGAAGCACAGCACGAACCCGCCCACCGCCCCGAGCAGGGTGCCGAGATAGGCCATCAGCAGGGTCTCGCCGAGCAGCGAGAGCCATCTCGGCAGGGCCCAGTACCATTCGGCCAGATCGGTGCCGAGATGACTGGGCCGGAGCACCGGCATGATCTCCCGGAGATAGGCCGTGAACTTCCCGATATTGGCCGCCAGGACGAACGGCCGGACCTCGGCGGCGTAGGAGGCGAGCCCGAGCAGCACCGCCATCACGGCGGCGGTGACGAGGAGCCGCCGCCGGGCGCTGGCCCGCTCGGCCGCATACTGCCCGACCAGGGCGGCGGCCCGTTGGGGCGGAAGGAGGGTCAGGCGGCGCAAGGCTCGCTCATCGGTATCGGCTCCGGCACGGTTCTCGCCAACGCTCCCGTCATTGCGAGCGGAACTCATGGGGCGGATCGGACGGTCCGGCCCCGTCCCGAAGCGGATGCTCCGGGGTGGGGCCGGACGCCCGAAGCCCGTTACGACTTGCGGCGCTGCTCGTCGTTGAACTTCAGCATCTCGATGATCGGCTGGTAGTCCTTCAGCGTCACCGGGGTCAGGCCCTTGTCCTTGCCGTCGGAGAGCTTGTCGAAGGTGGCCTTGTCCTTGGTCGGCAGCGCCTCGAAGGCGGCGCGGATCTGCGCCTTCAGGTCGTCCGGCAGGCTTTCCAGCATGGCGAACGGGCCCTCGGGCAGGAAGTCCGACTTGAACACCACCCGGAAGTCCGCCTGCTTCATCGGGCTGCCGTCGGCGTTCTTCAGCATGCCCTTGGCGGTCATGCGGGTGACCATGGTGTCGTCGTCGGAGTTGTAGAGGTTGGCGGCGGCGTCCGCGGTGCCCTGGGTCAGGGCCAGGACGGCGTTCTCATGGCTGCCGGCGAAGAAGGTCTTGCCGAAGAACTTGTCGACCTCGTAGCCCGCCCGCTTCAGGAAGAAGCGCGGCGCCTGGTTGCCGGAGGTGGAGTTCGGGTCCACCAGGGCGAGGTTCTTGCCCTTCAGGTCCTCGATGGTCTTGTACGGGCTGTCGGCCTTCACGTAGATCACCGAGTAATACCCGGAGGCGCCGGTCTCGTGCTTCTGGTTGACGATCGGCTCGATCTTCACGCCGGTCATCACCGCGCGGGCGAACGAGGCCGGGCCGTAGAAGCCGATCTGGATGTTGCCGGCCCGCTGGCCCTCGATCACCGCGGCGTAGTCGTTGGCGACCCGTAGCTTCACCGGCACGCCGAGGCTCTTGGTGAGGTAGTCGGTGAGCGGCGCGTAGCGGTCGCTCGTGCCCGAGGCGTTCTCGGCCGGGATCACGGCCAGGGTCAGCTCGGGATACTGCTTCTTCCAGTCGTCCGCCGCATGGGCCGCGCCGCCGAACAGCCCGAGCGCCAGGGCGCCGGCCAGAATCCGTCTCGTGATCATCGCAAGTCTCCGTTCGCAAGTCGGCGCGCCGGCGACCGCCGGGCGCATCACGGGGCGTGTCCTCGGGAATCGGCACCGGCATCTGCGGCCGGCTTGCCCCGCTCAGGCGACGACCGCGGCTTCGCGGATCGGGCCGGTGGGGATGGGCATCGGCCCCACCGGCAGGGCGGGCTCGTCGTCCAGCACCTCGCCGGCTTCGAGGCCATAGAGGCGGCGGGCCACGTCCTCGGTGAGGTCGAAGCCGCGCCCGTCGAACACCACGCGCCCGGCCACCAGACCGACGAGGCGGTCGCAGTAGGCCCGGGCGAGGTCCAGGGAATGCAGGTTGCAGACGACGGTGATGCCGTAGCGCTTGTTCACGTCCGCCAGGGCATCCATCACCAGCCGCGTGTTGCGCGGGTCGAGGGAGGCGACGGGCTCGTCCGCCAGGATGATCTCCGGCTCCTGCACCAGGGCGCGGGCGATGGCGACCCGCTGCTGCTGGCCGCCGGAGAGCTGGTCCGCCCGGATGGCGGCGAACTGGCCCATGTCGAACCCGTCGAGGGCGGCGAGCGCCATGGCCCGGTCGGCCTCCGACCACATCCGCAGGAGCGAGCGGTGGCTGGGGCAATGGCTCAGCCGGCCCATCAGGACGTTGGTCATCACGTCCAGGCGGCCGACGAGGTTGAACTGCTGGAAGATCATGGCGCAGCGCGCCCGCCAGTCCCGCAGGCGGCGCCCGGTGAGGGCCGTCACGTCTGTCGTGCCGTGCAGGATGCGCCCGGAAGTCGGCTCCGCGAGGCGGTTCAGCAGGCGCAGCAGGGTCGACTTGCCGGCACCGGACCGGCCGATCACCCCGACGAAGCTCCCCGGCTCGATGCGCAGGGACACGCCGTCGAGGGCGCGGCGATCACCATACTGACGCGTCAGGTTCTCGGTGACGAGCATTCGAGGGTCCGAAGATGAATGGACCCCGTAGACACAGCTTGCACGACGTTTGAATGACGATTGCCGGCGAAG
Source organism: Methylobacterium sp. J-076 (assembly GCF_022829405.1). Taxonomy (GTDB): domain Bacteria; phylum Pseudomonadota; class Alphaproteobacteria; order Rhizobiales; family Beijerinckiaceae; genus Methylobacterium. The sequence goes on from NZ_JAKSXW010000133.1 coordinate 136,163, forward strand.
TATTTTGGCTCTTCACCGCCCTCCCCCGTCATCGCGCGGGCGGCGAAGCAATGCGGGGATCCGCCGTGTTCTCCGACGTCCTGCCGCCCCGGATTGCTTCGCTTTGCTCACAAGGACGTGGCGCCCTTCTTCACCCCCCGTGCCGATCCAGGAACTCGTCGATGGCGAGGCTGCGGAAGTCCGGCAGGGCCCGGCGCAGGCGCTCGTGATCCCAATCCCACCACGCGAGGCGCTGGAGCCGCTCGGCGATGGCCGCCGGGAACCGCTCCCGCACCGGCCGGGCGGGGTTGCCGACGACGATGGCGTAGGGCGCCACGTCCCGGGTGACGATGGCCCCGGCGCCGACCACCGCCCCGGTGCCGATGGTTCGCCCGGGCAGGATGATCGCGCCGTGGCCGATCCAGACATCGTGGCCGATGGTGACCGGGCTCGCCCGGCGCCGGTCGAAGAAGCCGTCCTCGTTCGCCTCCTCGGGCCAGTAGGCCCGGGCGCGGTAGGTGAAGTGCGCCTGGCTCGCCCGCTCCATCGGATGGTTGCCGGGGTTGATGCGCACGCTCGCGGCGATGGAGGTGAACCTGCCGACGGTCGTGTAGATCACCTCCCCGTCCTCGACGATGTACGAGTAATCGCCGAGATCCGTCTCGGTCAGGCGGGTGCGGGCGCCGACTTCCGTGTAGCGGCCGAGCCGGCAGGCGGTGACCCGCGCGCTCGGGTCGATGGTCGGGGTCTCGCTCAGTCGCTCAGCCATGGTGGCCTCCGAAGGGGATGCGCGCCAGCAACCGGAACGGCGCCTGTCCGTCCTGGCGCAGGATGCCGAGGGCGTGGATCGTCAGCGGCCCGGCGCCGCTGTCCCGGTACGCCCGCGTCAGGCGGGCGTGCCAGTCGGCCTGTGCCTCCTCCGGCAGGGCGTCGGTGAGGGTCATGTGGAAGCGGAATTCCTCGAAGACATGGGGGTAGCCCCAGGCGTCGAGGAGCGCGCGGGCGCGGGGGCTCAGCCGCTCCGGCCGGCGCTTGGCCCGCTCGGCCTCGGTGAGGGGCGCGCGCAGGGGCTCGAACGCGGCGACGCATTCCGCCGCGAGGAGCCCGAGATCGGGCGGAGGGGCCACGGGCACCAGCGCGAGGAACCGCCCGAGGGCCGCGACCGCCAGCGCGCCCACCGCGACCGGCGGATGCGCGGCGGCGAGCCGTTCGGCCGTCGCCACCAGGGCGGCCTCGTCCACCCCGGCGGCGAGGCGCATCGGCGCCTTCAGGGTCGCGTGGAAGCCGTAGACCCGCGCCCCCGCCGTGACCTCCGCGAGGCCGGGCTCCTGTGGCACGGCCTCGCCCGACACGTTGTCGTAGCCGAGCACCGCCCGGCCGAAGCCCTCGAGCGCCGAGCCGGGCTCCGGCAAGGCATAGATCGCGTAGCGCGGTTCGCTCATGTCGTTCCCAGCATCGATTCGTTCACACCGTCATGGAGAACGCGGTGACGCAATCCAAAGGGGGAGGGCCGCTGTCCGAGCCTCGCGCGTCCCTGAATCGCGTCGCGGGCCTCGCGATGACGGCCCCTCAAGAGGACAGGGCCGGCGCCCGCAGCAGCGCCTCGCCCATGCGCAGCCGGGCGCCCTCGTGCAAGCCCGGATCGAGGGTGTAGCCGGGGGGCGCCAGCACCACGATGGTCGAGCCGTGCTCGAACCAGCCCATCTCGGCCCCCTTGGGCAGGGCGGCGAGGCAGGGGAGCGTGCGCCCCTCGGTCGAACGCAGGTCGCCCCCCTCCGGCAGGAAGCCGAGCTTCAGCCCGGCCACGAGGATCGCCGCCACCGGCACCAGGGTCATCGCCGCCCCGTCCGACAGGCGCACCCGGATCACCGCCCGCTCGTTGCGGCAGAACAGGGCCTCGACCCGCTTCAGCGCGATCGGGTTGACGTTCCACGTGTCGCCCCAGAGGTGCCGCACCGAATCCACCCGCAGGTCGGCGGGGGCGTGGAAGCGGTGGTACATCCCCGCCGTGAGCCGCAGGGTCGCGTAGGCGCAGCCCTCGTGGGCGAGGGCGAGGGCCTCGTCCTGCACGAGGTCGGCCAAGCGGTAGGCGCTGCCCTTCACCTGCAACACCTGCCCCGCCGCCACGGTGCCGTGCGCGCCGAGGATGGCGTCCGATGGGCTGACCAGCACGGCGGGATCGGACTCGAGCGGCCGGGCGCCGGGGCGCAGTTCGCGGACGAAGGCGGCGTGCAGGCTCGGGAAGCGCGTCTCCTTCGCGTCGGTCAGGTCCACGTCGCAGAACAGCCGCCACAGGAAGAGGGAGGCATCCCGCACCCACGGCTGCTCGATCCGGCTGATCCGGCCCATGGCCTGGGTCGCGAGGCGGCGGGGCAGCCGGTTGGTCAGGAGGAAGTTCAGATCCTCCTGGGCGCCGATACGGCCGAGCGTTGCGCGGAGCGTCATCATCCCGTGAACCGTTCCCGTTAGCCGCGACCCCATGGACGCGCTTCTCACTTCCCTGTCGGCCGCCGCGGCGGCCGCCCTCGCCCTGCCGCCGGCCGTCCGGCGCCTTCAGCTCTCCCGGGCGAAGCACCCGTCGCTGACCGGACACGCCCGGATGGCCCGGCGAATCGCCAGGGCGATTCCGGCTTATGCCTACGATTCGCGACAGTTCTTCCGCGCCGACGACCCGCCCGATTCGGTGGCCGCGGCCCGGGAGGCCGCCTTCGCCCGCCTGTCGGAGCTGTTCCGCACCCGCTTCGCCCGGAGCCGGGCCGAGACCGAGGCGGTGCGCGCCGGCCTGTCCGACCTGCAGTTCACCGGCCTCTACCGGGTGCCGTTCCAGTTCGCCGGGCCGGTTCGGGCCAATCTCGGCGCGGGGGCGTTCATGGCCGCCTCGAACGGGGTCAGCGTCACCGACCTCGACGGCAACACCTTCCACGACCTCGCCGGCTCCTACGGCGTGAACCTGTTCGGGATCGATTTCTACAAGCGGTGCATGGCGGAGGGCGCGGCCCGGGTCGCCGCCCTCGGGCCGGTGCTCGGCTCGCTCCATCCGGTGGTGGCCGGGAACGTCGCCCGGCTGAGGGACCTGTCCGGGCTGGACGAGGTGTCGTTCCACATGTCGGGCACCGAGGCGGTGATGCAGGCGGTGCGGCTCGCCCGCTACCACACCGGCCGGCGGCGGATCGTGCGCTTCTGCGGCGCCTATCACGGCTGGTGGGGCGACGTGCAGCCGGGCATCGGCAACCCCGTCGCCGCCAACGACACCCTGACACTCTCGGAGATGTCGGAGCGGACGCTGCACGTCCTCGCCACCCGGAAGGACGTGGCCTGCGTCCTCGTGAACCCGCTCCAGGCCCTGCACCCCAATGCCGGCGCCCCGTCCGATTCGGCGCTCATCGACAGCGCCCGCACGACCCGGTTCGACCGGGCCGCCTACACCGCCTGGCTCGCCCGCCTGCGGGAGGTCTGCACGCGGCGCGGCATCGTCCTGATCCTCGATGAGGTGTTCCTGGGGTTCCGCCTCGCGAAGGGCGGCGCGCAAGAGTATTTCGGCGTGCGGGCCGACCTCGTGACCTACGGCAAGTCCCTCGGCGGCGGCCTGCCGGTGGGCGTGCTCTGCGGCCGGGCCGACCTGATGCGCCGCTTCCGGGACGACCGGCCGGTGGACATCTGCTTCGCCCGGGGCACCTTCAACGCGCACCCGCAGGTGATGGGTGCCATGAGCGCCTTCCTCGACCGGCTGGAGACGCCGGAGGTCGCCGCCCTCTACGACGGGCTCGACGCCACCTGGGACGGGCGGGCCGCCGCCCTCAACGCCCGCCTGGAGGCGGAGGGCCTGCCCGTGCGGGTCGCCAACTTCTCGACCGTGTGGACGGTGCTCTACACCCGGCCGTCCCGCTACAACTGGATGCTGCAGTTCTACCTGCGGGCGGCGGGGCTCCACCTGTCCTGGGTCGGCACCGGCCGGCTGATCTTCAGCCTCGCCTACACGCAGGCCGACTTCGCCGCGGTGGCCGACCGCTTCGTCGCCGCCTGCGCGGCGATGCAGGCCGACGGCTGGTGGGACGGCCCGGAGACCACCGACAAGGCGATCCGCCGCGCGGTGCTGAAGGAGGCCGCGCGGGTGCGATTCGGGCTGTCGCCGCGGGGGTGACGCCCCCCCGCTCCGGCAGGGCGCCCGGGTCGGCACCGCCGTCATCACCTCGGTTGGAGTGAGCGGCCTGACGGGTGTGGTGCTGGAGACACCGGAGGCGCCGCATGCCCTCCCCCCTCCCCCGCAGGGGGGGAGGGAGGCGTGGCGCGTGGGGAGCAGCCGGAGAACGGCCAACCCCGTCTTTGCGAGGGAAGCGAAGCCATCCAGGGAGGCGTCACGGTCTGAGGCGGCCCGCTGCCCCGGATGGCGTCACTGCGTTCGCCATGACGGCGCGGGACATGCCGGGCCTGAAACACCATGCCCCCAAACGCAGCGCGCCCCCTCCCCCGGCGGACCGGGAGAGGGGGCGCGTGTGGAACAGGGAACCGATCAGGCGTGGTGTTCGGCCTGCTCTTCCTCGTCGATCATCTCACCCTGCAGGAGCTTGAGCGGTGCCCTGTGGTAGAGCTTGATGTCGTGGAAGGGGTCCGTGAGGATCTTGGTCGCCCAGACGATGCCGGTCTTCGGGCTCTGCTGGATGCAGAGCTGGCCGACGCGGAACAGGAGGCCGCCGATGGCGAGCCACAGCCAGATCCAGCCGACATTGTGGATCACGCCGGAGAGGTCCGGCGCCGGGGTGAGCAGGCCGAAGAAACTCGGATCCCAGTAGAGCGGGGCGGGCGACAGCACCCAGATCGACAGCAGCACGACCTTGCGCTGCAGGTTGTAGCCGACCTTGATCTCTTCCTTGTGCTCGTGGGTGGCGTGGTTGACGTGGTCGTAGCCCTTCGGCTCGAAGAACAGGTGGCCCGCCTGCCGGCTGGTCATCGCCAGGAGCCAGCCGACCAGGGCGGCCTTCGCCGGGTCCATGAAGGCCAGCACGTAGGCCACCAGGAAGCAGATGGCGCTGACCATATGCAGGCTCTGGTTGATCAGGTTGTGGTGGTAGTAGCGATGGTCGTCCCAGCGCTGGATGCGCAGCGCCTCCCGGAAACTGGCCATGGGTCGAAACTCCGTGTCGTCGCGGCGATGGGGGCGGGGCGGCCGGGTCAGGCCGTCTTGCGCATGCGGATGAGGGAGAAGTGCCCGAGCGGGGGCAGCGCGCGCCGCTCCACGATCTCGATGCCGGGCGCCGAGGCGGCCCAGTCCGTGTAGCGCGCCCACGGGAACTCCGTGCGCCAGCCGAGGCGGCCGGTGATGGGGGCGAGGGCGTGCTCGATCGCCCGGCGCAGGCCGCGCTCGGCACCGATGCGGCTGGTGATGATGATCTCGCCGCCGGGCCGCAGCACGCGGGCGAACTCGTGGAGGGCGACCTCCGGGTTCGGGACCGCGGTGACGACGTACTGCGCCACCACCACGTCGAAGGATGCGTCGGGCAGTTCGAGCCGCTCGGCGTCCATCACGGCGAGGCGCTCGACGTTGCGCAGGCCGAGCCGCTTCACGCGGGCCTGCGCCTTCTCCAGCATGGGCGCGGAGATATCGATGCCCATGACGCTGCGGGAGCGGGCGTAGGCCGGCAGCGAGAGGCCGGTGCCGACGCCCACTTCGAGCACCCGGCCGCCGATGCGCTCCGCCGCCGTGGCGGCGAGGCTGCGCCCGCGGGCAAAGACCGGCCCGAAGACGAAATCGTAGACGGGCGCCCAGCGCCCGTAGGCCCGCGCGACCCCGTCACGGTCGAGGGCCGCGCCGGACGCGCCCGTCCGGGCGGAATCCCGGCTGTCCAATCCGATGGCCAAGTCTTGAAACCTTCCCTCAGGCGCTGGCGTCCGGCTTCGGGCCCACCCGCCGCGCGGATGCCGGCGCCGTGTCCCCGGATGGCGAAGCCGGCATGAGGTGTATGGTTGATTTTTGAATTTTCTGTGACACCGTGCACGACACGCCCACTATTGGATCGCGCGTTGCAAGTTTCGCTGAGCCGGCTCACTGAAAAGATGGGAGATCGACCGACCATCCCACCCGTCGAATGACCCCACTCGACAAACGAATGCAGCGCGAAAGCCGGCAAAATACTTGAGAGCCCGGCCGATGGCACGGACTGACACCTGAGCATCTGCAGCGTTTTGTGCCGACCTTGGATCAGGCGTTCCCGCGCCTCGGTGCCGCTCCCCTCCCCCCTTGCGGGGAGGGGTGGGGGTGGTGCCGGAGAGGGCGCGGCGGCGCGGGCCCTACAGCGTCAGCACGTCCACGGCGGAGCCGAGCCGCGCGGCGGCGATGTCGGCGACGTGGCGGTGGTGGGTGAACAGGATCGGCTGCACCGAGCCGCCGATCTCGGCCAGGGTTTCGAGGCCGTGCGCGGTGCGGGCGTCGTCGAAGGTCGAGAACAGGTCGTCGCCGACGAAGGGCGCCGGCTCGGCCCGGCCGGCATAGTCTTCGAGATGCGCGAGGCGCAGGGCGAGATAGAGCTGGTCCCGGGTGCCCTCGCTCATCGCCTCGATGGAAACGAGGCCGCCGCCGGCCGGGCCGGAGGCGCGCCGGCCCACGAGCCGGGGCGTGTCCGCCTCGTCGTAGCTCTGAGCGAGCCCTTCGAAGCCGCCGCCGGTCAGGCGCTGGAACAGGGTCCCGGCGCGGGCGAGCATCGGGTCCTGCTGGCCCGCCCGGTGCTTGGCCACCGCCGCGCCGAGCATCAGCCCGGCGAGGCGCAACACCGCCCAGGAGCGCGCGGCCTCCTGCATCTGCGCCTCGGCGCCCTTGCGCTCGGCCAGCGCCAGCTCGGCCCCCGTGCCGCCTTCCAGCTCGGCCCGGCGGCCGATGTCCCGCTCGCGGTCGGAATAGACGACCCTGCTGCGGTCCTCGACCTCCTCGGCCTCGGCGGCGAGCGCCGCCAGACCGGCTTCGATGGCCTCGGGCGGCGTCTCGGCGAGGCCGGCGCGCAGCTCCGCCTCCGGCAGGCCGTCGCCCGCGACGGCGAGGCCCCGCATCCGCAACCGGGCGAGGTCCGCCCGAAGCCGCTCCCGGGCATCGAGCCTCCCGTGGAGGGAGACGAGTTCGTCCGGCGAGGCGCCCGCGGCCTCCGGCAGGCGCTCGCCGACCAGGGCGGCCAGCCGGCCTCGGGCCGCCTCGCCCCCCCGGGCGGCCTCGGCCGCGGCCTGCCCTGCGGCCTCCTGCAACCGGCACAGCTCGGTCCGGCGCACCGCCTCCGCCTGCGCCGCCTGCAGGCGGTTGTGCAGGGTACGGATGCCCGCGCCGGGCGTCATGTCGGCGAGGTCGGGGGCGAGGTCGGCCACCAGGGACGCCGCGGCGGACTGGAACAGGTCCCGATCCCGGATCAGGCCCTTCACCCGGCGGGTGAGGTCGGCGTGCTGCGCCAGGGCCTGTGGCACCTCCCGCCAGGCGGCCAGGGCCCCCTCCGCCTCCTCCAGTCCGGCGGTGGCGGGGAGCGCCAGGACGGTGACCGCCCCGGCCCACGCCTCCCGCCAGACGGCGCGCCGCGCCGCCGTCTCGGTGAGCGCCGCCTCCTGGCGCTCGGCCGCCTGCCGGGCAGCGCCGAGCCGGCCGATCGCCTCCCGCCCGGCCTCCCATCGGGTGGCGAGGGCGCGCAGGTGCCCCTCCAGCCCGTCGAGGAGTGCGGCGGGGTCGAGCCCCGGCAGCACCTCCATCCCGGCGCGGACGCAGAGGGCCGCCAGGGGCTCCCGCGCCGCCGCGATCTCGGCCGCGTAGCGGTCCCGGCTGATGCGCTCGTCGGCGAGGTCCTGCTCGGCGCCGATCACCGCCTGCGCCTCGGCCAGCCAGCGGGTCATCTCCACGGGCGGGCCGGGGCGGATGCCCGCCTCGCGCCACGCCTCCTGCCAGGCGGCCTCGCCCTCGGCGACGTCGGCCTCGCGGGCGGTCAGGGACTCCTCGTCCTCCGCCACCTCGGCGAGGGCCGCCGCGAGGCGGAGCTGGTCGGCGGCGTGGGCGGCGACCCGGGTCGCGTCGTCCGCACGGGCGTCGGCGAGGCGGTCGGCGGCCTCCACCGTCCGCTCGAAGGCGGCCACGGCGTCGGGGGAAGCCCCCGTGCCGGCGACCAGGGCATCGCGCAGGGGGGCGAAGGCCCCGGCCCGGGCGGCGCGCAGGGCGGCGAGGCGCTCCTGCGTCGCCACCGGCCCGGCGGCCTCGCGCTCGTCCAGGCGGGCGCGGATCTCCGCGACCCGGCGGCGGGCGGCGGCGAGGCGGTCGGCGACCCGCCCTCGCTCCCGCGCCGCCTCGTCCAGGAGGGCCTGGAACCGCCCGATGGCTTCGGCAGAGGGCAGCGGGGTCCGGGCCAGGGAGGCGGGGTCGGCGATGGCGGGGGAGAGGCGCCCGGCCCGGTCGCGCAGGAAGTCGACGGCCCGGCGAATCCCGTCCTCGAACTCCCGGTGCCGGGCGATGGTCTCGCGCAGGCGCCCGAACGGGCGCAGCATCTCGCGCAAGGGGGCGGGGTCGAGGACGGAGCCCGCAGCCTCGCCCTCGCGGATCAGCCGGTCGCGCTCGGCGCGGGCGGTCTCGGCCTCCCGCGTCACCTGGGTCTCGGCGGCGTCGAGGGCGCGGCCCTCGCGCACGAGGCGCTCGATCCCGGCCCGGGCGGCGTCGGTGGGCAGGATGTCGGCCAGCGCGTCGCGGCCCCGCACGCCGACCCTCGCGCAGAGCCGGTCGAGGGTCTGTTCGGCCCGCTCGGCCTCGCCGCGCAGCCGGGTGAGGTCGGTCCCGTCCTTCTCGAAGCGGCCGATGCCGCGGAAGGCCTCCAGGATCTCCTCGGTCCGCTCCGCGAGGGGCGCCACCTGCGGCAGGGCTTCCACCTCCGCCCGGGCGCGGGACAGGCTCGCCCCGGCGCGGGTGGAATCCGCCTCCGCCGCCCGGCATTCGGCCAGGACCTCGCCGAGGCGGGCGACCCAGGCGCCGTCCGCCTCGACGGCGAGGGGATCCTCCGCGAGGCGCGCCTCCAGGGCGTCGATCTCGGCGAGCACCGGCCCGGCCCGCTTCAGGCGCTCCAGCCGGGCGCGGGCGGCGGCGAGGCGGCCCCGTTCGGCGCGCAGCGCGTCGAGGTCCGCCCCCGCGGCGGCGATGGCCTCGTTGAGCTGGCGCCAGTCGGCGGTGGAGATCCCCGTCTCCCGCTCGGTCTTGCGGGAGTCCTGCCAGCGGTCGAGGGCTTGGTAGAAGGTCCGGTGCCCGGCCTTCCGGGGGGTGAAGATCGCCTCCGCCTCGCCGTCGAGCCGGGCCTGGAGTTCGGTCAGCCCGCGCAGGCCGGAGCCGGCGGCGAACAGGCTCGCCCCCACCTCGCCCTCGACATCGACCATCTCCCGCCCGCCCCGGCGCAGGGCCTCGGCGTCGAGGCCGAAGGCCCGGCAGAAGACCGGGCGGACGAGGCCGCCGAGGAAGGGGGCCAGCGCATCGTCCGGCAGGGGCGCCTCGTCGGCGTCGATCAGGGTGCGGGCGTTGCCCTTCCGGCGGCGGAAGGCGAGGCGCCGCCCGTCGGCCGATGCGATCTCGGCGCCGATCCGCAGGAGCGGCATCTCGTGCTGGAAGGCGTAAGCCGTGGTCTTGCCGAACCCGAACAGCAGGTCGGTGACGGCCGAGAGCGCGGTGCTCTTGCCGGCCTCGTTGGCGCCGAGCACCACGTGGAGCCGCGCATCGGGCCGGAAGGCCAGCGTTCGGTCGGTGAAGGCTCCGTAGCGCTCGAGGTGGAGGCTCAGCAGGCGCATCGTCAGCAGGCCCGGCCGGAGAGGCGGCCGAGGACCAGGGCCTGCGCCTCGGTGCAGAGGGCCTCGAACTCGGCCTCGATGCCGGCCTCCTCCGCGACGCCGGAGGGCATCTTGCGGACGATCTCGGCCAGCGCCGCCACGGCGCGCTCGCGGAACTCCGGTTCGCGCTCGAGGTCGGCGAGGAGGGCGGTGGGGTCGATGGCCGCCGTGGAGACCGCCTCCGCGGCGCGGGGGCGGCGGGTCTCGACCTTCAGGCGCTCCAGCCAGATCTCCTCGTGCACCCGGTGGGCCGCCGCCTGGACCTCGGCGGCGAGGTCGTCCCGGTCGGCGCAGAGACGGTCGTGGACGGCGCTCTCGCCGGTGAGGTGGACCCGCACCAGCACGAGGCGCGAGGCGGCCACCGCCCCGAGGGGCCGCAGCGCCTCCTCCACCCGGGCATGGGCCGCCCCGATCTCCGTCACGCCCGAGAGATCGACGGAGAGGCGCTCGAACCGGGCGCGGTCGAAGATCAGCCGCTCGACCTCGCGCACCTGCGCATCCTCGACCGTCACGAGCACGGCCCCGCGGGGCCCGCATTCGCGCACGCTCCGCCCCTGGAGGTTGCCGGGGAAGACGATCCACGGGTCGCGGGACAGTTCCTCGTATTCGTGGATGTGGCCGAGCGCCCAGTACGCGTAGCCCCGCCGGGCGAGGTCGGGCACCGAGCAGGGGGCGTAGGTGGCGTGGGCGGCGTAGCCGCTGCAGGAGGTGTGCAGCACGCCGAGGTTGAACCAGCCGGGCATCGCGGCCGGGTAGGTCAGCGACAGGTTCTCCTCCACCGCCCGGTTGGGGAAGCTGCGCCCGTGGATGGCGACCTTCCACCCGTCGAGCGTGTGGGTCGTCGCCCGGTTCGAGGGGAAGACGTGGACCGAGGGCGGCAGGGTGATCGAGCGGGTGATGACGCTCTCGGCATCGTGGTTGCCGCGCACCATGACGACGGGGATGCCGGCCCGGTCGAGGCGCCCGACCTGCCGGGCGAAGAACAGGCCGATGGAGGCGTCCGCCCAGTCGCCGTCGTAGATGTCCCCGGCCACCACGACGAAGGCCACCGCCTTGTCGATGGCGAAGGTCACGAGGTCCTCGAACGCCCGGCGCCCGGCCGCGGCGAGGCGCCGGGCGAGGTCCGCATCCCGCCCGGCGAGGCCGGTCAGCGGACTGCCGAGGTGAAGGTCGGCGGCGTGGACGAACTGGAAACGCGACATCCGGGTCCTGCGCAGGCGGCCGGTGTTCTTAGGACGTTCCGGTGCGGTGGCTCAAGGGAGCGGGCGCGCCGTCCACCGCCGCGTGTTTTTTCGGGGTCCGGCCCCACGCCGCTGAAACTTCCCGGCCCGTCCGGTCCGTAGAGGCTGACGACGCCCCCGTTTCGGATTGGGGCGCATCCCAAGGGAGCCACCATGTCCAAGACGCTTCTCCGCCTCAGCCTCGCCCTCGGCCTCGCCGCCGCGGCCGGCCCGGCCCTCGCCAAGAACCCGATGGTCGGCGGCGCGCCGATGTACGCGAACAAGACCATCGTCGAGAACGCCGTGAACTCGAAGGACCACACCACGCTGGTGGCCGCCGTGAAGGCCGCCGGCCTCGTGGACACCCTGTCGGGCCCCGGGCCGTTCACCGTCTTCGCGCCGACCAACGCCGCCTTCGCCAAGCTGCCGCCGGGCACCGTCGACACCCTGGTCCAGCCGCAGAACAAGGCGCAGCTCACCAGCATCCTCACCTATCACGTGGTGCCGGGCGTCTACACGGCCAAGGAGCTGATGGCCGCGGTGCGCCAGGGCGGCGGCCAGGCCGAGCTGAAGACCGTCCAGGGCGAGCCGCTCACGGTCACCACCAAGGGCAAGGCCGTGATGGTCACCGATGCCAAGGGCAACACCGCCAAGGTCACGATCGCCAACGTGATGCAGTCGAACGGCGTGATCCACGTCATCAACACCGTGCTGATGCCCTGATTCCGACCCCCATCCGGACCGCCGCCGCCCGTCGGCGCGGTCCGGCGCTTCCCCTCTCCCCGCCCTGCGGGGGGAGGGCGCATCGACCCGTCAAAGCCCGATCCCAGCCTCGTCGGCCCCCGGCTCGCAGGCTGCCGCCCTCCCGCGAAGACGGGGGGCCGCCGCGCCGGCTCGGCCGGCATCCGCCTCAGCGGGCGCGTCCCCCGTCGCGCACCAGCTTGCCCGAATAGATTACCGGCCCGGTGGGGGCGCCGGTGGGCGAGCCGCCCTTCGGCTCCACCGACACCGCGAGGCTCGCCCCCTCGGCCCCCGCCCGGAGGGCGGGCGGGACGGGCAGCCGGGCGCCCGCATCGGTGACGAGGCCGAGGGAGCGGGGCGCTGCCCCCGCGCCCACGTACCAGAGCTCCAGGCTGCGGTCCGGCGGCGCCTCCGCGGCGAGGCTGCGCACCTGCACCATCCCGGACCCGAGATCGACGCGCACGATAAGCGCCGGGAGCGCCCCGCCCCGGTCGACCACGGCGAGGTACTGCGTTCCCTCGGCGGCCGGGCGCGGCCCGGCGGCGATCCACAGGGCGAGCCCCGCCGCCAGCGCGCCCGCCATCCCCGCCGCGAGGCGCCAGCGCCGCAGCCCACGCTCCAGACGGACGATGCGGGCGCCGCCCGCCGCGTCCGGCCGCCGGCCGATCCGCGCCGCGATGGCCGCCCAGTTTCCCGGATCGGGCGTCGCCGCGGGGATCGCGCCGGCGAGCGGGGAAAGCCGCGCCTCCCACGCCGACACCGCGGCGCGCAGGCCCGCCTCCCGCTCCAGCGCGTGGGCGAAGGCCGCCCGCTCGTCCTCCGGCAGGGTGCCGAGCACGTACTCGCCGGCCGCGCCGTCGGGGTCGTCGGCCCAGGGCTGCGGGGTGCTCATGCCGCCTCCAGGCAGCCGCGCAGGCTGATCAGCCCCCGGCGCAGCCACGTCTTCACGGTGTTCACCGGGCAACCGTAACGGGCGGCCAGCTCCTCGCGGGACCAGCCCTCGCAATAGGCGAGCACGATGCATTCGCGCTGGGGCGCTTCCACCGCGCCGAGGCAATGGCTGAGGGCATCCCGCCGGGCGAGGTCGGCCTCGTCGTCGCGGGTGTCGGCCAAGCGCTCCAGCCAGCCCTCCTCGGTCTGCGTCAGGCGGGAGGACCTGTCCTGCCGCAGCCGGTCGATCGCCCGGTGCCGGGCGATGGCGACGAGCCAGACGTGGGGGGCGCCGGCCCGCGGATCGTAGCTCCCTGCCCGCTGCCAGATGCTCACGAAGACCTCCTGCAGCGCATCGTCCGCCGCCGCCCGATCCCGAAGGATACGGAGGATGATCCCGAGAAGTTTCGGAGCCATCGCCTCGTAGAGGGCGCGGAGTGCGGCGTCGTCGCCGCGGGCGACGGCCCCGATCAGCCGGGCAAGTTCCCCATCGCGCTGGGCGCTTCCCACGGCACCGTCCCCCCGTCCTTCGGCCGCGTCTTCCGCGTCGGCCGGGCCGACACCGCCTCTACCATATCCCGGGCCGTCCCGCGCCGGAGGCCGGCTCCCTACGGCAGGACCGGCCGGGGGATGATCTCGGCCACGGGCACCTGCGCCACGTCCGGCGGACCGGGCGGGACCGGCTGGGGCGGGAAGCTCCCCTCCCAGCCGCCGCCGAGGGCCTTCGACAGGGCGACGAAATCCGTCGACATGCCCGCGGTCGCCTGGGACAGGTTGGTCTCGGCCTGGAGCACCACCTGCGCGTTCTGCAGCACGGTGGTGAAGATCTCGACGCCCTGGGTGTAGCGCGCCCTGGCGAGGTCGAGGCCCCGGCGGGCGTCGCCCACCTGCCGGGCGAGGCGGCCCCGGCGGTTCGCGTCGCCCTGCAGGGAGGCCAGCGCGTTGACCACGTCGTGCCAGCCCTGAAGCACCGCCTTCTGGTAGGCGATGGCCGCCTCCTGCTGGCGGGCCTGCTGCAGCACGAGGTTCGAGCGCAGCCGCCCGCCCTCGAACAGCGGGATCGAGAAGGACGGCCCGATATTCATGTATTGCAGCGACGACCCGCGGAAGATCTTGGCCGGGTCGATGGCGTTGACGGTCGGGCTCGCGGTCAACGTCACCCGCGGGAAGAACTCGGCCTCCGCCTCGCCGATATCGGCGATGGCCGCGTGCAGGCTCGCCTCCGCCTGGCGGATGTCGGGCCGGCGGCGGATCAGCTCGGAGGGGATGCCCACCGGCACCTTGGGCGGCACCGGCGGGATGCCGCGCCCGCCGGTCAGGTCCTGCGACAGGGCCAGCGGCGCCTCCCCGAGGAGCAGCGAGATCGCGTTGATCTGCTGGATCTCCTGCTGCTGCAGTTGCGGGATCTGCGCCTGGATCGCCTCCACCTGCGAGGCGGCGCTGGCCACGTCGAGCCCGGTGACGAGGCCCTTCTGCTGGCGGATGCGGACCACGTCGAGGATCTGCTGGTTCACCCGGACGTAGGATTGATAGATGCGGACGAGGTCCTGCGTGCCCCGGAGCTGCACGTAGGCGCGGGCGAGCTCGCCCTGCGCCGAGACCAGGGCGCCCCGGCGCTGCTCGGCCGACGCCTCGGCCTGGGCCTGGGCCGATTCCACCGAGCGGCGCACCCGGCCCCAGAGGTCGAGTTCCCACGAGGCGTCGAAGCCCAGCGTGTAGCTCTCGAAGCCGTTGGTCAGGGGCGCGGTGGGGTCGGTTCCCCCCGTCAGCCCGCCCAGGGAGTTCGACAGCAGGCCGATCGTGCCGTTCTTGCTGTATTGCTGCCGGTAGGCCGAGCCCTGGCCGCTCAGCGTCGGCAGGGCCGCGGCGGCGCTGGTCCCGAGCTGGGCGCGGCTCTGGAGCAGCCGGGCGGAGGCGGTCTGCACGTCGAGGTTCTCGGCGGCGATCCGGGCTTCGAGCCCGTCGAGGATCGGATCGCGGAAGGCGCGCCACCACTCCACGTCCGGCGGCGCGCCGGAGGTGCCGCGCAGGAGCGGCAGCGCGGTGTGGACCGGCCTCCCCGGTGCGGGCTCGACATAGGTCGCCGCGGCGGTGACCGCTGGCACGGGCCGGACGAAATCCGGCCCGACGACGCAGCCGCCGAGCATGTCCGAGAGGCCCAGGGCGGCCACGCCGGCCAGGATGGTGTCGAGGAGGCGGATCGCCATGTCAGTGCCCTCCGCCGCCGCCGCCGGAAGCGGTCTTCGCCGAGATCAGGAAGCAGAACGGCACCACGAGGAAGGCGATGACGGCCGTGTATTGGAAGACGTTGCCGTAGGCGAGGATCTGCGCCTGCTGCATGTACGTCTGGTAGGTGTGCGACACCGCCTCCTGATGGACGGCGCCGGCCGCGCGCCCCAGGGAGCGGAGCGTGTGCTCGCTCTCCTGGATGAACGTGTTGTAGCCCTGCCGCAGCGGCGTCATGAACCCGGAGAGGTGCGCCTGGTCGGCCTGCCGCCGCTCGGTGACGGCGGCGGTGGAGAGGGAGATCCCGAGCGAGCCGAACACGTTGCGGAACATCGAGAACAGGGCCGCCCCGTCGCTGCGGTACCTCTGCGGCAGGGTGAGGTAGGCGATGGTCGAGATCGGCACGAACAGGAACCCGAGGGCCGCCGTCTGCATGGAGCGCATGATGACGAGGGTGCGGAAGTCGATGTCGGGGGCGAGCTTGCTCGAATACATCAGCGCCACGCCCATCAGCGAGAAGCCGAACATCACGAGGTAGCGGGTCTGCACGACCTTCATCAGCTGCCCGACGATGGGGATGAGGACGATCACCACCACGCCGCCGGGCGACAGGATCAGGCCCGATTGCAGGGCCGGGTAGCCGAGCACGTTCTGGGCGAATTGCGGGATGATCACGGCGCTGGCGTAGAGGGCGAAGCCCATGGCGCCGATCAGGATGCAGCCGATGGTGAAGTTCTTGTCGCGGAACACGTCGAGGTCGATGATCGGCTTCTTGGCCGTCAGCAGCCAGCAGATGGCGAAGAACACCCCGAGCCCGCCGATGACCGTCATGAGGACGATGAAGGGTGAGCCGAACCAGCCGTCGTCCTCGCCCCGGTCGAACACGATCTGCAGGAAGCCGATGCCGACGACGATGAGGGACAGGCCGATATAGTCGATCCCGCGCTTGCGGTTCTTCTTCGCCTGCTCGTGGGGCGGATCCTCCACCAGGATCGAGTTCAGGATCACCGCCAGGATGCCCACCGGCACGTTGACGAAGAAGATCCAGCGCCAGTCGAGGTGCTCCACGAGGTAGCCGCCGAGCGTCGGCCCGAGGACCGGCGCCACGATGGTCGCCACCGCCGTGACGCCGAAGGCGGCCCCGCGCTTGGCGGGGGGGAAGGTGTCGAGGATGATCGCCTGCTGGCTCGGCTGGAGCCCGCCGCCGAAGAACCCCTGCATCAGCCGGAACAGGATGATCTGCCCCAGGCTCTGGGCGAGGCCGCAGAGCAGGGACGAGACCGTGAACATGCCGATGCAGATGATGAAGTAGCGCTTGCGCCCGATCGTGTCCGAGAGCCACCCGGCGATGGTCAGCACGATGCCGTTGGCCACGAGGTAGGCCGTGAGCGTGTAGGTCGCCTCGTCGTTCGAGGCGGCCAGCGAACCCGCGATGTAGGGCAGCGCGACGTTGACGATGGTGGTGTCGAGGATCTCCATGAAGGCCGCCATCGTCACGACGATGGCGATCAGCCACGGGTTGTAGCGCGGCGTCCAGGTCTGTTCCGCCCCGCCGCTCACTTGAGCATCACCGTGGGCTCGACGCTGATGCCCAGCGGCAGAGGCTCCTCGGGCTTGAGCCCGGAATCGATCACGATCTTCACCGGGACCCGCTGGACGATCTTGATGAAGTTGCCCGTGGCGTTCTCGGCCGGGAAGGCGGAGAACTTCGAGCCGGAACCGCGCTGGATCGAGTCGATGTGGCCGTGCAGGTCGAGGTCTGGATAGGCATCGACGGTGATCGCCACCTTCTGGCCGGGGCGCATCCCGTCGAGTTCGGTCTCCTTGTAGTTCGCCGTCACCCAGACGTCGGTCGTGACCAGCGACAACACCTGCTGGCCGGACGAGACGTAGTTGCCCGCGTTGACGTTGCGGCGGGTCACCCAGCCGTCCTGCGGCGCGCGGACCACCGTCCACTCCACGTTGAGCTTGGCCTGGTCGAGGCGGCCCTGCGCCTGTTCCAGTTGCCCCTCGATCTGGCTGACCTGATCCTCGGACTGGCCGATATTCTGCTTCACCGGCTCGGCCTGGATGACCCGGGCCTGGGCCTGCTCCACCTGCGCCTTGGCCTGCGCGAGGTTCGCCGCCGTGGTGTCGACCTCCTGCTGGGTGGTGGCGAGCTTCGGCAGGCTCTTCTGCCGGTCGTAGTTCGCCTGCTGGAGCTGGAGGTTCGCCTTGGCGGACTCGAGGTTCGCCTTGGCGAGTTCGAGGGCGGCGGGGAAGTTCTTCCTGGCGATCTCGACGCCGAGCTTCTGGCTGGCCGCCTGGGCCTTGGTGGTGTCGAGCTGGCCCTGCGCCTGCTCCTGATTGAACACGTATTGCCGGTCGTCGATGTGGAACAGCGGATCACCCTTGTGGACGAACTGGTTGTCCGTGATGTCGAGGCTCACGACCTGCCCGGAGACCTGCGGCGCGATGGTGACGATGTTGCCGTCCGTATAGGCGTCGTCGGTGGAGGCCTTGCCCCGGGTCGTGAGCCAGTAATAGACGCCGCCGCCGATCAGCAGCAGGATCACCACCGCGGCGATGCCGAGGACGAGGGGCCGGCGCTTCTTGCGCCGCTCCTGGCCTTCCTGCTCGCCGTCGGCCTGGTCGGATCCCTTGTCGCCGCCGGATGTGTCTGCCCCGGCCTTGTCCTGGTCGGACTGGCCCCGGTCGGATTTGCCCCGGTCGGATTTGCCATCGCCGGACTTCCGGTCGCCGGACTCGGCGCGCTCGCCCTCCGCCCGGCGCCCCTGCGAGGCCGAACCGTCCCCGTCGCGGTCGTCGCCGTCGTCGCGCGGCCCCCCGATGTCGAGGTAGTCGCGACGTCTTGTGCCCGAGCGGCCGCGGCCCGGCCGCGGCCCGAACGCGTCGTCGTCGTTGTCACGCATTCTCGGCAGCTCGATCCTGGGCCCGGACCGTGGGCGGCCCGACGCGGGGACGGCCCGCCCGGCGGGCGACAATTGCCCTGGCACAAGCGAACCGTTAGGTACGCTTATAAGAGGGGCAACTCTTAATATGTCAATTGGAGACGACACAACTCATAGGCGCAGTGGCGACCCCGTGCCGAGGGGGCAACGCCGCCGCTGCCAGATCCTCGCGGTGGCCGAGCGGATCCTGCTCCGACACGGACTCGCCGAGACGACGATGCAGCGCGTGGCAGAGGAAGCCGGCGCCTCGAAGGAGACGCTCTACCGGCACTTCAGGAGCAAGGACGACCTGCTGATCGAGATCGTCCTGGCGCGGACGGCGAAGTTGCGGGCGGCGCTCGATGCGAATTTCGAGAGCGGCGAGAACACCGCGACGGTGCTGCGCGACCTCGGGCGCAACCTGCTCCAGGCGATGGGGGGGCCGGAGGTGATCCCGCTGCTGCGCATCGTCGTCACGGAGACGGTGCGCAATCCGGATCTCGGCATGTCGCTGTTCACCGCCGGGCCCGACCGGACCCACCGGCTGCTGACGGCGCATCTCGAAGCGGCGAAACGACGCGGGACGTTCCGGGGCGAGGATCCGGCGCTCGCCGCCTCGCTCTATATCGGCTCGGTGCTCGGCAACGCGATGCTCCTCAACCTGCTGCGGCCGCCGGAGCGCCCGCTGAGCGCCGGGGACATCGACGCGCGGGTGGAGGAGGCCGTCGCCCTGTTCCTCGCCCGGTACGGATGAAGGTCGGCGGGCGGACGCCCGCCACTCACTCCCCGGACGATCCTGCGGCGGGCCCGTAGCCCTTCCCGGACAGCCACTCGCCGAGGCCTAGCCGCACCGCCTCGGACACCGAAGGCCGGGGCTCGGGCTGGTCGGCGATCCAGGCCTTGAGCGCGTCCATCACCGGGGCCGGCAGGTCGGCGGAGGCGCGCGGATCCGCGCCCTCCCTCTCCAGAGCCTCCGCGGCAATCTGCGCGATACTGGCTGCGATCTTGTCCACGGGACGGTCCGGCCGGGGATTCCTGAAGGTTCACCGGCACTCCTTATGCGCCAGCCCCTGGGCGGCCGTCCATCCATGCGGGCGGAGACCGGCCGACGCGGGGTGGAGCCGGGGACGATGCGAGAAAGTGCGCCGGCTGACAGGCGCGGCCGGATGCCCGGCTTGAAACCTCCTGCCGTTCCGGCGACACCCGTTCCTGGACTTGATCCAAACAAGCACATGGGGCGGGAGACGATGGGCGGCACGGAGCCCGGCACCGAGGCGGAGGCGTGCGAGCGCGTGCGGGCGGCGGCGGGCCGGGCGGAACGCCTGCGGATCGTCGGCGGCGGCACCAAGGCGGGCTTCGGCCGCCCCCCGCAGGACGAGGCGAGCCTGTCGGCGCGGGGCCTGACCGGCGTCACCCTGTACGAGCCGGCGGAGATGGTGATCGGCGCCCGCGCCGGCACGCCCCTGGCCGAGGTCGAGGCGCTGCTGGCCTCCCGGGGGCAGATGCTGACCTTCGAGCCGATGGATTACCGGGGCCTGTTCGGCACCCAGGGCGAGCCGACCATCGGCGCCGTGGCGGCGATCAACAATTCCGGCCCCCGGCGCATCAATGCCGGCGCCGCCCGCGACAGCCTGATCGGCGTGCGCTTCGTCAACGGCAAGGGCGAGGCGATCAAGTCGGGCGGGCGGGTGATGAAGAACGTCACCGGCCTCGACCTCGTGAAGCTGATGGCCGGCGCCCATGGCACCCTCGGCCTGTTGACGGAAGTGACCTTCAAGGTCCTGCCCGCCAACGAGCGGGTGGCGACCCTGGTCTTCGCCGGCCTCGACGACGCCCGCGCCATCGGGGCCCTGGCGGCGGCCCTGGGCTCGCCCTTCGAGCCCACCGGCGCGGCGCACCTGCCCGCGGGGACCGGCGCCGCGGAGGCCCGCACCCTCATCCGCATCGAGGGCTTTTCGGATTCGATCACCTATCGGCTGGAAGAGCTGCGCCGCCTCCTGAAGCGGTTCGGCGCCCCCGACACCCTCGACGGCGAGGCCGGCGCCGCCCTCTGGCACGCCGTGCGCGACGCCTCGCCCCTCGCCGAGCCCCGCACCGACGCCCTGTGGCGGATCTCGACGGCGCCGTCCCACGGCCCCGCCCTCGTGGCCGCCATCGCCGCGGGCCGGGCGGCGCGCTGGTTCTACGATTGGGGCGGCGGGTTGATCTGGCTCGCCACCTCCGCCGAGGGCGATGCCGGGGCGGGGGCGATCCGCGCCGCCGTCCGGGCCCAGGGGGGCCACGCGACGCTGGTGCGGGCGCCGGACGCGGTGCGGGCGGCGGTCCCGGTCTTCGAGCCCCTGGCGGAGCCGCTGATGCGGGTCACGGCCGGGATCAAGGCGGCGCACGACCCGGCGGGGATTTTCAACGCGGGCCGGATGTACGCGGGCGTGTGAGTTTGTCCCCTCCCCCTGGCGGGGAGGAGAGGATGCAGGATCAGACCGTGCAGACCAATTTCAGCCTCGCCCAACTCGCCGACCCCGCCATGGCGGCGTCCGAGAAGATCCTGCGGACCTGCGTGCATTGCGGCTTCTGCACCGCCACCTGCCCGACCTACCTGCTGCTCGGCGACGAGCTCGATTCCCCCCGCGGGCGAATCTACCTGATTAAGGACATGCTGGAGGGGGGCAAGCCGGCGAGCCCCGAGGTGGTGCGCCACGTGGACCGCTGCCTCTCCTGCCTGTCCTGCATGACGACCTGCCCCTCGGGCGTGCACTACATGCACCTCGTCGACCATGCCCGGGCGCATATCGAGAAGACCTACCCCCGGCCCGCCGGGGACCGGCTCCTCCGGGCGGTCCTGGCGATGGTCCTGCCCTACCCGGCCCGGTTCCGCCTCGCCCTCCGGGCGGCCAAGCTGGGGCAGCCGTTCAAGGGCCTCGTCGCCCGCCTGCCGCAGGTCGGCAACCGCCTCGCGGCGATGCTCGACCTCGCCCCCGCCGCGATGCCCGCCCCCAACAGGACGAACCGGCCCGGCACCTTCCCGCCTCAGGGCGGCCGGGCGGCCAAGCGCGTCGCCCTGCTGCGCGGCTGCGCCCAGAGCGTCCTGCGGCCGGATTTCAACGAGGCGGCGATCCGCCTCCTCAACCGCCACGGCGTCGAGGTCGTGCACGCGCAGGAGGGCTGCTGCGGCGCCCTCACCCACCACATGGGCAAGGAGCACTCCTCCCACGCCCACGCGAAACAGGCCATCGACGCCTGGGACGCCGAGATCGCCAGGGGCCTCGACGCGATCCTCGTGACCGCCTCCGGCTGCGGCACGACCATCAAGGATTACGGCTTCATGTTCCGGGACGACCCGGCCTATGCCGAGAAGGCGGCCCGGGTCTCGGCGCTCGCCAAGGACGTGACCGAGTTCGCCGCCACCCTGCCGCTGATGGCCCCGGTGGTGGAGAGCGACCTCGTCGTCGCCTACCACTCCGCCTGCTCGATGCAGCACGGCCAGGGCATCCGCACCGAGCCGAAGGCGCTGCTGACCCGGGCCGGGTTCACGGTGAAGGAGGTGCCGGAGGGCCACATCTGCTGCGGCTCGGCCGGGACCTACAACATCCTCCAGCCGGAGATCGCCGAGAAGCTGCGCGCCCGCAAGGTGGGCAACATCGAGCGGATCCGCCCCGACGTGATCGCCACCGGCAACATCGGCTGCGCGACGCAGATCGGGAAGGGGACGGCCATCCCGATCGTCCATACGGTGGAACTGCTCGATTGGGCGACCGGCGGCCCGAAGCCGGCGGCCCTGGAGGCCGTCAGGCCCCGCCTCGCGGCGGCGGAATGACATTTGCGTGACGTCTTGGCGCGGGCGGCCCTTGCCAAACCGCCGCCGCGGTTTGTAATGATACCGACCCCTTTCCGGTCCCGCCGGTCGCAACTGCGGCCCGCGGACGCGGCCGAATTCTGCTGAGAAGACGGACGCGGCGTCGCAGCGGGCATTTTGCCCGCGCGGGCGACGGCGGACCACTCAACCGACCGGACAGGTGTCGGACGACGCGGCGATTTCCGCCGCACAGGATTTCACGGCCGGCCCCTGAGACCGGTCGAGATGCTTTCGCGAGGTCGGGAGAAGATGGAGGGACGCACAGCACCGCTTGCCGCTGCTCGTGCCCCGCGCGCACGCACGACGCGCCGCGCCGTCCCCTCTATCCGCCCGACCATTTTCAACCCCAGGCGCCCAGGGCGCCAGAAGGCGGTTGACGGCACAATCCCACCCCTCCCCCCCGCGGCCTCGGTGACGAGGCCGGCACCATGCCCGGCGGTTTCCCCCCCGGGCGGGGCGCCGCCGGGGGTCCGGGCACGGAACGCGACGTCGGCCGCCATGCCGAAAGTTCGTCATGGCCAACAAGATGCTCATCGACGCGATGCACCCGGAGGAGACCCGGGTCGTCACGGTCCAAGGGTCTAAGGTCGAGGAATTCGACTTCGAGGCCGCCAACCGCAGGCAGCTGCGCGGCAACATCTACCTCGCCAAGGTCACGCGGGTGGAGCCCTCGCTCCAGGCCGCCTTCGTGGAATATGGCGGCAACCGCCACGGCTTCCTGGCCTTCAACGAGATCCACCCCGACTACTACCAGATCCCCCTGGCCGACCGGCAGGCGCTGCTGGAGGAGGAGGCCCGCGAGGCCGAGGAATTCCGCGAGCGCGAGGAGCGCCGCCGCCGCTCGCCCCGCCGCTCCCGCGGTCGCCGGGCGGAGGCGAGGTCGCGCCGGGACGACACCGTGAGCACGGAGGACTCGGCCGGCGCCGGGGCCGCCGTCGAGGGCGAGGAGATCCTGTCCGCGGCGCTGCCCGACACCCTCGCCGACAACGCCGAGGCGGTGCGTGAGGAACTCGCCACCGAGGGTCACGCCGCCGAGGACGGCGCGTTCACGCCTGAGACGGCGGGCGAGCCCGTCGCCGCCTCCACCGAACTCGATTCCGAAGTGCCCGCCGAGGCCCGGATCGCCCTCACCGAGGAGCTGACCTCGGCGGCTGAGCCGGAGGAATTGTCGGCCGACGCCGCGTCCGACGTCGCCGGGCAGCATGAGACCGACGAGGAACTCGACGCCGACGAGGACGACGAGTCCGAAGACGACGAGGACGAGGACGACGGCGAAGAGGACGAGGACGAAGAGGACGGCGACGAGGAGGACGAGGGCGAGGACGACTCCGACGATCCCGACGCCGAGCCGAAGATCGCCCAGATCGGCGGCAACGGCGATGCCCTGGCCGAGATCCCCGAGCGCCCCCGCGCGCCGCGCCGCCACTACAAGATCCAGGAGGTCATCAAGCGCCGCCAGATCATCCTCGTGCAGGTGGTCAAGGAGGAGCGCGGCACCAAGGGCGCGGCCCTCACCACCTATCTGTCGCTCGCCGGCCGCTACTCCGTGCTGATGCCCAATACCGGGCGCGGCGGCGGCATCTCCCGCAAGATCACCTCGGCGGCCGACCGCAAGCGGCTCAAGGACGTCGTGGCCGACCTCGACGTGCCGGGGGGGATGGGCGTCATCCTGCGCACGGCCGGCGCCTCGCGCTCGAAGCCCGAGATCGCCCGCGATTTCGAATACCTCATGCGCCTGTGGGAATCGGTGCGGGAGCTGACCCTCACCTCCATCGCCCCGTCGCTGGTCTACGAGGAGGGGTCGCTCATCAAGCGGGCGATCCGCGACCTCTACAACAAGGAACTCGATGAGGTCCTGGTGGCGGGCGAAGACGCCTACCGCGAGGCCAAGGACTTCATGCGGATGCTGATGCCCGACCAGGTGAAGGTCGTGAAGCCCTACCGCGACACCACCCCGGTCTTCGCCCGCTTCGGCGTCGAGGCCCAGCTCGACGCGATGTTCTCCACCCACGTCTCCCTGAAGTCGGGCGGCTACCTCGTCATCAACCCGACCGAGGCCCTGGTCTCGATCGACGTGAACTCGGGCCGCGCCACCCGCGAGCACGACATCGAGGACACCGCCCTCAAGACGAACCTGGAGGCCGCCGAGGAGGTCGCCCGGCAGCTGCGCCTGCGCGACCTCGCGGGCCTGATCGTCATCGACTTCATCGACATGGAGGAGAAGCGCAACAACCGCGCCGTCGAGAAGAAGCTGAACGACTGCCTGAAGAGCGACCGCGCCCGCATCCAGGTCGGCCGGATCTCGCCCTTCGGCCTGATGGAGATGAGCCGCCAGCGCATCCGCACCGGCCTGCTCGAATCCTCCTCGATCCCCTGCCCGCATTGCGGCGGCTCGGGCTTCGTCCGGGCGACCTCGTCGGTGGCCCTGCACATCCTGCGCTCGATCGAGGAGGCGCTGCTCAAGTCGGCGAGCCACAACCTGATCCTGCGCACCCGCACCGAGGTGGCGCTCTACATCCTCAACCAGAAGCGGGCGCACCTGCACGAGATCGAGATGCGCTTCGGCGTGACGGTGACCATCGCCGCCGACGAGCGCCTGCCCGCCACCTCGGCCTTCCAGCTCGACCGGGGCGACCCCGCCCAGCGCGCCGAGGGCCCGGTGACCGGCGTGCGCGCCACGGCGATCTCCCCGACCACGGACTTCGAGGACGAGGCTGAGGACGAGACCGAGGAGCTGGAGGCCGTCGAGGCGCCGGAGGCCGACACCGCCGCCGTCGAGACCGCCGGGGACGAGACCCGCGAGGACGGCGAGGGCAAGCGCCGCCGCCGTCGCCGCCGCCGCCGGGGCGGTCGCCCCGAGGGTTCGGAGACCCGTGAGGCGGGCTCCGACGAGGGCGACGAGGAATCCGAGGACGAGACCACCGAGCC
This sequence comes from Methylobacterium sp. J-076, assembly GCF_022829405.1. Taxonomy (GTDB): domain Bacteria; phylum Pseudomonadota; class Alphaproteobacteria; order Rhizobiales; family Beijerinckiaceae; genus Methylobacterium. The sequence goes on from NZ_JAKSXW010000133.1 coordinate 160,786, forward strand.
CACGGCCTCCGAAGGCGAGGACGAGGCGGGCGAGGCCGTCGAGGTCGCCGCCACGGAGGGTGAGGACGGCGCGAACGGCAATGGCGACAAGGGCCGCCGCCGCCGTCGCGGTCGCCGGGGCGGCCGCGGCCGCACCGAGCGCACCGGCCAGCGGGAGGACGAGGGACAGTCGGACGAGTCGTCCGCGGACGAGACCTCCGCCGACGAGGCCTCCGCCGACGAGGTGATGACGGTCGAGGCCACGGCGACCGAGGTCCCGGACCACGGGGAGACTGCCGTGCACTTCGCCTCCGAGGAGCCGGTCTCGGCCGAGACCCTCGAAGCCGTCGAGGCCGAGCCGATGCTGACCCGCCCCGTCGAGCCCACCGCCGAGCAGCCGGTGACCGCGGAAGAGGTGGCGCAGGCCGCCGAACCCGCCGAGCCCGCCCCCGTCGAGCGGCCGGCCGAGCCCGTCGCCGTCGTCCTGACGCCGCCCTCCGATCCGAGCCGTCCGAAGCGGGCCGGCTGGTGGTCGCGGACCAAGGCCGCCCTGACCGGCGAGTAATCACCCGGCCGCCGGAGGCACAGTCCGCCTCCGGTGGCGATCCCGGGGAAAAGAACGAAGACCCATCACCGCACGGTAGCCGCGGAAGTGGGGTAACAACCTGTGCGTGGACGGTTTGTTTAAGGATGTCGGCCAGAATCGGGGCCGCGTACCCGAAACACTGCCGAGCCGCCGGATGTTCAGCCTTTCCAAGAAGAAGCCGATGGCGAACGCGGCCCCCACCGTCGCTCCGGTGGCCGCGGTCGCCGAGCCGGCCATCACGCTCGTCCCCCCCGCCCCTTTGATCGACCACGAGGTCTTCGCTCTCCCCGGCCGCCTCTCGGCGGCGGCCTCCGAGGCCGGCACGTCCCTCGGCTGGATGGCCTACGATGCCACGGGCACGGCCGAGCAGGCCCGGCTGATGGCGGCGGCGACGGAAGAGCTGGCGGCGACGACCCGCGAGATCGCCTCGCGCTCGTCGGACGTCTCCGGCGGCGCCGAGGCGGCGAGCACCGGCATCGCCGCCTGCGCCGAGGACATCCACCGGGCCTCCGACGGGATGCGCCAGATCGAGGGCGGCACCGACGAGATCGGCCGGCGCCTCGATGGCTTCTCGCAGGCCGCCGCCCGCATCGAGGAGATGGCCGGCGCCATCGCGGCCATCTCCGGGCAGACCAATCTCCTCGCCCTCAACGCGACCATCGAGGCCGCCCGTGCCGGCGCGGCGGGGCGGGGTTTCGCCGTGGTCGCCGCCGAGGTGAAGGCCCTGTCGGCCCAGACCGCCCGGGCGACGGACGAGATCCACCAGCGCATCAAGCACCTGCGCGACGAGATGTCCGCCATGCGGGAGGCCGTGAGCCAGAGCCGCGAGGCGGTGAAGACCGGTGCCCAGGCCATGGCCCGGGCCAGCGACCGCGTCGGGACGGAGAGCGGCAAGGTCGCCACCGTGGCGGCCGAGATGCGGGCCGCCTCCGGCCTCCTCGACCAGCAGATCCAAGCCACGAGCGAGATCGCCGACAGCGTCGGGCGGGTCGCCGCCGGGGCCGACAAGGCGCGGCAGGAGATCAGCGATGCCATCGACCGGATCGACCGGATCGAGACCCTGAGCCAGACGCTCCTCGACCGCCAGGGCGGCGACGCCCGGGAGCATCGCCTCGCCCGCCTGCCGGCGGATTGCGCCGCCTGGCGCCGCCGCCTCGCGGCGGTGCTGGTCGGGATGCGGGCCGCCGACCTCGACCAGGGCGAGGTCGCCCCGCACCCGGCCCTCCCCGCCCCCGTGGAAGCCGCCCTCGCCAAGGCGCGGGGCGACTGCCGGGCGATGCTGGGCCACATCCAGGCGTCCCGCTGGAACGAGGCCACGGCCGCCTTCCAGGCCTTCGAGGGCGCCATCGCCGAGGCCCAGGCCGCGGCCTGAGCCTCCCCCTCCCGCGCGGGGGGCCGCACGGGCGGCTCCCCGCCATCACGGGGCGGCGTCTCAGGCGGCCTTGGCGTCCTCGGGCGGCAGGTAATCCTCCACCGGCTGCGCCGCGCCCCCGCGCAGGAGCGTGTAGAGGAACGGCACCAGCAGCAGGGTGGCGGGCGTCGCGAAGGCGATGCCGCCCATGACCGCCCGGGCCAGCGCCGCGTTCTGCTCGCCGCCCTCCCCCGAGCCCAGGGCCATCGGGATCAGCCCCAGGAACATCGCCGAGGCGGTCATCAGCACCGGCCGCAGGCGCGTCTCCCCCGCCGCGATGGCGGCCTCGGCCGCGCTGCAGCCGGTGGCCTCCCGGTGCTCCTTGGCGAAGGTGACGAGCAGGATCGAGTTCGCCGAGGCGATGCCCACCGACATGATCGCCCCGAAGATCGAGGGGATCGAGAAGGTGGTGCCCGTCACGAACAGGCCGGCGGTGATGCCGCAGAAGGCGATGGGCAGCGCCGCGATCACCACGAAGGGGTCGCCCCAGCTCTGGTAGTTCACCGCCATCAGCAGGTAGACGGCGATCAGCGCGATCGCGAGGCCGATGCCCAGGCGCAGGAAGGCCGAGCGCATGTTCTCGATCTGCCCGCGGACGGTGATCTTGTCCGGGGCCTCGAGGTTCTTCTGCTCGTCCTGCACGATCGCGTCGATCTCCCGGGCGACCGAACCGAGGTCGCGGTCCTGCACGGAGGCGAAGACGTCGAAGGTCGGCTGGATGTTGACGTGGTTGATCACCGTCTGCGTCGGCACCCGGCGCATGTCGGCGACGCTCGACAGCAGGGTCAGCACCCCCGGCCCGGAGCCCGGCGTGGCGGCGGCCCGCACGAAGAGCGGCGTGTTGCGCAGGTCGGTGAGGGAGGCGTTGCGGTATTCCGGCGTCTGCACCCAGAGCTGGTAGGGGATGCCGGTCTTGGGGTCCGGCCAGAAGTTCGGCGTGACCTGATAGCTGCCCGACAGGGAGATGTTCATGTTCTGCGCCACCGACTGCTCGGTGAGCCCGAGTTCGGAGGCGAGCCGCCGGTCCACGTCCACGTAGAATTGCGGGACGTTGACGATCTGCTGGAGATGCACGTCCACGAGGCCCTTCGTCTCGCGCAGGCGGCGGACGATGCTCTGGGCGACCTCCAGGTCCTTCTCCCTGTGGCGGCCGGAGACCTGCACGTCGATCGGCGTGATGACGCCGAAGTTCAGGATCTGCGTGATGATGTCCGCCGGCTGGAAATAGGCGATCAGGTCGGGGAAGCGCTGCATCAGCACCTCGCGCAGGCGCTTCTTGTAGCCCGCCACCGACCCGTGCCCCTCCTTGAGGCTGATCAGCATCTGGCCGTCGTTGTAGGAAACGAAGGAGCCGTCCGAGAAGGCGAAGTTGTAGTTGATCGACGGCACGCCGATGTTGTCGAGGATCTGCTCGATCTCACCCTCGGGGATCACCTCCCGCACCACGTCCTCGACCTGGGCGAAGACCTGCTGGGTCGTCTCGATGCGCAGGCCGGCGCGGGCGCGCAGGTGCATCGTCATCTGGCTCGATTCGATCTCGGGGAAGTAGTCCTGCCCCGTGAACAGGAACAGCGTGCCGCCCAGCGCCAGCACGCCGGCGGTGACGGCGACGGTGACGAACCGGTGGCGCAGGGCGGCGTGCAGCAGCCCGACATAGCCCCGGTGGAAGCGGGTGAACCGCCGCTCGAAGCCCCGGTGGAACGCGCCCGCGAGCCTCAGGAGCGGCGCCGCCACCGTGCCGAAGGCCCGGCCGATCCGCGTGCCGCGCCGGGGCTCGCCCTCCTGCGGCCGGTCCTTGGCGTGCTTCTGCGCGTATTCCGGCGCCACGATCACGTCGATCAGCAGGGGCACCAGGGTCCGCGACAGCAGGTAGGAGGTCAGCATCGCGAACACGACCGCGAGCGCCTGCGGGGTGAACAGGTATTTCGGCGTGTCGGTGAGGGCGAAGACCGCGGTGAAGGCGGCGCAGATCGACAGCGTCGAGATCAGGGCCGGCTTGGCGATGCCCGCCGCCCCGTGGACGACGCTCTCCCGGAACTCCTCGCCCTCCTCGAACAGCCGGTAGGTGTTCTCGATGGCCACCGTGGCGTCGTCCACGAGGATACCCACCGCCAGGGCGAGGCCGCCGAGCGTCATCACGTTGATGGTCTCGCCCAACGCCGCCAGCACCGCGAGCGAGGTCATCACGCAGAGCGGGATCGAGATCAGCACCACCACCGTGGAGCGCCAGGAGCCGAGGAACAGCAGGATCGCGAGGCCGGTGAGCGCGGCGGCGGTGGCCGCCTCGTGCAGGACGCCCTCGATGGCGTTCGACACGAAGATCGACTGGTCGAACAGCAGCTTGATGTTCATGCCCTCGGGGGCGGCGGCGTGGATCGTCGGCATCGCCGCCTTGACGTTGTCGACGACGCTCAGCGTCGAGGCGTTGCCGTTCTTGATGACCTGCATCAGCACGGCCTGGCTGCCGTCGGCGCGGACCACGTTGATCTGCGGCGGCCCGCCGTCGCGCACGTAGGCCACGTCCCGCACCAGCACCGGCTGGCCGGCGACGATCTTGATCGGGGCGAGGTTCAGGGTCTCGATCGAGGGAGGGGTGGCGTTGAGCTGGATCGGGTATTGCTGCTCGCCGATCTTGGCGAGGCCGGAGGGCACCGTCAGGTTCTGCGCCGTCATGGCGTTGGTGACGTCGAGCGGCGTCAGGCCGAGGGCCTGGAGGGCGTCGAGGTCGAGGTCGACCATGATCTGCCGCGGCGCCCCGCCGAACGGCGCGGGCAGGGTCGAGCCCGGCACCTGCGCCAGCGTCTGGCGGATGCGGTACTGGGCGTAGTCGTAGATCTCGTTGAGGCTCTGGCGCGCCGAGGACAGGGCGAGCTGGATCACCGGCACGGAGGAGGCCGAGTAGCGCACGATCACCGGGGGCTGGATGCCCGGGGGCATCGCCGCGCGGATCGAGTTGGTGGAGGACACGACCTGCGCGATGGCGAGGTCGATGCTGACGCTGGGGTCGAAGTAGATCCGCTGGACCGCCGTGCCCTGGAGCGTGGTCGATTCCATCCGGCGGATGTTGTTGACGTTGTTGGAGATGCCGAACTCGGCATAGGTGGTGACGCGGGTCTCCATCTCCGGCGTGGACAGCCCGGTATAGGTCCAGACCACCACGACGACGGGGATGTTGACGACGGGCAGCACGTCCTTGGGCGTGACGACGATGGCGCCCAGGCCGCCGAGCATCATCAGCACCGCCAGCACGTAGGTCGTGATGCGGAACTTCAGGGCATAGAGGACGAGGCCCATGCGATCTCCCGGCCCGCGACCCGATCCGATGCGACGGCCACGAGGATTGTCCTAGCGCGCCCGCATCCGCAAGGATCGGACGCGCGTTGCCGCAGGCCGGATTAAGTTGTTTCCCACGGAAACACTGTCGTCATCGCGGGCGGGGTGAAGGAATCGAGGGACGCGCCGCGTTCTGAGTGTCCGGCCGGGAAGTCTGGGCGGCCCCTTGATCTTGCACCGTCATTGCGAGGAACGATGCAATCCAGGGACGCGCCACGCTCGGAAACGGCCCTCCCGCCCCGGGATTGCTTCGTTCCTCGCAATGACGGGTGGGGGCTGAACGCGACGACGAGGGCGCTCAGCGCAGCAGCGCCGACTTCTCGACTTCCAGCGCATTCGCGATCTCGTCCAGGGCGGTGTGCTCCACCGCGCTGATGCCGCCGAAATCGGCGACGTCGGCGGCGATCAGGAACACGTCCTGCCGCTGCTCGACGGGCCGCTCGGCGATGGCCGAGGCGGCGCGCAGGTTCTCGATGCGGCCCGCGCGGCTCTTGGCGCGGGTGATGGCCTCGTACAGCTCCTGCTCCACCCGCAGGGTGTCGTAGGACTTCTCGAGGATCGGGTTGGCGCGGATGCCGACGATGGCCGCCTCCACCTCCTCCTCCGCCACATCCCCGTCCGCCACGATCACGTTGGCCGCCGCCGAGACCGCCGCCTGCAGGAACAGGGCGTCGCCGGCATACGACATGATGGTCCGGCCGAAACGGAGGATCGCGTCCTGAAAAATGCTCATGCCACTCTCCCGTCAGATCAAGATGGCGGGAAAAGGGCCGGCCGAGTCAAGACGTGGCCCCGTGCGCACGAACCGCCCGGATCAGCAGCAGCGGAAGCCCGAGGTGTTGCCGACGCCGAAGCGGGCGTTCTCCCGGTTGCGGAAGAACTCCGTCTCGGTCATCGGCTCCCGGTCGGGGTGGGTGCGGCGGATGTGCTCGGCGTAGGCGCCGTAATCCCCCTGCCCCACCATCAGCCGGGCGCCGTCGCAGACGCATTTCGTCAGCGTCCGCATCTGGTCGCGAAACCCCCGCGTCGATGCCATGGCCTACTCCGCGGGGACCAGCGTGGGCTCGGTCTCCAGCGCCGTCCAGCGGTCGGCGCGCAGCGCCTTCACGCAGGCCATGATGCCGAACACCGCGATCGCCACCACGAGGGCGATGAACAGGGCCGCCAGCACCGCATCGATCCGGTCGTTGAGGACGATCTGGCTCATCTGGCCGGCGTTCTTGGCGGGCGCCAGCAGCTTGCCCTCGGCGGCGGCCGAGGCGTAGCGGTCGGCATGGGCGAGGAAGCCGATCTTCGGGTCGGCGGAGAAGATCTTCTGGTAGCCGGCCGTCAGGGTGCAGATGCACAGCCACGCCGTCGGGATGATCGTGACGAAGGCGTATCTCTCGCGCTTCATCTTGAAGATCACCACGGTGCAGAGCGTCAGCGCCACCGCCGCGAGCATCTGGTTCGAGATGCCGAAGAGCGGCCACAGGGTGTTGATGCCGCCCAGCGGGTCGGTGACGCCCTGGTACAGGAAGTAGCCCCAGGCGCCGACCGAGATGGCCGTGGCGAGGATGCTCGGCACCCAGGCATCGGTGCGCTTAAAGCCCGGGGCCACGAGCCCCACGAGGTCCTGCACCATGAAGCGGCAGGCGCGGGTGCCCGCATCCACCGCGGTGAGGATGAACAGCGCCTCGAACAGGATGGCGAAGTGGTACCAGAAGGCCATCATCGCCTTGCCGCCGATGGCGGAGGAGATGATGTGCGCCATGCCCACCGCCAGGGTCGGCGCGCCGCCGGCCCGGGAGATGATGGTGTGCTCGCCGACATCGGCGGCGGTCTGGGTGATGACCTCGGGGGTCGTGGCGAAGCCGAGCTTCGTGACCGCGGCGGCGGCCGTCTCCGGCGTGGTGCCCACCAGGGCGGCCGGGGAGTTCATGGTGAAGTACACGCCGGGGTCGATCACGCAGGCCGAGACCAGGGCCATGATCGCCACGAAGGATTCCATCAGCATCGCGCCGTAGCCCACGAAGCGGGCGTCGCGCTCGTTGGCGATGAGCTTCGGCGTGGTGCCCGACGAGATGAGGGCGTGGAAGCCGGAGACCGAGCCGCAGGCGATGGTGATGAACAGGAACGGGAACAGGCTGCCCGCCCAGACCGGGCCGGTGCCGTCCACGAACTTGGTGATCGCCGGCATCTGGAGGTGCGGCGCCACGAAGGCGATGCCGAGGGCGAGGCCGGCGATGGTGCCGATCTTGAGGAAGGTCGAGAGGTAGTCGCGCGGGGCCAGCAGCAGCCACACCGGCAGCACCGAGGCGACGAAGCCGTAGCCGATCAGCATCCAGCACAGCTGCGTGCCGGTGAAGGTGAAGGCCGGGGCCCAGACCGGGCTGTCCGCCACCTGCCCGCCGCCGAAGATCGCCGCCATGAGCAGCACGAAGCCGACGACCGAGACCTCGCCGATCTTACCGGGGCGGATGTAGCGAGTGTACACGCCCATGAGGATGGCGATCGGGATCGTCGACATCACCGTGAAGGTGCCCCAAGGGCTCTCGGCGAGCGCCTTGACCACGATCAGCGCCAGCACCGCCAGCAGGATGACCATGATGAGGAAGGTGCCGAACAGGGCGATGACGCCCGGCACCGCGCCGAGCTCGGCCCGGATCAGCTCGCCGAGGGACCGGCCGTCCCGGCGCATGGAGACGAACAGGACCATGAAGTCCTGCACCGCCCCCGCCAGCACCACGCCGGCCAGGATCCACAGCATGCCAGGCAGATAGCCCATCTGCGCGGCGAGCACCGGGCCCACCAGCGGGCCTGCGCCCGCGATGGCCGCGAAGTGGTGGCCGAACAGCACGCTCTTGTTCGTGGGGACGTAGTCGAGCCCGTCGTTGTGGCGCAGGGCCGGGGTGGCGCGCCGGGCATCGAGCTGCATCACCTTCTCGGCGATGAACTTCGAATAGTAGCGGTAGGCGATCAGGTAGACGCAGACCGCGGCGACCACGATCCAGAGGGCGTTCACGGCCTCGCCGCGCTCGACCGCGACGATGGACAGGGCGGCGGCGCCGAGCGCCCCGACGAGGGCCCAGGGCCCGTGCTTCTGCAATGCGGTCATGGCGTGGCCTCCCCTGGCCCGCGGCGCGGTCCGGCCCTGACAGGGCCTGTGCTCTGATCCGCGTTCTGCCGGAAAATCCGCGCCCTGCAAAGATTGTCGCCCGGGGGGCATCGGACAAAGCACGGGGCGTTGTCGCCCGGCTTCTTCGGCGCCGGGGCAAACAACCGGTTGAAGCCCTCTGCCCCAGGTGTTCGTCAAGCGAGTGAGGCCGGACGCTCAGTGTCGTCCCGCCCGCCCCCTCGTCCTGAAGGTCCCGTGTGTGCGGATCTCGAAGGAGGGCAGCTTCGCATCCCGAAGTCCGATCGGGAAGTCCGTCCCCCATCCGTCTTGGCGCGCACAGCGACGCCATCCAGGGCGGCGGGACACTTCAAGACGGAGCCTGCCCCCGGATGGCGCCGCTATGCTCGCAAGGACGCGGTCGGACCACGACGGGCGGTCCATTCCGCCGGGCCTTTTTCCCCCTCGACGCTCGGGATGCGGAGGGGGCACCCGGCGACGGGGGCGCGCAATTTCTCCCCCCCGGCGCCCTCCCCTCCCGTGTCGCTCCCCGCACCTTGCGCTATAGGTCGGGCGCCCGCCGCGGACCGGCGGCGAAAAATCGCGGGCCGCTTCGCGCAGGCCCCCGGCGTTCGGGTGGAGACGGATGATGGCCAAGGTCGCTTTTCTGGGACTCGGCGTGATGGGGGGCCCGATGGCCGGGCATCTCGCGAAGAAGGGCCACGACGTCACGGTCTACAACCGCACGGGCGCCAAGGCGGAGGCCTGGGTGAAGGCCCATGGCGGCGCCCACGCCTCGACCCCGCGCGAGGCGGTGCGCGGGGCGACGATCGTCTTCGCCTGCGTCGGCAACGACGACGACCTGCGCAGCGTGGTCCTCGGCGATGACGGCGCCCTCGCCGGCATGGAGTCCGGCGCGGTCTTCGTGGACCACACCACCGCCTCGGCCGAGGTCGCCCGGGAACTCGCCGCGGCGGCGGCGGAGAAGGGCTTCGGCTTCATCGACGCCCCCGTCTCCGGCGGGCAGGCGGGCGCCGAGAACGGCGTGCTGACGGTGATGTGCGGCGGCGAGGCCGGCACCTACGCGAAGGTCGAGGAGGCCATCAAGGCCTACGCCCGGGCCTGCCGGCTGATGGGCCCCGTCGGATCGGGCCAGCTCACCAAGATGGTCAACCAGATCTGCATCGCCGGGCTGGTGCAGGGCCTGTCGGAGGGCGTCCACTTCGCCAAGCGCGCGGGCCTCGACGTCGAGGCGGTGCTGGAGGTGATCTCGAAGGGCGCCGCCGGCTCCTGGCAGATGGAGAACCGCGGCAAGACCATGAACGAGGGCAAGTTCGATTTCGGCTTCGCGGTCGATTGGATGCGCAAGGACCTCGGCATCCTCCTCGACGAGGCCCGGCGCAACGGGGCGAAGCTCCCCGTCTCGGCCCTGGTCGATCAGTTCTATGCCGAGGTGCAGGCCATGGGCGGCCGCCGCTGGGACACGTCGAGCCTCGTCGCCCGCCTGGAACGCTGACGGGCGTCCCGGCCCGGGCTCAGCTGTCGCTGCCGAGCCCGAGGCCGCGGATGATGTCGCCGATCGGGTCGATCTTGCCCGCCTGGGGCTTCGGGGCCGGAACGGCCTCGGCCGCGGGCGGGGCCGTGTGGTCGAGGGCGGCCTGACGGACGGGGGCCGGCCGCTGCGCGAGCTTGCGGCGGTGGGTACCCGCCTTCCGGCTAGGCTCGGGGGCGGCCTCCGCCGTCCGTGCGGGGGCCGGTGCCTCGGCGCGGGCCGACGTCCAGGCCACGGGCACGGACTCGGGCATGGTCTCCGCCCGCGCCGCGACGGCCAGGCGGGCCTCCGGGCCGAGCGTCGACATGGCCGGCGGGTTGATCCAGCTCACGGCCTTGGGGGCCACCGCCGCGACGGGACGCGAAGGGTATGTCGTGCGCTCGTAGTTGCCCGGATGCAGGACATGCGCTGCGGCGATGAGGCCGAAAGCTGCAATCGCTGCCGTGGCGATGGTGGACTTGAAGTGTTCCATGGCAGCAGAACGTGCCGCCAAGCTCACGGTTCCGCTTCGCTTGCATCGTGGCGGCGGATGTGCTGGCTAACCCGAGGCCCGCGGGGGCCGGGGGCCGGCGATGGCACAGCCGTGGTCCATGACGTCTTCGGCGCTGGCGCCGGGGGCGCGGTAGGCCAACAGGATGTATCCGGGCTCCGGGTCGTCTGGCCGTGTCGCCACGGCGGCGAAGCTGGTGCGGCTGAGGTCCCGGCGGCCGGGCAGTGCCGTGAGGGCCGCGAAGGGGTTGAAGGCGTCCGCCTCGGTGGCGCGCACCCGCATCGCCTGGAACCTGTCCCCCGCCAGGGGCACCGGGAACGGCGCCCATTGCCGCCGCACCTGCCTTCCATGCCGGTCCAGGGCCTCGACCACCCTGGGCCGCAGGCAATCGAGGTGGATGTGCAGCTGGTCCTGGCTGCGGCCGCGGGCGGAGTTCACCGCCAGGGCGACCTCGCCCTCCGGCACCCGGTCCTGCAGGGCATCCGACACGAAATGCCGGGCCGCCAGCGCCGCCCGCCAATAGGCCGTGCCGCGGGGGCCGCGCAGGGGCGAGGATTCGAGGCCGGAGACCGTCTCGGTGGGCATGACGACGATGTGCGTCGGCTCGCCGGGGGCGCGCATCACCGCCGTCCCCGGACGCGCGCCCTCGCCGAGATCGACGGCGAGGCAGGGGAAGGTGCGGTCGGCGACCCTCTTCGCCAGGACACAGGTCTTCAGCGCGACCCAGAGGACGTCGCGGGTCGGATCCGGCCCCGCCGCCGCGGGAAAGGCCAGGACGAGGCCGATCAGTCCCGCGGAGAGCGCAGCCCTGCGCGAGGTCCGCGGCTCAGTGCTCATGCCCGTGGTGGGAATGGCCGTGGCTGTGTCCGTGCGCGTGGTCATGGTGATCGTGATCGTGGCCGTGCTCGTGGGAATGGCCGTGCTCGTGCGCATGATGGTCGTGCGCATGATGGTCGTGCGCGGGCTCGTGCCCGTGCTCGTGTCCGGGGCCATGATCGTGGTCATGGTGGTCGTGGCCGCAGGTGGAGTGGTCGTGGGCGGCCTTCTCGGGGCGGAAGGCGCGGGCGACCGGGGTGGCGAGGCAGCCCTGGCCGCGCACCAGCTCGGCATTGGCGGGGGAGGCGGGGATGTGGAGCACGTCGGCGCCGATCTCGGCCTCGACATGGTTGCCGCCGAGCTGCCACGCGAGGCGCATCAGCCGGGCGGGGTTCTCGGCCCGCACCTCCAGGAGATCCTCGGCGCTCGCCTTCACGGCGATGAGCCGGCCGTCCTCCAGGCGCAGGGCGTCGCCGTCCTCCAGCGTGCCGGCCTTCGGCAGGGCCACCGCGAAGGCGAGGCCGCCCAGGGCCGTGAGGGATTCCGGCGGCGAGGCCCGGCCGCCGTGGTCGAGTTCGACCGTATCGGCGACGCGGTCGGCGCGCACGGCCGGGCGGCGGACGATGGTGGTGGCTTTCAGCATGGACGCCTCGGATTCCGGGGGCGGCACGCGCCGTGTCGCCTCAGGGGGGTGGCATAGGGCCGGAGGATGACGGGACGCAACTGCCTCACGCCGCGCCGGAACCTTAGCCATTCAGGCGGCGTTGCTCTCCTGCTAAGCTCGATCCGCACCCAAAACGGCATAAGCCACACGGATGCACAAGGGAGTTGTAGAGAGATGAAGAAGACCATCGCGGCAGCCCTCGCCGGCCTCGCGGCGCTGTCGCTCGGCGCCTGCAACACCCCCGAGGACCGGGCCCTCGGCGGCGCCGGCCTCGGCGCCCTGGCGGGTGCGGCCATCGGCGGTGCCGCCACCGGCCGGGCCGGCGGCGCCCTCGCGGGTGCGGCCATCGGCGGTGCCGGCGGTGCCATCGTCGGCGCCTCGACCGCGCCGCGCTGCCCCTACGGCACCTACCGCGACCCCTACGGCAACGTGTACTGCCGCTAAGATCCGGCGGGCCGGGAGGCGATCCCGGCCCTTCCACCCCGGCCGCAGCCGGTCTATCCGGTGGCGGCCGGAGCGTCCCGGCGGATGACCGCACAGCCGCCCGATGAATCAGGATATCCGGACGCACTCGCCCCGCGCCTCCGGGATCTGGGGCAAGCTCGGCGGCGCCGGCATCGGGCTCGCGGTCGGCGGCCCCCTCGGCGCCCTGATCGGCGGCGTGGCCGGCCACTTCCTGGTGGATCGCAAGGGCGCCCCGTTCGGCCCCACCCCCCGCGACGTGATCTTCACCACCGGCCTCGTCGCACTCGCGGCGAAGATGGCCAAGTCCGACGGCGTGGTGCTGCCCTCGGAGGTCGAGGCCTTCGCCCGGGTGGTGCATGTCGAGCCCGCGGCGCAGGCGGGCGTGACCCGCCTGTTCGACCTCGCCAAGCGCACCACCGACGGCTACGAGGCCTACGCCCACCAGCTCGCCACCACCTTCGGCGACGAGCCGGCGCTCCTGGAGGACGTGCTCGACGGCCTGTTCCAGATCGCCGGGGCCGATGGGGCGATCCACGAGGCGGAGGAGCGCTACCTGCGCGCGGTCTCAGCGATCTTCGGCTTCGACGAGGCGGCGTTCCGGCGCATCGCGGCCCGGCACGTCCGGTTGAAGGACGACCCGTACGAAGTGCTCGGCCTCGACCGCACGGCCGACGACGCGGCGGTGAAGGCCCGCCACCGCGGCCTCGCTTTGGAACACCATCCCGACCGGGCGCTCGCCCGCGGCCTGCCCCCCGAGGCGGTGGCCATCGCGAGCAAGCGCCTCGCGGCGATCAACGCCGCCTACGACCTCATCGCGGCGGAGCGGGGGTTGCGGTGAGGCGCCGCCGGCCCCGGATGCGGCCGGCCGGGCTTTCGCCGGTTCGGCCGTAGGGCACCCGCGCGGCGCGCGCATCCCGTGGGGCGAGGCGCGCCGGCCGGTCCCGGCGGGGGGCGAACATGATATGGGGCATCGCCCCCTCGAGACGCGCCGATGCCCCTCACCCCCGACACCCCCCTCGCCCGCAAGGTGGCCCCCTCCCCGAACCAGGGGGAGCGGCGGGGCCTGCGGCCGGACATGCTGATCCTCCACTACACCGGGATGGAGAGCGGGGCGGCGGCGCTGGCGCGGCTGCGCGATCCCCTGAGCGAGGTCTCGGCCCATTACGTCGTGTTCGAGGATGGCGGCACCCTCCAGCTCGTGCCGGAGAGCGCGCGGGCCTGGCACGCGGGGGCCGGGGCCTGGAAGGGGGCCACCGACATCAACTCGCGCTCCATCGGCATCGAGATCGTCCATCCCGGCCATGCGGGGGGCCTGCCGCCCTATCCCGAGGCGCAGGTCGCGGCGGTGACCGCCCTCGGGCGGGACATCGCCGGGCGCTGGGGCATCCCGCCGGAGCGGGTGCTCGCCCATTCGGACATCGCGCCCGAGCGCAAGGAGGACCCCGGCGAGACGTTTCCCTGGCTGCGGCTGGCGGCGGCGGGCCTCGGCCATTGCGTGCCGCCCGCCCCCCTGCGCGACGGACGCTTCTTCGCCCAGGGCGATTCCGGCCCGCCGGTGGAGGCGCTCCAGGCGATGTTCGCCCTCTACGGCTACGCCGTGCCGGTGACCGGGACCTTCGACCCCCGCACGGCGGCGGTGGTCACCGCCTTCCAGCGCCATTTCCGGCAGGCGCGGGTCGATGGGGTCGCCGACAGCTCCACCATCACCACCCTGCGCGACCTGCTGGCCGCCCTGCCTCCGGCGACGGACCCCTCGTCGCGGGGGTAGCCGAGCGGCCCAGGGCCGGCGCGACCCGCGCATCCCCGGATCGTCCCGGTGCGGTCACGGCGCCGGCAAAGCCCCTAGGCCCGGTGCGCCCGGGCCTCCCGCTCGGGCCGGGCCGGCGTCTGCGGGAGCGCGGCGGCCGCCTCGCCGCGGGTGCGCCACAGGCTGTAGGCGACGCCCCCCGCGAGCAGGACGAGGGTGACGATCAGCGAGACCCACGGTGGCACGTCGAGCAGCCCGAACGTGTCCGCCAGCACGATCTTCGTGCCGATGAAGATCAGGATGAAGGCGAGCGCCGTCTTCAGGTAGGCGAACCGGTCCACCATCGCGGCGAGGGCGAAGTACAGGGCGCGCAAACCGAGGATCGCGAAGATGTTCGAGGTGTAGACCACGAACGTGTCCGTGGTGATCGCGAAGATCGCCGGCACGCTGTCTACGGCGAAGATCACGTCGGCGCCGTTCACCAGCACCAGGGCGAGCGCCAGGGGCGTGAACCAAAGGGCCTTGCGGCCGGTCTTGGGATCGGCCTTGCGGACCGCGAACTTCTGCCCGTGCAGCTCCGGTGTGACGCGGAAGGTGCGCTTGAACCACCGCACCGTGGCGCTGTTGCCGAAGTCGCCCGCTTCCTCCTCTCCGGAGAACAGGATCTTCAGGCCCGCATAGATCAGGAAGGCCGCGAACACCGAGAGGATCCAGTGCACCTGATGCACCAGGGCCGCGCCGAGGCCGATCATCAGGCCACGCAGCAGCACCGCCGCCAGGATGCCCCAGAGCAGCACCCTGTGCTGGGCGGTGCGGGGCACCCCGAGCCCGGTCAGGATCATGGCGATGACGAAGACGTTGTCCATGGACAGCGACTTCTCCACCACGAGGCCGGTGACGTATTCCTCGGCCGAGGACCAGCCGAGCTGCCACCACACGAAGCCGCCGAAGGCGATGCCCAGGGTGAAGTAGAAGGCGGTGAGAGCGAGGCTCTCGCGCACGCCGATCTCGTGGTCCTTGTCCCGGTGCAGGAGCCCGAGATCGAAGGCGAGCAGAGCGGCGATGAGGACGTGGAAGCCGAGCCACATCCACAGCGGCTTGCCGAGCCATTCGACATACAGAAAATCGACCATAGGCGGGACCTGATGTTCCTTCCGGGAGGAAAGCATCGACTCCGACATCACGAACGCTTCAAGGAGCGTCCGCCAGAGGGGCCCGCAGTCGATGGCGGCGACGTAAGACCCCGAAGCGGGCGAATCAAGGGCGAGGCGCCGGCCCCTCGGCTTGACATGCCCCCCGGCGGCGGGCCTCTCGGCGCCATGGTGAAGGAGATCCCCATCGCGGTGGTCGGCGGCGGCCCGGCGGGGCTGGCGGCGGCCGAGATCCTCGCGGGCTCGGGCCGCGCGGTCACGGTCTACGACCGGATGCCCTCCCTCGGCCGCAAGCTTCTGATGGCCGGACGGGGGGGCCTGAACCTCACCCACAGCGAGCCGCTCTCCGCCTTCCTGGCCCGCTACCATCCGGAGGGGAGCCTCGCCGCCGCCGTCGCGGCGTTCCCCCCCGCCGCCCTGCGGGCGTGGTGCGCCGACCTGGGCGAGGCGACCTTCGTCGGATCGAGCGGGCGGGTGTTTCCGGAGAGCTTCAAGGCCTCGCCGCTGCTACGGGCGTGGCTCGCCCGCCTCGACCGGCTCGGCGTCGCGATCCGCACGCGCCACCGCCTCACCGGCCTCGGTGCGGAGGGACTGACCTTCGACACGCCCGACGGCCCCCTGGCGGTGCGGCCCGGGGCCACGCTCCTGGCCCTGGGCGGGGCGAGCTGGCCGCGTCTCGGGTCGGACGGGGCCTGGGTGCCCCTCCTCGAAGGGCTCGGCGCGGCGGTCTCGCCCCTGCGCCCGGCCAATGCCGGCTTCACGGTGGCGTGGTCGGCGCCGTTCCGGGAGCGCCATGCCGGGACGCCGCTCAAGCGCATCGCCCTCACCTTCGCCGGGCAGACCGTGCGCGGCGAGGCCGTCGTCACCCGGGCGGGGCTGGAGGGCGGGGCCGTCTACGCCCTGTCACGGACCCTGCGCGACGCGGTGGCGGCGCGGGGCGCGGCGCGGCTCGTCCTCGACCTGCGCCCGGACCTCGCGGAGGAGGCGCTGGCGGCCCGGCTCGGTGGCGGCCGGAAGGGCGATACCCTCTCGGCGCGGCTGCGGAAGTCCGCCGGATTGTCGCCGGTGGCGATCGGCCTGCTGCGGGAATCCGCGGGCCCCGCCCTGCCCTCGGAGCCCGCCGCCCTCGCCCGCCTGATCAAGGCGACGGCCCTCGACCTCACCGGCACGATGGGCCTCGACCGGGCGATCTCCACCGCCGGGGGCGTCGCCCTGGCGGCCCTCGACGGCAACGCCATGCTGCGCGCCCGGCCCGGCCTGTTCCTGGCCGGCGAGATGCTGGACTGGGAGGCGCCGACCGGCGGCTACCTCCTCCAGGGGTCCATCGCGGGCGGCCGGGCCGCCGCGGAGGGCCTGCTGCGCTGGCTGGGGTCGGATCAGGGCTTCGTGCAGAACCCGACGATGCCCGTCGCCTCCGGCGGGCAGGACGCGCCCTCGGCCTCGTAGGCCGGCGCCCCCGTCCCGAGGCAGCGGGCCGCCACCATCGCCTCCTCGCCCTCGCAGGTGATGGTGCAGCCCCCCGTGCAGCCGGTCTTGCGCAGGGTGCGCAGGCCCGGGGACGTGGCGCCCGGCTGGCCGGCGGCGCCCGCCCCACCGGTCTCGCCCCGGAGGCCGGCGGCCCCCGAAGGACCGGCCGGTCCGGCGGGGCCGGTTTCCCCCCGCGGGCCGGGGAGGCCGGGCACGCCCGCCTCGCCCTTCGCCCCTGCGGATCCCTGCTCGCCGCGGGGGCCCGCCTCGCCGCGCGGCCCCGGTTCGCCCGGCGCGCCCGCCTCGCCGCGGGGGCCGGTCTCGCCGGTCGCGCCCTTCTCGCCCGCGGGGCCGGGCACGCCCTGGGGCCCGGCGGGTCCGGGGGCGCCCTCGGGGGCGCAGTTGGCGATGGCCGCCTCGCGCTCGTCCTCGCCGTTCTTGAGCGTCACGATGCAGGTCGCGGAGCGGTAGGGCAGCTTGAACAGGAACCGGCCGCGGCTGTCGGCCTGCACCGAGACGTCGCCGTCCATCTCCACGATGGTGCCGGGCTTGCGCACCGAGCCCGACAGGCGCAGGTCGCCCGCCTCGATCCTCGCATCGTAGACGGTGATCGGCTGGGCGGGGTTCTGCGGGCGGCGGTGGGGCCGGCGCGCCGCGCGGGGCGCGGGCGACGCCAAGCCGGGATCCGGGGGCGACGGTTGCGCCACGGCCGGCGCCGCGAGGCCAATCAGCAGAGGCAGGACGAGGGCTGCGCGCATGCTCCACCCGGATTTCCACCGCCCCTGTCGGGCGGCGGCGGACATTGGCGTCGGCTCCGGGGGAAGGTCAATTGCAAAGTCCGTAGTCCGACACGCCCTGGTAGAAGCACCGCGGCAGCCGGGAGCGGCCCCGCCTCACTCCACCGTGACGGATTTGGCGAGATTCCTCGGCTGATCGACGTCTTTCCCCATCACCACGGCGACGTGGTAGGCGAGGAGCTGGATCGGCACCGCGTAGACGATGGGGGCGACCACCGGGTCGAGGGCCGGCATGGTGAAGGTCGCCAGGGTGTCGAGCCCGTGCTCGGCCGCCCCCGCGGCGTCGCCGATCAGCACGATGCGCCCGCCCCGTGCCGCGACCTCCTGCATGTTGGAGACGGTCTTCTCGAACACCGCGTCGTGCGGGGCGATGACGATGACCGGCACGGTCTCGTCGATGAGGGCGATCGGCCCGTGCTTCAGCTCGCCGGCCGCGTAGCCCTCGGCGTGGATGTAGCTGATTTCCTTGAGCTTCAGGGCGCCTTCCAGGGCCATGGGGTAGCTGGTGCCGCGGCCGAGGTAGAGCACGTCCCGCGCCTTGGCGACCTCGCGGGCCAGCCCCTCGATGTCCGGCTCCTGCGCCAGGGCCTCGGCCATCAGGCCCGGCGCCTTGATGAGCCCGTCGATCAGCCGCCGCTCGCCCGCCGCATCGAGGGTGCCCCGCGCCCGGCCCGCCGCGATGGCGAGGCAGAGCAGCACCGTGAGCTGGCACGAGAACGCCTTGGTGGAGGCCACGCCGATCTCCGGCCCGGCGAGCGTCGGCATCACCACGGAGGATTCCCGGGCGATGGTGGAGGTCGGCACGTTGACGACGCTCAGCGTGTGCTGCCCTTGCGACTTGGCGTAGCGCAGGGAGGCCAGGGTGTCGGCGGTCTCGCCCGATTGCGAGATGACCAGCGTCAGCCCGTCGCGCTCCAGGGGCGCCTCCCGGTAGCGGGCCTCGGAGGCGACATCGATCTCCACCGGCAGGCGGGCGATCTGCTCGAACCAGTAGCGGGCGACGAGGCCGGCGTAGAACGCCGTGCCGCAGGCGGTGATGTAGACCCGGCTGAGCTTGGCGAAATCGAAGGGCAGCGCCTCCGGCAGCATCACCCGGCCCTCGGCCATGTCGACGTAGTGGGCGAGCGTGCGGCCGACCACCTCCGGCTGCTCGTGGATCTCCTTGGCCATGAAGTGGCGGTACTCGCCCTTGTCGACCCGGAACGCCTGGGTGGCGATGGTCTGGCGCGGGCGCTGCACCACGGCCCCCGAGGCGTCGCGGAACTCGACGCCCTCGCGGGTGAGGATCGCCCAGTCGCCCTCATCGAGATAGGCGATGGCGTCGGTGAAGGGGGCGAGCGCCAGGGCGTCCGAGCCGAGATAGGTGGCGCCGTGGCCGTAGCCCACCGCCAGCGGCGCGCCGTGCCGGGCGCCGATCAGCAGGTTCTCCTCCCCCGCGAAGATGAAGCCCAGGGCGAAGGCGCCCCGCAGCCGCGGCAGGGCGGCGGCCACGGCCTCGACCGGGCCCATCCCGCCGTCCATCAGGCTGCTGACGAGCTGGACGACGACCTCGGTGTCGGTCTCGCTTTCGAAGCGGACGCCCTGGCCTTCGAGGTCCCGCTTCAATTCGCGGAAGTTCTCGATGATGCCGTTATGGACGACGGCGAGCCGGGCCGTGGCGTGGGGATGGGCGTTAGCCTCGGTGGGGCGCCCGTGGGTGGCCCAGCGGGTATGGCCGATGCCGATGGTGCCGGTCAGCGGCTGTTCGGCGAGCTTGGCCTCGAGGTTGACGAGCTTGCCCGAGGCGCGGCGGCGCTGGAGGCTGCCGTGCTCAAGGGTGGCGATGCCGGCGGAATCGTAGCCCCGGTATTCGAGGCGTCGCAGCGCCTCGACCACCTGTCCCGCCACCGCGTCGCGCCCGACGATGCCGACGATGCCGCACATGATCCGTCTTCCATTCGAAAGGTCCGCCCGGCCGGGACCAGGCCCTTATATGCGGTCGAAGTTACCGCATCGCACCAGGCGGTCACAGCCCCGGCCGCTCGGCACACCTCGTCATTGCGGGCGGAGCGAAGCAATGACGGCGAGGTATGAGGCGCCGTCGCAACCGTCGCGGTCGAGCTCTGAGGTCCGGGATGGGATGAACGCGACGCGGTGAAGCTACACCGCGAAGTCTTCCCCATCCCGCGTCAGCACCCGCTTGATGCTCGCGAGGTGCAGCCGGGCGCTCTCCGGGTCGCCCTCGCGCATCTGGGCGGCGGCGGCCTTGGCGATGGCGGGGGCCACCGGCAGGAGCTTGCGGCCCGTGGAGAGGGCCTTCACCTGCACCTCGGCGGCGCGCTCCAGATAATACAGGTCGTCCCAGGCCTCGGCGATGGTCGGGCCGGTGACCATCACCCCGTGGTTGCGCAGGAACACGATGTCGGCGTCACCGAGGGTCGCGGCGATGCGGTCGCCCTCGGCCTCGTCCAGGGCGAGGCCGTTATAGGCGTCGTCCACCGCCGTGCGGCCGTAGAACTTCAGCGAGGTCTGGCCGGCATAGGCCAGGGGCTCGCCCTCGGTCATGCTCAGCGCCGTGGCGTAGGGCATGTGCGTGTGGAAGGCCGCCCGCGCCCGGGGCAGATGCCTGTGCAGGCGGGCGTGGATGAAGAACGCCGTCGCCTCCGGCTGGCCGTCCCCCTCCACCACCCGGCCGTGGAAGTCGCAGACCAACAGGCTCGACGCCGTGACCTCGCAGAAGGCGAGCCCGTAGGGGTTCACGAGGAACAGGTCGTCCCGGCCCGGCACCAGGGCCGAGAAATGGTTGCAGATCCCCTCTTCCAGCCCGAGCCGGGCCGCCATGCGGAAGCAGGCGGCGAGGTCGACGCGCGCCTGCCACAGGGCCTCGCGGTCGATGGCACCGGCCTCCGCCTTGCCACCCTCCGCCTTGCCCCCCTCCGACTTGCCGCCCTCCAGGACGCGGAATTCATGAGCCATCTCGATGCCCCCCCTTCATGTCCCCGACGGATCCGTCACTGGCCCCGGCGACGTTCCTTCAGCGCGAGCAGCTGCGCCCGCATCCGCACCGCCCAGCCGGCCTTCATCACCTGACGGCCCCGGGCGACGGCGAGGGCGCCCTCCGGCACGTCGTGCGTGATCACCGAACCCGCGCCGATGATCGCCTGGGCGCCCACCGTCACCGGGGCCACGAGGGCCGAGTTCGAGCCGATGAAGGCCCCCGCGCCGATGGTGGTGCGGTGCTTGAACACCCCATCGTAATTGCAGGTGATGGTGCCGGCGCCGACATTGGCCTTCGCCCCCACCTCGGCATCGCCGAGATAGGTGAGGTGGGCGGCCTTGGCGCCGGGGCCCATCCGGGTGTTCTTGAGTTCCACGAAGTTGCCGATCTCGGCGCCGGGCTCCAGCACCGCGCCGCCGCGCATCCGCACGAACGGGCCGACCTTCACCGTCTCGCCGAGCCGCACGTCGGCGAGGTGGGAGAAGGCGCGCACGGTGCAGCCGTCGGCGACGACGACGCCGGGGCCGAAGACCACGTGCGGCTCCACGATCACGTCGCGGCCGAGCACCGTGTCGTGGCTGAGGAATACCGTCTCGGGGGCCGCGAGGGTGGCGCCGCCGAGCAGCGCCGCCCGGCGCAGGCGGCCCTGGACCACCGCCTCGGCGGCGGCGAGCTGCACCCGGTCGTTGACGCCCTGGGCCTCGGCCTCGTCCACCGGGACCACGGCGACGGAGAGCCCGTCCGCCACCGCCAGCGCCACCGCGTCGGGCAGGTAGTATTCGCCCGCGGCGTTGTCGTTGCCGATCCGCTCCAGCAGGGCGAGGGCGTGGGCGCCGGAGAGGGCCATCAGCCCGGCGTTGCACAGGCGGACCTGTCGCTCGTCCGGGCTCGCATCCTTCTCCTCGCGGATCGCCGACACCCGGTCGCCCTGGGTGAGGACCCGTCCGTAGCCGGTGGGGTTCGCGGTCTCGAAGGCCAGCACGGCGACGCCCGCCCCGGCGGCGAGGGGCGCGCGCAGGCGGGTGAAGGTCTCGGGGGTGACGAGGGGCGTGTCCCCGAAGGCGACGATCACGTCGTCCCCGCACGCCACGAGCAGGGAACGGGCGGCGAGGACGGCGTGGGCAGTGCCGAGGCGCTCGGCCTGGGCGAAGATTCCGGCACCGGGGGCCTGCCGCTCGATCTCCGCGGCGACGTCCGCCCGGCCGGGCTCGGCGACGACACCGACCCGCGTCGCGCCGGCCGCCTGCACGGCGGCGAGGACATGGCCGAGCATGGTCCGCCCGGCGACCTTGTGGAGCACCTTCGGCAGGTCGGAGCGCATCCGCGTGCCCTTGCCGGCGGCGAGGACGATGGCAGTCAGGCTGCGCGGCGAAGGGGAGGAGGTCATCGCGTGGTCCGGTCTGGGTCGCGGGCGTGATTGGGCCGAACGCGGCGTTCACGCAAGCACCGGGATGGGCGGAGGGCGATACGATTCCCTTCCGCCCGCCGGCATGGACCAGCGCCCGCCCGTCCCCGCGGGGGCGGCGACACAGCCCGGGGCCGCCACCCACCCCGCAATCGTCCCGCATCCCCGAATCGCACGGCGGGGCTGGACCGAACGCTCAGCCCAGGGCCAGGGCACCGTGCTGGACCGCCTGGGCGGAACGCTCCCGGCGCCGCTCGATGGAGCTGGGGATCCGCAGGGATTCCCGGTACTTGGCGACCGTCCGGCGGGCGATGTCGACGCCCTCGTCCCGCAGCTTCTGCACCAGGGCGTCGTCCGAAAGGACGTTGTCGGAGGTCTCGACGTCCACGAGCTGCTTGATCCGGTGGCGCACCGCCTCGGAGGAATGGGCTGCCGCCCCCGCCGCCCCGGGAATCGCCGCCGTGAAGAAGTACTTCATCTCCAGGGTGCCCCGGCTGGTGCCGATGGCCTTGTTGGAGGTCACGCGGGAGACGGTCGATTCGTGCATGCCGATGGCCTCGGCCACCGTCTTCAGGTTGAGGGGCCGCAGGTGGGCGACGCCGTGGGCGAAGAACCCGTCCTGCTGGCGGACGATCTCGGTGGCGACCTTCAGGATGGTCCGCGCCCGCTGCTCCAGGCTGCGGGTCAGCCAGTTGGCGTTCTGCAGGGCCTCGGAGAGGAACGCCTTGTCGCCCTCGGCGCGGGCGGTGCGGGAGACGCGGGCGTAGTAGCTCTGGTTCACGAGCACCCGCGGCAGGGCCTCGCCATTGAGCTCCACCAGCCACGACCCGTCCGGCGCGGCGCGGACGAACACGTCCGGCACCAGCACCTCGACGGCGCTCGACCCGAAGGCGCGGCCGGGCTTGGGGTCGAGCCGCCGGATCTCGGCCAGCATGTCCACGAGGTCCTCGTCGTTGACGCCGCAGAGCCGGCGCAGGCCCGCGAAGTCGCGCTTGGCCACGAGGTCGAGGCGGGAGACCAGGGCCTCCATCGCCGGGTCGAACCGGTCCTGCTCCCGCAGCTGGATGGCGAGGCATTCCGCGAGGTCCCGGGCGGCCACGCCGGCCGGGTCGAAACTCTGCACGAGGCCCAGCACCCGGGCCACGGTGGCGGGCGGCGCCGCCAGCCTGTCGGCCACGGCCTCCACCGTCTCCCGCAGGTAGCCCGCCTCGTCCACCGCATCGATCAGGAAACCGCCGATCAGCCGCTCGACGGGGTCGCGGGTGGCGAGGTCGAGCTGCGCCACGAGGTGCTCGCGCAGGCTCACCTCGGCGGTCAGCGTCGCCTCGAAGTCGGGGGCCTCGCTGTCGAAGCTGCCGCCCGTGTTGCCGTAGGGCGCGGGCGTGAGGCTCAGCGTGTCCCCCGCCTCCGCTTCACGGATGCGGGTGGGGGTCTCGTCCTGGAAGACGTTGTCGAGGCGGGCGTCGATGTCGCCGTCGATCTCGCCGCGGCCGGGATGCAGCTCCTCCGGCGACCACGAATCGGCGTCGGCGGCCTCGAACCCGTCACCGCCGGGGCCGTCCTCGGCGGCGGGTGCCTCCGGGCCGTCCTGCGCGCCGGGCGCCTCGGGCTCCGCCCGCTCCAGGAGGGGGTTCCGCTCCAGCTCCGTCTCGACGTAGGCGGCGAGATCGAGGTGCGACAGCTGAAGGAGCTTGATCGCTTGCAGGAGCTGAGGCGTCATGACCAGGGCTTGGCCCTGACGCACCTCCAGCCTTTGCAGCAGACTCATACCAAGCCCCGATCAATCCATGGTCCGGCACCGCCAGGGCAGGAGGCCCCGGCACGATTCTTGCTTGTTGGTTTTGCCCATTCTTTAACCCGGATGCCGCGGCGCGTCAAAGCCCGGCATCGACCGGTCCCGTGTGCAGCGGCAGCGGGGCGAATGGCGCCAGTGTCGGGGCTCGTCCTTAACGAAGGTTTGCGCGCGGGGCGGGGGGCCTGGAACCGGGCGGCGCGCCGTCAAGGGTCTCGCCTTGTTGCCACACGGCTTCCGGTGTAAGAGGACGCCAATCCCAAGAGAATTCGTTCCGCGAAGGAGCCGTCAGGCATGGCGCGCGTCACCGTCGAAGATTGCATCGAGAAGGTCGAGAACCGGTTCGAGCTGGTCCTGCTGGCGAGCCACCGGGCGCGCCTCCTGGCCGCCGGCGCCCCCCTCACCGTGGACCGCGACCGCGACAAGAACCCCGTCGTGGCCCTGCGCGAGATCGGCGACGGCACCATCACCGCCGAGGACCTGAAGGAGCAGTTGATCCACTCGCTCCAGAAGTACGTCGAGGTGGACGAGCCGGAGGCCGAGACCGTGCCGCTCCTGTCGAGCTCGCCGGCCGCCGCCGCGCACGCGCCGCAATCCTCCAGCGACGACGCCAGCGTGCAGTTCGACCGCATGAGCGAGGAGGACCTCCTCCGCGGCCTCGAGAACCTCGCCCCGCCGGTCGAGACCGACGAAGAGAGCGAGTGACCGGCCGGGCGATTCGCCCAGCCCCGCTCACTCCCACCGCCACCGCGAGCGACGGCGACGCGATCCGGGGCAGCAGCCCGTCTCAGGACGGGGCGCCTCCCGGGATCGCGTCGCCGTCGCTCGCGTTCGCCGTGACGTCGCCCGGTCGAGAAAAATCCCATCCGTACGCCGATTGCGGCGCCATGCCTCTGGTGTTCACCGCCGCATTGCGGGAGACTTTCCCACCCAACAGCGGCGCGTGCAGCGTTCAGGAGGCCACGATTTCCCGGCGGATCATGCGCCAGTACGAACTCGTCGAGCGGGTCAAGCGCTACAACCCCGCAGCGAACGAGGATCTGCTCAACCGCGCCTACGTCTATGCGATGCAGGCCCACGGGACGCAGAAGCGGGCCTCGGGCGACCCGTTCTTCGCCCACCCCCTCGAAGTCGCGGCGATCCTCACCGATCTCCACCTCGACGATGCGACGATCATCGCCGCCGTCCTGCACGACACGGTGGAGGACACCGAGGCGACCCTGGAGGAGATCCGGCGCCTGTTCGGCGACGAGATCGGCGCCCTGGTCGATGGGCTGACCAAGCTCAAGCGGCTCGACCTCGTCTCAAAACAGGCCGCCCAGGGCGAGAACTTCCGCAAGCTGCTGCTGGCCGTCGCGGCGGACGTGCGCGTGCTTCTCGTGAAGCTCGCCGACCGGCTGCACAACATGCGCACCCTGGAGCACATGCGCGACGACAAGCGTCGCCGCATCGCCCAGGAGACCCTGGACATCTACGCGCCGCTCGCCGCCCGGATGGGCATGCAGGAGCTGCGCGAGGAGCTGGAGGATCTGGGCTTCCGCTTCCTCGAACCCGAGATCTACGCGACGATCACCGAGCGCCTGTCCCGGCTCACCGCCAAGTCGGGCCGGATGGTCGAGGACATCGAGCAGGTCCTGTCGGACAAGCTTTCGGCCCGGGGCCTCGAGGCCGAGGTGACGGGGCGGCAGAAGCGGCCCTATTCCATCTGGTCGAAGATGGAGCGCAAGTCGCTCGCCTTCGAACAGCTGTCGGACATCTTCGGCTTCCGGGTGATCGTGAACGCCCTGGAGGATTGCTACGCGGCGCTGGGCGTCGTCCACACCAGCTGGCCGATGGTGCCGGGTCGCTACAAGGACTACATCTCGACCCCCAAGCAGAACGATTACCGCTCCATCCACACGACGGTGATCGGCCCGCAGAGCCAGCGCGTCGAGCTTCAGATCCGCACGCAGGCCATGGACGACATCGCCGAGTACGGCATCGCCGCCCATGCCCACTACAAGGACGTGAAGGGCCGTGGGACCGAGGGCGGCATCCACCCGACGCTCGCCACGGAGAGCGGCGCCTACCAGTGGCTGCGGCGCACCATCGAGCTCCTGGCCGAGGGCGACAGCCCCGAGGAGTTCCTGGAGCACACCAAGCTCGAACTCTTCCAGGACCAGGTGTTCTGCTTCACCCCGAAGGGCCGGCTGATCGCCCTGCCCCGGGGCGCGACCCCCATCGACTTCGCCTATGCCGTGCACACCGATGTCGGCAACTCGGCGGTCGGCGCCAAGATCAACGGCCGCATGGCGCCGCTGCTGCATGAGCTGGCGAACGGCGACGAGGTGGAGATCAGCCGTTCGGACGGCGCCTCGCCCCCCGCCGCCTGGGAATCCCTGGTGGTGACCGGCAAGGCGCGCTCGGCGATCCGCCGGGCGACCCGCGCGGCCGTGCGGCGGCAATACGCGGGGCTCGGCCGGCAGATCCTGGAACGGGCCTTCGAGCGGGCGGCCAAGAGCTTCTCCGAGGACAAGTTGCGCGGGGCGCTGCCCCGCCTCGCCCGGTCCACCACGGAGGACGTGTTCGCCGCCGTCGGGCGCGGCGAGATGTTCTCCGGCGACGTCGTGCGGGCGGTCTATCCCGACCACCGGGACGAGCGCCGCCCCGCCGCGGGGCAGGCGCCGGTCAACGGCGCGGGCCGCCTCGTCCGCTCGCCGGACCAGACCATGCGCCTCACCTTCAACGGGGGGGACGAGGCCTCCCTGGACGCGATCCCGATCCGCGGCCTCGCGGGGGATTTGCCGGTCACCTTCGCCCCCAACGGCGGGGCCGTGCCGGGGGACCGGATCGTCGGCATCCTCACGCCCGGCGTCGGCGTGACGGTCTACCCGATCCAGTCCGCCGCGCTCGCCGCCTTCGACAACGAGCCCGAGCGGTGGCTCGACGTCCGCTGGGACACCGAGGCGTCGAGCATGGAGCGGTTCCCCGCCCGCCTGTCGCTGCAATCGATCAACGAGCCGGGCGTCTTCGCGCAGATCGCCCAGGTGATCGCCGACCACGACGGCAACATCGACAACATCTCGATGAAGCGCCGCACCCAGGACTTCACCGACATCACCCTCGACCTGTCGGTCTGGGATCTTCAGCATCTCAACGCCATCGTCGCCGAGTTGCGCAGCAAGAGGCCCGTCAGCAGCGTCCAGCGGGTGAACGGCTGAGGTCGGCCCGGCCGATCGACCCCGGTGATACTTGAGGTTGCCAATTGTGCCGGTGCGACCAAGCGATCTTCAACTCGCCTTGACTTCGCAACGCCCCTCCGCGATCCTGTACAGGTCTCCGACGGCTCGCGATTGCGCGCCTGCCCTCGGCGCCGAAATTTCTGAATCCTTTATTGATCGTCAATAAAGACGTTTCTTATTGTTATTGTGAAAGATGTTACCCGATGATCCGCTGACGGCGATGCGCCACGCATAAATCGTTCGATTTTGATATCTCTGGTTTTACGGAACATTGTTCATGCAGTCTACGCAGCGCTGCGCCGTCTTCATCGACGGCGCAAACCTTTACGCGACCACGAAGGCCCTCGGCTTCGATATCGACTACAGAAAACTTTTGAAGGATTTTCAGTCGCGCGAGACACTGATCCGCGCCTTTTATTACACTGCGATGATCGAGGACCAGGAATACTCCTCGATCCGGCCACTGGTCGATTGGCTGGACTATAACGGCTACCGCGTGGTGACCAAGCCGGCACGGGAATTCACCGATCCCGCCGGCCGCCGCCGGTTCAAGGGCAACATGGACATCGAACTGGCCATCGACGCCCTGGAGCTCGCCCCGCGCCTCGACCACATGGTGCTGTTCTCCGGCGACGGGGATTTCCGCTCGCTGGTGGAGGCGATGCAGCGGCGCGGCGTGCGCGTCACGGTGATCTCCACGATCCAGACCCAGCCGGCGATGATCTCCGACGAGCTGCGGCGGCAGGCCGACGAGTTCGTCGACCTGTCGAGCCTCGCTTCACGGATCGGCCGCGAGCCCGGCGAGCGCTCGGCGCGCCCGGCCGGCGAGACCCCGACGCGCCACCGCGCCGAGAGCCGCCCGAACCTCGAGAACCGCTACGGCATCCGCCAGCCGGACCAGGACGAGGAGTAGGCGGCCCGGCCGGGGGTCAGGCCCGGCCGCGCGCTTCCAGCCACGCGACGACCTGCCGGGCGCTCTCGCCCGGCGGGAAGACCGGATAGAACAGGTGGGTCACCACCCCGTCCTCGATCACCAGGGTCAGGCGCCGCAGCAGGGTCAGGCCGCCGGCCTCGAAGGTCGGCAGCCGGGCCGCCATCGCCAGGGCGCGGTGGGCGTCGGAGAGCAGCGGGAACGGCAGGTGCAGGCGCTCCGCGGCCTCCTTCTGGTACTCGCCCGTCTGCGTCGAGAGACCGAAGACGTGATCGACCCCGAGGGCCTTCAGCGCGCTGAAATGGTCGCGGAAGTCGCAGGATTGCGGGGTGCAGCCCCGGGCGCCGGGGATGGCGTCCCAATCCGCCGTGAGGGCCGCCTTGCCCGGCTCGCCCGTGCGCGGATAGGCGTAGACCACCGTGCGGCCCGTCAGGCGGGCGAGGGACACGGTCCTCCCGTCCGTCGCTCGCAGGGCCACGTCGGGCAGGCGGGCGCCGCGCAGGTGGTCGGCCGCGCCGTCATCCTCGGGGACCGGGAGGTCCTCCGGCAGGCTCAGCAGGTTGGTGGTCACGGTGTGCTCCCTCCCGGCGAAGGGGGCGGAACGCCCCTTCCAGTCGCTTATCCCCTGTCGCGGAGCAGGCGTGCCCGGTCGCGCTGCCAGTCGCGCTCCTTGGCGGCCTCGCGCTTGTCGTGGGCCTGCTTGCCCCGGCCGAGGCCGAGTTCCACCTTCGCCCGGCCCTTGTCGTTGAAGTAGATCTTCAGAGGCACCACCGTGTAGCCCTGGCGCTGGGTGGCGCCGATCAGCTTGTCGATCTGGCGGCGGTGCAGCAGCAGGCGGCGGGGCCGCTTCGTGTCGTGGTTGAAGCGGTTCGCCTCGAGATATTCCGGGATGTAGGCGTTGAACAGCATCAGGTCGCTGCCGGAGGGCCCGGCATAGGCCTCCCCGATCGTCGCCTTGCCGCCGCGCAGGGACTTCACCTCGGTGCCGGTGAGCGAGATGCCGGCCTCGAGGGTGTCTTCGATCGAGTAGTGGAAGCGCGCGGCCCGGTTGTCGGCCACCACGCGCCGTCCGGGCTCCGTCTTCGGCGCCATGTCGGTGCGGTCTCTCTTTCTGTCGCGTCAGCCTTCGAGCAGGCCGGCATGGCGCAGGGCGCCGTCCACGATTCGCCGCGTCTCGTCGGAGATCCCGACGAGGGGCAGGCGCAACTCTTCGCCCATATGGCCGAGGCGCGACAGGGCGTACTTCACCGGGCCGGGATTGGCCTCGGCGAACAGGCCGACCTGGAGCGGGAACAGGCGGTCCTGGATCGTCAGCGCCTTGGCGTAGTCGCCCGCCAGGGAGGCCTCCTGCAGGTCGGCGCACAGCCGCGGGGCGACGTTGGCCACCACCGAGATGCAGCCACGGCCGCCCTGCGCGTTGAAGCCGATGGCGGTCGCATCTTCGCCCGAAAGCTGGACGAAGCTCTCGCCCATGGCCAGTCGCTGCTGACTGACACGGTCGATCTTCGCGGTCGCGTCCTTCACGCCGACGATGTTCTTCAGCTCGAAGAGCCGGGCCATCGTCTCGACGCTCATGTCGACGACGGATCGGGGCGGGATGTTGTAGATGATGATCGGAATGCCGACGGCATCGTTGACGGCCTTGAAGTGGGCGTAGAGCCCCCCCTGCGTCGGCTTGTTGTAATAGGGCGTCACGACGAGCACCGCGTCGGCGCCGGCCCGCTCGGCGTGCTGCGCCCGCTCGACGGCCTCGGCCGTGGAGTTCGAGCCCGCCCCCGCCACGACCGGCACCCGGCCGCCCGCCTCGTCGATGCAGGCCTCGACCACCCGGTCGTGCTCCGCATGGGTGAGGGTCGGGCTCTCGCCGGTGGTGCCGGTGGGCACGAGGCCGTGGCTGCCCTGCTCGATCTGCCAGCGCACGAACTTTCGGAAGGCCTGCTCGTCGAAAGCGCCATCCCGGAAGGGGGTCACCAGCGCGGTCATCGAGCCCCGCAGGCGGGCGGTCGTCTCGGTCATTTCAGGCGTCCCAGGGGAGTCGTGCGGTCGCGTCGCCGCCATTCACCCGCGCTGTCTCGGCGCGAGCGCGCAGACATAGGGGTTCGTGCGGCCTCGCGCAAACGGATCACGGACACGGTTAACGCGCTCTTCACCAGTCCCCGCCCAAGCTGTGTCCTTCACGCACCCGTTGCGGAGAGGTGAGGTCGTGATCCGAGCCATCGCCTGGAAGCGCCCGCATCTCACGCTCATCGCCCTGGCGGCGGGGGCCGGGGCGGCCCTCGCGGGTCCGGCCGGGCCGGACGCCGCCCCGCCCGCCCCCGTGCCGGCGCAGGACTCCGCGGAGCCCGGCGGCGAGGCCCTGAGGGCCGATGCCGTCCGGGCCGACGACTCGGATCACAAGCCCGCCGCCGCCTCGGCCTACGCCTCCGCCGACCCCGACGCGGCGATCGCCTTCCCGATGCCCGAGGCCGCGGTGGCGCCCGCCGCCCCCGTGCCGGAGGTGCCCGACCTCGCCCGGCCCAAGGCCTCCGGCGACACCGACCTCACCCTGCTGCGCGGGGCCATCGACCTCTACCGCAAGGGCAAGGTCGCCGACGCCGACCGGATGGCCGAGACCTTCACCGACCCCGCCGCCCGCGCCCTGCTGCAATGGGTGGCGATCCGCGCCGGAGCCGGCATCGGTTTCGAGCGCACCGTGGCCTTCACCCGCGCCAACCCGGACTGGCCGGGCGGCCCGCTCCTGCGCCGCCGGGCGGAGGAGACGCTGCTGAGCGAGCGCAAGGCGCCCGCCACCGTGCGGAGCTTCTTCGCCACCGCCAAGCCGGCGAGCGCGCCGGGCAAGTTCGCCCTGGCGCTGGCCCTGCGCGCGGACGGGCTGGAGGCCGACGCCGCCGACTTCGTCCGGGACCTGTGGCGGACGGAGAGCTTCGGCCGCAGCCTCGAGGCGAAGGTGCAGGACGCCTTCCCCGGCGTGCTCACCCGCCCCGACCATCGCTACCGGATGGAGCGGGCGCTCCTCAAGGAGGACTGGGACACCGCCGGCCGGGCCGCGGGCTATGCCGGCGGCGCCTATGCGAGCCTCGTCCGCGCCCGCCGGGCGGTGGAGGACAAGAGCGCCGGCGCCGCCGCGGCCCTGGCCGCGGTGCCGCCCTCGCTCCGCAACGATTCGTCCTACATCTTCTCGCGGGCGCAGTTCCATCGCCGGGCCGACAGGGCGGTGGAGGCGGCCGCCGTCCTCGCCACCGCGCCGACTAACCCGGACGTGCTGGTCGATGGCGACGAGTGGTGGGTGGAGCGCCGGATCGTCGCCCGCAAGCTCCTCGATGCCGGCGATGCCAAGACCGCCTACGCGGTGGTGAGCGGCCATTCCGCCCGCACGCCCGAGAAGCGGATCGAGGCCGAGTTCCACGCGGGCTGGATCGCGCTCCGCTTCCTCTCGGACCCCGAGAAGGCCGCCGGCCACTTCGCGCAGGTGGCGGCGCTCGCCGAGGGGCCGAACTCGCTCTCCCGCGGCGCCTACTGGCAGGGCCGGGCCGCCGAGGCGCTGGGGCGGACGGACGAGGCGCGGCGCTACTACGAGAAGGCGGCCGCCCAGCCCATCGCCTATTACGGGCAGGTCGCCCGCGCCAAGCTCGGGCAGACCAGCCTCCCCCTGCGCGCCGTGCCCGCCCTCGAAGGCGCCGGGCGGCAGGCCTTCGACGACCGGCTCTCCGTGCGGGCCCTGCGCCTGCTGGAGCAGGCGGGCCTGACGGACCTCGCGCTGCCCCTCTACATCGATTCGGCCCGCGCCCTGACCGATGCCCGGGAGATGCAGGCCCTGGGCGACGTCGCCACGGAGACCCGGGACGCCCGCGCCCTCGTGGCGGTGGGCAAGCTCGCCCTGCACCGGGGCCTGCCGCTGGACGCCCACGCCTTCCCGACCATCGGCATCCCCGCCTACGAGACCTTCACCGCCGTGCCGCAGGTGGAGCGGGCGATGGTCTACGCCATCGCCCGGCAGGAGAGCCAGTTCGACGCCCGGGCGCGCTCCGGCGTCGGCGCCCGCGGATTGATGCAGATGATGCCGGCCACCGCCCTGCGCACCGCCAAGCGCGTCTCCACCGCCTTCGACCCGGACCGGCTGACGAGCGACCCGGCCTTCTGCGCCAAGCTCGGCCAAGCCCATCTCGGCGAGCTGATGGAGGATTGGCGCGGCTCCTACGTGCTGGCCTTCGCCTCGTACAACGCCGGCGGCGGCAACGTGAAGAAGTGGATCGACGCCTACGGCGATCCGCGCAAGGGCGAGGTGGACGTGCTCGACTGGGTGGAGCGGATCCCGTTCACCGAGACGCGCAACTACGTCCAGCGGGTCATGGAGAACCTTCAGGTCTACCGCACCCGCCTCGACAGCCGCAGCGCGCTGCTGATCGAGGGGGATCTCCACCGGGGGGCGAAGTAGGGCGGTCCGCGCCGCCCTTCTCCCACCCGTCGTGGCGCGCAGCGAAGCCAGGACGGCGGAGGCGTCAGCCCTCCCGCCCCTCCTTGCTCAGCAGGAACACCCCCTGCGCGCCGAACATGTTCCACACCCACCACGGCAGGGCGAAACGCATGGCCCGGCCGCGGGAATCGAGGGCCGCCGCGGTCTCGATCTTCGCGCCGAGGATCCGGCACAGGCCGACGAAGTCCCGGATCGTGCAATGGTGGATGTTGGCGGTCTCGTACCACGCGTCCGGCATCAGGTCCGTCACCGGCATCCGCCCGCGGAGGGCGAGTTCGGTCCGCACGCGCCAGTGCCCGAAATTCGGGAACGAGATGATGACGTGCCGCCCGATGCGCAGGAGATGCTCCAGCACCTCCCGCGGCTGGCGCGTCGCCTGGATGGTCTGCGACATCAACACCACGTCGAAGGCGCCGTCGGGATAGTTCTCGAGGTCGGTGTCGGCGTCGCCCTGGATCACCGGCAGGCCCCGGGCGAGGCAGGCGTTCACCCCCTCGCGGGACAGCTCGATCCCGCGCCCGTCGACGCCCCGCCGGTCCCGCAGGAGGGCGAGCAGGGCGCCGTCGCCGCAGCCGATGTCGAGGACCCGGGCGCCGGCCGGCACGAGGTCGAGCATCAGGAGATGGTCGACGCGGGCGCCGGTATTCTCCCGCGGCGCCGCCTCGGCCGCCTCCCAGGGATGGGTGTGGTTCTGCCGGGCGCTCACAGGCCGCGGGCCCGGGCGGCGGCGTCGATGAAGCCCCGGGCGGCGGCGAACATCGCCGGCTCGTCCAGCAGGAAGGCGTCGTGGCCCTTGTCGGTCTCCACCTCCACGAAGGCGACCGGCGCGGCGGCGGCGTTCAGGGCGTGGACGATGACCCGCGAATCCGCGGTGGGGAACAGCCAGTCGGAGGTGAAGGAGATCACGCAGAACCGGGTCTTCGTGCCGCGGAAGGCATTGGCGAGGGCGCCGCCATGGTCCTCTGCGAGGTCGAAATAGTCCATGGCGCGGGTCAGGTAGAGGTAGGCGTTGGCGTCGAACCGCTCCACGAAGCTCAGGCCCTGGTGGCGCAGGTAGCTCTCGATCTGGAAGTCGGCGTTGAACGAGAAGGTCGGCGCCGAGCCGCCCTGGAAGCGGCGGCCGAACTTCCGGTGGAGCGCCGGCTCCGACAGGTAGGTGATGTGCGCGCCCATGCGCGCCACGCCGAGGCCCTTGGCGGGCCGCGTGCCCTCCTCGAGGTAGCGCCCGTCCGCCCAGGCGGGATCGGCCATGATCGCCTGACGGCCGACCTCGTGGAAGGCGATGTTCTGAGCCGAGTGCCGGGCCCCGGTCGCGATCGGCATCGCGGCGAAGACGCGCTCGGGGTAGAGCGCCGCCCATTGCAGCACCTGCATCCCCCCCATCGAGCCGCCGATGCACAGGAACAGGCTGTCGATCCCGAGATGGTCGAGCAGCATCGCCTGCGCCCGCACCATGTCGCGGATCGTCACCATGGGAAAGTCGAGGCCGTAGGGCCGGTCGGTCGCGGGGTCGATCGAGGCCGGGCCCGTCGTGCCCATGCAGGAGCCGACGACGTTCGAGCAGACGACGAAGTACCGGTCCGTATCCACAGGCTTGCCGGGGCCGACGAGGGTTTCCCACCAGCCGGACTTACCGGTGAGCGGGTGGGTGTGGGCGAAGTGCTGGTCGCCCGTCAGCGCATGGCAGATCAGCACCGCGTTGGAGCGGTCGGCATTCAGGGTGCCGGCGGTCTGGTAGGCGATCTGGAACGGCGCGAGGCGCACGCCCGCATCCGTCAGGAGCGGCCTGTCGGGCCCGAAGCGCGCCACGGGGCTCTTCGGATCGAGGGACTGGGACGGCTCCACGGCGCGCGGGGCGGTCCGTTCGGGGTCGTCCTGCCGGGGGGCCGTGTCCAGTCGGGTATCCATCGCGGGTCTTCGGCGGTGCACCGCATGGTCCGGCGGTGCCGCGGGCAGCGTACCACCGTGCGGCACCGGCCGGAGGTAATGGCCCGCCCCGGCAGCGTCAACGCGGATCGTCCCGTCCGGTCAGCGGATCGCGGCCGCACAGGCCATGAAGACGAGCCCCGCCCCCGCCACCGTGATGCAGCCGTTCGAGAACGAACCGGTATCCGTCCGCCGCAGGCGTAAGTCGGCGGCGACGGATACCAGAATTCCAACCACGAAAAGGCTGCTTGGAAGCACACCATTCAGCATCGTGCACGAATCCCGACAGGTCGGCCGCCATAGGGAGCGGCCATGCAGAGGGCATTACAGAGACTAAACCGGCCGGATAGTGGACGGTGCCCCGCGACATTTGTTCCGGGCCAACCTTTGCCTGTCAGGCACCGCGCCGACGCCGCGGCGTTTCGCGACGGGACCGAAGGGCAACCCTGTTGGGACAACCGGCGCAGCTTCACCGTCGGGCGAAATGCTGTACAGGGACCGCATCGTCGCATCCGAACCGCCGATCGGCACGCGCCCCATGTCTTCCAGCCCTATGCCCACGCCCTCCCCCCGCCCGGAACCGCGCCCCGGCGTGATGGCGGTCGACCTCTACGTCCCCGGCAAGAGCGGGCGCCCCGGCGGCGGCAAGGTCCACAAGCTGTCCTCCAACGAGACGCCGCTGGGCCCGAGCCCCGCCGCCGTCGCCGCCCTGCACGAGGCCACCGCCAAGCTCGAAACCTATCCGGACGGCCGCGCGACCGCGCTGCGCACCGCCATCGCCAAGCGGTTCGGGCTCGACCCCGAGCGGATCGTCTGCGGCGCCGGCTCGGACGAGCTGCTGTCGCTGCTCGCCTACGCCTATTGCGGGCCCGGGGCCGAGGGCATCTACTCGGAGCACGGGTTCCTCGTGTACCGGATCGCGATCCTCGCCTCGGGGGGCACCCCCGTGGTCGCCCCCGAGCGCGACCTGACGACGGACGTGGACGCGATCCTGGCCCGCGTCACCCCGCGCACGCGGATCGTCTACGTCACCAACCCCAACAACCCCACCGGCACCTATCTCCCCTACGAGGAGATCCGCCGGCTGCATGCGGCCCTGCCGCCGCACGTCCTCCTCGTCATCGACGGGGCCTATGCCGAGTACGTGCGGGCGAACGACTACACGGCCGGGCTCGAGCTGGCGCTCGAGGCCGAGAACGTCGTGATGACGCGGACCTTCTCGAAGATCTACGGCCTCGCCGCCGTGCGGATCGGCTGGATGCTCGCCCCCACCCACGTGGTCGATGCCGTCAACCGGATCCGTGGGCCGTTCAACGTCTCGGGCCCGGCCATCGCCGCGGGCGCCGCCGCCATCGCCGACGAGGCGCACATGGCCGCCGCCGCCGCCCACAACACCGAATGGCTGCAGACGCTCACCGAAGGCGCGCGGGCGCTCGGCCTCACCGTCACCCCGAGCGTGGCGAACTTCGTGCTGATTCACTTCCCCGACGAGCCCGGCCGCTCGGCGGAGGATGCCGACGCCTTCCTCACCGAGCGCGGGCTCATCACCCGCCGCGTCACCGCCTACGGCCTGCCGAACGCCCTGCGCGTGACCGTGGCGGGGGCGGAGGCCAACACCGCGTTCCTGGCGGCGCTGGGCGAGTTCGTGCGGGGCGCGCGTGCCTGAGACCGCCCGCACCACGCCGCCGGTCGAGCGGCTCGCCATCGTCGGCCTCGGGCTGATCGGCTCGTCCATCGCCCGCGCCGCCCGCCGCTACGGGCTCGCCCGGGAGATCGTCGCCGTCGATGCCGACCCGGCGGTGCGGGAGCGCGTCCGCGAACTCGGCCTCGCCGACCACGTGACCGGCGATCCGGCCGAAGGCGCCGCGGGCACCGATCTCGTCGTGCTCTGCGTGCCGGTGGGCGCCATGGCCGCGGTCGCGGCCGCCATGGCGCCCCGGCTGAAGCCCGGCGCCGTCGTCTCCGATGTGGGGTCGGTGAAGGGCTCGGTGGTGGCGGCGATCCAGCCGCACCTGCCGGCGGGCGTCGCCCTGGTGCCCGGCCACCCCATCGCGGGCACCGAGTATTCCGGGCCGGATGCCGGCTTTTCGACCCTGTTCGCCGGGCGCTGGTGCATCCTCACCCCGCCCGAGGGCACGCCGGACGAGGCCGCCGAACGCGTGCGCGCCCTGTGGGAGGGCATGGGCGCCCTGGTGGAGACCATGAGCCCCGAGCACCACGACCTCGTGCTCGCCATCACCAGCCACGTGCCGCACCTGATCGCCTACAACATCGTCGGCACCGCCGCGGACCTGGAGGCGGTGACGCAATCGGAGGTGATCAAGTTCTCCGCCAGCGGTTTCCGCGACTTCACCCGCATCGCCGCCTCCGACCCGACCATGTGGCGCGACATCTTCCTGAACAACCGCGACGCGGTGCTGGAGATGCTCGGCCGCTTCAACGAAGACCTCGCCGCCCTGGCGAAGGCCGTGCGCTGGGGGGACGGCGACGCCCTGCACGCGATGTTCACCCGCACCCGGGCGATCCGGCGCAGCATCGTCGCCCTGGGCCAGGACACGGCGGCCCCGGATTTCGGCCGGCCGCGGCCGGCGGAGGATGGGGGATGAGGGTTCGACGCCGCCTTGCTGGAACCATGCAGGTTACCTAACCTAGGTACAACGCAGGAGCAGGCGATGAAGCGCTATTCGTTCTCAGACATGAATCGCCTGTCCGGGGAGATCCTCGAAACCGCCCTGTCCGAGCCCGTGGCCCTGACCAAATACGGCAAGGAGCGGCTGGTGATCATCCCCGCCGACCGGTACCGGAGTCTCACCGGTCGTCTGCCGCAGACCGCCTTCACGCTCGAGGATGCCCCCGACACCGTCCATGCCGAACTCATGGAAGGGCTCGACAGCATCCTCGCGGACGAACCCCGGAATGCTTAAGCCCGGCGATCTGATCCGCTACCATTACCTTTGGGCGCGCGAAGCCGCTCAGGGCGAAGAATCCGGCCGCAAGGCCCGACCCGCCTGCATCGTCGTCCGCACGCCGGCGGATCCCGCCTGCCTCTTCGTCTTCCCGCTGACCTCCCAGCATCCGGGCCCGGACCGCGCCTTTCTGTCGGTCCCGGAGATCGAGTGTCGGCGTGGGGGTCTCGGCGGCCCGTCCTTCCTCATTCTGGACGAGTACAACCGCTTCCTCGTCACCGAAGCCTTCGACCTGGAGGCCCCGGAACCGATCGGGGCGTTCAGCGGCAGCTTCCTGCGCAAGGTCGCCGCTTCGGTGAAGGACCTCGCCCAGAGCCGACGGCTGCGCGCCGTGACACGGCGGTGACCTGCGCGGGGAGCGTCAATACAGCGGCGGCACCCGTAGGTTGGGGATCGGGAAGCCGCTGAACAGCACTTGGCCGTCCACCAGCTTGAGGGGCGGCAGCGGCTTCAGCGGCGGGCCGGAGCCCGGCGTGGCCTGATCCGCCCGGGCGGGGCCGCGGCCGAGGCCGAGCAGGCCGCCGACGAGCTGGCCCACCAGTGCCCCCTCCTTCGAGCCGAACCGCTGCCCGACCACGGTGCCGATCACGGCATCGATGCCCGCCGCCCGCAGGTCGATCTGGCCGGAGGGCCGGTGCATCGCGTCCAGGGCGACCTGCCCTTTGGCCTGGATGCGCTGGTCGCCCTTGGCGAGGGACAGGGCGGCGATCTCCAGAAGGCCGCCGGCCTGCCGCCACTTCTCCAGCTCCTTCGGCACCGCGCCGGTGCCGATCACCGTGGCCCGTGTCACCGTGGCGTCGAGGGCGGCATCCGCCGGGGCGGCGCTGCCGGTCAGGGCGTCGAGGGCGGGGACGGCGGTCTCGGCGAGCTGCAGGTTCACGTCCACGGCGCCGTCGCTCTCGTAGCGGGCCGGAGACGGCCGGGCGTGGAGCTCCAGATGCCGGCCCGCCATGGCGATGGGCTGCGGCCCCGCGCCGGACACGCTCACCGTCGGCCCGTCCACCACCAGGGAGGCGCGGGTGAAGCCCTCGGCGGCGCCATGGAAGCTGCCCTGGAGGGCCTTCCACGAGGCGTCCCCGGTCAGGTCGCCCTGCTCCGCATGGAACGGCCCCCGGCTCTCGAACACCACGAGGCGGGGCTGGTAGATCTGCGCGACGGCGGTCGTCGGACCGAGGCGGAAGCTGCCATCCGCGCGGCTGAGGGCGAGGGAGGCGCAGCGCAGCTCGATGCGGAACGGATAGCCGGTGAGGCTGCGGTCCTCGCAGGTCCAGGTGCGGCCGGCGGCGGCCTCGCGGGCCATCCAGGCGTCCATCTCGGACTCCGCCCGGCCGCGGATCCAGAACCACGCGCCGGACCACGCCACCACCACGAGGGCGAGGAGGATGTAGGGCAGGAACAGCCCCATCCGGCCCCGGCGCGTTCCAGGCCGGGGTGCCCCGCCCACGGCCCCGTTCCGGCCGTCCATCCCCTGCGTCATGCGTGCCGTCCCTCCGAGGGCCGCCTCACCCGGCCCGCGGCCCTATCCCGGCGACCCACCGCGGCGCAAGGGCTACGGCAAACAGGTCACGCCGCAGGGGTCGTCAGATCTGACGGGGCTCGGCCGTCTCGGGGCGAAGGTCCTCGACGATGACGCCGCGCTCGCGCTCGTCCTCGGCGAGGCGGTGGATATGGACCTCCGTCGCGCCGCTCCGGCGGGCCCGGTCGAGCCAGACCCGGCGCAGATGGTCCCGGGGGCTCTCGCCCGAACTGGCCACCGACACCATCTGCGCGATGCCCGATGCATCCCGCCGCACGGCGATGGTCACCGAGTCGGACAGCTCCTCCGGATCCAGCGCGACGGCCGGGTGGACGCCGACGACGTAGCGCCGTCCCGAGCGCCCCCGCCACGCAGACAGGGCCAAGGCGGGGGAGCCCCGCAGGCCCTGGGCCGTCCTCAGGCGTTCCTCACGCACGTCCTGCCTCCGTAAGCGATCGTCCTTCAGGTCGCGGAGCGCGGCCGACCAGGACAGGGCACGTCTGTTCGTCATTTGTTCTCTTCTAGCCGGCATTATCCACAGGCGTCAAGGACGCTGTGCCGTTGGACGGAATGTGGGTTCGCGGCGAGTTATCCACAAGGTCGCGGGGGCGTCCGCGACCCCCGCCCAGGGGCGTCTCAGGCGCGCGGGGCGGCGGCCGGCGCCTCGGCGGGGGACACCGCGTAACCGGCCTCCGCGAGGTCGGCGAGGCCGGCGGCGACCAGGGCGTCGGAGGCCGTCTCGATCCGCTCCTGCACGAGGGCCTGGAACTCCGCCCGGGGCAGGCCGGGGGGGATCGGCGGCAGGAACTCGATGACCGCCTTCCCCGGCAGGCGGACGAACCCGTCGCGCGACCAGAACAGGCCGGTGTTCAGGGCGACCGGCACGCAGGGCACCTTCAGGGAGGTGTAGAGGTGCGACAGGCCCTGCTTGTAGGCCGGCGGCGCCCCCGGCGCCCGGCGGGTGCCCTCCGGGAAGACGATCAGCTGCGCGCCGTCGCGGATGGACTCGACGGCGGCGACGTTCATCAGGGCCATGGCCCGGGCGCCCTTGGAGCGGTCGATGGCCACCATGCCGCCGCGGGAGAAGTACCAGCCGACCACCGGGATCGAGAGCAGCTCGCGCTTGAGGACGTAGGCGAACTGCGGGAACACCGTGCACAGCGCCAGGGTCTCCAGGGCCGACTGGTGCTTGGCGGCGACGAGGAGCGGGCCCGCGGGGATGTTCTCCAAGCCGCGGAACTCGACCTTCGTCCCGGCCAGGACCCGCAGCAGCCACAGGCAGGCCCGCCCCCAGAACCCGGCGACGCGCAGGACCGAGGGCCGCGCCACCAGGCACGGCGATCCGAGCACGGCGATGAGCCCGGTGGCGACATAGAAGGAGATGTTGAAGACGAAGGAGCGCAGGGCGAGCATCGGGACCGTTCCGTGGGCGACCCCTTTAGCGCGACGGCCGCCCGGGGTCCAAGGCCTTCCCGGCCCTTCGGCCGGCGACGAGCCAGTAGACGAGGCCAGCGCAGCCCCCCACCACGAACAGGATGAGGGTGAGCCGCGCCTCGGCGGCGGTGTGGTGCGATGCGCCGGGGCGGGCCGCGCCGCGCACCAGCCAGGGCAGGGAGGCGGTGAGCAGGCCGCAACCGCCGCCGTACCAGAGGAGCCCCCGCAGCCCCAGGAATTCCCCCACGAGGGCCGTCAGCGCGGGCGGCACGAAGAGCAGGAGGAACATCGCCCAGGCGAGCCCGGCGACGAGGATCGCGAACCCCTCGGGCGGGAGCCCGGCCGCGACGTCGCCGAGGGCCGCGTTCAACCCGGCGAGGGCGCCGTTCGTCAGCCACGCATTCGCCCCCGGATCGACGAGGAGCGCCACGGCCAGGGCCACGCCCCCCGCGGAGACCGCGAGGAGCAGGGCGAAGGCACCGAGCAGGAGCCGTCCGACGAGGCGCATCAGGTCGGGCGCGTCACGAATGGGCGGGCGTGGCCCCTCCCCCGCCGTGGTCGTCCTTCTTCCGGCGCAGGCGGCCGACCCAGAGCGAGAAGTGGCGGATCACCACGTAGAAGACCGGGGTGAGGAACAGGCCGAAGAACGTCGCGCCGATCATCCCGAAGAACACCGCCGTCCCGAGTGCCTGTCGCATCTCGGCACCCGGCCCCGTCGCGATGACGAGGGGCAGCGTGCCGAGGATGAAGGCGAAGGCGGTCATCAGGATCGGCCGCAGGCGCAGCCGGCAGGCCTCCACCGCCGCCGCCACCGGGCCGCGATGCTCGCGCTGCTCGATGTCGTGGGCGAACTCCACGATCAGGATGGCGTTCTTGGCGGCGAGGCCGATGAGCACGATCAGGCCGATCTGGGTGAGGATGTTGTTGTCCTGCCCGCGGAACTGCACCCCGCCCAGGGCGGCGAGCACCCCCGTCGGCACCACCAGCAGGATCGCCAGCGGCAGCGCCCACGATTCGTACTGGGCCGCCAACACCAGGAACACCAGCAGCACACCCAGGGCGAAGACCGCGCCCGCCGTGCCGCTCGCGGCCTTCTGTTGGAAGGCGATCTCGGTCCAGTCGTAGGCGTAGCCGTCGGGCAGGGCCTTCTTGGCGATCTCCTCCATCGCGGTCAGCGCCTGGCCGGTGGAGACGCCGGGCTTGGCCACGCCCTGCACGGGGACCGAGTAGTACAGGTTGAACCGCTGCACGATCTGCGGGCCGGTGACGTCGCGCACCGAGGCGAGCGTGCCCATCGGCACCAGGGCCCCGGTGGAGGAGCGCACCTTGATCTGGGAGATGTCCTGGATCGAGCTGCGGAAGGCCGCGTCGCCCTGCAGGCGCACCTGATAGATGCGGCCCAACGTGTTGAAGTCGTTCACGTAGGTGCCGCCGAGATCGGCCTGGACCGACGAGAACACGTTGGCCAGCGGCACGTTCAGCATCCGCGCGATGGTGCGGTCGATGTCGAGGAACAGCTGCGGCGTCGCGTTGTCGAAGGTGGTGAACACGCGCTGCACGTCCGCGCTCTGGTTCGCCTGGGCGATCATTTGGCCGGCGGCTGCCATGAGCGGGCCGATCTCGGAGGACTGGCGGCTCTCGATCTGCATCTTGAAGCCGCCGCCGTTGCCGAGGCCGCGGACCGGCGGCGGCGGGATCACGATGACCCGCGCCTCCTGGATGTCCGAAGTCGCCTTCAGCACCTCGCCGGTGATCACCCCGGCGCTGCGCCCCTCGCCGGCGCGCTCCTTCGCCCCCGTCAGGGTCAGGAACATCACGCCGGCGTTGGTGGTGTTGGTGAAGGTCGCCCCGTCGAAGCCGGCGATGATCACCGCGTTGGCCACGCCCTTCACCGTCCGCGCCTGCTTGGCCGCGCGTAGGATCACCGCGGTCGTCCGGTCGAGGGACGAGCCGGACGGCAACTGGACGACGCCGATCAGGTAGCCCTGGTCCTGGTCGGGGATGAAGCCCGTCGGCGTCGTGCTGGCGAGGTG
Source organism: Methylobacterium sp. J-076 (assembly GCF_022829405.1). Classification (GTDB taxonomy): domain Bacteria; phylum Pseudomonadota; class Alphaproteobacteria; order Rhizobiales; family Beijerinckiaceae; genus Methylobacterium. The sequence continues at coordinate 203,013 of NZ_JAKSXW010000133.1, forward strand.
CAGCGTGCCGGCGATCACGGCGGCGTACACGAGCAGCATCGCCGCGAGGCCGACGAACCCGCCCGTCAGGACCTGCACGATGCGGCCGTAGGCGTTCGACGTGGCGTCGAAGGCGCGGTTGAAGCCGTTGGCCAGCCACGCGATAAACCGGGTGAGGAAGAACTTCGGCTCCTTGCGCGCGTGGTGCGGCACGAGGAGCAGCTTGCAGAGCGCCGGCGACAGGGTGAGCGAGTTGAACGCCGAGATCAGCGTCGAGGCCGCGATCGTCAGGGCGAACTGCTTGTAGAACTGGCCCGAGATGCCGGGGATGAACGCGGTGGGCACGAACACCGCCGCCAGCACCAGGGCGATGGCGATGACCGCGCCGCCGACCTCGTCCATGGTCTTGTGCGCGGCATCGCCCGCCGAGAGCCCCTCGGCCATGTTGCGCTCGACGTTCTCCACCACCACGATGGCGTCGTCGACCACGATGCCGATGGCGAGCACCAGCCCGAACAGCGTCAGGTTGTTGAGGGAGAAGCCGAAAGCCGCCATCGCCGCGAACGTGCCGATCAGCGACACCGGGATCGCGATGACCGGGATCAGCGCGGTGCGCCAGCTCTGGAGGAACACCAGCACCACGATGACGACGAGGCCCACCGCCTCGAACAGGGTCTTGTAGACCTCCTGGATCGATTCCTCGATGAATTCGGTGGGGTTGTAGGCGATGCGGTACTCGACGTCCGGCGGGAACTTGGCCTTGACGACCTCCATCACCTTCTTGACCGAGGCGGCGGCATCGAGGGCGTTGGTGCCCGGCCGCTGGAACGCGCCGATGCCCACCGCCGGCGTGTCGTTGAGGTAGGAGTTGGTGGTGTAGTCCTTCTGGCCCATCTCGACGCGGGCGATGTCCTTCACCCGCACGAGGCGCCCGTTCTGCGCCTTGATGATGACCTCGGCGAACTCTTCGGGCGTCTTGAAGCGCGCCTGGGACTGCACGACGAGCTGGAACGCCTCGCCCTTGGCGGCCGGCGGCCCGTTGAGCTGGCCCGCCGCCACCTGGACGTTCTGCTCCTGCAGGGCGGTGGTGACGTCGGTGACCGAGAGGCCGTAGGCGGCGAGCTTGTTCGGATCGACCCAGATGCGCTCGGCGTACTCGTTGCCGCCGAAGATCGTGATGTCGCCGACGCCGTCGAGGCGCAGCAGCTCGTCGCGGATGTTCAGGTAGATGTAGTTGGCGAGGTAATTCTGGTCGTAGGTCTTGTTCGGCGAGAGCAGGTGCACGACCAGCATCAGGTCGGGCGAGGCCTTGCGCACGGTGACGCCGAGGTTGCGCACGTCCGGCGGCAGGCGCGGCTGGGCGACCGACAGGCGGTTCTGCACCAGCACGTTGGCGATATCGAGGTTGGTGCCGACCTTGAAGGTCACGGTCAGCAGCATGTTGCCGTCGTTGGTCGACAACGACGTCATGTAGAGCATGTTGTCGACGCCGTTGACCTCCTGCTCGATCGGCGTCGCGATGGTCGCGGCCACGGTCTCGGCGTTGGCGCCCGGGTAGGAGGCGCGCACGGTCACGGTCGGCGGCACGATCTCCGGATATTGGGAGACCGGCAGGCTCTCGTAGGCCACGAAGCCCAGGATCAGGAACACGATCGACGTGACGGACGCGAAGATCGGCCTGTCGACGAAGAAATGGGCGAAACGCATCGGTCGAACCTCATGGAGTCGCAAGCGGCCCTCGCGGACCGGGTGCGCCTCGTCAGTCTCTGCCTCGCGCTCCCCGGCGCCGGAGCGGGCTCCGCAGCCGGGGGACCGCACCGGGGCGCAGCCCGGGGCTCACCCCCGGACCTCCGCCCCGCATCGTCCATGCGGCGCCACCGGCGGCGGCGCCCTCGTTCGAGTCGTCCCGGCTCAGGTCTTGCTCGGAGGGAGTTCGGTCGTCTCCGGCGCCACCTTGACCCCGGCGCGGACGCGGGCGAGGCCGTTGACCACCACGCGCTCGTCGCCCTTCAGGCCGTCCTGGATCACCCGGTAACCGTCGACCTTCGGCCCGAGCTTCACGTCGCGCTGCTGGATCACGTCGTCCGGCCCCACCACGTAGACGATCCGCTTGTCCTGGTTGGCGGCCACCGCCTCGTCGGGCAGCAGAACGCCCTGGGCCGGCTTGGTGGCGGGCATCGAGACGATGCCGAACAGGCCGGGCTTGATGAACTTGTCCCCGTTGTCGACCGTGGCGCGCAGCAGGATCGTGCCCGTGGCGTTGTCGACCCGGTTGTCCACGAAGTCGAGGGTGCCCTTGCGGGTCGGCTTCGCCTCGCCGGAGAGGGCGATCAGGATCGGAACGCCCTTGCCGCGCTGGGTCTGCCCCATGCCGATCCCGATGGAGTTCTGGTACTTCAGGAACGACTTCTCATCGACGGTGAAGCTGAAATAGATCGGGTCGAGGGACACGATGGTCGTCAGCAGAGTCTGGTCCGCGATGACGATGTTGCCCTCGGTGACGTTGCGCTGGCTGATCCGCCCGTCGATTGGCGACTTCACCTCGGTGAAGTTGTAGTTGAGCTGGGCATTGTCGAAGGCGGCCTGGGCGCTGTCGACGTCGGCCTGGGCGGTCTGCGAGGCCTGCCGGCGCTGGTCGGTGACCTGCTCCGAGATGTTGCCGCTCTTCGAAAGGGTCTGGGCGCGCTCCAGGTCGGTGACCGAGAAGCTCTGCCGGGCCTTGGCCGAGGTGACGGCGGCCTGGGCCTGCTCCAGGGCGGCCTTGTAGGGCCGCCGGTCGATCACGAACAGCACGTCGCCCTTCTTCACCGTCTGCCCGTCGAAGAAGTTGATCTTCTCCAGGTAGCCGGTCACCCGGGCGCGGACCTCGACGTACTCGATGGGGTCGAAGCGGCCGGTATACTGGTCCTTCTCGACGATCTCACGGACGACGGGCTTGGCCACCGTCACCTTCGGCGGCGGACCGCCGGGGGCCTGGGCGTGGGCGGATGTCGCTGCCGCGGCGAGGCCGACGAGGAGCGGAAGGTAGCGTGCGAGCGGGCTGCGCATCGATCTTTTTCTGGTCCCTTGGCAATGGCGCGCTACTCCCGCACCGGCCAAAACGCTTGTGCGCGGGCACACATGCCAGCGTCCGCGCCGCGAACGCGCCGGAAACTCTAGGCGATATCCTCGCCCGCGGAATACCAATCCTTGAAGCCTCCCCGGTAATGCTCGGAGAGATCCACGCCCGCCCTCTGCGCCACGACGAGGGCGTTGGCCGAGCGCACCCCCGCGGCACAGGAGAGGACGGGCCGCCTTCCGTCCGCCCGGACCATCTCGGCCAGGGCGGCGGGGTCGAATTCCGAGAGGGGATGCGAGACCGAGCCGGGAATGTGGCCCGCCTCGAATTCGTGCTCCTCGCGCACGTCGATCAGGAGGATCGACCCATCCGCGAGACCTTGCTTGACCGTCTCGCGATCGAGGTCGACCACCTTCATCCGACGTCGCTCCCCGCACTGTGCAATTCAGGCACTGACGCTTTTCCATATTCGTCAGTGTCCCCCGACGCAACTCGGGGTCGCCTCAGAGGGCGGCGAGGGTCGGCCCCACCGCCGTGAAATGCCCGGCCCAGTCCGGCGGCCGGTAGCCGTCGAGGTGGCCCGCGAGGGCGGCGCGCCCGGGGGAGCCCGGCTCCGCCAGCGATTCGATCGCCGCGAGCCAGCCCGGCCCGTCGAGGGGATCGCGGAACAGGGCGAGGCCCTGGGCGATCTCGCGATGGGCGGGGATGTCGGAGGCGACGACCGGCAGGCCGGAGGCCGCGGCCTCGACCACGGGGATGCCGTAGCCCTCCGTGAAGGACGGCATCAGCAGGGCGGTGCAGGAGCGCATCAGCGCCGCGAGCCCGTGCGTCGAAAGGCCTGATGCCTCGATCACGTGCGCCCGCACGCCGGGGCAGCGCTCCAGCATGTCGATGGCGCTCTCGGCCTCCCAGCCCCGGCGGCCGACCACGACGAGGCGGGGCGTGCGCGCCCCGTGCCGCTCCGCCAGCACCCGCCAGAGCTGGAACAGCAGCAGGTGGTTCTTGCGCGATTCGATGGTGCCGCAGGCGAGGAAGGTCGGCCGCGGCAGGGTGAGGCGCGCCCCCTCCCGCCCGAAGGCCGGCTCGACGCCGAGATGCCCCACCGCCACCGGCGGACGGGGAAAGCCCCAGGCGTCGAGGAGGCCGAGGGTGCGCGCGCCCGTATCCTCGGAATTGACGAGGATCGCCGCCGCGTGCCGCCCCACCGTGCGCATCCGCGCCTCGTGCCGGGCCGCCTCGCCCGCGCGGCCGTATTCGGGATGGGTGATCGGGATGACGTCGTGGACGAAGAAGGCCGCCCGCACGTCCCGGCGGTCGTAGAGCCAGTCGAACCGGCCGGGGCGGTCGAGGCGCAGGTGCGAGGTGTGGAGGTAGAGGCTGTCCCGCGGGAGCGCCGAGACCGGCCGCGACCGGGCGAGGATCCGCGCCGCGGCGCGGGCCTGGATGAGCCTCCGGTCCCGCGCCCGCGCTCCGCCCGGCGCGGCCGGCGCCTCGCCGCCGGCCGATGCCCCGAGGCGCCCGGCGAGGCGCCGGTACGCCGGATCCTCTCCCGCCGGGCGATCCTCGACCCAGCCGGCCTCCACCGCGGCCACGATGGCCAGCGCCTCGTCCCGGGGCAGCACCCGCGGACCGAGGGCCGTCGAGACCACGCCGACGCTCCGCGCATGTCCGCCGAGGACGGCATGGGCGTAGGCGAGGTCGACCCGGTCGATCCCGGACGGGCTCGTATGCCGCAGGCGGGTGACGAGGCGGGTGAGGTCGAAGGCGGTGGGGCGCTCTGTGATCACGGGCTGGGCTTAGCCTCGCCTATCGGGGGAACAGGCCCCCTGCCTACCCGCCGCCGCCGCCCACGGCCAGCATCGGCGCACCCGGCGGCCGTGCCCATGGGGTTCCGTGCGTTTCAGGGCTTGCCTTGTCCCGTCCGGAGACGCTAAAAGCCACGGACCCTTCGGGGCATCGGAGTGTAGCGCAGCCCGGTAGCGCACCTGTCTGGGGGACAGGGGGTCGTCGGTTCAAGTCCGGCCACTCCGACCATTCATTCCCGAAGGGCCGGGCCCCGAACCGGCCGGCGGAACACCGCCATCCATTTACCATCGTCGGCGTCGCGGCTAAGGCCGCTTTCCGTGCCCATGGGCGCCGGTCGCCCTGCCGTGGACATCCGCCGCAGCCCCCTAGCGCGAAGCTGACCGTCCGAAATTCAATGAATTTGATGGTCTCGGCGGTCGGGTCCGGCTCAACACATTTGTATTCATTAACCGACCCTTTATCCGATCTGAACACCACCTGTGTTTGACCGTTAGTCGCCATCAGCAACTCGCGATTGGTGGCGGCAATGCCTCATTCGATCTTCATCCGAGAGCGCAAAGACGGACAACAACGGCCGCCGGAACTGGTAGCCTACGATATCGACAGCATCTCCCTGGCGAACCGCCTGGTCCGCCGCATCGCGAAGTCGTTCCGCGTGAACGGCCACGACCCCGCGACGGGGCGCCGATGGTTCCAACTGAAGAAGAGCGACTTCGACATCTACCGGTGGCGCCAGTAGCGGCACCGCGCGGCCGGCGACGACGCCTCCTCCGGGATCGGGCGATTCCGGAGGAGGCGCCCGGTCATCGGGCGGGGGCGGCGCCGAGTTCGGCCCGGAACATCGCCTCCATGTCCCGGCGCACGCGGATCGCCTCATGGGTGGCGTCGAAGGCGACGTCGCTCCAGCGCACCGGGCGCCCGGCGGGCACGTCGTTCGTCAGCACCATGTTGTGGGCGAGGCCGATGGGCAGGGCGTCCTGCGCCAGGGCGTCGGCGGCGGGCATCAGCTTGCCGTAGACCGTGAAGCCGCCCTCCCCGTCGAGCCGCTCGCCGGCCTTCAGGGGGCGCTTGGCGGTGGCCGCCACGTCGCCGCGCCACTCGGTGGTGGCCCCGGTCGCCTCGCCCCGGAGGGCGATGGAGGCGACGGAGATGCCGAGTTCCAGGCCGATCAGGTGGTAGGGCTTGTAGGTGGCGGCGTAGCGGCCGGTGCTGTCGGTCTTCAGGCCGTACTGGGCAAAGCAATCCTGCACGTACCGGCTCGGGGCCTCGAACACCGCGTAGACGCCGCAGCGCAGGTCGCGGAAGACCGGGCGCCCGTCCCGCTCCAGGGACGAGACCACCTCCACCGTGCCCTTCTCCGCCAGGATGCCGCCCTCGTCGACCGGGCGCAGAAGGTCGGGCAGGTCGTCCACGCCGCAGGCCGGAAAGGCGAGGCCGTCCCGCGGGGGCGTGAGGCCGCAGGCATTGGCCACCGCCGCCATCTCCAGGGCGGACTTGGTGCCGTCGAGGAAGGAGTTGAACATCTGCCGGTTGAAGTCCCCGCCGGCCACCTGCTCCTCGCTGAAGCCGTAATGGCCCCAGACCGTGTCGGGGGTGGAGGCGTGGTAGACCGGCAGGTACTTCGTGCCCTTGCCGGCGCAGACCACCTCGAGTCCGATGGTGCGCGCCCAGTCCACCAGCTCGGCGATCAGCGCGGGCTGGTCGCCGGAGGCCATGCTGTAGAGGATGCCCGCCTCGGCGGCCTTCCGGGCGAGGTAGGGGCCGGCGAGCACGTCCGCCTCGACGTTGACCATCACCACGTGCTTGCGGTGCTGGCAGGCCTTCAGGACGTGATGGATGCCCGCGGCGGGGCTGCCGGTGGCGTCGATGACGATGTCGATGAAGGGGCTGGCGATCATGCCGTCCGCATCGTCGGTGACGCAGGTGGTGCCGTCCCGTGCGGCCGTCTCGAGGGAGGCGGCGCCGAAGCGCTCGTCCGCCCAGCCGACCCGGCGCAGGGACTCCTTCGCCCGCGGCGGCGACAGGTCGGCCACGGCGACGAGGTGGATGCCCGGCGTGCGCGGCGCCTGCGACAGGTACATCGAGCCGAACTTGCCGGCCCCGATCAGCCCGACGCGCACGGGCCGCTTCTCCTGCGCGCGACGCTGCAACTGCGCGAACAACGACATGGCCGAACCTCCCTGGATTTTTGCCACCGGTGCAGCACGATCCCGGCGCCCTTGGCAAGCCCGGGCGGCCGCCTCGGCGCGTCAGCGCAGCCAGTAGCGGTCGGGGGCGATGGCGGGGGGAAGCGGATCGCCTAGCGCGTCGAGCACCGTGCGCTCGACGGTGCGCAGCATCGCATCCATCGGCAGGTCGTTGGGGGCGGTGCCGAACGGCTCCTCCAGCTCGTCGCCCAGGGCGTCGAGGCCGAAGAACGTGTAGGCGACCAGCGCCACGGCCGGGGGCGTCGCCCAGCCGAGGGAGCCCGAGAGGCCCACCGGCAGGAACAGGCAGTAGAGCCACGCCGTGCGGTAGACGAGGAGGGTGTAGGCGAAGGGCACCGGCGTGTGGCGGATGCGCTCGCAGGCGGTGTGCAGCGCCGACAGGTCGGCGACCTTCCGTTCGAGCAGCCCGAGCAGCACGTCCGTGAGCGCCCCCCGCCGCATCGCCGCGGCGAGGTCGGCCAGGATCAGGGCGAGGGTCGCGTCCGCCGGGCTCGGCCGGCCCCGGAGGGCGGCCTCGTCGGCGCCCGGCAGCCACGCGGCGGCGGCCTTCGCCTCGTCGCCCTCGCGCAGGCCGGCATGCAGGGCGCTGGTGAAGGCGGCCACCCGCAGCAGGCAGGCCCGGCGCAGGGCGGCGTGCTCCTCCCCCGGCAGCAGGGCGGGGATGGTCCGGGCGAGGCCCCGGGCCTCCACGATCAGCGAGCCCCAGACTTTGCGCGCCTCCCACCAGCGGTCGTAGCAGGCGTTGTTGCGGAAGCTCAGGAAGATCGAGAGGGCGAGGCCGATCAGCGTGAACGGCCCCGCGCCGGCCGTCACCGGGAAGGCCCAGGGCCAGCGCTGCTCGGCCGCCGTCACCCCCACCGAGAAAACGGTGAGCCCGATCACCGTGGGGGCCACCTGCGGCAGGATGGAGCCGCGCAGGGCGAACATGACGGTGAGCAGCGTGGGGCGCGGACGGACGATCATGGCCGGTTTCTGCCATGGCCGCCGGAAGAAGACAGCCTCCGCCGCGCGACCCGCGATTGTGCGCCGCGTTGTTGACAAGGCGGCGCGACGGGTGCGACTGCGCCGCCTTCACGGCGGGGGGTCCCTCCGCCGCGCCGGCCTCCACCCCGGCGGGGAGGCCTTGAAGGGGGCGGCGCGCGGCGCCGCGGCAGCGATGCGCGCACTCATCTTTCCGGGCCAGGGCAGCCAGGCCGTCGGCATGGCCAAGGACCTCGCCGCCCACTTCCCGCAGGCGCGAGCGGTGCTCGACGAGGTCGATGCGGCCCTGTCGCAGAAGCTCTCGCACCTCATGGCCGAGGGCCCGGCCGAGGAGCTGACCCTCACCGCCAACGCCCAGCCCGCGCTGATGGCCGCCAGCCTCGCCGCCCTGCGGGTGCTGGAGGCCGAGGGCGGCCTCGACCTCGCCCGGGACGTGGCCTGCGTCGCCGGCCATTCGCTGGGCGAATACGCGGCGCTGGCCGCCGCGGGCAGCCTCTCCGTCACCGACGCGGCGCGCCTCCTGCGCATCCGCGGCGAGGCCATGCAGGCCGCCGTCGCCCCCGGGGCGGGCGCCATGGCCGCCCTCATCGGCACCGACGTGGCCGCCGCCCACGCCCTGGCCGAGGAGGCCGCGGAGGGCGAGGCCTGCGACGTCGCCAACGACAATGGCGGCGGACAGGTGGTGATCTCGGGAGACCGGGCCGCGGTGGAGCGCGCCGTCGCCCTCGCCTCGGCGAAGGGGATCAAGCGCGCGGTGATGCTCAACGTCTCCGCGCCGTTCCATTGCCGCCTGATGGCGCCCGCCGCCCGCACCATGGCGGAGGCCCTGGCCGCCGTGAGCCTGGCCGCGCCGCGGGTCCCGCTCTACGCCAACGTCACCGCCGCGCCGGTCTCGGGGCCCGACGAGATCCGCGCCGCCCTGGTGGCGCAGGTCACCGGCACCGTCCGCTGGCGCGAGAGCGTCGCCGCCATGGCGCAGGCCGGGGTCGGGCAGTTCGTCGAACTCGGCGCCGGCAAGGTCCTCGCGGGCCTCGTCAAGCGCATCGCACCCGGCGCGCAGGCCAGCTCGGTCGGCACCCCGGCCGACATCGCCGCCTTCGCGCTCTGATCGCAAACGGAACCCGACCCATGTTCGATCTGACCGGCCGGAAGGCCCTCGTCACCGGCGCGACCGGCGGCCTCGGCGGGGCCATCGCCCGCGGCCTCCATGCGGCCGGCGCCACGGTCGCCCTCTCGGGCACCCGCGCCGAATCCCTGGAGGCCCTGGCCGCCGAGCTCGGGGAGCGCGCCGCCGTGGTGCCGGCGAACCTCGCGGACACGGCCTCCGTCGAGGGGCTGGTGCCCGCCGCCGAGGCGGCGATCGGCCCCCTCGACATCCTCGTGAACAATGCCGGCATCACCCGCGACAACCTCTTCATGCGGATGAAGGACGAGGAGTGGGATTCGGTGATCGCCGTGAACCTCACCGCCGCCTTCCGCCTGTCGCGGGCGGCGGTGAAGGGCATGATGCGCCGCCGCTACGGCCGGATCATCGGCATCGGCTCGGTGGTGGGCACGACCGGCAATCCCGGCCAGGGCAACTACGCCGCTGCCAAGGCGGGCCTCGTGGGCCTGACCAAGGCGCTGGCCGGCGAGGTCGCCTCCCGCGGGATCACCGTGAACTGCATCGCGCCGGGCTTCATCGCCTCGCCGATGACCGACGCCCTCAATGAGAAGCAGCGCGAGGGCATCCTCACCCGGGTGCCCGCCGGGCGGCTCGGCGAGGGCGCGGAGGTCGCCGCGGCGTGCCTCTACCTCGCCTCGGCGGAGGCGGGCTACGTCACCGGCCACACGCTGCACGTGAATGGCGGGATGGCGATGATCTGAAGTCCAACGCCGTCAAGGCACTGAAAAACCACACCTCTGAACGGGTTGTGAACGGCCTCTCGCCAGCGCGAAAACCCTGTGCTACCAACCCGGCAGCCGTACAGGGGGTTGACGGTTCAGCGGGTTTTCAGTCCAAAGCCCCTGTCTCGGGGCCAGCCCGGTTCACCTCGAAACACGCGCAATCGGACACCGGCCCTCCAGTGCCCTCAGGCGAGGCGGGCCACGGCACAAGAAAACGCGAACAGACCAACAAGGACGAGGACGCAAGACCGATGAGCGATATCGCTGAGCGCGTGAAGAAGATCGTTGTCGAGCACCTGGGCGTGGAGCCCGAGAAGGTGGTCGAGGGCGCCAACTTCATCGACGACCTCGGTGCCGACAGCCTCGACACCGTCGAGCTGGTGATGGCCTTCGAGGAGGAGTTCAACGTCGAGATCCCGGACGACGCCGCCGAGACCATCCAGACGGTCGGGGATGCGGTGAAGTTCCTGGAGAAGAACTCGGCCGCCTGAGGGGCCGACGCGAGGTTCCACGCGGCGCGGTTGAGGCGATTTCGCCCCCGCGCCGTTATGCGTTTTGAAGGATTGACGGGACGGATACGATGCGGCGGGTTGTGGTCACGGGTCTGGGGATGGTCACGCCGCTCGGCAGCGGGGTCGAGCACACCTGGAGCCGCCTGATCGCGGGCGACAGCGGCGCCGGCCCGATCCGCGGCTTCGAATCGGCCGACCTGCCCTGCCGGATCGCCTGCCAGATCCCGTTCGGCGACGGCACGGACGGGACGTTCAACCCCGACGCCGCGATGGACCCGAAGGAGCAGCGCAAGGTCGATCCGTTCATCGTCTACGCGATGGCGGCGGCCGACGAGGCCCTGGCGGATTCGGGCTGGAAGCCCGCCACCGAGGACGAGCGCTACGCCACCGGCGTGCTGATCGGCTCGGGCATCGGCGGGATCGGGGGCATCTACGAGGCCTCCGTGACCCTGCACGACAAGGGCCCGCGCCGGATCTCGCCGTTCTTCATCCCCGGCCGGATCATCAACCTCGCCGCGGGGCAGGTCTCGATCAAGCACGGGCTGAAGGGCCCGAACCACGCGGTGGTCACCGCCTGCTCTACCGGCGCGCACGCCATCGGCGACGCGAGCCGCCTGATCGCCCTGGGCGACGCGGACGTGATGGTGGCCGGCGGCGCCGAATCGCCCGTGAACCGGCTCTCCATCGCCGGTTTCTCGGCCTGCCGCGCCCTCTCCACCGGCTTCAACGACGCCCCGGAGAAGGCCTCCCGCCCCTACGACAAGGACCGCGACGGCTTCGTCATGGGCGAGGGCGCGGGCGTAGTGGTGCTGGAGGAATACGAGCACGCCAAGGCCCGCGGCGCGAAGATCTACGCCGAGATCATCGGCTACGGCCTGTCGGGCGACGCCTACCACATCACCTCCCCCTCGCCGGACGGCGACGGCGCCTTCCGCTGCATGACGGCGGCGGTGAAGCGCGCGGGCATCTCGCCCGACGAGATCGACTACATCAACGCCCACGGCACCTCGACGCCCATGGGCGACGAGCTGGAGCTGAAGGCGGTGGAGCGGCTGCTGGGCGAGGGCGCCGCGAAGGCGACGATGTCCTCCACCAAGAGTTCGGTGGGCCACCTGCTCGGCGCGGCCGGCGCCGTGGAGGCGATCTTCTCGGTCCTGACCATCCGCGACGGCGTCATCCCGCCGACCCTGAACCTCGACAACCCCAGCGTCGAGACCCGGATGGACCTCGTGCCGCACGAGGCCAAGCGCAAGCGCGTGGACGTGGCGCTCTCCAACTCCTTCGGCTTCGGCGGCACCAACGCGTCGTTGGTGATGCGGCGGGTCTGACGCCCCGCCCGCAGGATCCCGGAAGCCTGGAATTGCCGGCTCTCGGCGACGGCTGAAGGCCGGTTCGGCGGCACGTCGGTGTCCAGCCGGACACCCGACCTCGTCCTCGCACAGCCCGTCCCCCTCTCCCCGCCTGCGGGGAGAGTACCGCGACGACTCCGTCGTCGGCGCCGCGTCCCTCAGCGGGGCAGCTGCCCCTCCGGCGTGAGCCGATGCACCACCTCCGGCAGCGCCTTGGCGAGCTCCGAAAGCAACGCCCCGCGGTCCATCCCGGTCTCGCGCTCCAGGGCGGCGACGGTGTCGCCCCCGAGGCCGCGGGCGAGCTGATCCGGGTCGATGGCATGGTTGGCCCCGTGCCCGATCCACGAGCCGATCACCTCCCCGAGCCCGGCCTGCCGGAAACTGTCCACCAGGGGGCCGAGGCCGCCGGCCTCCTCGGGCGCGGGCCGGCTCGCCCCGCGCGAGGGGCCGTCTCCGCCGAGCATGCCGGAAAGGTCATCGAAGCCGCTGCCGGGCAGGGACTCGTCGGCGGGGGACGCCCCGGCGCCGGAGGGGCCGGTGTCCCGGCGCCCGCCCTGCTGATCGAAACCGCCGAGATCGCCGGAATCGCCCTGCGGGTTCGGCGCGGGCGCGTGGTGGCCGGAGGGTTGGCCGCCGGAGCGGTCGGCCTCGGGGCCGGGCTCACCCTGCCGCCCCTGCCCGAAGATGTCGCCGAACCCGCCGCTCGTCCCCTTGGCGAGGAGGAGCATCAGCAGCGCCTTCACCAGCGGCGACATCCCGCCCTGGCGGCCGCCGAAGACCTGCCCGAGAACCCCGCCGATCACCGATTCCAGCATGCCCATCAGCCCCTCCCCCCTGCGCGACTCGCGTGGTGCCCGATCCTAGCCCGTCACTTGGTCCGGCGCATCGAATCCGGCAGGTGCTCCTTCGGATCCACCCTCTGTCCGCTCCCCTTGCCGCCGGCCATGACATCCGTCGACGGCGCCAGGGCGCTGGGCGGGGAGACCTGGCCGCTCGCCGCGGAGCCTCCCGTGCCCTTCACGGTCGAGGTTCCGGCGGGCAGCGTGCCGGCGGTCGGCTGATCGATGGCGCTGGCGGCCGATTGCGCCGCGGCGGGTCCAGCCGCCGCCAGGCCGGCGAGGAGGGCGATCGTCATCGAGAGCTGGCGCAAGGTCTGTCTCCGGCCGGGGCGGTTCCGATGGCCGCCCGAATGCCGGTTCAACGTCCCGCGTCGGTCGTTCGGTTCCCCATCGCCCCGATCGCGCAGCCCGCGAGGTAAAGGGGGAGCATCAAAGCCGCCCCGTCGAGCCACAGGCCCGGCAGGCCGGGCACGGCCTGGGCGAGCGCCAGCAGCATCACGAGGGCAGCGAGGCCGCCGAGGGCGAGGGGGACCGCCCTTCCCCCGGGCCAGCCCGCCAGGAAGCCCACGAGGCCGCCGAGCGCCACCGCGCCGGCGAGTCCGGGCCAGAAGGCGGCGAGGAGGAGCATCACGGGTGTCGGGCCTCCGAGGGGTGCGATCCGGCGGTCACGGCGCCAGCGCGACCGTGGCCGGCCCCGCCCCCCTGTCGGGCCCCGCCGCCACCTGACCCGGCCGCATCCCCGCCTGCAGCAGATACTCCACCAGCGCCAGGGCCCGCTGGCGGGCGAGGCCGGCGCCCTCCTCCTCCGGCGGCTTGGCCTCGGCGGAGGGTTCGGGGGACGGCTTGGACGGCGCCTTCTCGTCGGATTTGGCCGGCTTGGCCGGGGCCTTCTTCCGGTCCGCGACCGGCGCGGGCTTCTTCGGCTCGTCGGCGGAGGGCGGGGGCTTGGCCCCCGGCGGGTCGGCGGGGCCCGACACGGCGAGGCGCAGATCGGGGCAGGCCTTGGCCAGGGCGGCCAGGGCGTCGAGGGCGGGGTAGAAGGCCGGGGTCAGGCCCGTGCTGCCCACGGGGAAGCGCAGGTCCGCCGTGGCGGTGGCGGCGGCGACGCCCTGGCGGCAGGAATCCGCATCGCGCCGGGTGTCCGGATCCTTCGGCTCGACGGCGACCTCGCCGGTCCACCCCGGCGGGAGGACGGAGGCGAGGCGGTCCGGGGCGCGGGCGGCCGCCTCGGGATAGAGGCTCTCGCCGAACAGGCCGAGGTTGCGGTCCGTCACCGTCGCCTCGCCGGTGGCGAGGGTGGAGAGCATCCCCGCCCCCGCCTCCAGGGCGGCGGCGAGCCCGGCGGGCGCGCCTTCGGCGAGGCGCGTGCGGTCCACCACCGCCTCGCGGTAGAGGCGCTGGCGCAGGGCGGCGAGGACCCGGCGGCGGGTCTCCTCGTCGGGCAGGTGGCCGCTCACCGTCACCGCCTCCGGGCTCCGGCGCAGGCTCACCCGGTAGGGCGAGAGCGGCTTGGCGGCGAGCGCCACCGTGCCGGCCCCGACGCCCGCCGGGCGTCCGTCGCGCAGGAGGGCCTGTGCCTCCGGGATCGCCTGCGGGTCGATGGCGTCACCGCCCACCGAGACGGCGCCGCCCGCGTAGGAGACCTCGCCCCGCTGGATCAGGGCGGCGAGCCGGCCCATGAACGCCACCAGCGCCCGGGGATCGACGGAGGATGGCAGGCCGCGGGCGGCCTGAAGCCGGTCCTCCACCGGGCCGCCCTCGGTCAGCCCCGCCGCAAGGGTGACGGCCTCCTGCCGGATGGCCTCCGAGGAGACGTAGCCGGCGAGCGCGGCGCCGGCCCCGTCCCGGGCGATGCTGAAGCGGTAATCGGAGATCCTCGGCGGCAGGATGTCGACCCGGCCGAGGCTGTAACCCTCCGGCGGCCGGGCGAGGGCGGCGCGCAGGGAATCGTAGGCGGCGAGGTCGACCGCTTCACCCGAGATGCTGAGGACCGTGTCGGTCAGCACGGCCTTGCCGCCGGGGATGAGGCTCGGCAGGCGCGCGGCCAGGAAGGCGGCGGCGGCGGGAAAATCCGGCGGGGCCCCCCGGGCCGCGCGGGCGCCGTCCTTGAGCGGCGTGCCCGCGCCGATGGCCCCGGTCACCTCCACCTCCAGGGCGCGCCGGCCGATCTCGACGGGGCGGCTGCCCTCCAGGGTCACCCCCGCGCCGCCGGCCCAGGTCGCGGCCCATTGGAAGGGGGCGGCGGTCTCCACGAGGCCGATCTCCGAGACGATGCGCCGGGGGCCGTCGAGGGCGGCGAGCCGGGCGAGGACGATGGCGCGGCCGGCCGCGTCGGGCGCCTCGCCCTGGGCCACCAGATCCCGGCCCCTGGCCGCGATCCGCAACCAGGGCTCGCCGTTCGCGGCGGAGGTCGATGCGGCGATGCCCTCCCCTGCGGCCGCCACCTTCCCGGCGATGCCGGGCCCCGCCCAGAGGGCGAGGGCGGCCCAGATCCCGGCGAGCGGCAGCAGGCCGGCGAGCCAGCCGGCGCGGCGCAGGGCTCGGGCGGACGTCTCGGGTCGCGGCACGGATCGGGTCCGAGGTGAGGGAGGGCGCCCTATAGCACAGCCCGTTTCCGGCAGCACGAAGGCAGCGGGCCCTCAGCCGTCCCGCAGCATCTCCAGCTCCAGCCAGCGATCCTCGGCGGAGGACAGCTCCGTCTCCGCCTGGGCCAGGGTGGTGCTCGCCTTCTCGAAGCGGGCGGGGTCGCGGGCGTAGAGGTCGGGGTCGGCGAGGATGGCCTTGATCTGGACGATCGCCGCCTCGAGCTTCTGGATGCGGGCCGGCAGGGTCTTCAGCTCGTGCTGGTCCTTGAAGCCGAGCTTGGGCTTGCCGGCGGGGGGGGCGGCACGCTCGCGCGGCTCGGCCTTCTCCCCCCGGGCCTCGCCCTTCTTGCCCGCCGCCGCCCGGGCCTCGACGCCCTTGCCGCGCTGGGTCAGCATGTCGGTATAGCCGCCGGCATACTCCACCCAGCGGCCCTCCCCCTCCGACACCAGCACGCCGCCGACCACCCGGTCGAGGAAGTCGCGGTCGTGGCTGACGAGGAGCAGGGTGCCCTCGTAATCGTCCAGCATCTCCTGGAGCAGGTCGAGGGTTTCGAGGTCGAGGTCGTTGGTCGGCTCATCGAGCACGAGGAGGTTCGAGGGCTGCGCCAGGGCCTTGGCGATCAGCAGCCGGTTGCGCTCCCCGCCGGACAGGACCGAGACGGGGGTGCGCGCCTGCTCGGGGGCGAACAGAAAGTCCTTCAGGTAGCCGACCACGTGACGGCTGCGGCCGTTGACGACGACGCTGTCGCCCCGGCCGCCGGTGAGCACGTCGGTGACGGTCATGCCGGGCTCCAGGGCGGCCCGGCCCTGGTCGAGGATCACCGGCTTGAGGTTCGTGCCGAGGACGATCGCCCCCGAATCCGGGCCGATCTCCCCGGTCAGGAGCTTGATCAGGGTCGATTTGCCCGCCCCGTTCGCGCCGACGATGCCGAGGCGGTCGCCCCGCATCACCCGGAGCGACAGCCCGTCCACGATCCGCCGCTCGCCGTAGGATTTCGCGACGTCCCGCGCCTCCATCACCAGCGTCCCGGAGGATTCCGCATCGCCCGCCTGCATGCTCACCTGCCCGACGGGGCGGCGGTGCTCCCGCCGGTCGTCGCGCAGGGCGTGGAGGTTGCCGAGGCGGCGGACGTTGCGCTTGCGCCGGGCGGTGACGCCGTAGCGCAGCCAGTGCTCCTCGGCGGCGATCTTGCGTTCGAGCTTGTGCTGGTCGCGCTCCTCCTCTTCGAGGAAGGCGTCGCGCCACGCCTCGAAGCCGGAGAAGCCCTGCTCGATCCGGCGGGTCTCACCGCGGTCGAGCCAGACGGTGGACCGCGACAGGGCCGAGAGGAAGCGCCGGTCGTGGCTGATGAGGACGAGGGCGGCGCGGACGCCCTTCAGCTCGGCCTCCAGCCACTCGATGGCCGGCAGGTCGAGGTGGTTGGTCGGCTCGTCGAGGAGCAGCACGTCGGGCTCCGGCGCCAGCGCCCGGGCCAGCGCCACCCGGCGCCCCTCGCCCCCGGAGAGACGGGCCGGATCCTCCTCGCCGGTCATGCCGAGGCTTTCCAGCAGGTAGCGGGCCCGGTGGATGGGATCGCCCGGCGCGAGCCCGGCCTCCACGAAGTCCAGGGTGGTGGTGAACCCCGAGAAATCCGGCTCCTGGGCGAGGTAGCGGATCGTCGTGCCGGGCTGGACGAAGAGACGGCCCTTGTCCGGCTCCACGAGACCGGCGGCGATCTTCATCAGGGTGGACTTGCCCGAGCCGTTGCGGCCGACGAGGCAGGTCCGGTCGCCGGGGGCGATGGTGAGGTCGGCGCGGCTGATCAGCGGCGTGCCGCCGAAGGTCAGCGCGGCATCCTGAAGGGTGAGAAGCGGGGGGGCGGCCATGGGGCGCTTATGGCAGCGCGGCGCCGGCTCTTCAAACGCTCCGATCCGGCCTCGTCACCGCAGGCGGCGCGATGCAACCCAGGGCAGCGGACCCCTTCGGGACCTCGCGCCTCCCCGGGTCGCTTCGCGTCGCCCGCACGGCCGGAGCTCGGGACGAGGGAGTGGGCCCTAGGCCGTCGGGTTGGCGGGGCCGGGCGGGCTCATCGGCTGGCTGCCGGGATCGTTCACCGGGATCTCCGGCGGCTGGATGCCCGGGGCCTCGGAGGGGGTGTTGCCGGGGATCTCGGGCGAGGGACCGGGGGCCGGCACCTGCGGCGGATCGTAGGGCGTATCGGGGGCGGGCGTCGGCTGCGGCACTTCCGGGATGGAGCCGGGATCGGACGGGTTCGCCATGGCGGGCCTCCTCACTGCGCGGCCCCTTGGACCGGGGCCGCTTTGGCAAGGCGAACGGCGCGCGGGGGCGGGATGTTCCGCCTACTTCTTGGTGAGCAGCAGGTTGCCTTCCTTGCTCGCCACCCGCTGGATCTTCTCGGCGAACAGCGCGAGCAGGAACGGCAGCTTCACCTCCAGCCGCACGCTCTCGGGACCGACATCGATCGTCCCGGCGATCTTCTGGGCCACCGCCGAGACGCCGAAATCCAGCCGGTCTCCCGTCCAGGCGAGCTGATCGATGGCGATGCCGCTCTTCGACAGCATGGCGCGGGCCTGCTCGGTGCCCTCCTCGAGGCGACGCTTGGCCTCGGCCTGGCCGAGGTCGTGCGGGATGTCGACGATGAGGGGCTTCGGCATGGGACGACCGGGGCTGGGCACGCTGCGCGAGGGGCGCGGAGGGGCGTGCGGTGGTGGGGATCCGCGGCGGGGGCAGCCGGACCCTCCAGATGGGGTCGTCCCGCGCGTCCGGCAACGAAGGCCGAAACGAAAAACGGGACGGCTCGCGCCGCCCCGTCCAATCGTGGTCCGTCTGGGCCTTGGGCCCAACCGAGAAACGCCCCGGGCGGAGCATAGCCCGGACCAAACCGCCGTCCGTGCGGACGGCGGCATGTCCTTGTCCTCGCCGTGGCGCGGCGGATCACCGGGAACCGGTGTTCCGCCTCACGCCTCAACGACCGAGGAAGATCGATGCCAGCCGCTGGAGCAGACCCCGCGGTGCGGGCGGAGGTGCGCTCTGCCCAGGGCCGTCCCCGATCTAAGCGTTGGAGGCGAAGGGGTGCTTGGCCGTGTTGCGCTGCTCGGTGACGACGGACGCCTTCGGCTCGCCGTTGACCGCGCGCTGGATCGACAGCTTCGTGGCCTCGTAGTTGTACTGCTGGATCTTGGCGTCGTCGGCCGCTTCCCAGTGGATGAACACGCCGACCAGCACGTACAGGTCGTCGGCCTCGTCCGCCGGAATGATGCCCTCGGCAACGCAATCCTGCACAGCCTTGGCCACGCCGTGCTGGGCCGGTCCGAACATCTGCACCGCCTGGCGGGCGTCGTTGATTGTGACCTTGTTGAACATCAGCGTGTTCGGCTTGCACGGCAGGTTCGGCGCGATGACCGCGAGCAGGCTGGTGAAGCCGTGCTTGTTGTTGACCAGGCCGTTGCAGAAAGCGGTCTCGGCGGGCGAGCCGCGCGGTCCGATGATCAGGTCGATGTGGGCGACCTCGTTGCCGTCGCCGACGAGGGCCTCGCCGACCATGACCTTGTTGATCTTCGCCATTCGGTGTCTCTCCCTGGAATCCGTACGTGGCTGCGGCGCCGGACGAAGCCGCTGCCGGGAAGCCATCCTTGTTATCGGCGCCCGGCACGCCCCTCATGGGGCGGGGCCGGGCCGGTTCGGCCGGATAGCGCGGCGGACCCTACAGCGACCCCCTGGCTGTCACAAGGCGCGCAACGCCCTGATTTTGAGGATTATCTTATGCCGGCGAAAGGATCGCCCGTGATTCGCGATGACGTGGGAAGCGTAGCCGGATCAGGTCAGGCGCGCCCCATCCTGCGCCAAAGCCTGCCAGAACAGCGTGGCCACGGTGAAGTCCGCGCTGGTGCCGGGATTGATGGCCCGCCCCTTCAAATCTGCGTCGAGGGCGAGGAGCGGAGCCACCGGCCGGGCCGCCATGTCGAGCCCGGCGCGCAGGGCGGCGGCCTGGGCCCGGACCTGCTCGGCGACCGCGGCGCCGTGCTTGCGCAGGACATGGCTGTCCGGGAAGGCCGAGAGATAGGCGAGGTGGACCGCACTCGCGGTCCAGGCCGCGTCGAGCCCCGCCGCCCGGGCGGCGGCCAGCGCCGGCAGGCCGACCGCGCGGATATCCTCGAACCCGGTGACGTAGGCCCGGGCGATCCGGTCCCGGGGGGCGGCCTCCGCCATGGCGGCGGCGAGGGGCGGCGCCTCGGCCTCCCCGGCGGTCACGTCGTAGCGGGACGCCCGGCCGAGGCCGCCGGGTGAGGCGAGGCGGATCGCGGCGAAGACGTCGCGCCCGTCCTCGGGCGTGATCGCATCCAGCGCCTGCCGGAGGCCGACCCCACGCTCGGCCGCGACGGCGAGGGGGGCGCAGAGCAGCAGGATGCCGAGGTTGGTGTTCTGCCCCACCGCCTCGCGGGTGGCGGCGACGCCTTCGAGCACCCGCGCCCCGATCCCGGCCCCTTCGCGGGCCAGCCCCCCGGCGGAGACCTCGGCGCTGCGCACGAAATCGGCCACCTCCATCCGGTGCCCCGCCGCATAGGCGTGGACGTTGCCGACCTTCAGCGCGTCGAGTTCGGTGAGGCAGGCGTCGCGGTAGAGGCCGGCGATCCGGGCGGGGGTAAGCATGGGTCTCGGCGCCTTTCGTTGGGATCCTTCGCGGAAGACGACAGAGCTTTCCCGCTGAACCCCCTCATCCTGAGGTGCCGCGAAGCAGCCTCGGAGGAGGGTTCCAGAAGGCTCCGCGGTCCCCGGAGCCCTCCTTCGAGGCCCGCTGGGGCGGGCCCCTCAGGATGAGGGGGTCCGATAGGACGTGTTCCGGCAGCGGGCGCCGCTCAGGCGACGACGAGGCGCGGGCGCGTCTCCGCCCGCACCGCCCCCAGGAACCCGCGCACCACCAGCGCCGCGATATCGGCCTCGCAGACCGTCTGGAGCCCGGACCAGGCCGGCATCGAGTTCACTTCGAGCACGGCGAAACCGCCCTCCCCGTCCTCCACGAGGTCGACCCCCGAATAGGCGACGCCCACCGCGGCGGCGGCGGCCTCGGCCAGTTCGGCGGCGGCGGCGGGCATCGCCCAGGGCAGCGGGCGGCCGCCCCGGTGGACGTTGGTGATCCAGCCGTCGCCCTCGCGGATCATGCCCGCCACGGCCCGGCCGTCGCAGACGAACACCCGGTAGTCCCGCCACAGACCGTCCCGGCGGGGGACGTAGCGCTGCAGGTAGAAGACCCGCGCCACGGCCTCCTCGTCGGGAAGGTCCTCGGGCCGTTCGATCAGGGCGAGCCCCTCCCCCTGCGAGCCGAACAGCGGCTTGAGGACGAGGGGATCGCCGGGCCGGGCCTCCCGCGCGGCGATGGCGGCGGCGGCGGCCCGGGTGGAGACCACCCAGGTCTGCGGCGTCGGCAACCCGGCGCGGGCGACGAGGAGGGAGGTCGCGGCCTTGTCCACCGACCGCTCGATGGCGGAGGGCGAGTTCCACACCACGCAGCCCGCCGCGACCAGGGCGTGGAGCACCCCGAGCCGCATCGTCGTCGCCTCGAAGGTCCCCCCCGCGATGGTGCGCAGGAGCACCCCGTCGGGCAGGGCGCCCTCGAATCCCGGCACCCGCAACGGCTCGCCGCCGCCGGTCTCGACGGTGACGTCGGCCAGCGAGAACAGCACCGGCTCGACGCCCTGCGCCCGGAGCGCCGCGAGGAGCCGGGCCTTGTGCCAGTTGCCGTTATCGGCCGCGAGGGCGATGCGCATCGCGGCTCAGGCGAAGGAGGCTTCGACCAGCGACGGCTCCAGCCGGCCGCCGCGGAAGGTCGCGCCGGTGCGGACCGAGGTGACGATGGCCTCGGCCGGGGAGAACAGCGCGCCGTCGATCTTGTAGAAGTCGCCGTTCACCCGGGAGAAGATGTCGGCGAAGGGCGCGCCGTGGTCGGCCGAGCCGCTGGAGGGGAGCTGCTCGGCGAGCTGGCGGGCATCCGCCTCGTCGGCATCCACGAACAGCTGCACCCGGCCGCCGTAGATGATGGCGTCGTTGGTGCGGCCCATCGCCTTGATGAAGTCGGGGTGCGGCGGGGAGAGCGGCGCCGAGCCGATCCCGTCGAGGATGGCATGCAGGTCGAAGCCGACCGTGTGCGCCTTGTGCAGGGCGACTTCCAGCACCCGGGCGACGACCTGGGTGGAGCCCGCGAGGCTCTGGGTCGGGGCGAAGATGAAGGTCAGGTCCTCGGGGCGCACGCCCGCCGCCTCGGCGACCTTGGCGACGACGCTCTCCGGGGGGCCGCCGGCCGATTCGAGGACGAGGGCGGTGGCGGCGGCCGTGTCGCGGTAGCCGAGTTCCCCGAACAGGTCCTCCACGGCGGCCACGGCCCGGCCGGGGCCGGACCCGAGGGCGAAGAAGCCCGAGCCGCCGGTCTCGTCGGCGAGGCTCCAGCCGGCATACTGGCTGCCGAGGCAGGCGAGCACCGGATCGGCGGTGTGGACCGTGACGGTGTAGGGCCAGGAGGCGACCGGGCCGGTGGGGGCGATGGTGACGGTGCCGAGGCCGCCGAGGCAGATCTCGGCGATGCGCCGGCCCGCCTCGATGGAGCCGCGGGCCGCCGAGCCCGCATCCACCATCCGGGCGCCGCCGGGCGCCTGCGACACGGCGAGCCGCAGGGCCCCCGCCTCGGCGACGAGGCGCTCGACCAGGGGGGCGCTCAGCGCGTTGATGCTCGGGAGGCTCTGGCTGTCGCTCATACTCGGGCTTCCTCGTCCTTTGTGTTCTCGTTGAGGGCCATCCGCAGCCGCCCCGTCCGTGCATCGAGGGCGGCGCGGGCGGATCGCCCGTCGGCGCCCGTCGCGAAGACGGTGCAGAGCGGCGCATCCCGCCGCACGGTGCTGCCTGCGGCGGGCCGGTCGCGGATGTGCTCGGGCCACGCGACGGCGGGCACCGGCGCGTGATCGATCCGGGCGTAACAGATCGCCGAAGCCGCCGCATCCACCGGCGGCGCACCGGGATGCATCGGTGGCCCGGCGGAGAGGCATGCCTCCACATGCGCCGCCAGCAGCGGCACGGGGCGCCTGTCGAGCACGTCGAGGGTGGCGCCGGGGCGGGGGTTGATCTCGGTGAGCCACCACGCGGCCCCGTCGCAGAGGAAATCCGCGCTGGCGAGGCCGCGCAGGCCCGTCGCCCCGGCGATCCTCTCGGCGGCGGCGGCCACGTCGGCGATGAGCGAAGCCGGCAAAGGATGGGGCTCGGCGGCGGCATAGGCCAGCGCGCCGCCGTAGCGGAACGGATGGCTCGGGGAGGGGGCGCACCATTGCGCCGTCACGGCCAGGACCTGCACGCCGTCCCTCCCGGCCAGGACGTTGAGGGCGTAGGGGCGCCCGGACACGCGCGCCTGGAGGTAGTGGCCGGGCTCCGGCAGCGGGCCGGTGGCGGGGCCGACATGCCCGCCGCCCGAGCCTCCGACGGCCTTCGACAGCCAGCGCGAGGGATCGTCCACCGGCCCCGCCGCGACGGGGGGATGCGGCACGCCGAGCCGGGCGCACAGGTGCGCGAAGGCGAAGGGATCCTTCAGGGCGGCGACCGCCTCCGCCGAGGCCCCGACCAGGCGGTGCCGCCGGCCGATCTCCGCGACGAGGGCGGGATCGTCCTCGAACCCGCTGCCGAGGACGACGCCGATCGTTTCCCCGGCCTCCGAAGCCAGGGCCTCGAGGGCGTCGAGGACGGCCCCGGCGACCATGCCGCGGCCGAACCACCCCGGCATCACCCGCGAGGCGGCGGCCAGGGTGCGGGTGTCCTCGTCCCCGAACAGGTCGGCGACGCAGGGGCGCAGGCCCGCCCGCCGGGCCGCCTGGGCGAGGGCACGCCCGGACTGTGCCGCGATCAGGAGTGCCCCGCCCATCCGGCCCGGTCTCAGCCGGCGATCTCCACCGCGAGGGGGTAGGCGTCGCGGAAATCGAGGCAGAGCGGCGTGTCCGCCGCGAGCATCCGCTGGAACAGGCGGCGCTGCGTCTGGTACTTCACGTTGCCGACCGCCAGGGCGCCGATGCCGAAGCCCCTGCCGCCGGGCAGCGCCACGTCCACCGCGTTCACGTCGATGCCGGCGATGCCCGCGGGCGGCACCGCGTTCACGTCGGAGGCGACGAGGAGCTTCGGGGCGCAGGACAGGTCGTCCGCCGTCAGGATCGGGATCCCGGCGGGGCCGGCGGAGAGGATCACGTCGGCGTCGCGGATCGCCTCGCGGCGGTCGGCCGGGGTGGTGCCGTCCACGGCGCCGACCTCGACCCCGAAGCGCCACTTCATGGTGAAGGCGATCTTGGAGACGCGCTCCTCGCCGTCATGCCCGACGAGGACGCTCTGCGCCCCCTCCAGCGCGCCGATCACCGCCGCCACGTAGGCGACCACGCCCGCACCGCCGAAGATCACGATGCGCTTGCCCTTGAGATCGGTGCCGAACTTCACCCGCAGGGCGCGGGAGACCTGGGCGACCATGGCCGCCCCGGTGGTGAAGGACCCGGCCGGGTCGGCGAAGACGTGGTTCACGAAGGGGGGCACGAAGGCCTTCTTCGCCCGGTCGACCATGTCGAGGGCGTCCTCGGCGTTCTTGCCGCCGATGAAGAGGCCGGTGCGCGTGCCGTCCGCCGGGGAGCGGGAGAAGATCGAGTCCTGGGTCAGCGAGACCACGTCGGACAGGCTGACCTCGGTATAGGCGACGATGGTCTCGAAGCCGGCATCGACGGCCATGTTCACGTCGAACGGGCTCATGTGCCGGAGCGGCGTGAGCATGTGCAGGATCGAGCGGGCCATTCCTTCGACCTCTCCCATTTTCTTGATCGGCCCTTCGTTAGGGCCGCTTTCCACAAGGAAGTCTCCCGCAACGCCCCCGGTCAAGGGGAAGTCGCCCGCGTCACGCGCGGATCCCCCCGGCGACCGTTGCACCGGTGTTGCGCCCGCGGGCGATCAGGAAGCGCAGGCCCTCGCCCCGGTCGAGGGAGGCGGCGAGGGCTTGCGCCTCCTCCTCCGAGCGGGCCAGGACGAAGCCGGTCGGCCCCCAGGAGCTCTGCCCGTAGCCGGCGACGCCCCGGCGCGCGGCCTCGGCCAGCACCCCGGCCACCGCCGCGCTGGCGTAGCGCCCGCCCTGGTGCGGGGCGAAGTGGTCCCCCACGAGATCCTGCATCCGGGTGATGCCGGCGCCGAACGCGTCCACATCCCCGGTGACGCAGGCCGGCAGGACCTGCATCAGCACGATCCGGCAGATCTCGGCGGCCTGGGCCTCGGGGAAGCGCGGCAGGTCGCGGAACGCCTCGACCTCGCGGGTGCCGTGGACCCCGTCCATCGACGGGTCGAGAATCAGGACGAGGCGCCACGCCTCCGGGAAGGCCATCCGGGCGATCACCGGCGGCGGCGCGGCCTCCGCGCTCCGCCCGCCATCGACGATCAGCCCGCCCTCGGTGAAGGCCCGCAGGC
Source organism: Methylobacterium sp. J-076 (assembly GCF_022829405.1). Taxonomy (GTDB): domain Bacteria; phylum Pseudomonadota; class Alphaproteobacteria; order Rhizobiales; family Beijerinckiaceae; genus Methylobacterium. Next base: position 227,679 of record NZ_JAKSXW010000133.1, read on the forward strand.
CGACGCCCGAGCGGTTGCCCCGGTCGAGGGCGTTGGAGAAATCCTGGGGCGAGAAGGGCTCCCCGGACAGCCGGGCGAGGGCCGCCGCCACGGCGAGCGCCAGCTGCGTGCCCGAACCGAACCCGGCATGGGCGGGAATCGCCCGCTCCACCCGGATGGCGACCCCGGTCCCGACCCCGAGGTGGCCGGCGGCGGCGGCCGCGTAGCGCCGGACGCGCTCGGCCTCCGGCCCCTCCACATGGAGCGTCTCCGCGGGCCGGGCGGTCAGGGCGAGGGAGGGGGAATCGATGGCGAGCCCGACGCTGCCGAACCGGCGGCCCAGGCCGCCATGCAGGTCGAGGAAGCCGAAATGCAGGCGCGCGGGCGCTTCGATGCGCACGCTCTCGGCACTGGGCACGGGGACGTCGGCCACGGCGATCCCCTTCCTCCCGGACTCCGTGTCGGATCTCGGGCGCTTCTCACACGGGAGGCCCGATGGGGCAACCTTGTCGGCACGAATGGATCCTCCCCCTGGCCACAGGGGCCACGGCGGTTTCCGTCCGACCCCGAAGGCGCTTCATCCTGGGCGGTTGGGCGGGAAGGTATGTTCGTTCTTGTGAGCGCGGAGTTCGCCGAGGAAAGCGCGGACTCCCCCTCGCCCCGCTTGCGGGGAGAGGCCCGGCGACACCTCGTCGTGTCGGCGGGAAGCGCAGGCGAAGCCGGAGCGGCGGTGAGGGGGCTTCCCGGAGGAGACTCGGTCGGCACGCCCCCTCACCTTCGGCTACCGCCTCGACGCGCCGACGACGGGGTCGTCGCGTCCCTCTCCCCGCAAGCGGGGCGAGGGGGGAGAGGCGGCAACCGCGCGACAGGACCAGACCCGCCTTCCCGCCAGACTCATCGGATGAAGAGATTGGCAGGACCAGGCTCGCGCCGATCCCCACCCGGCGATGGCGGAAGGCCCCTCGCGGCGCGCAAAGCGGAGGACCCGGTCGGTTCCCTGGGCCGGGGGCCTTGCCGGATGCGCCCGATGAAGGCAAACCTAGCCCCGCGACGGCGCGCCGAGTTTGCCGTCCGTCCGGTTCGAACCGGACGGGCAGGCCATTCCGAGCCGACGGGACTCGTCCGCGATGTCCCGCCCCTCCGGTCTTACGGCCGTCGCCCGCCCGACAGAGATCGCGACCGTCAGGCCCCCGGGCCGGCCGTGTCGAAAGAAAGATCGAGCGAGGGGAGCCATGCCAGCCTGGGTCAAAGGCGCGGCCACGGATATCGACGCCGCCATCGCCGCGGCGGCGGACCTGTTGGGCGCGGCGCGGGTGCCGATCATCGCCGGCCTGAACGCGGAGGTCTCCGCCATCCAGGCGGCCTTCGCCCTCGCCGGGCGCGTGGGCGCATCCCTCGATACGGACGGCGCGGCGGGCACCTATGCCGAGCTCGGCGCCCTGAGCCGCGTGGGGGCGATGACCTCGACCCCCGCCGAGGTCGTGGGCCGGGCCGATGCCGTGCTCGTGGTGGGCGCGAATCCCTGGAAGTCCGACCTCGTCGGCCGCCTCGTCGGCAGCCGCCCCACGAGGGGCCGGGCGGCGGGGGCCGAGCGGTCCCTGCTGGCCCTCGGCGCCGCGCAGGATCGGGCCACCGTCTCCGTCTCCGCGGAGGGCGGCTGCCTTCCGGCGCTCGCCCTGCTGCGCGCCCATCTCCGGGGCCACCTCTCGGACGATTCGCCCGTCGCGGACCTGACGCAGCGGCTGGCCTCGGCGCGCTACGTCGCGGTGCTCTACGACCCCGCCGAGATCGGCGAGATGGGCGTGGAGACGGTCCAGGGCCTCGCCGTGGACCTCAACGACAAGACCCGCGGCTTCGCCCTGGCGGTGCCCGGCCCGGGCGTGAACCAGGACCGGGCGGTGGTCCCCGTCTCGGCCTGGACCACCGGGCAGGCTCCGCGGGTCGGGCTGGGCCGGCGGGTGCCGGAGCACGACCCCTGGCGGTTCGACGCGGCGCGGCAGATCGCGGCCGGAGAGGCCGACGCCGCCCTCTGGATCGCCTCCGTTCCCGCCCCGCGGCCGAGCTGGCTCGGCCGGGTGCCCTCGGTCGCCCTGGTGGGCGAGGCCGATCCCGACGCCGCCGAGGTGGTGATCGCGGTGGGCGTGCCGGGCCGCGATGTCGGCGGGGTGCTGTGGAACGAAGCCCGGGGCGCCCTGGCCTACCGGCCGCCCCAACCGGGCGCGTCCGCTCCGGCGGACCTGCCCACGGCCGCCTCCGTGCTGGGGCGATTGGCCAACCGTCTTGCGGCGAGGAGTGAGACCGCATGCTGAGCGTGATCCGGGGCGGGCGCGTCGTCGATCCGACCGCGTCCCGCGACGCCGTAGGCGACGTCTGGGTGCAGGACGGCCGGGTGGTCGAGGCGCCGGGGCGCGAGCCCGACCGCGTCATCGACGCGTCGGGCTGCGTGGTGATGGCCGGCGGCGTCGAAGTGCATTCCCACATCGCGGGGGGCAACGTCATCACCTCGCGGCTGCTGCTGCCCGACCTCTACGTGAGCGAGGCGGCGCCGGAGGGGCACCCCTTCGCCCATGCCGGCGGGGCCGCCGCCTGGATCGGCTCGACCTATGCGCGGATGGGCTACACCACCGCCGTGGAGCCGGCGATGCCGCCGACCCATGCGCTAGCCACGCAGCTCGAACTCGCCGACATCCCGCTCCTCGACCGGGGCGCCCTGACGGTGATGGGCAACGACGACCACCTGCTGCAACTGCTCCGCGACGGTGCGGGCAAGGCGGCGGTGCGCGACCTCGTGGCCCTCAACGTCGCGACTTCCCGCGGCCTCGGGGTGAAGTGCATCAACGCGGGCGGCGCCTCGGCCTTCAAGGACGGCGCCCTCAAGCTCTCCCTGGACGACGAGATCCCCTGCTACGGGCTCTCGACCCGCAAGATCATGGGCGCCCTCCTCGACGCGGTGGAGGAGATCGGCGTGCCGCATCCGCTGCACGTCCACTGCAACAACCTCGGCCTGCCGGGCGCCGACGATTCGTTCATGGCGACGCTCGACGCCGCGGAGGGCCGGCGCATCCACTTCGCCCACGCGCAGTTCTATGCCTACGGCGAGACGGATGACGGCAAGGGCTTCCGCTCGGCCGCCGAGCGGATCGCCCGGGCCATCGGCGACAACCCGGAGGCGACGCTCGACATCGGGCAGGTGGTGTTCGGGCAGACGGTGACGGTCTCCCTCGACATCCTGCGCCAGTTCGCCGGCCGCAAGGGTGCCAACCCGAAGAAGTGGGTGCTGAACGCGGGCGACGCCGAGGGCGGCGGCGTGGTGCCGTTCCTCTACCGGCCGAAGGGTCCGACGAGCTCCCTGCAATGGGCCATCGGCCTGGAGATCATGCTGCTCTCCCCCGACCCGGAGCGGACGATCCTCACCACCGACCACCCGAACGGCGGCCCGTTCACGCAGTATCCGCGCATCATCCACCTGCTGATGGACAAGGGCGAGCGCGAGCGCGAGATCGCGGCCCTGCCGGGCATCGTCGGCGAGCGCAGCGGCCTGCCGGGGATCGCGCGGGAATACACCCTGTCCGAGATCGCGCAGCTCACCCGCTCCGGCCCGGCCAAGCTCCTGGGCCTCACCGACCGGGGACATCTGCGCGCCGGAGCGCGGGCGGACGTGGCGGTCTACCGGGACGACCCGAACCGCACCGCGATGTTCACCGCCGCCAAGCTCGTGCTCAAGGACGGCGTGCCGATCGTCGAGGACGGCGAAGTGGTGGAATGGCGGGCGGGGCGCACCCTGTCCCTCACCGTCGAGTCGGACAAGGCGATGGAAAAGCGCACCGACGCCTACCTCACCGAGCGGTTCGGCGCGGGGCTGGAGAGCTTCACGGTGCCGGATGCGGCGTTCGACGCACCGACCTTCGAGGCCGTGCCATGCCAGGTGTGATGCACACGGCTCTTCCCCTCCCCGTCATTGCGAGCGCAGCGAAGCAATCCAGGGCAGCGGGACGTTCTGAAACCTTGGCGCATCCCTGGATTGCTTCGCTGGCGCTCGCAATGACAGTGAGTAAGCGGAGAGGCGACACTGCCCCACGGGGGACCGAAGTTTGATGTCCAGTGACCTCACCCTCAACGGCATCCGCGTCATCGACACCTTCGCCGAGGCGTTCGACGTGGCCGGCACGGCCATCGTCGTCACCAACGACACGGCCAAGTGGGCGATGATCGCCGCCACCACCATGACCGGCTTCGCCACCTCGGTGATCGGCTGCGGCGCCGAGGCCGGGATCGACGCCGTGCTCTCGCCGGAGGAGACGCCGGACGGGCGGCCGGGCGTGCGCATCCTGCTGTTCGGCTTCGAGCCGAACGGGCTGAAGGACCAGCTGATCAAGCGGGTCGGCCAGTGCATCCTCACCTGCCCCGGCACCGCCTGCTACGCGGGCGTCGAGGGGCCGAACAAGATCAAGCTCGGCGGGGCGATCCGCTACTTCGGCGACGGCTTCGCCATCGCCAAGCGCGTGCCCGACGCCACGGGCAAGGAGCGCCGCTACTGGCGCATCCCGGTGATGGACGGCGAGTTCCTGTGCGAGGATTCGGTGCGCGCCGTCGAGGGCGCGGTGGGGGGCGGGAACCTGCTGTTCCTCGGCCGCACCCACGCCGAGACGCTGAAGGTCGCCGAGATCGCGGTGGAGGCGGCCACCGCCGTACCGGGCGCGATCCTGCCCTTCCCCGGCGGCATCGTCCGCTCCGGCTCGAAGGTTGGCGGGCGAACCAAGGGCATGATGGCCTCCACCAACGACGCCTACTGCCCGACCCTGAAGGGCCGGGCCGGCTCCGCGCTGCCCCCCGAATGCGGCGTGGTGCTGGAGATCGTCATCGACGCCCTCACCTCGCAGGGCGTGTCGGATTCGATGCGGGCCGGGCTCCATGCGGCCACCGAGATCGGCGAGCGGCACGGGCTGATCGCCGTCACGGCGGGCAATTACGGCGGCAATCTCGGCCGCCACCACTACCACCTGCGCGATCTGCTCGCGCCGGCCGGCGGCCAGGAGGGCTGAGCCTTGAGCACCCTCACCCTGCGCGAGGCGCCCCCGGAGCGCCTCGATTTCCTCTCCCTCTCCCCCCTGTCCCTCAGCCGCCTGTCCCAGGGCGAGGCCGAGCGGCTGGAGGTCGGCACCAGCCGCCGGGGCATGCGCCTGGGGGATTGCTTCTCCGTCTCCCTCGACGGCTCCGACACCCTGACCATCGAAGGCGGGCATGAACGCCTCGACCGGGTCGGGGCCTCGCTCTCCGAGGGCACGATCCGCGTCGTCGGCGATGTCGGCCAGCGCCTCGGCGCGGGCATGGCGGCGGGCACGCTCACCGTCACCGGCCATGCGGGCCCCTACGCGGCCTCCGGCGCCACGGGCGGGACGATCACCATCGAGGGCGATGCAGGCGATTTCGCGGGCGGCGCCGTCTACGCGGCCAAGGCCGGGCTCGACGGGGCGACGCTGATCATCCGCGGCACGGCGGGCGACCATTGCGGCGACCGGATGCGGCGGGGCCTGATCCTCGCCGGGCGGACGGGCGCCCATGCCGGGGCGCGGATGATCGCGGGCACCCTCGCCGCCCTCGAAGTCGGCGACCTGCCGGGCTACGGGATGCGCCGGGGCACCCTCGTGGTCGGCCGGCACGGGGCGCTCTCCCCGACCTTCGTGGAGACCGGGAGCCACGACCTCGTGTTCCTGCGCCTCCTCGCCCGGCAGTTGAACAGCCTGAGCGAGGCCCATGCGGCGCTGCTGGCCAAACCCCTGCGGCGCTATTCCGGCGACCTCGCGACCCTCGCCAAAGGCGAGATCTGGGTGGCCGGCTGAGGGCGGCCCCTGCGCCCGCGGGGCGCGGGGGCGGCCCCTGTCCAGCGCAGGCCCCGGCGGATTATGCTCACGGCAAGCCGGCGCGCATCGATGACCGGCATTCGGGAGGTCGCCTGTGCTGCTGTTGCTGTCCGTTTGCCTGATCGCCCAGCCCGCCACCTGCCGCGACGAGCAGATCCCGGTGGGCGGCGGGGCCGCGAACGCCTTCGTCTGCCTGCGCAACTCCCAGAGCGTCCTGGCCCAGTGGCAGGACGAGCACCCCGAATGGCACGTCGAGAAGTGGCGCTGCGCGGCGAACGCGGCCCCGCCGAAGAAGCCGTGAGCACCGCGATGCGCCCGTACCGCCACCGCGAGCGAAGCCGGGCGATCCGGGGATCCGCGACGGTCGGACGCCTCCCGCGGCCCTGGGCCGCCTCGCGTCGCGTGCGATGACGGCCATGGTGGAGGGTCGCCCCCCATGCGCTCCCTGAAGGCCCGCTTCGCGGTCCTCTTTGCCGGCAGCGCCCTGGTGGTGCTGCTGGCGGCGGCGGCGGTGCTGGCCTCGATCGGCGTCGCCGAGCGCACGGTGGACCGGACGCTGGCGGCCCAGGGGCGCCTCGAACTCCTGGCCGAACTCTCCGGCCGGCTCACCCAGTTCGGCCTCGCCGCCGTGGAGACCGTGGGCAACCCGGACGGGCAACCCGAGGCGATGGCCATCGCCCGCGCCAACGTCGACAAGGCCCTCACCGCGGTGGACGAGGCCATGGCCCGGAGCTTCCCGCCGAGCGACGACCCCACCGACCGGATGCAATACGCCATGCGCTCCCGGCCGATGTCGCAGCTGCGCGGGGCCCGGGTGATCCTCGACCGGCAGGTCTCGCTGATCAGCCGGCAGATGGACCCCGACAAGCGCCAGGATTCGATCAAGGGCGCCCTCAACGGGTTCGGCGCCATGACCGGCCAGCCGCTCTCCTTCCTGATCGAGGCCGAGCGCCGGAGCATGACCCGGGGATCGGAGGAGGCGCGGGACCTGTCGAGCCGCCTGCGCGCGGCGGCGGTGGTCGCGGTGGCGGTCGCCCTGGCGCTTCTCGTGACCCTGTACCGGGCGCTCACCCGGCCGATCCTGGCGCGGATCGACGACGTGCGCCGCGCCGCCAGCGCCATCGGCCACGGGGCCCTCGACACGCGGCTGCGGGTGCAGTCCCGGGACGAGCTCGGGCTGCTCATGGCCAACGTCAACCGCATGGCCACCCGCCTCTCCCGGCGGGAGGAGCACGTGGCGGACGACCGGGCGGCCCTGGAATCCACCATCGCCGCCCGCACCGCCGACCTGCGCGCCGCCAACGCCCGGCTCGAGGCCGTCGACCTGTCCCGCCGCCGCTTCTTCGCCGACGTCAGCCACGAACTGCGCACGCCGCTCACCGTCATCCTCGGGGAGTGCGACATCGCCATGCGGACCAATGCCCGGGCCGCCGACCCGATGCCGGCCTTCACCACCATCCGCAAGCGGGCCCAGCGGCTGAAGCGGCGGGTGGAGGACCTGCTGCGGGTCGCCCGCTCCGAATCGGGCGAGATCGAGCTCGACCGCCGGCCGATCAGCGCGGCCGTCGTGCTGGCGGAGGCGGTGGACACCATGGCCTCGGAGGCCGCCCGCCGCCGGATCGCCCTCGACCTCGTGCCCGGTGCCGAGGATGTGGAATGCGTGGCCGACCGGGAATGGCTGCGCCAGACGATCGAGAGCCTGATCGACAACGCCCTGCGCCACGCCACCGGCCTGACGCGGGTGCAGGTGGCCCTGGCCCGGGCGGAGGGGCCGGCCGCGCGGATCACCGTGAGCGACGACGGGCCCGGCTTCGGGGCGCCGGAGGCCGAGCTGACGGAGCGGTTCAAGCGGGGCAAGGGCCCGGGCGGGGCACCGGCCCCGGACGAGACCGGGTTCGGCATCGGCCTCGCCCTTGCCCGCTGGATCGTGGAGCAGCACGGCGGCACGATCCGCTTCGGCCCGGCCGAGCAGGGACGCGGCGCCCGCGTGAGCCTGGACATTCCCGCCAGCGACGCCGCATGGAGGGGGCAAGCGCCCGGGCACACGGACATCGCGCAGAAGCTGAGGGAGCCGGCCGCATGACGCGCATCCTGATCGTCGAGGACGACGTCGATATCCGGGGCCTCCTCGCCCGGGGGCTGGAGGCCGAGGGCTTCGAGGTCGGCACCGCGGACAGCGTCGGCGACGCCCTCAGGGCCGCCCGCGACCCCGCCCCCGGCGCCGTGCTCCTCGATGTCGGCCTGCCGGACGGGTCGGGCCACGACGTCTGCCGGTCCCTGCGTGAGGGCGGGTTCGCCGGCCCGATCCTGTTCCTCTCGGCCCGGGACGAGATCCGCGACCGGGCCGAGGGCCTCGCGATCGGCGCCGACGACTACATCGTCAAGCCGTTCGAGTTCGAGGAGCTGGTGGCGCGCCTGCGCACCCACCTGATGCGGCGGCAGCAGGCCGAAGCACCCCGCTCCCGCCTCGTCGCCGGCCGGCTGCACTTCGACCTCGACACGAGGCAGGTGAGCTGCGGCGACGCCAGCGCCCGCCTGACCCCGCGTGAGGCGGAACTGCTCGCCATGCTGATGGACAGCCTCGGCAAGCCGGTCTCCCGCGCCGACATCTTCGACCGCCTGTGGGCGAGCCAGGGTGGCCTCTCGCTGAACGTGGTCGATGTCTATATCGGCTACCTCCGCTCGAAGATGGCCGACTTCGTGCGCCATGGCGGCCCGGTGCTCACCACCGTGCGCGGCAAGGGCTTCATGCTGGAGTCGCGCGGCCCGGACTTCCGGCAGTAGGCCCGCCTTCCCCCCTCAGCGAACCGCGGGGGAAGGGACGGCGTCTTGGACCTTTGGGGGAGAGGGTGCGGCGCCGCAGAATTATTTTGTGGGATCAAGCAGTTCCAGCACTCTCTCACGAAAAATTTGGGATGATCCGGCAATTTGGTGCTTGAATGCGAACCGCAAATGGACAATATCGGTCCTGCGCAAGAAATGAGAGCGCCATCAGTGTCTTAGGGTCTTCTTAGGATTGATCTGACGACGCTCGGTGAACGAAATACTAAGGAGAAACACCATGGCCTGGGCTGCCCCCGTCGTGTCCGAGATCTGCGTCGGCATGGAAGTGACGAGCTACGAGTCGGCCGAGATCGACACGTTCAACTGAGTTCAAGCGGGCCGGGACACGCGGGAGACGCAGCATGCGCGTCGTGGTTCTCGGCTCCGCTGCGGGCGGCGGCCTTCCTCAATGGAATTGCCGCTGCCCCATCTGCTCCCTCGCCCGGAGCGAGCCCGAGCGCGTCCGCCCCCGGACGCAGTCGAGCATCGCGGTGTCCGCCGACGGCGACGCGTGGCTCCTCATCAACGCCTCGCCCGACATCCGCCAGCAGTTGTTCGACAACCCGGCGATGCATCCCCGCGAAGGGCTCCGCCACTCCCCGATCCGCGCCGTGCTGCTCACCAACGGCGACGTCGATCACGTGGCCGGGCTGCTGACCCTGCGCGAGGGCCAGCCCTACACCCTCTACGCCACGCCCGGCATCCTCGATTCCGTCAACGCCAACCGGGTGTTCGATGTGATGGCCGAGGGCGTCGTCGCCCGGCAAGACGTCGCGCTGGAAACCCCCTTCGAACCCCTGCCCGGCCTCAAGGTCACCCTGTTCGCGGTGCCGGGGAAAGTGCCCCTGTGGCTGGAGGGCGCAGAGGTCGAGATCGGCGCCGCCACCGAGACCACGGTGGGCGCGATGATCGAGGCGGGGGGCAAGCGCCTCGCCTACGTGCCGGGCTGCGCCCTGGTGGACGACGCGGTGCGGGGCCGCATCGACGGGGCGGACGCCCTCCTGTTCGACGGCACGGTGCTCCACGACGACGACATGATCCGCGCCGGCGTCGGCACCAAGACCGGCTGGCGGATGGGCCACGTCCCCATGCGCGGCGGCAACGGCTCGATCGAGGCCCTGGCCACGGTGGCGATCGGCCGCCGGGTCTTCGTGCACATCAACAACACCAACCCGGTCCTCGTGGAGGGCTCGGCCGAGCGCGCCGACGTGGAGGCCGCGGGCTGGACGGTGGCCCATGACGGGCTGAGCCTCGACCTCTGAGGCGGGCCGCCCCCGCACAGGCGGGCGGGGATCCCGGAACCGCTTCGCCCGCCGTGGCGGGGAAGGCCGTCGCGAGGGCCGCACCGGTTTGAGTCTTCGGCCTGCGCCCCTACATGAGAGGGCAAGGCTCGCCGGCCCCCGTGAGGGCGCCGGACACAAGAACCCCGACGGGCAACAGCCGAGAACGGACGCCGGACACGCCATGAACGCCATCTTCCCGACCCCGGATGCCGCCGAGAGCGAGCGCCTCCTGTCCCCGGAGGAGCTGGAAGCCGCCCTGCGCGACATCGGCGCCCGGCGCTACCACATCCTGCACCCGTTCCACCGCCTGCTGCACGACGGCAAGCTCTCGAAGGACCAGGTCCGGGCCTGGGCGCTCAACCGCTACTATTACCAAGCGATGATCCCGGTGAAGGACGCCGCCGTCCTCGCCCGGATGCACGATGCCGAGCTGCGCCGGGTCTGGCGGCAGCGGATCGTCGATCACGACGGCGACGCCCCCGGCGACGGCGGCATCGAGCGCTGGCTGAAGCTCGCCGAGGGCGTCGGCTTCGCCCGCGATTACGTGCTCTCCACCCGCGGCATCCTCTCGGCGACCAAGTTCGCCGTGGAGGCCTACGTCCACTTCGTCGCGGAGCGGACGCTGCTCGAAGCCATCGCCTCCTCGCTGACGGAGATGTTCTCGCCGACGATCATCTCCGAGCGCGTCGCCGGGATGCTGAAGAACTACGACTTCATCACCAAGGACACGCTCGCCTACTTCGACAAGCGCCTCACCCAGGCGCCGCGCGATGCCGACTTCGCCCTCGATTACGTGAAGCGCCACGCCACCACGCCCGAGCTCCAGCGCAAGGCGATGGAGGCCCTGACCTTCAAGTGCAACGTGCTCTGGGTGCAGCTCGACGCCCTGTACTTCGCCTACGTCGCGCCGGGGATGATCCCGCCGGATGCGTGGCAGCCGGGTGTCGGCCTCGTCGCCGCGCCGCAGCAGGCCGCGGGGCCGCGCAGGACGGCGCCGGGCGACACCCCGCGCCTGCCCCGGGGCGTGCGGATGCGCTACGACGAGACGCGCGGGAAGCACGTCCTGCTGGCCCCGGAGCGGACCTTCGACCTCGATGACAACGCGGTGGCCGTCCTCAAGCTCGTGGACGGGTCGCGCACGGTGTCGGGCATCGCCGACGAACTCGGCAAGGTCTACGCCGCCGACCCGCGGGCGATCGAGGCCGACATCTGCGTGATGCTCGACGGGCTGGCGGAGAAGCGGGTGTTGGAGCGATGAACGCGCAGACGCCGCCCCGCCCCGAAGCGCCGGCCCCGGTGGGGCTCCTCGCGGAGCTGACCCACCGCTGCCCCCTGCGCTGCCCCTACTGCTCGAACCCCCTGGAGCTCGACCGGCGCTCGGGCGAGCTCGACACGGCGACGTGGCAGCGGGTGCTGACGGAGGCGGCGGGCCTCGGCGTGCTGCACGTCCACCTGTCGGGGGGCGAGCCCACCGCCCGCAACGACATCGTGGAGATCACCAAGACCTGCGCCGACCTCGGCCTGTACTCGAACCTGATCACGTCCGGGGTCGGCGGGGCGCTGGACAAGCTCCAGGCCCTCTACGACGTCGGGCTCGACCATGTGCAGCTGTCGGTGCAGGGCGTCGATGCGCAGAACGCCGAGAAGATCGGCGGCCTGAGGAACGCCCAGCCACAGAAGATGGTCTTCGCCGCCAAGGTGGTGGAACTCGGCCTGCCGTTGACGCTGAATTCGGTGATCCACCGGGGCAACATCCACGAAGTGGAGGGCTTCATCGACCTCGCGGTGAAGCTCGGCGCCAAGCGGCTCGAGGTGGCGCACACGCAGTATTACGGCTGGGCCTTCGTCAACCGCGCCGCGCTGATGCCGAACAAGGCCCAGGTGGACGAGTCGATCCGCCTCGTCGAGGCCGCCCGCGAGCGGCTGAAGGGCCAGCTGGTCATCGACCTCGTGGTGCCGGACTACTACGCGAAGTACCCCAAGGCCTGTGCCGGCGGCTGGGGCCGCAAGCTGATGAACGTCACGCCCCAGGGCAAGGTGCTGCCCTGCCACGCGGCCGAGACGATCTCCGGCCTGGAGTTCTGGCACGTCACCGATCACTCCCTCGGGGAGATCTGGCGGGACTCGCCGGCCTTCACCGCCTATCGGGGCACCGACTGGATGCAGGAGCCCTGCCGCTCCTGCGACCGGCGGGAGAAGGATTGGGGCGGCTGCCGCTGCCAGGCGCTCGCCCTGGCGGGCGATGCGGCGGCCACCGATCCGGCCTGCTCCCTGTCCCCCCTGCACGCCAAGGTGCGTGCCCTCGCCGTCGAGGAGGCCGCCGAAACGCCCCCCGACTACGTCTACCGCACGATCGGCAGCAACATCCGCTCGCCGCTGAAAGAAGGTGCCCCTTCGTGAGATCGCTCCCCCTCGCGGCCGCCCTCGCCCTCACCCTCGCCGGATCGACCTTCGGTCCGGCCCGGGCCGAGGAGGCCCCGACCCCCGCGCCGACGCAGGCGAACGCCACCGCGACCCCGAACGCGGCCGACCTGCTGTTCGAGCAGCCGCAGATGAAGAACGCCGTCCCCGGCAGCACGATCACCTACGATTACCTGCGCCGCTCCGGCATCGCGAAGGGCCCCTTCGGCGCCCCCCTCAAGGACACGGTGACCATCAAGGTGGAGCCGGGCAAGCAGCCGGACGGGCGGAACATGGAGGTGGAGATGTTCTCCGGCCTGAACCGCCGGCCGGCGGGGCCGTTCGAGGACATGGTCGGCAACCCGGTCGTGCCGCTGTTCCTCGAGAACCACGTCATGGCCCTCTCCAGGGTGCTGGAGGCCAACCCGCGTTACCTGAAGCTCGCCATCCGCCGGGGCCTGCGCGAGCGCGCCACCGTCACCCCCACCAAGGTGCCGTTCGGCGGCAAGGAGGTGGATGGCTGGCGCATCGTGATGAAGCCCTTCGAGGGCGACAAGATGAGCGATCGGATGCGCGGGCTGGAGAACCTGACCTACACGTTCGTGACCTCCCCCACGGTGCCGGGCGAGATCGTATCCATGGAAGCCGCCTCCAAGAACCAGGAAGGCGGCGAATTGCTTGAGGAGAAGCTCGGCTATGAGCAGAAGGCTGGCTAATCTCGGCGGCATCGCCGCCCTCGCCCTGGTGTTCGGGCTGGCCGCCTCGCCGGGGCGGGCCGCCGAGGAGAACGACTATCCGACGGACGCGCGGGTCGATTACGTCTTCGGCTGCATGGCGGCCAACGGGCAGACCCGCGAGAACCTTCAGAAGTGCTCGTGCTCGGTGGACCAGCTCGCCGCGATCCTGCCCTACGACAAGTACGTGCAGGCGAGCACGATCCTGTCCATGCGCCAGGGCATCGGCAACCGCGCCAACGAGTTCAAGGCGACCAAGGTCTTCGACGACAAGGTCGCCGACCTGCGCCGTGCCCAGGCCGAGGCCGAGATCCGCTGCTACCGGGGCTGACCGGGGCGGCGCCTCGCGGCCGCGCCCAACCCATCCCCGCAGCCCCCTCCCCTTTCCGTCCCTGCGGGCAGGGCGAGGCCATCGGGCGACGCGCCCGGTCCAGGCGCGTCCCGCTCCCCCGGATGGCTTCGCTGTACCCGCAAGGACGAGGCTGGATCGCCACGATCTTCCCGGGGCGGAGGGGTCGAAACCGCGTCGGCCCGAACGCCGGAGGGCGCGCGTGTCGCGACCGACCGTTGCACCCGGCACGCGTTTCGCTCACACCGCTCCTGTGACCGACACCCCGCACCCCACCGCCCTGTCCACCCTGCTGCCCGGCCTCGGGCGGCGGACCCTCGTCATGGGCATCCTCAACGTCACGCCGGATTCGTTCTCCGACGGCGGCCTGTTCGCCGGGGAGGCGCAGGCGCGGGAGCAGGCCGAACGGCTGGTGGCGGAGGGCGCGGCGATCCTCGACATCGGCGGCGAGTCCACGCGGCCGGGCCACACCCCCGTCCCGGCGGAGGGGGAGCAGGCCCGCGTCCTGCCGGTGATCCGGGCGCTCGCCGGCAGGCTGGCGGCGCCGATCTCCATCGACACCTACAAGGCCTCCACCGCCGCGGTGGCGCTGAAGGCCGGGGCGGCCATCGTCAACGACGTCTGGGGCCTGCAGCGCGAGCCGGACATCGCCTCGGTCGCCGCCGCGCACGGGGCCCCGGTCATCGCCATGCACAACCGCGAGGCGATCGACCCCGGCATCGACATCGTGGCCGACATGCTCGCCTTCTTCGACCGCTCGCTGACCATCGCCCGCAAGGCCGGCATCCCGGACGGGGACATCGTGCTCGATCCGGGGATCGGCTTCGGCAAGAGCTGGGAGCAGCACCTCGAAGCCCTCCGGCGCCTGCCGGAGATCCGGGCCCTCGGCTTCCCGCTCCTCGTCGGCGTCTCGCGCAAATCGCTCCTCGGGCGGCTGCATGACCGGGAGACCAAGCCCGCCGACCGGCTCCATGGATCCCTGGCCGCCCATGCCCTGGCCGGCACCCTCGGGGCCGACATCGTGCGCGTCCACGACGTGGCGGCCCATGTGGAGGCCATGCGCGTGGTCGATGCGGTGATGCGCCCGGAGGCGCGGGCATGAGCGACCACATCCGCGTCGAGGGAATCGCCGTCTTCGGGCGGCACGGGGTGCTGCCGGAGGAGGAGGTGCTGGGCCAGCGCTTCTACCTCGGGCTCGACGCCGAGATGGACCTCGCCCCCGCCGGCCGGTCCGACGACGTGGCCCACACGGTGAGCTACGCCGACCTCACGGCCATCGCCGTGACCCTCGCCACGGAGCGCCGCTTCAAGCTGATCGAGGCCCTGGCCGAGAGCATCGCGGGCGAGATCCTGGCCCGCTTCCCGACCATCGCGGCGATCACCGTGCGGGTCGACAAGCCGAGCGCGCCGGTCCCGGCGATCCTGGAGCGCGTCGGCGTCACCATCACCCGCAGGCGGGAGGGCAGCCGGTGAAGGCCTGGCTCGGCATCGGCAGCAACATCGGCGACATGGCCGCGACGCTGGACCGGGCGGTGGCATCGCTCGCCGCCGTACCCGGCATCCGGGTCGTCGCCCGTTCGCCGGATTACCGCACCCCGCCCTGGGGCAAGACGGACCAGCCCTGGTTCCTGAACGGCGCGGTCGCCATCGAGACCGACCTCGATCCCCATGCCCTGCTCGACGCCTGCCAGGGCATCGAGCGCGACCTCGGCCGCATCCGCGAGGAGCGCTGGGGGCCGCGGATCATCGACATCGACGTCCTGGCCTACGAGGGCGCGGCTGTGGACGACGAACGCCTCGTCCTGCCCCATCGCTACGTGCGCGAGCGTGCCTTCGTGCTGGTGCCCCTGAACGAGATCGCCCCCGACCTCGTCATCGGCGGCGAGCGGGTGGCTGACGCCCTCGCCAAGCTCGACCGGACGGGGATCGTGCGGGCCTGAGGGGTTGGCTGTCGCCCGTCCTTCGCACCACCTCATCCTGAAAGTGGAGCCGCGAAGGGGAATAATCCCCTCGCCCCGCTTGCGGGGAGAGGGCCGCGACGACCCTGTCGTCGGCGTGGCGAGGCGGCAGCCGAAGATGAGGGGGCTCGCCGGTTGATCCTCCTCCGGCACGCCCCCTCACCGCCGCTTCGGCTTCGCCTGCGCTCCCCCCTGACACGACAAGGTGTCAGGGGGCCTCTCCCCGCAGGCGGGGAGAGGGGTTCCCCGTGCCTTCCCGGCCGGGCACTCAGAATCGAGGCAGGGATCGGCGAATGACTCCTACCGCGTGCTGCTCAGCAGCAGGTCCGGCAGCCACATGGCGATGCCCGGCACGAGGCACAGGGTCAGGATCGCCACCGCCATCAGCAGCACGAAGGGCAGCGTGCCCCAGATGATGTCCGAAAGCGGGATGTCCGGGGCGATGTTCTTGATGACGAAGATGTTGAGGCCCACCGGCGGGTGGATCAGCCCCATCTCCATGGTGATCGTCATCACCACACCGAACCACACGAGGTCGAACCCGGCGGTCTTCAGGGGCGGCAGGATGATCGGCGCGGTCATCAGGATGATCGAGACCGGCGGCAGGAAGAAGCCGAGCACGATCACGAGGCCGAGGATCGTCACCAGCAGCAGCCAGGGCGAGAGCTGCATCGCCACGATCGCCGCCGCCGCCGACTGCGAGATGTGGAGGTAGCTCATCACGTAGGCGTAGAGGAGCGACATGCCGATGATCAGCATCAGCATGGTCGATTCCCGCAGGGTGGCGGTGAGGATCGGGCTCACGTCCCGGAAGCGCCACACCCCGTAGATCGCCGCGATCAGCCCCAGCGCCAGCAGGCCGCCGAGGCCCGCCGTCTCGGAGGGCGTGGCGTAGCCGCCGTAGAGCGCGATCATGACGCCCGTAAGCAGCACCACGAAGGGCAGCACCCGCGGCAGGGTCGAGAAGCGCTGCGCGAGGCTGTAGGTGTCCTCGGCCAGGATCGGCGAGGCCGGCCCGCCACGCTCCAGCACTCCCTTGGCGGTGGCGTATTCGGCGCGGAAGCGCACCATCGCCCAGGCCGCGAACAGGCAGACCAGCAGCAGCCCCGGCCCGATGCCGGCCAGGAACAGCCGCCCGAGGGATTGTTCGGCCGCCACGGCGTAGAGGATCATGGTGATGGAGGGCGGCAACAGGATGCCCAGCGTCCCCCCCGCCGCGATGATGCCGGCGGCGAAGCCCGGCGAGTAGCCGCGCTTGCGCATCTCCGGGATGCCGGCGGAGCCGATGGCCGAGCAGGTCGCCGGGCTCGACCCCGCCATGGCGGCGAACAGGGCGCAGGCGAAGACGTTGGCGATGCCGAGGCCGCCGGGGATGCGGTTCATCCAGGCATGCATGGCCGAGTACAGGTCCTGCCCCGCCCGGGAACGACCGATGGCGGCGCCCTTCAGGATGAAGAGCGGGATCGAGAGCAGGGTGATGGAGGCCATCTCCTCGTAGACGTTCTGCGCCACCGTATCGAGGGAGGCGGCGGGCATGAACGCCAGCATGAAGGCCAGCGCCACCGCGCCGAGCGCGAAGGCGATGGGGATGCCCGACAGCATCGCACCGAGGGTGGCGCCCGCGTAGAGGAAGCCGATCGCCGCCGTGCTCATCGCGTCCCCCCCGTGCCCACCGTCCGCCCCATCGGATCGGGACCCTCGGGGGTGATCTCCGGCGCCCCGCGCATGTCCGCGTTGAGGTCGGCGCCCAGGCCGACCTTCGGCTTGGCCCAGCCCGCCGCCCGCGGCCCGTGGAGCAGGCCCTCGGCGATCTGCAGGGCGAACTGCAGGCACAGCAGGCTCATGCCCGCCGCCATCAGGGTGTAGGGGATCGCCAGCGGCGGCCCCCAGGTCGATTGCGAGACCTGCCCGTCCGTCCAGGCCTCGTGGTCGAGGGACCAGCTCTTCCACGCGAAGAACAGGCAGAAGGCGAGGCTGACGATGTCGGCCAGCAGCAGCCGCACCCGGTTCACCGCCGGCGGCAGCAGCCCGGTCAGGGCCTCGATGGCGACGTGGCCGCGCTTGGCCTGCACCGCCGCCGCCGAGAAGAAGGTGGCCCCCACGATGAGGAACACCGCCATCTCGTCCTGCCACTCGGTCGGCTCCTTCAACAGGTAGCGGACCACCACGCTGTGGCTGAGCACGAGGCAGGCCGCCACGAGGCAGAGGCCGCCGAGCCCCATGATCACCCGGTTGAGCCCGGCCAACGCCCGTTCGAGGGCCCCGAGGGCGCCGGGAATGCGGGGCGCCGCCTCGGCACGGGCCTCCGGGCCGGCGGTGGCGGCGTCGAAGGCGTGGCTCACGCCACCTGCTCCGCGAGCTTGAGCAGCTCCGCGCAGCTCGCGTTCTTGGCGGCGTAGTCCTTCCAGGCCGTGGCCCGGGCGATGTCGCGCCACTTGTTGAGGTTGGCCTCGTCGAGCTGCTCGACCTTGGCGCCGGCCTTGCCGAACAGCTCCTCGACGCGGATGTCGTCGGCCTTGGCGCCGGCCTGACCGAACGCCTCCAATTCGGCGCCGGTGGCCATGATGGCGTCCTGCTGGTCCTTCGGCAGGCCGTCGAACACGATCTTCGACATCATGATCGGCTCCAGCATGAACCAGTAGGAATGCTGGCGGCCGGAGGTGAGCGCCTTCGACAGCTCCTCCAGGCGGAACGAGATCAGGCTGGTGGAGGAGGTCAGCACCGCGTCGCAGGCGCCGGTCTGCATGGCGGCGTAGGATTCGTTGGACGGGATCGAGAGGGTGGCCGCGCCCGCCTCCTTCATCATCATGTCCATCTCGCGGGAGCCGCCGCGGACCTTCATCCCCTTCGCGTCGGAGGGCGCCACCAGCGGGCGCTCCCGGCTCGCAATGCCCCCCGCCTGCCAGACCCAGGAGACCATCACGATCCCCTTGGCGGCCAGGACCTCGGTGAGCTTGCGGCCCACCGGGGCGGTCTTCCAGGCGATCGCCTGCGGGTAGGAGGTCACGAGGGCGGGCATCAGCCCGATGTTCATCTCCGGCACCTCGCCGCCGGCATAGGGGGCCGGGTAGAGCGACATGTCGAGGGCGCCCTTGCGCATGGCGCCGAACTGGGCGTTCGTCTTCATCAGCGACGAGCCGGGATAGACCTGCACGTCCAGCGCGCCCTTGGTCTTCTCGCCCACCTGCTTGGCGAACATCCGGCACATGCGGTCGCGGAAGTCGCCCTCCTCCAGGGTCCCGCCGGGGAACTGGTGCGACAGCTTGAGGGTGGTCGCCGCCTCGGCCGGGCGCAGGCCGAACCGGAGGAGCGCGGGCGCGGCAAGGGTCGCGGCGACGAGATTGCGTCGTGTCGGCGTCATGGTCACCTCCCGCGCCGCACAAGATGCGGCCTGTATTTGTGCAACGCGGTATTCATCGCCTACCGTCTTGGTATGCAGAGAACGGTCTCTTGTATATTTTGTCAACGGCCTCGCATATTACACCGACAAGTTCGGACGCGGATGAATCCGGACAACCGTAAAGGGGGGTGGGGATGAGCCGCGCGCAGGATCTCCGGCAGACGATCGAGGACGAGATCGTCGAGGGCCGTCTGGCTCTGGGCTCGCGGCTGGACGAGGTGCAGCTCGCCGGGCGCTTCGGCGTCTCCCGCACGCCGATCCGCGAGGCGCTGCTCCAGCTCGCCGTGAGCGGCCTCGTAGAGACGAAGCCCCGGCGCGGCACCATCGTCAGCGCCCCCGAACCGCACCACCTGATCGCGATGTTCGAGACCATGGCCGAGATCGAGGCCGCCTGCGGGCGGCTGGCGGCCCGGCGCCTCACGGGGGACGACCGGACGGCGCTGGAGACGGCGCTCACCGCCTGCGCCGCGGCGGCGGGCGACTGCGAGGCCTACTATGCCGAGAACTACGTGTTCCACAGCCTCATCTACCGGGCGAGCCACAACGGCTTCCTGGCGGACCAGGCGCTGAACCTGCACCGCCGCCTCGCGCCCTACCGGCGGCTGCAATTGCGGGTGCGCCAGCGGCTGCCGCAATCGCTGGCGGAGCACCGGGGGATCGTGGAGGCGATCCTGGCGGGGGACGACGCCGCGGCGGCGGAGCGGCTGCGGGGCCACGTCCTCGTGCAGGGCGACCGCTTCGCCGACCTCGTGTCGGGGCTGCGGGCGCCGGACGCGGCGTGAGGGACCGGCCCGCCTACGCCGCGCCGCGTTCCCCGTAATTCGCGGCGATGACCCGCTTCTTGTGGCGGATGTGCTCCCGCAGCAGGCTCCCGAGGGCCGTGCCGTCGCGGGCGCGCAGGTGCACGATCATCTCCTCGTGCTCCGACATCGCCTCCTTCCACTGTTCCTCGGTCTGGTGGGCGCGGTAGCGCGAGCGCTGGATGCGGCCCGACAGGCTCTGGTAGATGTTGGAGAGGGTGGAGTTGCGGGCCGCCGCCATGATCGCCTCGTGGATCAGGCGGTTGTGGGCGAAGTAGCCGACCTCGTCCCCCGCCGTGAAGGCGGCGAGCATGGCATCGTGGTCGGTCTGGATGGCGTCGATCTCCGCGTCCGAGATCGTCCGGCAGGCGAGGTCGCCCGCCGTCGCCTCCAGGCCCGCGATCACCTCGATCACATCCTCCAGCTCCTCCTCCGAGATGCTCGCCACCCGGGCACCGCGGTTCGGCAGGAGTTCGAGCAGGCCCTCCGTCGCCAGGATCTTGATCGCCTCGCGCAGCGGCGTGCGCGAGATGCCGAAGCGCTCGGTCAGCTCGCCCTCGTTGATCCGCTCCTTCGGCTCCATCTCGCCGGACTGGATCAGCTCGCGCATGCGGTCGGCCACCTCGTCATGGAGGTAGCGGCGGCTGATGCCGAATCCGGATTCAATTTTGTTCATGCGCACACACACATCCGGCCGCGGGGGACCGATAGGTAAGACAATATGTGTAGGTGCAGCGGAATTCAGTGTCGAGGCACCAGGGCCTCGTCCAGCACACGGATCACATGCACGGCGTCGCGGCCGAGCCCGTCATGGATCTGGTGGCGGCAGCTGGTGCCGTCGGCGACGACGAGGTCGTCCGGCCCCGCCCCGCGCAGGGCCGGGAACAGGGACAGCTCCGCCATGGCGAGGGACACGTCCACCGTCTCCTTGCCGTAGCCGAACGCCCCGGCCATGCCGCAGCAGCTCGACTCGATCGGCCGGACGTCGAGCCCCGGCACGGCGCGCAGCATCGCCTCCACCGTGCCCATCATTCCGAAGGACTTCTGGTGGCAATGGCCATGCAGGTGCGCCAATCGGCCGCCCTGGTGGACGAAGGGCAGGCTGATGCGCCCCGCCGAGAGGTCGCGCATCAGCAGCTCCTCGATCAGCAGCGACCGCTCGGCCAGCACCGCCGCCTCCTCCCCCGGCAGCAGGGCCAGGAACTCGTCGCGGAAGGTGAGCAGGCAGGACGGCTCCAGCCCCACCACCCGCGCGCCGGCCCGGACATAGGGCAACAGCGCGTCGAGGGTGCGCTTCGCCTCCGCCCGCGCCCGGTCGGTCTGGCCCGAGGCGAGCCACGTCCGCCCGCAGCAGAGGGGCCGGCGGCCCTTGGCGGGGAAGACCCGGTGCAGCCGGTAGCCGGCGGCGACGAGCACCCGTTCGGCCGCCTCCAGGTTCTCCCGCTCGAAGGCGCGGTTGAAGGTGTCGCCGAACAGGATGACGTCGCGGAAGTCGCCGGTCACGTCGGAGGGGTGGGCCGGCTCGCCGACCTCCTTCCACGGCCGCCGCCAGACGGGCAGGCTGCGCTTGGCCGAGAGGCCGGCGACCCGCTCGGAGGCCGCCGCCAGGACCGGATACCGGTCCCGCAGGTTGAGGAGCGGGGCCAGCCGGGCGGCGACCCCCGCGTAGTGCGGCATCAGGCCGATCAGCCGGTCCTTCAGGGGCAGGCCGTGGCGGGCGTGGTAGTGGTGCAGGAACTCGACCTTCATCTTCGCCATGTCGACGCCGGTCGGGCATTCCCGGCGGCACGCCTTGCACGAGACGCAGAGGTCCATCGTCCGCTTCATCGCGGGGCTGGTGAAGGCATCGGTGCCGAGCTGGCCGGAGATGGCGAGGCGCAGGGAGTTCGCCCGGCCGCGGGTGAGGTGCTGCTCCTCCTTCGTCACCCGGTAGGACGGGCACATCGCCCCGCCCGCGAGCTTCCGGCAGGTGCCGTTGTTGTTGCACATCTCCACGGCGCCGCCGAAGCCGCCCCAATCCGACCAGTCGAGGGCGGTCCTGGCCGGGGCCGTCACGGCGTAGTCCGGCTTGAACCGGAACAGGCTGCGGTCGTCCATCCGCAGGGGGCGGACGATCTTGCCGGGGTTGAGGTGGTTCTGCGGGTCGAACCCGTCCTTCACCGCCTCGAAGGCGCGGGCCAGGGTCGCCCCGAACAGGGGCTCGACGAATTCCGAGCGGGAGATCCCGTCGCCGTGCTCGCCGGAATACGAGCCCTTGTAGCGGCGGACCAGCTCCGAGGTCTCCTCGGCGATGGCGCGCATCTTGGCGACGTCGCCCCCGCGCTTCATGTCGAGGATCGGGCGGACGTGCAGGCAACCCACCGAGGCGTGGGCGTACCACGTGCCCCGGGTGCCGTGCTTCGTGAACACCTCCGTCACCGCGTCGGTGTAGTCGGCGAGGTGTTCGAGGGGCACCGCGCAGTCCTCGATGAACGAGACCGGCTTCGCGTCGCCCTTCATCGACATCATGATGTTGAGGCAGGCTTCCCGCACCTCCCAGACCGGCTTCTGCCGGGCGGGCTCGATCACCTCCACCACGGCGCCGGGGAAGCCGTGGTCGGCCATGCAGGCGTCGAGGCGCCTGAGGTCGCGCTTCAGGGCGGCGAGGTCGTCGCCCGCGAACTCGGCGAGCAGCAGGCAGTTCGGCTGCCCGCGGGTGATGTCGGCGAGCGTCGTGCGGAACAGGGGGATGTCGGCCCCGAGCACCAGCACGTTGTGGTCCACCAGCTCCACCGCCACCGGATCGAGGGCGACGATGTGCTGCGTCGTCTCCATCGCCGCGCGGAAGGAGGGGAAGTGGCACACGCCCATCACCCGGTGGGCCGGCAGGCGGGAGAGCTTCAGCGTCACCGCCGTGGTGGCCGCCAGCGTGCCCTCCGAGCCCACGAGGAGGTGGGCGAGGTTCGGCCGGTCCGTGACCAGGGCGTCGAGGTTGTAGCCGCCGACCCGGCGCTGCACCTTCGGGTAGCGCGCCTCGATCTCGTCCCGGTGATCCTGGGCGAGCCGCAGCATCCGCGCCGCGAGGTCCTCCGCCCGCGGCGAGCCGGCGACGCCCGTGGCGTCGTTGCCGGTCAGCGAGAAGGCGAAGGGCTCGCCGTCGTGCAGCAGGGCGCGCATCGCCAGCACGTTGTCGCGCATCGTGCCGTAGCGGAGCGAGCGGGCGCCGCAGGAATTGTTGCCGGCCATGCCGCCGATGGTGCAGCGGGTCGCCGTCGAGGGCTCGACGGGGAAGAACCAGCCGTCCGCCTTCACCCGGGCGTTCAGCCGCTCCAGCACCACGCCCGGCTCCACCGTCACGATGCCGGCCTCGGCATCGTAGTCGAGCACCCGGTTGAAGTGGCGCGAGCAATCGACCACCAAGCCGGTGCCGATGGGCTGGCCGTTCTGCGAGGTGCCGCCCCCGCGCAGGATCACCGGCACGCCGTGCTCGGCGGCGACCTTGAGGGTCGCGGCGATGTCGTCGGCGGAGCGCGGCAGGACCACGCCCGCGGGGGTGATCTGGTAGATCGAGGCGTCGGTGGCGTAGCGCCCGCGGGTGAACGGATCGAACCACGCCTCTCCCTGCAGCCGCTCCGCGAGCCGGCGCGGAAGGCCCGCATCGTTTCGCGACGCCGCGCGGGGCGTCTCAGCTCTGTCGGCGGTGCCTGCGGCCACGCTTGTCCTCCCGGTGTTTGCGGGAGTGTATTCAAGATTCAGTCGTGTGGGGAAAATTCTCGCGCGGCAGGTGGCAGCGGAGGGGGCCGGCGCTCACCCACATCCTGAAGGGCGGGGCGACGCGATGGGGAGATGCGCCGGCGTCGACAAAGGCCCCGCTGCCCTGGGTCGCTTCGCTGCGCTCGCGATGACGGAACGGGGCACCCGAACCACCCCGTCTGTGCAAGCGGGGCGACGCAATCCCGGGACGCGCCAGGCCGGGACACGGCCCGCAACGTCCGGTCGCGTCACCGCCCCCGCGACGATGGAGCGGGACACCCGCACCACCACGGTCTTTGCGCAAGACGCGGGAAAAAGTGGTGTCCCCGGCAGGGCTCGAACCTGCGACCCCAGGTTTCATCCCACTTCGGCTTTCGCCGCCGCCCGGCCGGAGCCTGAGGCGTTCGTGGTCTGGACTATCCCTTCACCGTGGGCCGAGGCTCGCGCCCGGCCGTTAGGTGCCGCCCGTCTAGTCTCTACACCTTCCCGCCGGGGCGGGCTTGGCTCGGGATCGGCAGGGCTCCCGTGTGGTGACACCGGAGCCGGAAGCTTTCCCCGACTTTGAGCGGATCCGCCGCGCGGTTTCCCGGCGCGACGCCCAATTTGAACCTCTAGGAAACCTGTGCTCTGTCCAGCTGAGCTACGGAGACGACCGCGCGTCCTTAGCATCTCCGCAGGGCGCGGCCAACACCGTCGCGGCGCGGCGCGGGGGGCGGGGTCCGGCATGGGAGGCAGCCTGCGATACGCGCCCTGGCTCCTGCTCGGCCTGGGGCTGCCCGCCTCCGGCGCGCCGGTTCCCCATCCCGACTGCACCCCCGCCCCGGCCCGCACCGAGACCCTGGACGGGCTCGGGCTCCGGGGCGAGATGCGCTTCGCCTCGGGCGGACGGGCCGTGCTCGATTCGCTGCGCTGGCCGGAGGACGACGCCCCGGCGCGGGACCGCCTGGCCCGGTGGGCAGGGCAGCGCCTCGTCGTCGTGCCCCTCGGATCGCCCGACCGCTGGGGCCGGGAGCGCGTCGCCGCCGAGGCCGAGGCCGGCGGCGACTTCGAGGGCGACTTGGCGGGGGACCTCGTGGGCGCCGGCCTCGCCCATGCCGATCCCGGCGAGGCGGAGGCCCTCTGCCGTCCGGCGCTGCGCCTCGTGGAGGCCATGGCCCGGCGGCGGCGGCTCGGCCTGTGGCGCGACGGCCCGCTCGCGGCGGAGGACGGGGCGGCCCTGCGCGGGCTCGCGGGCCGCTATGCCGTGGTGAAGGGCGTGGTCCGCCATGTGGGCGAGCGCAGTGCGCGCACCTACCTCGATTTCGGCCCCCGGGGCGGCGACGGGCTCACCGTCACGGTAACGAAACGCACTTGGCGAACGATGGCCGCCCATGGTTTGACTGCCGACTCGCTGCCCGGTCGGCGCGTGCGGGTCCGCGGCGTCGTCGAGGTCTGGCGGGGCCCGGTCATCGCGGCGGCGACGGCCGATGCGGTCGAGATGCTGGACGAAGGGGCTCCGGTGGCGCAGGACGCACGGGGCCAGGACGATTCTGAGGTGCGGCGCTAGCGCGATGGACGGGATGCGGGGGGGTGTCGGTATCCGGAGGGCGGCCTGTCTCGGCCTCGCCGCCCTGGTCCTGGGCGCCTGCGTGGCGGACCAGACCGGCTCGGTGGTCGCGCCGGCCGTCGTGCGCGTGCCCGCCGAGGCGCCCCGCGTCACCGGGCGCGAGCGGGCCTCCGACGCCGACCACGTCAAGCTCGTGGCCTCCTTCGGTGGCGAGGCCAAGGCGCCGGCCGTCACCCGCCTGCTCACCGAGGTGACGGACCGCCTCGTGAAGGCCAGCGAGCGGCCGGACCAGAGCTACGCCGTCACGCTGCTCGATTCGCCCGTCGTGAACGCCTTCGCCCTGCCCAGCGGCCGGCTCTACGTCACCCGCGGCCTCGTGGCCCTGGCCAACGACACCTCCGAGGTGGCGGCGGTGCTGGCCCACGAGATCGCCCACGTCACCCTGAACCACGCCACCGCCCGCAGCGAGCTGGAGCTGCGCTCCGCCCTCGTCAGCAAGGTGGTGGCGGACGTGCTGAACGACCCGGACACGGGCGCCCAGCTCAAGAGCCAGTCGCGATTCGCCCTCGCCCGGTTCTCCCGGGAGCAGGAATTGGAGGCCGACGCCGCCGGGGTGAAGACCCTGGCCGGCGCGGGCTACGACCCCTTCGCGGCGGCGCGATTCCTCACGGCCCTCAACCGCACCGTCCAGCTCAAGCAGGGCGCCGGCACGGCGGGCGAGCCGGACATGCTCGCCACCCATCCCGGCACGAGCGAGCGCGTGGCCCTGGCCACCCGTGCCGCCCGGCGGATCGGCGCGCCGGGCATCGGCGCCGACGACCGCAGCCGCTTCCTCGCCGCCATCGACGGCCTGCCCTACGGCGACAGCCCCCGGGACGGCGTGGTCCGCGGCGGGCGCTTCGTCCATTCCGGCCTCGGCATCGCCTTCGCGGTGCCGGAGGGGTTCAGCCTGGAGAACACCCGCTCGGCGGTGCTCGGCACCACGGCGGACGGCAGCCGCCGCCTGCTGTTCGACCAGATCGAGACCAAGGAGGGCCAGGGGCTCGACGCGGTGCTGAAGGCCACCTGGAACGACAGCCTCGACCCCGCCGGCTCCGAGACCCGGGATGTCAACGGCACCCCGGTGGCCTTCGCCCTGTCCCGGGGGAAGGACTGGACGTTCCGCCTCGCCGCGCTTCACCTCGGCGGGGCCACCTACCGGATGATCATGGCGGCCAAGGGCAGCGCCGACCCGGATGCCGCCTTCCGCCGCTGGGTGGCCAGCCTCGCGGAGGTGCCACCCGACGAGGTGGCGGCCCTGCACCCGACGCGGCTGCAGATCGTGCAGGCCGGGGGCACCACCCCCGAGGAGCTCGCCCGGCGCATGGTCGTGCCCGACCGCGCCCTCGAGCGGTTCCTCGTTCTCAACGGGCTGGAGCGCGGCGGCGTGCTGGTGCCGGGCCGCAGCTACAAGATCGTGACGGAATAGGCGTCATCGACCGGAGACCGTGCCGTGATCCGCTTCTACTACAACCTCTCCCCGAACCCGATGAAGGTCGCCCTCTGCCTGGAGGAGCTGGGCCTTCCCTACGAACCGGTGCCGGTGGACCCCCGCAAGGGCGATCAGTTCGACGCGGCCTATGCGGCCATCAATCCCAACGCCAAGGTGCCGGCGATCGTGGACGGCGCGGTGACGGTGTTCGATTCGAACGCCATCCTCCTCTACCTCGCCGAGAAGGCGGGCCGCTTCCTGCCGCAGGGCGACGCGGCGCGGGGCGAGATGCTGTCCTGGCTGATGTTCGTGGCGACGGGGATCGGGCCGTTCTCCGGCCAGTGCGTCCACTTCCGCCACTTCGCCCCGAAGGATGCGGGCGCCTACGCCGTGGACCGCTACGTCTACGAGGCGCGCCGCCACTGGGGCGTGCTGGACCGGCACCTGGACGGCCGGGCCTTCGTGCTCGGCGACACGTATGGCATCGTCGACATGGCGGTGTGGGGCTGGGCCCGGAATGTCCCGTTCGTCCTCGGCGAGGACGCGTTCGGCACCCTGCCGAACGTGAAGCGCCTGCTGGACACGGTGAACGCCCGACCGGCCGCCCAGCGCGCCGAAGCCTTGAAGGCCCGCCACGCCTTCAAGGCGGACATGGACGACGAGGCGAGGCGGAACATGTTCCGCTTCCTCACGCCGACGCCCTGAAGCGCGCTGCTCTTGGGGCGCGCTTTCTTCGATGACGTCCCGCCCCCCCCGGGTCGCCTCGCTGCGCCCGCGATGACGGAGCGGGACACCCGAACCGCTACCGTCTTTGCGAGCGGAGCGAAGCAATCCAGGGACGCGCTACCTGCGAAAACGTCCCGCCGCCCTGGGTCGCTTCGCCATGCTCGCGATGACGGAGCGGGGCACCCGAACCGCCATCGTCTTTGCGAGCGGAGCGAAGCAATCCAGGGACGCGCCCCGACACGACCCGCAACGCCGAGCCGCCGCCCATCGTTCGCGATGGAAGCGGGGCTACCTGCCCCGGTCCCGCCCCCGCTCCGCCCGAAGCTCGCGTTCGGCAATCAGCCAGAACTCGATCTCCAGGCCCTCCGGCCGGTGGTTGCGCTCCCACAATTCGTAGGCGCGCTCCCGGATCTGGTCGAAGGTGATCACGTCCCGGTCGCGGGACTCACCGCCTGTGGTCTGTTCCGACGCCATCGCGACCTACCGGGCCGGGCTCATGCACCGCGCCATCGGCCGCCCCTCAGGATCCCGGCCGGTGGAGATAGGCGGTGATGCTGGTCACCCGGGTGCCGACCATGCTGACGGCCTTGCGCAGCCGCGCCTCGGTCACCCCGAAATGCTGGGCCCAGACCAGCCGGCTGGTGCGGTCGAAGATGGCGATGTGGTTCTTGCCTTCGGTCCCCGTGGACATGGTCTGCGACCCCGATCAGAAGTGGCGCCCGGCCGTGCCGGGCCCTTCATCACTCAACCGGAGGCCGCACATTAGGTTTCACGGCCGCGGACGGAACCGGCGCCCCTGTCACCCCCAGCGGAACGGCGGGTCGCGGAACGGCAGGGGGGCGGGCGGAGGGCGCTCCTCGACCTCCTCGCAGACGAGGAGCGAGCCCTCGGGGACGGGCGGGGCTTCGACCCCGCGCCACCGGCCGTAGGACCAGGGCCGGTACCACACCGCCCCCTCGGGCAGCCGGCTGGGCACGAGATCGATGCCGTGGGTGCCGAACGGCCCGCACCGGCAGA
Source organism: Methylobacterium sp. J-076 (assembly GCF_022829405.1). Classification (GTDB taxonomy): domain Bacteria; phylum Pseudomonadota; class Alphaproteobacteria; order Rhizobiales; family Beijerinckiaceae; genus Methylobacterium. The sequence goes on from NZ_JAKSXW010000133.1 coordinate 255,758, forward strand.
CCCGGGCGAAGCCCATCCAGCCCCCCGGCCAGACGCCGTAGGTGGCGACGGCCTGGTCCATGTAGGCGGAGCAGCTCGGCCAGTGCCGGCACTGCCGGCCGACGACGGAGGAGAGGCTGAGCTGGTAGGTGCGGATGGCCAGCCGCACGGCCCTGCGCGGGATGCTCACGCCGCGGCGCGCCGTTTGGCCTCGATCTGATCGAGGGCATCCACCACCGCGTCGAAGGTCAGGAGCGTCGAGGCGTGGCGCGCCTTGAAGTCCCGCACCGGCTCCAGCACGGCGAAGTCCGCGAAGGGACCGCTTGGGGGCGGCGCGCCCTCCTTGAGCATGGCCCGCATCGCCCCGCGCAGGGCGCGCAGGGCGTCCGCCGAGGTGCCGACCACGTGCCGGCCCATCAGCGAGGACGAGGCCTGCCCGAGGGCGCAGGCTTTGACATCCTGCGCGAAATCAGTCACGCGCCCGTCCTCGCCGAGGATCAGGTCCACGGTGACGGTGGAGCCGCACAGGCGGGAATGGGCGGTGGCGCTGGCGTCGGGCGCGGGGAGACGGCCGAGACGCGGGATGTCGGCCGCGAGTTCGAGGATCCTGCGGTTGTAGATTTCGTCGAGCATTAAAGCCTCGGTTGGGCAAGCATAACGGCGGATGGGCCGCCTGCGCAGCCGGCGTCGGATTGCGCGTTTGCCCGCGACACACGATATAGGTGTTTCGCCGTCGCTTCGCGAGGAGGCGGCGGATCGACCGAGGTCGCGCCCAAGGCCGAGGTCGGGCTCCATGGCCCATCGACATCCGGGGCACCGGCCCGCGCACCCGACGCGGGCGCGGGCCCTACACGAGAGCCCGAGCCTGACCGACATGTATGCCAAGCCCGACAGTACCACCATGAAGACCCGTGTGGCGCGGGCCGGAGATGCCATGGATGCCGCACTCAAATCCCTTTCGTACCGCGTCGATGGCCAGACCTTGAACGGCATGCGCAATGACAATCGGCCGTTCCGTGACGGCACCGGACCCGTGGCCGAGGTCGCCCCGGAGCCGGATTCCGCGACCCGCGTGCCGGAGGGCATCGCCACCGGCCGCCCGAGCCGCGAGGAGGCCGAGGCCGCCGTGCGCACCCTGTTGCGCTGGGCCGGGGACGACCCGACCCGCGAGGGGCTGATCGAGACGCCGGCCCGGGTGGCCAAGGCCTACGAGCAGATTTTCGCCGGCTACCGCATCGAGGCGGATTCGCTCCTGGAGCGGGTCTTCGAGGAGGTGGAGGGCTACTCGGACATCGTGCTCGTGCGCGACATCCCGTTCCACTCCCATTGCGAGCACCACATGGTGCCGTTCATGGGGCTGGCGCACATCGCCTACTACCCGTCCAAGGGCGTGGTGGGCCTGTCGAAGCTCGCCCGGGTGGTCGATGCCTTCGCCAAGCGGCTCCAGACCCAGGAGACGATGACGGCGCAGATCGCCGACGTCATCGAGAGCATCCTCAAGCCCCGGGGCGTGGCGGTGATGCTGGAGGCCGAGCACCTGTGCATGGCCATGCGCGGCGTGCAGAAGGCCGGCGTCTCGACCCTGACGACCCAGTTCCGCGGCGTGTTCAAGGACGCGCCGGACGAGCAGATCCGCTTCCTGACCCTCGTCCGCGGCGGAGCCAAGTAAGCCCCCCCGGCTTGCACCCTCGCCATGTCCGAGACCGATCCCTCCCCCCTCCGGTCCTCCGGGTCCGGCATCGCCTTCCCCGAGCCCGGCAGCGCCGCCGAGGTTGAGGAGGGCACCGTCTTCACGCCCCGCTTCGACCGCGACGGGCTCATCACCTGCATCGCCGTGGATGCCGGCGACGGGCGCGTGCTCATGCTCGCCCACATGAACGCACAATCGCTGGCCCGAACCCTCGAGACCGGCGAGGCGTGGTACTGGTCGCGCTCGCGCCGCCAGCTCTGGCGCAAGGGCGCCACCAGCGGCCAGACCCAGCGCGTCGTGGAGATGCGGACCGATTGTGACCAGGACGCCCTGTTGATCACCGTCGAGGTGGGCGGCGACGGCGGCTGCTGCCACACGGGCCGCCGGGCCTGCTTCTACCGCACCGTCGCCCTCGACGCCGCGACCGGGCAGGTGCGGCTGCGACCGGCCGGGGAATGAACCGCGTTCCGGAGCCCCGCGAGGTTCCCCACCGCCCGTTTCCCTCTCCCCCGCGGGGGGAGGCGGCGCGGATGCGTGCGGCCGAGACGGCCCGCCGGGCCGCCGGCCGCACCGAGCCCGAATTCCCGCCCGGCGCGGTGGAGCCGGTGCGCCCGGCCGAGGCCGGGCCGCGCCTGGGCCTCGCCCTCGGCGGCGGCTCGGCCCGGGGCTGGGCGCATATCGGCGTGATCCGCGCCCTGGAGGAGGCGGGCCTCGCCCCCACGGTGGTGGCGGGCTGCTCCATCGGCGCCGTGGTGGGAGCCTGCTACGCCGCGGGGCGGCTCGACCGGCTGGAGGGCTTCGCCCGCTCCCTGACCCGGGGGCGCGTCGTGCGCCTCGTGGACCCGCGCCTGCCGGGCTCGGGGCTCATCGCCGGCAACCGGCTGCGGCGGCGCCTGCTCACCGATCTCGGCGACCGCCGGATCGAAGGCCTCCGGATCGGGTTCGGCTGCGTCGCCACGGAGTTCGGCACCGGCACGGAGGTCGCCCTCACCGAGGGGCCCCTGGTCGAGGCGGTGCGGGCCTCCTACGCCATCCCCGGCCTGTTCCCGCCGGTGGATATCGACGGCCGGTTCCTGATGGACGGCACCCTGGTCAACCCGGTGCCGGTGGCCCTCGCCCGCTCCCTCGGGGCGGACGTCGTGGTCTGCGTGAACCTCAACGGCGACACCGGCGGGCCGGTGGTCCGCGAGGTGACGGCCCCGGCCCCACGCCGGGGGATCCTCGATGCCGTCCGGGGGCGCCTGCCCGGCCTCGCCCGCACGCCGCCGGAGGCCCCCCTGCCGGGCATCGCCCGGGTGGTGCTCGACGCGTTCAACATCACCCAGAACCGCATCTCCCGCGCCCGCCTGGAGCGCGACCCGCCGGACGTGGCCATCGGCCCCGACGTGGCCGCCTTCGGCCTGTTCGACTTCCACCGGGCGGAGGACGGCATCGCGCTGGGCTACCACGCCGCCCGGACGGCCCTACCGCAGATCCGCGCCGCGCTGGAAGGCGCCGCCGCGCGGGTGTGAGCGGGAGGCCGCGAGGTCCTCCTCGTTAAAACGCCTTGGGAAAACCGTCATCCTTGAGGATCTCCTCGGCGGTGTGCTCCACCTGCGTGTTGTCGGCACGTTTTCTGGATAACTCTGGATCGTGAGGCTCGACGCGCTCTCCTCCCCCTTGTGGGGAGGAGTGGGAGGTGGGGGTGGTTCAGGAGGCACCGCCGAGCCTTCTCCGGCACCACCCCCACCCCTACCCCTCCCCACAAGGGGGAGGGGACCCGTACAGAGCCGTGGGGACACCCGATCCAAGGTATGCAGAAAACTCTTCAGGGGCGCTGAAACGCCGTTTGGTGATCGGGCCTCGCCAGATCTCGTGCGAGCCCTTTTTCCCGGCCGACGAAAACGCAGCCTGACGAGCACGGAGTGCGGCGCACACCGCGCCGCAAGCGAACGCAACGCCGCCCCAGACACGACGAAGCCGCCCAAAGGCGGCTTGTCGTTTGTCGATCGTCTGGTTGGGAAAACTGGAGCGGGCGAAGGGATTCGAACCCTCGACCCCAACCTTGGCAAGGTTGTGCTCTACCCCTGAGCTACACCCGCTCACTATGCCGAGCCACCGCAGAAGTCCGTCTCCGGAAGTCCGTGCCGGCGGCCCCCGGCGGCGCTCTCTAAACACCATTCCGGCGGGGGACGCAAGCCCGTTTCTCACCTCACCAATGCGATCCCGGCAAAAGGCCTTCCCGGAGCTCGCGCAGACGGGCCAGCGTCGCGCGGGTGGTGCCCTCCGGCAGGGAATCGGGGTGGAAGAAGCCGCTCTCGGCGATCTCCCTGTCGGGCGCCTTCGGCCGCAGCAGCGTGAAGGCCGGGGCCAGGAAGACGGCGACGTGGTCCCGGGCGGCACCCGCCGTGTGGTGGAACAGCCCGAGCAGGCGCAGCGGCGCGTCCGGGCGGATCTCCGCCTCCTCGCGGAATTCCCGCACCATGGCGTCGTGGGCCGCCTCGCCCCGCTCGACGCCGCCGCCGGGCAGGTGCCAGCCGGCGACATAGGTGTGGCGCACGAGGCACACCCGGCCCTCGCCGTCGAGGGCGATGCCCCGCACGCCGAGGGTGACGCCCCGCGTGGCGAGGGCGCCGAGGAGGAAGAGGCGCCGGAACGCCGGGCGGTCGAGGAGCATCCGGCCGGTCAGACGACGTCGAGGGCGATCTCGCCGAGACCCGCCACCGCCGCGACCATGCGCTGCCCACGCCCCACCGGGCCGACGCCGGAGGGCGTGCCGGTGAAGATGAGGTCGCCGGGCTGCAGGGCGAAATAGGTGGAGAGGTAGGCGATCTGCTCGGCCACCGACCAGATCATGTCGGCGAGGTCGCCCTTCTGGCGCACGGTGCCATCGACGGAGAGGGTGATCGCTCCCTTGGCCGGGTGCCCCACCAGGGAGACCGGATGGAGCGCGCCGACCGGGCCGGAGAAATCGGCCGCCTTGCCGAGGTCCCAGGGCCGGGCCATCGCCTTGGCCTCGTCCTGCAGGTCGCGCCGGGTCATGTCGAGGCCGATCGCGTAGCCGTAGACCTGTTCGAGGGCGGCCTCGACCGGGATGTCGGTGCCCCCGCCGCTGAGCGCGGCCACCATCTCCACCTCGAAATGATAGTTCGCGGTCTTGGGCGGGTAGGGGTGGGCGGTGGGCTCGGGGCCGACGACCTGGAGGGCGTCCGCGGGCTTCATGAAGAAGAAAGGCGGCTCGCGGTCCGGGTCCGCGCCCATCTCGCGGGCATGGGCGGCGTAGTTGCGCCCGACGCAATAGACCCGCCGCACGGGGAAGAAATCCTGGCTGCCGACGATCGACAGCGTGGTCCGGGGCGGATTCTGGATGACGGACAGCATCGGGATCCTCGGTCGTTCGCGCCCTCTCCGGCAGCCGGGCTGCCGCGGGCCAGCCCTGTTGTAAGGCATCCGCCCCGGGCCGCCATCCGCCGGGCTTGCTGCGCGGGGGAAGTGGCGCAAGATTCATGCGATGCCTCAGCCTGCTGCCTCCGATCTCCTGTCCGCCCTGCGCGGCGCCCTGGGCGAACGCCATGTCCTGACCGACCCCGACCTCGTGGCCCCGTATCTCACCGAGCGGCGCGGCCTCTACACGGGCGCGACGCCCGCCGTCCTGCGGCCCGGCTCGACGGCGGAGGTGGCGGCCGCGGTGACCCTCTGTGCCGCCGCCGGGGTGCCCTTCGTGGCGCAGGGCGGCAATACCGGGCTGACCGGCGGCGGCGTCCCGCAGGGGGCGGTCGTCATCTCCCTGGAGCGGCTGGCCGCCGTGCGGGCGCTCGATCCGGTGGGCGCCACGATCACCGTGGGGGCCGGGGCGATCCTGGCGCAGGTGCAGGAGGCGGCGGACGCGGCGGGGATGCTGTTCCCCCTCACCTACGCCTCCCGGGGCTCCGCGCGGATCGGCGGCGGCATCGCCACCAACGCGGGCGGCCTCAACGTGCTGGCCTACGGCAACGCCCGGGAGCTGGTGCTGGGCCTCGAGGTCGTGCTGCCCGACGGCCGCGTCTGGGACGGGCTGAAGGCCCTGCGGAAGGACAATGCCGGCTACGACCTGAAGCAGCTCTTCATCGGCTCCGAGGGGACGCTGGGCATCGTCACGGCCGCCGTGCTGCGCCTGTTCCCGAAGCCGCGCTCCACGGGCGTCGCCTTCGTCGGCCTCGCCTCGGCGCAGGCCGCCCTCGACCTGTTCGTCTTCCTGCGCGACAGGGCCGACCGGGACCTCACCGCCTTCGAGTACATGCCTCCCTTCGCCCTGGAGATCGCCCTGCGCCACACCGCGGGCGCGGTCCGGCCGCTGGCGCAGGAGCACGGCGCCTACGCCCTCATCGAGGTCTCGTCCTGCCGGCCGGGATCGGACATGCGCCGCGATCTCGAAACCGCCCTGGGGGAGGCGCTGGAGGCGGGGCTGATCGGCGATGCCGCCATCGCCACCGGCGCGGCGCGGGCCGAGGCCCTGTGGGGCCTGCGGGAGGCGGTGCCGGGGGCGCAGACCCGCGAGGGCGGCTCGATCAAGCACGACGTCTCAGTGCCGCTGGCCCGGCTGCCGGACTTCCTCGCGCGGGCGGAGGCCGCCTGCCTCGCCGCGATGCCCGGCCTGCGGCCCTGCGGCTTCGGGCATTTCGGCGACGGCAACATCCACTTCAATCTCAGCCAGCCCGTGGGGATGGACCGGGCGGAGTTCCTGACGCACTGGAGCCGGTTCAACCGGATCGTTCACGACATCGTGTACGAGTTCGGCGGCTCCATCGCGGCCGAGCACGGGGTGGGCCTGATCAAGCGCGACGAGCTGGCCCGCTACACCCCGCCGGTCGCCCTCGCGATGATGCGCAGCCTCAAGGCGGCCCTCGATCCGCGGGGCCTGCTCAATCCGGGAAAGGTCGTCCCGCCCGGGGACGGGCCGGCCCTGTGACAAGCCGCGACTTTTGTGCAGCGCGCCATAATTCGGCTCGCGTGAGGGGGGATGACGAGGGGGCGGCGGGCAGGCCCGCCGCAATCGAACCGAGGCGTTAACTCGCTGTTCAGGCTTCGATCCGACTTTCTAAGAGCGACGCGGCCACGACCTCGAAATTCAGGCCCGCCCCTTGCATCCCGCCACGGGTGTTTCGCAGTTGCGAGACGATCCGTCGAGCGTCACCGATCCGGAGTCCCCCCGCATGCCCTCCTCCCTGGCCCGCGTGCAGACCGCCGAGGCGAGCCGCTACCTCCAGCAGCTCTGCCGCCACTGGAGCCATAAGTTCGATGTGGAGGCCACGGCCGACCACGGCACGGTGCCGTTCGGGGCGGACCGGGTCTGCACCCTCAACGCCGAGCCCGACGCCCTTGTGATGCGCATCGAGAGCGCCGATCCGGTCAACCTCACCCGCCTGGAGAACGTGGTCTCGGACCACCTCCTGCGCTTCGCCTTCCGCGAAGGGCTCGGCGACATCCGCTGGTCGCGCGCCGTCGCCTGAGGCGGAACGGGCCTACTGCGCCACCTCGTCCAGCGCCTCGATGACGAGGTTGCCGTTCGTGTAGACGCAGATCTCCGCGGCGATGCCCATCGCCCGGCGGACGATCTCCTCCGCATCCATGGGGCCGTCCTCCAGGGCGCGGGCGGCGGCGAGGGCGTAGTTGCCCCCCGAGCCGATGGCCATTACGCCGCATTCGGGTTCCAGCACGTCGCCGGAGCCCGACAGGAGCAGGCTCACGTCCTTGTCGGCCACCAGCATCATCGCCTCCAGGCGGCGGAGGTAGCGGTCGGTCCGCCAGTCCTTCGTCAGCTCGACGCAGGCGCGGGTGAGCTGGCCGGGATACTGCTCCAGCTTGCCTTCCAGCCGCTCGAACAGGGTGAATGCGTCGGCCGTCGCGCCCGCGAAGCCGCCGATCACCGTGCCCTTGGCCAGCCGCCGCACCTTGCGGGCGTTGCCCTTCACGATGGTCTGGCCGAGGCTGACCTGCCCGTCGCCGCCGATGACGACGCGGCCGCCCTTCCTGACCATCAGGATCGTGGTGGCGTGCATGCTGGGCGGCCCGCCCCGGTCGTCGTGGCTCACGTCTCGGCTCCGGCTGTGTGATGGGCCGCAGATGGGGAGGATTTCCCCCCGCGTCCAGCGCCATTCTCGCTCACCCCGCCGGCGACGCGCGAACTTCCCGCCACCGTCGTCACTGCGGGCGCCGCGCGGCAACCCGAGGATGCGCCACCGCCGGGATCCGCTGCGCCCGCGAGGGATCACGCCCGGCGGGATGCCAGCGCCCATTCCTCGCGCACATGCCCGTCCGCCTCGCCCGCCCCGTAGCGGCGGTGCAGCTCCGCAAACGCCGCCCCGTCGAGGAGGCGCCCGCAGGCCCAGACGGCCATGCCGCGGACCAGGGGCGAGGCGTCGCCGAGGCGCTCCACCGCCGCGTCGGCGAGGCCGGGCTCGCCCGAGTTGCCTACGGCGATCATCACGTTGCGCAGGAACCGGTCGCGCCCCGTGCGCTTCACGGGGGTGCCGGCGAACAGGCGGCGGAACCCGCCATCGTCGAGGGCGGCGAGGCGGCGCAGGTCCGGGGCGGCGAGGTCGTCCCGGGCGGCGAGGCGCGTCTCCGCCGCCTGCCGGGCGAACTTGTTCCAGGGGCAGACGGCGAGGCAGTCGTCGCAGCCGAACACCCGGTTGCCCATGGCGACCCGGAACTCGGCCGGGATCGGCCCCGGGTGCTCGATGGTGAGGTACGAGATGCAGCGGCGGGCATCGAGGCGGTAGGGCGCGGGCAGCGCATCCGTGGGGCAGATGTCGAGGCAGGCCCGGCAGGAGCCGCAATGATCCTGCCCCGGCGGGTCGGGCGCGAACTCGGCGCTCGTGTAGATCGCCCCCAGCAGCAGCCAGTTGCCGGCCTCGCGGGAGATCAGCACCGTATGCTTGCCCTGCCAGCCGAGCCCCGCCGCCTCCGCCAGGGCCTTCTCCATGACGGGGGCCGTGTCGCAGAAGACCTTCACCCGGGCATCGCCCCGGGCCGACAGGAAGCCGCCGAGTTCCTTCAGCTTGCCCTTCAAGACTTCGTGATAATCCCGCCGTTGGGCGTAGGCGGCGATGGCGGCGCGGTCGCGCCGGGCGAGGACGGCCAGGGGATCCTCCTCCGGCCGGTAGCTCATGGCCAGGACGAGGATGCTGCGCACCCCCGGCCACAGGCCCACGGGCCGGGCGCGCTGGTCCGCCCGCTCCTCCATCCAGGCCATGGTGCCGTGGGCGCCCTCCGAGAGCCATTGCGCGAGGCGCTCGGGCAGGTCCGGGACGCGGTCGGGCCGGGTGATGCGCAGGCCGCAGAAGCCCAGGTGCCGCGCGCGGTCCTCGACCAGCCGGCGCAGGTCCGGGCCGTGGTGGATGCGCCGTGCGCTCAGAAATCGAGATCCGCGTAATGGGCCGCGGGCGGCATGCCGGCCACCCGGTCGGCGAGGAGGCTGCGGAAGGAGGGGCGCGACTTCACCCGCGCGTACCAGTTGCGCGCCATCTCGTCCTCCTCCCAGGGCACGTCGCCCAGGTAGTCGACGCAGGAGAGGTGGGCGGCGGCGGCCAGGTCGGCATAGGACAGGTCGTCGCCCGCGAGCCAGCGGCGGCGGGCGATGAGATAGCCGATGTATTTCAAGTGGTAACGCACGTTGGTGCGGGCGGCGCGGATGGCGTTCATGTCCGGCGGTCCGCCGCCCTGGTGTGCGGACATGAACCGCTTGGCGATCTTCTCGGCCACCAGATAGCCCGTCACCTCGCCCTCGAACTTCACGAGGAACCAGTCCAGCAGGCGGCGCACCTCCACCCGGCCGGTGGGATCCTCCGGCAGGAGGCGGCGCCCGCTGAGGCCGAGCCCGCGGGTCTCGTCGAGGTATTCCGCGATGATGCCCGCGCCGGGCACGACGGTGCCGGACTGTTCCAGCAGCACGGGCGTGGTCCCGGCCGGGTTGATGAGCAGGAACTCGTCGCGCCGGTCCCAGGCGCGCTCCTCGATCAGGGTCGGTTCGAGACCCATCTCGGCCAGGATCAGCCGGACGAAGCGGGAATTGGCGCAGAAGGGAAAGTGATAGAGGTTCGCCATCGAAGCCGCGGAGGGGACAGAACGGTCACTTGACGGTCACTTCGGCGCGGGGCTCCCTCTCGCGCCGTCCGCCCCATCGGACAGGGCTTCGGGTGAAGCGTTATTGCCCGTTTCTTGCCGCCCCCTTAACACGTGCCGCCCAACACGGTAACCGCCCGTCAACCCTGATCGGCGATGGCTCCGGGCGGACGACACAAGGGCGGCGCCTTCCGTGCGTGCGCCGGAAGGCGCGAGGCGAAGCATGGATCCGATCAGCATCGGCAAGGCGGTACTGCTCGGCTTGGTGGAAGGCGCGACGGAGTTCATCCCCGTCTCCTCCACCGGCCACCAGCTCCTGGTCGGCCACTTCATCGGCTTCCACTCGCCCAACAACACCTTCGAGGTGCTGATCCAGCTCGGCGCGATCCTGGCGATCCTGCTGGTCTATTTCCGGCGCCTGCTCGGCATCGCCACCGCCCTGCCGCACAACCCCCAGGCCCGCCGGTTCGTCCTCGGCATCCTCATCGCCTTCCTGCCCGCGGCGATCATCGGCGGCCTCTTCTCGAAGCTGATCAAGGCCTACCTGTTCAACCCCTGGATCGTCTGCGCCACCCTCGTGGCCGGCGGCCTCGTCCTCCTCGTGGTGGACGACACCGACCTCGAGGTGAAGAAGACCGACGTCTACGACTTCACCCTGCCGATGGACTTCAAGATCGGCATCTTCCAGTGCCTCGCGATGATCCCCGGCGTGTCGCGCTCGGGGGCGACCATCGTCGGCGCGATGCTGATGGGCGCCGACAAGCGGTCGGCCACGGAGTTCTCGTTCTACCTTGCCATGCCGACCATGGCCGGCGCCTTCGCCAAGGACCTGCTCGACAACTACAAGAACCTGTCGAGCAACGATGTCGGGCTGATCGCGATCGGCTTCGTCGTCTCCTTCATCTCGGCGCTGTTCGTGGTGCGGGTGCTCCTCGACTACGTGTCCCGGCACGGCTTCCGCCTGTTCGCGTGGTGGCGCATCATCGTCGGCGCGCTCGGCCTGGCGGGCCTCATCATCCTCGGCTGACCGGAAAAGCGGCCTTCCGGGGAATTGCATCGGAACGGGTTGCGTGCGACGCAGCAGCGGAACGACCGCGGCAGTTGAACCGCGGCGCATCCACGACGCTGCGACGCGCGCTCCCGCGGGCTCACCCCCCGCGTGGCGTGCCTTGAGGGGGGCTCGGCCGAACCGATGGACAACAGACCTCTCGCCGACCTGTTCGAGCCGGCCGACCGCAAGCGCTGGCTGTCCCTCGTCGAGACCGCGCTGAAGGGTGCGGACTTCGAGAAGAAGCTCGTCTCCCGCACCGCCGACGGCCTGCGGATCGAGCCCCTCTACGGCCCCGCCGAGCCGGTCGCGCAGCCCGTGCGGGCGCCGGGCCCGTGGCGGATCGCCCAGCGCGTCGACCATCCCGATCCGGCCGCCGCCGCCGCGCAGGCGCTCACCGACCTCGAAGGCGGGGCAGACGCCCTCGTCCTGACCTTCGCCGGGGCGTTCGGCGCCCGCGGCTACGGGTTGACGGTGCACGACGCCGCCGGGCTCGCGACCGCCCTGTCCGGCGTGATGCTGCCCCTCATCGGCCTGCGACTCGACGCGGGCGGGCGCGGCCTCGAGGCGGCGCGGTGGATGCGCGACGTCGCCGCCGCCCGCGGCGAGGACTTCTCCGCCTACGACCTCGACCTCGGCATCGACCCGGTGGGCGTGCTGGCCGCCAGCGGCACCCTCGGCGGCGTGTGGAAGGAGATTGCCCCCCGCCTCGCCGACGCGATCACCGAGCTGGGGGCGGCCGGCTTCTCCGGCCGGGCCTTCCTCGCCGACGGGCGCCCCTACCACGAGGCCGGCGCCGGGGAGGCGGCCGAACTCGGCGCGGTGCTCGCCACCGCGGTCGCCTACCTGCGTACCCTGGAAGCCTCCGGCACCGACCTCGACACGGCCCGCGACCGGATCGCGGTGCTCCTCGTGGCGGATGCGGACGAGTTCGTCACCCTCGCCAAGTTCCGCGCCATGCGCCGCCTCTGGGCGCGGGTGGAGCAGGCCTGCGGCCTCGATCCCAAGCCCCTGCGCATCCATGCCGAGACGGCGTGGCGGATGATGACCCGGCGCGACTCCTTCACCAACATCCTGCGCACCGGCATGGCTGCGGCGGCGGTGGGCATGGGCGGGGCCGACAGCGTCTGCGTGCTGCCCTGCACCCAGGCCCTCGGCCTGCCGGACGCCTTCGCCCGGCGGGTGGGCCGCAACAGCCAGATCGTCCTGTTGGAGGAATCGCATCTCGGCCGGGTGAGCGACCCGGCCGCGGGCGCGGGCGGGCTCGAGACGCTGACGGCGCAGATCGCCGAGGCCGCCTGGGACGCGTTCCGGGCCATCGAGGGAGAGGGCGGCATCGTCGCCTCCCTCAGCGTCGGCAAGATCCAGCGGCGGATCGAGGCCGTGCGGGAGGCCCGCGCCAAGGCGGTGGCCACGCGGCGGATGCCGCTCACCGGGGCGACCGAGTTCCCGAACCTCGCCGAGAAGCCGCCCGCCGTCCTCGACGTGGCTCCCGTGCCCCCCGCCCCGGCGGCGAATTTCGGGTCCGCCGCCGCGGTCGCCTGCGATCCGCTGCCGTCCCTGCGCCTCGCCGCGCCGTTCGAGATCCTGCGCGACGCCTCCGACGCGGCCCTGGACAAGGCCGGACGGCGCCCTGCGGTGTTCCTGGCCAATCTGGGGCCGCTCGCCGCGTTCAACACCCGGGCGTCCTTCGCGGCCAACGCCTTCGCGGCCGGAGGGATCGAGGCGATCACCAACGACGGGTTCGAGGAGACGGAGGCCCTGGTGACGGCCTTCAAGACCTCCGGCGCGCCCCTCGTCTGCCTGTGCTCCTCCGATGCCCTCTACGCCGAGCGGGCGGTGGAGGCCGCCGGGGCGCTCGTTGCGGCGGGCGCCGGGACGATCTACCTCGCCGGCCGGCCGACCGACCTCATGGAGCCCTTGAAGGCGGCGGGCGTCCACGCCTTCCTCCATGCCGGCTGCGACCTTCTGGCGCTGCTCGACGACGCGATCCGGCGCGCCCTCCGGAGCCCCACCCGCTGAGCCCGGTCAGGCCGATCCGATGATCCGTTCCGCCACGTCGGCCCGATGCCTCGCCGCGGGCCTCTGCCTGTCGGCCGGGGCCGCGCCGGCGGCCCCCGCCCGTGTCGCCACCCCCGCCCGGTTCGACGGGACGTGGGCCGTCGAGATCGTCACCGAGGCGGGTTCCTGCGACCGAGCCTACCGCTACCCCGTGCGCATCGAGAACGGGCAGGCCCGCTTCGTCGGCACCGCCTTCACCGTGAACGGGCAGGTCTCCCGCACCGGTGCGCTCAGCGGCTCGATCTCCAACGGCTTCGCCACGGCCAACGTGGTCGGCCGGCTGGGGGCGAACGGCGTCGGCCGGGGCACCTGGGTCGCCTCCGGCACCGTCGAATGCCGTGGGCGCTGGAACGCCGCGCGCCGGGGCTGACCGCCACGGCGCGGGACTTGCGTGGCGATACCACGCCGGCACCGCGTCCCGGCCCTGTTCCCGACGCAATCCGGGGGGAATCTGACACCCGGTTCGGATACCCGACGAGGCCGCCCCGCATGAAGTCCCCAATCATCGCCACGCTCGCCGTCCTCGCCCTCGGGTCGACCGCGCAAGCCGGTCCGCACCGGATGGTGGCGAAGGCCCCCGATCCGGTGGTGGCCGAGAAGGCCATGGAGCCCCTGCGGCAGGCCGCGACCGACTGCTTCGCCGAGACGGTGATGGCGAACCCGAAGGCGATCCGCGAAGCCCGCGCCGGCCACTGGTACGAGGCCGCGGGCATCACGGGCTTCCTGTGCCGGCCCGAGGTCGCCGCGATGATCCAGACCCACGACCGGCTGTTCGGCGCGAAGACCGGCGAGCGCTACTTCAAGGGCGCCTACGCCCGCCACCTCGACAAGCAGCTCGCCGAGCGCCTTCAGCCGATGCTGGAGCGCAAGGCCCTCGCCAGCGCCGAGCCGCCGGCCGAGAAGGTTTCGGCGGACGAATCCGCCCCGGCGGAGTAGGGCGGCCCCGCCCCCCTGCCGTCACCACGGACGCCGTGACGGCGGCGGTTCGTGCAGCCGCTACGCCATCCCCTCGTTCCGCCCGCGATAGGACAGCGCCTCCGCGAGGTGGAACCGCCGCACCTGCGCCTCGCCGTCGAGGTCGGCCAGGGTGCGGGCGACCCGCAGGATCCGGTGGAAGCTCCGGGCCGAGAGCCGCATCGTCTCGGCCGCCTGCCGGATCAGGGCGGTGCCCTCCCCATCGGGGGCGGCGACCTCCTCCAGCACCTTGGCCGGGCAGGTGGCGTTGGTCGTGGCCGCGGGCAGGCCCCGGTCCGTGTAACGCGCCGTCTGGCGCGCCCGGGAGGCGGCCACCCGGGCGGCGGCCTCCGCCGAGCCCTCGGAGGGTGCCGGCAGGATCAGGTCCGCGGCCGAGACCGCCGGCACCTCGATGCGCAGGTCGATCCGGTCCAGCAGCGGGCCTGACAGGCGCGCCTGATATTGCGCCATGCACCGCTCGTTCGGCCCCCGCCGACAGGCATAGCCCGGCTCCAGCCCATGCCCGCAGCGGCACGGGTTCATGGCCGCCACGAGCTGGAACCGCGCCGGATAGGTCACCCGGTGGTTCGCCCGGGCGATCATCACGCTCCCCGTCTCCATCGGCTGGCGCAGGGAGTCGAGCACCTGCGGGTTGAACTCGGGCAGCTCGTCGAGGAACAGCACGCCCCCGTGGGCCAGGGACACCTCCCCCGGCCGGGCCCCGTGGCCGCCCCCGACCAGGGCCGCCATCGACGCGGAATGGTGCGGCTGGCGGAACGGCCGCCGGTTCGACAGGGCGCCGCCCTTCAGCCCCCCGGCCACCGACTGCACCATGGCGATGTCGAGGAGTTCCCGGGGCGAGAGCGGCGGCAGGATCGAGGGCAGCCGGGCGGCGAGCATCGACTTGCCGGCCCCCGGCGGCCCGTTGAACAGCACGTCGTGGCACTTTCTGCGAACGTGCGCGATGGGCCCCGGGGTGCAGCTCGCAGGGTGGGCCAGACCATGAGGGCCGGCAACGAATCCCGGGTCGTCCTCCTGAACGGCGGCGTCCCCTGGGCCGTCGGGCCGGGGCACGACACGATGGCCTGGCACGCCGAGGGCTGCCGCCGGATGACGACTAGCTCGGCATCCGGGAGCGTCCGGCCACCGTCGAGGACGCATGCTGCCGGCCATGCCGCAGGCCGAAGACTGGAGGCTTGCCGTGCCTTCCGCCCACCGGGCGGCGAGCGTGCCCTCCCTGAAGCGCGACGGGTGGTCGGTTCGGGCAACGAGGCGGATGGCCATCCACTGCGGCATGTGTGATCCGGCGGGGGTGCCCTCCACGGGGCCGTCCAGCGGGGCGACGCCATGGTGACGGACCGGGACCGGAGCGGCGCGCCGCCGATAAGGCCGTAGGCTCGGCCTGGACCCGCTTACCCCGTCGAGCACGATGGAGGTCCGGGAACGACGGGAGCACCGGTGATCGCGTTCCCTATGACCGGGCCCGACCAGGACCCTGACGGCGCGGACGAACCCCATCGGCATCGTGCGGGAATTCCGTCTCGATTGTCAGGCAACGGACAGACACTACATTTCGTGTCCGCTATTGGACAGAGCAAGATTCGCCCATGGGACCAACCGTGCGAACGGTCGAGCCACGCCCCGTCGACCTCGACGCCAACCTGCTGCTGCAGGCGTTGGAACCGCGCGACCGCGCCCTGATCGCGAAGTGGCTGGAACCGCGCGATGTCCGCCGCGGCGACGTGCTGTTCCGGGCCGGCGAGGACGTATCCCACGTCACCTTCCCGTTGGATCGCAGCATCGTCACGCTGCTCGTGACGCTGAAGGACGGCAAGACCGTCGAGACCGCTACGGTCGGGCGCGAGGGCGCCATCGGCGGCGTGGTCAGCAACGGCTGCCTGCCGGCCTTCTCGCATGCCGTCGTCCAGGTCGAGGGAAGGGTCCTGCGCATCGAGGCCGAGCGGCTCCAGCGGGCCAAGCAGGCATCCATCGCGGTCCGCGACCTGTTCGTGCGCTATTCCGATTGCCTCGTCGCGCAGCTGCTCCAGTCGGTGGCCTGCAACGCGGTCCACTCGCTCGAACAGCGCACCATGCGCTGGCTGCTGACGCTGCAGGACCGGCTCGGCACCGCCGATCTCCCGGTCACCCACGAGGTCCTTGCCGAGATGCTCGGCGTGCGTCGCGCCTACCTGACCGAGACGCTGGGCAAGCTGCAGCGCGAGGGCCTGGTCCGCACCGGTCGCGGGCAGCTCACGCTGGTCGACCGTGCGAAGGCGGAGCGGGCGTCCTGCGAATGCCACGGCAACGTCCGGCGGCATTTCGTCGAGGTGCTCGGCGCCGTCTACGGGCGCAGGGGAAGAATTCTAGGTCCTTCGTCGTTTGGGGTTGATAAGCCTTTGATAGAGGCTTGACCCGTTCCGCTTTCGTTCTAGCTTGGCGGCGTGATCCTCACGTACCGCCAGAAGCTCAGGTCGACACGGGCCCAGCACCGCCTGCTCCTGGAGCGGCTGGAGCGGCAGCGCCTGCTCTACAACGCCGCCCTGCAGGAGCGACGCGACGCCTGGCGGCTCGCGCGCAAGACCGTCACCCGGCTTGACCAGCAGAAGAGCCTCACCGTCGTCCGCGCAGACGACCCCGAGGGTCACGGCGTCGACCCGGCCAACATGGGACGCTGGACCCTCAAGCGGGTCGAGGACGCCTTCACCGGGTTCTTTTCCCGGGCCGGGAAGGGCGGCAAGGCCGGATTCCCGCGCTTCAAGCCCATGTCCCGCTGGGACACGTTCGGCCTGCTGGAGGTCGCGGGCCTGCGGATTGACGGTGACCGCCTCCGGCTGAAGGGCATGGACCGGCCGATCCGGATGAACCCGGACCGTCCGCTGCCCGCGGACGCGCGGATCCTGGGCGTCACCTTCACCCGGACCGGGCGCGACTGGCACGTCGCGTTCACGGTCGAGACCACGGAGGTCGTTGCCTCCGAGGCGCCGACCGGCGAGGCGGTCGGCGGGGACCTGGGCGTCGAGGCGCTGCTGACGCTGTCGAACGGCGAGCGCATCCCGAACGTCCGCCCGGCCTCGCGGCGGGCCCGGGAGATCCGGGTGTCCCGGCGGGCGCTGGCCCGATGCCGCAAGGGCTCGAACCGCCGGCGCAAGGTGAAGGCGAGGCTCGCGCGGCAGCTCCGGCACGTGGCGGACGCGCGGGACACGCACCTGCACAGGGTCTCGGCCAGGCTCACGCGCGAGCATCCGCTGATCGTGCTGGAGGACCTGCGGATCGCGAACATGACACGATCCGCGGCGGGGACCGTCGCCGAGCCGGGGACGAACGTCAGCCAGAAGAGGGGTTTGAACAGGTCCATCCTGGACGCTGGATGGGGCAGGTTGGTCTGGATGGTACGCTACAAGGCCGCGAGAGCCGGTGGCGAGATGGTCCTGGTCGACGCGCGTGGCTCGTCGCAGGAGTGTCGGGACTGCGGGGCGGTGGCGGCGAAGCCGCTGTCGCTGCGCCGACACCGCTGCCCGTGCGGGCTGGACGTGCATCGTGACGTGAACGCGGCGGGCGTCCTGCTCGCCCGTGGGCTCGCGGCGAAGGCCGCGGGCGAGGGGGGTCGACCCCTCGGGGACGCCAACGTGGGCCGTCGGGCCGTGCGTCGTCCCGGGACCCTCCTCGCCGCCTGAGGGCGGCGCTGGAGATCGCCATCGGGGGAGAGCATCAACCCCGTATGACGAATGACCGAATTCTAGCCGTCGACGCCGTCGAGGCGGCGTCCAACAGGGAGGCCGCGGAATGACCGCGTCGTCGTCCGATCCGGGCTTGGTCGAGGCCCCGGACCGTCTTGCGGCGTTGGCCGGCTACGACATCCTCGACACCGAGCCCGAGCGGGGCTTCGACGACATCGTCGCGCTCGCCTGCCAGTTCTGCCGGACCCCGGTGGCGCTGGTGAGCCTCGTGGCCAAGGATCGACAGTGGTTCAAGGCGCGGATCGGGTTCGACCCCTGCGAGACGCCGCTCTCGCAATCGGTCTGCGCCCATGCGCTCGGCCTCGACGACCTGCTCGTCATTCCGGACCTGACGCTCGATCTGCGCACCGCCGACAACGCCCTGGTGACGGGCGAGCCGCACCTGCGCTTCTACGCTGGGGCGCCACTGCACTCGCCCGAGGGCGCCGTCCTCGGGACCCTGTGCGTGATCGATCACGAGCCGCGCCCCGAAGGGCTGACCGACGACCAGCGGGAGGCGCTCCGCACGCTCGCCCGGCAAGTCATGGTGCAGATGGAATTGCACCGGGCCATCGAGAACCGCGGGCAGGCGCTCGCCGCCAAGGGACAGGCCGAGGAGCAGCTACGGCTCGCGACGGCGGCGGGGGGCATCGGGGTCTGGGACCTCGATCTCGTCACGGGCGAGCTTCGTTGGGACCGGCGCGTGCGCGAGTTGTTCGGCGTGCCCGAGCGCGGGTTGGTGACCTACGAGGGCTCGTTCCTGGCAAACCTGCATCCCGAGGACCGCGGACCGGCCGACGCCGCCGTCCAGGCCGCGCTCGACCCTGCCGGTTCCCTGGAATTCGACATCGAGTACCGCACCGTCTCCGCCGAAACCGGCGTGACGCGCTGGGTCGCGGCGCGGGGACAGGCCATCGTCGAGGACGGGAAGGCGGTGCGCTTCATCGGCACCGTCCGCGACGTCACCGTCCGCAAGACGGCGCTCGCCACCCTCTCCGAGACCGAGGAGCGCTACCGCCTCGCCGCCCGCGCCACGAACGACGCGATCTGGGACTGGGACCTTGCGACGAACCACGTGCGCTGGAACGCGGCGCTGGAGGCGGCATACGGACATGCGTCCGATGGCGTGCGGCCGACCGGCGACTGGTGGATCGAGCACATCCACCCCGACGACCGCCCGCGGATCGACGCCTCGATCCATGCGGTCATCGAGGGAAGCGGCTCGGCCTGGACGGACACCTACCGATTCCTCCGCGCCGACGGGGAATACGCCGAGATCCTCGACCGCGGCTACGTCATCCGGGACACGAACGGCGGCGCCAGTCGCATGATCGGGGCGATGCTCGACCTCACCGACCTTCGGGCCACCGAGAGGGCGCTGCGCGAGAGCGAGCGGCAACTCGTGCTGGAGCGGAGCCTGCTCAGGTCCGTCTTCAAGCAGGCCCCGGTCGGGATCTCGGTGACCGATGCCGCCTCCGGCTGGACCACGCTCGTGAACGACCGGGCGCAGGCGATGATCGGTCTCGGCGTGGGCGGCCATCCGGACGCGCTGCGCGAGGGACACGGCGCGCAGCGCGCGGACGGCACGTCCTACGAGGCCGCGGACTACCCGACGGCCCGCACCTTGCGCCGGGGCGAGACCGTTCACGCCGAGCTCCTGCGCCACCGCGATGCCTCGACCGGCGAGGTCCGCCGCTTCGAGGTGTCCAGTGCCCCGGTGCGCGGCGACGACGGGACGCTCGTGGCCGCCGTCACCATCTTGGTCGACGTCGAGGACCGCCTTCGCGCCGAGACCCAGGCGGCGCGGCTGGCGGCCATCGTCGAGCAGTCCGACGACTTCATCGGCATCGCGGACGCGGACGGACGAGGCGAGTACATCAACCCGGCGGGCCGCCGCCTGATCGGGCTCGAAGACGGGGAAGCCGCGGGCGCGTTCCATGTCCGCGACTTCTTCGTGCCGGAAGACCTTCCGTACGTCGAGGAGAGCATCATTCCCGCCGTCGTCGCTGGGCGCACGTGGGCCGGGGACTTCAAGTTCCGCAACCTCCGCACCGGGGAGCCGGTGCCGGTCCACTACAACCAGTTCTCCCTGCGCGGTCCGGGTGGCGAGTTCGCCGGGTTCGCGACGGTCTCGCGCGACATCGCCGACCGCAAGCGGGCCGAGGCGCTCCAGGACCTGCTCAACCACGAGCTCTCGCACCGGATGAAGAACCTGCTCGCCATGGTGCAGGCCGTGGCGTCCTCGACCCTCCGAGGTGCCGGTGATGTCGAGGCGGCCCGCGAGGTGCTCGGCGGTCGTCTGGTCGCGCTGGGCAACGCCCATGACATCCTGCTCGGCGGCGCAGCCGTGAGTGCGTCCCTTGAGGCCGTGGTGCGCCAGGGCGTCGGGGTCCATGGGAGAAGTGGCCAGGTCACGTTTTCGGGGGCGGACGTGCCCATCGGCGGCCGGGCGGCGATGTCATTGGCATTGACGCTTCACGAGCTGACCACCAACGCGGTGAAGTACGGCGCCCTGTCGGTACCGGAGGGCCACGTGGCGGTGACGGCGACGGTGGTGGAGGCTGCCGACGGCCCGCTGCTCCGCATCGTCTGGGAGGAACGGGACGGACCGCCGGTCGCACCGCCGACGCACAAGGGGTTCGGTTCGCGCCTGATCGAGCGCGGTCTGACGGTTCAGGTCGGCGGATGCCTGCGTTCGGACTTCCGTTTCGACGGCCTGACCTGCACGGTCGAGGCGCCGCTGGTCAACTTCCAGTCCTCGGACTGAGGGGGGCGTCGGTCAGCCGCCCCGTGACCGACGGACCGCCCGGCGCAGCATGCGGGACAGGTTCTCGACGGAGTAAGGCTTGCGCAGGAACGGGAACCCGTGGGTGCCCTTCTCGGCGAGGACGTGGCTGTAGCCCGAGGCAAGCACGCATCACCGTGTTCCCTCGTTACCTTCCGTGGCCCGGAAGTGCCGGACGAGCGCCGCCGCGACGGCGTCCGGAGCCTCTCGCGGGGCGAAGTGGCCTACCCCGTCCAGGGTGATGAACTCGAAGGGTCCGGAGAACTTCGACGGTACGTCCTTGCTCGCCTCCGGCGGGTTCACGCCGTCGACGGCGCCCTGGATGTAGAGGGTCGGGGTCGACAGGGTCTTGGTCGCCTTCACCTTCGCCTCAAGCTCGGCCGAGCGCGGGTCCAGTTCGGCCTCGTCCCAGCGCGCCTGGTAGGAGTGCAACGTGACGTCGACGAAGTCCGGGTTCTCCCAGGACGCGGCGACCGCCGCGAACGTCGCCTCGTCGTACCAGCCGGGCGGGCTCCAGTTGTCCCACATGATGCGGCCGAACCCCTTGGGATCGGCCCGCACGGCGTCCTGGCCGCGCCTGGTCGCCTGGAACCAGTGGTACCACTGGCGCTGGCACTGCGGGAACGGCGGCGTCGGCATGCCGCCGAGACGCGACGGGGTCGACAGCATCGCCATGCGGGTCACGCGCCCGGGCCAGCCGACCGCCATGGCCTCGGCGGCGTTCGAGCCCCAGTCGTGGCCCGCGACCATGAAGGTCGCGATGCCCATCGCATCCATCAGGTCGATGGCGTCGTGGGCCAGGATGCCGGAGTTGCCGGTGCGCGGCGTGTCGACCGAGCGGAACCGCGTACGTCCGAAACCCCTCAGTTCCGGCGTCACCGTCCGGAAGCCGGCGTCGTTCAGATGCCCGGCCACGGTCGCCCAGGTCGTGGCGTCATCCGGCCAGCCGTGGAGCAGGAGGACGGCAGGGCCGTCCGCCGGACCCGCCAAGTCGACGTTCACGTTCAGGAGTGTGGTCTCGACCTGTTGCTCGCTCACGCGAAGCCTCCTTTGGCAGGGCTATGCTCACCGGCGTCCGAAACGCCGGTCCTAGGCCGGGATGCGGTCGATGCTCGCGGTATCCTCCTCCGCCACGCCGTTCTCGCGATGGCGGAAGGCGCTCAGGGCCTGGTAGACCTGGAGCCGCGCGCGCATCACCGATCCGAGCGGCCGGTGTGCCGCGAGGCTGTGGGCGGGCCGGAAGGTCATCACCTCGTCGAAGTAGCGAACTCGGTCCGGCGCGTAGGCGTCCTGGCGCGGCAGGCGCAGCGTCGCCACCGTCCGGTAGGGGCTGATCGAGACCGGCCAGTCGACCGAGGCGTCCTCGATGGGCTGCCTCTCGGCATCGGCCCAGAGCTGCGCCTTCAGTTCGAAGACCACCTCGTGGTCCCGGAAGAAGGCGACCGTCGCATGGCGGAAGCCGTCCTCGTCCTGGTGCGGGTCGAGGCGCCATTCGGACAGTGCGAGCTGACTTTCCGTCGACGGCACGGCCCCGAGCTTGGCGACGTAGTCGCCGTAGCGGACCGGCGCCTGGCTGAAGTAGCTGTCGGCCAGGGGATGGCTGTAGGGATGGCCGAAGAAGTCGGCGAGCGCGCTCTCCGTCCCGAAGGCATGCAGGGCACGGTTGAGGTTGCGCATGGTCGAGGAGACCGCGCTCTTGACCCCTTCCGGCAGCCCGGTCGACTTGCCGATGACCGTGCCGTCGCGCAGGAAGCCGGCCGCCGTGCCGGAGGGGAAGGTGGTCCCGGTCGCGAGGACGAAGTCCTGGGTCTCGACGGAATGGCCGGGCAGCTTCTCGCCGGGGACGTCGAACACCTTGATGGACATGCCGCGGTGGGTCGAGACGCGGTCGCCCAGGGTCTCGCCCGGCCCCTGCGCGAAGCGCACCGCGACGGGGTGGGTGCCGGGGTTGGCGAAGAGCCCTTGCGCCAGTTCGGGGGGCAGGCCCGGTGGAATCGTCAACTCACCGGTGACGCAGGCCGAACTCTTGGCGTGGCTGGCGCGCACCGCGTGCTGCTCGCGGGCCTCGACCGTCTCGGATTGCTGCGTCATCCCCTTGATGATGCCGTCAATGGTCTGCTGCTCGCCCTCGGCGGGCTTCTCGATGTCGGGGGCGTATCGAAGATAGGTCATGGTCACCTCGCGGATCTTATGAGGGGCAACGCGGGCCGGCCGCGGATTGTGCGACCGGCCGAAAGCAGGACGGCCCTCAGACGCTGCGGGCCTGGTCGGGATGGCGGCCCTCGGCGAACTCCTCGACGATCTTGGCGCAGAAGGCGGGCAGGTCCTTCGGATTGCGGCTGGTGACGAGGCCCTTGTCCGTGACGACCTCCTGGTCGACCCAGGTGCCGCCGGCGTTCCGGATGTCGGTCTGAAGCGTCGGGAACGAGGTTAGGGTGCGCCCCTTCACGACGTCCGCCTCCACCAGGGTCCAAGGTCCGTGGCAGATCACGCCGACCGGCTTGCCCTGGGCGAAGAAGTCCCGGACGAACGCGACCACCGCCTTGCTCGCCCGGAGCTTGTCGGCGCCGACGCAGCCACCCGGAATGACGAGCCCGTCGTAATCGGAGGCCGAGACACGCTCGATGGTTGCGTCGACCGCGTAGCGCCCTGCCGGGTCCAGGTCGTTGTTGACGGTCTCGGCCTCACCGGCCTCCAGCCCGATCACCGTCACGCTCGCGCCGGCCTTCGTCACCGCATCGCGTGGCTGGACGAACTCCGGCTCCTCGGTCCCGCGCGGGGCGATCAGGATGGCGATCTTCTTTCCTTGGAGGCTCATGTCTCTCTCCGTTTCCTGGCCGGATAGGACCCGCTCCCGGTGTGGCGGCCGTCGGCTCGGCGAACCCCATCGGAGGTGCGTCCCCGGCGATTCATTCACGCGTGATGGAACGGAGAACGACGAAGGAGGTTCATTTCCGAATTGCAGAAAACGGAGTCGTGAGCCTTGCAAGCCCCTGTCCGCTACAGCCCCGACGTCGAGGTGGTGAAGCCTGACGAAGCCAAGACAATCGAGGGGCTGAACGAGACCTTCGACACGATCCTGCAGACGGTCGCGGACGACTCGGGCCATGCCGTCCGCTCCGTCCACGCCAAGGCGCACGGCATCCTGGAGGGCGTTCTCAGGATCGATCCCAACCTGCCGCCGGAACTGGCGCAGGGCCTGTTCGCCAAGCCCGGCGAGCACAAGGTCTTCATGCGGCTGTCGACCAACGCCGGCGACATCCTGCCGGACGCCGTCTCGCTGCCGCGCGGCCTCGCCCTGAAGGTGCTCGACGTCGAGGGCGAGCGCCTGCCCGAAGCCGAGGGCACTACCCAGAACTTCATCATGGTCAACGGCAAGGTCTTCCAGGCGCCGAACGCCGAGAAATTCCTGGGCAGCCTGAAGATGCTTGCCGGCACGACCGACCGGGTCGAGGGGCTGAAGGTCGCCGCCTCCACCGTTCTGCGCGGCGTCAACAAGGCCCTGACGGCGGTGGGCATCGAAAGCCCGACCATCGGCTCGCTCGGCGGCGCTCCGAACGTCGATCCGCTCGGCGAGACCTACTACAGCGTCACCCCGTTCCGGTACGGCGACCACATCGCGAAGTTCTCGGTCGCCCCCGTCGCCCCGGGCCTGACCGCGCTGACCGGCACCGAGATCGATGCCTCCGGCCGGCCGAACGCGATCCGCGAGACGGTGCAGTCCGAGATGGAGGCCATCGAGGGCGTCTGGGAGTTCCGGGTCCAGCTTTGCCGCGACCTCGAACGCCAGCCCGTCGAGGACCCCACCGTCGAGTGGAACGAGGAGGAGGCGCCGTTCCAGCGGGTCGGCCTGATCACCGCCCGTCCCCAGGACAGTTGGGACGAGGCCCGCGTGCAGGCCGTGAACGAGGAGATGCGCTTCTCGATCTGGACCGGCCTCGCGGCGCACCGCCCGCTCGGCAACATCAACCGCGCCCGCAATGCCCCCTACAAGCATTCCGCCGAGTTCCGCCAGCGCTTCAACGGCTGCCCGATCCACGAGCCTGGTGCCGGGCGCTGAGAACGGAGACGACGATGCGCGGCCTCATCTCGGGCGCGGTCCTGGCGGCGCTCGCCGTCGTCGGGTCCACGCAACTCCAGGCAGGGGACATCATGAAGACGGAGCTCAAGCCGTACAACGTCACCATCCGCGTCTTCGACCCGACCAAGGGCGTGGAAAGCGGTCAGGACTACGTGCTGCCGGTCGATAGCCCGGACGTCGAGCACGCCATCGCCTCGACCACCGCCAACGCCGCCTCGTTCACGCGGAAGGCGGAGGGCGGAAAGGCCCTGCCGGTCGCCTTCACCTGCATCAGGGTCGAGGCGCGCTGAGGCGGCGATGGGCGGGGAGAAAGCGATGTCGATGGAATCGAACAAGGATCTCGTGCGGGCGTACTTCGTCGCGTTCCGCGACCGGGACCAAGCGTGGTGGGATCGCTTCATCGCGCCGGACTTCGTGCGGCACGACCCTGGCCTTGATTTCGAGGTCCGCGGGCCGGCCGGCGTCGCCAGGCTCGGCGATGTGCTGCATGGCGGCCTGTCCGATATCGAGATGCCCATCGACGAGGTCATAGCCGAGGGAGACCGCGTGCTCGCCCGCCTGCGCTTCCAGGGCCGGCACACCGGTGAGTTCCAGGGCGTGCCGGCGACCGGCAAGGCGGTCGACATCGTGGTGATGGACTACTTCCGCATCGCGGACGGCAGGCTGGCCGAGCACTGGGCGCTGATGGACAACCTGACGATGCTCAAACAGATCGGCGCCGTCGAGGCTTGAAGGTGCCGTCTCACGGGACCAGCAAACACCGCATGAGACCGGGGGTGGTTTCGGCAGCAACCCGAAGGCATCCGATTCAATACAAGGGATCAACATGCAAGTACGCATCAAGACACATAGCATCGCCGCGCTTCTCGCCGGCACCACCCTCCTGACGGCGTCCTCGGTCTGGGCGCAGGAGACGCCAACGATGAAGGATCGCCTCGACGGCGCCGTCTCGACGGTGACCGGGTCGCCGATGGCCGACCTCGACCTCGACATGAAGCACGTGCTCGACGCGATGAAGACGCTCGATCCGAAGCCGATCCCGAAGCTGTCGCCCCAGGAGGCCCGCCAGCAGCCGAGCGCAGCCGACGGCGTCAAGGCACTCCTCAAGGAGCAGGGCAAGAGCACCGCCCCCGAGGCTGGTGTGAGCACGAGGGAACTCGCCTACGAGACCGCGGGCGGATCGCAGAAGGTCCGGATCTACACGCCCGACGGTGCCACCGGTCCGTTGCCGGTGGTGGTCTACTACCATGGCGGCGGCTTCGTGATCGCCGACATCGACACCTACGACGCGACGCCCCGCGCCATCGCCAAGGGCGCGAAGGCCGTGGTCGTCTCGGTCGAGTATCGCCACGCGCCCGAGGCCAAGTTCCCCGCCCAGCAGGAGGATGCCTTCGCCGCCTACAAATGGGCGTTGGCGAATGCCAAGAGCTTCGGCGGCGACCCCTCGAAGCTCGCGTTGCTGGGCGAGTCCGCCGGCGGCAACCTCGTGACCAACGTCGCCATCGCGGCCCGCGACGGAAACGTCGAGAAGCCGCTCCGGGTCGTGGCGGTCTATCCGATGGCCGGGACCAACCTCGACACCCCATCCTACAAGGACAACGCGTCCGCCAAGCCGCTCGACAAGCCGATGATGGGCTGGTTCTACGACCAGACGGTCCGCAACGACGCCGACCGCTCGGACCCGCGCCTCGACATCGTCGGCAAGGCCGATCTCAAGGGGCTGCCGCCGTTCACCGTCGTGACCGCGCAGATCGACCCGCTCCACGACGACGGCAAGATGCTCGCCGACAAGATCAAGGCGGCCGGTGGGCAGGTGACCTATCGCGACTATCCCGGCGTCACGCACGAGTTCTTCGGGATGGGCAACGTCGTCGCCAAGGCCAAGCAGGCCGAGGACGCCGTGATCGGCGACCTCAAGGCGGCCTTCGCCGGAACCGCCACGGGTACGACGGCGCCTCGCTAGGTCGCTGCGGCAGGAAGCCAGCCGGCAAGGCGGGACGTGACATCGAAACCCGCTCGGATGATGTCCGGACGGGTTTCCTTCCGGCCCTTCTGACCAGCTGTCCCGCATCCTGCGCAAGGTCACCGCGGCCTCGACCCGGCCGCGATGACCTTGCGACCGTCGGTGCACCGACGGGTGACGGTCCTCGGGCCGTTCGGGACGCCGGGATCACGGCCCTGCGATGAGGTCCCTGATACGGGTGGCCAGCGCCTCCATCACGAACGGCTTGGTCAGGACTGCCATGCCCGGTTCGAGGTGGCCGTTGCCAACGACCGCGTTCTCGGCGTAGCCGGTGATGAACAGGACCTTAAGGTCGGGGCGCGACACGCGGCCGGCGTCGGCCATCTGGCGACCGTTCATGCCGCCCGGCAGGCCGACGTCGGTGACCAGCAGGTCGATGCGCACGTCAGACTGCAGGACCTTGAGGCCGGACTGGCTGTCGGCGGCCTCGATGGCGGTGTAGCCGAGATCCTCCAGCACCTCGGTGACCAGCATGCGGACGGTGGGCTCGTCGTCCACGATCAGCACGGTCTGGTCCTGCTTCGCCCGGGGTGCATCGCCGAGCGAGGCCATCACGTCGGCCTGCTCGGTCTCGCCGTAGTGCCGGGGCAAATAGAGGCACATCGTCGTGCCCTCGCCGACCTCGGAGTAGATCCGCACCTGTCCGCCTGATTGGCGGACGAACCCATAGATCATCGACAGCCCGAGACCTGTGCCCTGGCCGATGGGCTTGGTCGTGAAGAATGGGTCGAAGGCGCGCTCGATCACGTCCGGCGGCATGCCTGTGCCGGTGTCGGTGACGCAGAGCGCCAGGTACTGTCCGGGCGGCAGGTCACGATCCTTGCCCCCGCGTTCGTCGAGCCATTTGTTGGCGGTCTCGATGGTGATGCGACCACCGTCCGGCATCGCGTCGCGAGCGTTGATGCACAGGTTCAGCAGGGCGTTCTCAAGCTGCGGGGGGTCCACCAGCGCCGGCCACAGCCCGGAAGCGCCGACAACCTCGAAGTGGACGGATGGCCCCACGGTGCGGCGGATGAGTTCCTCCATCCCACCGATGAGCCTGTTCACGTCGGTCGGCTTCGGGTCGAGGGTCTGGCGACGCGAGAAGGCCAGGAGACGGTGCGTCAGGGCGGCGGCGCGCTTCGAGGCGCCCTGGGCGGCATTGACGTAGCGGTCGATGTCCGTGAGCCGGCCCTGGCTCATCCGGGTCTGCAGCAGTTCGAGGCTGCCGGAGATGCCGGCGAGCAGGTTGTTGAAATCATGCGCCAAGCCCCCGGTGAGCTGCCCGACGGCTTCCATCTTCTGTGACTGGCGAAGCTGCTCCTCGGCCCTGCGCAGGGCCTCGGCCTGCTCCCGCTCCGCCGTGACGTCGCGACCGACCGCGTTGATCAGGCGGTCGTCGGGGCGGGTCGACCACGAAATCCAGCGGTAGCTCCCGTCCCGGTGGCGGTAGCGGTTCTCGAAGCGGGCAAGCGACGTCCCGTTGGCCGAGCGGCTCGCACCTTCGAGGGTCTTCTCGACGTCGTCGGGATGGAGAAGGTCGAATAGCGACGAGCCGACGAGGTCATCCTCGCGCCAGCCGAGCATCGACAGCCAGGCCGGGTTGACCGCGACGATGCGGCCGTCGAAGCCGCAACGGAGCATGATGTCGCTCGACAACTGCCACAGGGCGTTTCGGTCTGTGGTGCGTTCGGCGACCTGCCTTTCCAGGGTGGCGTTCAGCTCGGCGAGTTCGGCCGCCTGCCGCCGCCGGTCGTCGATGTCCGTGTTGGTGCCCACCCAGTGCGTGATGCCGCCGTCGGATGCCCGGACGGGTTCGGCCCGGACAAGGAACCAGCGGTAGGCCCCGTCGGCGCGACGGATGCGGAACTCGGTCCCGTACACCGCGCCGGAGGCCAGCGAATGCGCCCATGCCTCACCGGCCGAGGCGAGATCGTCCGGATGGACGATGCGCCCCCATTCCGTCGGGCCTTCGATGGACCCGGGAGGGCTCCCGCTGTAGGCGTAGGCCTGTTCGTTGAACCAGTAGAGGTACCCGTCCGGTCGGGCCGCCCAGACCTGGTTCGGGACGGTCTGGGCGAAGACGCGGAACTGTTCCTCGCTCTCGCGAAGGGCCCGTTCGGACCGAAGGCGCTCGGTCGCGGCTCGCACGCGCTCGGCGACCTCCCGCATCAACGCGACCTCGCCAGCGCTCCATGACCGGGCGACCGCATGGTTCACGTAGAACAGCGCCACGGACGAGCCTTGCTCGACCACGGGCATGTTCACGAAAGCCCGGGCGCTGATGCCCTCCAGGGCGGCCGCGTTGTCGCGCGTGCGCGGGTCCTGCGCCGCGTCCGGGACGATGGCGGTCTCGCCGCGCTTCAGGTCGTCGATGTACGACCCGTAATCGCGAAATTGCAGCACGCCGGCCAGGCTCTCGATGCCGGGTGCGTTCCAGTCCCGCTCGATGGTGATGGTCTCGGCGGACTTGTCGATGATGCCGTAACCGACCCGGCTCACGTCCAGGGCGATCCCCAGGACCTCGCATGCGGCGTGACTCAGGTCGCCCGGATCGCGGATGTCGCGCAGCCTGTCGGTCAGCTCCAGCAGGGTGGCGCGCCGCATCTCGGCCTCGCGCAACGCTTCCCCGGCCTCGCGCGCCCCGGTCCTGTCGCGCAGGATCTTGAGGAATCCGATGTGCTCGCCGGAGGCGTCCCGGAGCGGCATCATCTCGCCGCTCGCCCAGAACCTGCTCCCGTCCTTGCGCAGGTGCCAGCGCTCGTCGGCGGCCCGGCCCTCCGCCAGGGAAAGTTGCATCTCGATGGTCGGGCGGCCCTCGGCACGGTCCTCGGGCGTGAAGATCCGGTCCACCGGCTCACCGGTCATCTCCGAAGCGGACCAGCCGAGCACGCGCTCGGCCCCGACGTTCCAGGCGACGACCCGGCCGTCCAGGCCGGTGGCGATCATCGCGAAGTCGACGGCGCTCTCGAAGATGGACCGGTGGAGCACGTCCGGTGCGAGACCGCTGGCGTCAGGGTAGGGCTGTGGAGCCCGACCCGTGGCTTGTCCGGACATCACGCCTTGCCTCTCGACACCGTAGATCCCACGATCCGACTTCCGCTCCCGATTTGTCTTTCGCAACGTTGCGCTCGGCTTGGCCCCATGTCGCCTTACCCGCCCAGGATGCGCTTTCGGCGCTGCCAGGTGGCGACCTTGCGCAGCAGGCGCGAA
Organism: Methylobacterium sp. J-076; assembly: GCF_022829405.1. GTDB lineage: Bacteria > Pseudomonadota > Alphaproteobacteria > Rhizobiales > Beijerinckiaceae > Methylobacterium. The sequence goes on from NZ_JAKSXW010000133.1 coordinate 285,369, forward strand.
AGCTGCTCGATGGAGTACGGCTTGTGCAGGAGTTCGAACCCCGAGGTTCCGTTCTCGGCCAGCACGTGGCTGTAGCCCGAGGCCAGCAGCACCGGCAGGTCGTGGTGTCGCTCGCGGATACGATGCGCGAGATCGATGCCGTTCATGCCGGGCATCACCACGTCCGAGAACACCACGTCGAAACGGTCGGCATCGCTTGCGAGTTCGGCCAGCGCCTCCGCGGCGTTCGTGGCCAGCACGGTCACGTAGCCGAGGTCGGTCAGCGTCTGCACCGCGAAGGTCCCGACCTCGGCGTTGTCCTCGACGACGAGCACGCAGGTGCCGTGTCCGTCCATGAGCGACTCCGGTTCGCCAGCGTCCACCGCCCTGCCTCCGCCGGCGACGCGGGGCAGGTAGAGCGTGAAGGTGGTGCCGCGTCCGACCTCGCTCTCGACCGCGACCTCGCCGCCCGACTGCTTGGCGAACCCGAAGACCTGGGAGAGGCCGAGCCCCGTGCCCTGGCCGACGGCCTTGGTCGTGAAGAACGGCTCGAAGATCCGCTCCAGGCCGTCTGCGGGTATCCCAACTCCGGTGTCGCTGATCGACACCGCGACGAACGCCCCGGTGACGGCGGCGTGACCCCGCATCTCCGGCATCGCCTCGACCGGCCTGACGCGGATTAGGAGCCGGCCCTCGCCGTCCATGGCATCGCGTGCGTTGACCGCCATGTTGACGAGCGCCGTGTCGAACTGGCTCGGGTCGGCGTGCACGAAGCACGTCTCCTCGGGCAGTTCCGTGACGATCTCGATGCGCGAGCCGGTGAGCGTACCCATCATGTCGCCGATGGCCCGCACGCTGTCGCAGGCTGCGAACACCTCGGGCCTCAGGGCCTGGCGGCGTGCAAACGCCAGGAGTTGCCCGGTCAGCTTCGCGGCGCGGTCCACGGTGTCGGAGATCGCCCCGATATATCGGACGCGGCGATCCTCCGGGAGGTCCGGACGCTTCAGCAGGTCGGTGGACGACTTGATCACGGTGAGCAGGTTGTTGAAGTCGTGCGCCACGCCGCCGGTGAGCTGCCCGACCGCCTCCATCTTCTGCGACTGGCGCAGGTTCTGCTCCATCCGTTCCCGTTCGGCCGCCTCAGTCAGCAGGCGCGCGTTCGCATCGGCGAGCTCCGCCGTCCGCGCGGCGACTTGGCTCTCAAGGAGGGTGCCGGCCTCGCGCAGGAGCGTGGCCTGCGCCTCCAGCTCAGCGTGAAGCGCCACCACGCCCCTGTTCGTCTCGGCAAGCTCCCGGTTCAGGCGCTGTGCCTCCTCCTGGCGCTCCGCGAGCTCGGCGAGGCTGCTCAGGAGCTCGCGGTTCTGCTCGCGCAGGGCGACCAGCGGCTCCGCCGTCCGGGCGCGGGCCACGTCGTCGGCCAGGCTGACCAGCCCGGGACCCGTGAAGTCCTCGACGCCGGGCGGGAGGCGCTTGCCGAACGTCACGACCGTGCCGTTGCCGGGCGCGGTGTCGATCTCGAAGCGGTCCATCAGGCGGCGCGAGCCGGTGATGCCGATGCCGAGCCCGGTCGTCGAGCGGAAGCGACCCGCCAGGATCGCATCGAGCTCGACGATGCCAGGGCCCTTGTCGCTAACCCTGATCACCAGGAACTGCCCGTCCCGTCCCTGATCGAGGCCGTACTCGATGCGGCCGCCGCCGGCGTAGCCGTAGGCGTTGCGGGCGATCTCGGACACGGCCGTGGCGATGCGGGTCTGGTCCTGGACCTCGAAGCTGAGGCGCTCGGCCAGCCGGCGAACGCGCTGGCGCACCGTGACGATGTCGTCCTCGTGCTCGACGGCGCTGGTGAGGAGCGGCCACCTCATCGGACCTGTCCCCGCACGACGAGCACGGTGGCGTCGTCGCGGGCGCGGGCGAAGTCGCGGAAGATCACGCCGGCCACGAGCGCCGGGTGCGCGCCGGCAATGCCGGGATGGGCGTCGAGTGACCAGCTCGTCGCGATCCCGTCCGAGCACAGCACGAACAGGTCCTCGGGACTCATGGGGTACTCGAACTCCTGGATGCGTCGCGCCACGTGCCCCGCCGTCCCGGCGAGGCTGACCGTGCGCTTGGTCCCGGTTCCGGAGACGACGGCGCCCAGGACGTTGCCTATGCCCGTGAACGTGAGGGTGGAGGTGTCCCGGGCGTAGCGTGCGACGGATATCGCGCCGCCCCGCGTATGAGACAGTCCCGCATGGATGGCCGTCAGGATCGCGGCGGGCGGCTTGCCCTGGTTGCGTCGGAACAGTCGCAGGGCCTCCTCGGACGCCTTCGCCGCATCCGGCCCATGCCCGAGGCCGTCCGCCACGATGGCCGTCCAGCCGTCCGCGCGCTCATGGATGCCGTAGGCGTCGCCGTTCGCGGCCTCCCCCTTCAGGGGCACCGTCACGGAACCGAAGGTCGCCTCGGCTTCCGGGGCGACGGAACGAACGCCGGACATACGGGCCAGAACCGCCGTTCCGGAGCCCGGCCGAGACACGATGTCGAACGCGTCGGCGAGGCGGCGTACCGCGCCGAGCCCTTCGCCGGCGCTGCCACCGGTGGAATGGCCGTCGCGCAGCGCCGATCCGAGATCCGAGACACCGGGTCCCTTGTCGAGGGCGAGGATCTCGATGCCCGAGCCGGTCCCGTCCTCGTAGGTGCCGACAAGGATCTCGCCGGGCACGCCGTACTTGACGATGTTCGTCGCGAGCTCGGTAACGACGAGGGCGACCCGGCCGGCCGCCGTCTCGTCGAAGCCAACGGACTGCGCAATCGCCACCGCGCGCCGTCGCGCCTCGGACACCTGGCTCGCTTCCGTTACGGTGATCCGGTGCATGCTCACTTCCACCGCGCGATCGTCACGCGCGTGCCTGCCCCGGGCGTCGATTCAATATGGAACTCGTTCGAAAGCCGCTTGGCTCCGCCGAGGCCGAGGCCAAGGCCGCCGCCGGAGGTGAAGTGGTCGGTCATCGCCTGCTCGATGTCGGCGATGCCGGGGCCCTGATCCTCGAAGGTCAGGCGCAGGCCCTTGCGCGTCCCGGCCTGGACGATCTCGGCCCGCATGTCGCCACCGCCGCCGTAGTCGAGGGTGTTGCGCGCGAGCTCGCTCGCGGCGGTGACGATCTTGGTCTGGTCGACGAGCCCGAGGCCGATCTCGATGGCGAGCGCACGGACGCGCTGCCGCACGCGCACAACGTCGTCGCCGGATCGGACGGGCAGGGTCTCAGCCTTCGTGACGGTCACGGTCGCCCCCGCGACCGTCCTCCTCCTCGGCGAGCCGTGCCTGGATCAACGCCATGCCGCGCTCGACGTTGAGGGCGGTCTTGATGCCGGTCAGCTCCAGGCCGAGCTCGACCAGGGTGATGGCGACAGCCGGCCGCATGCCGGCCACGACCGTCTCCGCGTCGAGGACGCGCGAGACGGCGGCGATGCTCACCAGCATGCGCCCGATGAAGGAATCGACGATCTCCAGCGCCGAGATCTCGATTAGGACGCCGCGTGCGCCGGTGCGCGCGATCATGGCGGTGAGGTCCTCCTCCAGCGCGAGGGCGAGGCGGTCGTGCATGTCGACCTGGATGGTGACGATGAGGGCGCCACCCAGCTTCAGGATCGGGATGCGGTCCATGGCGTCAGCGGCGCTCCTCGGTTGATGTTTGCTGGCGCACTACCTTGCGGCCGGTCCGCCTCAGGGCGACGGCGAAGGCGTCGGCCAGGGTCGCCTTCGAGACGACGTTCAGCTCGACGCCAAGATGGACCATGGTCTGGGCGATCTGGGGCCGGATGCCGGAGACGATGCAGTCGGCGCCCATCAGCCGCGCCGCCGCGACGGTCTTCAGCAGGTGCTGCGCCACCAGGGTGTCGACCGTCGGTACGCCGGTTATGTCGATGATGGCGATCTCGGCCTCCTCGTCGACGATCGCCTGGAGCAGGTTCTCCATCACGACGCCGGTCCGGGCGCTGTCGAGGGTGCCGATGAGCGGCAGCGCGAGGATGCCGTCCCAAAGCCGGACCACCGGGGTCGAGAGCTCGGCGATCTCCTGGCCCTGGCGCCCGATGACCTCCTCGCGGCTGGCCAGGAACACCTCCATGGTGTGCAGGCCGAGCCGGTCGAGCACCTTGCCTCCGGCCCATACTCCGGCCGCCAGGGCGGAGGCGTCCGCGGCGGACGTCCGTCGGAGCGCCTCGAAGACGGGCTCCTTCAACGAGAACACGAAGTTAGCCGTGTCGGTCGGGGTGAACCCCTGGATCGCCCGCGAGCGGGAGATGTCGGCAAGGGTCTCACGCAACGTCGCGTAACCCTCGCCGTCCGCGTCCAGGCCGCCGGCGGCGAGGGCGTCGCTGAACTGACTGAGGACGACCTTGGCCTGGGTCTGGAGCTCGGCCTCGCGGATGCGTCCGCTCTGGAGCGACCCGCTTTCCCTCAAGGCCCCGGTCCAGTCGCCGAGGATCGCGGCCTCGTCCTCCGTCACGGCCCTCTTGAGGACCTCCGTGCCGTCCATGGTCATCCCGTCATCCCTCGTCGTCGTTTAGCGTCTAGCCTGCTCGGCTTGTGGTCGATAGGCGTCATCGCCGCGGTGGGTCTTGCCAGGCCAAGTTGTTCCTGGCCTTCCGGATTCCGACGCCGTTCAACCGGCCCGCAGAAGCAAGGCTACGGCGGCCACCGCGATGACGCCCAAGGTGGCGAGGATGCCGCCGCCGCGGCAGGCGAACTGCACTCATGGCGTTTCTCCTCGTTGGCGGACCCTTGATCCGGGTCTCGCCTGGCCGGGCGGGCTTATGGTCCGGGTCACCGCCGCTTGACAGCTTCGTTCATGCGTGGATCATCCAGACCTGAATGGAATTTGAGCGATGGGTTCGAAGAAGTCCAGACTTCGGTTGGACGACCAGCTCTGCTTCGCGCTTTACGCCGCGACCAACGCGGTGGTGCGCGCCTACCGACCGATGCTTGCCGAGCTCGGACTGACCTACCCGCAGTACCTCGTCATGCTCGCCCTGTGGCAGGACGGTGCCGCACCGGTCCATGCCCTCGCCGAGCGGCTGCAGCTCGGGTCGAACGCCGTCACCCCGCTCGTCGACAAGCTGGAGGCGGCCGGGTTCGTGACCCGCGCCCGCGGCGTGGACCGGCGAGTGGTGTTCGTCGGACTGACCGAGGCCGGCATCAGGCTTGAGGGCGAAGTCTCGGTCGCGCAGCAATCCGTCGTCTGCCGTACCGGCCTCGGCGAGAAGGATCTCGGCGTGCTTCGTCAGGAGCTGAAGGATCTAACCGACCGTATCGCCGCCACCGGTGTGGTGCCGCAGGACGAGCGAACCTAGACGGCTTTCCTGAGGGAGCCGCTGCGGGACACCCTGCCGGTCGTCCCGAACCTCCATGCCTGGCTGGATCGGGTCGGCAAACGTCCGGCGGTGAGGCGAGGCATGGAGGTGCCGAAGACCTAGCAACGGCGCGCGGTCAGTCCTTGTCGAGGATCTCGTCGGCCTTGGCATCGACCCGCTTCCGGTCGGCCGTCGAGAGGTTGCCGGCCTTCTCCTGCTGGGCGGCGCGCGACTTGGCGTTGCGCGCGTGCGCCTTGTCCTCGACGGGGTACTTCCTCTCCTCCGGCAGGGCGTACTTGCCCTTCGGAATGTCCTCGCGGTCCTCGCTCGTCAGCTTCGTCATCTCTCTTGTCCTCCTGGACCATCTCCGTTCCAAGGAAACGTCCCAAGGCCTGGGCGGTGCCGGCGCTCGCACGTGGCCGGCACCGAGGGACTCAGGGATCGGAGCGATCCGGCGACACCTCGTCGGACGAGGGGGCATCCTCCCTCGGTGGTGCCGGCGGCAGGTGCGGCGGGGGCAGGCGTCCGGGGCTGGGCGGCGTCGGCAGGCCGATGTCCTCGGTCACCGGTGGCTCCGCCGGTAGGTCACGGTCGTCGATCATCGCCTTCTCCTATCCCAATCCGCGCCGGGAAACCCTATGCGGTGCCGTTGCCACCGGTGGCGCCGTAGACCTCGCCGGTCACGAAGCTCGCCTCCTGGGACGCCAGGAACACGTAGATCGGCGCGAGCTCGACGGGCTGGCCGGGGCGGCCGAGCGGCACCTCGGACCCGAACTTCTCGACCGCTTCCTGCGGCTGGCCGCCCGATGGCTGCAGCGCGGTCCAGAACGGTCCCGGCGCCACCGCGTTCACCCGGATGCCCTTCTCGATGGACTGCTTGGCCAGAGCCTTCGTGAACGCGATGATGCCTGCCTTGGTGGTGGCGTAGTCGACCAGGATCTTGGGCGGGTTGTAGGCCACCACCGACGCGGTGTTGATGATGGACGCCCCGGCCGGGAGCAGCGGCATCGCGGCCTTGGTGATCCAGAACATGGCGTAGAGGTTCGTCTTCAGCGTCAGGTCGAACTGCTCGTCCGTGATGTCGCCGATGTCCTTCTGGTTGATCTGCTTGCCGGCGTTGTTCACCAGGATGTCGAGGCCGCCCAGGCCCGTGATCGCCTTGTGGACCAGGGTCTCGCAGAACGCCTTGTCGGTGATGTCGCCGGGCAGGAGGATCGCCTTGCGCCCCTCGGCCTCGATGAGCTTGGCGACCTCCCGGGCGTCGGGCATCTCGGCCTCGACGAAGCTCAGGGCCACGTCGGCGCCCTCGCGGGCGAAGGCGATGGCGGCCGCGCGCCCGATGCCGCTGTCGGCGCCGGTCACCAGGGCCTTACGCCCCGCCAAGCGCCCGTGTCCGACGTAGCTGGTCTCGCCATGGTCCGGCTTCGGGTCCATCGCCTCGGCGAGGCCCGGCGCCTCCTGGGGTTGGCGCTTGAACGGCGGCTGCGGGTACTGGGTGCGCGGGTCCTGCATTGTGAGGCGCTGGTCGGCGGCGTCGGTCATGAAGTTGTCCTGGCGCACCGACTTCGTACGGGACAGCCCGTGCGGCGCGCGTCTTGGGTGATGCTGTCCGGGAACTTCGGAAATCGGCCCCGCCCCCGGATGTTCCGGCCCCTGCGGCCATGCGGACGCCTCCGGGGCTTCGTCAGGCCGCTTCGCCCCGCCTGTCCCCGAGCGCCGCCAAGGCCTCGTCGGCGGCCCTTACCCCGCTGTCGTGGGCTCCGTGTGCGGTGGTGAAGTCGAAAGGATGCGTCGCCTCGCCGGCGAAGAACAGGCGGTCCTCGAATGGCCGGGCCAGCCGCGCCCGTGCATCGGATCGGCCCGGCAGGGCGCAACTATACGCCCCACCGATGGACGCCATCCGGCTCCAGGACGTCGCCGCAAGGGGGCGGATGGCCGACGCCACGTCACTGCCGAACAGTGAAGCTAGTTCGGCCGACACGTGGGCGAAGCCGGCGGCCGGGCCTTCCTCCGCCACGATGCGGGCGCCGTCGCCACCGAGGAACGCCTCGATCACCGGCCACCCGTGGGGACGGATGGAATAGGCGGCGGACCTCGCGTCGTCGAGATTGCCATAGGCATGTGTGTCCGCCTCGAACGCGGCATCGCGCCCGATTTCAAGGAAGACCTTCTCGTTGCGGCCCAAAGGTAGTGCGGCGGCCGCCTCGCGCCAGGGATCGGTTCCGGAGGGAAGGCGGATCGCGTCGCCGGCCAGGACCGCGGTCGAGACCGTGAGAATGGCGGCCCCGACGCGGACGGTGCCGGCGCGGGTTGTGACGGCGACGCCGTCCGCCGTCAGGTCGATCCGCTCGGCGGGGGTGGCGAGCCGCAGCGTCGTCGCGGACGGCAGGCTGGCGGCGACGAGCGTGCCGTAACCGAGCGGCACGTGCCAATTCCTGCCCGTCGAGGCATCGTCGTAGGCCAGGTAGTCGATGGCGGAGATCTCCTCGGGTCCGACGCCACTCATGAAGCCGGCGATGGCCCGCACGTAGGCGTTCCACACGCCGCCGGGCTCAAGCGCGTCGCTGGCTCGGTCGCTGTCCGCAGCGACCGAGCGGAGCCGTTCTTCCCAGTCGCCGTACGCCTTCTGTGCCGCCTCCTGGGCATCCTCGTCCTGGGTGATGCCGGGGTGCGCCATCGACCAGGGCGGCTCGCCCCGGTCGACCTGGAAGCCCGATGCCTCGGCGATGGCGACCCAGGAGTTGCGGTCGCCCGAATGGAGCCACTCGCAGCCGAGGTCGAGCGGATACCCACCCAGCTCTTGCGTGAAGGCTCGGCCTCCGAGGCGCGCGGACGCCTCAAGCAGCACGGCGGATGAGCCGTGGGCCGCAAGCCGCCGCGCGGCACCGATGCCGGCGGCGCCTCCCCCCACGATGATGACGTCGAACGCGTTGCCCATGAGGCCAAGATGAGGTCGGCCAGGACAGCTTCCAACTGTTCAGGTGCGATTGAGCGGGCGGTGCTCCTAGACCTCCACGCCTCAGCGTCGACGCGAATTCCCTTCGAGATCGACGGCTTGGCCTCCGCCTGCCGGAAGGCGACGACGGCGGCGTTCGTGTTAAGGGCTCACCGGTACCCGTTCACCGCAGGATATTTATCGGATCCTTTTGAGTGCCTCGAAACGATCGACGACGTCGGTTTCCTGCTCCTCGTCTGGCACCTGCCACCGTGCCATTCCATCTCCCATGTGAAGCAGCGAGATGACCTTGTCGAAGGCGGTCGCGTGGACCGTGTGTTCCTCAACGTCCTCGTCGAACCAGACCCCCGCGGCATGCTTGATGCCCACGCGGCATTCGTCGGCCAGGTGCGGTTGCGCGGCGCCGGAAGCCGGGGGGATCTCGTACGGCCTGCCCGAAGTCTTGATGTACCGCCCGGTCCTGTAGGCGAGTCCGCTGGAACGAGCCCAAAGGGCATACCCCTCCGTCGACACGACCATGACGGAACGACGTTCGGTATGTTCCAGCCAACGTAGCACCGCCGCAGTCAGCGAGACGCCGTATCGTTCGGCGAGTGCCCCCAGCTCCAGAAGCGTCGGCTTGGCCTTCGGGTCGATCTGACGACGGAGATCGTGCGAGGGCATCAGAAGGGCGGCGGCGAACTCGTCGGCCTCCTTCTCGATGTCCTTGCCGGCCCGGTGGCTGACGTCCTCTTCCTTGCAGTAGATGCCGTGCAGGGGAATTCGGTGCCGGTGGAGGAGGTAGTGGCCGACTTCGTGCGCCACGGTGAAACGCCGTCGCCCCGGCGTGGCCTCGGAGTTGCTGATGACGAGCCACCCCCGCCGGTCGTCGCGGAGCGGCACCAACGCCCCCTCGAAGCCCCGGATCGGCCGGCTCTCGATCCCGAGTACCGGGTCGTCGGGCCAGACCTGCTGCGAGTATTCGAGGATGAGTTGCTCGACATCGACGGGATACCGGTCGTCCCCCATCACCTTGTCGAGCATCTGGGTCAGCTGGATCGCCCAACGCAGGGGGCTCATCTGTGCGGGGGCGGCCATGGCGCTCTCGATTCGATTCGAGGCCAGGGTCGCAGGACATCACCACCGCCACAACGGCGGCACCGGCTCTCGCGCGTCGGCCGTCACTTTCTGAACGTCTCCGTGATCCTCCGGATCTGATCCTTCACGTCCGGGTCCAGACCCTTGAACTTGCGAAAAAAAGCTTCGTCCTCCGCGGTCACGAGGTCGGCCTTGGCGTCCATCAGGTAGTCCGACGTCACTCCGAGCGCCTTCGCGATCCGGTCGATCTTCTCCGCGGAGGGCCGCGGGGGGTTCTTGTTCTCAAGCTCCCACACGTAGGACTTGCTGGAGCCGGTCATCTCCCCGAGCTGATCGAGGGTCAGCCCGGACTTCTTCCTGAGCTCGCGGATCTTCTCGCCAAAGGTCGCCACCGCCGCCCGTCTCCCAAGCCATCGCGAGAATCGAAAAGTTCGCCGTAGGATAACATCGCGTCCTTGACAGGCGATACCCTAGGGCCCAAGTTCGGTGTAGACATACCTAATAGGGCGTTACTGCGAACAAGCGAGGGGGCATGACCGCCACGGTTTCACACTTCAAGGTCGGCTGCGGGGACATGACGTTGTTCCGATTCGACGACGGCCGCACGCTGCTTGTCGACATCAATATCCGGCCCGCGGCTGTCGATCCGGAAGACGAGACGCCGAACGTGATCGACCAGCTCCGAGAGCGCCTCGACACCGACGGAGACGGCCGCGTCTACGTGGACGCCTTCCTTCTGACGCACCCCGACAAGGATCACATCCTGGGCCTCGTCGAGCATTTCCATCTCGGGCCGCCCTCGGATTGGTCCGAGCGTACCGACAAGATCCTGATCCGCGAAATGTGGAGTTCGCCCATCGTCTTCCGGCGTGCTTCCCGCAACCACCCGCTTTGCGATGACGCCTGCGCATGGTCCACGGAGGCGCGCCGCCGGGTCCGCCTCTTCGAGGAACAGGGCATCGGCGGTCACGGCGACAAGGTCATCATCCTGGGTGAGGACATCGACGGTAAGACCGACGATCTCGAAGAGATCCTGGTGAAGGCCGGCGAAAGCTTTTCCGTCATCGCGGGCCAGACCGGTGCCTTCCAGGCAGACTTGCTGGCACCGATGCTCGCCGATACCGATGAGGAAGCCGAGGAGCTGTCCAAAAACAACTCGTCGGTGATCTTGTCCATGGCAATCACGGGCGACCACGTTCCGTCGGCCGCCCGCTACTTGATCGGCGGCGACGCCGAGGTCGCGATCTGGGAGAGGATGAGGAAGGAGTACGCCGATCAGGATCTCGCCTACGACATCTTGATCGCGCCGCACCACTGCTCCTGGCACAGCCTGTCCCACGACAGCTGGTCCGACCTGGGCGAAGACGTAGAGGTCTCGGAAGACGCCCGCTCGGCGCTCGGGCAGGCGAATGCGCAGGCAAGGATCATTGCCAGCTGCAAGACGATCACGGACGACGACAGCGACCCGCCCTGCGTCAGGGCAGAGCGCGAGTACCGTGAGATCCTCTCCGAACGGGGGGGTACGTTCACGTGCGTCGCGGACCAGCCGGGCGACGGCCCCTATGAGATCGAGATCACTGCTGGCGGACATCGTCCCAAGCGGGTCCGGCTCGCGGCGACCGCTGCGGCGGTGACCGGTCTCGGCACCCAGCCGTTCGCTCACGGATGAGCCCGGCCCTGCCCGAGCTCCCGACCCCAAGCCCGGTGACCCGGGCTCTCCGCGCCGCCGAGGCCCACCCGGCGGTGAAGGGGATCGAATGGGTGCCTGACGACGGCCACGGGCAAGCCGTGGCGGTCCTGGCGATGGACTCGAACCTCCCGAGCCGTTGGCTGGCGCGGGGCCATTCCGACAACGGCGTGCGGGCCATCGAGCCCGTCAAGGTCGTGTTCGGAAAACACTTCCCGTGGTCGGCACCGACGTTCAACCTGCGCGACGACTTCGACCGCTCGCATCCCCATCTCCAGCCGTGGGGTCCCGGACGCCCGCCCGAGCCTTGTGTCGTCTTCGGCTCCGCCACCGAGCTGATGCGTTCGCGCGGCTTCACCGGCCTGTTGGACCAGATGGCCGACTGGCTGGAGCGTGCCGCGGAAGTGCGCCTGATAGATCCCGCGCATGGCTGGGAGCCGACACGGCGAGACGACCTGCACGACACGGCCATCGTCGATGCCGCCTGGGCACGGTCGCTACAAAAACGCGACGAAGGCTGTACTTCGTTCGAGGCAACCTACCGTGCGGCGGCCGAAGCTGATGGAACGGTGTCGACCTATTTCGTGACGCTGTCCGACACCTCGATGGTGATCCGTGACGGCATCAGGGGCGATTGGACGTTCAGCGAGAACGACGGCATCCGTGCCGGCCGCACCATCGGGCTCGTCGCCTGGTCCGGCAAGGCGCCGAATGGAAGCCCCTTCGTAGGAGCGAAGTATCTTCCTGAAACGGTGACCGACGTTCGAAGCCTGCTGATGCGTGCCGCGGATCTAGGTTGCGGCGACCAACTGCGCGCAAGGCTCGACTTAGTCCAGCAAAGGATGCAGGGCCGGAGCTTCAAGATCCCCATGCCGTTGCTGGTGATCCTGCTCGTCCGCAGGCCGTCGAACCTCATCGGTACGAGCTCGGCCGTGGAGATGCTTCCCTACGTGATCGAGGTCGAGGGGAACGCCGACCTCTCTCCGACGAGCGTCACGCCGGTTAGGATCGCCATGCATCGCGATCAGATCTCGGTCGACCTGCTCCGCGGCGCGTCCGGCGAGGAATCGGGAGACCGACCTGGCTGGACGCTGATCGGTTGTGGCAGTGTCGGCTCGAAGATCGCGGTGCACATGGGACGCGCGGGATTGGCGCCGTCGCTGGTGATCGACCGGAAGGTGATGGCGCCTCACAACATGGCGCGGCACGCCCTTCTTCCTCGGTCGCCGGGTGCGAGCATCTCCTGGAAAAAGTCGGAGTTTCTGGCCCAAGCGTTGAGCTGTCTCGCGCAGCCCCCGCGCATGCTCCACACCAACGTGGCCGGTGCCCTTGTCTCGTCGGAGAAGGACCCGGCCGACATCATGCCCGGCGACCACTACGCCGTCGTCAATGCGACTGCCTCCATCTCCGTTCGAGAAGCCTTGGCTTTGGGCAGGGTCGCGACGAGGCGCCCTCGGGTGATCGAGACCTGCCTGCTCGCGGGCGGAAAGATTGGTTACGTCGCGGTGGAAGGGCCGAACGCGAACCCACGGACCGACGACCTTGCGGTCGAGGCCTATCGCCTGCTCGGCGACGACCCATCGGTGAACGCCGAGGTCTTCGGCTCCTGGGCCGAGGCTCGGGCCATCGAGATCGGTCAGGGCTGCTCCTCGCTCACGTTCCCGATGCCCGATGCGCTGTTGTCCGCGATGACCGCGCCGATGGCCACCATGCTCACCCGTTACCAATCTTCCGGCCTACCCGATGATTGCGGGCACCTCGTGCTCGGGAAACTGGCCGCGGATGGTCTCGGGCTGAGTTGGGAGCGGACGGTCGTGTCCCCGTTCGTCGAAGCCGATCCCGCCCAGCCGGGCGTCCTCGCTCGGATCAGCGGTCGTGTGCACGATGCCATCTGCCGGGAGGTGGCGTCGAAGGCGGGTAGCGAGACCGGCGGCGTGATCGTCGGTCGCTTTTCCGAAGCTTCCGAAACCTTCCATGTCGTAGACTTGATCGAGGCGCCTCCCGACAGCCGGTTCAGCCCCGAGGAATTCGTACTCGGAACCCAAGGCCTACGCGATCGGATCGTCGAGCTCGTCAAGCGAACGAACGGTACGATCTACCCGCTGGGAACCTGGCACAATCATCTTGTCAGCAGCGGGCCGTCCGCGACGGACTTGTCGACCGCACTGCTTCTCGCGCCAGCGCAAACCACCCCCCTCCTCATGCTGATCCACACGCCGGACGGATACAGGAGGATCGTTTCAGAGGTCGTTAGACGCCCCGGTACGGATCGCGCCTAGGGCGAGATTTTCGGGTGAACGGTCGCGGAGGAAACCACGTGGCGAAGGACAGCAAGACCAAGTCCCTCAAGGACGCGAACCGCCCGAAGCTATGGGCCACCATCGCGATGAACGTCGTCGTCCTGTACGCCTTCACGCAGTACGAGGCCGTGTCGGCCGCGGGTCTCAAGGGCCTCGTGGCGGGCGCGACGAGCTTGGTGCCCCTGACGCTGGCCCTTATCCTCACGACCATCGCCAACGGCTTCCTGAGCGACAAGATCAAGGTCTGGTTGGTGTTCCTGCGGCGCCGGCATGCCCTGCCCGGCCATCGTGCCTTCAGCCAGTTCGCCGGATCCGACCCGCGCATCGACGTGGATGGTTTGAGGAAGTTGCTCGGTAAGGATTGGCCGACCGAACCGGAGGGCGAGAACCGGACGTGGTACCGGCTGTTCAAGGAGATCGAGAACGACCCGGCCGTCCTCTACGCCCATGGAGAATACCTGTTCACACGCGACTATGCTGGCTTCGCCGCGCTGTTCGTCGTCGGTCTCGGCACGGCGGCGGCGTTCACGGTCCGGCCGATCCCGGTGCTGCTCGTCTATCTCGGGTGCCTGATCCTCCAGTTCATGGTGGTGAGGCACGTGGCGGTCACTTACGGGAACCGCTTCGTCTGCACCGTCCTCGCCAGGAAGTCGGCGCGCCCGATAAAGGAGCCCGCGGCAAGGGCGAAGCGCGCATCCCGCCCAACGAAGGCGACCTAGGCCTCCGCGGCCTTGCGCACGATGGTGCCGTCGGGGCCCGCCTCGAAAAACCGCTCCCACCTTACCCGCATCATCATCTTCTTCCGCAGCGTGCCCGCGTCCAGGGGCTCCCTGTGAAGCCGGGCGCCGCGGTGGATCGACGGCCTCAGTCCGGCCAGGATCTCGTCCATCGGCAGCGACCCGCCCACCGGCATCAGGTCGCGCACCTCCCGCATGACGCGGTCCCAGAACTCCTCGGCCCTGATCCTGTCGAGGCGCTCGCGCAGGCGCACGTTCTCGGTCCGTAGCGCCTCGGCCTCCTGCCGCGCCGCGTCCGTCTCCAGCGTCAGCCGCGCGTTCGCCGCCGTCAGCACGTCGAGGGCCGCCAGCGCCTCGTCGCGCATCTCGTCGTTGGCCCGGCGCCGCGCCTCGTCCCGCCCGCGGTCGTTCGCCAGGCTCGCCGCCTCCGCCTCCTTCGCCGCCTCAACCACCAGGAAGGCGAACTTGACGAGCTCGCCCTGGACGCCCTCCGGCAGGTGGTCGACCTCCAGCCCCGGCTTGTAGTCCCGCTCGACCTTCCACTCGGCCATGTGAGGCCCGACCGCCCGGTTCGAGCCCCCGCGCGGCAGCTCGGCGATCACGTTCCGAAGCGAAACCCGCTCCCGCCGCGCCAGTAGCCGGTCGCACGCAAGGAAGACCGCATCCCGCTCCGGCATCGCACCCTCCATCCACCGCGGAAGCCTGCGCCCGGCACGGTTAACCAACCCCCAAAAAAGGTAGCGGGAACCAGGTAGCGCTTCCCGCTCCCCGCTTCCCTACGAGTCGCGCTCCGCCCCCACTTCGGGCTCCCCCGACAGGCACGATGGCCCACGCTCCCGCCGCATCCGCGTCCCGGGGCATCCACCGTAACCACTACCGACAGCTGACGAATTCGCCCCGAGCCTCCTTGACCGCGCGCGCGACCAGGCCCACTGGCCGTCATCCGGATCGCACCGGACCTGATCGGATCTCCCGTGACCCACGCCCCGCGCCTCAAACGGAAAGCCGCGCCCGAACGCCCGCTTTCCCTTCCCGCCCACGGGGCCTGACCGACGCTAATTTTCGCGCGGCGGCCCGAGAAGGCCGTCATGCCCGACACCCAGACGCACGTCCCCGCCATCACCGCGCCACCGCTCCGCACCGACGACCCCGCCAAGGCCATCGGCGATCTCTTCAGGCGCCTGGCGCTCGCGAGCGAGACCTTTGGCCCGCCAGCCTTCGAGCGCATCGTCGCCGCCGTGCTGGTCGCCCTGGGACGCGCCGCCCTCGAAGAGGCCGAGCGCGAGGCCCGTTGGCGACGGGAGCGCGACGCCCGGCGCCCTGGGGAGATCACCGCACCCCGGAGCATTCACGCCGGCGATTTCGACGGCATGGCCACCGGCGACCCCGAGTAGGTTCGAGACGTGCCGGCGGTCCCGGGCGCGGTCCGCAGCGCCGCCGTCGCGGTCCCTTCGGCGGCGGCGGAGCGCGTCCAGGCACGCCGACGCAGGGCTCCCGTCGCTTCAGGCAGTTTCCTCAAGCATCGACCGCGGCTTGCCGACAGCCACCTCGATCGACGTCTCGGTGGGCGAGGATAACCGAAGACCCCCATGTCGTCCCGTGCCCCGGGGTCGAAGTCGTAGTCCGCCCCGCTCGAAAGCGCGTAGCCGCCGACCCCCCGCTTGCGCGCCATGAGCTGGATCCACTAGGCGGGAGGAAACCCGGGCGGAAGGCGCCAGACCAGGTGCAGGCCGCCCTCGCCGCCGAGGGCGATGGCGGGGTACCAAGCGTCGGGTTCTTACAGCTAGGCAGGCACGAGACCGATGCTTGCCGTATCCTCCGATGCGACGCCATTCCTGCGGTGGCGAAAGTCGCTCAACGCCCGGTAGACCTGTAGGCGCGCCCGCATCACGGAGCCGAGCGGCCGGTGAGCCGCGAGGCTGTGGGCCGGCCGGAAGGTCATCACCTCGTCGAAGTAGCGCACGCGGTCCGGCGCATAGGCATCCTGGCGGGGCAGGCGCAGCGTCGCGACGGTGCGATAGGGGCTGATCGCGACCGGCCAGTCGATCGAGGCGTCCTCGATGGGCTGCTTCTCGGCGTCGGCCCAGAGCTGGGCCTTCAACTCGAACACCACCTCGTTCTCCCGGAAGAAGGCCACCGTGGCGTGGCGGAAGCCATCCTCGTCCTGGTGCGGGTCGAGGCGCCACTCGGACAGGGCGCGCTGGCCTTCCGTCGACGGCACGACGCCGAGCTTGGCCACGTAATCGCCGAAGCGAACCGGCGCCTGGCTGAAGTAGCTGTCGGCCAGGGGGTGGCTGTAGGGATGGCCGAAGAAGTCGGCGAGGGCGCTCTCCGTCCCGAAGGCGTGCAGTGCCCGGTTGAGGTTGCGCATGGTCGAGGAGACCGCGCTCTTGACCCCCTCCGGCAAACCCGTCGACTTGCCGATGACCGTGCCGTCCCGCAGGAAGCCGGCCGCCGTGCCCGAGGGGAAGGTGGTCCCGGTCGCGAGCACGAAGTCCTGCGTATCGACGGCGTGGCCGGGCAGCTTCTCGCCGGGGACGTCGAACACCTTGATCGACATCCCGCGATGGGTCGAGACGCGGTCGCCTAGTGTCTCGCCCGGACCCTGGGCGAAGCGGACGGCGACCGGGTGGGTGCCGGGCTTGGCGAAGAGCCCTTGGGCCAGTTCGGGCGGCAGGCCGGCGGCGATCGTCAACTCGCCGGTTCCGCAGGCCGAACTCTTGGCGTGGCTGGCGCGCACGGCATGGTGCTCGCGTGTCTCGACGGTCTCCGATTGCTGCGTCATGCCGTTGATGATGCCGTCGATGGTCTCCTGCTCGTCCGCGGCGGGCTTCTCGATGTCGGGTGCGTAGCGAAGGTAGGTCATGATCTTCTTCACGGTGATCGGGGAACTGAAGCGGACCGCGGCGGATAAGAGCGCGGCGAATTCGGGGGTCGACGTACTGAGCCGGAAACGGGATCCCGTTCCGAACATCGAGGGGGCCGTGGGCCGTTCCCGGGCAAGGACGACCTTGCGTCCGTAGAAGGTCTGCCTGAATTTTGGCTGCGCTATAAGTTGGCTTTGGAGCGCTGCTACGTTCTTGCGGCCATGGAAGACCGGACCATGGACCCTCTCCAGGGCGGAGGCGGCAAGCTCGGCCGATATGCTCGACGACCCGTGGATGGCCGCGGGCCCGGGTGTGCGACGAGCCATTTCAAGGCGCATCCTTCCCAACCGTCTCCAGGATCACGCGCGCCGTCTCGGCAGGCTGATCCCAATGCGGGAAGTGGCCGCAGTTCTCGAACCAGTGCAGCCGTGCCGACGGGAAGGCTGCCAGGGCGCGTGCAGCCTGGCGCGGCAGCAGCAGGTGGTCTTGGCGGCCCCAGCCTATGGTGACAAGGCCGGGCGTCCTTGCCGAACCCTGCTGCAACGGCCCGCGTGCCAGTTCACGCAGCATCGCATCGAACACCGGTGTGGCCGCCAGGCTCCGCAGCTCCCCTACGACGAGCTGCGGTGGCAGCAGCCACGGACGTGCCGACAGTTGGGCCAGCAGCAGCGTACGGGTGACGGCGTGGCGCGACAGGCCGGGATGGAAGGGCCGCAGCAACCGCACCAGGCGTATCGATGCCGCGAGCGACCAGTGTAGCCAGCGTGTTTCCCACCCGCGCCAGAAACCGCCGGGATCAAGCGCCACGCAGTGCCGACCGATGCCCCGCCGCGCCAGCTCCAGCACCAGCCGGCCCCCCACCGAACTGCCGACGAGGTCCGCCGTCGTCAGGCCTTGCGACTGCACGAAGCCGGCTAGGGCGTCCGCATAGGCCTCCACCGTCTGCCGGCCCGCGAGCGGGGCCGATCTGCCATGTCCCGGCAGGTCGACCAAGATCAGTTCGCGCGAGCCGCGTAATGCGGTCAGGAGCGGATCCCAGGTGTGGAGATTGGCCCCCAACCCATGGACCATCAGTAGCGGCCGGCCCGTGCCTAGGCGTTCGGAATGTAGGGACATGACAGCATCGTCCTTCAATGTTCGCGCTGCAGTCCGAACATTGGTCCGTCGCAGGTTTCGTCAGGCCGGATGTACCGGTCAGGTTCGCGGGCCGCTCATTTCGGACGCTTCGAGGCCGAGTCGCCGGTCTGATAGCCAGCTGCGCGGCGCTGACTGTACTTTGCAGCTTTGCAAGGGCCGGATGTCGCCGCGAAGGCCCCCCGGAGTTCGCCAGGAGAGATGCGCTTCCAATGCTCGCGGAGACGTAGACGTCACGTCCGCGCCAACTCAGATGCCGGCGTACCAGGCGTAGCCCTGGTCCTCCCAGTATCCTCCCTTGCCATCGCCCAGATGGGCGAAGCTCTCGACCACCTCGATGCGCATCACGTACTTGGCATGCTTGTAGCCGAGGTTGCGTTCCACCCGCAGGCGCAGCGGGGCGCCGTTCGAGACCGGAAGCGCCTTGTCGTTCATGTCGTAGGCGAGGATCGTCTGCGGGTGGAACGCGTCCACGAGATCGATGCTCTCGTAGTACCTGACCGGTGATCCACCACTGGCCGCAGTGTCATCAGACGCCTGCTGGCCGCCTGAGTCCTTCCTGCTCTCCCCACCGCCCGATTGCTTCGTCATGGCTGGGTTGGCATTGCCGGCAGGGATTGTTTCGTCGGAGCCGCCATCCTCCGCGGTGTCCGCTCCGCCGTTGTCCTCTCCTTGGTCCATCGTGTCCGCGCAGTGGAACACCACGTAGCGCCCCTCGGGCTTGAGCTTGGCCCGTTTAAGGAGGTCGGCGAGCGGCACGCCGGTCCACTTGCCGATGGCGCTCCAGCCCTCGACGCAATCATGCCGGGTGATCTGGGTCCGGGCGGGAAGCTTGCGGAGCTCGGCCAGGGACAGCCTGAAGGGCGCCTCCACGAGGCCGTCCACCTGCAGGTGGTACTTGGCGAACCTGCCCTTCGCGAGCGCCTTGTAGTCCCTGTCCGGCGGATCCTCGGTGCCGTTCGGCTTGAACCACGGCGAGATGTCGGCCTCGGCGTATTCCGGGGCCAGCGTCCGGTCGGTCAGCAGCAGGCGCTGGACGAAGAGGTTGGCGTCCTCGCCGGTCTTGAGGGTGCGCCGGAACCACTCCGCATTGCCAAGGCGGTCGCACCCGCCGAGCACGGCCGCCGCGGCCGCGGCGGAAGCCCCCGTCAGGAGGGCCCTTCGGCTCGGAAGGCGGCTCATGCCCGGGTCTCCCCGGTGACGGGTGCCGGCTCGACCTTGCGCTCGATCACGAACCAACCGGTGAGCATGCCGCGCATGTTGTTCCAGAAGCCCGACAGCAGGACCAGGGCGACGTGCACGACCACGAACAGGACCAACAGGGCCGCAACGACGAAGTGCACCGTGCGGGCCGACTGGCGCCCGTCGAACAGCGTCAGCAGGAATGGGAAGGCCGCGTCCATCGCCGGCGACATTGCGAGGCCGGCGAGGACCTGAACCGGCAGGAGCACGAACAGCACCACGAGGTATGTGAGTTTCTGGACGACGTTGTATCGCTTGGCCTCGTCGCCCTGCGGAAAGCGCAGCGTCAGGTGCTCCCACACCGACGCGCCGAAGTGCCGGAACTGATCGCGTGACGGGATCACGCGGAACCGGAGCTGCCCGCTGACCAGCCCGTAGAGCAGGTAGGCAAGGCCGTTCAGGACGAAGGCCCAGGCGAAGAAGAAGTGCCAGGAGCGACCGCCGGTGAGGTCCTGGTCGCTCGGAAGCGTCGCCCAGCTAGGGAAGCCGCGGTCGGCCGCCTCGCCGTCGCTACCGGTGGATGAGCCGAGATACCCGGTGGTATCGAAGGAATGCCCGATGACCGTCGTGACGCCTTTGGGCGGATCGTCCTCGGTGGAGGACATCCCCATCAGCGGCGTATCGAAGGTCGAGACCTTGCCCCAGTACAGGGCCGGGTGGGCGTTGAAGATCTGAAGGCCGCTCATGAGCAGCACCAGGAGGCAGATCGCGTTGACCCAGTGGGTGACGCGGATCACGACCGGGTGTCGGAACATCCATCGGCGGCGCTCGACCTCGCCCGTGTCGGGCGCGGAGCGCGTCAGGTAGGTGCGAGGCAAACGGTCTCCCTCGGGATGTCGGTCGTCCAGGGCGGAGGCCCCCGTGACGGGGCCTCCGGAAGCGTCGGCGATCACATGCCGCGGTTCATCATCCGCTTCTTCATCATGCGGCGCTTCATCATCTGCTTCCGCATCATGCGCTTCTTCATCATCATCCGGTCGCCCTGCATCATCCGGACTTGGGTGACGCCGCTCTCGGACTGGAGGCCGTTGACGGACATCGGGGCGGCGGAGGCCGAACCGGACGCGAGGGCGATGCCGCCAAGGGCGGTCAATGCGGTGAGGGCGAGTGTGAACTTCTTCATGCAAGATCTCCTGTAGTGCTGAATGCCATATTCAACCTTCGTCACAACAAGAATTTTTCGGCATTGTTCCGATCTATAAAATCTCATCAATTGATGGTTATTTGCCATTCGGCCAAGCGGTAGCGTTTACCGAAGCGGAGCCTTCGGTACGAACGTCAATGGGTCGTCTGTAGGCGGTACGACACCCGCTGATTTTAAGTTTCAGGTTTCAACACCGGCGGTCAGGATGCCGCCCATGACTGCCCGAGCCCTTGCAAGCAGCTTCGCCGGGTTTGCCGCCCGGCTCGCAACCCCGAGGTGAACGGCGACGAAGCGGCGCCGAACGCGTCGAGACCCTTCGACGCCCCCGCCTTCGACCGCATCGTCGGGGCCGTCCCCCTCGCCCTGGGCACGGCCGTCCTGGACGAGGTCGAGCGCGAGGTCCGCCGACTGCACGCCGGATGATTTTCGAATCCACCGCGGACGCATATCCTTGGTCGAAACGTGGGGGGGTCGCTTGGGACAGAGTAACATCGCCGTCGTGGGCTGCGGTCCGAAGGCCGCCGCCATCGTCGCCCGGGCCCACTGCCTGAACCGCTTCGAGGGGACCGGAAACCAGATCAGCGTCACTGTCTTCGAGGAACATGGGATCGCCGCCGCCTGGGACGGCTCCCATGGATACACGGACGGAGACCAGAAGCTCTGCACGCCCGCCGAACGGGATCTCGGCTTTCCATACTATTCCGACGAGGCCTTCCCTGACATCGCTGGCATGCTCAAGCGAGATTTCTCATGGGACGCCTTCCAACTGAGCCCTCCCCATAACAAGGCAAGGTATGCGGAATGGGTGTCACGAGGGAGAAAACCGCAAACTCATCGTGAGTTCGCGAACTACATCAGATTTGCGTTTCGGCAGGCTGACAATAAGCCCGTGTTCGGAAAGGTGACCGGAATCCGAAGGTCGCGACGGCATTGGACGGTGGAATTCAACGAGAGAAAGACTGGCCGTCCGGATGCCTTCGAAGGGTTCGATGGCGTGGTTTTCACCGGCCCAGGGCCATCCCTGAACAAGTTGACGAAGACGCCCTTCAAGGACGTCTACAGCGGTAGGGACTTCTGGACCCACCGAAGGAGGATCCTGACGAACCTGGGAAAACGCGACGCCGGGGTCGTGATCATCGGTGGGGGAGGCACGACCGCGGCGATTGCCGCATGGCTGGTGCGTCACCTACCGGACGGAAGAAAAATAAACCTCGTGAATACCCAGGGAACCCTCTTCAATAGGACAGTGAATTTCTTCGAGAACCGGATATTCGACGATCCGGAACCCTGGGCCGCCTTCTATAACGACGAGCGCCGCAACTTCGTGAAACGGCTCAACAGGGGCGTGGTCTGGGAGAACGTGACGGACATCCTCTCCGAGACCGAAGGCCTCCTGTTCACGCCCGGGCGTGCCATCGAGATCAAGGCCGGCACGGGTGGCACGAAGCTCGTCGTGGTCTGCGAGAACAACACCAGCGACGTACCCGTGGAGGTGCCGGCGGACGTCGTGGTGGACGCCTCCGGGTTCGACGCATGGTGGTTCACGCCGCTCCTGCCGAAGGCGCTGCAAGGGCGCGTCTCGCGCAGGAACGCGGAACGGCTGGAGGATGGGATGCTCGGCGACCTGTCTTTCGACCTGCCCGGATGGCCCAGGATCCACGCCCCCATGCACTCGCAGATCATCGGGCCCGGGTACAATTCCCTGATGGTCCTGGGGGGGATGGCGGAGCGCGTCCTGCGGCCCTACCGTTAGCAGGGCCCTTGCGGACGACAAGCGAACCCGTACATATATATACCCATACGCATGGAGGTTCCGATGGCCGGAAAAACTGGATCCAATCTCGTCCTCCGGAGCGTCTACCTTCCCGACGACCTGGATCAGGAACTCAAGGTGGTCGCGTTCCACGAGGATCGCAGCAAGAACGACATCATGCGCGAGGTCCTGCAAGCCGGGCTGCGCACCCTTCGCGCCGAGGGCGACAGACGTTTCGTGAGGCAGAAGCCGGCCAAGCTGCGCGCGCAGCCGGTCAAGCTGGAGCCCATGAGGCGACCCAAGGTCAAGGCGGCCCCCGACGTCGCGAAGGCGAAGCAGCCGGCCGTGGCCCCGCGGCGCGCCGCACGGCAGCCCGCCCGCGCGGCGACCGCGGCCATGGAGCCGGCGATCTAGGCTGCCCGGAACGACGGAGGACCAGGACGAAGCTCGACGGGTCGGGAACTTTCCGACCCGTTTTCGTTTCGAGGATCACCGTCACCGCGGGTTTTCCACAGTTCCTTCGATGTCCCTATTCGACAATACTTGCCTTCGCCGGCCTTAACTTGCAATTAGGATCCATGACCGCGCAGACGAAACGCACGGCGAACCGGGTGGCCCAGGCCTCGCCGGCGCGCGCCGATTCCCCCTCCCGCGGATAGCCGCGCGCCCTTTTTCGCGCGGCTCCGGGAGGCTCCCTTCGTTGGACACCTCCCGATGATCACCATCCTCGCCCTCCGAAAATCTGCTGCCTCGGTCCGGGTCCGTCCCGGCCGCGAGACGTCACGGGCGCGACCGCGCCTTCCCGACACCCTCCAGGGCTGAACCTGCCGCCAACGTGAGCGGCCGG
The DNA here is from genome assembly GCF_022829405.1 of Methylobacterium sp. J-076. Lineage (GTDB taxonomy): Bacteria > Pseudomonadota > Alphaproteobacteria > Rhizobiales > Beijerinckiaceae > Methylobacterium. The sequence goes on from NZ_JAKSXW010000133.1 coordinate 308,423, forward strand.
CTGCCCCTGCGCGGAGGCAGCCATGATCAAGAACCTTCGAAAGCCCATCGTCACCGACATCGAGGCCGCGGAGTTCCTCGAAGGCGACGAACCCGACCCAGCCGCGCCGCCCGCCAGCGTGGCCGCCGCGACAGTGCTCGCCCGCCTCCTCCTCGGGACGGCGCTCACCGCCAGGATCCGGCGCCGCATCGTCGGCGAGCGCGGCCTCGCCCTCCTGGTGGATGCCCCGACCGCCGCATGGGTCGTGCCCCTCCGCAGGGCCCTCAACTCCATCGCCGCATGGGACCTAAGCGAGGTCCGCGACGGCACCACCCGCCACCGCAGGAAGCCCGACGAGGGCGCCGAGGAGCTGGCCGAGTGCATGGCCCGCGGCAAGCGCGTCGCCGTCGTCTGCCATGCCCCCGAGGCCCACGTGCCGCCGGCGTTCGTCGCCGCCGCCGACCTTCGCCTGCGGCCGGGCCGGCCCACACCGGCGCTGGTGGCGGCCGCCATCCGCGTCGTCACCGGCAACAGGCCCAGGACCGTCCCCGCCGGCGTCGAGGGCCTCGACCTCCCCGACCTCACCTCCGCCCTGCGCGGCGGCACCGGCGGCGCGACCGCCTGCGTCCGACGCCTGGAGCGGGCCATCGCCGCACGCGCCACCTCCTCGACCAGGCTCCGCGACGTGCCCCACGTCCGCGACCTGCAGGGCCACGGACGCGAGGCCATCGAGTGGGCGCTCAAGCTGGTCGAGGATCGGGAGACCCTGGACGCCGAGAACTTCTGGAAGTCGGCGGACAAGTCTTGCTGCCTCTTCGGCGAACCCGGCGTCGGCAAGACCAGCCTTGTGCACAGCCTTGCAAAGTCCCTCAAGCTTCCATTAGTCGAGACGTCGATCGCGAATTGGTTCGAGACATCGACCTATCTCGACAAGACCATCGTCTCGATGATGGCGGCCTTCTCCTCGGCCAGGTCGATGCCGAATGGCTGTGTGCTCTTACTTGACGAGATCGACGGCCTGCCAAGCAGGGATAATCCGCAGGACAGGAATTCCAGTTATTGGGCGCCTGTCCAAGCCGCCTATCTGAGGGAGCTGGAGATGACCGCAGCCCCGGGATCGCGCGTCATCCTCGTCGGGGCGACCAATTTCCCGCGGCGGGTCGATCCCGCGACGCTCCGGCCGGGCCGTCTGGGCCGCCTCGTCCACGTGCGCCGACCCGACGCCGCCGGGCTCGCCGGCATCCTCCGCCAGCACCTCGGCAACGACCTGCCGGGCGTCGACCTCGCTGGCGTGGCGGTGGCCGGGGCCGGTGCCACCGGCGCGGATGCCATGTCCTGGGTCGCGGCGGCCAGACGCACCGCCCGCGTCGCCGCCAGGCCGATGGAGGTCGCCGACATCATGGCGGCGATGGCGCCGCCGGACGAGCGCTCACCGGCCGACCGCCATCTTTGCGCCATCCACGAGATCTCGCATGCCGTGGTCGGCCACCGCGTGGGAGCCGGCCGCATCAAGCGGATCAGCCTGATCCAGACCGCCTCCAGCGGCGGGTCGATCACCGCCGGCTTCGAAGGTGCCATGGTGCATACCGCGGGCCGCCTCCGAGCCATGGTGGTCATGGCGCTCGCGGGCCGCGCCGGCGAGGAGGCCTTCGGCTACGGGCCGAGCACCGGCAGCCACGACGACCTGCAGCAGGCAACGGCCATCGCCGCCGCCATCAGGGTGTCGTTCGGGCTCGGCGAGACGCTCCTGCATCGCCGGCACATGGACCGCGCCGACGAGATCCTCGAACACGACGCCGACCTGCGTGAGCAAGTCGAGGCCGACCTGCAGGCCTGCTACTCCGCGGCGCTCTCGTGCGTGCGGTTGAACAAGTCGTTGATCAAGTCCCTCGCCAAGCGCCTGCTCGTCGACCTCGTCATCGAGGGGCCGACGTTCCTGCGCCTCGTCCGGGAGCACGAGGCCGCGATGGACGGCCATGCCGCGCTGACGATGGAGGCCCGCCATGGATGAGGCCGTCCTCGCCCTCCTGGGCACCCTAGTCGAGGTCCGTGCCGAGCTCGGCCAGGCCGTCTACGAAAGCGCCGTGGAGCGGGCCAGGGTCGCGGTCGCCCACGAGTGCCTCGTCGAGGCCGAGCGCAGGGCGATCCTCGCCGGCCGAAGGCCTCGATCCGACGAACCGGGATGCGTCGTCCTGCGCTTCCCCGATGCCGCCGCGCGGGATTGAGGTGGTGTCGATGGCAACCTCGGGCACGGCGACGCCGCCGAAAAAGCGAGTCGCAAGAGTCGTTTGACCCCACGGAGGTGAATGCTGTGGATAACTTTTCGGGGCTTGAACGCGGCTTCCATGCCGGTTTTCGGGCCGGATGGGTCGCCCGGGTCGACGAGGTCCGGTCCGGGACCCTGGTCCGGCCAAGCCTCGATGGCAGCTGCCCATTTCCCACCGGCCAAGGATCGTCCAAGAACGGGATAGTCGATCCTTTTGCCCTCTCTAAAATACAGACACTTAGCTGGTTAAGACTAGCTTTGGAAAATACGTCCCCGATACGTGCCTGGAGCCTCCGGAACACTGTCTAGGAGAGCTACAGGAAGCTTGGCCTTGAGATTTTTGGGCTTGGCAAATGCCGGCGTGATCGTCAGGCTCATCTCATCGGGGGGCGGCGGCGAGCCGGCGAACCCCGGGACCAAGGCAGGCGGGACCACGGCCCCGCCGGCAAAAGAAAAGCCCCGGCGGGGACCGCCGGGGCTTGACGGGTCTCGCGACCCAGAAAGCGGCTCCGGCCCCATGTTCACAAGGCACAGGCCGGTGCCAGCCGCGACCCAAGAGGAACCAAGGACACCGCGACGAGGGAGGTGCTAGGCGATCGATGGACGACCGTCAAACGGCCGGCCGAGGGCGGCGATGCCGCGAGGCCCAGGGGCCTGTCGAGAACCCGGCGGCATCCGTGCCGCCGCGGAGGGAATGACCGACGGACGGGGCGACCGACACACAAGGCACGTCGCCCGCGTCCGAGGACGAGCACCGAGAGGAACGCATCATGAGGAAGTCGACGAAGCGCCCCCCTGACCAGGGCGGCGGAGGGGAAGTCGTGGCCGAGGCGCAGCGCGAGCTGCCCCTCGGGGTCGGGGGGAGCGCCAGGACCGGCTTCCCCCGTGTCTTCCGCCACCACGCGGAGGACACGCAGCGGTGCAGCTTCACCGTCGGGGGCGCCCGCTACGGCGGGCCGACCCCCTACGCGGACGGCGACATGGCCCTGGCCTTCGCCAGGGGCGCCCTCGCCGTAGCCGAGGCCATCCACGCGGACGGCGGCCGCTCGGTCCTGGTCTGCGCCCTGGGCGGCAGGACCGCGACGCTGCGCTGGCAGACCAAGGCGGCGCCGCGCCGGAACCGGGGAACCACGCTCACGCCCCTCCGCTACGCGCATGTCGGGATCGGGGACGTCACCGCGAGGATCGCCGCCCTCGCCCGGCTCGGGGAAGCGGAGGCCCGGCTCCCCCACGACCACGACGAGGACTGAACGCCGGGACGGACCCGGCACCGGGGCGGTGCGGAGCACTCACAAGGCACGTCGCGCCGTCCCGGTCATCACCACGCCAAGAGGACATCACCATGAGCGAGATCAGGAAGCACGTTCCCGAGGGGGAGCGTGATCGGGGAGGCGTGCGCGCCGCCCGGGGCACCGGGACGCCCCGCGAGGGCGACGGCGCTGCGCGGATGCGTGCCCCGAAGGTCTACCGGCGCGGCTCCGACCCGGAGTTCCGGATGACCTTCGTCGTCGCGGACCGCCGTTACTACGGCCACACCGGCCACGTCGACGAGGGCAAGGCGCGCGGCTGGGCCGACGCCGCCTACGCCGAGCGGCGGGAGGAGTGGCGCGCCCGCTCCGCCGCGATGGCCGCCCGGGGCCGGTAGGCCCGAATCCGGAGAGGGGCGACCCGCGCGACGGGTCGCATCGAGACGTCATTCGCCGCCGCCGGCGGCACGAAAGGATCCAACCATGTTCACGTACACCCAGCGTGCGCCCCTCGGGGCGTGCGACCGGGGCCGCATGCCCGAAGCCACGGGCGGCGCCTCCGCATTCACCGGCACCCTGGTCCTCCTCTTCGACCGGGTCTTCACCCTGCGGGAGGCCGCCGACAGGCTCGGCATGTGCCTCCGCCAGGTCCGGGGCCACGTGGCCGCCGGCCGGTTGCGGGCCTTCGACGTCGGCGACGGCGTCGAGCGCCGCGCCCTCCGGGTCACCGACGACGACCTGGAGGAATTCGTCCGGCGGCGCATGCTCGCGCCGCCGATGCCCCGCGGCCGCGGCGGCCGGCGCTCCTCCCAGGGAGGGCGCTGAGATGGCCAGGAAGCTCACGAGGGCGGTGAAGGGATCGCCGTACCGCCAGTACGACTTCGTCGTCGGCGGCGTCCGTCACTGCGGTTCCACCAAGAGGACCGGCGAGGCCGAGGCGGAGAAGTTCGCCCGCGCCATCCGCAGGAATGCCCGGGGCCAGCGGGCTCGCCGGCCCCTCGTCCCTTCCGGACAGGGAGGGCGCTAAGATGGCCAGGAAGCTCACGAGGGCGGTGAAGGGGTCGCCGTTCCGCCACTACGACTTCGTCGTCGGCGGCGTCCGCTACTGCGGCTCCACCAAGAAGACCGTCGAGGGCGAGGCCGAGAAGGTCGCCCGCGCCATCCGTAGGAAGGCGCTCGACGACGAGGTCGCGCGGCGGGCTGCCGAGGATGTCCTCGACATGACCTGGGCGGACGCAGTCGCCTCCTATCGGGAGGCGGCGAAGGCCAACACGTCCGCCCGGACTTTCGACCGATCCTTCAAGTGGCTGGAGGAGAGGATCGGCGCCACGACGCTCGTGAGCCGCATCGACAGGAAGGTCGTGGCCAAGCTCATCGCCGACCGCCGTGCGATGCCCGTGGCGAAGCAGGGCAAGGCGGACGTCGTCTCGAACGCGACGGTGAACAAGGAGGTGATCGCGGTGGTGCGGTTCGTGCTCGGTCACGTCAAGGACACCGAGCAGGCCTTCCTTCCCCGCGAGCCGCCCTGGCGCAAGCTCGTCCTGAAGGAGGAGCCCCGGCAGCGGGAGATGACCATCGATGAGGAGATGCGGCTGGAGGTGATCCGCCCGGACGTGTGGCCCATTTTCAGGTTCGTGACGGTGACGGGCCTGCGCCGCGAGACCGCCATGATCAAAAAGGATCAGGTCCACTGGCGGGACGGTCTGATCAAGGTGGTCGGCAAGGGCAGGAAGCCCCATGACGTCCACATCACGCCCGAGGTCGAGGCCATCCTGAAGGCGGCGTGGGACGACGACCCCGTCGACGTCTTCACATTCGTCGCGAGCCGTCGTTCGCGTTCCGGCCCCGGTGCCTCGCCGTGCCCGGCCGGTGAGCGCCGGCCTGTGACCTACGAAAGGATGGGCTACATCTGGAGGGAGATCTGCGAGGAGGCCGGGGTGACCGACCTCCACATCCCCGACCTGCGCAAGACCTGCGGGGCGCGGATCGTAAGGGCCACCGGCGACCTGCTCGCGGCCAGCAAGGTGCTCAACCACGCCAGCATCCGGCAAACGGCGAAGGCTTACGCCCACATTACCGGCCAGGACATCAAGACGCGATTGGCGCAGGTCGCGGCCGATCATGCGGAAAGGCGAAAGAGGTTCGTGCCGGACGGGCAGGCGGCGAGCATGCGCTAGGCATCGAACCGAAATGAGGGAACGAGAAAGCCCGGCGGGAGCCATCCCGCCGGGCTTTCTCGTGACCGGGCCGAAGGCCGGCGCCCGGCAGCGGCGAGAATGAGCAATCGGCATGACCCTCGAAACATCACCCAACGGACGACGGTCGCGGCGCTGGCTGCCGGGTTTATCGTGACTTCCCTCGTCGCAAAAAACTCCGTGGGCACCGGTTTGGAAGGGGGAAAACCGCCGGATTTTCCGTGGATTTTTCGGGACTCGCCATGCGCTTGAGGGCCTTTCCATGCCCCGAAGGACCATGTTGCCCGGCAGTCGACCTATCGGCATGCCCTGGGCGCCGGACGAAAAACATCAGGTTTCAGAATTATTTGTGCGGGCCAGCTTGTTAGCGCGCCACGATCAGTCACACCCGTCGCTGTAAGAATTCGTAATAGTACGTTAGTTGGCTCTAAAAATTCACCAGGTATTTCAACGACTTACGCGACGTATGTAGAATTTCGTGATTTTTGCGGGAGTGTCCTTGCAAGCCGTGCGTCCAAGATGCCTCTACTCCAAGCGACCGATCTCATTGAGATGACCGTTCGTCCTCCTCCTCGGCCATCATCTCCGCGACGTGGACAGGGTCGTCGTCGAACGCCTTGACCACGATCTCCTTCCTGCCCGGCGTCAGGGCGGCGCGTCCGCGGGCGGCCGTCATCGGGTAGACCAGGGTCACCTGGTGGCGCGCGAAGGTCACGCGGGTCAGGGTCGAGCGCAGCTCCTGGCCGATGCGCGTGCGCAGGTCCGCGAGCTCCTCCTCCCCGTCGTTCTCCAACCGGGCGAAGAGCTCCGCGATGCGCCGCCGTCGCTGGTCGGGGCTCGGCTCGGCGGCCCGCCTCGCGCTGACGAGGCGGTGCTCGGCGAGCTCCGCCTCCAGCGCCTTGAGCCTGACCGAGAGGGCCATGGCGCGGTCCGAGGCGCCGTCGTCGCCCCGTTCGACCGCGTCGTAGATCCGTTCGCGCCTGGCCTTGGTGTCCTCGACCAGGCGGACGATGTCCGCCTCCGTCCTCGCGGCCGGCACGACGACGTTTTCCTTCCGGAGAAGGGTGCCCACGTCCAGCGCGCTGACCGCGCGCAGCACGATGCGCTCCGCGTCGACCACCTTCCATCGGCGCAGGTTCTCGCAGCCCGCGCCCCGATTGGCGTTCGAACAGACGAGGTAGGCCCCGCCGCCGCGCATGCCCTTGTTCTCCCGTGACATGCTGGCGCCGCATCCGCACCGCGCGAGCCCGCGCAGCAAGTTGGTGACGCCCTTCCCCGGAAGCCCTCTCAAAGTCGTCCGGCCGGCCTTCTTATCGTTCGCGGTGACGAAATCGTCCTCCGAGACGATGGCGGGAAAATAGTCCGCCACCGGCATCCCGACCGGCCTGCGGACGCCGTCCTCGCCCCGCTTGAAAGCCTGGTACTCGCCTAGGACCGCGCGCCCCTCCAGCAGCTTCTGGACGTAGGATGGGTGCCAGCCGGACTTCGACACGAAAGCGGGTTTCCCATCGCGGTTCAGGCGTAGGGCGACCTGCCGACGACCGTATCCCGCGATGGTCTCGACGAAGATTTGTCGGACGATCTCGACACGCTCAGGGATCTCGACGATCCTCCGCTTGCCGTCGACGACCTCCACCTTCAGCCACCCCGGCACGCGCGAGGTGATTACAGCGCCGCTCGCCCGCTTCGCGCCCCACGCCTCCTTCAGCCTCTCCGACTTCATCCGAGACTCGTCGTTGGCGCGCATCATCACCATGATCGCGCCGAAGATCGCCATCGGCTCCCTGTCCACGCGCTCGGCCGACAGTTCCTGGCCGTCGGCCAGCGTGACGATGATTATGCCCGCGTTGATGACCTCCAGGAACGCGGGCATCACCTGCCGGATCCTGTCGCGTCCGAAGCGGTCCAGGCTCTCGATGACCAGGTAGGAGCCCCGTTCGATCCTCCCCTGCTCCACGAGCCTCAGGAACGCACCAAGCGCACCCTTGACGCGGTTGAAGCCGCGGAACGCGCTCACGCCGAGATCCTGGATGCTCTCGTCGATGACGAGGCCGCGCTCCGCGGCCCACTCGTCGGCCTTGTCGCGCTGGCGCCGAAGGCTGTCGCCGCGCAGCTGCTCGGGGCGGGAGAACCGGATGTAGGAGTAGACCTTGGGCATGGCGCGGCGAGCCTAAGCCCAGGGTCGCCATCCGGTCAAACAAAGTGCCACGACATGAGCAGGTTGTGCCCCCCGGAGGCGGCGATCTCCAGGGCGCGCTTGGCCCCCTCCTGTCCCTTGATGTCGGCGAGGTCGGGAAGGGCCTCCTCCGCCGCGGCGACGGCCGGCACCGGCCGGGCCATCACCTGGCTGCCCTTGAAGTGGTTGGCGAGCTGGATCAGCGAGCGCGGCGCCAGCACGTCGAGTTCGCCCCCGGCCCAGGCCGCCTCCGGGCCGGTGGCGGCCGGGCAGATCAGCCCGAGCCCCCGCCCGGCCGCCGCCAGGGCCGCGGGCAACACGCCGTTGACCGGGGTGAGCGTGCCGTCGAGGGCGAGCTCCCCCAGGACGCAGTAGCCGGCCAGCGCGTCCGCGGGGATCGCGCCGATGGCGGCCATCACCCCGAGCGCGATGGGCAGGTCGTAGTGCGAGCCCTCCTTCGGCAGGTCGGCCGGGGCGAGGTTGACGGTGATCCGCTTGGCCGGCAGGGCGAGGCCGGAGGCGATCAGGGCGCCGCGGACCCGCTCGCGCGACTCGGCCACCGCCTTGTCCGCCAGACCCACGACGGTGAAGTTCACCGCGCCCGGGAGGATCTGCACCTGCACGTCGACGGCGCGCGCCTCGATTCCCTCGAAGGCGACGGTGGCGACGCGGGTGACCATCGGCGGGCGGGCTCCGGACTCTTCACGCACCCGCGACGGGGTGTCGCAGGTGTGCGGGAAAATCCGTGGCGGCTCAAGCGGGTCGGTGGGGTGGAACCGGTGGCCCGCACAGGGGTTCGGGCTTCTGTCACAAATCGGAAACGGAGACCGCCATGCGCCTCGCCCCCGCCCTCGCCGCCCTCGCCTTCGCCGTGGCCCTCGCCCCCGCCCCCGCCGCCCGGGCGGACACGCCCCTGCCGGACGACCAGAAGGCCAAGGTCGAGGCGGTGCTGAAGCAGGAAGGGTTCACCAAGTGGAGCGAGATCGAGCTCGATGACGGCATGATCGAGGTGGACGACGCCTACGACGCCGCGGGCAAGAAGTTCGACCTGAAGCTCGATCCCAAGACCCTGGCGATCGTGAAGCGCAAGAACGACTGAGCCCCCGAGCGTTCGAGCCTCGGGCCCCGGCGCGACCCGCGCGCGGGGCCCCGAGGCCGGGCCGCCGCGTTCCGGCCACGGTGGTGCGACAGGGTCGGCTTCGAGTCGCGGTCTGAGTTCGTTGACATTGAGTTACGAATTCAGTTGGTTTTCACCGGAAAGACGGAACCGATCCTTCCGTGGTGGGGACACACTCTGGCACAATCGCAGCCGCTCGCCGAACCAGACGGTCCTAGTGTCGACGCATCCTTCCGCCAGCCCGGTCCGCACCCACGCCAAGAGATGGCTGCGCCGGGCGGCCCTCGCCGCAGGGCTGCTCGTGATCCCCACGGCGGTGCTCGCCTATGCGGACCTCCTCCCCGAATCCCTCGACCTCCTCGGCTTCGACCTGACCGAGGCGCCGGACCTTCCGCACGTCGCCCGGCAGATCGCCATCGGCGCGCCCCTGCGCATCATCGCCTTCGGCTCCTCCTCGACGGAGGGGATCGGCGCGTCGAGCCCCGCCAACGCCTACCCGGCCCAGCTCCAGACCGACCTGCGCGCGCAGCTGCACGGGGTGGATGTCACGGTGATCAACCGGGGCATCGGCGGCGAGCACGTGGACGACATGCTCGCCCGCCTCGACCGTGACGTGATCCGCCCCGAGCCGCAGCTCGTCATCTGGCAGACCGGCAGCAACGACCCCCTGCGCGGCGTCTCGCTGGAGCATTTCCGCGCCGCCACCCTCGATGCGGTGCGCCGCATCCGGGACGCCGGGATCGACGTGGTGCTGATGGAGCCGCAATGGTGCCCGAAGCTGGAGGCGACGCCGGGCGCCAACCGCTTCCGGGACGCCGTCCGCGAGATCGGCGATGCCCTCGACGTGCCGGTGATCCGCCGGGCCGACCTGATGCACGGCTGGGTCCGCGACGGGAAGCTGACCACCAAGCAGCTCTTCGCCTCGGACGGCCTGCACATGGCGGACCGGGGCTACGCCCTCCTCGCCTCGGCCGCCGCCGAATCGATCCTGCGGGACGCCGGCCCGGTCCACGTCACCGAGGCGGTGGCGGAATAGTCGCCCCTACCCGCTTGACGGGGGCGCCCGCCTCCCGAACATCCGGCCCATGAATCTCTTCGTCTTCGGGCTCGGTTTCACCGGCCGCCGTTTCGCCGAGGCCGCGCGTGACCGCTTCGGCGCCGTCCGCGGCACCGTGACGGAGGCGGGCGGGGCCGCGCGCCTCGCCGGGGAGACGGGTTTTGCCGTGCGGGCCTTCGGGCCGGAGGCGAACGACCCGCGCATCGCCGGGGACCTCGCCGACAGCGACGCCCTCCTCGTCTCCGCGCCCCCCGATGCGGAGGGCGACCCCGTCCTGCCGCGCTACGCAGAGGCCATCGCCGGGAGCCGGATCGGCTGGATCGGCTACCTCTCCACCATCGGGGTGTACGGCGACCAGGGCGGCGCCTGGATCGACGAGGCCACGCCCCCCGCCGCCCGCAGCGAGCGGACCCGCGCCCGCCTCGCCGCCGAGGCGGCGTGGCTCGCCCTCGGCGCGCGCACGGGCAAGGCGGTTCAGGTGTTCCGCCTGTCGGGCATCTACGGGCCGGGACGCAACCCCATCGTGAAGGTGCGGCAGGGGCGCTCGCAGCGGATCGTGAAGGCGGGCCAGGTCTTCAACCGCATCCACGTGGACGACATCGCCACGACGCTCCTCGCCTCCCTGGACCGGCCCCGGCCCGGTGCGATCTACAACGTCACCGACGACGAGCCGACGCCGCCGCAGGTGGTGATCGAGCATGCCGCCGCCCTCGCCGGCCTTCCGCCGCCGCCGGAGGTGGATTTCGAGACCGCCGACCTCTCCCCGATGGCCCGCAGCTTCTACGGCGAGAACAAGCGGGTGCGGAACCGGCTGATCCGCGAGGAACTGGGGGTGAGGCTGGCCTACCCGACCTATCGCGAGGGGCTGGCGGCCCTGGCGGGGGAGTGAGGGGGCCTGTCCCCGACAGGGCGCCCTCGCGTCCCCGCGGGCGAAGCGCCGCGGCCCCGGGCGGCGGCTCCCTCCCGAACGGGGCGCGGCGTTAGGGCGCTTTCCGGAAAACCAGGATCGTGAACCTCGACGCGCCCTCCTCCCCCCTGTGCGGAGGGGTGGGCGCGGGGCTGGAGACGGTGCGGGGAGCGCGGATCACGCCTCCAGATGCCGCCGCCGTCCGAGGCGGCGCAGCAGGCCGCCCTGGGGGCCGACGAGCATGGAGGCGACGTAGAGGGCGCCCGCCGCGAGGACGATGGCGGGGCCGCTCGGCAGGTCGAACCGGTAGGACAGGGAGAGGCCGCTGAAGCTCGCCAGCGCCGCGATGGCCACGGCGGCCCCCATCGTGCCGCCCAGCTCCCGGGCCCAGAACCGGGCCGCCACCGCGGGCAGCAGCATCAGCCCCACGGCGAGGAGCGTCCCGAGGGCCTGGAAGCCGCCGACGAGGTTCACCACCACGAGGCCGAGGAAGGCGAAATGCACCGGCCCGCCCGCCCGGCTGACGCTGCGCAGGAACAGCGGATCGACGCACTCCATCACCAGCGGCCGGTAGATCAGGGCGAGGACCGCGAGCGTCAGGGTGCAGATGCCCCCGAGCAGGATCAGCGCCGGGTCGTCCAGGGCGAGGACCGAGCCGAACAGGAAGTGCATCAGATCCACCTGCGACCCGCGCAGGGACACGAGCAGCACCCCGCCCGCCAGGGAGATCAGGTAGAAGGCCGCCAGGCTCGCATCCTCCCGCAGCACCGTGGTGCGGGTGACGGCCCCGGCGAGCAGGGCCACCGCCAGCCCGGCCACGAGGCCGCCGAGGGTCATGGCCGGCAGGGAGAGGCCCGCCACGAGGAACCCCGCCGCCGCGCCGGGCAGGATGGCGTGGCTCATGGCGTCGCTCATCAGGCTCATGCGCCGGAGCATGAGGAACACCCCCACCGGCGGCGCCGAGACCGACAGGGCGAGGCAGCCCGCCAGCGCCCTGCGCATGAAGCCGAATTCCACGAACGGCGCGAAGGGATCGATCACGCGGCGTCCTCGCGGTCGCTGAGGGGCGGGTGGGCGTGGGAATGGCCGTGGGCGTGGGAATGGGCGTGCGGCTCCGGCGGCCCGGCATGGCGGGCGCCGTCGCAGACCGGTGCGTCCTCGTCCCACGCCTCGGACAGGCTGCGGGCGCGGGCGAGGTTCTCCGGCGTCAGGACGCGGGCGGTGGGCCCCCAGGCGACGGGCTCGCGGGCGAGCAGCAGCGTCGCCGGGAAGTGGGCGCGGATCTGGCCGAAATCGTGAAGCGCGGCCACCACCGTCCGGCCCTCCCCGTGCCAGCGGCGCACGAGGGCGAGGAGGTCGTCCGTGGTCCTCGCGTCGATGCCGGTGAAGGGCTCGTCGAGGAGGATCGTCCGGCAATCCTGCAGGATCAGGCGGGCGAACAGGGCCCGGCGGAACTGCCCGCCGGAGAGCGTCCCGATGGGCCGCGCCTCGAACCCGGAGAGCCCGACCGTGGCCAGGGCGTCGAGCACCGCCGGCCCCGTCCGTCGCAGGGCCCGCCACGGGCCGAGGCGGCGCCACAAGCCCATGGCGGCGAGGTCCATGACGCTCAAGGGAAAGCTGCGGTCGATGGCGTCGATCTGGGGCAGGTAGGCGATCTCGTCCGGCCGCTCGATCCGCCCGTCGAGGACGGGGATCTCACCGGTCAGGCCCTTGAGCAGGGTCGACTTGCCCGCTCCGTTCGGGCCGGCGAGCGCCAGGAGGTCGCCGGGCCGGATCGTCCCGTCGAGGTGGTGGACGGCCGGGTGCCTGTCGTAGCCGAGGGTCAAGCCGTGCAGGCGGATCGGCGCGGGGGCGGCGGCGCTCACGCGGCGAGGGCCCAGGCGATGGCCAGCCAGACGAGGGCCGCCATGCCGGCCGCCAGGGCGAGGCGCGCGGCGAGCCCGCTGCGGTACAGCGTGGGGCGGAGTGGGGCGGACGGGCGGCGGGGCACGGGCGAGGCTTCACGAGCGGGGGGCGGAGCGGGACGCGAGATCCGCCGGCCGGCATGGCGGCGGCGTCCGCGCATCGCGCCGGCCCCTGGTGCGGTCCCGGCAGGGAGTGATACACTGTAACAAAGCCGCCGCACAACCGGCGCTCGTCCGGCGGCCACGCCGGGCGGCCATGCGGGGAGCCGCCATCTTGCCATCCGCCGGACACCGCCACGGTCACGACCATGGCCATGCCCATTCCTGCCGGGCCGAGCCGGCGGTGATCCTCACCCGCGCCGAGGAGCTGTGCCGCGAGCGGGGGGTGCAGTTCACCGCCCTGCGGCGGGAGGTGCTGGAGGCGGTGGCGGCCAGCGAGCCGCCGCCGGGGGCCTACGACATCGCCGAGCGCCTGAGCCGCCCGGGGCGGCGGGTTGCGCCGGTCTCGGTCTACCGGGCGCTGGACTTCCTGATGGAACTCGGCCTCGTCCACCGCATCGCCAGCCGCAACGCCTTCGTGCCCTGCGCCCATGCCCACGGGATCGGGGAGAACGTGGTGTTCCTGATCTGCCGGACCTGCGGCGGCATCGATGAGACCACCTCGCCCGAGGTGGAGAGCGGGCTCGGCAAGACCCTCAAGCGCGCGGGCTTCACCCCCGCCCACAGCATCCTGGAGGTCGAGGGCGATTGCGGCGCCTGCCGCGACAAGGCCCGGGGGGCGGGGTAGCGGAGCCTGCCTTCGGCCGGCCCTGACCCTGGATCTCCGACGGAAGAATCGGGATCGTCCTCAGAGCCGGGCGCATCCCTCCCTCGGCGGAGGACGGAGCGCGTCGGCGCGACGCCCGTTCGGATCCCCGGCTCGCATGACGAGGTGATCCGCCCCGTGTCCCCGCGGGGTGCCCCCCCGTGATCGGTGCCCCCGGATGCGCCCGCGGGTCACAGGAACCGCGTCCGCGGCGCCGGGCTTGAGCCCCCATGAGGAAGGCACCCGTGTCGAAGAGGCTGATCGCCCTGTCCGTCGCCGCGCTGGCGGCGACGCCCGCCCTGGCACAGGGGCGGCCCTCCACGACCGCCATGAGCTGCGCCCAGGCGTCCCGGCTGGTGACGTCCCAGGGGGCGATCGTGCTCGGCACCGGGGGCCAGACCTACGACCGCTTCGTCCGCGACCGATCGTTCTGCGAGCCGACCGAGATCGCCCGCCGGGCCTTCCGGCCAACCCGCGACAGCGCCGCCTGCCTCGTGGGCTACACCTGCTACGAGCCGAGCCCGGACGACTGGCCGGGCAGCGACTTCTGAGCGGCCCCCTTCGTCTCCAGGGCGACGATGATGCGCTTGTCTCCGGCGCGGCGGGTGAAGCCCGTGGCGTCGAGGTGCTCCAGGAGCGGGATCGAGAATTTGCGTGAGATGCCCAGGGCCGCCCCGGCCTCGCGGGCCAGGAAGCCGGTCTCCGCATCGGCCGCCGCCGGGAAGGCGTCGAGGAGCCGCTCGCGGGCGTCGGCCACTGCCTCCCGGTGGAACAGCACCGCCCGGCGCTGCACCCGGTCCACCGCGCGGATGACCGCGCCGGAACCGACGAGGTAGTTCAGGGCGTCCCGGCGGCGGATGTCCCGGCCGATGGCCTCGGCCTCGTCGGGGGGGTTGAGGCCGGCCTTGCGGAACGATTGCTCCAGGCGGCGCACCGTCTCGGTCTCGTTGCGCGCGGGGTCGAAATCCGCCCGGCGCCACAGGGTGCCGGCCTGCGTCACCTCGCCGGAGCCCGCAAGGTCGCGCAGCACAGCGCCCGTCACCGCCTCCGGCAGGGCGAGCGCCCGCGCCACCTGATCCAGGGGCGTGCCGTGGTCCATCGGGCGCTCCCGGTGGAACTGGGACAGGGTTCCCATCGTCCCCGCCCGCAGGGCCGAGAAGGCCGGCGCCCCCACGAACCGCTCGGCGATCTCGCGGGCCCCGGCGGCGGTGAGAAGGCGGCGGACGCGCTCGGGTGTGGAGCCGGCGAGCCGGGCCAGCTCCGCCAGGGGGGCGCCGAGGGCCCCGGCCTGGCCGAGGCGCACGGCGAGGGCCTCGGCCGGGCGGCCGGCGGCGATGGCCGCGAGGTCTGCGGTCACGCGGGGGTCGTTGCGGCGGCGGCGGCGGCTCGCCGGATCGAGGATGCGCCCTCCGGCGATCGTGGCGGCGGGCGAATCGAGGCGCAGGACGAAGGGCTCCCGGGCCGGCACCGCCACGTCCTCGGAGAGGTGGAGCTGCGCCTGCGCCGACGCCCCCGGCTCCAGGGACGGCCGGTCGAGGAGGCGCAGCCGCGCCTCGACCTCGGTGGTGCCGAACAGCAGGCGGCAGGCGAGGCCGTTGGGCAGGGCCGATTCGGCGCTCGATGCGGCGGTGATCGCCACGTCGAGCCAGCGGGTGGGAACCAGCAGGTCCGGCAGGCACAGGGCCTGGCCGCGGGCGATCTCGTCCAGGCCGACGCCGCGCAGGGCCACCGCCGTCCGGCGGCCGGGCTCGGCCACCTCGACGGGGCGGCCATGGATCTGGAGCCCGCGCACCACGGCGCTGCGCCCGCCCGGGGCGATCGCGACGGTGTCGCCCACCGAAAGCCGCCCCCGGCGCAGGGTCCCGGTCACCACCGTGCCGAAGCCCGCGCGGGTGAAGACCCGGTCGACCGGCAGGTAGGGGAACCCGTCGTCGGTGCCCGGCCCCGCCTCGGCCAGAAGGCCGAGGAGCGCCGCCGACAGGGCCGGCAGGCCGATCCCCGTGACGGTCGAGGTGGCGATGACGGGCCCGGTCTCCAGCCCGGCCCGGGCCGCGGCGGCGGCGATCTCGGCGGCGCGGGTGCGGATCGTCTCCGGCGAGGCGAGGTCCGCCTTGGTCAGCGCCAGCACGCCCCGGCGCACGCCGACCAGGCGCGCGATCTCAAGGTGCTCGACGGTCTGGGGCTTGATGCCTTCGTTGGCATCGACGGCGAGCAGCACCGCCCGCATCCCCGTGGCCCCCGAGACCATGGCCCGCACGAACCGCTCGTGGCCCGGCAGGTCCACGAGGTCGATCTCCCCGGCCTCCCCGGCGAGCAGGGCGAAGCCCGGCACGATGGAGACCCCGCGGGCCTGCTCCTCCTTGAGCCGGTCCGTCTCCACCCCCGTCAGCGCGCGCACGAGCGCTGTCTTGCCATGATCGACATGGCCGATGACGCCGGCGAGGAGTGTCTTCAACGCAGTCACGGAGGGTGCTCGAATGACGGGCCGCTCGTTCAACCGACGCGGATGCGTCCCGCTCCCTGGCCTGGGGAGGGCGGGCAGATCTGGTTGGCGTGGGGCGATACTCGGGAAAGCAATTGAATTGCAAGCGATTTAATGTCGCAAAATCAAACTATACTGAAATTGCCGCGCCGCCGCAATCGCGGCCATCGCGCGATAGCATCGGATCGCTTGGCGCCGTCAAGCGTAGGAGAGACGTCCGGGCGGACGATGCCCTTGAGACGTGGTAGATCGGCCACTTGGCCAGCCAGAGAGACAGGAAAGCGGGACGTGAGTCACATGAGCGAGGCGGTGGAAGGAAAGGGAGAGCCGCGGGAGATCGAGCTGAAGCTCGATTGTGGCGGCCCCGACCTCACGGCATTGAGCGGCCACCCCCTCCTCAAGGACGTGGCCGCCACCGAGCCGAAGCTTCTCCTCACCACCTATTTCGACACGCCCGGGCGTGCGCTGAAGGAGGCCGGGCTCACCCTGCGCATCCGTTCGGAGGGCGGCCGGTACGTGCAGACGGTCAAGGCCGGCTCGGGCCAGATCGGCCTGTTCGACCGGGCCGAGTGGGAGAGCGACGTGGCGGGTGATTCGCCCGATCCGGCCGCCTGGGCCGGCACGGCGGCCGAGCCCGTCCTGGCCGGGGCGGGCACGGAGCTCGCCCCGCTGTTCACGACGCTGATCGAGCGGCGCGTCCACCCGGTGAGCTACGGCGAATCGCGCATCCTCGTGACCCTCGACGAGGGCCGGGTCGAGTGCGCATCGGGCGATTCCACCCTCTGCGAGGTGGAGCTGGAGATCGAGAGCGGCGGGGTGGCCGATCTGTTCGCCTTCGCGCAGGCCCTGGCCGAGACCGTGCCCCTGCGCCTCGGCGTCCTGTCTAAGAGCGCCCGGGGCTTCGCCGTGCTGGACCGGGAAGTGCCGACGCCGTGCAAGGCCGGGGCGGTGGACCTGTCGCCGGACGCCGACGCCGGCACCGTGTTCCGCACCGTCGCCCGGAGCTGCCTGCGCCACCTGCGGCTCAACGAGACCGCCTTCCTCGACGGCCCGCGCGACCCGAGCGCCCTGCACCAGATGCGCGTCGCCCTGCGGCGGCTGCGCTCGGCCCTCTCCCTCTGCGCCCCGCTGTTCGAGGGCGACCCGAAGGCCACGGCTTTGGCCGACGAGATCAAGCGGGTGACGGAGCCGTTCGGGGAGGCGCGCAACCTCGACGTGTTCCTGCACGACACCTTGCCCGTCCTCGCCGAGCACAACCCCGGCGACCCGGCCCTCGACGCGGTGAGCGAGAAGGCCAAGGCCGCCCGCGAGCGGGCCTACCTGGCCGTGCAGGGCATCCTGGCCAGCCCGCAATGGCGCGGCCTCCTGCTCGACATCGCCGGCTGGGTCGAGGTGGGCCCGTGGAGCGAGCAGGATGCCGCCCGGCAGGACGGGCGGCACTTCGCCGCCGGCATCCTCGACAAGGCCCGCCGCCGGGTGAAGAAGCGGGGGAAGGGCCTGCGCCATCTCGATGCCCACACCCGCCACCGGGCGCGCATCTCGGCCAAGAAGCTGCGCTACGGCGCCGAGTTCTTCGCCGACCTGTTCCCGAAGCCGAAGGCGCAGAAGCGCCAGAAGGCGTTCGGCGACGCGCTCTCGGAGCTGCAGGACCACCTCGGCGCGCTCAACGACATCGAGACCGTCCGGCATCTGCCCCTGGGGCTCGCCGACGAGGGCGGGCCGGCCATGCCGGAGGTGGACGAGAAGCGGGTGAAGGACCTTCTGGACAAGGCCGCCGACGCCCGCGCGGACCTGCTCGACGTCAAGCCGTTCTGGCGCTGAGGAGAGCGCTGCCCGCGGGAGGGCGACGGCGCCGGAACGCAGGCGGCTCTGGGGCTCACCGCGCTCCGTTCCGGCGCTGACGCGACGGGGACGGACCCGACCACGGGGGTGACGGGCCCGCCCCGTCGGCCGCGCGAGGGGGGAAGCGCAGCCGAGTCCAGGGATGACAGGCGCATGTTGCCGGTGCGTGTCTAGCGAGGCGGGGATTCAATTTATCCCTGATGCGATTCCCCACGGCACGGTTTGCGGGTAGGCCCCCGCCCGACGACAGCCAGAGCCCGCCGCGATGACGTTCTTCAGCTCCCTCTTCGGCCGGGTCTCCGGCACGGTCATGGCCTATGCCGGCGACCGGGTGCTGATGCTGGCCGCGGTCTCCGCGGCGGCCAACGTCATCGTCGCCGACGGCGAGGTGGCGGGCGGGGAGTTCGACGCCGCCCTCCAGGGCCTGCGCGCCGACCCGATCCTGGAGAAGGGCTACGACACCCTGATGCTGGAGACGGAACTCTACGACGCCATCGCCAGGGCCCGCACGCGCCTCGGCCGGGCGGAGAACCTGCGCCACATCGCGGCGGCGGCGGGCCGGCCGGACAGCCAGCGGGACAACATCTTCCTCATCGCCGCCGACGTCGCCGACGCGGACGGGATCAGCGGGATCGAGGCCACCGCCCTCGGCGAGATCGCCTTCGCCCTGCAGGTCGATGGACAGGGCCTGCTGGACGCCTCACCCGTGCGGCGGCCGCAGGGCTGACACCCCGCGGGCGCCGGCCCATCCCGGCCCGGCTGGCACCTGGGTTGCTCCGCATCCGGTCGGGGCGGCCGAGCACCACGGCTCCCCTCTGAGCATTGCCACGCGGCGGGAGCCCGTGAGAGGAACCGGTATGAGTGAGAGCACCCCCTCCAGCACCCACAACCTGCGCGCCGACGGCGCGCGTCTCTGGGCGACGATCCACGAGACCGCCGCCTTCGGGGGCACGCCCAAGGGCGGCATCAACCGGCTGACCCTCTCCCCCGAGGACGGGAAGGTGCGGGACTGGTTCCGCGACGCCTGCGAGGCGGCGGGGCTGACGGTCGGCGTCGATGCCCTGGGCACCCAGTACGCCCTGCGCCCCGGCCGGGACCCGGACCTGCCGCCGGTGGCCTTCGGCTCCCACCTCGACACCCAGCCCACGGGCGGCAAGTTCGACGGGGTGCTCGGCGTGCTGGCCGGCCTGGAGGTGATGCGCACCCTGGCCGATGCCGGCATCGAGACGCGGGCGCCCCTGCTGCTGGTCAACTGGACCAACGAGGAGGGCTCCCGCTTCGCCCCCGCCATGATGGCCTCGGCCGCCTATGCGGGCGAGTTCACCACGGACGAGATCCTGGAGAAGCGCGACGCCGCCGGCATCACGGTGGCGCAGGCGCTCGACGCCATCGGCTATCGCGGCGGCGAGGCGGTGGGCGAACGCCCCATCGGCGCCTTCGTGGAACTGCACATCGAGCAGGGGCCGATCCTGGAGGCCGAGGGCAAGACCATCGGCGTGGTCGAGGGCGGCCAGGGCATCGCGTGGTTCGACGGGACGGTGGAGGGCTTCGAGAGCCATGCCGGCACCACGCCGATGCCCCGCCGCCGGGACGCCCTGCTCGGCCTCTCCGAGTTCGCCCTGGCGGCCGAGCGCATCGCCCTCGCCCACGGGCCGAGCGCCGTGGCCACTATCGGCGAGGCCACCATCCTCGCCCCCTCGCGCAACGTCGTGCCGGGGCGGGTCGCCTTCTCCGTGGACACGCGCGACCCCCGCTCGGCCACCCTCGACGCGATGGAGGCCGCGCTGCGGCAGGCCGCCGCCGAGATCGGCGAGCGGCGCCGCCTGACCCTCGTGCTGGAGCGGATCTGGCGCAAGGAGCCGGTGCCCTTCGCCCCGCAGGTGGTCGCCGCCGTGGAGGCCGCCGCCGAGGGACTCGGCCTGTCGAAGCGCCGGATCATCTCCGGGGCGGGGCACGACGCCTGCAACCTCGCCGGCCGGGTGCCCGCGGCGATGATCTTCGTGCCGTGCAAGGACGGGGTGAGCCACAACGAAGCCGAATCGGCGACCCAGGCTGATTGCGCGGCCGGCGCCGACGTGCTGCTCCAGACCGTGCTGCGCCTGGCCGACATGCCGGCGACGGTGGATTGATCCAGGCTGACTTCGCGTCTCGTGGGGGCGGGGTGTGGGAGAGGGCGACCATACGTCGTGGGATGATCGCAAGAGCGAGACCAACCTCGCCCAGCGCGGTCTCGACTTCGCCGGGCTGGATGCGGTCTTCGACGGCCGCTTCCTCCTCACCCGCGAAGACAAGCGGTTCGACTACGGCGAGACGCGCTACAATGCCCTCGTGGAGTTGAACGGCCTTGTCCTGAACGTCACCTTCACACCGCGGGATGGCAAGCAGCGGGTCATCTCCGCGCGCCGCGCCAACAGACGGGAAAGGCAGTTGTACCATGCCCACCGCCAAGCGACCTGACCCGAACCGCGACAGGACCGACTGGGCGCATCTCCGTGCCATGCCGGACGACGAGGTCGAGCGCATCGCCGCCGCGGACACGGACAACCCGGCCACCGCCTCGGACGACGAATGGGCGGAGGCCTTCGTGGGACTCCCCCCCGCCCGGGTGTCCGTCCACGCAACCTTCGACGGCGACGTGGTCGCCTTCTTCAAGCGCGGCGGCAAGGGCTACCAGAGCCGCATGAACGCGGTCCTCCGGCAATACATGGAACGGCGGCTGAGCGAGGACCCGAAGTCCTGACTGCGCAGCCCAGCTTTTCACGCCACCCGGCTGTGCGGAGCCGAAAAATCCCGTACAGGACGCTCCCATGACCGCACGCGCCTATCGCGACGCCAGGGGCCGGCCGCTCATCGCGGTGACGGGCCTCGGCCTCGTTTCCTCCCTCGGCCGGGGCCAGGCCGACACCTGGGCCGCCCTGACCGAGGGCCGCTCCGGGATCCGGGAGATCGCCCGCTTCCCCACCGAGGGGCTGCGCACCCGCATCGCCGGCACCGTCGACTTCCTCGACACCGACCCGCTGGTGGCGCCGCTCCTCTCCGAGCGGTTCGCCGCCGTGGCCGCCGAGGAGGCGCTGGAGCAGGCGAATGTCGGCGGCAAGGGCACCTTCCCCGGGCCCCTGTTCATCGCCGTCCCCCCCGTCGAGATGGAATGGCCCCAGCGCCGCGCGCTGGCCGAGGCCGTCGAGGGCGACGGGCCGGTGGACTATGCCGGCCTGCTCCGGGCCGTGGCCACGGGCCGCTTCGACGCGTGGCACGACCTGTTCCTGTTCGGCACCGTCGCCGACCGGATCGCCGAACGGTTCGGCACCCGGGGCTCGCCCATCTCCCTCTCCACCGCGTGCTCCTCCGGGGCGACCGCGATCCAGCTCGGCGTCGAGGCGATCCGGCGGGGCGAGACCTCGGCCGCCCTGTGCATCGGCACGGACGGCTCGGTGAACCCGGAATCGCTGATCCGCTTCTCGCTCCTCTCCGCCCTCTCGACGCGCAACGACACGCCCGAGGAAGCCTCCCGCCCCTTCTCGAAGGACCGGGACGGGTTCGTGATGGGCGAGGGTGCCGCCGCCCTGGTGCTGGAGGACGCCGCCGCCGCCGTGGCGCGGGGGGCGACGATCCTCGGCTACGTGCTCGGCTGCGGCGAGAAGGGCGACGGCTTCCACCGCACCCGCTCCAGCCCGGACGGGGCGCCGATCCTCGCGGCGATCCGCGCGAGCCTGGACGATGCCGGCCTCACGCCGGATGAGATCGACACGGTGAACGCCCACGGCACCTCCACGCCGGAGAACGACCGGATGGAGGCCACGGGCATCGCCGCCGTGTTCGGCGAGCGGGCCGCCACCCTGCCCGTCACCTCGAACAAGTCGATGATCGGCCACACCCTCACCGCCGCGGGCGCCATCGAGGCCGTGGCCTCCCTGCTGTCGATCCGCCACGGGCGCATCCCGCCCACCATCAACTACCGCCAGCCCGACCCGGCGCTGAGCCTCGACATCGTCGGGCAGGCCCGGGACGTGCCGGTGCGGACGGTGCTGTCGAACTCCTTCGGCTTCGGCGGCCAGAACACCTGCCTCGTGCTCGGGGCGGAGCCGGCATGAGCGGCGGGGGAGAGAAGCGCGTCCTCGTCACCGGGGGCGGCACGGGGCTCGGCGCCGCCATCGTGCGCGGCCTCGCCGGGGCGGGCTACGCGGTCGACTTCACCTACCGGGCCTCGGGCGAGGCGGCGGCGGCCCTGGCGAGCGCGCTGAACGAGGCCCATCCCGGCCTCGGCATCCGCGGCTACGCCGTCGACCTCGCCGACCGGGCGGCGCTCGACGCCTTCTGCGACACCGCCGAGGAGGTCGGCTACCACGGCCTCGTTCACAACGCCGGCCAGTCGAGCGACGGGCTCGCCGCCATGTTCGATCAGGACCGGGCGGAGGCGGCGATGCAGGTGAACTTCTTCTCCCTCACCCGCCTCGCCAAGGCGCTGGTGCGGGGGATGACCCGGGCCCGCGCGGGCCGGATCGTCGCCATCGGCTCGGTGGCGGCGCTGCGGGGGAACGCGGGCAACGCCGCCTACGCCGCCAGCAAGGGCGCGCTGATCGCCTATTGCCGGACGTTGGCCGTCGAATCCGCCAAGCGCGGCGTGACGGTGAACGTCATCGCCCCGGGCTTCATCGACACGGCGATGCTCGCCCCCTACGCCGCCCACCGGGCCGGCATGGAGCGCCAGATCCCCGCCGGCCGCTTCGCCCGGCCCGAGGAGGTCGCGGCGCTGGCGACCTTCCTGATGGGCGAGGGCGCGGGCTACATCACCGGGGCGGTGCTGCCGGTGGACGGCGGCCTGACCGCGATGATGGGCGTCCACCGCTCCTGAGTGCCCTGTGACCTTGCCGATGCGCCCCTTCGCCGCCACCCTGTTGCTCGCGATCCTGCCCGTCGGCGCGGCCCGTGCCGAGCCGCAGGCCTACCGGGTCACCGGCCTCGCCCCCGGCGAGCCGCTGAGCATCCGCGTCGAGCCGGATGCCGCCGCCGAGGTGGTCGGCGAGATCCGCCAGCGCGCCCTGGTCTTCGGCTGCACCAACGACACCCCGAGCCGCACCACCTGGTGCCGCGTCCGCATCGGCCGCACCGTAGGCTGGGCGCGGCGGCGGTATCTCACGCCCGATTGATCGGGCGGGGCCGACCCCGTAGATTGCGGCCCGAGGTGCCCGGATGGCCACGATGATCATTCGCGCGGCGGTTCTCCGCCCGCAGCACATCGAGGGTGATCCCTCCCTGTCGGAAGCGATCCGGGGGCTCGCCTCCGGCGCAGGGCTCGTCCAGCGCCTCGAAGGGCGCCCCCTCCGGTTCCGCCGCGCCCGAGAGGCGGAGCGTCCGGCGGGCGGCCTCGCACCGGAGCCGAGGGATGCCGCGTTCTGGCGGGCGCTGCAGACGCGGCGGGGGGCGACGATCACGGCCGAACGGGATGCGCCCGATCCCTATCTCCTGTCCCGGACGGCGACGCCGACCGCATGGAACAGCCCCGAAGATGCCGAGGCCCATGACGGGCTCTGAGCGGTTCGACGTTCCTACCGCCCTCTTCCCCTTCATCGACGTGCCGGTCCATAAGCGCCGGCCGGTCCTCGTCCTGTCGGGGGCCGACTTCGACGCCGCCAACGGGCACGCGGTGGTCGCGACGAACACGACGGGCGCGGGCAGCCATCGGCCGAGCGACTGCCCGATCGGGGGTCGGGCCGCCGCGGGCCTGTCGCATCCCCCGATCGCGCGCGGCAAGCCGTTCACGGTGCCGAACGCGCAGATCGGGCGGCTGTCCGGGCCAAGCCGGCAGCGGATCGGCCGCCGTCTCGACGCGATCCCCTGCGGCCCCCGCAGCGTCGTCCTCTGAGGTCCGCATCGCCGGCCTCGCATGCCATCCACTGGAACCGTTTCGATGCGAGCCCTCCAACTCTTCGGCGACCGTGACCTGCGCCTGACCGAGGTCGAGCCGCCGCCGCCCCCCGGCCCGGGCGAGGTGCGGCTGCGCATCCGCGCGGTGGGGCTGAACTTCATCGACGTCTGGGGCTTCCGCGGCATGGCCTTCGCCAAGCGCCGGATGCCCCTGATCGTCGGGGCCGAGGCCGCGGGGGAGGTGGAATCCGTGGGCGAGGGCGTCACCGGGCTCGCGCCGGGCACCCGCGTCGTGCCCTACGGCGCCCTGACCTGCGGCCGATGCCGCGCCTGCCGCGAGGGCCGGGACAACCTCTGCGAGGAGGTCGGCGGCGTGATGGGCTTCCACATCGACGGGTTCGCCCGCGAGCTCGTGACCCTGCCCGCCCGCCTCGTGGTGCCGGTGCCGGAGGGCATCGCCGACGCGGACGCCGCCTGCGCCGGCATCGCCTTCGGCACGGTGCAGCACATGCTGTTCGACAACGCCAAGCTGGAGCCCGGCGAGAGCGTGCTGGTCCATGCCGGCGGCTCGGGGATCGGCACGGCGGCGATCCGCATGGCGAAGGCCATCGGCTGCACGGTCTTCACCACGGTGGGCGACGACGAGAAGGGCGCGAGGGCGGCCGAACTCGGGGCCGACCACGTCATCAACTACCGCACCGAGCGGTTCGAGGGTGAGGTCCGCCGCCTGACCAAGCGCAAGGGCGTGGACGTGGTGTTCGAGCACGTGGGCGCCGACACCTGGAACGGCTCGCTCCTGTGCCTGAAGCGCGGCGGGCGCCTCGTCACCTGCGGCTCCACCTCCGGCCCGAGCGCGACGATGAACCTGATGCAGCTGTTCCAGCAGCAATACCGCATCACCGGCTCGTTCGGCTGCTCGCTCGCCAACATCGGCCAGTCCCTCGCCAAGATGAAGGACGGCATCCGCCCGGTGGTCGACACGGTCTATCCCATGGCCGACTTCACCCAGGGGCTGGAGCGGCTCGAGTCGCGCAAGGTGTTCGGGAAGATCATCGTGGCGCTGTAGGGTCGCGCGGTCCGGCTGCCCCATTCGCACCGCAGCGGGAAACATGGTCTAAGGGCGGCCTTCGTCCAGGATATTGAATACGTTGCTGCGCCTCGCCCTCATCCTGAAGCGGTCCTTCCCGCGGCTCGCCGGCTTCGCCAGCATCCCGCTGATCCGCCTGATCTTCGCCCTGGCGCGCCTCCTCGGGCCGGAGCGGGCGGCGACCTTCGGCGGGGGCCTGCTGCGCAGGATCGGGCCACTGCTCCCCGCGCACCGGACGGCGCTCGCCAACATCCGCGCCGCCTTCCCGGAGATGGCGGAGGCGCAGGTCAGGGAGATCGCCCTCTCGGCCTGGGACAACCTCGGCCGCACGGGGGCCGAATACGCCCACCTCGACACGCTGCTCGACTACGACCCCGAGGCCACGGGGCCGCTGCGCAGCGAGGTGGAGGGCATCGAGCACTTCTTCGCCCTGCGCGACGACGGCCAGCCCGGCCTGATCTTCTCGGCGCACCTCGCCAACTGGGAGCTGCCGGCGATCTGCGCGGCGAAGTTCGGGCTGGAGGCGACCGCCGTGTTCCGGCCGCCGAACAACCCCGCGGCCAAGCGGCTGGTGCAGGAGGTCCGCCGCAGCACGATGGGCGGGCTGGCGGCCTCCGGCCCCGGCTCGGCCTTCGCCATGCAGGGGGTGGTGGACCGCGGCGGCCATCTCGGCCAGCTCATCGACCAGCACTTCACGCGGGGCGTGGTGGTGACGTTCTTCGGCCGCCCGTGCCTCGCGAACCCGCTGCTCGCCAAGCTCGCCCGCCACTACGATTGCCCCGTCCACGGCGCGCGGGTCATCCGCCTGCCGGGTGAGCGGTTCCGCCTCGAACTCACCCCGCCCGTCACCCTGCCCCGGGACGCGGACGGGACGATCGACGTGACGGGCGCCATGCAGGCGATGACCGACGTGGTGGAGGGCTGGGTGCGCGAGAATCCCGGCCAGTGGCTGTGGATGCACCGCCGCTGGCGCCCGGACATGCTGCCGAAGGCCGCCCCACGGAAAACGGCATCTCAAGGCAACGTGACTTCACAGGCCGAGCCGACCGCGCTGTGATCGCCCGGCAATGAGGCACGCCCGAGCCCGCACCCGCACCGTCGCGCGCCGCGTGGTCCTCTCCGCCGCGGCGGGCCTCGCCTGCCTGATCGCGTCAACCGCCCCGCGGGCCGAGCCCGTCTCGGCGGTGGTGGAGATGTTCACCAGCCAGGGCTGCACGGCCTGCCGGGCGGCCGAGCCCGTCATGCGCGACCTCGCCCGCAAGCCGGGCGTCATCGCCCTCACCCTGCCGGTGACCTACTGGGACTATCTGGGCTGGCACGACACCCTCGGCCTGCGCGCGCTCAACGAGCGGCAGCGGGCCTATGCCCGGGCGCGGGGCGCCCGGCAGGTGGTGACCCCGCAGGCCATCGTGGACGGCGGCCCCACCGCCATCGGCTCGAACCGCCCGGCCATCGAGCGCCTGCTGTCGGAGGTGGACCGGGCGACCCTTTTGCCGGTGCCGGTGAGTGCCGAGGTCCAGGGCAACCGGATCGTGGTCGAGGTCGGGGTCCGCGGGGGCCCGGCCAAGCCCGATCCGAAGCCCGAGGGCAAGGACGACGTCTGGCTGGTGCCGCTCCTGAAGCGCCGGGAGACGGAGGTCGGGGCGGGCGAGAACGGCGGCCGGGTCGCCACCTACGTCAACGTGGTGCGCGGTCTCCAGCGCCTCGGCTCCTGGACCGGCCAGCCGGTGCGGTTCGAGGTGCCGGCCTCCGCCGCCGCGGTGTCCGAGGCCGACGGCTGGGTGGTGCTGGTGCAGCATGCCCGCGAGGGCCGGCTCGGGCACATCATCGGCGCCGCGAAGGGACCGGGGCTGTAGGAGGCCGGAACGGGCCGTCCCGCCGGGATGCCGCCTCGGGGTCACGGCGCGAAAGGCGGCGCGTCCGTCGGGACGTTGCATCGCAGCACGAGGCCGCGTAACAGGGGGCCATTCGCAAGGACCCGGTGCAAGCCCGGGTGGCTCTTCCGGCCGCCGATCCGCCGGACCACGCATTCGAGACGCGGCCAGCCCCGATACCCGGGCACCGGTCTCCCTGCGGTTCAATCGATGACATCACAGACTTCCTCCGCCCCTCCGGCGCGCCTTGCCGCGCGCCTTCGCGCACAATTCGGCGGCGCCCGCGTCGAGATCCTGTCGGGTATCGTCGTCGCCCTCGCCCTGATCCCCGAGGCGATCGGCTTCTCGGTGATCGCCGGGGTCGATCCCAAGGTCGGCCTCTACGCCTCCGTCGTGATCGCCTGCACCATCGCCTTCACCGGCGGGCGCCCGGCGATGATCTCCGCCGCCACCGCCGCCACGGCGGTGGTGATGGTGGACCTCGTCCGCGACCACGGGGTGCAGTACCTCTTCGCGGCCACGATCCTGATGGGCCTCATCCAGATCGCGGCGGGCTTCCTGAAGCTCGGCCGGCTGATGCGGTTCGTCTCGCAATCGGTGATGACCGGGTTCGTCAACGCCTTGGCGATCCTGATCTTCCTGGCGCAGATGCCGGAGCTGACCGGGGTGAGCCCGGCCACCTACGGGCTGATCGCCCTCGGCCTCGCGATCATCTACGGCTTCCCGTACATCACCCGCGCCGTGCCCGCGCCGCTGGTGGCGATCGCGGTGCTGACCGGGCTGACGGCCTGGCTCCACCTCGACGTGCGCACCGTCTCGCATCTTGGCGCCCTGCCCTCGGCCCTGCCGAGCTTCGCCCTGCCGCAGGTGCCCTTCACCCTCGAGACCCTGCGGATCCTGCTCCCCTACGCGGCGACCCTCGCCGCGGTCGGCCTGCTGGAGAGCCTGCTCACCGCCCAGATCGTCGATGACATGACCGACACGGGCAGCGACAAGAACCGCGAGTGCCTCGGCCAGGGGGCGGCCAACATCGTCTCGGCGCTGTTCGGCGGCATGGGCGGCTGCGCGATGATCGGCCAGTCGGTGATCAACGTCTCCTCCGGCGCCCGGCGGCGGCTCTCGACCTTCGTGGCCGGGGCCTTCCTCCTGCTGCTGCTCGTCGCGCTGCAGGACCTGCTGGCGGTGGTGCCGGTGGCGGCGCTGACGGCGGTGATGATCATGGTCTCGATCAACACCTTCTCCTGGCGCTCCCTCGCCCGGCTGCGGACCAACCCGCTGCCCTCCTCCGTGGTGATGCTCGCCACCGTGGCGGTGGTGGTGGCGACCCGCGACCTCGCCATCGGCGTGCTCGTGGGGGTGCTGCTCTCCGGCGTGTTCTTCGCCGGCAAGGTGGCGCGACTCAGCCGGATCGCCTCCACCCTGTCCCCGGACGGCCGCACGCGGACCTACACGGTGACGGGACAGGTGTTCTTCGCCTCGGCGGCCACCTTCTCCGACGCCATCGACCTGCTGGAGCCGGTGGAGCGCCTCGTCATCGATGTCGGCGGGGCCCATTTCTGGGACATCTCGGCCGTGGCCGCCCTCGACCGGGTGGTGCTCAAGGCCCGGGAGCGGGGCCGGAGCGTGGAGGTGCGCGGCCTGAACCAGGCGAGCGCGACGCTGGTGGAGCGCTTCGGCACCCATCACAAGGCCGGTGCGGCCACGCTGCCGCACCACTGACGGGGCTCCCCGGCGCCCCGCCCCCTTGCGCCGCGCCCGCCGGGACCCCATTCCCGACTGGCCGGCGCAGGGGCCGGGGTCCAGGAAAGAGCCAAGGCGGTGACGACGTTCTCTCCGCGTGAGATCGTGTCCGAACTCGATCGCTTCATCGTCGGGCAACACGAGGCCAAGCGCGCGGTGGCCATCGCCCTGCGCAACCGCTGGCGCCGCCAGCAGCTCACCGGCCCGCTCCGCGAGGAGGTGGCGCCCAAGAACATCCTGATGATCGGGCCGACCGGGTGCGGCAAGACCGAGATCGCCCGGCGCTTGGCCAAGCTCGCCAACGCCCCGTTCCTGAAGGTCGAGGCCACCAAGTTCACCGAGGTCGGCTATGTCGGCCGCGACGTCGAGCAGATCGTGCGCGACCTCGTGGAGGTCTCGCTCGGCCTCACCCGGCAGGCCAAGCGCGAGGCGGTGAAGGCCAAGGCCGAGGCGGCCGCCGAGAACCGCATCCTCGACGCGCTGGTCGGCCCCACCGCGAGCCAGGCCACCCGCGACAGCTTCCGCCGCAAGCTGCGCAACAGCGAGCTGGACGACAAGGAAGTCGAGATCGAACTCGTCGCCAGCGCGCCGTCCGGTCTGCCGATGTTCGAGATCCCCGGGATGCCGGGCGCCTCCATGGGGGCCATCAACATCGGCGACATGCTGGGCAAGGCCCTGTCCGGCCAGCGGGGCAAGCCCCGGCGCATCGCCGTGCGCGACGCCTACGCCCCCCTGCTCGCCGAGGAATCGGACAAGCTGGTGGACGACGAGGCCCTGACCCGCGAAGCCATCCGCGAGGTCGAGGACAACGGGATCGTCTTCCTGGACGAGATCGACAAGATCTGCGCCCGCGAGGGCCGCGGCGGCGGGGACGTCTCCCGCGAGGGCGTGCAGCGGGACCTGCTGCCGCTGATCGAGGGCACGACGGTGGCGACCAAGCACGGGCCGGTGAAGACCGACCACGTGCTGTTCATCGCCAGCGGCGCCTTCCACGTCTCGAAGCCGTCCGACCTGCTGCCCGAGTTGCAGGGCCGCCTGCCGATCCGGGTGGAGCTTCAGCCGCTCACGGTGGACGACTTCAAGCAGATCCTCACCGCCACCGAGGCGAGCCTCATCAAGCAGACCCTCGCGCTGATGCAGACCGAGGGCGTGACCCTCGCCTTCACCGACGATTCCATCGACGCCCTGGCGCGGGTCGCCGTGGAGGTGAACGGCTCCGTGGAGAACATCGGCGCCCGCCGGCTCCAGACGGTGCTGGAGCGGGTGCTGGACGAGATCTCCTTCACCTCCACCGACCGCTCCGGCGAGACGGTGACGATCGACGCCGCCTACGTCCGCGACCGCGTCGAGAACCTCGCCGCCAACGCGGACCTGAGCCGGTTCATCCTGTAGGGGGTTCCCCTGCGGGCGCAGCGAAGCGAGCCAGGATCGCGGGACGTCTCACGAAGGTCGCGCGGTCCCGGCTCCCCTCGCCCCGCCCGCAGGGGCGGCGGTGGGGGCGGGATCGCAGCCCCCCCGTCCCCCGCGACATGGGGCTGCTCAGCGCAGCCGCTTGCGCGCCTCGTCGCGGCCATGGGCCTCGGTGGCGAACAGCATCGTGCCGGCGGCCAGGCCGAGGGCCGCCGCGATGCCGAATTTCAGCCAGCGCGGGTCGGCCGCCGCCACCCGTGAGCGCGACCGGGAATCGAATCGGCCATGGGCGCCGGGATCGGTGTCGACGGGCTCGTAGAGGTTGTCGGGGCGGTTCTTCGACGCCTTCACGCTGGTCATCTCCCCATGGTAGCCGGTGCGGGCGAGGTAGCCGTCGATCCAGCCCGGGACGAGCATGTTGCCGAGGATCGCCTTCCAGGCCGGTCCGCCGATCCACAGCTCCCGGGGCGCCGCGTGGGCGGCCCGGTAGACGTGGCGGGCGATGGCCTCCGGCTGGTAGATCGGCGGCACCGGCTCCAGCGTGCGGGGCAGGCGCGAGCGCGCCCAATCGAACTGGGGCGTGTTGACGGCCGGGAGCTGCACCATCGTCAGCCGGACCTTGCTGCCGTCGTGCAGCAGCTCCGAGCGCAGGGAATCCACGAAGCCGCGCACCGCCGCCTTGGCCGCGCAATAGGCCGCCTGCAGGGGAATCGAGCGGTAGGCCAGCGCCGAGCCGATGTGGACGATGGTGCCCCGGTCGGCTGGCACCATGTGCCGCAGAGCCGCCAGCGTGCCGTGGACCTGCCCGAGATAGGTCACGTCCGTCACCCGCTGGAACTCCTCCGGGCTCGTCTCCTGGACGGGGGCGTAGACCGTCACCATCGCGTTGTTGATCCAGACGTCGATGCCGCCGCAGGTCTTGGCGACAGAATCGGCCACCTCCTGCAGGGCGGCGGGGTCCGCCACGTCGGCGGCGAAGGCGATGGGGCGCCCGCCCAGGCGCTCGACGTCGCGGATCGTCCCCGCCAGCCCGACCTCGCCGCGCGCCACGAGGCCGACAATCCAGCCATGCCGGGCGAATTCTTGCGCGATCGCGCGGCCGACGCCCGCGCTGGCACCGGCGACCACGACGGTCGGCCGTCTCGACTTCAGGGCGGACATCTCATCTCCAGGCAGTGACGCTGCGCCCTCAACGTCCGTCGGGGGGCGTTCTTTCCCGTCGGCGCCGCAGGAACGTGCGCGTTGCCTCGCCCGAGCCCGGCGGCCTATAAAAACCGCAGTTCCGTCAGCGGCGTCCGGGGGCCGAGGCTCCCCGGCACCGCGCTACTCGCAAGTCCGAAGGCACATGGCCGGTCATTCCCAGTTCAAGAACATCATGCACCGCAAGGGCCGCGTCGATGCGGTCCGCTCCAAGATCTTCGGCAAGCTCGCCCGCGAGATCACGGTGGCGGCCAAGCTCGGCACGCCGGACCCGGCGATGAACCCGCGCCTGCGCGCCGCCGTGCTCGCCGCCCGCGCCGAGAACATGCCGAAGGACAACATCGAGCGCGCCATCAAGAAGGCGTCCGGCGCCGACGGCGAGAACTACGAGGACATCCGCTACGAGGGCTACGGCCCCGGCGGCGCCGCGCTGATCGTCGAGGCGCAGACCGACAACCGCAACCGCACCGCCTCCGACGTGCGCTCGGCCTTCACCAAGTCCGGCGGGAGCCTCGCCGAGACCGGCGCGGTCGCCTTCATGTTCGACCGGGTGGGGGTGATCGCCTATGCGCCGGGCGTGGCCGACGCGGACACGATGCTGGAGGCCGCCATCGAGGCCGGCGCCGACGACGTGTCCTCCGGCGAGGAGGGCCACGAGGTGATCTGCGCGCAGGATTCCTACGGCGAGGTCGCCAAGGCGCTGGAGGCCAAGTTCGGCGACCCGACCCGCACGGGCCTGATCTGGAAGGCCCAGAACACGATCGACGTGGACGACGAGACCGGCGAGAAGCTGATCCGCCTCGTGGAGGTGATCGAGGACCAGGACGACGTGCAGAACGTCTACGTCAACTTCGCCCTGTCGCCGGCGCTGATCGCCAAGCTGGAGGCGTAAGCCGCCCTCCTCGGGGGCGCCGCGTCCCACGCCGGAATGGCGGTGGCGGGCCGGAATTGCGGAGCAAGATGCGGGATGCCGGCCCGGCCGGGGCGGGGCAGGATCGCGGGACGGGGCGCCCACGGCGTCCCGAGGAGTCCGACCCATGCAGTCCCCCCTCCCGGCCCACTCCGACGAAACGGAGGCCTGCTGGGCGGCCCTCCTCGCCCGTGATTCGGGCGCGGACGGACGCTTCGTCTACGCGGTGCGCACCACGGGGGTGTATTGCCGGCCGAGTTGCGCCGCCCGCCTGCCCCGCCGGCAGAACGTGAGCTTCCATCCGACCGGCGCGGAGGCCCGGCGGGCGGGTTTCCGCCCCTGCCTGCGCTGCCGCCCCGACGGCCCCTCCCCCGCCGAAGCCCGCCGGGATGCCGTCGCCCGGGCCTGCCGGCTGATCGGCGAGGCCGCCGCGCCCCCGCCCCTGGCCGAGCTCGCCCGGTCGGCGGGCATGAGCGCCTTTTATTTCCACCGGGTCTTTCGGGACGTCACGGGGGTGACGCCCGCCGCCTATGCCCGCGCCCGCCGGGCGGAGCGCGTGGCGGCGGCCCTGCCCGCCGCCGCCACGGTGACGGGGGCGCTCTACGAGGCCGGCTACGGCGCCGCGAGCCGGTTCTACGCCGAGGCGGGGCCGCGGCTCGGCATGGCCCCCGCCCGTTACCGCCGGGGCGGAGCCGGGACGCGGATCCGCTTCGGCGTCGGGGCCTGCAGCCTCGGGGCGATCCTCGTGGCGGCGACGGAGCGGGGCGTCTGCGCGATCCTGCTCGGCGACGAGCCCGACGCCCTGGTGCGGGACCTTCAGGACCGTTTCCCCGCGGCCGACCTGACCGGCGGCGACCCGGGCTTCGAGGCGTGGATGGCCCGCGCCATCGGGCTGGTGGAAGCGCCCGGCCGGGGGCACGACCTGCCCCTCGACATCGGCGGCACCGCCTTCCAGCAGCGGGTCTGGGAGGCCCTGCGGGCGATCCCGGCCGGCACCACCGCCTCCTATGCCGAGGTGGCCAAGGCCATCGGCGCGCCGGGCTCCTCGCGGGCGGTGGCCCTGGCCTGCGGCGCCAACGCCCTCGCGGTGGCGATTCCCTGCCACCGGGTGGTGCGCACGGACGGCGCCCTCTCCGGCTACCGCTGGGGCGTCGCCCGCAAGCGCGCCCTGCTCACCCGCGAGGGCGTTCCGGAGGCCCCGTCCCCATCGCGCGTGACGTGATCCAGGGGGCGGGGCCTTTCCAGGCGTGGCGCTTTCCGGGATGGCTTCGCTGCGCGCGCAAAGACGAATGCGCGGCCTGTCCCCCCTCGCCGTCATCGCGAGCGAAGCGAAGCGACCCAGGGCGGCGGGGCCTTTCCAGACGTGGCGCTTCCCTGGATTGCTTCGCTGCGCTCGCAAAGACGGGTCCGCGGCCCGCCCCCCTCGCCGTCATCGCGAGCGAAGCGACGCGACCCAGGGCGGCGGGGCCTTTCCAGGCGTGGCGCTTCCCTGGATTGCTTCGCTGCGCTCGCAAGGACGGGTCCGCAGCCTGTCCCCCCTCGCCGTCATCGCGAGCGAAGCGAAGCGACCCAGGGCGGCGGGGCCTTTCCAGACGTGGCGCTTCCCTGGATGGCTTCGCTGCGCTCGCAAAGACGGGTCCGCCGCCTGCCCCCCCCGCCGTCATCGCGAGCCGAGCGACGCGACCCAGGGTGGCGGGGCCTTTCCAGGCGTGGCGCTTCCCTCGATGGCTTCGCTCCGCTCGCAAGGACGGGGTGGGCGAAGCTCCGTGAGGCCCGCGGCGGGATCGCCCGTCAGCGGCGGGGGCCACCGGGACCGCCGAAGCCGCCCCCTGGACCGCCAGGACCGCCTGGACCACCGGGGCCGCCTGGACCGCCGGGGCCACCGGGCATCCCGCCGGGTGCGCCCCCCGGACGGCCGAACATCTCGCCGCGGCCGGGGCCGGCGCCCGGCAGGTCGCCGGAGCCGGGGCGGGTGTCGATCGCCGGGCCGCGGGGCTCGAAGCCGCCGATCCGCCCGCCGGTCTCCGGGCCGAAGCGGGCGGGACCGTCCTCCGGCAGGACGCGCATGTCGATCCGGTCGCGCTCGCGCTCGAAGCGCGGCGCCTGCGGCTCCGGAGGCTGCGGCGCGATCCGGCCACCGGCCCGCAGCCGCTCCACGGTCAGGCCGCCATCCGGGGCGACGCTGGCGGTGAGCACGGCCCGCACGCTGCCCTGGCGCGGCACGGCGGCACCGGGCCGCCCGGTCACCGCGAGGCCCGAGCCGAGGGCGAGGCCCGACCCCGCCCGGCCGATATACGCCTCGATGGACACGCGCTGCAGCCCGGGCGGGAACGGGGTGCCGGTGAGCGCGGCGTTCGTCACCCGCAGGGTGCCCGCTGCGGCCGTGCCGGTGACGAGGGCGCGCTTGCCCGGGGCGAGGGCGTCGGCCCCCTGGAGGCGCAGGCCGCCGATGGCGAGGCCGCCCGCCTCCCGGCGGACGGGGCCGGCGACCCGGTCGAGGCCGCCCTCGCGGGGCTCGATGAGGCTCGCGACGATCACCCCGTCGGGCCGGCGCAGGCCGCTCACCGCCACCCGGGCGCCGGGTGCCCAAGCGCCCGCGAGGCCCGCCGTGGCGACCCGCTGCCCGAGGACGACGAGGCGCCCCGGCCCGGCGAACTCCACCGGACCGACCACCTCGCTCGCCACGTCGATGCGCGCGGTCGACAGGCCACCCTCGCCGGGGCGGGCCACCACATGCACCACCTGCCCGATCTTCAGGGCGGCGGCGGTCGCGGGCTCGCCGTCGATCCGCACCGCGACGTCGTTCGGGTAGGCGATGCGCAGGTCGTTGACGACGATCGAGCCGAACCGGCGGATGGTGCCGATGACCCCCGTGCCGCCGATGCCCCGGTCCCCCCCGCCCAGCGGAGGCCCGGCGGGCGGCTCGGCCGGGGCCGGGTCCGGCCGCGCGCCCGTGCCGCCGATGCCCTGGTCGCGGGGGGCCTCCTGCGGGCGGGCGCGGGAGGGCAGCAGCCCGGCTGCGCCGGCCAGGAGGTGCAGGACGAGGCGGCGATGCGGGGGACGGGCCAACGGGGCGGCTCCTCAGCCCGCGTCCGGGCGCTCTGCGGCCCCCACGGCCCGGCCCTCCGCTTCCCGGTAGACGTAGAGGCCGAAATTCCAGCGGTGCGGGCCGCCGGCATCGTCGCGGCAGGCGGCGTGGGCCTCGCGGTTGGCCTGGGCCAGCGCCTCCATGGCGAGATCCCGCGCCCGGGCCTCCAGCCGGACGGCCAGATCCTCCGACAGGCCGTCGTAATGCACCGCGCGCTCCAGGAACCGGGGGCCGGGGCCGAGGATGTTCGCGGCGGCGGCGGCGAGGTGGTCGTGCAGGTTGCGGCCGAAATAGTAGAGCTGCGCCTCCGCGTCGCCGTCCGCCCGGGGCAGGTAGGCGGCCTCCGCCAGGACGATCCGGTCCTGCGCGTCGGCGAAGGCGAGCCCCCGGTCGAGCCACTCGTCGAGGACGGCCCGCGGGCGCAGGTCCCGCGTGACGCCGCCGACCAGACTCTCGAAGGACGGCCGCCCCGGCTCGGCGGTGCGCGGCAGGGGCAGCGGCTGGCCCTTGCCATCGGTGAAGGCCGGGTCGGCGAGCCAGCGCGCCACGATCCGGGAGGTGCGCGACACCGTCGCCGGCACGGCGCTCACCGGCGCCCCGGCACCCCGGAGGCGCCGGACCTCCTTGCGGTGGATCCCCGTCAGCAGCGACACCCGGCTGTCCGTCTGCTCCTTGCCGGGCAGCACGAAGTCGTACTCGGCGACGTTCACGTAGAGTTCCCGCAGCAGGTCGGTGAGCGCGGGAAAGGTGATCCCCCGCGCCACCAGGAGGCGCACCAGGGGACGCAGCAACCGCGCTAGCGGCGCGTGCAATCCTCCCCCCTCCCGCGGCGTATCCTGGCTGTCGGACATGACACCGTCCTTAGCGTCCGAACGCCGTGGGAGACAATCCCACAAGGTGCGACTACGCACCGGAAGCGTGGCTTTTCCGATTGACGTGGGATTTTTGCACACGTACCTTTTGCGTGTGGTCAAATTTCCCACGAACCCGAGGAGCAGGTTTCCGACGATGGCCGACACGAAGCGTATCCTCGTCGCGACGGCCGCTCCTCCGATCGTCCTCTCCCCCTTCGGCACCGCCCGGTGCCGCCGGGACGACCCCCTTCCGCGGCTCGGGCGCCTCGCCTGGCTCCTCGCCGCGTTCTCGCTGCCCGCCCTCGGGCTCACCGTCGCGGATCTGGTCCATCGCGGCGGTGCTCCGGGGGTGACGCAGGCCGCTGCCCCGACTTCCCCCTCAGAAGGCGCAGCGGCTCGACCGGACGCCATCCCGGCCCGTCGGGTCGGGATGGCGTCTCGGAACGGCCTCGGCCGGGATCCCCGGGTATGACCTCCCTCGCCGCGCGATCCCCGATGGACCGGCCGGAGGAACGCCACCCGGAGGCGGCGCCCCGGCCCGCCTCCCTCCGGCGGACGAACCACGAACCCTGCGGCGGCGCCCCGGTCCTCGACCTCGCGCTCTGCCTCATCCTGGCGGTCGCCGTCACCGGCCTGCTGCTCCTCGCGCTCTGAGGCAGCGGCCCCGCCACGGCCCGCGCGCCCACCAAGGCCCCCTCATGCGATCCATCCTCAAGGCCGCGCTCTCCGGAGTCGCGGCAGCGTCCCTCGCCGTCGCCGCGCAGGCGGCCGACCTACCCCGCAGGGCTCCCCCTCCCCCGCCGCCCCCTGCCCTGCCGGTCTTCACCTGGACGGGCTTCTACGCGGGCGTGAATGCCGGCTACGCCTTCCCCACGGGCGGCGGCGGCCTGACCGACCCGACCTACGGCACCGTGACGGGGGGCGGGCGTTCCGGCGGCTTCGCCGGGGGCGGGCAGGTCGGATACAATTACCAGTTCACGCCGGGCTCCGGCTTCGTGGTCGGCGTCGAAACCGACATCCAGGGCGCGGCCCTGGCCAAGGCGGATGCGGCCTATCTCGGCGGCACGCCGTATTACGGCGTCCGCCCGAGCCTCGACTATTTCGGGACGGTGCGCGGCCGGGTCGGCTACGCGTTCGACCGGGTGCTGGTCTACGGGACGGGCGGCTTCGCCTATGGCGGCGGCTCCCTGCCCTCGGCCGCCTCGGCCTACCCCTACACCCAGCCGGGCACGACCCGGACGGGCTACGCGGCCGGCGGCGGCGTGGAATACGCCTTCACCGAGAAGCTCTCGGCCAAGGTCGAGGCGCTCTACCTGCATCTCGGCCGCGGCTTCAGCGGCGCGACCTACTACGATGCGGCAGTTCCGGCCTATTACGGCCCCGGGAAGTCCGATGCCGGCTTCGCGCTCGTCCGGGCGGGGGTGAACTACCGGTTCTGATCCTTCGCCCCAGGCAAACGGGCGGGACTTCGGCCGGACGGCCGGAGCCCCGCATGACGTCTCGCCGGATGGCGGATCGCGACATCGCTGCGCGCCCGCCTCTCCACTGCTCGCGCGCCGGGGACAGGCGGGCGAGGTGCGTGAAACCGGCTCTCGTGAGACAACGCGGACCGACGACGATTGCGGAATAGTCGGTTAGCCGGCCCCAGGTCATTGCCGGCGATTCGGGGGAGCCTAGCTCGCATCACGAGTGGGCGAAACCGGAGGACCTCCCCGTGCCGAACGTTCGAACCCATCCCCCTTGCGGATCCGCCCCCAGCCGACCCGCCCCCGCCCGACGCGCCCCCGGCGGGCTGCTCCGCCGTTCGCTCGTCGCGGGAGGGCTGCTCCTGGCGGGGGGCACGGGCGCCCACGCCCGGACCTTGCCGGAGACCCCACGCGGGCCGGGCCTGTTGATCTATGGGAATTATTGCGGGCCGGGCAACCGTGGCCCCGCCCACCGGCCGATCGACGCCCTGGACCTCGCCTGCGCCCACCACGACGCCTGCTGGCCGTCCGACCCGGCGACGCTGCCCGCCTGCACGTGCAACGCGCGCCTGCACGCCGAGGCGGGCCGCGTCGCCCGCGACCCGCGGACCCCCGACCGGACCCGGCAGACGGCGCAGTTCATCGCGGATTTCGCGAGCGCCATCCCCTGCGACGAGGACGCGGCCTCGCATCGCCCGATCAGGTGAGCGCGAGTATGGGGCGGCCCCATACTCGCCTGCGCGGTCAGCTGGCGTCGGCGGGGTTCGGGGCGGCCTTCGGCCCCCCCTTGGCGACGCCGACGAGCGCCGGGCGCAGCACCCGGTCGCCGATGACGTAGCCAGTCTGCACGACCTGCACGACAGTGCCGGCGGGCACGTCGGGGTTCGGCACCTCGAACATCGCCTGATGGCGGTTCGGGTCGAACTTCTGGCCCTGCGGCTCCACCGGCTTCACGCCGTGGCGCTCGAGGTTCTTGGCGAGGTCCCGCTCGGTCAGCTCGATGCCGTCGATCAGGCTCTTGAGGGAGCCTTCCGCCGCGGCCCGCTGCTCCTGCGGGACGCTTTCCAGCGCCCGCCGGAGGTTGTCGGCAACGTTCAGCACGTCGCGGGCAAAGTTGGTGACGGCGTAGGTCCGCGCGTCGGCGACCTCGCGCTCCGTGCGCCGACGGAGGTTCTCCATCTCGGCCAGGGTGCGCAGCGTCCGGTCCTTCAGCTCGTCCCGCTCGGCGGTGAGCAGGGCCAGGGCCTCGGCCACGGGATCGACGGAGGCGTCGGCAGGGGCCGGCGCGGCCTCGTCCTCGGGCCGGGAGTGGACGTCCTGTGGCTTCGCGTCGTTCGTCATCGCATCTTCAAAAGAGTGGCGGTCCGGGGGTAAACTGGGCGTGATATCAGGCTCCGCCCCCGCGAAATCAACCCGAGCTGCCCCGCTTTAGCACGTTCCGGGCCCGCGGACGGCGATGCCGGGGGGCGGACCGGTCGGGCCGCCCCGCCCTCCGCGTCGACGGGCAGGGGACGGATCCACGACGCGCCCGGCCGGCCGAGCGTGTCCCGTCCCCCGGCCGCTGGCCCCGGCGCCGCCCTCACGCCTCCCGCGGCGGCGGGGCGGCGACCAGCGCCTCCAGCCCCTCGGCCTTCAGCATCGCCACGTCGCCCGCGAACACCTCCAGCACCGCCTTGCGGATCGAGACCTGCCGGTCGGGCTGGGTGACGCGGGTGCCCGTGAGGTCGGTGACGTAGAACACGTCCACCGCCCGCTCGCCGAAGGTCGCCACATGGGCGGAGGTGATGTTGAGCGAGAGGGCGCCCAGCGCACTCGTCAGGTCGAACAGCAGGCCCGGCCGGTCGAGGCCCGTGACCTCGATGACGGTCTCCCGGCTCGACAGGGCGTTGTCGATGGTCACGTCCGGGGCGACGAGGAAGGTCCTGGCCTGGGCGCTGATCGGCGGGTGCTTGTCGGCCACCAGCTCGGCGATGCGGATCTCGCCCTTCAGCGCCCGGTCGATCACGTCGGTGATGCGCTTGGTGCGGCGCAATTCGTCCTCGTCGCGGTCGAAGGCCCGCGAGAGGACGAAGGTGTCGAGCGCGAAGCCGTCGGTGGTGGTGAAGATCTGCGCATCGACGATGTTCGCCCCGGCCGCCGCGCAGGCCCCGGTGACGATGGCGAGCAGGCGGGGATGGTCCGGCGAGTAGACGGTGATCTCCGTCACCCCGCGCACCGGATCGAGCCCGACCTCGGTGGCGCCGGTGCGGCCCTCCTCGGCGGAGCGCTTGAGCAGGAGGGCGTTCTTGATCTGGCTGGCGCTGTTCACCTTCAGCCAGTAGGCCTGCTTGTGCCGGGCGGCATAGGCGTCGAACGTGTCGGATCCCCATTCGGGAAGCTGCTCGCGCAGGCTCATCTGGATCAGCCGCACCCGGTCGGTGCGGGCGATCTCGGAATGGCCGCCGGAGAGGTAGACCTCGGTCTCGTCGTAGAGGGTGCGCAGCAGCGTCCCCTTCCAGGCGGTCCACACCCCCGGCCCCACGGCCGTGATGTCGGCCACGGTGAGGATGGTGAGCAGCTTCAGCCGCTCCAGCGTCTGGACGGTGGCGGCGAAGCGCTCGATCGTCTTGTGGTCCGACAGGTCGCGGCTCTGGGCCGTCATCGACATGAGCAGGTGGTGCTCCACCAGCCATGCCACGATCTCGGTCTCGGCGGGGCTCAGGCCGAAGCGCGGGCACAGCTTCTGCGCGATCTGCGCGCCGGCCACCGAATGGTCCTCGGGCCGCCCCTTGGCGATGTCGTGCAGCAGGATCGCGACGTAGAGCGCGAGGCGGTTGTGGATGGTGTGGATCAGCCGCGTGACGAGGGGATAGGTCTCCTCCACCCGCCCGCTCTCGATGGAGGACAGCACGCCCACCGTGCGCAGCAGGTGCTCGTCCACCGTGAAGTGGTGGTACATGTTGAACTGCATCATCGCGACGACGCGGCCGAAATCCGGGATGAACCGGCCGAGCACGCCCGCCTCGTTCATCTCGCGCAGGGCCTCCTCCGGCGCGTTGCGCGAGGTCAGGATCTCCAGGAACAGGCGGTTGGCCTCCCCGTCGCCGCGCAGGGACGGGGTGACGAGGCGCAGGGAGCGGGAGGCGAGCCGTTTGGCGTCCGGATGGATCGGCACGTTGTGGCGGTCCGCCAGCCAGAACAGGCGCATGAGGTTGACGGGGTCGCGCTCGAACGCGTCCTCGGCCCGCAGGTTCACCCGGCCGTGGTCGATCCAGAAATCCTCGGCCTCCACCGAGGTGGCCCGGAACCGGTCCCGGAACTTGCCGATCCAGCGGTCGAGCACCGGGGTGCGCTTGGCGTGCCGCGCCTCCATCTCGGCGCTGACGATGGCGGTCAGGTCTCCGACATCCTTGGCGATGCGGAAATAGGCCTTCATGAACCGCTCGACGCCCGACAGGCCGCCCCTGGCCTCGTAGCCGAGGCGCTCGGCGATCCGCGGCTGCAGCCCGAAGGACAGCCGCTCCTCGGCGCGCTTGGTGACGAAGTGCATGTGGCAGCGCACCCGCCACAGGAACTCGTCGCACCGCTCGAACAGGGCGTATTCCTCCGCCGTGAACAGGCCGGCGCCGATCAGCTCGCTCTGGTCGCGCACCCGGTAGGTGTACTTGGCGATCCAGAACAGCGTGTTGAGGTCGCGAAGGCCGCCCTTGCCGTCCTTGACGTTGGGCTCCACGAGGTAGCGCGACATGCCCGCCTTGGAGACGCGCCCGTCCCGCTCGCGCAGCTTCGCTTCCACGAACTCGGCGGCCGAGCCGACGATCACCTCCGCGTCGAAGCGGGTGACCAGCTCCTCGTAGAGCACCCGCGAGCCGAACAGGAAGCGCGCCTCCAGCAGCGCCGTGCGGATCGTCATGTCCGCGCGGCCCTCGCGCAGGCATTCCTCCACGGACCGGGTGGCGTGGCCGACCTTCAGCTTCAGGTCCCACAGGACGTAGAGCATTGCCTCCACGACGCTCTCGGACCACGCGGTCTGCTTGTAGGGAAGCAGGAACAGGAGGTCGATGTCCGAGCCCGGGGCCATCGTCCCGCGGCCGTAGCCGCCGGTGGCGACCACCGCCAGTTGCTCGCCGGTGGTCGGATTGTCGTTCGGGTAGAGGCGCCAGACCACGGCATCGTAGATCGCGCGGACCACCGCATCCGTCAGGCGCGACAGGCTCTGGGCGCAATGCATGCCCTTGCGGTCGCGCAGCAGTTGCGCCTCCGCCTCGCGGTGCCCGGCTTCGAGCACCCGCTTCAGTTCAGGCACGAGGGCCGCGCGCAGCCGTGTCGGCTCGCGGATATCCCGGTCGAGGCCGGCGAGGATCTGGTCGAGCTCTGCGACTGGGTCGAGCATGCCCCCCGTTAGCATGATATGCCTACGTTGCCAGTCATGCCTGCGTGCCGCAGCCCCGTCGCGCACAATTGTCCTTTGAGACGGACGATTCGTTTGACATAACGAACGACCGCCCTAATCTCGGCGGTGACGAACGCCGAGGAGACGATTCGATGCCGCTGGCCCGCCGCACCTTCCTGGGGGCCACCGCCCTCGCTTTGGCCCTTGCCCTGCCCCTCCCCATGGTCGCGGCGGGCCCGGCAGCCGCGGCCGAGCCGACGGAGCTGCGCCTCGACTGGGCGACCTACAACCCCCTGAGCCTGCTCCTGAAGGAGCGCGGGTACCTGGAGGAGGCGCTCAAGCCGCGGGGGATCAAGGTGCGCTGGGTCCAGTCCCTGGGATCGAACAAGGCGCTGGAATTCCTGAACGCCGGCGCCATCGACCTCGGTTCCACCGCCGGGGCCGCCGCCCTGGTGGCGCGGATCAACGGCAACCCGATCAAGGCGATCTACGCCTTCTCGCGGCCGGAATGGACCGCCCTCGTCACCCGCAAGGACACCGGCATCGCCAAGCCGGCGGACCTGAAGGGCAAGCGCGTGGCGGTGACCCGGGGCACGGACCCGCACATCTTCCTGATCCGCGCACTCCAGGGCGCCGGGCTGACGGAGAAGGATGCCAAGCTGGTGCTGCTCCAGCACCCGGACGGGCGCACCGCCCTCGACCGGGGCGACGTGGACGCCTGGGCGGGCCTCGACCCGATGATGGCCGCCGCCGAGATCGAGAACGGCGACGTGCTGTTCTACCGGGACGCCGCCGCCAACACCTGGGGCGTGCTCGACGTGCGCGAGGCCTTCGCCAAGGACAATCCCGACCTCGTCCGGGCGGTGATCGCCGCCTACGAGCGGGTGCGGGCCGAGGCGCTGAAGGACCCCACGGTCCTGCGAGACGCCCTCGTGGCCGCGACCAAGCTACCGGAGCCGGTGGTGGCCCGGCAGCTGGAGCGCACCGACCTCTCCCAGCCGGCGGTCGGCCCGGTCCAGGCCGAGGCGATCCGCGCGGCGGGCCTCGCCCTGCAGCAGGCGGGCGTGATCGCGGCGGACGTGAACGTGGCCGGCGCGGTGGACGGGCTGATCGACCCGGCGTTCAACCCGCAGGCGGGGCGCTAGGCGCACGCCGCCCTCCCCCCTTCCGCGGGGGGAGGGAGAGCAAGGCGCCCCAAGGCCTTACCCCTCCGCCATCCCCGCCGTCCGCAGGTGCGTGCTGCGCGGGGGCCGCTCCAGGCCGCCCGCGGCGAGGCGGCAATCGTGGATCGTCGCCCGGGCCGTGTCGATGGCGATGGAGACCGCCGACATCGTGCGGCTGTCCGGCTCGCGCTCGCGGGCGAAGCGGACGACATCCGTCGCCAGCCCATCGACCTCGATCGTCAGCGCCTCGATCGCCGCCGGATCGGTGAGGGAACGGGCCTGTCCGGTGATTTCCAGGAGCCGGTCCATCACGTCGTCGATCCGCTCGCGGCGCAGGCTGGTGAGCCGCTGGCGGACCCAGGCCAGCATCGAGACGAGGCCGCCGGCCAGGGCGCCGAGGAGGTAGAGCGTGTCCCCGTACCGCTCCACGAAGCCGTGCTGCTCGCGTTCGTAGTAGTCGATGGCGCCGGGGTGGATCGGGATGCGGGCGCTGGTGGCCGCCACCGTGGTGTCGTAGGCCGGCGCCAGGACGTATTCGGCGGCATCCGTCTGCTGGGCCGCCGCCGTGCGCTTCTCGAACAGCTGCTGGGTGAAGTCCGCCGCGACCACCCGGTTGAGGGTGGACCGGGCCATGAGACGGTAGGACGCGCCCACGGTCTTCACGTCGTCCGCCGGGAGCTTCGGGCGGCCGGCGAACAGCCCCCCCGGGATGGTCACCGCCTGGAGCTTCGGGAACCGCTCGATGATGGCGTCGTCGTCCTCCACCGCCACGAACTCCACCTTCCCGTCCCGCGCCACCGAGCGCACCGCCGCGACGAGGGCGAGGGCCTTGGGCGCCGACGGGGCGATGATGCTGAGGAAGGCGTCGATGCGCTTGTCCTTGAAGGCCCCGGCGACCGCGCCCTCGTCCACGGGGACGAGCTGCACCGCGCCGGCCGCCACGGGGCCGGCGGCGGGGGCCGTCTCCAGGGTGAGGCCGTGGTAGGACAGGAGGTTCTTGAGGAGCCAGTAATCGGCATCCTTCTGGGCGCCGATCCCGAGGCGCTTGCCGCCGAGCTTGGCGAAGGTCTTGATGCCGGAGGGCTCGGGGGAGGCGACGATCATCGCCTGGTCGCGCAGGATCGCCAGGGTCAGGCCGTTGGTCGGCAGCAGCACGTCCGGCCGCACCACGGCGAGGTCGGCGCGGCCGTCCTGCAGGGCCGCCGCGCTCTCCCGCACGTCATCGAAGGGCAGGATCTTGAGGCGGATGCCCTCGCCGCTGGCCGCGATGGCGTCGGAATAGGCCTTGATCAGCCCCGGCTCGGTGCCGTCCTTGGGCGCCACCGCGATGGTGAGGGTGGTGGGCCGCAGCAGGTACCACACCGCCGCGCCGCCGAGGCAGAGCAGCAGGGCGCTCCCCACGAGCAGAACCTCCCGGCGCAGCAGGAACGCGGTGATCGAGCCCATGGGATTGCCGTCCTGCTTCCGTCCGCAGGCCAAACGCGGCGGCGGGCGTTCGGTGCCAGGGCCGGGCCCCGCAGGC
This sequence comes from Methylobacterium sp. J-076, assembly GCF_022829405.1. GTDB lineage: Bacteria > Pseudomonadota > Alphaproteobacteria > Rhizobiales > Beijerinckiaceae > Methylobacterium. The sequence goes on from NZ_JAKSXW010000133.1 coordinate 352,951, forward strand.
GCGGCGCACCAGGGCAGCGGGACGCCTCAGGACGGGGCGCCTCCCTGGATTGCTTCGCTCCGCTCGCGAAGACGGAGCGGGTCATGCCCCCCGGTCCGCGATGCCCCCCGTCCGCGATGCCCCCTCTCCGTCATCGCGAGCGCAGCGAAGCGACCCAGGGCAGCGGGACATCTCAGGACGGGGCGCCTCTTTGGATTGCTTCACTGCGCTCGCAAAGACGGAGCGGGTCATGCCCCGGGACGCCGGGGGGCTACTCGGCGGCGGGCAGGTGGAGGGCCATGAGTTGCGTCGAGCGGCGGCGCTCGGTCTGGTCGGGCGAGGGCAGGCCGATCCGGCGCCGGGCGTCGCCCACCGCCTCGTGGACCCCATCCACCGCCAGGATCAGCGCGCTCACCGTGCGCAGGTCGATGGTCCGCTCGCGGGTGTGGGTCACCACGTCGGCGATGAGGTCGTCGATCTCCAGGACGATGGCGTCCAGCTCGGTGGCGGTGGTGGCCGCGCGGATCTCGCGCAGGATGTCGAGCAGCCGGTCGAGGACGATGTCGACCCGCTCCCGGCGCTTGCGGGCCAGCCGCTGGCCGAGCCATGCGAAGCCCGAGCCGATGGTGCCGCCGAAGAACGCCACGAGGTAGATGTAGTCTTCGTAGCGGTCGAGGAAGGTCTGCTGCTCGCGCTCGAAATAGTCCACCGCGCCGGGGTGGTTCGGGAGCCGGGCGGAGGTCGCCGCGACGGTGGTGTCGAAGTCCGGCGCCTTCATCAGCTTGGCGATGGGCGCCGCCGCGGCGAGGCGGGAGCGCCACTCGAACAGGTGCTGCGTGGCCGAGGCGACGGCGACGCGGCTCACCGTGCCCCGGGCCATCAGCCGGTAGGAGGCGCCGACGGTGCGGATCTCCTCGTCCGGGCGCTTGGGCCGGCCGCCGAAGGTCCCGGCGGGGATGGTGACCGATTGCAGCTCCGGGAACCGCTGGAGGATCGCGTCGCCGTCGGGGATCGAGACGAAGCCGATCTTCCGCTCGGGCGAGCCCGCCTCCACGGCGCGCACCACGTTGCCCGCCATCTTCGAGGCGGGGCTCGCGATCACCGCCACGGCGTCGACCCGCTTGTCGGCCAGGGCCTGGGTGATCTCCGCGATCTTGAGGGGCACCACCGTCACGTGGCCGGGGGCGGGTTCCGCGCCCTCCTCGACGGCGGGGGTGTCGGGCAGGAGGTCGTAGAAGGACAGGACGTTGGTGAGGAAGGGCAGGTCCGCCCCGTGGCGCACGACGATGCCGAGGCGCTTGCGGGCGAGGTCGGGGAACTCCTCGATCTCGCTGTGGTCCGGCCGCACGACGACCAGCGCCTCGTCGTGCAGGATCGCCAGCGTCAGGCCGTTCTCCGGGAGGAACACGTCCGGGCGGACCACGGCGAGGTCCGCCTTGTTCCGCTGGAGGGCGAGGCCGCTGTCGCGCACGTCGTCATAGCGGACGATCTTGAGCCGCACGTCCTCCCGGCTCCGGTCGAGGGCGGCGGCGTAGGCATCGATCAGGGAGGCCTCCGGACCGTCCTGCGGGCCCACCGCCACCGTGAGGACGTTCGGACGGGACAGGTAGACGACCGCCCCCGCCAGCGCGGTGAGCCCCAGGGCCACCAGGACGAGGAGCCACTCGCGCCGCATCAGGACGGACGCTGCCGTCCGCAGCCTTCGCTGCAGCGGCCCCGGCACGGAATCAGGGTCGAGGGCATGGCCCGTCCTGTCACGTTGCGCGCGCTCCATGGCTCGTTCATGGAACGCAAACCTGTCCAGATCGTGAAGAACACGTGAAGCGTCCCAGCGTTGCATCCTCCGGGCCAGACGCACCTCCGGGAGGGGACGACCGGCCCAAGCCCCCCCGCCCGGTGAGCGCCGCGTGGCTGGAGCGGGCGGCGCTGGACTACCTCCAGCGCTACAGCGCCTCCACGGACATGCTCCGCCGCACCCTCGCCCGCCGGGTCGAGAAGCGGGCCAGGGCGAGGGGCGAGGAGGCCTCCGCCTTCGCCGACATGGTCGAGGCGACGGTCGCCCGCGCGGTGTCGGCCGGCCTGGTGGACGATGCCCGCTTCGCCGAGGGACGCCTCGCCGCCCTGCGCCGCCGGGGCACCTCCCGCCGGGCCGCCTCCGCCAAGCTCGCCGCCAAGGGCGTGCCGCGGGAGGTGGTCGAGGCGGCGATGGAGGCCGAGCGGGAGGCGCAGACGGGGGAGGACGGCGAGGCGAAGGCCGCCTGGGCCTACGCCAAGCGCCGCCGCCTCGGCCCCTACCGGCCACCGGACAAGCGCGCCGAGACCCGCGAGCGCGACCTCGGCAGCCTCGCCCGCCAGGGTTTTTCCTACGGCCTCGCCCGGCAAATCGTGGAGGCCGACGAAGCCCCGTGACGGTGGCCGTCGCCGTCGCGGCCACCCTCCCCCCCGTAATTGCGAGCGCAGCGAAGCACCCCGGGGCGGCGGCACGCCTCAGACCGTGGCGATGCCGGATGGCGTCGCTCCGCCCCCGATGACGGCGCGGGGGTGGGGTGGGACGGCAGTGGCGGGGGAAGGCTCCCGCGGGGTGCGTCAATCAGGACCGGGAGTGCCGCACGGCCGCCCTTGTTTGGCGCCGTTTTGTGTTCATCTTCCGTTCCATGGACGAGGTTCTTGCCAAGAAACTGCGCATCCTCGCCGATGCCGCCAAATACGATGCGTCCTGCGCCTCGTCCGGGGCGCCCAAGCGCGCCGCCGGCAAGGATGGGATCGGCTCCACCACCGGGGCGGGGATCTGCCACGCCTACACGCCGGACGGGCGCTGCGTCTCGCTGCTGAAGATCCTGCTGACCAACTGGTGCCTGTTCGATTGCGCCTATTGCGTCAACCGACGCTCCTCCAACGTGCGGCGGGCGAAGTTCACCGTCGAGGAGGTGGTGAGCCTCACCCTCAACTTCTACAAGCGCAACTATATCGAGGGGCTGTTCCTCTCCTCCGGGATCATCCGCTCCCCCGACCACACGATGGAGCTGATGACCCGCGTGGCGAAGTCCCTGCGCCGGGACCACGGCTTCGCGGGCTACATCCACCTGAAATCCATCCCCGAGGCGAGCCCCTGGCTGATCGAGGAGGCGGGGCTCTATGCCGACCGCCTGTCGATCAACGTCGAATTGCCCACGGAGGCGAGCCTCGGCCGCCTCGCCCCCGAGAAGGACGGCGCCGCGATCCAGGGCGCCATGGCGCAGATCGGCGAGCGGATCATCCAGGCCAAGGCCGAGAAGCGCCGCTTCGCCCCGGCCGGGCATTCGACGCAGGTGATCGTCGGGGCGGACGACACCACCGATGCCGCCCTGATCGCCAAGAGCGAGACGCTCTACGGCAGCGTCGGCCTGAAGCGCGTCTATTACTCGGCGTTCAGCCCGATCCCCGACGGTTCGCAGATCCTGCCGCTGAAGGCCCCGCCGCTCGCCCGGGAGCACCGGTTGTACCAGGCCGACTGGCTGCTCCGGTACTACGCGTTCACGGCGGAGGAGGTCGCCTCGGCCTCGGAGGGCGGGATGCTCGCCCTCGACATCGACCCGAAGCTCGCCTGGGCGCTGAAGTACCGGGAGCGGTTCCCCGTGGACGTGAACACCGCCGACCGGGAGATGCTCCTGCGCGTCCCCGGCCTCGGGGCGCGGGCGGTGGACCGGATCGTCAAGGCGCGGAAGCACACGACGCTCCGCCTGGACGACGTGGCCCGGCTGACCTCCAGCCTCAAGCGGGCCCGCCCGTTCCTTATCGCCGCCGACCACCGCCCGGTGGGCCTCACCGACCGGGCGGACCTGCGGGCCAAGCTCGTGGAGCCGGCGCAGCAGCTGAGCCTGTTCTGATGGCGGATCACCCGTCTCGATCACGCTCTCATCCTGAGGGTCTGACCGGGCAGTCACCATCGACCCCCTCACGACCTCATCCTGAGGAGCCTGCCCTGGAGCCCTCCTTCGAGGCGGCTGGCGCCGCACCTCAGGATGAGGGCATGGGCATGAACGATGGGAGGATGCGCGCGCCTCGCACCATCCTCCTGCGCCCAGGCGCCGATCTCACCGGCTTTCGCGATGCCGCCCGGCGGCTTGCGGCCGAGGGCGTGCCGCCGGAGGCGGTGACGTGGAGCCTGGAATCCGCGCCGAGCCTGTTCGGCAGCGAGGCCGCGCCCCAGGCCGACCGGCCCCTCTCCCTCCCGCGGGCGGTGGCCGCCCTGATCCCCCAGGTGGTCCCCCACCGGGACCCCGAACGCTACGGCCTGCTCTACGCCCTGATCTGGCGGGCGCTCCACGGCGAGCGGCACCTGATGGAGGTGGCGAGCGACCCGCTGGTGCATCGCCTGAACCTGATGGCCAAGGCGATCGGCCGGGACTTGCACAAGATGCACGCCTTCCTCCGCTTCCGCCGGACCACGGATGACGGCGACGAGCGCTACGTCGCGTGGTTCGAGCCGGATCACCACATCCTGGAGGCCGCCGCGCCGTTCTTCGTGCGGCGCTTCGCCGGGATGCGCTGGACGATCCTGACCCCCGAGGGCCGGGCCGTCTGGGACGGCGACGCCTTGACCTACGGCCCGCCCGGCTCCCGGGGCGACGTGCCCGAGGGCGACGGCTTCGAGGCCGGCTGGCAGACCTACTACGAGACGACGTTCAACCCCGCCCGCGTCAACCCGAAGGCGATGCGGGCGGAGATGCCGAAGAAGTACTGGCGCAACATGCCCGAGACCGCCTCCATCCCCGCGCTCCTGAGGGGCGCGGCGGAACGGACGGCGCAGATGATCGAGAGGGAGCCCACCGTGCCCGCACGCCGCGAACCCGCCCGAGCCGTCGCCGCGATGGCCGACCAGGACCCGAAGAACCTCGACGAGCTCAACGCCATCATCCGCCGCACAGAGCCCCTGGTGCCGGGCGCGACCCAGGCCGTGCTCGGCGAAGGGCCGCCCGGCGCCAGCGTCGCCTTCGTCGGCGAGCAGCCGGGCGATCAGGAGGACCTGAAGGGCCGCCCCTTCGTCGGGCCGGCGGGGCAGCTGCTCTCGCGGGCGATGGAGGAGGCGGGCATCGACCGCGGGGGGAGCTACCTCACCAACGCGGTCAAGCATTTCAAATTCACCCTGCGCGGCAAGCGCCGCATCCACGAGAAGCCCACCGCCGGGGAGGTCAGCCACTACCGCTGGTGGCTCGACCGGGAGCTGGAATTCGTGGCGCCCAAGCTCGTCGTGGCGCTCGGCGCGACGGCGGTGCTGGCGCTCACCGGCAAGGCGATCCCGATCACCCGCGCCCGCGGCCCGTTCCGGTTCGACCGGCACGAGACCCGCTTCCAGGGCTTCATCACCGTCCACCCCTCCTACCTGCTGCGCCTGCCGGACGAGGCGAAGGAGGAGGCCTACGCGGCTTTCGTCGCCGACCTGAAACGCATCGCCACGCTCGGCGCCGAGCTCTCCGCATGAGCCGCGCGTTTTAATCCCTAGTGGCGCGTGCGTGGAGACACGCCGCTCCGCACCTTCACTCCCTATATCTTTTTCATGACAGACGAAGCGGACGGAACAACCGGACCGCGCTGCACGAGGAGATGTTTTTAGAGATGAAGACCCGTATTGCCGCCACCGTCGCCGCCCTCGTCATCGGCCTTGCGGCCCCGATGACCGCCGCGACGGCCTCTCCCTACGCCCCCCGCGACGAGGTCGTGACCACGGGCGCGATCGGCGTCCACGACACGCCCTTCTACGAGTCGCATCCCGGCTACTGCGCCCCGAGCTCGGCCGCCGAGGGCAACGCCAACCAGCAGACGCGCCCGGTGAAGCAGTACGGCCAGACCACCGGCGGCAACCGCTGCTGAGGATGGCTTCCCTCCCCCTCGTGGGGAGGGACACGAGGGTGGGGTGGAGCAGGGCCGTACGCGTCGGTGCGACCTGCGCCACCTCCCCGTCATTGCGAGCGCCGCCCTCGCCATCCGGCGCGCAAATCAAGCCGAGCTTCGTCGCCGGGAGTGAACCGCTCGTCCCTTTTCGGCTCAGTGGCCCGCGACCAAGCAGAACCCGATAGCGACCTCGCTCTCATGATCGATATCGCGAACCGGGACATGCTGAAGCCTCCTGTTCGGCCGACGGCCGAACGGGATGCGATCCATGCCTTCTGAGTGGCGGCGAGACGCGCTGCCCGGGGATCACTCGGAGGCGAGTCGCCGGGTCGATGACGAGACCCGAACCCGTCATCGTCACATCCCCTGGCGCCCCATCGCCGATGCCGGCGAGTTCTACCGGCGCCACTATGACCGCGTTTCACTGGACAACGTCTGGCGGAGCCTCCACGACGAGCGACCCCTCCTCGTCGCCGCGGCCGAGTCCGAACTCAGGCATCCGCCGGCGCGTTGACGAGTTCTCGCGAGACGCCATCGCCCATGACAGCCAAGTCCTCCGAGACCGCCGCCGAGGCCGCCCCCGCTCCGAAGCAGGTCGGCCCCGGCGATCAGGTGATCCTGGTCGACGGCTCGTCGTTCATCTTCCGGGCCTATTTCCAATCGATCAACCAGGACCAGAAGTACAACTCGCGCCCCTCGGACGGGCTGCCGACCGGGGCGGTGCGGCTGTTCTGCACCAAGATCGCGCAGTTCCTGCAGGACGGCGCCGCCGGCACGATGCCGACGCATCTCGGCATCGTCTTCGACAAGTCGGAGGGCTCGTTCCGCAAGGAGATGTTCCCGGACTACAAGGGCCACCGCCCGGACGCCCCCGACGACCTCAAGCGCCAGATGCCGCTGATGCGCGATGCGGTGCGGGCCTTCGGCCTGCACGCCGTGGAGCTCGAGCGCTACGAGGCGGACGACCTCATCGCCACCTATGCGAGGCAGGCCGAGGCCCGGGGTGCAGGGGTCATCATCGTCTCCTCCGACAAGGACCTGATGCAGCTCGTCGGGCCGCTGGTGCGGTTCTACGATTTCGAATCGGGCGCCAAGGGCAAGCCGGGCTACCGGCCCGAGCGCAACCTCGATGTCGATGCCATCATCGCCAAGTGGGAGGGCTTGCGCCCGAACCAGATCGGCGATGCGCTGGCGCTGATCGGCGACACCTCGGACAACGTGCCCGGCGTCCCCGGCATCGGCCTCAAGACCGCCGCCGCCCTCATCAAGGAGTTCGGCTCCCTCGACGCGCTGCTGGAGCGGGCCGGGGAGATCAAGCAGCCCAAGCGCCGGGAGACCCTGCTCGCCAACGTCGAGCAGGCGAAGCTCTCGCGCAAGCTCGTGGCGCTGATCGAGGACGTGCCCGTCCCCGTGGCCCTCGACGACCTCGGCGTGCCGCACCCCGACCCCGAGAAGCTCGTCGGCTTCCTGAAGGCGATGGAGTTCAACACCCTGACCCGGCGCATCGCCCAGATGCTCCATGTCGATCCCGAAAAGGTGCGGCCCGATCCGTCCCTGCTGCCGGGCGCCGGGGCCAAGGCCGGCGATCCCCCGCCGTTCTTCGGCGACAGCGTGCCGCCGGACCCCGAGACCGCCGCCGCGGGCCCCGAGCGTCCGCCGGGCGACGCCCCGCCCGGGGGCGGCGAGGTCGATCCCTTCGCCGACCTCGGCCTGCCGGATGCGGCGCCCACGCCCCGCGGCCCCGCCGAGCCGACGCCGGGGAGCCTCGTCGCGGCGCGGGCGGCCGAATCGGTGAAGCCGTTCGACACGGCGGCCTACGAGACCGTGCTGACCCTCGAACACCTCGACGCCTGGATCGCCGAGGCCGAGGAGGCCGGGGTGATCGCCGTCGACACGGAGACGGATTCCCTCGATTCGTACCGGGCGGGGCTCGTCGGCGTGTCGCTCGCGGTGGCGCCGGGGCGGGCCTGCTACATCCCCCTCGCCCATGTGCGGTCGGTGACCGCCGAGGCCGATGCCGGCGACCTGTTCGGCCAGGGCGCCGCCTCCACCGATCTGGTCGAGCCGATCGCCGACCAGATCCCCCTCGATGCGGCCCTCGCGCGGCTGAAGCCGCTCCTCGAAAACCCCGGCGTGCTCAAGGTCGGCCAGAACCTGAAATACGACTGGGTGGTGTTCTCCCGCCACGGCATCGCGGTGGCGCCCTTCGACGACACGATGCTGATCTCCTACGTGCTCGATGCCGGCAAGGGCGGGCACGGCATGGACGAGCTGGCCCGCCGCCACCTCGGCCACCAGCCGATCACCTTCTCGGACGTGGCCGGCACCGGCCGCGCCAAGGTGACGTTCGACCGGGTCGCCCTCGACAAGGCCACCGCCTACGCCGCCGAGGACGCGGACGTGACCTTGCGCCTGTGGCGGATGATGAAGCCGCGCCTCGTGGCCGAGCGCCGGGTCGCCGTCTACGAGACCCTGGAGCGCCCGCTCCTGCCGATCATCGCCCGGATGGAGATGGCGGGCATCCGCGTCGACCGGGACATGCTGAGCCGTCTCTCCGGGGACTTCTCGCAGATCCTGGTGCGGCTGGAGGAGGAGATCCAGGAGGATGCCGGCGAGCGCTTCTCCGTGGGCTCGCCCAAGCAGATCGGCGACATCCTGTTCGGCAAGATGGGCCTGCCCGGCGCCAAGAAGACGCCGTCCGGCCAGTGGGCCACCCCCGCGACACTGCTGGAGGAACTGGCCCAGGCCGGGCACGGGCTGCCCAAGAAGATCCTCGAATGGCGCCAGCTCGCCAAGCTGAAATCGACCTACACCGACTCGCTCCAGACCCATGCGGACCGGGAGACGCAGCGCGTCCACACCTCGTTCTCGCTGGCGGCGACGACGACGGGGCGGCTCTCCTCCTCCGAGCCGAACCTGCAGAACATCCCCGTGCGCACCGAGGAGGGCCGGCGCATCCGCCGGGCCTTCGTGGCCGCCCCCGGCAAGGTGCTGATCTCAGCCGACTATTCGCAGATCGAATTGCGGCTGCTCGCCCACATGGCCGACATCCCCGAACTGCGCAAAGCCTTCGAGGACGGCATCGACATCCACGCGGCCACCGCGTCGGCGATGTTCGGCGTGGCGCTGAAGGACATGACGCCCGACCTGCGCCGCCGGGCCAAGACGATCAATTTCGGCATCATCTACGGCATCTCGGCCTTCGGGCTGGCCGACCGCCTGGGCATCGGCCGGGAGGAGGCCTCGGCCTTCATCAAGCAGTATTTCGAGCAGTTCCCGGGCATCCGCGACTACATCGACACGACCAAGAGGATCTGCCGGGACAAGGGCTACGTCACCACCCTGTTCGGCCGGGTGTGCCACTACCCGCAGATCCGCTCCAACAACCCCTCCGAGCGGGCGAGCGTCGAGCGGCAGGCGATCAACGCCCCGATCCAGGGCTCGGCCGCCGACATCATCCGCCGGGCGATGGTCCGGATGGAGGAGGCGCTGGCCGCCAAGCGGCTCGGCGTGACGATGCTGCTGCAGGTCCACGACGAACTGGTCTTCGAAGCGGACGAGGCGGAGGTGGACGCGGCGATCCCGATCATCGCCTCCATCATGGAGAAGGCCCCCGCCCCCGCCCTGACGCTCCGTGTCCCCCTCGTCGTGGAGGCCAAGGCCGCGGGGAATTGGCAGGAGGCGCATTGAGGGGCCACCCTCCCCGTCTTTGCGAGCGCGGCGCATTCAGGGCGGCGCCACGTTCGGAAGCGGCCCGCGTCCCTGGATTGCTTCACTCCATTCGCAATGACGTTTCCCCCTCAAATTCGTCATTGCGAGCGCAGCGAAGCAATCCAGGGCGCAGCGCCATCGCCGGAGGTTACGCAAGCCCGGGGTACAGGTCGGTCCAATCCGGGTTCATTGCCTCGATGAGCGCAAGCTTGCGCTTCCGCGACCCGGCCTTGATCTGCTTCTCACGCTCGATGGCCTCGATCATCGCGGCGTGAGACTCGTACCAGACGAGCGCCTTGCAGCCGTATTGCCGCGTAAAACCCGGCAGCAGGGCTTCGCGGTGCTCGTAGACCCGCCGGGCGAGGTTCGATGTCACGCCGACATAGAGCGTGCCGTTGCGTCGGCTGGCCATGATGTAGACGGTCGGCGCGCGCACGGCGGCCCTCGGGAGGATTGCGACTCAGGTCGCGGATCCCTGGATTGCTTCGCTTCGCTCGCAAAGACGGATGGCGGATAATTCACAGAAATGCGGTACCCCTTGCATCCTAGCCGTCATTGCGAGCGCAGCGAAGCAATGACGGAGGTGGGGCGTCCACACGGAAAGCTGCCACCCTCCCCGTCTTTGCGAGCGGGGCGAAGCAATCTAGGGAAGCGCCACATCCGTCGATTGTAGCGACACGGGAGCGAAACGATGCGGGCCCTCCTCTGCCAGACCCTCGACGGACCGAAGGCGCTGGCCATCGCCGAGCGGCCCGCGCCGGAGGCCGGGCCCGGGCAGGCGCTGGTCCGCATCACCCTGGCCGCGCTGAACTTCTTCGACACGCTGATCGTCGCCGGGCGGTATCAGGTGAAGCCGCCCCTGCCCTTCTCGCCGGGGGGCGAGGGCGTGGGAATCGTCGAGGCCCTGGGCGAGGGTGTCACCGGGCTCACGGTGGGCCAGCGTGTGGTGATCCATGCCGGCTACGGCTGCTGCGCGGAGCGGATCGCCATCGCAGCCGAGAGGCTCACCCCCGTCCCGGACGGGGTGCCGGACGAGCAGGCGGCCGGCCTCACCATCACCTACGGCACCACCCTCCACGCCCTCGCCAACCGGGCGAGGCTGAAGAGCGGCGAGTGGCTCGCGGTGCTCGGGGCGTCCGGTGGGGTCGGTCTCGCGGCGGTGGAGCTCGGGGCGCTGATGGGGGCGAAGGTCATCGCCTGCGCCTCGTCGGAGGAGAAGGTCGCCGCCGCCCGCGCCCACGGCGCCGCCGAGGGGCTGGTCTACGCCCCCGAGACGCTGAAGGACGACCTGCGCCGGATCACCGGGGGCGCGGGGGTCGATGTGGTCTACGACGCGGTGGGCGATGCCTTCGCCGAGCCGGCCCTGCGGGCGCTCGCGTGGCGGGGGCGCTACCTCGTGATCGGATTCGCGGCCGGCGAGATCCCACGCCTGCCCCTCAACCTGATCCTGCTGAAGGAACTCGACGTCCAGGGCGTCCACTGGGGCGCCTTCACCGAGCGCGATTCGGCCGCCCACCGGGCGGACCAGGCGCAGCTGCTCGCATGGGTGGCGGAGGGCAAGCTCACCGCCAAGGTCCACGGCGTCTACCCGCTGGAGGAGTTCCCCGAGGCGTTCGGCGTGCTCGTCCGGCGGGAGGCCGTGGGGAAGGTGTTGCTGCGGATGTGAGCCTGCCGCGTGGCCCTCCCCCCCCTGCAGGGGAGGGTGGCCCCCGTCAGGGGGTCGGGAGAGGGGAGCGACCTCTCCGGAAGAGCCGCGCCGGCCGCGTCGTCCCGAACCGTCGCGCGGCCCCTCTCCCGCCCTGCTGTCGCAGGGCACCCTCCCCCGCAGAGGGGGGAGGGTCAGGGCCTCAAAGCAGCCCCCGCTCCCGCGCCAGCATCACCAGATCCGTCTGCGGCCGGGCGCCGATGTGCTGGATGACCTCCGCCGCCGCCAGAGTGCCGAGGCGGGCGCTGGCGAGGTGGTCGAGGCCGCGGGCGTGGCCGGCCAGGAAGCCGGCGGCGAAGAGGTCGCCCGCCCCGGTGGTGTCGAGGACGTGCTCCACCGGGCTCGCCGCCACCTCGCGGACATGGCCGCCATGGACGACGAGGGCGCCCTTCTCCGAGCGGGTGACGAGGCCGAGCAGGTGCATGCCGCGCCCGTTGCGCTCGTCGCGGAGCGCCGCCACGGCGGCCTCCTCATCCTCGGTCTGGTAGAGGCTCTTCAGCTCGCCGAGGTTGGCGAACAGGATGTCGATGCTGCCGTCGCGGATGAGGCCCAGGAACTCGTCGCGGTAGCGGCCGACGCAGAAGGCGTCCGACAGGGTCAATGCCACGGCGTTGCCGGCCCGGTGGGCGATCTCCACGGCCTTGCGGAAGGCCTCCTTGGCGGCAGGCGGATCCCAGAGGTAGCCTTCGAGGTAGACGACCCGGGCGGAGGCGACCGTGTCCTTGTGGACGTCGTCCGGCCCCAGGCCCTGGCAGGCGCCGAGATAGGTGCTCATGGTCCGCTCGCCATCCGGCGTCACCAGCACGAAGCAGCGGGCGGTGGCCGGGCCGTCGGCGGCGGCGGGCACGTCGAAGCCGACGCCGGTCGCCTTGAGGTCGTGGCGGAACAGGTGGCCGAGCTCGTCGTCGCGCACCCGGCCGACGAAGCCGGTCTTCGCCCCGAGCATCGCCGCGCCCACGGCGGTGTTGGCCCCCGAGCCGCCGGAGACGATCGTCGCCGGGCCCATGACCTGGAACAGCGACTCCGCCCGCGCCTCGTCGATCAGCGTCATCGCCCCGCGCGCGATGCCCTCCTTCTCCAGGAAGGCGTCGTCGGTGCGCGCGATGACGTCGACGATGGCATTGCCGAGGACGAGGAGATCGAGGGAGGCCGTCATGCGGTGATCCGTCTGCGAAGCGATTCCGGCCGCTGTGGCACCGGTCGCCGGCCGGATCAAGGCGGGCCCGTCAGTCTTGGGCGAAGAGGTCGGCGACGGAAATCGTCAGGCCGGGCGGATCGAGGGGGAGCGTCCCCTCGCTGATCATCCGCGTGGCGACGGCGTCGTCCGTGCCCCGGGCGTGGTGCACGACGAGGCGGTTGTCCGGGTACAGGATCAGGTAGTGGGCGATGCTCGGCACGCGGAAATAGCCGCGCAGCTTCGCCCCCTGGTCCACGGAGCGGGTGCCCGGCGAGACGACCTCGACCACGATGACCGGGTTCGTGATCTCGACGGCGTCCGGGTCCGCCCGCCCGCCGCAATAGACGAGGGCATCCGGCTCGAAGGCGGTGTGGTCGTCGATGCGGACGGTCATGCCGTCGGGCATGGCGCGGCAGGGGAGACCGGCGCCGCGGATGGCGTCGCGAAGGGCTCGGCACACGGCGAACTTCACTTCGGCGTGCCGCACCCGCTCCGGCGACATCGCGATGACCCGGCCGTCGATCAGTTCGTAGCGGCCCGGTCGCCCTTCGGCCCAGGCCAGGAACTCCTCCGTCGTCATCCGCCCGTCCGGTGCCGCCCTCGCGCCCATCTCGTCCGCCCGATTTGTCGGCGGAAGCATAGCACGACTCTCAGCTGGCGATCTCCTCCAGCGCCACGTCCCGGGTGCGCGGCCCGAGGAGGGCGACGAGGCCGCCGGCGATGAGCATCGCCGCGGAGATGAACAGGAACACCCCGGGCGTGCCCGCCTCCCGCAGGACGAAGGCGATGATGAAGCCGGTGAAGATCGCCGAGAAGCGGCTCCAGGAATAGACGAAGCCCACCGCCCGCGCCCGGATGCCGGTGGGGAACAGCTCCGCCTGATAGGCGTGGAAGCTGTAGGACATGACGTTCGAGGCGAGCGTCAGGCCGATGCCGAGGGCCACGATGGCGGCGACGTCCCGCACCTGCGCGAAGGCGAGGCCGCAGGCGATGTAGACGAGGGCGGCGGCCACGATGACGTGCTTGCGCTCGAACCGGTCGGCGATGGCGAGCCCGATCAGCGGCCCCACCGGGGCGGCGAGCGCGATCAGCGCCGTGTAGGCGAGGCTCGACGTGACGGTGATGCCTTGCGCGATCAGCAGGGTCGGCACCCAGTTGGCGAAGCCGTAGAAGCCCACGGTCTGGAACACGTTGAACCCCGCCATCATCAGCGTGCGGCGGCGGTAGGGGGGCACCCACATGTCGCGGAAGGCGCCCTGCGGCCGGGCGGGCTGCGGCGGGCCGGGGGGCGGCAGGGGGCGGCCGTACTCCGCCGCGACCTTCGCCTCCAGCCGGGCCATCACCGCCTCCGCCTCGGCGACCCGCCCGCGCTGCACCAGCCAGCGCGGGCTCTCGGGCAGGCCGGCGCGCATCCACCACACCAGCAAAGCCGCCGAGGCGCCGATGAGCGCCACCCAGCGCCAGCCGTCGAGGCCGAAGGGCGAGAGCGGAATCAGCAGGTAGGACAGGAAGGCCACCACCGGCACCGCGCAGAAGCCGATGCCCTGGCACAGGGCGAAGGCGCGGCCCCGGATGGCCTTCGGCACCAGCTCGGAGAGGTAGCTGCCGATGGTCACCATCTCCAGCCCGAGCCCGATCCCGGCGATGAGCCGCCACAGGTTCAGCCCGAACGCCTCGGTCTGGAAGGCCATCACGACGTTGGCCGCCGTGTAGGAGAGGAGCGACCACGTGAAGATCGCCCGCCGCCCGAATCGGTCGGCGAGCCAGCCGCAGGCCATGGTGCCGATGAACAGCCCGGTGAACAGCGCGGCCACGAAGCCCGCCACGCCGGTCGCGCCGAACAGGCCGGGGGTGGTCGGCGTGAGGATGCCGGCCTTCACGAGGCCCGGCGCCACGTAGCCGGTGAACAGCAGGTCGTAGAGCTCGAAGAAGAAGCCGAGGCCGAGCAGCGCCACGATGCGCCACACCGTCCGCGTCGCCGGCAGGCGGTCGAGCCGGGCGACGATCATCGCCGGGTCGGAGGCGGTCGGGTGTCCGGCCGCCTGCGGAAGCGGGGCCGCGCGGGTCGTCATGGGGCTCGTCCTCAAGCTGGCCGGGCCGCTTGCCCCGGAACGGGCGGCTGCGCAAGGCGCACGCTCACTGCCGTCATTGCGAGCGCAGCGAAGCAGTCCAGCCGGCACCGCCTCATCCGGGCAGGGCGCGCCCTGGATTGCTTCGGCTTCGCCTCGCAATGACGGCGGGGGATTACAGGGGACCGGGCAAGCGCCCTCACACCCCGAACACCGACCACCCCATGCGCTGGGTCAGACGTTCCAGGGCCACGCGGCCGAGGTGGGAGTTGCCGGCGGCGTCGAGGCCCGGGGACCACACCGCGATCGAGGCCTTGCCGGGGGCCACGGCGAAGATGCCGCCGCCGACGCCGCTCTTGCCCGGCAGGCCGACCCGGTAGGCGAACTCGCCCGACCCGTCGTAATGGCCGCAGGTCAGCATGATCGCGTTGATACGGCGCGCCCGCTCCGGGGAGACCACGTTGAAGCCGGTGGCCGGGTTGATGCCGTTATGGGCCAGGAACTGCCCCGCCATGGCGAGCTGGCGGCAGTTCATCGCGATGGCACAGTGGTGGAAGTACACGCCGAGGGTGAAGTCCACCGGGTTCTCGATCACCCCGAAGGACTTCATGTAGTAGGCGAGCGCGCTGTTCCGGAAGCCGGTGCGCCGCTCCGAGGCCGCGACCTTCTCGTCGATGGTGACGGTCTGGTCCTGTGCCAGGAACTGCATGAAGCGCAGGATCTCGCCCAGCGCCTCCCGGGGCTCGTGGCCGGAGAGGATCACGTCGGTGACGGCGATGGCGCCGGCATTGATGAACGGGTTGCGCGGCACCCCGCGCTCGCGCTCCAGCTGCACGATCGAGTTGAACGGGTTGCCCGAGGGCTCGCGCCCGACCCGCCGCCACAGGCGGTCGCCGATCATCCCGAGGGCCAGGGTGAGGGTGAAGACCTTCGAGATGCTCTGGATCGAGAACAGCGTCTCGCTGTCTCCGCCCGCGCTCACCCGCCCGTCCGCTTCCACCACCGCCAGGCCGAAGCGGTTCGGGTCCACATGGGCTAGTTCGGGGATGTAGTCGGCGACGGTGCCGCGGTCCGGGCGCGCGGCCATCTCCTCCGAGATCTCACGGACGACGGTGTCGAGGTCGGGCATGGCCTGTCACGGTTTCGAGAGGTCGGGGACCTCTCGCGGGGGCGGGGCGGTGCCCCGCCACGATCGGGGTTGGGCCCCGACACCCCACCAGAGGGCGAGCCCCCTGGGAACCGTTCCGTGGGCAGGGCCGCCATGCCCACGCAAGGACCGGGCCTCGCCCTCAGGCCGCGGCCAGCGAGGCGCCCATGGTTTCCTTCTTCATCAGTTCGCGGAAGAAGCCGTCGAGATGGGTGAGCTTGTCCGGCGGGCCGTCCTGCGCGATCCGGCCGCCCTCCAGCACGACGATCCGGTCGAAGTCCTGGAGCGTCGAGAGCCGGTGGGCGATGGCGATGACCGTGCGGCCCTTCATCAGGTTCGCCAGGGCATGGCGGATCGCCTGCTCCGATTCCGCGTCCAGGGCCGAGGTCGCCTCGTCGAGGAGGAGGATCGGCGAGTTCTTCAGGATCGCCCGTGCGATGGCGATGCGCTGGCGCTGGCCGCCGGAGAGCTTCACGCCCCGGTCGCCGACGATCGTGTCGAACCCTTCGGGCAGGGCCTTGATGAAGTCGGTGCAATGGGCCGCCTCGGCCGCCTGCCAGACCTCGTCGTCGGTGGCCTCCGGCCGGCCGTAGCGGATGTTCTCCCGCAGGGTGCGGTGGAACATCGACACGTCCTGCGGGACGACGGTGATCGCCTCGCGCAGGGATTCGAGGGTGATGCGGCCGATATCCTGGCTGTTGATGCGGATCGCGCCCCCCTGCGCATCGTAGAAGCGCTGGATCAGCGAGAACAGGGTCGACTTGCCCCCGCCCGACTTGCCCACGAGGCCGACGCGCTGGCCGGGCTCGATGGTCAGGTCGAAATCGGTGAAGACGCTGCGCCCGTCCGGGTAGTGGAAGGCGACGTGCTCGAACTCGATCTTCGCGCCCTGCCCGGCGAGCGCCTTCGCCTCCGGGTGGTCCACGAGGTCGTGCGGCTGCAGCAGGGTCTGGAGGGCCTCGGAGAGGCGGGCCGTGTGCTGGGTGGCGTCCACCAGGGCCACGGCGAGGTCGCGGGTGGCCGCCAGGATGCGGATGCCCAGGGTGCAGACGAGGACCACCTGCCCGTTCGTCGCCTGTCCCGCCTCCCAGAGCCGGATCGACCAGTAGAGCAGGCCGAGGATCGCCAGGACGGTGAGGATCGCGTGAACGATGCGCAGCTTCTCGAGGTACAGCAGCGACGAGCGCCGCGCCCGCATCTCGGTGCCGATGGTCCCCTCGAAGCGCACGCCCTCGCGCTTCACCGCCGAGAAGGCCCGCACCAGGGACATGTTGCCCACGAGGTCGACCATCTCGCCATCGACGCTGGCGGCCTTGGCCGCGAAGTCGTGGTGCAGCGGCTTGCCGGCCGAGGCCATCTTGAACATCAGCACGACGACGGCCGCGAAGATGCCGGCGAGGATGCCGGCCATCGTCATGCTGACGGTGGCGATGTAGGCGATGGAGCCGAAGGCGGCGACCGTCGGCGGCATCACGTTGAACACGAACATGTTCTCGACCGTGAAGATCGCGTTCGAGGTCGCGGTGATGCGGCTCGCCAGGGTGCCGGGCTGCCGGTCGGAGAAGAAGGACGGCGAATGGCCGGTCATGTGCCGGAACAGGTCGCGGCGGATGTCCCCCGTCACCCCCACGAAGGTGAAGGCCCCCGTCAGGGCGGCAACGCGCCAGAGCATGTTGTCCGTCGCGATGAAGGCGACGAGGACCGCGAGGGCGCTCCAGATCACGGTGTTGTCGGGGCCGGGCCCCTTGGTGAGCGCATCGACCACGCCCTTCAGGGCGTAGTCGGTCGAGACCGAGAATCCGACCGCGCCCAGGACCGAGACGAGGATGACCATATGCGGCAGCCAACGGCGGCGCAGGTACCGTCCGACGAAGGCGAAGGGCCGTTCGGCGTATCGGTGGAGTTCTTCCATCGTGGCGACCATCCCGTTCTCGCGTGGCCGGCCGGCAGCAGCCGTGCGAGCATGCGGTATTAAAGGCAAGTCCGTCCCGTAGCGCCAACGCCGCAGCGTTGCCATACGTTGCAGTGTCGTGATCGGGCCAGCGCGCATTTAGCGGCTCACGCTGAACATAGCTTGATCGGCCGCCCCAAGCGAAAGCGGTGCCGCGCCATTCAGTGCCCCTCCGCCCGCGCCTCGGCCGCCCCCCTGCGGGTCTCGGGCATGATCAGCGCCACGAGCATGAAGGCGGCGAAGCCGACGAAGGCGAGGCCGAGGAAGGCGCTGTGGCTCCCGAGCCTGTCGGCCATGATCCCGGCCAGCGAGGTCGAGAGGGCGGCGCCGATGCCCATGGCCGTGCCCACCGCCCCCAGGGCGAGGTTGAACCGGCCGGTGCCGCGGGTCAGGTCCGAGACGACGAGGGGGACCATCACCCCCAGCACCGAGGCCGACACGCCGTCGAGCACCTGGATCGCCACGAGGCCGTAGGGGTTCGTGGTGGAGGCGAGGAGCAGGCCCCGGAGCGGCAGGGCCGCGAAGCCGACCAGCAGGACCGGGTAGCGCCCGAACCGCTCCGTCGCCCGCCCCACGGCCGGTGCGCAGACGGCGAGCACCGCCTGCGGAACCATGATGCAGGCCGCCACCAGGGCGGTCGCCGTCTCGCTCGCCCGCAGGGTCAGGACGCTGCCGACGAGGGGCATCATCGCCGCGTTGGCGAGGAAGAACAGCAGCATGCACGCGCCGAAGCTCATCAGGCCCCGGTTGGCGAGCAGCGCCCACAGGCCGCCGCGCCCGCCGCCGACGGGCTGGGCCGACTGAACGCGGGTGTTGGCGTCGATCTCGTCGGCCCGGATCCGCGACAGGGCCATCACGGCCGGGATGCCGAGGGCCGCGGTCAGGTAGAACACCGCCCCGTTCGAGAGGTAGTAGCCGCAGGCGCCCATGCCGGCGGCGGCGATGGCGTTGCCCAGGGCCTGGAAACTCGCATTGCGCCCGAGCCGCTCGCCGGCCCTGGCATGCCCGACGAGGCCGATGCTGATGGCGGCGAGGGCCGGCGTCAGCACGCAGCTCGCCGCCGAATGCGCGGCCATCGCCAGCAGGACGACGGGGAAGCTCGGCCACACGGCGAGGGCCAGGGCGCTGACCGCCACGGACACCACGGCGACGCCCGCGGCGAAGCGCTTCGAGCGCGCCGCATCGACGAAGGCGCCCCCCGGCACCTGCCCGAGGAGGCCCACGAGGCTGCCCACCGTCAGGGCGAAGCCGATGTCGGACTGGGTCCACTTCGCCTGGGAGAAGTACACGGCCAGGAACGGGCCGAACCCGGTCTGCAGGTTGGCCACGAAGAAGGCGAAGGCATCCAGGCCCCGGCGGCTGCGCAGGGAGACGGGTTCCGCCGCCGCCGGGGCGAGGGCGGCCTCCGGCGCGGGCGCGGCCGGGGATGCCCCCGCCGGGCCCGCCACCGGGGTGACGCGCGGCTTGCCCCCGGCGAGGAACTCCTTGCGGGCCTCCTGCCGGACCGGATCGCGTTCGCGGGCCGGAGCCGCCGGAACGTGAGGCCCTGCCTTCAATCGGGCCACCGTCATTTATCCGGAGCCTTGCTGGGCGCCGGGGGCTGGGGGGCGGCCTGCGGCGGGGCGACTGGGGCTGGCGCCGGAGTTGGCGGGGCTGGCGCCGGGGCCGGGGCCGGGGCCGGCGGCGGAACCGGCGTCGGCCCCTGGGCCGGGGCGGCGGCCAGCCCGGCGGGGGCCGGGGCCGCGCCCGCCTGCTCGCCGCCCTCGGGCGGGGTGGCGCCGCTCGCCGGGCCGAGCACGACGATCGGCTCGCCGGACTTGTATTCCGGCGAGACGCGGACCTGGTTGCGGGTCAGGGCGACGGAGAGCCGGCGCTCCTTGCCGTCCGAGGCGAAGCGCAGGGCCCGCCAGTCGACGGCGATCTTGCGGGTCCCCACCCCGAGGAAGCCGCCGAAATCGATGATCGCCGCGCGGGGGTGGCCGTCCTTGTCGATGATGATGTCGATCACCCGGCCGAGCTCGTCCCCGCCCGCGCTGCGGACGCTGCGGCCGAGGAGGCTCTCGTAATCCGACGTGTCGAGGACGGTGGCGGGGGTGCCCTGCTGGGCGGCGGCGGCCGGGGGCAGCGCCGGGGGCGCGGACGGCGCGGGGGCGGCGGGCTGGGAAGCGATGGGCGGGGGAGCGGCCGGAGGAGTCTGCGCGGCGGCCGGCGGCGGCGGGGATGCGCCCACAGGCGCACCGGTGCCGGAACCGCCCTCGGCGCCGGGCGGCGTCTGGGCGACGGCTCCCGTCGCCCCCAGGGCGAGCGCCAGGGCCGCAATGATCCGACTGGTAGTACGCACGCGTCGTCCTCTGTGAAATCGATGGGCGGCCGAGCGGAAGCGCCGTGCCGCCCGAACCCGGCGCGGCCAGGAGGGGGTAGCCCCCGACCTGGGCAAAGTTATGGATCAGGTCTGTGGGCGTTGGGCAACAGGGCGCAAGTTCCGCGCCGCCATGCCCGCGCGGCCTGCGGGGCCGCGGCGTGCAACCCCATGAGACGTCTGTTTTTCGCCGCAACCCCAGCGTAGACGCGGAGAAACAACCTGCGGTCCGCCCCTCGGCGGCCCGCCCGAGGAACCGTCTATGTCCAGGACTCCGTCGTCGGCAGGTGTGCCCGCCCTCGTTCTCGTCGTCGCGCTCGCCGCCGGTGGCCTCGCCGGCTGCCAGGCCCTGGGCGGAACGTCCGGCGTGATGCCCGAGACCGATGTCGGCCTGCCGCCCTCCATGCGCAACGCCATGCCGAACCGCGGGGCCCGGACGGCCAGCGTGGACGACGAGGGCCGGCCGCTCCAGACCCAGCCGACCCGGAACCTCGACGTGCCGAGGACCGCGGGCGCCGCCAGCCGCGGCACCGATGCGGGTGAGCGGCGCATCCGCCGCGACGAGCTGGAGGGCAGCGACAGCCGCAGCGGCAGCTCGTCCTCGATGGCCCCGGCGCTCACCCCCGGCGGCAGCGTCGGCCTCGGCGGCAAGTTCTGAACGCCGGCCCTCAGCCGGCGGCGAACAGGCTGCCGTAATACTCGTCGAGCTTCTTCTTGTAGTTCGGATCGACGAAACCGTCCTCGCCCGGCCCCTGGCTCGGCGCCCCCGACAGGGCGCCGGGATCGATATCGACCACGTAGCCCCCGAGATCGGTGCTGTAGCTCAGGGCCCGCCACGGCAGGGGATGGTGGTTCTCGCCCAGGCCGAGGAACCCGCCGAAGGCGAGGACGGCGTAGGCGACCTGCCCCGACACCTTGTCCACCATGAAGTTGTGGACCGTGCCGAGGTGCTGGCCCGAGCGGTCGTAGACCGCAGTCCCCTCCACCTTGTTCGACGCGATCAGGCGCGGCGTCTCGTCGAGGGCGACGCCCTCCGCCCCCGGGTCGAGCTCCATCGTACCCGGCTTCCTGACGGCCCGTTCTGTCGGCAGATCGGTGGGCATGGTCCCTCCTGACGCGCGCCCCGTCGCGGGGCGTCCGGCCCCGGCTTGGGTGGGGGCGACAGGGGCAGTACGGGCGTGGGCGCCACCGGTTCCGTCGTCCGGCGCCGCCCACGGGGGCGAATCGCCCCCGTCAGATCAGGCCGCGGGCCGCCGGAGCGCCGGGGCCGCCGTCTGACCGCGTCCCGGCCGCCAGGGAGACGACCAGCGCGACCGAGAGGGCGAGCGCGAGGGAGAAGATCGGTGCGAACATGTCACCGGTCCTTGCAAATCACGGTTACGATCCTGTTTCATATCCGACCCCATGCGATAAGATTCTGCTTGCGCATCGGTGCGGGACGGGCCGAAGTCGGGTGCGCCCTGTGGATTGAGGCGGTTAGCGTCCAATTTCCTCTTGGAACGGGTGCGGCACCGCTTAGTTGAAGCTGCTATGCTGACGCGGCGACGGGGCGCGGTTCGCCCCGGTGATGTCCGAGCATCGGAGGATATTGATGGCGACGAAGACGGAGAAGGCTGCGCCCAAGGCGGCCAAGACCACGAAGGCTGCTTCCGAGTCCGCCCCCGCCAAGACCGCCAAGGCGACCGCGAAGCCGGCGGCCGCCAAGCCGAACGCCCTTCAGCAGCCGCTGAAGCCCTCGGCCGAGCTCGGCGCCATCGTCGGCACCAGCCCGCTGCCGCGCGGCGAGGTGGTGAGCAAGGTGTGGGAATACATCAAGAAGCACAACCTGCAGAACCCCGAGAACAAGCGCGAGATCGTCGCCGACGACAAGCTGAAGAAGGTGTTCGGCAAGGACAAGTGCTCGATGTTCGAGATGAACAAGCACCTCGCCGCCCACCTCAAGTCCTGATCGCCGGACAGCCGGGCCGGCCCGAGGGCCGGTCGCGGCAGGTCCGGCGGGGCCTCAGCCCCGATCAGGCAAGATACTGCAGGACGCCGCCATCGACCCTCATGGCAGCGCCCGTCGTCGCGCTGGCGGCCGGGCTGCAGAGGTAGGCGACGAGGCTGGCGACCTCCTCGACCTTGGCCAATCGCCGGATCAGCGAGGTCGGGCGGTGTTCGGCCACGAACTGGCGGCCGACTTCTTCGATGTCGCCGGTGGCGCTGCCGCTCATCTGCCGGAGAAACGTCTCCACGCCCTCGGACAGGGTCGGCCCCGGCAGGACGCTGTTCACGGTCACGCCGCTCCCGGCCACCGTCTGCGCGAGGCCGCGGGCGATCGAGAGCTGGGCGGTCTTCGTCATGCCGTAGTGGACCATCTCGGTCGGGACGTTGAGGGCGGATTCGCTCGAGATGAAGATCACCCGGCCCCAGCCGCGCTCGACCATACCGGGCGTGTAGCCCCGCGACAGGCGCACGCCGCTCATCACGTTCACATCGAAGAAGCGCTGCCAGTCGGCATCGGGAATCTCGAAGAACGGCTTCGGCTCGAAGATGCCGGTGTTGTTGACGAGGATGTCGAGGTGGGGGTGGGCGGCGACCAGGGCGTCCGCCCCCGCCGCGTCGGACACGTCGCCCACGGCGGCGAAGGCCCGGCCCGCGCTGGCCTCGCCCCGCAGCTTCGCCAGCGCCGCATCGACCCGCTCGACGGTACGCCCGTTGATGCCGACCTCCGCCCCGAGGTCGCAGAGGGCCTTGGCGATGGCGTAGCCGATGCCGCCGGTCGAGCCCGTCACGAGGGCCCTGCGTCCGCTGAGATCGAGGTCCATGGGAGTTCTTTCTTTCGGTTGAGGGGCCGCGGCCGGCGCGGCCCCGATGGGCTATCCTTACACCCTCCGCTGCCACCGCAGGACACTGGCGCAGGCGCCGACGGCGGCCAGCGCCACCGCGCAGGACAGGGAGAGCGTCACCGCCCGGGATGGGCCGAGGCCGTGGGTGAGCCCGAACAGCACCGCGACGAGGGCCGCCCCGAGGGACTGGCCGGTGAGCCGCGCCGTCGATTGCATGCCGCTGGCACCGCCGCTCCGCTCCCGGGGGGCCGAGGTGACGATGACCCGGTTGTTCGGCGACTGGAACAGGCCGAAGCCGAGCCCGCAGAGGGTGAGGCGCCACACGATGTCCGCTACGGACGCGTCCGCCGGCAGGGCGGCGACGCAGGCGATGCCGAGCGCCAGCACGGCGAGGCCGGCCCCGCCGAGGAGCCCCGGCGGGTAGCGGTCCGCCAGCCGGCCCGAGATCGGCGCCATCACCGCCACGGCGATGGGCCAGGGGGTGAGCAGGAAGCCGGTCTGCGTGCTCGACAGGTGGAGCACGTCCTGGAAGTAGAACGGCAGGGCCACGTAGGAGGCCATCTGGGCCGAGAAGGCGCAGACCGAGGTCGCCATGGACAGGGCGAAGGCGCGGATCCGCAGGAGGTCCACCGGCAGGAGCGGCGCCGGCAGGCGGACCTGCCGGCGCACGAACACCGTGCCGCACACGAGGGAGGCCGCGATCTCGAGGCCCCCGGTCACCGCCCCGCCGGGATCGCCGAGGCGGTCGATGCCGATGATCAGCAGGCCGAAGGTCAGGGCGTTGAGGAGGGCGCTCAGCCCGTCGAAGGGCCGGCGGCTTTCGGGGGTGGCGGGCAGGGTCCGCGAGGCCACGGTGAGCGCCAGCAGGCCCACCGGCACGTTGACGAGGAACAGCCATGGCCAATCGGCCACCGACAGGATCGCCGCGGCGACGGTGGGCCCCGCCGCGGAGGCCACCGCCACCACCAGGGCGACGTTGGCGACGCCCTGGCCGATGATCCGGTGCGGGTAGATGAAGCGCACGAAGCCGATGTTGACGCTCATGATCGCCGCGGCGCCCAAGCCCTGGACGATCCGCGCGGCGATCAGCAGCGTCAGGCTCGGCGCGAAGGCGCAGGCGAGGGAGGCGACGACGAACACCGCGAGCCCCGGCAGGTAGACGCGCCGGAACCCGAAGATGTCGCCGAGCGAGGCGAAGGGCAGGAGGCTCGCGGTGACGGCCACTTGGTAGGCGTTCACCACGAAGATCGCGTCCGCGGGCGTCACGCCGAGGTCCTTGGCCAGGACCGGCAGCGCCACGTTGACGATCGCCCCGTCGAGGACGGCCATCGCCATGGCGAGGCTGAGCCCGGCCATCGCCAGCATCCGCTCCCGGGGCGGGATGCCGTCCTGCGGAGGGGCCGCGGCGGGTTCGGCCGCGAAATCAGCCATGCTGCGCGCTCCTCGGACGACGGATGGGACGGCCCGGACCCTGCCGACGCCTCCCCCCCTCTCGCGCAGGCGCGGCGCAGCGTCGAGGGGCTGTCGGTGTCCTATGTCACGGCGCGGCTGCGGACGCGGGTCAGCCCGCCCGGCGTCCGCAGCGGACATAGGTGGCCGCGCCCCGGCTGCTGGCCCAGGTCAGGCGGTCGCCATCGACGACGAGGCGGACCTGAGACGACCAGCGGCGCCCGCGGTCGGTGCACTCGGCCGCCATCAGCCACGTGTTGCCGGTGTGGTGCCCGTCGTGGAACGCGCAGGTGGTCCGGCCCGCCCGCGCCCGGTCGGCGGTGATGGTGGCGGGGAGGTAGCCCCGGCGGCGGGAGGGGGTGCGGCAGGCCGCGGGGGTCGGCCCCCAGATGCCGACATAGTCGACGGGGGCGGGGGCGGGGGCCACCCGTCTGGGTGGCACCAGAGCCACCGGAGAGGCCGCCGCGGGCGCCGGCGCGGCGGCGGCGAGCTTGTCCGCCTCGGCCGGAGCCGGCGGCGCGACGGCCCGGGGCGGTTCGGCCGGCGGGTCCGGCAGCAGCACCACCCGCCGGGGCGGCTCCTCGGTGCGCCTCGCCGTCTCGGAGGCCGGTTGCGGGCGGAACGGAAGGTCCTCGCGCAGGTAGGCGGCGCAGTAGGCGAACAGGCCGCCCCAGCCGGCGATGAGCACGGCCGGGATCACGTAGCGGGACCGCGCCCCCCCGTCGGAGGGCTCGGCCGGCGCCGGGGGGAGCGCCACGAGGGCGTTGCGCCCGGCCTCTTCGTGAGACGGCGGGGGGAAGGTCGTCGCGGGGAGCCCGCCGCGCCATTCCCCCGGATCGATCACGGCCTCCATCGCGTCAGCGACCGAAGATGCCCTTCAGGAACTGGGCGGTGCGGTTGCGCTTGCGCTTGCGCTCCAGCTCCGAGGCGTCCTTCAGCCAAGCGACCTGCACCACCCGGCGCTCGCCCTCGAAGGGCTCGTGGCCGTGCCAGGAATTGTCCGCCCGGAGGAAGGCGAACATCGTCCCCATCGTCGGCGGCACCTCGACGGCGAAGGGCTCGAAGTTCCGGCCGTCGTAGAGCACCCGCAGGCGGCCGGCGGCCGGGGCGTCCCAGGCGTCGTTCATGTAGACGAGGAGCGTCAGCACCTTCGACGGCCCGTCGGTGTGGATCGCGCCGTATTTCGGCTGGCTGCGCTTCATGATGGTGGTGAGGCGCGGGCAGGAGACGAGGTCGATGCCGAACTTCTCGCCGAGGATGCGGGAGAACTCGTCGCTCTCCAGTTCGTCGATCAGCGCCTTGAAGCGGCCCCGCAGCGAGACCTCATCGACGGTGAGATAGCCGGGCTTGCCGATTTCCGGGAAGTCCCGGCGGATCTCCTCGATCGACTCCCGGTTCAGGACGTTCGTCCCTAGTGCGTAGGGATAGGGCTCCCGGGACAGGGGGGCCGCGCGAATCGCCTGAACGTCGAGGATCGAGAGAGCCGACATCGCTGATTGTCCCTGGCTGCCGCGCGTAGGGCCGTCCGAGGGGCCGATCACCCTGGCCCGGACCGGAAGAGCTACGGGAATCACGCTGTGCGTGTGCCCGCAAGCAGATCGCGTTCACAAATTGTTAGGGCCGACGTGCCCTCGCCGAACATTTATGCCCCGGAATGCGGCGGGCCGACGGCGAAAGAAGGCCGGTGGCGCATTCCGGTGACAGTCGCCGGCCGCGGGCCCGTGCAGGATGGCGCCACCCGCGACAGCTCGCGGGGCGTGCGTATCTCGGATCCGGTTCGACCTGCGATGAGGCCGTTGGTCCTCGCCCTCCTCCTCTTCGCCCTCGCCGCCGCGGCCGGGACGGCGGCCCGCGCCCAGGCGCGCCCGCCCCGGGGCTCCGTGACGGCCCGGATGACCTGCGCCGAAGCCATGGCCCTGGTGGAGCGCGAGGGCGACATCGTCATCGCCGCCAACGGCCCGCCCGAGCGTCTCGTACGCAACCGCGACCAGTGCCAGCTGTCCGAGATCTCCGAGCTGCGCTTCGTGCCGACGCGGGACAACCCGCAATGCCCGATCGGCTACCGCTGCCGGGAGCCGGGCTTCGAAGAATGGAACTGGTGACGGGACGCGGGCGGGTTTCCGTCGCACCACTCCCTTGTGCCCCATCGACGGCGATCTATCCTTCCCCATCATCGCCCGGTGGACAGGGCGGTTGGGGGAGAGACTGCCCGATGCGAACCCTGATTCTCGCCGCGCTCCTGGCGGGCGTGGCCATGCCCGCCCTCGCGCAGGGGGCGGCCCCGGCCGAGACCAAGGCCAAGACCGACGACCTGGAGAAGCTCGAGGGCTTCCACAGCACGAACACGCAGGCCGCCCCGGAGATTCCGCAGACCGGCCGCCGGGCCGACGCGATCGCCAAGAACCTCGCGAAGGTGAAGCTGCCGGACGGCTTCAAGATCGCCCTCTACGCCGTCGTGCCCGATGCCCGCGCCCTGGCGGTGGGGCCCAATGCCGGCGTGCTGTTCGTCGGCACCCGCAAGTCGAAGGTCTACACCGTCACCGACCGGGACAAGGACCGGGTCGCCGACGAGGTGAAGGTCTTCGCTCCGGGCATCGACTTCAAGATCCCCAACGGTGTCTGCTTCTCCCGCGACGGGGTGCTCACCGTCGTGGAGCAGAACCGGGTGCTGGCCTTCCCGGCGGCGGAGTTCTTCTACGAGAACCCGGACGTCGCCGCCGGCGTGCTGGTCAAGCAGGGCGAGCTGATCCCCACCTCCGAGGAGAGCTTCAACCACACCGCCCGGGTCTGCCGGGTCGGGCCGGACGGCAAGACCTACATCGCGCTCGGCCAGCCCTACAACGTGCCGCCCGCGGGCAAGATGGACCTGTACCGGAAGCAGGGCATCGGCGGGATCATCCGCATCGACGCCGACGGCAAGAACCGGGAGGTGTACGCCACCGGCATCCGCAACTCGGTGGGCATGGACTTCTCCACCGACAAGAGCCTCTGGTTCACGGACAACCAGGTCGATGGCATGGGCGACGACACGCCCCCGGGCGAGCTGAACCAGGCCAGCAAGGCCGGGCAGAATTTCGGCTTCCCGTGGTTCGGCGGCGGCGCCGTGCGGACGGTGGAGTACAAGAGCGAGACCCCGCCCGCCGACGCCGTGGCGCCGAAGGCCGAGCTGCCGCCCCACGCGGCCGATCTCGGCATGACCTTCTACAACGGGAAGTCGTTCCCCGACTCGTACAAGGGCGGCATCTTCATCGCCGAGCACGGCTCGTGGAACCGCACCCAGCCGGTTGGCGCGCGGGTGATGTTCGCCAAGCTCGGCGCCGACGGGAAGGTGGAGTCGGTGAAGCCCTTCGCCGAGGGCTGGCTCACCGGCGACGGCGAGTATCTCGGCCGTCCGGTGGACGTGGCGGTGATGCTCGACGGCTCGCTGCTCGTCTCGGACGACTCCGCCGGGGCGGTGTATCGGATCTCCTACGAGAAGTAGTCTCTCGGGAGCGGGCCCCTCTCTCGGGAGGGGCCTCTTCCACCCGCCATCCATCCCTCCCCCTCATCCCGAGGTGCCGCGACGCGGCCTCGACGGAGGGTTCCAGCCAGCGCTGTCATCCCTGGAACCCTCCTTCGGGGCCCGCCAAGGCGGGCACCTCAGGATGAGGGGGGGTGAGCAGGAGAAGGCTGGGAGTCGAAATGCCATCAGGACAAGCAGCCCGTGACGATGACCCGCCTGATTCTCATCCTCGCCGCCACGCTGGTGCCGCTGAGCGCGCAGGCCGGCGATGCCGCCCTCGGCAAGAAGCGCGCGACCGCCTGCCAGACCTGCCACGGGATGGACGGCCTTTCGAAGCTGCCGGAGGCCCCGAACCTCGCCGGGCAGGTCGAGCCCTATCTCGTGAAGCAGCTCACCGAGTACCGCGAGGGCCGGCGCCAGAACGAGATCATGAACGTCGTCGCGAAGGAACTGTCGGACGCGGATATCGCGAACTTGGCGGCGTATTATGCGGGGATCCAGATCGACGTGCTGCCGCCGGGGTGAACACCCTCTCCGTCATTGCGAGGGGAGCGAAGCAATCCAGGGCAGCGGGACGTCTCGAGGCGTTGGCGGAACCCTGGATGGCTTCGCTCCGCTCGCAATGACGGGGGTTGGCGCTCGCGAGGACAAAGATATGGGGCGCGGCCGTCTCAATCGTCCATCTTCAGGGCGGCGATGAACGCCTCCTGCGGGATCTCCACGCGGCCGAACTGGCGCATCTTCTTCTTGCCCTCCTTCTGCTTGTCGAGGAGCTTGCGCTTGCGCGAGATGTCGCCGCCGTAGCACTTGGCGGTCACGTCCTTGGACAGCGCCCGGATGGTCTCGCGGGCGATGATCTTGCCGCCGATCGCCGCCTGGACCGGGATCTGGAACAGGTGGCGGGGAATCAGGTCCTTCAGCTTCTCGCACATGGCCCGGCCGCGCGATTCGGCGCGGGTGCGGTGGACCAGCATCGACAGGGCGTCCACCGGCTCGGCGTTCACCAGCAGCGACATCTTCACGAGGTCGCCCTCGCGGTAGTCCGACACGTGGTAGTCGAAGGAGGCGTAGCCCTTCGAGATCGACTTCAGCCGGTCGTAGAAATCGAACACCACCTCGTTGAGCGGCAGGTCGTAGATGACCATGGCGCGCTTGCCGACGTAGTTGAGGTCGATCTGGACGCCCCGCCGGTCCTGGCAGAGCTTGAGCACGCCGCCGAGATAGTCGTCGGGCGTGAGGATCGTGGCGCGGATCCACGGCTCCTCGATGGTCTCGATCTTCATCACGTCCGGCATGTCGGCCGGGTTGTGCAGTTCCTTGGTCGTGCCGTCGCGCATCTGCAGGCGGTAGACCACGGAGGGCGCGGTGGAGATCAGGTCGAGGTTGAACTCGCGCTCCAGCCGCTCCTGGATGATCTCCAGGTGCAGCAGGCCGAGGAAGCCGCAGCGGAAGCCGAAGCCGAGGGCGGCCGAGCTCTCCATCTCGTAGGAGAACGACGCATCGTTGAGCCGGAGCCGGCCCATGGCCGAGCGCAGGTTCTCGAACTCGGCCGCGTCCACCGGGAACAGGCCGCAGAACACCACCGCCTGCACTTCCTTGAAGCCCGGCAGCATCCCCGTGGTCTGGCGCTTGTCCTCGGTGATGGTGTCGCCGACGCGGGTGTCGGCCACCTCCTTGATCGAGCCGGTGAAGAAGCCGACCTCACCCGGGCCCAAAGCGTCGATCTCCGACATCTTGGGGCGGAACACGCCGATCCGGTCGACGCCGTAGACCGCGTCGGCCCCCATCATGCGGATGGTCATGCCCTTCTTGAGCACCCCGTCCACGATCCGCACCAGCACCACGACGCCGAGATAGGCGTCGTACCAGCTGTCCACGAGTAGGGCCTTGAGGGGGGCGCTCTGGTCGCCCTTCGGCGGCGGCAGCCTGGTGACGATGGCCTCGAGCACGAGGTCGATGTTCAGGCCGGTCTTGGCCGAGATCGGCACCGCCGCGGAGGCGTCGAGGCCGATCACCTCCTCAATCTGCTCCTTCACCCGGTCCGGCTCGGCGGCGGGAAGGTCGACCTTGTTGAGGACGGGCACGATTTCGTGATTGGCGTCGAGCGCCTGGTAGACGTTGGCCAGCGTCTGCGCCTCGACGCCCTGCGACGCATCGACCACCAGCAGCGAACCCTCGCAGGCGGCGAGCGAGCGCGAGACCTCGTAGGCGAAGTCCACGTGGCCGGGCGTGTCCATCAGGTTGAGGATGTAGGTCCGGCCGTCCTTGGCCGGATATTCGAGGCGCACGGTCTGCGCCTTGATGGTGATGCCGCGCTCCTTCTCGATGTCCATCGAGTCGAGCATCTGCTCGCTCATGTCACGGAGCGCCACGGTGCCGGTGGCCTGGATCAGGCGGTCGGCGAGCGTCGATTTCCCGTGGTCGATATGGGCGACGATCGAGAAGTTGCGGATGGTGTCGATCGGGGCGGTCATCGGTGTTCCGTTCGGGCGCGCAGCCGGTCGAGGCGCATGCCGTCAGATCGCGGGGGGCCGGCAGAGGGGCCGGCCGTGCGCCTGCGGGATAGCAGCGCGGCGCCACAGCGTCGAGCGCGGGGCCGATGCTGGGGCGACCTGAGGGGATGTCCACACGAAACGAAGCCGCCCGGAGGGCGCTCCGGGCGGCTCGTGTCGTTCGGGTCGAAGCTTACCGTCCGCGGTCGCGGATCAGACGCTCGATCTCGGCCTCGCCATGGGAGCGGGCCTTGGCCTCGGTGGGATGCTTCCGGTCCGAGCGCTGGTGGAGCTTTCCGTGCTTGCGGATGCTCCACTGGTAGAGAGCGCCGCTCTCGCCGACCGGATGAACCTCGAGGCTGAAGGGAAAGGTGTCGGAATGCGTATCGTTCATGGTGCCCATATGGGGTGTTTGGCCGCCATTTGCCATCCCGGCAATGCAATCCTCTCACGCGCGGGTTGAATCTCCCGCAGGTCCCCCGTCCGCGGCCGGTTCCGCGCCCGAGCGCGCCTGTGCGGCCATGGCCGCGAGGCTCCGGCGCAGGCCGCCCATATCGGCCACCGGCTCGGGGTAGAGGACCCGGGCCGTGCGGTCGCCCGCCATCAGGTCCATCCCCTCGGGATCGAGCCCGCTGAGGCGCCAGGACGCCCCGTTCTCCCCCGCCGCCGCGGCGTAGAGCGCCAGCGCGTCGGCGTGGTCGGCGTTCATGTGGGCCACCGCGCCGGCCTCGCCCGCGACGATGGCCTCCCTGCCCGCGAGGTCGAGGAGGAGTTCCGACGGGGTCAGGGTCGCCGCCTTGGCGAAGCCGCCGTTCAGGTGCCCCGCCTCCGGCGCGAGGGCGAAGAAGGCGAAGTCCGGGAAGTCGGCGTAGAGCTTGGCCTTGGGGTGGCGGGCCAGGAACCGCTCCCTCGCCCGGGTCTCGCCGGTCTGGGCCGCCCGGCCCACCACCGTCAGGCGGGGATGGGCCAGGGGATCGCCCTTGCCGCCCTGGCTGAACAGCAGGGAGCAGCGCGGATCGGCCAGCAGGTTGCGGGTATGGGCCGACAGGCGCGACAACAGCATCAGCGGCGTGCCGTCCGCGTCGGTGGCGATGGTCACGAGGGAGGCGAAGGGCATGCTCTCCCCATCGACGGTGGCCAGGGCGCCGGAGCGGGTGCCGCGCAGGAGCAGCCGGGCGAGCCCCACCGCGTCGAACGGGGCCTCCGCCGCCGGAAGGGGCCGGGCCGGGCCGCGGGGCCCTTCGGATACGCCCAAAGTCTCAGCCATCGCCATCCCCCCGATCCGCCTGCGGTCCCGAAGATTACGGCCAAGCTATGACCGCCGCTCGCTTTTTCTGAGGGAACATATTAAAGCACCCGTCCCCCTCGACGCGAGCGGGAACCGCTTCCCGCGGCGGTATGCCCTCGCGCCTTCCGCCAGCCCCGATGGGGCCGGGATGCGACGTGGCCGCCCTCGCCGGCGACCGCGCCCGACCCCGTTCAGCCAGGGACCCGCGCATGCCGACCATTGCCCTCGTCGACGACGACCGGAATATCCTGACCTCCGTGTCGATCGCCCTGGAGACGGAAGGCTACCGGATCCAGACCTACACGGACGGGGCCTCGGCCCTGGACGGCCTGCGCCATTCGCCCCCCGACCTCGCGATCTTCGACATCAAGATGCCGCGCATGGACGGGATGGAGCTGCTCCGGCGGCTGCGGCAGAAATCCGACCTGCCGGTGATCTTCCTCACCTCGAAGGACGAGGAGATCGACGAGCTGTTCGGCCTCAAGATGGGCGCGGACGACTTCATCCATAAGCCGTTCTCCCAGCGCCTGCTGGTGGAGCGGGTGAAGGCGGTGCTGCGGCGCTTCGCCAAGGAGGCCCCCGGCGCCCCGCCCCGGGGCGAGGCCGAGGCGGCGGCCCGCTCGCTCGAGCGCGGCGCGCTGATGATGGACCCCGAGCGCCACACCTGCACCTGGAAGGGCGAGGCGGTGACGCTGACCGTGACCGAGTTCCTGATCCTCCAGGCGCTCGCCCACCGCCCGGGCGTCGTGAAGAGCCGCAACGCCCTGATGGATGCGGCCTACGACGATCAGGTCTACGTCGATGACCGGACCATCGACAGCCACATCAAGCGGCTGCGCAAGAAGTTCAAGGCGACCGACCAGAGCTTCGACATGATCGAGACGCTCTACGGCGTCGGCTACCGGTTCAAGGAGGCGTGATCCCGGCCAGGACGGATCGCTCATCCGTGTCGCAACCCCACGCCTCCTCCTCGCCCGCCGACGACGCCCCGCCACGGCCGACGCTCGGCCAGATGCTCGCCTACCCCCTGCGCCTGCCCCGCGCCCTGTGGGACGCGGTGGGCCAGCGGGCGTCGTCCAGCCTCACCCGGCGCATCGTGGTGCTCAACCTCGTCGGGTTGATCGCGCTCCTCGTCGGCTTCCTCTACCTGAACCAGTTCCGCCAGGGCCTGATCCAGGCCAGGGTCCAGAGCCTCGCCATCCAGGGCGAGATCATCGCGGGCGCCATCGCCGCCTCGGCCTCGGTCGATCCGGACACGATCCGCATCGACCCCGACAGGCTCCTGCAGCAGCAGGCCGGCGAAGGGGACGAGGAGGCGCAGTCCCTCGCCTTCTCCCTGAATCCGGAACGGGTCGCCCCCCTGCTCGCCCGCCTCGTGACGCCCACCGGCAACCGCGCCCGGGTCTACGACCAGGAAGGCGGGCTGCTGTTCGACACCCGCACCCTGTTCAAGCGCGGCGACGCCTCGCGCCAGGACCCCGCGACCGGCCTCGCGACCGGGCGACCGCACAAGGCGGGCCTGCTCGAATCGGCCTTCGACACGGTCCACGCCAAGCTCACCGGCCTGTTCGGGCGCTCGGCGCCGCAGGAGGAGGCCGGGCCGGTCAACGGCCACTCCCTGCGCGAGGTCCAGGCGGCGATGAACGGCGCCCGGGGCAGCCTCGTGCGGCGGAACGCGTTGGGCGAGACCACGGTGTCGGTGGCGGTGCCGATCCACAAGGCCGGCGCCGTGCGCGGCGCCCTGCTGATCTCGACCCAGGGCGACGCCATCGACCGGGTGATCGCCTCCGAGCGGTTCGGCCTGTTCCAGGTGTTCCTGATCGCCGCCATGGTGATGGTGGTGCTGTCCTTCCTCCTCGCCGGGGCCATCGCCGGCCCCGTCCGGCGGCTGGCCGAGGCGGCCGAGAAGGTCCGCATGGGCATCAAGACCCGCGAGGAGATCCCCGACTTCACCGAACGGACCGACGAGATCGGCCATCTCTCCGGTGCCCTGCGGGACATGACCCAGGCGCTCTACCGGCGCATCGACGCCATCGAGAACTTCGCCGCCGACGTCAGCCACGAGCTGAAGAACCCGCTGACCTCCCTGCGCAGTGCCGTCGAGACCCTGCCGCTGGCCAAGAGCGAGGATTCCCGCGGGCGCCTGATGGCGATCATCCAGCACGACGTGAAGCGCCTCGACCGGCTGATCAGCGACATCGCCGACGCCTCCCGCCTCGATGCCGAGCTGGCCCGGGCCGAGGCCCGGCGGGTCGACCTCAAGAAGCTGCTCGCCACCGTCGTCTCGGTGGCGAACGAGCGGCGGCGGCCGAAGGATTGCCTGATCCAGCTCGACCTAGACCCCACCGACCCGGAGGGGGCCTACGCGATCATCGGCCACGACAGCCGCCTCGGGCAGGTGGTGAACAACCTCCTCGACAACGCCCGCTCCTTCTCGCCCTCCGACGCCAAGGTGCGGGTGGCGCTGCGCCGGGTGCGGGGCGAGATCGAGCTGGTCTGCGAGGACGAGGGGCCGGGCATCCCCGAACACGCCCTGGAGCGGATCTTCGAGCGCTTCTACACCGACCGGCCGGAACAGGGCTTCGGCCAGAATTCCGGCCTCGGCCTGTCGATCTCCCGGCAGATCGTCCAGGCGCACCGGGGCACGATCCGCGCCGAGAACCGGCCCGGCGTGCCCAACGAGGACGGCGAGCCCACCGTGCGCGGCGCCCGCTTCATCGTGCGCCTGCCCGCCGCGTCGCGTCAGCTCTCGCAGCACGCGGCCTGATGGAGAGCCTGCACGCCGCCTGCGTCGCCCTCGGCGAGGCGGGGGTGCTGATCCTCGGCCCCTCGGGGGCGGGCAAGTCGACGCTCGCCCTCCAGCTCGCCGATTCGGCCGGCGGCGCCCTCGTCGCCGACGACCGGGTCCGCATCGCGGTGCGGGAGGGGCGCCTCGTCGCCCGGCCGCATCCGGGCGAGGCGGGACGGGTGGAGATCCGCGGGCAGGGCCTGCTCACGGCGGACGACCTCGGCCTCGCCACCCGGCCCGAGGCGGTGCTCGCCCTGGCGATCGACCTCGTGGCCGCGGCGCCCCGGATGCCGGACCCGCCGGAGGATGCGCTGATCCTCGGGATTTCCCTCCCCCGCCTCGTCCTCGAACCGGGGGCCCGCCGGGCGGGGCTCGCCCCGCTGCTGGTGCGGGCCGCCCTGCGCCGCAGGGAAGCGTGACTTCGCAGCCGCACACGTCGGGGGATTTGTGTCAGATCATTGCAGCCTGTAGCGCCTGACTTCGGCTCGTGGCATGATTTCCGAGAAGTGCGGGCAAAGAGTCGCGATCGCCTTGTGAGAATCTGTGCAATGCACAACATGGCGGACGACACAGGATGTCGGAACACGTGTCGATGATTGGCATGGTGCTCGTCACTCACGGTTTGCTCGCGACCGAGTTCAAGGCCGCTCTCGAACACGTGGTCGGCCCCCAGGATCAGATCGAAACGATCACGATCGGGCCGGAGGACGATATGGAATTGCGGCGGCGGGACATCATGTCCGCGGTCTGCCGCGTGAACACCGGTGAGGGGGTCGTCGTGCTGACCGACATGTTCGGCGGCACCCCCTCCAACCTTGCCCTGTCCTGTATGAACGGCGGCTCGGTCGAGGTGGTGGCGGGCATCAACCTCCCCATGCTCATCAAGCTCGCCAGCGTGCGCGACGAGGAGAGCCTGGGCGACGCGGTGCTCCATGCCCAGGAGGCGGGGCGCAAATACATCAACGTCGCGTCACGGGTTCTGGCGGGGAAGTAGCCGCCGCCCCACGCCGGGCGCCCGAGACGGTGATGCCGGCCGAGGCCGCGATCACTAGGGCGATGGCCAGCCCCTGCACGGGGCTCAGCGCCTCGCCGATCAGGGCATAGGCCATCACCGCGGCGACCGCCGGCTCCAGGCTCATCAGCACGCCGAAGGTCGTCCGGTCGAGGCGGCGCAGGGCGACCATCTCCAGGGAATACGGCAGGGCGCTCGACAGCAGCGCCACGGCGAAGCCGAGGGCGAGGGTCGCCGGGGCGAACAGGGCCGCCCCCGCCTCCGCGAGGCCTGCGGGGGCGACGACGAGGGCGGCGGCCAGCATGCCCAGCGCCACCGCCTGCCCGCCATCGACCCGCCCCGCCCGCTGCCCGAACAGGATGTAGAGGGCCCAGGCCGCGCCGGCCGCGAGCGCCAGGGCGATCCCGACGGGGTCCAGGCCGCCGCTCCCCCCGAGGGGCAGGAGCAGGCCGAGGCCCAGCACCGCCAGGGCGATCCAGGCGAAATCCATCCGGCGCCGGGATCCGGCGATGGCCAGCAGCAGGGGGCCGGTGAACTCGATGGCCACCGCCGGCCCGATCGGCAGGCGGGTCAGGGCGAGGTAGAACAGCAGGTTCATGGCCCCGAGGGCCACACCGTAGAGGGCGATCCAGCCGGCGTCCCGGGCGCTCAGGCTGCGCCGCCACGGGCGCCAGACCGCCAGCAGGACGAGGGCCGAGAACCCGACGCGCAGGCTCGCCGTCCCGGCCGCGCCGACGGCGGGGAACAGCGCCTTGGCGATGGCCGCCCCGCCCTGCAGCGACACCATCCCCGCCAGCAGGGCGGCGATGGGGAGGGCGGGACCGCGGGGTCCGGGCGTCACACCGACAGGCTGCGGCCCGACGCCCCTTCGGCGCCGTCGCGGATCGCCGCGATGCGCGCGGCGTACTCGCCGGGGCCGGCGGCGAACACCGCGTTGCCGGCCACGAACGTGTCGGCCCCCGCCCGGCTCGCCAGCCGCACCGTCTCGGCGTCGATGCCGCCATCGACCTCGATGCGGATGTCCCGGCCCGCCACCATGGCCCGCACCCGCGAGACGGTCTCCATCGCGCTCTTCAGGAAGCTCTGCCCACCGAAGCCGGGATTGACGGTCATCACCAGCACGAGGTCGGCGATGTCGAGGAGGGGCTCCACCACGGAGGCCGGGGTGCCGGGGTTCACCGCGATGCCGGCGCGCTTGCCGAGGTCGCGGATCGTCTGCAGCGAGCGGTGGATGTGCGGCCCCGCCTCGGCATGGACGGTGATGCCGTCCGCCCCCGCCTGCGCGAAGGCGGCGAGGTAGGGATCGGCCGGGGCGATCATCAGGTGGACGTCGAAGTATTTCTGCGTGTGCGGCCGCAGGGCCTTCACCACCGGGGCGCCGAAGGTGATGTTGGGCACGAAATGCCCGTCCATCACGTCGAGGTGGATCCAGTCGGCCCCGGCGGCCTCCACGGCCCGGACCTCCTCCGCCAGCCGGGAGAAGTCGGCCGAGAGGATCGAGGGGGCGATGACGGGTGGAAGCATCACGGGTCTTTCGGCGGGGGTCGGGTGGGTCTCGTCGGGGCGGCGCTCAGGCGAGCCGTCGCCGCCGCTCCACGAGTTGCATGATGATCGGCGTCAGGATGAGCTGCATCGCCAGGTCGAGCTTGCCGCCGGGGATCACGATGGAATTCGCCCGGCTCATGAACGAATCGTGGATCATCGACACGAGGTAGGAGAAGTCGATCCCCTTCGGGTTCTTGAAGCGGATCACCACCAGGGACTCGTCGGCGGTGGGAATCCACCGGGCGATGAACGGGTTCGAGGTGTCCACCGTCGGCACCCGCTGGAAGTTGATGTCCGTCCACGAGAATTGCGGGCAGATGGTCTGCACGTAGTCCGGCATCCGCCGCAGGATCACGTCCGTGACCGCCTCGGTGGAATAGCCCCGGAACGAGCGGTCCCGGTGCAGCTTCTGGACCCATTCGAGGTTGATCACCGGCACCACCCCGATCTTGAGGTCGGGGAAGCGGGCGATGTCGACCTGGTCGTTCACCACGCAACCGTGCAGCCCCTCGTAGAACAGCAGGTCCGAGCCCGGCTGGAAGTCCTCCCAATCGGAGAAGGTGCCCTCGGGGATGCCGTAGAGGCGGGCGTCGTGGGCATCGTGCGCGTAGTGCCGGGTCCGCCCGCCGCCCGATTCGGAATAGGCGCGGAACACCTCCTCCAGATCGGGCAGGAGGTTCGCCTTGGGGGCGAAGTGGGACAGCGTCGATTCCCGCGCCATCATCCGGCGCATCGTGTCCCGGTCGAAGGCGTGGAAGCCGTCGCCCTCGATGAAGACGGCGTGGACGTCCTCCCGGCGGAAGATCTGCTCGAAGGTGTTGCGCACCGACGTGGTGCCGGACCCCGAGGAGCCGGTCACCGAGATGATGGGATGGCGCGCCGACATCGCCGTGTTCCGCGAAGGGCCGGCCCTCAGGGGCGCATCAGGCCCCGCTGCCCGAACAGCGGCGAGCGGCCCGCATCCGGCTTGCCGCCGGCATAGTAGGTGCTGACGCAGGCGACCTCGTCCGTCGAGCCGCAGACGAGCGGCGCGCGCTCGTGGATGCCGGCGGCCACCATATCGAGGATGCGCTCCTGGCCGTCCGTCGCCGCCCCGCCGGCCTGCTCGATCAGCATGGCGACCGGGGCGACCTCGTAGAGCAGCCGCAGGCGCCCGCGGGCGTAGCCCTTCCGGGAATCGCCCGGATAGAGGAACACGCCGCCCCGGGTGAGCACCCGCTGGATGTCGGCCACCATCGAGCCGAGCCAGCGCATGTTGAAGTCCTTGTCGCGCGGCCCCTCGGTCCCGCGCAGGCAATCCTCCACGAAGGCCTTGACCGGCGGGTCCCAGAACCGGGCGTTCGAGGCGTTGACGGCGTATTCCTTGGCGGCGGCGGGGATCTTCATGGCCGCGGCGGTGAGGCGGAACTTCCCCTGGTCCCGGTCCAGCACGAAGCTCTGCGTCCCCTGGCCGAAGGTCACGATCAGGGCGGTGGCCGGGCCGTAGCTGACGAAGCCCGCCGCGAGCTGCGTGGTGCCCGGCGTGCGGAAGCTCGCCTCCACATCCTCGCCCGCCACCACGGGGCGGATGCCGAACACCGTCCCCACCGCCATGTTGACGCCGATGTTCGACGAGCCGTCGAGGGGGTCGATCGCCACCGCCAGCGGTGCCGCGGCGTTCAGCACCATCACGCCCTCGGCCTCCTCGGAGGCCACGGTCGCCACGGGTGCGCCGCGCAGTGCCTCCGTGACGCGCTCGTGGGCGATGACGTCGAGCGCCTTCTGCACGTCGCCGTCGCTGTTCTGCTCGCCGCTGGCGGCGAGGTCGCCGCCCAGCGCCCCGCGCCCGATCACGGCGCTGATCCCGATCGCCGCCTCGGCGATGGCCGCGACCACCGCGGCGGTGTCGTGCAGGCCGGCATCGGCCTGCGTCACCTGCGCGAGATAGACGTCGAGGGGGGTCCCGACCGCTAGATCCGCCATCGGCCTCTGTCCTTCTGTCGCGCTGCCATGTCCGGGAACGGGTCTGTAGCCGTCCGGGGCCGCCCATCATAGCCAGCCATATGGCACGATCGATAAGAACCCGCGGATACCCTCGTCAAGAAATCTCCACAGCCTTGCGGCACCGATCAAAAAAAACGAAAAGCGGCCGATGCGCAACCTGTCCCTGAAACAGCTCCAGGCGGTCGCGGCGGTGGCCAAGCTGGGCACCATGACGCGGGCGGCACAGGAGTTGAACGTCACCTCCGCCGCGCTCTACGCGCGCATTCGCCAGCTGGAGGAGGAGGCCGGCCTCCTGCTGTTCGACCGCACCCCCGCCGGGCTGAAGCCGACCGATGCGGGCCGGGAGATGCTGTGGGCGATCGACAGCATCAACACCATCCTCGAGACCTGCACCGACCGGCTGCGCTCCCTACGCGGCATCTCCGGCGGACGGGTGGCCCTGGGCGTGGTCTCGACGGCCAAGTATTTCGCGCCGCAGGTCATCGCCGGCTTCGCGAAGCTGCATCCGGGCGTCGAGATCAGCCTGTCGGTGCGCAACCGCGGCCAGACGGTGGAGGCGCTGCGCGGCTACGAGATCGATTTCGCCGTGATGGGCCGCCCGCCCCGGGACTTTCCCATCGAGGCGGCGACCTTCGGCCCCCACCCCCTGGTGCTGGTGGCCGCCCCCGACCATCCCCTCGCCGGCCGCACAGGCCTGACGAAGACGGACCTCTCCGATGAGGCCTTCTTCATGCGCGAGGAGGGCTCGGGCACGCGCACCGTGTTCGAGGAGTTCATGAGCGGCGTGCTGGTGAAGCGCGCCCTGCTCGACATCGACACCGGCTCGAACGAGACGATCAAGCAGGCGGTGATGGCCGGGCTCGGGCTGTCGCTGCTCTCCGCCCATTCCGTGGCGGCCGAGGTCGAGAGCGGGCGGCTCGCCGTCCTCGACGTGGCCGGCCTGCCGATCCGGCGGGACTGGTACGCCGTGCGCCGGGCGGACAAGGTGCTCGGGCCGGCGGCCTCGGCCGTGTGGAGTTACCTGATGAGCGACGGCGCCCGCTGGCTGCCCGGCCTCGCCATCGCCAAGCTGGCCCCCACGGCCAAGGAGAGCTGACGTTGACGGGGGAGGCCGGGATCGTCGTCGTCGGCGCCGGGCAGGCGGGGTTCCAGGTGGCCGCCTCCCTGCGCGAGGGGGGCTACCGGGGGGCCCTCGCCCTGGTCGGCGACGAGGCGGCCCTGCCCTACCAGCGCCCGCCCCTGTCGAAGGCCTACCTCGCCGGCAAGACCGACGCCGAGGGCCTCGCCCTGCGCCCCGCCTCCTTCTTCGCCGACCACGGCATCGCCCGCCACGTGGCGAGCCCCGCCGCAGCGATCGACCGGGACGGGCGACGGCTCCTCCTGGCCGACGGCACCGCCTTGCCCTACGCCCACCTGATCCTCGCCACCGGCGCCCGCAACCGGCCCCTGCCCGTGCCGGGGGCGGATCTGGCGGGCGTCCACCAGATCCGCGGCCTCGCCGACGCCGACGCCCTGAAGGCGGCGCTCGGGGAGGCCGAGCGGATCGTCGTGGTGGGCGCGGGCTTCATCGGCCTCGAATTCGCGGCGGTCGCCGCCGGGCGCGGCCTCGCCGTCACCGTCGTGGAGGCCGCCGGGCGGCCGATGGCCCGGGCCGTCTCGCAGGAGACCGCCGCCTTCTTCCGCGGCGCACAGGAGGCGATGGGCGTGCGCTTCGCCTTCGCGGCGGGGGTGACGGAGATCCTGGGGAGCGGCGGCCGGGTCCGGGCCGTGGCCCTGGCGGACGGGCGCACGCTGCCGGCCGACCTCGTGGTGGTCGGCATCGGCGTGCTGCCGAACGCGGAGCTCGCCGCCGCCGCGGGGTTGCCGGCCGGCGACGGCGTGCGGGTCGATGCCTTCCTGGCCACCCCCGACCCGGCGGTCTCGGCGATCGGCGACTGCGCCCGCTTCCCCAGCCCCTTCGCCCACGGGCTCCCCGGCGACGGCACGGTCCGCATCGAGTCGGTGCAGAACGCCATCGACCAGGGCCGCTGCCTCGCCGCCCGCCTCGCCGGCCGCCCGGCGGCCTATGCGGCGCTGCCGTGGTTCTGGAGCGACCAGGGCCCGCACAAGCTCCAGATCGCCGGCCTGTCGGCGCCGGGGGATGCGGCGGTGGTCCGCGGCGGGGAGGCGGCCTTCTCGGTCTTCCGCTTCCGCGACGGGCGCCTCAGCGCCGTCGAATCGATCGACCGGGCGGGGGACCACATGGTCGCCCGGCGCCTGCTGGCGGCGGGCACGCCCCTCACCCCGGAGCAGGCCGCCGACCCGCGGCTCGACCTCAAGGCGCTGGCGATGGGTCGGCCCTGACCGGCACCGCGACGGACCGGTCCCGGGCGCACCCCGGGGACTGAATATTCCATTCATTCACACCGAACCGTCACTCCGCATGGACCGGATCGGGCTTGCGGGCGTTGGAGCAGGTCGGAGCATTGTGCATCGCCGCGCGATGGCGCAGAGCCGTGTCGAGGCGATGGGGGTCGGGATGGCGAAGATTTTGCTCGTCGAGGATCATGAGGAGATCTGGGACTTCCTGTCCCGGCGCCTCAAGCGGCGAGGCTACGAAGTGATCCTCGCCCATGACGGCGAGGCCGGCATCCAGCAGGCCCGGGCGGGCCGCCCGGACGTGATCCTGCTCGACATGAACCTGCCGGTGCTGGACGGCTGGTCCGCTGCCCGCGCCCTCAAGGCCGGCGCCGACACACGCGCGATCCCGATCATCGCGCTCACGGCCCACGCCATGTCGGGGGACCGGGACAAGGCGATCCAGGCGGGCTGCGACGACTACCACCCCAAGCCCGTCGATTTCTCCAAGCTGCTGAGCCAGATCAGCGCGGCGCTCGGAGAGACGGCGCAGGCCGGGTGACGGACGGGCCGAAGGGACGGGGCGGGGCGGCGTCCGGCTGCCCCTCTGGGACAGGGTCGAGGGGAGCGTGTCAGTGAGCGAGGATCCCGTCACAGCGCAGCGCCTCCGGCAGGGGCTGCCGGTCATCGTGGCGCTCGCCTCGTTCCTCCTCGTCGTCGGGGTGATGGCGGCCCTGTATTTCGGCCGCGAGATCCTCGTGCCGGTGACCCTGGCGATCCTGTTGAGCTTCGTCCTGGCGCCCTTCGTGCGGATGCTGCGGCGCGTGCGGGTGCCGCGGGCTCCGGCGGTGCTGCTCGTCGTGGTGATCGTGTTCGGCGCGCTGTTCGGGATCGGCAGCCTGATCGCCAGCGAGGCGTCCCAGCTCGCCACGGACCTGCCCCGCTACACCCTCGTGATGCGCGACAAGATCCGCGACCTGCGCGGGGCCACCGACGGCTCAAGCTCCCTGTCGCGGCTCGTGGACATGGTCCAGGACCTCGGCGCGGCGATCCAGCCCCCGGCGGCGGCGGAGTACAAGGGCGAGCCCGGCACGCCGACCCATCCCCTCACCGTGGAGCTGAGCCCGGCCCGGGCCAGCGTCCTCGATACGCTGCAGACCTTCGCCGGCCCCGTCCTCCACCCGCTGGCCACCACCGGCCTGATCCTGATCTTCACGATCTTCATCCTGATGCAGCGGGAGGATCTGCGGAACCGGGCGATCCGCCTCGTCGGCCCCGGCGACCTGCGCCGGACCACGGCGGCGATCGACGACGCCACCAGCCGGCTGTCCAAGTTCTTCCTGGCGCAGCTCGCCCTCAACATCGCCTTCGGGGTGGTGATCGGCCTCGGCCTCGGGTTCATCGGCGTGCCGAGCCCGACCCTGTTCGGCGTCCTGGCGGCGATCCTGCGCTTCGTCCCCTATATCGGCGCGGCGATCAGCGCCCTGCTGCCGGTGATCCTGGCCGCGGCGGTGGATCCCGGCTGGTCCATGGTGATCTCGACGGTCGCCCTGTTCCTCGTGGTCGAGCCCCTCTGCGGCCACGTGATCGAGCCGCTGCTCTACGGCCACTCCACCGGCCTCTCCCCGGTGGCGGTGATCCTCTCCGCGACGATCTGGACCTTCCTCTGGGGGCCGATCGGCCTCGTGCTGGCGACGCCCCTCACCGTCTGCCTCGTGGTGCTCGGCCGCCACGTCGAACGGCTTTGGTACCTCGACGTCCTGCTCGGGGACCGGCCCGCCCTGTCCCCCCCGGAGATCTTCTACCAGCGGATGCTGGCGGGGGACCCCGCCGAGGCGATCGAGCAGGGCCGGCAGTTCCTGAAGGAGCGCGCCCTCGTCACCTATTACGATCAGGTCGTCCTGGCCGGCCTGCTCCTGGCGCAGGAGGACCTCTCCCGCGGGACCCTGGTCCGGGAGCGGCAGGACGAGGTGGGCTCGGCGATCCGCACCGTCGTCGCCCGGCTGGGCGCGAGCCCGGTCGCCCGACGCAACCGGCGCGGCAAGGCGAGCCGGGGCGCGGACACCGAGACGGCGGCGGCCCTCGACGCGGTCGGGCCCGACCGGCGGGAGGCGGCCATCGTCCTCGGGCCGGAGGATCTCGCGCCGGCATGGCGGAGCGCCCGGCCGGTCCTGTGCGTGTCGAGCCGCGGCCCGTTCGACGAGGCGGCGACGCTGATGCTGAGCCAGACCCTCGCCCGGCACGGCCTCGCCGCGCAGACCCTGTCGATGGCCGCGATCCGGGCCGGCGAGCGCCCGGAGGCGCCGGAGGGGATCGCGATGGTCTGCTTCTCCTACCTCGAACCCGTCAGCCTCTCGCAGGTGCGCTTCACCGTGCGGCAGGCCCGGGCCGCCATCCCCGGCGTGCGCGTCCTCGTCGGCTTCTGGCGGGAGCGGGACCCGGCGAGCCTCGCCCGCCTACGCCGGGCGACCTCGGCGGACGACCTCGTCACCTCGCTGAACGACGGCCTGTCGGCGGCGCTCGAAGCCAGCCGTGCCGTGCCCCGGCCCAGCCCGGCCCTGCCGGCGCCGGTGCCGGACCAGCCCCCGGTCGTCGCCGGCGCCATGGCGTGAGCGAGCGGCGGCACGACGGCCGGTTCCTCGCCCTCGACGGCCTGAGGGGCGTCGCGGCCGTGACGGTGGTGCTCACCCACGTCATGGCCCGGTGGCCGACGCACCTGCCCCTCGTGCCCTTCGTCAAAGGCGGCTACCTCTCCGTAGATGTGTTCTTCGTCCTGTCCGGCTTCGTCATCGCCCATGCCTACGGCGAGCAGCTGCCGGCCTCGCCCGGCGCGGTGGGGCGCTTCCTCGGCCGGCGCTGGCTGCGGATCTACCCGCTCCA
Organism: Methylobacterium sp. J-076; assembly: GCF_022829405.1. Taxonomy (GTDB): domain Bacteria; phylum Pseudomonadota; class Alphaproteobacteria; order Rhizobiales; family Beijerinckiaceae; genus Methylobacterium. The sequence goes on from NZ_JAKSXW010000133.1 coordinate 397,024, forward strand.
CTTGGCGATGCTCGCCCTGCTCGTGGCCATGGAGGGGCTGAAGCTGGTGGTGCAGTGGCGGGGCGGCCATCCCGACGTGGCCCCCTTCAGCGGCAGCAACGACGTCACCGGACTCACGGAGAACCTGTTCCTGCTCCAGAGCTGGGTCTCGGCCCCGCGTTTCGGGTGGAACGCGCCGAGCTGGAGCATCAGTGCGGAGGCCGGCGCCTACATCGTCTTCGCCGCCGCCGCCTGGGCCGGGCTGATGCGGCGCACCGCCGTCCTGGCCGGGTGCGCGCTGGGGGGGATCGTCGTGCTGGCCGGGGTGGCGTGGCGCCTCGACACCCTCGACCTGACCCACCGGGAAGGCCTCGTGCGCTGCTTCGCGGGCTTCGCGACGGGGGTGTTCCTCGAACGGCTGCACACCCTCGGCCGCATCCCGGCCTGGACCGAACGGCTCCAGCTTCCGGCGCTCGCCGCCCTGCTCGCCATCGCCAGCGCCGGGCACGGATGGCTGGTCTTCGCCGCGCCCGTCATCGCGGTGCTGGTGGCGTCCCTGCGCACGGATCGCGGGCCCCTGGCGGCGGCCCTCGGCACCCGGCCGATGCAGGTCCTGGGGCGGATCTCGTACTCGGTCTACCTGATCCAGATCCCCCTGCTGATGCTGACGGAGAGCGCCATCAAGGCCCTCGGCCTGAGACCGCCCACCGCCGACCCATGGCGCGGGGACGAACTCAGCCTCGTCTACCTCGCCGCCCTCGTGGCCACGGCGGCCCTGTCCCACCATGCCATCGAGGGCCCGGCGCGCCGGTCGTACCGCCGCCTGCGGCGGCAGCAGGCGGAGCGGCCCGCCGCCAGTGCCCCGGCCCGGTGACGTCGGCCCCCCGGGATTTCCGCTCAAGCTTGGGGGAACCGTTCGCGCCGGTAGCGCGATTCCCCCCGTCGCCCCTGACCGACGGGATGCGTGAGACAGCACCGATGTCCGAGTCCTCCCGGCCCCCCGGGACCCGCGTCAACGACGACGCCCCCTCCGAGGTCTCCGACCCGAAGAGCGAGATCTTCTTCGCCGCCGTCGAGACGACGCGGATGCCGATGATCGTCACCGATCCGCGCCAGCCCGACAACCCGATCATCTTCGCCAACCGCGCCTTCGTGGCGATGACCGGCTACGCGCCGGAGGAGCTGGTGGGGCGCAACTGCCGCTTTCTCCAGGGGCCGGAGACGGACCGCGAGACCATCGCCGCCGTCCGCGCGGCGGTGGCCGAGCGGCGGGAATACGCCACGGAGATCCTGAACTACCGCAAGAACGGCTCGACCTTCTGGAACGCGCTGTTCGTCTCGCCGGTGCACAACACTGCGGGCGAGCTCGTCTACTATTTCGCCTCGCAGCTCGACGTGTCGCGCCGCCGCGACGCGGAGGACGCCCTGGGCCAGGCCCAGACGATGGAGGCGCTGGGCCAGCTGACCGGCGGCATCGCCCACGACTTCAACAACCTGCTCCAGGTGATCGTCGGCTACGTCGACATCCTCGCCGCCGGGCTGGAGAAGCCCGATGTCGACCGGGCGCGGCTCGGGCGGGCCACCGACAACATCCGCCAGGCGGCCGAGCGCGCCACGACGCTCACGCAGCAGCTCCTCGCCTTCGCCCGCAAGCAGCGCCTGGATGGCCGCGCGGTGAACCTCAACACCCTCGTCGAGGGCATGCAGGAGATGATTACCCGCACGGTCGGCGAGGCGGTGCGGGTGGAGTTCGACCTCGCCGGGGACCTGTGGAACTGCCGGGTCGACCCGACCCAGGCCGAGGTCGCGATCCTCAACGTCCTGATCAACGCCCGCGACGCGATGCCGGACGGCGGCATCGTGCGGATCGCCACGGCGAATCGCACGGTGAGGGTGAGCGCCGACCACGAGGTCGGCCCCCTGCGCGAAGGGCGCTACGCCTCCATCGCCATCGCCGACAGCGGCACCGGCATCCCGTCGGCGGTGCTGGCGCGGGTGATGGACCCGTTCTTCACGACCAAGGACGAGGGCAAGGGGACCGGGCTCGGCCTTTCGATGGTCTACGGCTTCGCCAAGCAATCGGGCGGGGCGGCGCAGATCGAGTCGTCCGTCGGCGCGGGCACCACCGTGAACCTCTCCTTCCCGGCCGTCGAGGGCGAGCAGGCCATGCCGGCCAAGGTCGCCCTGCGGACCATCGACCGGCCGGGGACGGAGACGATCCTCGTGGTCGATGACCGGCAGGACGTGGCCGAGCTTGCCCGCACCATCCTGCGCGACTTCGGCTACACGGTCCTGATGGCCGGAGGCGCCAGGGAGGCCCTGGAGATCCTCGACGCGAGCGAGAGGGTCGACCTGCTCTTCACCGACATGATCATGCCCGGCGGCATGAACGGCGTGGTCCTCGCCCGGGAGGCGCGCCGCCGCCAGCCGCGGCTCAAGGTGCTGCTGGCCACCGGCTACGCGGAGGCGAGCCTGGAGCGCACCGATGTGGGGGGTTCGGAATTCGACATCCTGAACAAGCCCTATCGCCGCACGGAGCTGATCCGGCGGGTGCGGGTGATCCTCGACGGCCCCACCGGAGCCGCGTGAGGCCGCCGCATCCGGGAGGAGGACGGGCCATGGCGCAGGGCGACAAGTCCACATACACCGACAAGCAGAAGCGCAAGGCCGCGCACATCGCCGAGTCCTACGAGGACCGGGGCGTGCCGGAGAAGGACGCCGAGGCGCGGGCCTGGGCGACCGTCAACAAGAAGGACGGCGGCGGCAAGAAGCCGGGCGGCTCGGGCCGCAAGACCCGCCAGCCCACCCCCAAGGCCAAGGCGGCGAAGGAGTAAGGCCACGTGCCCCCCGCGCCCGCCTGGCCCCCCGAATGCTCGGGCCGGGCAAGTGCCCGGAACCGGTCCCCGACCATGATACCGTTGCGTCCGCCGACAAGCCCAAAATCGTTGGCGCCGAGCGACGGGAGGTTGGCGAATCGGCCCGGCCCCCCGGGGATCAGAAGGGCGAAGCCCAGGCCGAAGGGAACCTTCGCCGCCCCGGTGATCCGGCGGGTGGGGAGGCCCAGGAACACCCACGCACCCAGGAAGCCAAGCACCCGGCGC
>NZ_JAKSXW010000136.1 GCF_022829405.1 Methylobacterium sp. J-076
CGACACGGTCGCAAAAAGACCAGCGATCAGACCGTTTCCAGCCCGATCGCCGTATGCTTGCCGAACATGACCGACGGGACAGCGCTCTCGCGCCCCCAACGGTCACATTCCCTCTTCACGATTTCTGATAACTTCGCTCACGCACCGGCAGACCGGGATCGGACGATCCTCAATCCGCCGCGTCCGCGGCAAACTCTCTTCGACGATCCGGACAGGATCGATCCACCCTCAGGCGTCCACACGGGGAACGGGTGGCGCAGGCTCTGCACGAGCGCGCTGCCACGTCCCAAACGAATGGTGGAGCCAGACGGGATCGAACCGACGACCTCATGCTTGCAAAGCACGCGCTCTCCCAGCTGAGCTATGGCCCCTCTCTGAGAATGGTGGGCCTGGGACGACTCGAACGTCCGACCTCACCCTTATCAGGGGTGCGCTCTAACCACCTGAGCTACAGGCCCAAGTCCTCCTGGCGTCCCGCCCCGGGGCGCACCTGACGGTGCGCCGCACGAGGCAGCCCCAGAGGACTGTCCGGATTGTGAGGAAGGAAAACGAGGACGGCGCTTTCAGCCTGTCCCGCCAATGGGACCCTGACAGGTCCCTAGTATCTAATAGCGCCTCCCGAGGAGCGGGCCGGACGAGCCGGCCATCCTGCTGGAAGCACCCTTAGAAAGGAGGTGATCCAGCCGCAGGTTCCCCTACGGCTACCTTGTTACGACTTCACCCCAGTCGCTGACCCTACCGTGGTCGCCTGCTCCCCTCGCGGGTCGGCGCAGCGCCGTCGGGTAAGACCAACTCCCATGGT
>NZ_JAKSXW010000100.1 GCF_022829405.1 Methylobacterium sp. J-076
GTGCAGGCGGGAACAGTATCTACATAGTAAGAATATCACGAGTGCATAGGGGTCTTAGATGGGTGCGGTCAGCAGTGCAGACTTCCGCGTATGGCAAGGTACTGAACCAGTGGAAGATGACAAGATGCGATGGAATGCCGATCTGCTCGCGGCCTACGAGGCCGTCATTCTCGAATTCTGCCCCCTGCGCGAGGACGCCCTCACCGCGCCCGACGCGCAGGGCGCCCCTGACGGGGGCGCCCCACGCGTACGGCGCGGTGGGGGCGTCCTCGCACAGGCGCCAGAATTCCAGAATGCCGGCCGCGTAGGCCGCGAGCAGAACGGCGGTCCAGTGCATCGTCGAACCTCCCAGGGTTTCAGGGCTGTGGCAGCCGCGGAAACAAACCATTCTTGGTGGAGCCGTCGGAGACTCCGCTGCACCGGTATAACACAAATTTCTTAGCCAATGCTCCAAGATGCGGCAACTACGACCGGTCTGTCATGGAGGGAGACGGGGCGGGAAAACGGGTGGTCGATCGTTCACCATTCCGCGGGGTCGCGTGGATCGCGCCGCCGCGAGGATCGGTTCAGCCCCGAGGGTCACGGCCGCCCCCTCGCCCCTCTCCGGAGCGGCGCGGGCGGCGGGGCCGGCCAGCTTTGAGGGGCGCCGTATGCCGAGCGACGAACTGAAGCTTTCCGACGAGGAGTTCGACCGCCGGGCGCGGGAGCTGTTCGCGCAGGTCCGCGGCGAGCATCCGGAGGAGAAGGCCGGGCGTGCCCTGGCGACCGCCGGCGAAGCCGCGGGCGAGGTCCTTCCCGGCCTGCCCGACTGGCTTCAGGGCGCCCCCGGCGAGGACGACGCCTGAGGCCTTCGCCGGGCGGCCCGCGCGGGACCGGGGGCGGCGCAGAGGTGTCCGGCCCTAGTGCATCGATCCAGACGAAGGCGTCAGCCGTGTCTGGAAAAATTGATGTGAAACAAAAAGCTAGGGCAGAGACGCGTGAACGGAGTGAGTGCGTTTCTGCCCTAGGACGCGGTATCGATGGTGAACTCCATCCCGCGCCCCGGGCCCTGGTCGGCATAGTCGATCAGGCTCAGGCCGCGCTCGGCCAGCGTCGCCTCGACGGTCTCGCGCTCCTTGCGCACCATCTGCCCGATCGCCAGCGGCGTGAGCCGGGGGCTCGCCTGCCGCAGCCGGTCGATGCCGATGCTGGCCGGCGTGCCCTCGCCCTCGGCGATCCGGGCCAGGGCGAGGCCGAGGTCCCGCGCCTTCGTCTCCGCGGCGGATTTCGGCTTGAACGCCATGCTCACCCTCCCGAACCGGTCTCTCGGCCCATCGCCCTACCGATGCGGAGACCGGACCCCGGTCGTCAACCGGGCTTATCGTCCCGACCGCCCGACCCGGTGGATGATCCGGTCCCGGATGAATTCCATCCTTTGACGGCAAGTATAATGCCAAGCCTGAAACGTGCTTGCAGGATCTCTGTGCGCACAGACATGCGAGCTCGACCTGTGAGCTTGGCGAAGGAATAAATATCGGAACGGTTCATTGCTCGTGTCGATTGAAGGGGTCCGTGCGATCATCGGAGTCCGCCATGCGTTCTATCCCCACAGCCCTTCTCCTCGTGACGATGCTGGGCTCGGCCGCGTCCGCCCAGACCACCGTGACCGGCACGCCCGCCGCGCCCGACGCGAAGACGAGCCAGCAATCCGGTGGCCAGCAGAGCGTCACCCGGCCCAACACCGACAAGGCGTCGCCGGACGGCATGCCCGCGGGCGCCCACACCAACGCCAAGCTGGAGCCCGGTGCCAACAGCTTCACCGAGGGCGAGGCCCGCTCCCGGCTGACCAAGGCCGGCTTCACGGACCCCAAGGACCTCAAGAAGGACGACGGGGGCATCTGGCGCGGCACGGCCATGCATGGCGGCAAGTCCGTCTCGGTCGGCCTCGACTTCAAGGGCAACGTCGCCGCGCAGTGATCGTCCCGACGATCGTTCAAGGAGAAATCACATGGCCCAGCACACAGTCACCGCCCTCTACGATCGCTACGAGGATGCCAGCGCGGCCGTCTCCGCGCTGGAGACGAGCGGGATCCCGCACGCGGATATCAGCATCGTCGGCAACGACGGGGCCGACCGCTCCGCCGGCACGACCGGCGTGACCGCCGACACCAAGGAAAAGGCCAAGGACGGCACGGGAACCGGGGCGACCCTCGGCACCGTGGTCGGCGGCGCCGCCGGCCTCCTCGCCGGTCTGGGCCTTGTGGCGATTCCCGGCGTCGGGCCGGTCGTGGCCGCGGGCTGGCTCGTCGCCACCCTGACGGGGGCGGGCGTCGGTGCTGCGGCGGGTGGCCTCGCCGGTGCCCTCACCGGGGCGGGCATCAGCGAGAAGGACGCCCATGCCTACGGCGAGGGCGTCCGCCGGGGCGGCACGCTCGTCACCGCCAAGGTCGATGAGGCGCGCGCGCCCCTGGTGATGAAGACGCTGGAGCAGCATGGCCCGGTCGACCTCGACCAGAAGGCGGCGGGCTGGACCGAAGAGGGCTGGACGCCCCTGGCCGGGGCGGATCCCGCCAGCACTGGCGTCGGCGGCATGACCGATCGCGGTGCGCGCGTCCGGTCCTATCCGGGCACGGGCAGCGGCATCTGAGCCCCAGGCCCCGCGACGGCGGGGCCTGAAACGGTCTAGACCCACCGCACCGCCCTTCGGGGGAGGCACGACGCCCTCGGGTGCGGTGGGAGGTCTTGGGATGCAGAGGGACGACACCCTGCGCGCGCGGCTCCGGCCGCGGATCCGGCCGATGGCGACGCCCCTGGCCCGGGACCGGCTCGCGGAGATCGCGCCGGCCCTCGCGCCCGGCCTCCTGACGCCGCAGCTGAGCGAACTGCTGCTCGGCCTCGCCGACTTCTCCCCCTTCCTCTGGCAGGCCGTGGCCCAGGCGCCGGCCCGCTTCTCCGCCCTGGCGGAACGGTCCCCCGAGGCGGCGAACGCGGACCTCGTCGCCCGGCAGCGGGCGGCGGGGGCCTCCGGCGACCTCGCGGAGGCCGGCCGCCGGCTCCGGGCCAACCGGCGGGAGCACGCCCTCCTGGTCGCGCTGGCCGACCTCGGCGGCCTGTGGGACCTCGATGTGGTGACGCGGGCGCTGTCCGACTTCGCCGACGCCTCGGTGGGGGCGGCCCTCGACCTGCTCCTCCGGCGGGCCGCCGCCGCGGGCCGCCTGCGCCTGCCCGATCCCGACAGGCCGGCCGAGGGATGCGGGCTGTTCGTCCTGGGGCTGGGCAAGCTCGGGGCGGGCGAGCTCAACTACTCCAGCGACATCGACCTCGTGGTCTTCTACGACGGGGAGCGGGCCGGGCCGGTGGCGGGGGCGGAGGCCAAGACGGTCTTCGGCACCCTGGCGCAGGATCTCGCCAAGCTCCTGGCCCACCGCACCGCCGACGGCTACGTCCACCGGGTCGATTACCGGCTGCGGCCGGACCCCGGCTCCACCGCCCTCGCCCTCTCCACCGCCTTCGCCTTCGAGTACTACCAGTCGATTGGGCAGGACTGGGAGCGCGCGGCCTACATCAAGGCGCGCCCCGTCGCCGGGGACATCCCGGCGGCGGAGGCGTTCCTGCGCGACCTCAGGCCGTTCATCTGGCGACGGCACTTCGACTTCGCGGCCATCGCCGAGATCCACGCCCTCAAGCGGCAGATCCACGCCGTGCGGGGCTACGACGAGGCCGCCGTCGCCGGGCACAACATCAAGATCGGCCGCGGCGGGATCCGCGAGATCGAGTTCTTCGCGCAGACCCAGCAATTGGTGTTCGGCGGCCGGCAGCCGTCCCTGCGCAGCCGCCGCACCGTCGAGACCCTGGCCGGCCTCGTGGAGGCGGGCTGGATCGACGCCGCAGCGCGGGACGACTTGAGCGAGGCCTATACGTTCCTGCGCACGGTCGAGCACCGCCTCCAGATGGTGCGGGACGAGCAGACGCAGCGCCTGCCCTCCGACCCGGAGGCGCTGGAGTCCTTCGCCCGCTTCTGCGGCTTCGACGGGAGCCCTGCCTTCGAGGCCGCCGTGCTGGCCCGGACGGCCCGGGTCCAGGCCCATTACGCGCTGCTGTTCGAGGGCGAGCCGGCCGACGCCGCGGAGCGGGACCACCTCGCCTTCGGCCGGGGCGAGGCGCCGCCCGCGACCCTCGCGGCCCTGGGGCGGATGGGGTTCCGCGAGGCGGAGCGGGCCTACGGGATCGTCCACGGGTGGCAGCTCGGCCGCCATCCGGCCCTGCGGGGCGGGCGGGCCCGCGAGATCCTCGCCGACTTCCTGCCGGGCCTGCTGCGGGCCCTGGCCGGAACGCCCGATCCGGACGCGGCGCTCATCAACCTCGACCGGGCCTTCTCGCGGATGCCCGCCGCGGCCGAACTCCTGGCGATCCTGCGCTCGCACGAGCGCCTGCGCCTCCTGTTCGCCGACCTGCTGGGCGCCTCCCCGCGCCTCGCCGACGCCGTCGGCCGCAGCCCCCACATCCTCGACGCGGTGCTGGAACCGGACTTCGTCACGCCGGTCATCGCCCCGGACCTCCTCCGCCGGCAGGTGCCGGCGCTGGTCGGCGAGCCCGCGGACCACGAGGAGTTCCTCGACCGCTGCCGCGACGCGACGCGGCGGATGACCTTCATCACCGGCGCGCACCTCGTGTCCGGCCTCATCACGCCGTCGCAGGCGGGGGAGGCCTATGCCGGGATAGCCGAGGCCACGATCGGCCTCGTGCTGGAGGCGGAGACCCGGCGCTTCGCCGGGGACCACGGACCCATCCCCCGGGGCCGGTGCTGCGTCCTGGCGCTCGGGCGGCTCGGCTCGCGCCAGCTCACCGCCGCCTCCGACCTCGACCTCGTCTTCCTCTACGATTTCGACCCCGACGACCGCACCACCGGCGGGGCGCGCCCGGTGGACGCCGTGGTGGCCTACAACCGCATCGCCCAGCGCCTCGTCGCGGCGCTGACCGTCCCGACCCGGCGCGGGCGCCTGTACCAGGTCGATCTGCGCCTGCGCCCCTACGGCCGCCACTCGCCGCCCGCGGTGCAGGTCGGGGGGTTCACCGCCTACCACCGCGACGAGGCCGAACCCTGGGAGCACATGGCGCTGACCCGCGCCCGGGTCGTGGCGGGTGACGCCACCCTCGCCGCCGAGGTCGCCGCCGCGATCGCCGCGCGGATCGCCGGCCCCCGCGATCCCGCCGCGGTCTGCGCCGAGGCGGGGGCGATGCGCGCCCTCGTCACGCGGGAGCGCGGCCATGCCGGGCCGCACGACCTGAAGTACGCGCCGGGCGGCCTGTTCGACCTCGATTTCCTGGCCCAGTCCATCGTCCTTGGCGCCGGGGCGAGCGACCTCGTCGGCCTCAGCGGCGCCGGGGTCCTGCGCCTCGCGGGGGAGCGGGGGTTGATCCCGGCGGACCTGTCGGAGACCCTGGCGCAGGCCTACGGCGTGATCGAGGCCGTCTACCACTGGCAGCGATTGACCCTGGAGGACCCCGCCAAGCCCCCCCCGGCGAACGCGGCGCAGCGGATCGCCCAGGCCGTGGGCCTGCCGGACGCGCGCACGCTCGCCGCCGAATTGCGCCTCCAGCGCCGGGCGAGCCGCGCCGCGATGATCGCCCTCAAGGGCGGGCTGGCCCGGCCCTGATGCGGGGTGGGCCGCCCGGGTGCGGCGCGATGGCGTGACCCCGCCGGGGCCTTTGCCGCGTAAGCGGGGGCGCCGATCCACCCCGGATGAGAGTCCCGTGCCCCGTCCCTCCCCCACGCGGCGCCTGCTCCACGAGGCGGTCGACCAAGCGGCCCGCGCCTTCCGCCACCTGCCCGCCCTCGCCGCCCTCTCCTGGCGGGCGAGCCGGCCCCTCACCATCGCCACCGTCGGGCTGCGCCTCGTGCGGGCGCTGATCCCGGTGGCGAGCCTCTACCTCGCCAAGCTGATCCTCGACGGCGTCGTCGGCCTCCGGACGGGCCTGCCCGCCGGGGGCGTGTCCCCGGACTGGTCCGCGGATCCTCACGTCCGGCACATCGGCCTGCTGGTGGCCGGCGAGTTCGGGCTCGCCATCCTCTCAGACCTCCTGACCCGGGCGACGACCTATGCCGACGCGGTGCTGGCCGACCGCACCGGCAACGCCATCACCCTGCGCCTGATGACCCATGCCGCCACCCTCGACCTCGCGCAGTTCGAGGACAGCGCGGTGCAGGACCGGCTGGAGCGTGCCCGGCGGCAGGTGATGTGGCGGTCCAACCTCGTCGCCCAGGTCCTGGGACGGGCGCAGGATCTGGTGACGGTGCTCTCCCTGGCCGGGGGCGTCGTCGCCTTCGCCCCGAGCCTCGTCCTCCTGCTGGTCGCGGCCCTCGTCCCGGCCTTCCTGAACGAGCTGCACTTCAACCGCCACGGCTACCGGCTCGCCTTCACCCGGACGGCGGACCGGCGGGAATCGGACTACCTGCGCTACCTCGGGGCGGGCGTGGAGAGCGCCAAGGAGGTCAAGCTCTTCAACCTGTCGTTCCATCTGACGGAGCGGTTCCGCACCCTGTCCGAGCGGATGGTGGCCGAGAACGCGGTCCTGGCCGCCCGGCGCGGCCTGTGGGGCGGGCTCTTCGCCGCCCTGGGGACCACCGCCTACTACGCCGCCTACGCCCTGATCCTGTGGCGCACGATGACCGGGGCCCTGTCGGTCGGCGACCTCACCTTCCTCTCGGGGGCCTTCCTGCGCCTGCGGGGGCTGGTGGAGGGGCTACTGCTCGGCGTGTCACAGATCTCGGGGCAAGCGCAGTACCTCGACGACCTGTTCGGCTTCTTCGCCATCGCGCCCTCCATGCGGCCGCCGGAGGCGCCGGTGCCGATGCCCCGCCCGATCGCGCAGGGGTTCGTGTTCGAGGATGTCGGCTTCCGCTATCCCGACGGGGCGGGCTGGGCCGTCCGCCACCTCGACCTCACCATCCGGGCGGGCGAAGTCGTCGCGCTGGTGGGCGAGAACGGCGCGGGCAAGACCACGCTGGTGAAGCTCCTCACCCGCCTCTACGACCCGAGCGAGGGCCGCATCCTGCTCGATGGCGTGGACCTGCGGGCCTACGCCGTGGAGGACCTGCGGGCCCGCGTGGGCGTGATCTTCCAGGACTTCCTCCGCCTCGATTTCACCGCGGGCGACAACATCGCCGCCGGGCGGATCGAGGCCTCCGGCGACGGGGCGCGGATCGAGGCGGCGGCGGGGAAGAGCCTCGCGGATGCGGTGATCGCGCGGCTGCCCGGCCGGTACGCCCAGCAGCTCGGCCGCCGCTTCGAGGACGGGATCGACCTGTCCGGCGGCGAGTGGCAGAAGATCGCCATCGCCCGCGCCTACATGCGCGATGCCGAGGTGCTGATCCTCGACGAGCCCACCGCGGCCCTCGACGCGCGGTCGGAATACGAGGTGTTCCGCCGCTTCGGCGACCTCGCGCAGGGGCGCACCGCCGTGCTGATCTCGCACCGGTTCTCGACCGTGCGCATGGCCGATCGCATCGTGGTGATCGAGGGCGGCCGTGTGCTGGAGACCGGCAGCCACGAGACCCTGCTGGCGCTTTCCGGGCGCTATGCCGAGCTGTTCGCGCTCCAGGCGGCCGGCTACCGCTGAGCCCGGCCGGGCCACCGGTCGGGGATGAAGCCGGGATCGGTCAGGGCGGCGGCCACCACCGTGAACAGGCCGAGATGCAGGCAGGCCGCCGCGGCCGCCGGGGCGAGGGACGCCCACAGCGCCACCGCCCCCGCCGCCATGGCGGGCGGCCCGGCGAGGTAGGCCGCCATCCGCCACGGGGCGGCGGGCCGGGCGAGGCGCCAGAAGCAGGCCGCCAGCGCGGCGAGCGCGAACCCGCCCTTCATCGCCGCCATGAAGCGGACCACCCGCATCAGGTCGGGGTCGACGCTCGCGGCGGGGGCGCGCGCCACCGCCGCGCCGGCCCCGACGAGGGCGAGGGCCGTGAGCGCGACCAGGACGGCCCGGGCCGGACGCGCCGGCCTCGCCGGGCGATGCACGCCGGCCGATGGCTCGCAATGGACAACGGTTCGCACGCGCCCCTCCCCCGTCCGCACCGCCGCCTGGTCCCGCGCCGACCCGGCCTGACACAGTCTACGGCGCGACGGGCTCGTGGGGGAAGCCGTGCGCGTCGAAGATCCGGCGGACGAGCCCCGAGCGCTTGGCGGCCTCCAGCCACGCGGTCACGCAGGCCAGCGCCCCCGGCCGCCCCAGGGGGATGGCGACGGCGACCTGCGTCCGCTGGAACCCGCCGCGGACGATCCGGGACCCCGGCACCTGCGCCAGGACCGGCTGCAGGGTGTCGCGGGAGAGGGCGAAGGCGTCGGCCTCGCCCCGCCCCATGCGGGCGATGGCCTCCGCCACGGACGGGACGGCGACGGGCTGCGTCCGGGTCAGGGTTCGGGCGGCGGCCCGGAACGTCGTGGTCCCGTCGATGGCCAGGATCCGCGCTCCCGGCCTGTCCACCTCCGCCACGTCGGCGAGGCCGGAGGCCGCGCTGACGAGGTAGGTGCTCTCCAGATCGTAATAGCCGGGGCCGAACGCGATCACCTGCCGCCGGGTCGCGTCCACCGGCATGAAGGCGACATCGATCTCCTCCGCCTGGAGCGCCGCGGCCGACGCCCCCGAATTCGGGAAGAGGGTTTGGGCGAGGGGGAGCCCGAGCCGTTGCGCGAGGTCGGCCCCGAGATCGGCCGCCACGCCCCTGGCCGCGCCGCCGGCCGCCCGGGCGACGAAGACGAGGCCGGCGGACGGCGCCTCCACGAGCCCGACCCGGAGCGCCCCGGCCGGTGCCAGCTCGGCCTTCGCGGCGCCGTCCTGCGCGGGGGTGAGGATCGTCATGGCGGTCCGGATCGTAGCGGCGGAACGGGGGACGCGGCGCGCCCTCCGCGCCCCCTCCCCCGGTGGCCGGCGGCATGCGCCCTCCGCCCGCCGCGGGCAAGTTCGGGCATCCGCCGCCGCGCCGGTGGGCCTGCCCCTCAGTAGGTGGCCGCGAGGTAGGCGGCGATGGCCTTGGCCTGCGCCTCCTCGATCGGGGCGCGGTAGACCTTCACCATCTTCGTCACCTCGGACTCCCAGAAGGCCTGCCCCTTCCCCGGCGGCTGCATGGCGAGGTAGTCGGGCGAGTGGCAGGTCAGGCAGTTCTCCTGCGCCGCCTGGAAGCCGGCCGCGTGGGAGCCCTCCGGCGGCGCCTTCAGCTGTGCCGTCGGCTCCGGCAGGGCGTAGCGGTCCGGCGCGGCCAGGGCCGCCGTCCCGGCCAGGGCGAGGGCCACGGATATGGCGAGGGGGATCGTCTTGCGCATGTCGCTCTCCCTCAGGCCGCCGTCACGCGGGTGGTCTCGACCACGTTGCGCATGTAGCCGGCCGGGTTCCAGCGGGGCTCCATCGGCTGCGTGGTGCCGTCGCGGCCCGTCGCCCGGACCCGCAGGGCATGCGCCCCTGGCGCCAGATCGACCTCCGCGTTCCAGGGCCGGAACGCGTAGCGCCCGAGATCCTGGCCGAGGCTGGCCCGGCTCCAGCTCCGGCCGTCGTCGGTGGAGACCTCCACCGCGCCGATGCCCGAGCCGCCGTCGAAGGCGATGCCGCGCAGGGCCACCCTGCCGGCCTTCACCTGTGCGCCGTCGGCGAGGTTGGTCACGAAGGAGCGCACGGTGAGGCGGCCGATCGGCACGGTCCTGTCCGGCGCCTTGCCCGGCTCGGTGCAGGCGCAGGCGTTGTCCGGGATGCGGTAGGCGGTCTTCATCCAGAAGCCCTCGAAGGGCTTATCGAGGACGGTGATCGCGTCGAGGTGCTTGACCCAGTAGGTGCCGTAGAAGCCGGGCACCACGAGGCGCAGGGGGAAGCCGTTGAGCCAGGGCAGGTCCTGCCCGTTCATCCCCCAGGCGAGCATCACATCCCCGTCGCGGGCGTGGTCGAGGGTCAGCGCCTTGGCGAAGTCCGGCGTCTCCGGCAGGACCGGCCCGTCCAGCCCCTCGAAGGAGACCTGCACCGCCCCGGCTTTCACCCCCGCCTTGTCGAGGACCGCCTTCAGCGGCACGCCGGTGAAGCGGGCGCAGCCCATGGCGCCGTTGGCGAGCTGGCCCCCCGCCATCCGCGGTTCGAAGAAGCCGCGGGAATTGCCCGAGCACTGGTTGACGGCGACGACCTCGGTCCCGCCCATCCCCTTCAACTCGGCGAGCGACAGGGAGAGCGGGCGCTCGACGCTCCCCTTGACGCCGAGGCGGAAGGCCTCGCGGTCGATCTCCGTGGGGATGTCGGCGAGGTGGTAGCGGACGAAGAACGCGTCGTTGGGGGTGATGGCGCCCTCGTCGAACACCGCGAAGGGCGTCTCCAGCTGCGGCGGGCGGGCCGTCATCTGCAAGAGGGGGCGCTTGCCGGGATAGGCGACCAGGGGCCGCTCGCCGTTGGCGAAGGGCAGCCGTGCCGTCCCGTCGGCGGCGGCGGCCTTGCCGAGGCCGAGGCCCGCCGCCGTGAGGGCGAGGCCGCCCCCCGCCAGGAGGCCGCGCCGCGTGGGTGCAGGAATCATCGCTCCGTCCTTCTCACCGTGGCGGCGGGGTGGCCCCCTGCCGCCGGACCCGGTGTCGGCGATATTGCAGGGTCGGACCACCTGTGGAAAGCCGGCCGGCGCGCGCGGGCGCTCCCGCCCCGCGCCCCTGGGCCGTGCGGACCCTCGCCGGGCTTGACGGCACTCCGCGATGGCCGCACCAGCGCGTTTTCCGGCCCCTCGGGCCCCATCCGGACGGTGCGATGCAGGCGGTCCTGAACGCGGCGCTGCCGATCTTCTCGCTGATCCTGCTCGGGTTCCTGTGCGGGCGCTTCGGCGTCTTCACCCGCGAGGCCACGGACAACATCAACCGATTCGCGATCTACCTCGCCCTGCCCGCGCTGATCTTCACCACCATGGCGAGGATCACCCCCGCCGAGATCGGCCAGGTCGGCTTCTCGGCGGCCTTCGCCCTGGGGATCGCGGCGACCTTCGCCCTCGCCTACGGCCTCGCCCGGCGGCGGGGTGCCTCCTCCGCCGATGCCAGCATCGAGGGGCTGGACGCCGGCTACAGCAATGTCGGCTTCATGGGCATCCCCCTCTGCCTGCTCGTGTTCGGGCCGGAGGGGCTGCCCGCGGCCGTGATCGCCACCCTGTTCACGGCCTGCATCCTGTTCCTCACCGCCATCGTGATGGTGGAGTTCGACCTGCGCCGGGGTGTCGACCGGCGCAGCACCGTGCGGCGGGTGCTGCTCTCCCTGCTGCGCAACCCCCTGTTCCTCGCCCCCATCGCCGGCCTCGCCGTGGGGCTCACCGGGTTGCCCCTGCCGCTGCCCCTCGACACCTCGGCCAAGCTGCTCGGCGGGGCGGCCTCACCCTGCGCGCTGATCTGCATCGGCCTGTTCCTGGCGCAGGAGAGCGCGTTCGGCGGCGACCGGGGGCTGATCGGGCTCCTCGTCGGGCTGAAGCTGGTGGTCCAGCCGGCGGTGACGGCGCTCCTCGTCTTCTACGTCTTCCCCGTGCCGTCCCTCTGGGCGCGGGCGGCGGTGCTGCTGAGCGCCCTGCCCATCGGCTCGGGGCCCTTCACCTTGGCCAAGCTCTACGGGCTGCAGGCGCGCGTCACCTCGGGGGCGATCCTCGTCTCGCACCTCGCCTCCGTGGTGACCGTCTCGGTCCTGGTGGCGTGGCTCGGCTGAGGCCCGGGCGGCCGTAATCGGCCATGACGGACGGGCGGAAACGCCATCGGTTCCGGGGGCGGGTCGTCTGGCAGCGGCGGCGCAAGTGTGGGATTGTCCTGCGACAGACCGGCACCAGCCGGCGGCGGCCCCGCGGGGTTTCAGGGAGAGACAGGATGCGCCAGGCAGGTTTCGGCTGCCCTTTCCGGCATTTCGCGTAGGGGCGGCGGCGATGGCGATCGACATCGCGGCGGTGGAGGCCGCGGGTTCGGCCGGCCACGGCCTGGGCCTCGACGGGCCGCCCCTGCGGGCCGGGGGCTGGCTGCGCGGCCTCGACACGGCGCTGGGCTGGCTGGTGGAGGTCCCCGCCGCCCTGCTGGTCCTGGCCGAGATCGGCGTGCTGCTCTCGGGCGTCGTCAGCCGCTACGTCTTCCACGAGCCGCTGATCTGGTCCGACGAGCTCGCCGGCATCCTGTTCCTGTGGCTCGCCATGCTCGGCGCCGTCGTCGCCTTCCGCCGGGCCGAGCACATGCGCATGACCGCCCTGGTCGCCATGGCCGGCCCGCGCGGGCGCGCCTTCCTCGAAACCCTCGCCCTGGTCGCCGGCCTCGTCTTCGTCGGCCTCGTCCTCCACCCGGCCTACGAGTTCGCCGGGGAGGAGGCCTTCGTCCAGACCCCCGCCCTCGAACTCAACAACGCGTGGCGGGCCGCCGCCCTGCCCGTCGGCTTCGGCCTGATGCTGGTCATCGCCGTGCTGCGCCTCCTGGAGGCCGCGGACTGGAAGATGACGCTCGCCGCGCTGGCCACCGGCCTCGGGCTCGCCGGGGCGCTCCTGGCCGTGCAGCCGCTCCTGCCGGGCCTCGGCAACATCAACCTGCTGCTGTTCTTCGTGCTCGGGGTCGGCGCGCTGGTGTTCTCCGGCGTGCCCATCGCCTTCGCCTTCGGCCTGTCCACCTTCGCCTACGTGACGCTGACCACCGACGCCCCCTCCATGGTCGTGGTCGGGCGCATGGACGAGGGCATGAGCCACCTCATCCTCCTCGCCGTGCCGCTGTTCGTGTTCCTCGGCCTGCTCATCGAGATGACCGGCATGGCCAAGGCCATGGTCGGCTTCCTGGCGAGCCTGCTCGGGCACGTGCGCGGCGGCCTGCACTTCGTGCTGGTCGGGGCGATGTACCTCGTCTCCGGCATCTCCGGCTCGAAGGCCGCCGACATGGCCGCCGTCGCCCCCGTGCTGTTCCCGGAGATGAAGGCGCGCGGCGCCAAGGAGGGCGACCTCGTGGCCCTCCTGGCGGCCACCGGGGCGCAGACCGAGACGATCCCGCCCTCCATCGTGCTGATCACCATCGGCTCGGTGACGGGGGTGTCGATCACCGCCCTGTTCACCGGCGGGCTGCTGCCCGGCGTGGTGCTGGCGGTGACGCTGTGCGCCCTGGTCTGGTGGCGCTACCGCGGCGAGGACCTGAGCCACGTCGCCCGGCCCTCGCGGGCGGTGATCGGCCGGGCCTTCCTCGTCGCCCTGCCCGCCTTGGCCCTGCCCTTCGTGATCCGCTACGCGGTGGTGGAGGGCATCGCCACCGCCACCGAGGTCTCGACCATCGGCATCGTCTACGCCGTGCTGGCGGGGCTGCTGATCTACCGCTGCTTCGCCTGGCGCCGGCTCTACCCGATGCTGGTGACGACGGCGGCCCTGTCGGGGGCGATCCTGCTGATCATCGGCGCGGCCACCGGCATGGCCTGGGCGCTGACACAATCGGGCTTCTCGCAGACGCTGGCGGTGGCGATGAAGAGCCTGCCCGGCGGTTCGCTCGGGTTCCTGCTGGTCTCGGCGGCGGCGTTCATCGTGCTGGGCTCGGTGCTGGAGGGCATCCCGGCGGTGGTGCTGTTCGGGCCGCTGCTGTTCCCCATCGCCCGCAGCGTCGGCGTGCACGAGGTGCACTATGCGATGGTGGTGATCCTGGCGATGGGCGTGGGGCTGTTCGCCCCGCCCTTCGGGGTCGGCTACTACGCCGCCTGCGCCATCAGCCGGATCCACCCGGATGCGGGGATGCGGCCCATCGTCGGCTACATCCTGGCCCTGCTCGCCGGCCTGCTCGCCGTCATCCTCGTCCCCTGGTTCTCCATCGGGTTCCTATAGGGGCTCCTCCCACCAGCGCCACCACCCCCGTCATTGCGAGCGCCAGCGAAGCGTCACATCCGGCAGGCGGCCCTCCGCCCCTGGATGGCGTCGCATCGCTCGCAGAGACGGGGGTGAGGGGGCTATCGCCCCTTGTCTTCTTCCAACACACTGATCTCGATCACGAACTTCCGCCGCATCGCCCGGGAGAAGTCGCCGTAGCCCGCCGCCGCCAGGAGGAACGAGGCGGGGCCGCCCACGACGTGGGTCCGGTACCATTGCTCCAGGGTGGTCCGGTCCTGCGGTAGCGGGGTCGGGCGCAGGCCGTAGCCCGGCGCCCGGTAGGCGCCCGCGCCGACCACGTCGTTCTCCCCCGGCACGAGGATCGGCAGCCCGTTGATCGTCGCGCCGAGCGCCAGGACGTCCCTGCGCTCGGCCTCCATGGCGTCGGGGTCGGTGCAGTTGTCGATCCCGTCGCCGGACACGTCGATGACGATCCGGTCGGCCGGCACCGGCATCGCCGGGATCACGCTCGCCGCCACGGTGCGGAACATCTGGCCGATGCAGGTGAACTCCCCCGCCTGCCGGGGCGTGGCCCGCACGGCGGCGGCGGCCGCCGCGGCCTCCGCTCTGGTGGCGATCCGCCGCCAGGGCACCGGCATCCCCGCCCTGTCGGCCCAGGTCACCATGGCGAACAGGATGCCGCCCGGGTTGCCGGTGATCGCGGCCAGCACGCCGGGATCCTCCAGCGCCTCGGCGATGCCCTCCATCTGAAGCCGGAAGCGGGCATCGTCCACCGATTGCGAGACGTCCACGGAGACGACGAGGGCCGTGGCGACGGAGGCCTGGGCACCCTCCCCCGCCCGGACGGGGGCGAGCCCCAGCAACCCGGCCGCGAGGGCGAGGCGGGCGAGCCGCCCGCTCATGCCTTCACCGAGACGCGCAGGGCGCAGCCCCGGTGCCGCGCCACGAGGGCCCCGCCCCGCTCCGGGCCCAGCACCATGCAGGCGGTGGACAGGCCGTCCGCCAGGAGCCCCGAAGGGGCGGTCACCGTCACCGAGGCGAGGCCCCGGGGCGAGTGCCCGGTCGCCGGGTCGAAGATATGGTGGTCCGAGAAATCCGGCGAGAAGGCCATGTTGTAGTCGCCCGAGGTCGCCGCGAACCCGGTGAACGGGGCGATCACCGCCGCCACCTCCCCCCGCCGCCGGGGATCGGCGAGGCCGAGCCGCCACGGCGTGCCGTCGGGATGAGCGCCCGCGGCGCCGAACTCCCCCGTGTCCACGAAGGCGTCGGCGATGCCCCGGGCCCGGAGGGCGGCCATCACCGCATCCGCCGCATGGCCCTGGACGAGGGCGTTGAGGGTCACGGCGGTGCCGGGCTCGAGGGTGATCGCCTCCGGCGACAGCCGCACCCGCCGCCAGCCGACCCGGGCGAGGCAGTCCCGGAGCGCGGCGGGCTCGGGCCGCGCGCCCCGCTCCGCCGCCTGCGACCAGAGGGGCCAGAGGGGCTGCACGGTGGGATCGAACGCGCCCCCGGTCCTCTCCGCGAGGCCGAGGGCGAAGGCGAGCATCGTCGTGAGGGCGGCGGGCGGCGCGTCGAGGTGGCCGTCGCGGTTCAGGCGCGACAGGGCGCTGTCGGGCCGGAACAGGCTCGCCGCGTGCTCCACCGTCCGCAGGGCGGCCATGCCCTCCGACAGGGCGGCGTCGAGCGCGTCCGGGTCCGGCCCCGCGGCGGTGAGGGAGACGGTGGTGCCCAGGGCGAGCCCCGCCCGGGTCCGCACCGTCAGACCCCGGGCGCCGGCCTGGGCGCGGAGCCCGGCGATGCCGGCCGCGGCGAGGCCGCTGGCGCCGAGGAGGACCCGGCGGCGGGTGGGGCGGGCGCTCACCGGGTCGGCACCGGGCGCGGGACGATCCGCTTGGCGTGGCGGCGGGCCACCACCTGCGGCACGCACTGGCCGGGATCCTGGATGATCGTGACGCACTCCATGCACTGGAAGCACTCGGGGTAGTCGATCCGCCCGTCCGGGGCGATGGCGCCGTAGCGGCATCGGACCTTGCAGAGCTGGCACGGGGTGCCGCACTCCGCCCGGCGGGGGATCCAGTCCAGCACGCGCAGGCGCCCGGCCAGGGCGAGGCCCGCGCCGAGGGGGCAGAGGTAGCGGCAGAAACCCTTGTAGACGAAGAGGTTGAGCGCCAGCAGCCCCACGGCGTAGGCCACGAAGGGCCAGCTCCGCAGGAAGGACAGGGTGATCGCCGTCTTGAACGGCTCGACCTCGGCCATGGCGTCGGCGGCGGGCCATCCGGCGGCGGTCGCCGCGAGCAGGCCGGCGAGCACGGCGTATTTCACCGCGCGCAGAGGCCGGTCGAGCCGCGGCGGCACCGCGACCTGACGGATCCGCAGGGGACGCGCCAGCCACGCCACCAGCTCCTGCATCGCTCCGAACGGGCAGAGCCAGCCGCAGAAGGTCCCCCGGCCCCACAGGACGAGGCTGGCGAGCACGAAGGCCCAGAGCACCAGCGAGGGCGGATCGTAGAGCAGGAACGCGAAATCGTGGGTGCGGAATACGGCCCGCACCAGCCCCATCAGGGTCACGATGGACAACTGCGCCTGCGCCCCGTAGCCGACGAAGCCGACGGTGAGCGCCAGGAAGGCGAGGCGGAAGGCCGGGAACCGCCGCGCATCGGCCACGAGCCCCCTCCGCCGGGCGAGGACCGGCACGAGGAGCGCGAGCATCCCGGCGATCCCCGCGAGCGCCGGGAGGCGGGCGCGCCAGGACTCGGTCCAGTCCGGTCCCTCCTGGGCGGCGACGCGGGCGAAGAGATCGCCCGGCAGCGTCGTCTCCACGCTGAAGTCGCGGGCGATCTTCTCGGACAGGATCTGGCCGCGCTCGCGCACGATCCTGTCGGTGAGCGTCCATGGGGCGGAGGGGTCGAAGCCGGCGGCGGAGTCGATCCGGAGGATCGTCCAGTCGCCCGCCGGCAGGCCCTCCCCGAGGCCGGCGCCCCGGCGCTCCACCGCCATGTCGCGGGCGTTCACCACGAGGCCGCCCTGCGAGACCGAGACCCGCTCCGGCACGGAGCCGAGGACGAAGGTCTCGCCCAGCGGGTTCTCCGCCGCGTCGGCGGGGCCGGCGCTCAGCACCATCACCGCGTGGTTGCCGGGGCCGAGCTCGTGCATCAGCGCCGCGTGGCGCGCCGCGCCGAGGAGGTTGCGGCCGATGGAGGGTACGTCGAGCAGGGCCACGTACAGGTCCACGACGGCCTCGCCGGGCGCGCCCTCCCCTCCCTCCTCGACCCCGGTGCCGCGGAAGGCCCGCGCCGCCTCGCCCCGCGTGACGGTCAGCCGCCGGACCCAGCCGCGGGACAGGAGGGCGTCGAAGCCGAGGGGCTCGAACAGGTCCGGCTTCGCCTCGACGCTCAGGCCGACATTGGCCGCGCCGAAACCGAGCTTGCCCCGCGCCACCGCCAGGGCCGAGGCCAGGATCGACTGGTTGATCGTCCGGGTCGAGGCGGTCGCCATGGCGATGCCGTCGACGGTGGTCTGGGCCGAAGCCCCCGCAGCCCGGGCGTTGGGGCGCCCGACCCGGATCGGCTGCCGGGCGGACAGGCCGGCATACTGTTCCACGAAGGCGAACAGGGGCTCCGGGCCGAGCCCTTCGAGGAAGACCGGCTCCCGGTGGGAGAGCACCTTCACGTCGCGGAAGTTGCCGTCGGGGGCGAGGGCGATCAGCAGGTCGGGGGGCGTGCCGCCGAAGCCGGGGATCGGCGCGAAGTCGATGGATTCGAACGCGTAGGCGAAGACCTCGTAGGAGCCCGCCTGCTGCTTCAGGATCGGCCAGACCGGGAGGGCGTCGTCCTTCTCGCCGACGACGAGGGGCGGCGGGAACTGGCGGGCGATCCCCGCCCGGTCGAGCTCCCCCGCCCCGGCCGCCGGGACGAGGGCCGCGAGGGCGAGGGCGAGGACGGCGAAGAGGACGGCCATCCCCCCGGGGCGCCCAGGGCCGGACACTCGCATGCGCAGCCGTCTCCGGGGCGGCCCCGCGCCGCCCCCCGCGTGTCCTCGATCGTTGCGGGCACGATAGGGCGCGGCCGGCATCCCCCGATATTGGACCAAAGGCCAGGGCGCCCCCTGGCGCGGGCCCGGCCGCCCGAGCCGCCAGGCTTGCGACCGGCGCCGGTTTCCCAGGTGGTGATGACCCGGCTATCCATCGCTATTGTAATCTGCAGTTGATATTTCGCGTATTACTCAACTCAAGCCATGTATATCTATGTCTTATTTAGGCAAAAGCGCCGTGTTCGCCGGGTTTGAAAAAGATTTGAAGGTTTAAAATGGCCGGGCGACACGCTTAACCTCGCTGCGCCGGATGCCCGTCGATAGCGCTGCTTGCGAATGAGTCGGGACGAGGGTGACGGAATTCGCATGGCGCCGCTCGCGAGGGGGCTCAAGCGTCGATGTCTTTGGCAGCCAAGGTCGTGACCGAACGAGCTCTTCGACATGCCGGGATCGAGACCGGGACATCGAAGAACTCAGCGGCCGTTAGATTGGAGATCATGATGAATCGTATGAAGACATGGCTGCTCGGCTCGGCCGCAGCCCTGGCCTCGGTCGGCGCCGCCCAGGCCGCCGACCTGCCGGTCAAGAAAGCGGTCCCGGTCGAGTTCGTCCGTGTGTGCTCGGCCTACGGCGCCGGCTTCTTCTACATCCCCGGCACCGACACCTGCCTGCGCCTCTCGGGCCGCGCCCGCTTCGAGTACGGCTACCAGGCCCCCCTCAGCCGCGGCCAGGGCAACGGCG
>NZ_JAKSXW010000143.1 GCF_022829405.1 Methylobacterium sp. J-076
CAATGCGAGCGGAGTGAGGTAATCCAGCGGCGCCACGTCGTGGACCGTTCCGCCGCCCTGGGTCGCTTCGCTTCGCTCGCGATGACGGAGAGGGCCGCCGCCGCCCCAGCGGACGGTTGCCGCCGCCGTCGCGGTGGACGGTCCCGCCATCATGGCGAGCCGCCACTGCCGTCATTGCGAGCGGAGCGAAGCAATCCAGCGGCGCCACGTCGTGGACCGTCCCGCTGCCCTGGGTCGCTTCGCTGCGCTCGCGATGACGGAGCGAGCCACCGCCGCCGTCGCGGTGGACGGTCCCGCCATCATGGCGAGCCGCCACTGCCGTCATTGCGAGCGGAGCGAAGCAAACCAGCGGCGCCACGTCGTGGACCGTCCCGCTGCCCTGGGTCGCTTCGCTGCGCTCGCGATGACGGAGTGGGCCACCGCCGCCGTCGCGGTGGACGGTCCCGCCATCATGGCGAGCCGCCACGGTGGACGGCCACCGCCATCATGGCGAGCAATCACTGCCGTCATTGCGAGCGGAGCGAAGCAATCCAGCCGCGCCACGTTCCGGGCCGTCCCGCCGCCCTGGATTCCCTCGCTCTCCGCATGAGGACGAAGGACGAGGGGCGGCGTTCGCGGGCGGGAAGGACGGGACGGGGCGCGACGTTCTTCTTGGGATCGCCCGCCCTCGGGGTGAAACTTCCATGAAACACGGAATTTCAGCGATGTTCACCGGTCATTCGCCCGCACGCTTGCGCTGGCCGCGGCCGCCCGCGCAACGTGGCACGCCGTTTGCCGAGACTTGACCGTTCGAACCCTCCGAGACCGCCATGGCCCCGTTCGAGAACCCCTTCGCCGCCCGCCGCCGCGGTTGCTCCTGCGGGGGGCATGAGAGCCACGCCGCACACGAGGCGGCCCTGCCCTCGGGCGATGCGGCGATCACCCGCGCCGTCGAGGAGGGCATGATGCGGGCGCTGTTCCCCAATGCCGCGGGGCGGCGGGCCTTCCTGCGCAGCGTCGGCGCGGCGACCGCCGCCGCCGTCGTCGCCCAGTTCCTGCCGACGGGCTTCGTCGCCGAAGCCTTCGCGGAGGCCGGGGCGCCCGAGAAGACCGACCTGAAGGTCGGCTTCATCCCGATCACCTGCGCCACGCCGATCATCATGGCCAAGCCCATGGGCTTCTACGAGAAGCAGGGCCTCAACGTCGATGTGGTGAAGACCGCCGGCTGGGCGGTGGTCCGGGACAAGACCCTGAACAAGGAATACGACGCCGCGCACATGCTGGCGCCGATGCCGCTCGCCCTCACCCTCGGGCTCGGCTCGAACCCGGTGCCCTTCACCGTCCCGGTCATCGAGAACGTCAACGGTCAGGCGATCTGCCTCGCCACCAAGCACAAGGACAACCGCGACCCGAAGAACTGGAAGGGCTTCAAGTTCGCGATCCCGTTCGACTACTCGAACCACAACTACCTGCTGCGCTACTACCTGGCCGAGCACGGGATCGACCCCGACACGGATGTGCAGTTGCGGCTCGTCCCGCCGGCCGAGATGGTCGCCAACATGCGCGCCGACAACATCGATGGGTTCCTGGCCCCGGACAACCTCGTCCAGCGGGCGGTCTACGACGGGGTCGGGTTCATCCACATCCTGTCGAAGGAGATCTGGGACGGGCATCCCTGCTGCGCCTTCTCGGTGGCGCAGGACACGATCCGCGCGATGCCGAACGCCACCGCCGCCCTCCTGCGGGCGATCCTGCAGGCGACCGCCTACGCCTCCAAACCCGAGAACCGGAAGGAGATCGCCGCCGCCATCGCCCCGGCGAACTACCTCAACCAGCCCCTCACCGTGGTGGAGCAGGTGCTCACCGGCACCTATGCGGACGGGCTCGGCAACGTGAAGAAGGACCCCAAGCGGGTGGCCTTCGACCCGTTCCCCTACGAGAGCTTCGCCATCTGGACCCTGACGCAGATGAAGCGCTGGGGCCAGATCAAGGGCGACGTGGACTACGCGGCCGTCGCCCGGCAGGTCTACCGCGCCACCGATGCCGCCACGCTGATGAGGCAGGACGGGCTGGCCCCGCCGGAGGCCACGACGAAGACCTTCGTGGTGATGGGCAAGACCTTCGACCCCGCCAAGCCGAAGGAGTACCTCGACTCCTTCGCCATCAAGCGGGCGAGCTGAGGCCATGCGGATCGCGATGGGCCTGCGGGCGGGCCTCCTCTCCCTGGCGCTGCTGGCGGCGCTGCTGCTCGTCTGGCAGGTGGCCGTCGGCGGCATCGCCAGGACGGAGGCGATGGACCCCGAATACGCGGCGCTGATGGGCCAGACCGCCACCACCGGCAAGTCGGCCATGCCGGGGCCGATGGATGTCGCCGCCACCCTGTGGAAGCACCTGAAGGACCCGTTCTACGACCACGGCCCCAACGACAAGGGGCTCGGCATCCAGCTCGCCTATTCCGTCAGCCGGGTGGCGCTGGGCTACGGGCTCGCCGTGCTGGTGGCGATCCCGGTGGGCTTCCTCATCGGCATGTCGCCGCTGATGAGCCGGGCCCTCGACCCGTTCATCCAGATCCTGAAGCCGGTCTCGCCCCTGGCCTGGATGCCCCTCGCCCTCTACACGATCAAGGATTCGAGCCTGTCGGCGATCTTCGTGATCTTCATCTGCTCCCTCTGGCCGATGCTGATCAACACGGTGTTCGGCGTCTCGGGCACCCGGCGGGAATGGCTCAACGTCGCCCGCACCCTGGAGGTCGGCCCGGTGCGCCGGGCCTTCACGGTGATCCTGCCCGCGGCGGCGCCGACCATCCTCACGGGGATGCGCATCTCCATCGGCATCGCGTGGCTCGTCATCGTCGCCGCCGAGATGCTCGTGGGCGGCACCGGCATCGGGTACTTCGTCTGGAACGAGTGGAACAACCTCTCGATCACCAACGTGATCACCTCGATCCTGGTGATCGGCCTCGTCGGCATGGTGCTCGATCAGGGGCTGGCCCGCGCCCAGCGCCTCGTGACCTTCCCCGAGTGAGGCCGGCCATGAGCACGCTCCTCCCCTTCGCCCGGCGCCCCAGGCCCGCCCCGGCCGGGGCGGGCCGCGCCCCCTCGGCGGAGAGGTTCATCTCCATCGAGGGGATCGCCCGGCGCTACCCGGCCCCCGGCGGGCGGGCCACCACGATCTTCGAGAACCTGTGGCTGCCGGTGCGCCGGGGCGAGTTCGTGTGCATGGTCGGCCATTCCGGCTGCGGCAAGACCACGGTGCTCAACATCCTCGCCGGGCTGGACGCGCCGAGCGAGGGCACGGTGATCGTGGACGGACAGGCCATCGGGGGGCCGAGCCTCGACCGGGCGGTGATCTTCCAGGGCCACGCCCTGTTGCCCTGGCGCAGCGTCCTCGGCAACGTCGCCTACGCGGTCTCCTCCCGCTGGCCGCGGGCCAAGCGGGCCGAGGTCGAGGCGCGGGCGCGCAAGGCCATCGCCACGGTGGGGCTCGCCGGCTCCGAGCACAAGCGCCCGGCCGAGCTGTCCGGCGGCATGAAACAGCGGGTCGGCATCGCCCGCGCCCTCTCCATCGACCCCAAGATCCTGCTCATGGACGAGCCGTTCTCGGCGCTCGACGCCCTGACCCGCGGCACCCTGCAGGACGAGGTCCGCCGGATCTGCATCGAGACCGGGCAGACGGTGTTCATGATCACCCACGACGTGGACGAGGCGATCTACCTCGCCGACCGGATCGTGCTGATGACCAACGGGCCGGAGGCGAAGGTCGCAGAGATCGTCGAGAACCCCCTGCCCAAGGCCCGGGACCGGACGCAGCTGCACCACGCGCCGGGCTACTACGCCCTGCGCAACCACCTGATGGACTTCCTCGTCACCCGCTCGAAGACCCTCCGCGACGAGGGCATGCCCGCCGGCTACGACCCGCGCCGCCCGCCGGTGATCCGCCCGGCCCTCAGCGAGGCCGACGCCGCCGCCATCGCCGGCGCCGGGCCGGACATCCTCCGGGCGTAGGGGTTTCCCCTCCCCCCTCTGCGGGGGGAGGGGGAAGCCGTTGCACCCTGCCGCATCTTTCGCCGCCGGCTGCGAACTATTCGGGCGTGCGCAATCTTGATGGCGGCCCGCTCTCATCGCAGTCTCTCCTTCGATCGCCACGGGATCATCATGCGGTGACCGGCATTCGTGCCGCCCCTTGGCATGAACAGGCGGATCTTTGCCTTGCGCGATCATCCGGGAGGTATGCGATGACCGAGAGCGTGCTGATCTCTCCATCCGAGTTCGAGGCGATGCTGGCGGCGGGGGGCGTCGTGCCGATCGACACGCGGGCGCCCGCGGCCTACGCGGCCGGGCACATCGCGGGGGCGGTCAACATCCACGACATCTTCACCTACCTCGCCAGCTCGACCCCCGAGGGCGTGGTGGCGATGAAGGACAAGTTCGCCGAGACCTTCGGCGCCGCCGGCCTCGGGGGCGGGGAGACGGCGGTGATCTACGAGGGGTCGATGGATACGGGCTTCGGCCAATCCTGCCGCGGCTGGACCCTGCTGACCTATCTCGGCTACCCGAAGGTGAAGATCCTGCATGGCGGGTTCTCGGCCTGGAGCGCCGAGGGCAAGCCCGTGACGGACGAGGCCACCGTGCCGACCCCCAGGACCTTCCCGATGGACCCCGCCGCGGCCTCCCTGTTCGTGGACCTCGACGCCATGAAGGCGGCGGTGGCGGACGAGGCGGTGGTGAAGCTCGACACCCGTGACGTGGACGAGTGGGTCGGCACCTCCTCCTCGCCCTACGGCAAGGATTTCTGCCCCCGGAAGGGCCGCATCCCCGGCGCCCGCTGGATCGAGTGGTACCGGATGATGAAGCCGACGCCCTCCGGCAAGATGCTGAAGGCGAAGGAGGAGATCCTGGCCGAATGCGCCACGGTCGGCATCGACGCCGACACGCCGGTGGTCCTGTACTGCTTCAAGGGCGCCCGGGCCTCGAACACGTTGGTGGCGCTGAAGGAGGCGGGCATCAAGGACGTGCGGCTGTACTTCGGCTCGTGGAACGAGTGGTCGCGGGACCCGGCCCTGCCGATCGAGGAGGGGTTCCCGGGTGCCAAGCCGGCGCCGATGGCGATGGCGGCGGAGTAGGGGGCCGGCGCCGGTCCCGCCTCGAAGGCCGGCCGGAAAGCCGGTTTCGGCCCTTCCCACCGTCCCATCCTGAGAGCCTGGCCGGAACGGTGCTTCCGTTCCCGTGCGGGCGGGACCGCGCCGGGGAAGGCGCGGGTCCCCCTCTCCCCGCTCGCGGGGCGGGGGGAGCGGCGGCGCCCGCCGGCCTCACTCCCCGAGGGTGAACACCGTCAGCTGTCCCCCCGTGGCGGTGTACTGCGACAGGGCCGCGTAGCCCCCGACCGCGCCCGATCCGTCGGCCGGGTCGGTGAGGCCCGCCGCCAGGCCGATGCCGGCCCAGCCGCCGACGCCGGAGAGGACGGCGACGTACTGGCGCCCGTCCAGGCTGTAGCTCGTCACGTTGCCGACGATGCCCGAGGGCGTCTTGAACCGGTAGAGTTCGCGGCCGTCGCGGGCGTCCACCGCCTTCAGGTAGCCCTCGAGGGTGCCGTAGAAGACGACCCCGCCCGCCGTCGCCAGGGCGCCGGACCAGACCGAGAACGGTTCCGGGTTCGCCCACGCGATCCGCCCGCGCGCCCCGTCCCAGGCGATGAACGCGCCGGTATGGCCGTCGCCCTCCGGCGGGTGCAGGGTCAGCGTCGCGCCGACATAGGGCTGGCCGGGGGTGTAGGTGACGCGGAACGGCTCGTAATCCATGCACATGTGGTTGGTCGGCACGTAGAACAGCCCGGTCTGCGGCGAGTAGGCGGCGGGCTGCTGGTTCTTGGCGCCGAGCGCCCCGGGGCAGATGCCCTTCGTCACCTCCTCCTCGTCGGCCTCCTCGGGGGCGAAGCGCCTGTCGAGCACCGGCCGCCCGTAGCCGGGGCGCGAGGCGTCCTGCTCGATGCGGGTGGCCCAGTTGACGCGGCCGTCGAACTTCTCCGCCACCAGCAGGGCGCCGGTGGCCCGGTCGAGGGTGTAGCCGAAGCCGTTGCGGTCGAAATGGGTGAGCACCGGGCGGCGCGTGCCGCCGATCTCCTGCTCGGTGAGGATCATCTCGTTGACGCCGTCGAAGTCCCACTGGTCGTGGGGGGTCATCTGGTAGACCCAGCGGGCGACCCCCGTGTCGGCGTCGCGGGCGATGATCGCCTCGGCCCAGGCGTTATCGCCGGGGCGCTGGGCCGGGTTCCAGGTCGAGGGGTTGCTGGTGCCGTAGTAGACGAGGTTCAGGGCCGGATCGTACGAGAACCAGCCCCAGGCGCAGCCCCCGCCCATCCGCCACTGGTCGCCCTCCCAGGTCTTCAGGGACGAATCCTTGCCGACCGGCTTGCCGAGGGCGGTGGTCGTCTCCGGGTCGAACAGGATGTCGCCGTCGGGGCCCACGGCGTAGGCCCGCCAGAGCTGCCGCCCCGTGGCCTGATCGTAGGCGGTGACGGGGCAGCGGGCGCCGTACTCGCCCCCCGACAGGCCGACGATCACCTTGCCGTTCACCGGCAGGACGGTGGCCGTGTTGGTCTCGCCCCGGCCGGGATCGCCGTTCTTCACCGACCAGAGCACGTGGCCGTCCGCCGGATCGAGGGCCACCAGGGTCGTGTCCGCCTGCTGCAGGAACAGCCGCCCGTCCGCGTAGGCGAGGCCCCGGTGGACCGTGTCGCAGCACATCACCGCGATGACGCCCGGATCCTGCCGGGGGCTGTAGCGCCAGAGGATCCTGCCCTCGTGGGCGAGGTCGAGGGCGTAGACCGTGTTCGGGAACGGGGTGTGGACGTACATCACCGTGCCGACCACCAGCGGCGCCCCCTCGTGGCCGCGCAGAACGCCGGTGGAGAAGGTCCAGGCGACCTTCAGGCGCCCGACATTGCCCGCATCGATCTGGGCGAGGGGTGAATAGCGGGTGTTGGCCGCGTCCACGGTCTGGAGCGCCGTCTCGGCCCGCGCCGCCGTCGCGAGGCCCGCGAGGGCGAGGATCGTGAGCAGGCGGGGGAGGGGGTTCGGCACGGCAGGACTCACGCGGGAGGGGCGACCTTCATGCGATCCCGCTCCGGCGAAACCGTGACGCGCTGCCCTTTCCCGATCCCCTCCGGGGGCCACCCTCCCCCGCACAGGGGGGAGGGGCAGGGTGGTGGTCGTCATCGCCGTGCAGCCCTCGGGCGCGGGCCGCGTTTCCCCCCGGACCGGACAGGGAAACGACATGCGCCCATTCACCATCACCTGGGATGCGGACAGGCTCGCGTGGCTGCGGGAGAAGCTCCGGGCCTACCGGATGCCGCGGCTGCCCGAGGGGGCCGGGTGGCGCTACGGCTGCGATCCGGATGTCCTGGCGGACCTCTGCGCCTATTGGTGCGATGGGTTCGACCACGACAAGGCCGCCGCCGAGCTGAACCGCTTCCCGCAGGGCATGGCCCGGATCGAGGACACGGAGATCCACGTGGTGCATGTGGTGGGCGAGGCCGGGGGCCGGCGGCCGCTGCTGCTCACCCATGGCTGGCCGGGCTCGGTCTACGAGTTCTGGGAAGTGATCGAACCCCTGGCCTTCCCCTCGCGGCACGGGGGACGCGCGGAGGATGCCTTCGACATCGTGGTCCCGGCGCTGCCGGGCTTCGGCTTCTCGGGCAAGCCCAAGGCGCCGATCGGGCCGCGCACCACCGCGCGGCTGTTCGACCGGCTGATGCGCGAGGAGCTGGGCTATCCCCGCTACCGGGCGCAGGGGGGTGATTGGGGGGCCGGCGTCACCGCGTGGCTCGCCCTCGACCACGCGGATTCGCTGGAGGCGATCCACCTCAACTACCTGCTCGTCCAGCCCGACGCCGAGCCCGAGAGCGGGCCGGAGACGGTATGGCGGCGCGAGGCCCTGGCGGCCCAGCGCCGCCTCGGCGCCTATGCGGACCTCCAGGGCACGAAGCCCCTGTCCCTGGCCTATGCCATGGCCGACGAGCCGGCGGCGCAGCTGGCGTGGCTGGTGGAGCGCTTCCACGATTGGGCGGACCTGCGGGAGCGCCCGTTCGCCGAGGTCTTCCCGAAGGACCGGCTGCTCACCAACGCCCTGTTCTACATCCTCACCGGGGCCTTCGAGACGGCGACTTGGTACTATGCCGGCGCCCAGGCGGAAGGGGTTCGCCGGATGCCGGAGGGCGCCCGCGTCACCGTCCCCACCGCCTTCGCGGCCTATCCCGACCCGCGCACCGCCCCGCCGCCCCGCGAGTGGGTGGAGCGCGGCTACGCCGTGTCGCGCTGGCGGGACATGCCCCGCGGCGGCCATTTCGCGGCCATGGAGGTCCCCGACCTGTTCGTCGCGGACCTGCGCGAGTGGGCACGGGAGTAAGGGCGCTCCACCGTCTTTGCGAGCGAAGCGAGGCAATCCAGGGACACGCCGCATCCCGCGAGGGCCCGCCGCCCATGAGGCATGAGGCTCCCCACCGATGGGGACCGGTGGCGTTCCTCAGAACATCGCCTCGTCCAGCGCCATCATCGCGCCCTTGCCCGATTTCACCGCCGCCAGCAGGCCCGCCACCTGGGGCAGGATCCGCTCCATGTAGAAGCGGGCCGTGGTGAGCTTGGCCTCGTAGAAGGCGCGCTCGTCGGTGCCGGCCTTGAGCGCCGTGTGGGCGACCTTGGCCGCGCGCAGCCACATGAAGCCCAGCGCCACCAGCCCGAACAGGCGCAGGTACTCGGTGGCGGCGGCGCCCGCCTCCTCCGGGTCCTTCATCCCCCGCTGGGCGATGTGCGCCGTGGCGAGCTGGAGGGCGCCGAACGCCTTGCCGAGGGGCTGGGCCAGGGGCGCCAGGGCCTCGTCCGCCCGCGCCTCGTCCAGGCCGGCGAGGACCGGGTGGAAGAAGCTCCGCAGGAACCGCCCCGCATGGGCCGGCAGCTTGCGGCCGACGAGGTCGAGGGCCTGCACGCCGTTGGTGCCCTCGTAGATCATCGAGATCCGGGCATCGCGGACGTACTGCTCCATGCCGTGGCCGCGGATGAAGCCGTGCCCGCCATAGACCTGCATCCCGAGGCTCGCCGCCTCGAAGCCGAGATCGGTGAACAGGGCCTTCACGATGGGGGTCATCAGGGCGGAGAAGTCCTCGGCCCGGCGCCGCTCGGCCGGATCGGGGTGGCGCTCCATCACGTCGAGGCTGCGGGCGACCCAGCCGCCCAGCGCCCTCGCGCCCTCGTTGTAGGCGCGGATCGTCATCAGCATCCGCCGCACGTCGGGGTGGACGAGGATCGGGTCGGCGGGCAGGTCGGGCCGCCTCGTCCCCGCGAGGGACCGGCCCTGGAGCCGCTCCTTGGCGTAGGCGACGGCGCCCTGGTAGGCGGCCTCGCCGGCCCCGAGCCCTTGGATGCCCACCGACAGGCGCTCGCTGTTCATCATCGTGAACATCGCGCGCATGCCCTTGTGCGGCTCACCCACGAGCCAGCCCGTGGCGTCGTCGAAGGACATCTGGCAGGTGGCCGAGGCCTTGATGCCCATCTTGTGTTCGAGGGCCGAGCAGGTGACGCCGTTGCGCGCCCCCGGCGTGCCGTCCGCCCGCGGCAGGAACTTCGGCACGAGGAACAGGCTGATCCCCTTCACGCCCTCGGGCGCGTCCGGCATCCGGGCGAGGACGAGGTGGACGATGTTCTCGGTGAGGTCGTGGTCGCCGGCCGAGATGAAGATCTTCGAGCCCGTCACCCTGGACGAGCCGTCGCCCTGCGGCACGGCCTTGGTCCGCAGGAGGCCGAGATCGGTGCCGCAATGGGCCTCCGTCAGGCACATCGTGCCCGACCACGTCCCGTCCACGAGCTTGGGCAGGTAGGCCGCCTTCAGCTCCTCCGAGGCGTGGCCCTGGATCGCCTGATAGGCGCCGTGGCTGAGGCCGGGATAGAGCCCGAAGGACAGGTTGGTCGCGCAGATGATCTCCTCGACCAGCTTGTTGACCGTCGCCGGCAGGCCCTGGCCGCCGAAGGCCGGATCGGCCCCCATGGCGGTCCAGCCGCCCTCGCGGAACGCCTTGTAGGCCTCCGGGAAGCCCTTCGGCGTGCGCACGACGCCGTTCTCCAGCCGGCAGCCCTCCTCGTCGCCGGAGGCGTTCAGGGGCAGGAGCCGTTCCGTGCAGAACCTGCCCGCCTCCTCCAGGATCGCGTCGGTGACGTCGGGGGTGAAGTCCTCCAGGCCCGGCAGGACCGGGCCGTCCGGGTCGGCGTGCAGTTCGTGCAGCACGAAGCGTATGTCGCGCAGGGGAGCCTTGTAGGTCTGCATCGCGTCAGTTCCTCACCGGGCGGCCGGTTTCGATGACGCTCTCGAACCGCGCGAGGGTCGCCTCCGTCCACACGAGGCGCATGAAGCTGGCGCGTTCGAGGGCGAGGATCGCGTCCTCGTCCAGGGTGTCGAGGGGGTCCGCCTCGCCCCCGGTCAGGACGGTGGCGAGCGCCCCCGCCACCACGAGGTCGTGCGCCGTGGCGATGCCCCGCCGGGCGAACCCTTCCGCCGCCATCCGCAGGGCGAGGGCGCCCGAGGGGCCGGGCAGCGTCAGGCTCACGGGCTTGCGCGGCTCATAGCCCTCGACGAGGGACAGGGCCTTGGCCTTGGCGTCGGCCAGCAGCCGGTCGCGGTTCATGGTGATGCCGTCGGTGGGGCGCAGGAACAGGAGGTCTTTCGCCTCCTCGGCCGACTTCGCGACGGTGGCGGTCGAGACCGTCTCGAACACCTTGGCGGGGGCGGGCATCGGCCCCTTCGGCATGGCGGGATTGGACTGCCAGCGGGCCAGCATCTCCTTGCAGCCGCCCCAGGCCGGCACGAGGCCGACGCCGGCTTCCACGAGGCCGATATACGTCTCCGCATGGGCCTGCACCGCATCGCTGTGGAGCAGGATCTCGCAGCCGCCGCCGAGCGCCATGCCCGCCGGGGCGCCGACCACCGGGAACGGCGCGGACTTCAAGCGCTGGTAGGTCTGCTGGCCGAGCGCGACGAGCGTCTCGATCTCGCCCCAGGCGGCGATGTTGGCGGCGAACAGGGCGAGGCCGAGATTTGCGCCGACGGAGAAGTTCGTGCCCTCGTTGTAGACCACGAGGGCCTTGTACCGCTCCGTCACCAGGGCGATGGACTGGCCGAGCAGGGCCATCACCTGTTCGTCCAGGGCGTTCGCCTGCGCGGTGAACTCGAAGCACGCCACGCCGTCGCCGATATCCCACAGGGCGGCCGAACCGTTCTTCAGGAGCGGCGCGGCGGCGAGCTTGATGTCCTCCAGCCGCAGCACGCCCTCGGGGCGCACGATATCCTTGTAGTCACCCCCGGCGGTGAGGACCTGCCGGCGGCCGTTCTCGACGCGGTAGAACGTCTTGCCATCGAGCCCGGCGAGAATCGGCGGGACGGTATAGCCGTCCTTCGCCAGCCGCTCGGCCACGTAGGCGCCGCCGATCCTGTCGATCAGCTCGAACGGACCCCATTTCCAGTTGTAGCCGAGGCGCATGGCCTCATCGATGGCGGCGATGTCGTCGCTCGCCTCGCCCACGAGGCCGGCGGCGTAGGCCAGCGTCGGGCCCATCACCCGCCACGCGTAGGCGCCGACGCGGCCGGGCAGGTCGAGCACCGCCTTCGGCCCCTTGGCCTCCTTCAGTGCGGGCAGGTCCGCCTTGGCGGAGGGCCGGTAGGCACCGGTCCTGAGGTCGACGGCCTCCTTGGTCTTCTGCCCGCCCTGGCGGTTCAGGCGGTAGAACCCGCCCTTGCCCTTCCGGCCGGTATGCCCCTGCGCGATCAGCGCCGTGATCACCGGCATCTCGCGATAGCTGGCGTGGAACGCGTCCTCCGCCGGCAGGGCCGCCCGCAGGCTCCGGGTGGTGTGGGGGATCAGGTCGAGGCCCACCAGATCCACGAGGCCGAACACCCCCGTCTTCGGGATGCCGAAGGGGCGCCCCATGACGGCGTCCGCCTCCTCCACCGGCACGCCGAGGTCGTCGGCCGCCGCGATGGCGTTCTGGATCCAGAAGATGCCGAGCCGGTTGGCGATGAAGCCGGGCCGGTCCTTGCAGCGCACGATGCTCTTGCCGAGCCTGCGGTCGGCGAAATCCGCCACCGTCGCGGCGAGCGCCGGATCGGTCCGCGGCCCGGTCACGATTTCGAGCAGGCGCATGTAGCGCGGCGGGTTGAAGAAGTGGGTGATGAGGAAGTCCCGGCCGAACGCCTCCGGCATCCCCTCGATCAGGGCGTCGAGGGGGATGGTCGAGGTGTTGGACGAGACCGCCGTGCCGGGCCGGCGCACGGCGTCGATCCGGCGGTAGAGGGCCTGCTTCGCCTCGAGCCGCTCGATCACCACCTCGATGATCCAGTCGACCTCCCCGAGGCGGTCGAGGTGGTCCTCGACGTTCAGCGTCTCCACCAGCTTGGCGGCGCGCGGGGCCATGAACGCCGCCGGCTCGGTCTTCAGCATCCGGGCGACGGCGCCCGCGGCGAGGCCGTTCCGGTCGGCGGCGCCCTCCGGCACGATGTCCATGAGCAGCACCGGCACGCCGGCATTGGCGATGTGGGCGGCGATGCCGGAGCCCATCACCCCGGCGCCGATGACGGCGACTTTGCGGATCCCGGCCATCACACGCGCTCCAGAAGGGTGGCGATGCCCTGGCCGCCGCCGATGCACTGGGTGGCGAGCGCGTAGCGTCCGCCCTCGCGGGCGAGCAGCGCGGCGGCCTTGCCGACGATGCGGGCGCCGGTGGCACCGAGGGGGTGGCCGAGCGCGATGGCGCCGCCGTCGATGTTCACGGTCTTCTCGTCGAGGCCGAGGTCGCGGATGCAGGCGATGGCCTGGGCGGCGAAGGCCTCGTTTAGCTCCACGACGCCGAGTGCGTCGGCGGTGATGCCGGCCCGGGCCATCGCCTTCTTCGAGGCGGCGACGGGGCCGATGCCCATGATCTCCGGCTCGCAGCCCGAGAGTCCCACGGCCGCGATCCGCGCCAGCGGCGTCAGCCCGGCGCGGCGGGCATAGGCGTCGCTGCACACCAGCACGGCGGAGGCGCCGTCGGTGAGGGGCGAGGAGGTGCCGGCGGTGACGGTGCCGTCCTGCTGGAAGGCGGGCTTGAGGGCGGCGAGGCCCTCGGCGCTGGCATCGGCGCGGATGCACCCGTCGGCCTCGACGGGGCCGCCCTTGGCCGTGATCGGCACGATCTCGGCGGCCAGCCGCCCCTCGGCCTGGGCCTTGGCCGCCTTGCGGTGGCTCGCCACGGCGAAGGCCTCCTGGTCGGCGCGGGTGATCCGCCAGCGGCGGGCGACGTTCTCGGCGGTGTCGCCCATGCCGATGTAGGCGCCGGGGCGCGTCTCGTGCAGCGCCGGGTTCGGCATCGGGTTGAAGCCCATCATCGGCACCCGGCTCATGCTCTCCACGCCCGCGCAGAGGAACGCCTCCCCGGCCCCGAGCATGATCTGCCCGGCGGCGATGTGGACCGACTGCATGGACGAGCCGCAGAAGCGGTTCACCGTCACGCCGCCGACGCCGAGGTCGAGCCCGGCCAGCATCCCGATCAGCCGGGCGACGTTGAAGCCCTGCTCCCCCTCGGGGAAGGCGCAGCCGACGATCAGGTCCTCGATGTCCTTCGAGGGGATGCCCGCCTGCGCCACGAGCCTGCGCACCACCTGCGCGGCGAGGTCGTCCGGCCGCACCCGGGCCAGCGCCCCTTTCTTCGCGGGGGTGAAGGGCGAGCGGGCATAGCCCGCGATGACCACGTCGGTCATGCTGTCCTCTCAGAATGGGAGTGGGGGATGGGGGCGATGGGGGGAGGGGCGGTCTCACCCTCTCCCCGCAGGCGGGGGGCGGGGCGGCCGCCGAAGGGAAGGGGGCGCCGCGCCCGGGGCGCCGCCACGCCGTCGCACCGGCGGCGCCCACGCGTCCCATCGCCCCGGCGGGGTGTCGCCGGGCCTCTCGCCGCACGATGGGGAGGGGCTACCGCGCCCGGCGGGCCTTCGGCGCCTCGGCCGTCTCCAGGGCGGCCAGGGCCGCCTCGGTCTGCTGCGCGATGGTGCGCAGTTCGGCCATCGTCTCCACCAGGGCCTTCTCCTGGTCGGCGAGGCTGTCGAGCCGGGTCTGCACCCGCTTCAGCAGGGCGCGCATCTGCTCCTGCCGGGTCGGGTCGGCGTCGTAGAGGTCGAGATATTCCTTGATCTCGCGCAGGGTGAAGCCGAGGCGCTTGCCGCGCAGGATCAGGATCAGCCGCGCCCGGTCCCTGTGGGTGTAGACCCGGTTGTTGCCGGCCCGCTGGGGGGTCAGAAGCCCCTTGTCCTCGTAGAAGCGGACTGTTCTCGCCGTCACGCCGAGGTCGTTGGCGAGCTGGGTCACTGTGTACAGAGGATCGGACACAGGTGGCCTTCTCTTGCTTGACGCCACCGTAGGCCCGGAGCGCGCGGAGCGTCAACGCCGGGGCCGGGCCGCCCACGGCCTCCCCCGGGCAGGACGGCCGGGCCGTCCGCCGCCCCCACCGGGCACAGTTCAGGGCGCCGAAAGCCGCCACCGTCTTCCCCTCCCTCGGCCGCGGAGCCCTCTCACGGGGCCCTCGATTCGGCCGGACTGACCTAACGTATACGTCAACATATATCCCAATGGGGCAGCTTTGCGCAAGGGAGGTCCGGCCCGTCCGGCGAGGGGCGCGCAGGATAGTGCCGGCGCTGCCGCGGCCCCCGGCCCGGCCCGATGACGTGAAAATGTCACAGCCAGGACCGGCCATCCGTGGTTGACACGGGGCGACGCCATTCCGGCTTGCATTTTTATTCCGCTTTCGGCAGCGTCTTGACCTATAGGGAAAGCCAGCCGCATTCGGCAATGATTCGCCGTTCATGCCCAGCGAAAGACTGGCTTCAATAAAGTACGTCTACGTCGATCAGACTCGAATTCAACAAAAAGCCTCGAATAAGGGGCGCCGGTCCACGATCTCTTGGGGAGAGATGAGAATGAAGACCTTGCTTGGCGTCCGCATCGGGGCGGCGGCGCTCGTCGCGACGCTCATGGGCGGGACCGCCGCCTTCGCCGGAGCGTTCGGGCTGCGGGAGCAGAGCACGCAGGCGCAGGGGCAGGCCTTCGCGGGGGCCGCGGCGGGCTCGGGCGGCGTATCCTCGATGTTCTGGAACCCGGCCGTGATCACCATGCGCCCGGGCTTCATCGCCGAGCAGAACCTCACCTATATCGCCCCGTCCGCGACCATCGCCACGGCGCCCGGCACCAACCCGGTCTTCGCGCGGCTCGGCGATTCGGGGGATATCGGCCAGGGCGCGGCGGTGCCGGCGGGGGCCAACTCCTATCAGGTCAACGACCGCCTCTGGCTCGGCATCGCCACCGACGCGCCGTTCGGCCTCGCCACCAAGCCGAACCAAGTCTGGGCCGGCGAGGCCTATGGCCGGTCGTCGCGGATCTTCTCGCTGGCGATCAACCCGGTGGTGGCCTTCAAGGTCAACGAGTGGCTGTCGGTCGGCGCGGGCCCGAACATCGAGTATTTCCGTCTGACCCTGCGCCAGGCCACCCCGATCCCCGGCCTGCTGCCGCAGAACTACCCGAGCTCGTTCCTGAAGGGCGAGTCCTGGGGCGTGGGCTTCACCGCGGGCGCCACCGTGACGCCGTGGGAGGGCACCGCCTTCGGCATCGGCTACCGCTCCTCGGTCCACCACGACATCGACGGGTCGATCGGCGTGCCGATCCTGGCGCTGGCCCCCGTGGCGGGCCAAGTGCGCGCCAGCCTCAACACCCCCGACAAGCTCAGCGTCGGCCTGACCCAGGCGGTGAGCCCGGTGGCGCGGGTGTCGCTGGGCTTCGAGTGGGACAACTGGTCGAGGCTCGGCACGGTCGGCATCGTGTCGAAGACCCTCGGCGTGCCGGTCAACGCCCTGCCGCTCAACTACAAGGACGGGTTCCTCTACTCCATCGGCGGCGAGTACGACGTGAACCCCGCCCTGACCCTGCGGGCCGGCTTCGGCTACGAGACCTCGCCCATCGACTTCACCAACCGCTCCGTGCGCCTGCCCGACGGCGACCGCTACAGCGCCAATGTCGGCGCGAGCTACCGCTGGAACGACAGGCTGACGCTCAACATCGCCTACTCGCACCTCTTCCTCGACCGCTCGCGCCTCCTCGCCGGCCTCGGGCGCGACTACAACGTCGGCAACATCGCCTTCGCCGGCCTCGTCGATTCGAGCGTCGACATCGTCTCGGTGGGCTTCCGCTACGCCTTCGGCGCCCCGCCGGCCCCGGCCCCGGTGCCCCTCGTGCGCAAGAACTGAGGGGAGGACCCGCGTCCGGGGGGCGGCGGGATGCGGGACATCCTGCGGAGCGCAGCCGGATCGGGCTGCGAGGCCGCCGCGCGGGAAGTCCGCGGCGGCGGGGATGCGGCCCGCGGGCGGGACGAACCCGGCGCCGCGTCTTGACTCGGCACCCCGCAGGTCGGACCTAGCGTCACGAGACAGGCGCAGGCCGAGTGGCGTACTGTTCCGGCGAGATCGTGCCCGCGTTCCGCGCGGGCGGGCGCACCGGGCGGCGGTGCGGCCTGCATCCGTCGTCCGCGCAATTGCCCCTGTCGATGCCGCCAGACCTGCTCCTCGTCGCCGCCGCGGTCCTGCCCTTCCTCGGCAGCATCGGGGCGATCTGCCTGCCGAGCGACGCGCGCAACGCCTCCGCCGGGGTCGCGGGCGCCGCCACGCTGGCGAGCCTCGCCTGCATCGCCCTGCTCTATCCCCTCGCCTCCGGGCCCGAGCCCGTCACCTTCGCCCTCGACTGGCTGCCGACGCTGGGCGTCCGCTTCGTCCTGCGCCTCGACGGGCTCGCCTGGATCTTCGCCGTCCTCGTCCTCGGGATCGGCGCGCTGGTCGTGCTCTACGCCCGCTACTACATGGCGGCGGAAGACCCGGTGCCGCGGCTGTTCTGCTATTTCCTGGCCTTCGTCGGCGCGATGCTCGGGATCGTGCTGTCGGGCAACCTGATCCAGCTCGTCGTCTTCTGGGAGCTGACGAGCGTCGTGTCGTTCCTGCTGATCGGCTACTGGTCCGACAACGCCTCGGCCCGCGACGGGGCGCGGATGGCGCTGACCATCACCGCGGCGGGGGGGCTGTGCCTCCTCGTCGGAGCGGTGCTCCTCGGGCGGATCGTCGGCAGCTACGAGCTCGACGCGGTGCTGGCCGCGGGCGACGCGGTGCGGGCGAGCCCGCTCTACCTGCCCGCCCTGGTCCTGATCCTCGCCGGGGCGCTGACCAAGTCGGCCCAGTTCCCGTTCCACATCTGGCTGCCCCGGGCCATGGCGGCGCCGACGCCGATCAGCGCCTACCTCCACTCGGCCACGATGGTGAAGGCCGGCATCTTCCTGATGATCCGCCTCTGGCCGGTCCTGTCGGGCACGGAGAGCTGGTACTGGATCGTCGGCACCGTGGGCATGGCGACCATGCTGGTCGGCGCCTGGAGCGCGATCTTCCAGCACGACCTGAAGGGGCTGCTCGCCTATTCCACCATCAGCCATCTCGGGCTGATCACCCTGCTGTTGGGGCTCGATTCGCCGCTGGCCGTCGTCGCCGCGATCTTCCACACGGTGAACCACGCCACCTTCAAGGCGTCGCTGTTCATGGCGGCGGGCATCATCGACCACGAGACCGGCACGAGGGACATGCGCCGCCTGAGCGGGCTGTGGCGGGCCATGCCCTACACCGCCACCCTCGCCATGGTCGCCGCCGCGGCCATGGCCGGCGTGCCGCTGTTGAACGGCTTCCTCTCCAAGGAGATGTTCCTGGCGGAGGCGGTGGACAACACCGGCGACCACGCCCTCAACCTCGCCCTGCCGGTGCTGGCGACGCTGGCGAGCGCCTTCACGGTGCTCTACTCCCTGCGCTTCATCCGCCAGACCTTCTTCGGCCCCCCGCCCCATGACCTGCCCCACGCCCCGCACGAGCCGGTGCGGTGGATGCGGATCCCCATCGAGGCGCTGGTGCTCGTCTGCGTGGCCATCGGCCTCGTGCCGAACCTCACCATCGGGCCGGTCCTGGCGGGGGCGGCGCGGGCGGTCCTCGGCGGGCGGACGCCGGATTACGACCTCGCCATCTGGCACGGCGTCAACGCGCCGCTGGCCATGAGCCTCCTGGCCCTGGCCGGGGGCGTCGCGCTCTACGTCGCCTTCGGCACGCGGATCAACACCAACCCCCGGGGCGGCCCGTGGCTGATGGACCGGCTCGACGGCGGCCGGCTGTTCGAGCGCGGGATGACCGGCCTCGTCCTCGGCGCCCGCGGGCTGGAGGCGCGGCTCGGCACGGAGCGGCTCCAGCCGCAGCTGCGCCTGCTGTTCCTGGCCGCCCTGCTCGCCGCGACGGCGACGGGCTTCGGGCGGGGGCTCGACCTGTGGGCGACGGGGCGGACGACCGCCTTCGACCCCGCCTTCGCCCTGCTCTGGCTGGTGGGCGCCGCCTGCGCGGTCGGGGCCGCCGAGCGGGCGAAGTACCACCGCCTGTCGGCGACGATCCTGCTCGGGGGCGCCGGCCTCGTGAGCTGCCTCAGCTTCCTGTGGCTCTCGGCCCCCGACCTCGCGGTGACGCAGATCCTCGTGGAGATCGTCACCACGGTGATGCTCCTGCTCGGCCTGCGCTGGCTGCCGAAGCGCGACGAGGCGATTCCCGCCCCGGCGGCCGAGCGGGCCCGGGCGCGCCGCCGCCGCCTCACCGACCTCGTCATCGCCGCCTCCGTCGGCCTCGGCCTCGCCGGCCTCGCCTACGCGGTGATGACCCGCCCCCCCGTCGAGGGGATCAGCCGCTGGTTCGTGGAGGAGGCCTATCCGCAGGCCGGCGGGCGCAACGTCGTCAACGTCCTGCTGGTGGACTTCCGCGCCTTCGACACGCTGGGGGAGATCTGCGTCCTCGGGGTGGTGGGCCTCACGGTCTTCGCCCTGCTGCGCCGCTTCCGCCCCGCCCCCGACAGCCGGGAGCGCCCGGCCCAGCAGCTCCGGCAGGACGCCTACGACCGGGGCCGCGACGGGCGCGAGCCGGGGCACACCGCCGCCGACGCCATGCTGGTGCCCCGGGTGGTGATCACGTGGCTGTTCCCGTTCATCGTGCTCATCGCCCTGCACCTGTTCCTGCGCGGGCACGACCTACCCGGCGGCGGCTTCGCGGCGGGCATCACCCTCACCATCGGCTTCATGCTGCAGTACATCGCCCGCGGCGCGCAGTGGGTGGAGGAGCGGCTGCGCATCCAGCCGATCTCCTGGATCGGCCTCGGCCTGCTCGTCGCCGTGTTCGCGGGGGCGGTCTCCTGGCTGTTCGGGCACCCGTTCCTCACGGCCTCCTTCGCCTATTGGGAGGCGCCGGTGCTGGGCAAGGTGCCGCTGGCCTCCGCCCTGATCTTCGACCTGGGCATCATGGTCCTCGTGGTGGGGGCGAGCGTGCTGATGCTGGTGGCGCTGGCGCACCAGTCCCTGCGCCGCACCCGTTCCGCGGAGGCCGAGCGGGCCGCCGAGCGGGAGCCCGCCTGATGGAACTCGTCCTGTCCCTGGGGATCGGCGTCCTCGCCGCGGCGGGGGTCTGGCTGATCCTGCGCCCGCGGACATTCCAGGTCGTGCTCGGGCTGTCGCTGTTGAGCTACGCCGTCAACCTGTTCATCTTCGCCATGGGGCGGCTGACGGTGGGCGCGCCGCCGGTGCTGGGCGCCGGGCCGGACATCGTCTCCGTGGACGATCCCGTGCCCCAGGCCCTGGTGCTCACCGCCGTGGTGATCAGCTTCGCCCTGACCGCGCTGTTCCTCGTGGTCCTCCTCGCCGCCCGGGGCGTCACGGGGAGCGACCACGTCGACGGGCGCGAGCCGCACCCGGCCGAACCCTCTCCCGGACACCCCGACGCATGAACCCGGCCGTGACGAACCTCCCGGCCGCGGTCGCGTGGTCCGACCACATCGTGGTGCTGCCGGTGGTGCTGCCGATCGCGGTCGCCGGGGCGATGTTCCTCCTCGACGAGCGCCGCCGCCGGCTGAAGGCGAGCCTGACCTTCGCCACCGTGGCGGCGATGACCGGCATCGCCCTGGTCCTCGTCGGCTGGGTGGCCGAGGCGCCGAAGGTCTACCGCCTCGGCAACTGGGCCGCGCCCTACGGGATCGTGCTCGTGGCCGACCGGCTCTCGGCGACGATGCTGGCCCTGTCGGGCATCCTCGGCCTGTGCGCCCTGGTCTTCTCCTTCGCCCGCTGGGGGCGGGCGGGGCCGCGCTTCCACGGCCTGTTCCTGCTGCTGCTGATGGGGGTGGACGGGGCCTTCCTCACGGGGGACCTGTTCAACCTGTTCGTGTTCTTCGAGGTGATGCTGGCCGCGTCCTACGGCCTCGTCCTGCACGGCTCGGGGGAGACGCGGATCCGCGCCGGCCTCGGCTACATCGCGGTCAACCTCGTCGCCTCGCTGTTCTTCCTCGTGGGCGTCAGCCTGATTTACGGGACGATGGGCACCCTCAACATGGCCGACCTCGCCCGGCGGCTCGCCGGTCCCTCCCCGGCGGACCTCGCCCTGTTCGAGATCGGCAGCGCGATCCTCGGCCTCGCCTTCCTGATCAAGTGCAGCGCCTGGCCCCTGGGCTTCTGGCTGCCGCCCACCTACGCGGCGGCGAGCGCCCCGGCCGCGGCCATCCTCGCCATCCTCAGCAAGGTCGGCATCTACGTGGTGGTGCGCCTCAGCCTCCTCGTCTTCGGCGAGGGCCTGTCGGCGGGCTTCGGGCGCCCGGTCCTGCTGGCGACGGGGCTGGCGACCATCGCCTACGGCACCGTCGGCCTCGTGGGGGCCCGCGACCTCACCCGGGCGGCGGGCTACGCGGTGATGGTCTCCTCCGGCACGGTGCTGGCGGCCTTGGGGACCGGCAGCGACGCGGCGCTCGCGGGCGCGCTCT
Organism: Methylobacterium sp. J-076; assembly: GCF_022829405.1. Classification (GTDB taxonomy): domain Bacteria; phylum Pseudomonadota; class Alphaproteobacteria; order Rhizobiales; family Beijerinckiaceae; genus Methylobacterium. Next base: position 20,893 of record NZ_JAKSXW010000143.1, read on the forward strand.
ACTACCTGTTCGGCTCGACGCTGGCGGCCGGCGCCCTGTTCCTCCTGGCCGAGGTGCTGCAGCGGGGCCGCGCCCCGGCGGAGGCGGCGGGCCCGGTCTTCGCCGACGAGTACCGCGACCCGTTCGATGACGAGGACGCCACCGATGTCGGCAGCGTGCTGCCCACCGGGGTCGCGGTCCTGGGCGTCGGCTTCCTCCTCTGCACGCTGATGCTGGCGGGCGTCCCGCCGCTGGCGGGCTTCGTCGGCAAGCTCGCGATCTTCGTCGGGGTCGCCGCCGGCCCGGCCCCGGCGGCGGGCTGGTGGCTCGTGGCCGCCCTCACCCTGTCGAGCCTCGGCACGCTGATGCCCCTCGTGCGGCTCGGCATCCTGAACCTGTGGGTGACGCACGATGCGCCGCCGCCGCAGCTCGGCCGGTCCGAGCTGGCGGCGATCGCCGGCCTGCTCGCCACCTGCCTCGCCCTGTCCCTGTGGGGCGGCCCGGCTCTGGCCTATGCCGACGCGACGGTGAGCTGGCTGACGCAGCCGCAGGACTACGTCCGCGCCGTCCTCGGCCAGGCCGGAGGGCCCGCGACGTGAGCCGCGTCCTGCCCCATCCCTGGCTCTCGGCCGCCCTGGCCCTGACGTGGCTGCTCCTCAACGGGCCGCCGGGCCCGGGCAGCCTCCTGCTGGCGCTCGCCGTGGGGCTCGCCGTCCCCGCGGTGATGCGCGCGCTGCGGCCCCGCCCGGTCCGGGTGAGGGCGCCGGGCGCCCTGGTGCGTCTGACGGCCGTGGTGATCGTCGACATGGTCCGCTCGAACATCGACGTGGCCCGGATCATCCTCGGCCTGCGCCCCGGCGGGCGGCGCACCGGCTTCGTGGCGATCCCCCTCGACCTGCGCGAGCCCTTCGGCCTCGCGCTGCTGTCGATCATCCTCACGGCCACCCCCGGCACCCTCTGGGTGCAATACGATTCCGACACCGGGCGCCTCCTCCTGCACGTCCTCGACTACACGGACGGGGAGGCCTGGATCCGCCGGGTGAAGGACCGCTACGAGCGTCCCCTGATGGAGATCTTCGCATGAGCGCCGCGGCGATCCTCGATTGGGGCCTCGGCCTCGCCCAGGCGATGCTGGTGCTGGCCATGGCCATCGCCGCGTGGCGGATGCTCCGGGGGCCCCGGGCGCAGGACCGGATCCTCGGCCTCGACACGCTCTACCTGAACGGCATGCTGGCGATCGTGGTCCACGGGATGCGGACGGGCAGCGGCCTGTATTTCGAGGCCGCGTTCATCGTCGGGATGCTGGGCTTCACCGCCTCCGTGGCGCTGGCCAAGTTCCTGATGCAGGGCGAGGTGATCCAGTGACCGCCGCGCAGATGCCCGCCTGGGTCGCCTGCCTCGTCGTCGCCCTGGCGCTGGCGGGGGCCGGCTTCGCGCTGACCGGCGCCCTGGGCCTGATCCGCCTGAAAACCTTCTACGAGCGGGTGCACGCGCCGACCCTCGGGGCGACGCTGGGCATGGCCCTGATCCTGGCCAGCTCGATGCTGCTCCTGTCGCTCACCGAGGGCCGCCTGGTCCTCCGGGACGGCCTGATCGGGCTGTTCCTCACCGCGACCACGCCGGTGACGCTGCTCCTCCTCACCCGCGCCGCCGCCCACCGGGACCGCCACGAGGGCCGGCCCGGAGCCCCGCCGAAGGCGTGAGCCCCCGGGGCCGGCCCGGTCAGGAGTTCACCCGTTTCGGGATCGGACGGCCCCGGCAGGCGGCGCGGTACTGCTGGCGCGAGAGCCCGCGCATGTTGCGGCGGTCGGCCTGCTGCGTGCAGGCCGTCTTGCGGTCGGCCTTGTTCAGCTCCCGGGTGCCGGTCGTCGGCACGTCCGTCGGGGCGGGCGAGGTGTAGCTCTGCGCCAGGGCCGCCGCCGGCAACCCGATGGCGAGGCACAGTCCAAGACACAACCGACGCATCGTTCGCCCTCCGATCCACGCGCGAAGCTGAGCAATTCCCGAGCCAGGATCAGTCCATCGGCGCGGCGGATCCGGGGTAGCGCAGTGGATCGCCGGCCCGGCGGGTGTCGTACACGCAGTCCCCCGCCACCCAGGTCGCCCGGACGGTGCGGTGGTCGCCGAGGGTCATCAGCACGAACAGCAATTCCTCGATGTCCCGGCAGGTGCCGGTGCGGAAGCCGAGGAGCGGCGTCGCCGCGAGGTCGAGGACGCACAGATCCGCCTCGTAGCCGGGGGCGATCCGGCCGATGCGGTCGTCCAGGCGGAGCGCCTCCGCCCCGCCGAGGGTGGCGAGCCAGAAGGCCCGGGCCGCGTCGAGCTTGGTGCCGCGCAGGGCGGCGACTTTGTAGGCTTCGCCGAGGGTCTTCAGGAGGGAGAGCGTCGTGCCGGCCCCGACATCCGTGCCGAGGCCGACCCGCACCGGCCGCCGGGGATCCAGGGCGTCGAACAGCCGGAACAGGCCGCTGCCGAGGAACCCGTTCGAGGTCGGGCAATGGGCCAGCGCCGCCCCCGCCTGGTGGCAGGTGCAGAAATCCTCCTCGGTCACATGGATCGCGTGGCCGAACACCGAGCGCGGGCCGACGAGACCCGAGCGGGCGTAGACGTCGAGGTAGCTCGCCCGGTCGGGGAACAGGTCCATCACCCAGGCGACCTCGTCGGTGTTCTCGCACAGGTGCGTCTGGAGGAAGAGGCCGTCGTGCTCGGCGAGCAGCGTGCCGGCCGCGTCGAGCTGCGCCTGCGTGCAGGAGGGGGCGAAGCGGGGCGTGACGGCGTAGAGCTGCCGGCCCCGCCCGTGCCAGCGGGCGATGAGGGCCTTGCTCTCGTCGTAGCCGCGCTGGGCCGTGTCCAGCAGGGCGGCGGGGGCGTGGCGGTCCATCAGGACCTTGCCCGCGATCATCCGGGTGTTGAACCGCTCGGATTCCGCGAAGAACGCATCGACCGAGCCGGGATGGACCGTGCAGTAGACCATCGCCGTGGTCGTCCCGGCCCCGAGGATCTCCCGGAAGAACAGGGTGGCGACCCGCTCGGCATGGGCTTTGTCGGCGAAGGCGATCTCGGCCGGGAAGGTGTACCTGTCGAGCCATGCCAGCAGCTGCTCGCCGTAGGAGGCGATCATCTGGAGCTGCGGGTAGTGGACGTGGGTGTCGATCAGCCCCGGCAGGATCAGCGCGTTCTCGTAATGCACCACCGGGACGCCGGGCGGGAGCCGGCCCGCGGCCTCGGCATAGGGGCCGCAGGCGGCGATCCGCCCGTCCTCGATCAGGATCAGGGCGTCCTCCAGGTGATCGAGGCATCCCGGCGCCAGGAACGGGTTGCCCGAGAGGCTCGCCATCCGCCCGCGCAGGGCCCGGCGCACGGGCGGGGCGGGGGCGTCCATCATGTCAGGCGGCCCCGCCGCCGAGGGCGGAGACCGCCGCGGCGGACTGGGCGACCCAGCCGAAGATTCCGCCCTGCGCCTTGATCATCGCCAGCCCCGCCTCGTGGAAGGCGGGGATATAGGAGGCGCAGGCATCCGCGATCACCACGCAGCGGTAGCCGCGGTCGTTGGCCTCCCGCACCGTCGTGTGGACGCAGACTTCGGTGGTCACCCCGCAGACGAGGAGCGTCTCGATCCGCCGGGCGGACAGGATGCCCGCGAGGTCGGTGGCGTAGAAGGCGCCCTTGCCGGGCTTGTCCACCACCGGCTCGCCGGGCCGCGGCCGCAGGGCCGGGACGATGTCGTGGCCGGGCTCCCCGCGGATCAGGATCCGCCCCATCCGGCCGGGATCGCCGATGCGGGCCGCGGGCGCGCCGCGGGCGATCTTGGCCGGCGGGGCGTCCGACAGGTCCGGCCGGTGGCCTTCGCGGGTGTGGACGACCAGCAGGCCCGCCCGGCGGGCCGCCGCCAGCATCGCCGCGGCGGGGGCGATGGCGGCGGCGAGCCGCGAGACGTCGTTGCCGAGGCTCTCGCCGAAGCCGCCGGGCTCGAGGAAGTCGCGCTGCATGTCGATGATCACCAGCGCCGTGGTCCCGGCCTCGAAGGCCAGCGGCGCGGGCTCGGCCTCGAGGCGGGCGGTCGGGGAGGGGGGCGTTCCGGCCATGGCGCACATTCCTGCGGCCCCGGCTTCCGCCCGGGGGACATGCCCCGCCGCGTTGCAAAATCCGTGCGCCGGCGCTCCGGCAGGGGCGGGGCCACCTGTGGCCTTTTGGCAACTCGGAGTGGTGTCGTCTTGCCGCAGCCGGGCGGTGGCACATCGGTTGCTGCCCGCCCAGGGCTTTCGGGGCTGGGGGATCGACGCGATGCTAGGGCGTGTGATGGCGGCGATCGTTCCGCTGTGGATGGTGGGTTCGGCCCTCGCGGCGGACCTCGATGCCGTGAAGAAGGACAAGGCCCCCGAGGCCGTGCCGGTGAAGGACGTGTCGTTCTTCCTCTTCGCCGACACGCAGGTCAGCTACCGCTACCAGTTCCCCACGGTCTCGCCGGGCGTGCAGATCCAGCGCGGCGACGGCAGCTTCGTCTCCCGCGAGGCGCCCAAGCAGATCCTCAACATCTCCCACGCCGACGCCTGGGCCTACGGCACCAACTTCTTCTCCCTCGACATCCTGAAGTCCGGATCGCAGTTCCCCGCCGGCACCACCAACCCGCCCGGCTCCATCGCCGCCCCGTTCTTCGCCGATTACGGCAACACCGAAGCCTACGGCCTCTACCGCGGCACGCTGAGCCTCAACGCGATCACCGGCTCCAAGGCCTTCGCCATCCCCGGCCTGGTGAAGGACGTCTCGCTGGCCTTCGGCTTCGACGCCAACTCGCAGAACGACGCCTTCGGCTCCAAGAAGCGCGACGTCGTCGGCGGCCTGAACTTCGCCTTCGACGTGCCCGCCGGCTTCCTCAACCTCTCGGTACAGGCCTACAAGGAGTGGAACCGCAACGGCTTCAACGTCCAGCCCGACCGGGACCAGAGCTTCGACACGGTGCCGGAATTCGAGCTGGTCTACAGCTTCCCGCTCCCCTTCACCGGCCTGCCGCTGAGCATCACCGGCTTCAACAACATCGTCCTGCCCAAGGGCCGGGGGGTGCAGAACGTGGCCGACTTCGCCTTCAACCCCAAGCGGGGCCTGGAATTCCTGTCGCGGACCAACCTCGTCCTCGACCTCGGCAAGCTCGTCTACGACCAGCCCAACCGGGTCGATGTGTTCATCGGCTTCCAGTACTGGCTCAACAAGTTCGGCAACGTCGAGACCGCCACCTTCAAGGGTACCGAGGAGAAGAGCTTCCTCGCCGGCGTCGCCTTCCACGTGTTCTGATGGGCGAGGCCCCGCAGCGCGGAGGGGAGGGCCGATGACGGCGGGGACCGGGCGGGCCGCGGCGGCCGATCCGAGGCCCCTGTTCGGCGCCTACGGCATCGTGAAGCGCTTCGGAGACTTCACGGCCAACGACCATATCGACCTCGAGATCCGCGCAGGGGAGATCCACGCGCTGCTGGGCGAGAACGGCGCCGGCAAGTCGACCCTGATGAAGATCCTCTACGGCCTCCTGGCGCCGACGGAGGGGGTCGTCACCCATCGCGGGGACGTGGTCCGCCTCGGCAGCCCCGAGGATGCCCGCCGGCTTGGCATCGGCATGGTGTTCCAGCACTTCTCCCTCTGCGAGAACCTCACCGTCGCGGAGAACATCGCCCTGGTGATGGGGCGCGGCCTCGGGCGCGCTGCCCTCGCCCGGCGCATCGCCGCCCTGGGGGAGACCTACGGCCTGCACCTCGATCCGGAGCGGCCGGTCTGGTCGCTCTCGGCCGGGGAGCGCCAGCGCATCGAGATCGTGCGCTGCTTGCTGCAGGACCCGAAGCTCGTGATCCTCGACGAACCCACCTCGGTGCTGACGCCGGGGGAGGCCGAGCTGCTGTTCACGGTGCTGGAACGCCTGCGGGCGGAGGGGAGGGCGCTGCTCTACATCTCGCACCGCCTCGATGAGGTGCGCCGCCTCTGCGCCCGCGCCACCATCCTCCGGGCGGGCAAGGTCGTCGGCGCCTGCGATCCGCGGGCCGAGAGCGCCGGCTCGCTGGCCGCGATGATGGTGGGCGCGCAGGTCTGCGAGGTCGCCCCCGCCGCCCCGGCCGCCCCCGGCGGCGAGCGCCTTCGCCTGGACCGGCTGTCGCTTCCCGCGCCGGGGCTGCACGCCACCGGCCTCAGGGACATCAGCCTCGCCATCCGCGGCGGCGAGATCCTCGGCATCGCCGGGATCGCCGGCAACGGGCAGGCCGAACTCTTCGCCGCGCTGTCGGGCGAGACCCGGGCCGGGCAGGCCGGCGCCGTGCTCATCGACGGCGTGCCGGCCGGGCATCTCGGGGTCAACGCCCGGCGCCGTCGCGGCGCGGCCTTCGTGCCGGAGGAGCGCAACGGCCACGCCGCCGCCCCCGGCATGAGCCTGTCCGAGAACGTCGTGCTCTCCCGCCACGCCACCGCGCCGCTGACGCGCTTCGGCTTCCTGCGCCGGGGGGCGGCCCAGGCCCTGGCGGACCGGGTGATCGCCACCTTCGACGTGCGCAAGGCGGGGCCGGACCCGGCCGCCGGCACCCTCTCCGGGGGCAACCTGCAGAAGTTCGTGGTGGGGCGGGAGATCCTGGCGAACCCCGGCATCCTCGTGGTCGATCAGCCGACCTGGGGTGTCGATGCGGCGGCGGCGGCGCGGATCCGGCAGGCCCTGGTGGACCTCGCCGCCGCGGGCAGCGCCATCCTCGTCATCAGCCAGGACCTCGATGAGCTGTTCGAGATCGCGGATTCCATCGCCGTCCTCCATGCCGGAACGCTGTCTCCGGCGGTGACGCGGGCGCGGACCACCCGCGAGGCCGTGGGCCTGCTGATGGGCGGTGCGGAGGACATGCCCCCCGCCGTCACCGGCGCCGTCCCCCCATCCGAGGCCGCCCATGCGACTTGACCTCGTGCCGCGCGGCCACCGCTCGCCGGTGGTCGAAGCCCTGTCGCCGGCCCTCGCCTTCCTGGCGGCGGTGCTCGTCGGCGGGGTGGCCGTCTCGCTGCTCGGCGTGTCCCCGGCGGCGGCCTTTTCGGTCTACTTCATCGCGCCGCTCTCCGAGCTGTGGTCGCTGCAGGAGATCGCCATCAAGGCGGCGCCGCTGGCCCTGATCGCGACGGGCCTCGCCTTCTGCTACCGGGCGAACCTGTGGAATATCGGCGCCGAGGGCCAGTTCGTGGTCGGCGGCCTCGCCGGGGGCATGGTCGCCATCGCCACCCACGGCAGCACGGGCGCCACCTTCTGGATCCTGCCCGCGATGCTCGCGGCGGGCACGCTCGCCGGCATCGCCTACGCGATGATTCCGGCGCTCCTGCGGGTGAAGCTCGGCGTCTCCGAGATCCTGACGAGCCTGATGCTGGTCTACGTGGCGGAGCTGCTCCTCGACTACATGGCGCGGGGGCCCCTGCGCGATCCGGCGGGCTTCAACTTCCCGCAGAGCGTGACGTTCGATGACGCGGCGCGGCTGCCCTCCCTAATGGAGGGGGACACCCTGCATGCGGGCGTGCTCGTCACCCTCGCGGCGGTGGGGCTGGCGGTCGTCGTCCTCGGCCGCAGCTTGTTCGGGTTCGAGATGCGGGTCGTCGGCGCCAGCCCGCGCGCCGCCCGGTTCGCCGGGTTCGGCGCGGAGCGGCTGACGCTCGCCGCCTTCGCGATCTCCGGGGGCGCGGCGGGGCTCGCGGGGATCGTCGAGGTCGCCGGCCGGATCGGGCAACTCCAGCCGACCATCTCGCCGGGCTACGGCTTCACCGCGATCATCGTCGCCTTCCTCGGCCGGCTCTCGCCGGTCGGCATCCTCGTCGCGGCCCTGGTGATCGCGCTCACCACCATCGGCGGGGAAGCGGCGCAGATCGACCTGCGGCTTCCCCTCGACCTGACCCGGGCCTTCCAGGGCCTGCTCCTCGGCCTCGTCCTCGGGGCCGACGTGCTGACGCGGTTCAAGGTCCGCCTCGTCCCGGGTGCGGCCCGATGAGCCTCGACCTCGTGCAGATGATTCTGGCCACGGTGCTGGCCGCGGCGACCCCGCTCATCATCGCGGCCCTGGGGGAGCTCGTGGCCGAGCGGGCGGGCGTCCTCAACCTCGGCGTCGAGGGGATGATGGTGTGCGGGGCGGCGCTCGGCTTCGCGGCGGCGGTGGAGACCGGCTCGACCCTGGCCGGGGCGCTCGCCGGGATCGGCGCGGGGATGGCGCTCGCCGCCCTGTTCGGCGTGCTGACGGTGGGGCTCGCCGCCAACCAAGTGGCCTCCGGCCTCGCCCTCACGATCCTCGGCCTCGGGCTCTCCGGCCTCGCGGGGGCGGGCTATGTCGGCCTGAAGCGGGAGCCCGCGCCGCATCTCGCCGTGCCGGGCCTCAGCGACCTGCCGGGCGTCGGCCGCCTGCTGTTCGGGCAGGACGGGTTCGTCTACGCCGCCCTCGCCCTGGCGGTCGCCGTCTCGTGGTTCCTGTGGCGGACGCGGGCGGGGCTGATCCTGCGCGCCATCGGCGACGATGCCGCCGCCACCCATTCCCTCGGCCTGCCGGTGCGCGGGGTGCGCTTCCTGGCGGTGCTGTTCGGCGGCGGCTGCGCGGGGCTCGCGGGCTCCTACCTGTCGCTCGCCTACACGCCGTTCTGGACGCCGGCCATGACCGCCGGCCGGGGCTGGATCGCCCTCGCCCTCGTCGTCTTCGCCTCGTGGCGGCCGGCGCGGGTGGTGGGCGGGGCGGTCCTCTTCGGCGGGGCGACGGTGCTGCAACTCCATGCCCAGGCCTCGGGCATCGGCCTGCCGGGGCAGCTGCTCTCGGCGCTTCCCTACCTCGCGACGATCCTGGCGCTGGTCCTGCTGTCGCTCGGCCGGCGGCGGGGCGGCTCCCTGGCCCCCGCCGCCCTCGGGCGGGACTTCACCCCGCACCGGTAGCGGTGCTGCGATCGAAAGGACATCACCGATGAAGCGGACCACCCTCAGTGCCTGCCTCGGGGCGCTCCTCCTCCTCGCCGGCCCGGCCCGCGCCGAGGACAAGCTCAAGGTCGGCTTCGTCTATGTCGGGCCGGTGGCCGATTACGGCTACTCGTTCCAGCACGACCTCAGCCGCAAGGCCCTGGAACAGGCGCTGCCCGGCAAGGTGGAGACCACCTTCCTCGAGAACGTGCCGGAGGCCGACAGCGAGCGGGCGATCGAGAAGCTGGCGCGCTCGGGCATGGGGCTGATCTTCACCACCTCCTTCGGCTTCATGGAGCCGACCCTGAAGGTCGCAAGGAAATTCCCGAAGGTGAAGTTCGAGCACGCCACCGGCTACAAGCGTGCGCCCAACGTCTCGACCTACTCGGCCCGGTTCTACGAGGGTCGCTACGTCTGCGGGAAGATCGCCGCCAAGCTCTCGAAGACGGGGACGGTGGGCTACATCGCCTCCTTCCCGATCCCCGAGGTGGTGAGCGGCATCAACGCCTTCATGCTCGGCGCCCAATCGGTGAACCCGAACCTCAAGCTCAAGATCGTCTGGGTGAACACGTGGTTCGATCCGGGCAAGGAGGCGGAGGCCGCCAAGGCGCTGCTCGCCCAGGGCGCCGACATCCTCTCCCAGCACACCGATTCCGCCGCCCCGCTGCAGGAGGCCGAGAAGCAGGGCAAGCTCGCCTTCGGCCAATCCTCCGACCAGTACCGCTTCGCCCCGAAGGCGCAACTCACCTCCATCGTCGATGACTGGAACGGCTACGTCATCCACGAGGCCAAGGCCGTCATGGACGGCTCGTGGGCGAGCCACGACACCTGGGGCGGGATCAAGGACGGCATGGTCGTCCTCGCGCCCTTCACCAACATGCCCGCCGACGTGAAGGCCATGGCCGAGGAGACGGTGAAGGACATCGCCTCGGGCAAGGTCCAGCCCTTCGCCGGGCCGGTGGCGAAGCAGGACGGCACGGTCGCGGTCAAGGCCGGCGAGACCGCCCCCGACCCGATGATCCTCGGCATGAACTGGTACGTGAAGGGGATCGACGACAAGCTGCCCCAGTAGGGGCCCGTGGCTCAGCGCGCCGCGGGCACGCCGGGGGGCCGGGCCGCCGGGGTCTCGACCGGGATGCCGTCCCCCCGCGGCCGAACCGGGATCGCATCGCCGGAGCGGATCGCCTCCGCCTCGTTGCGCGGCCCGGCGAGGCCCTCGGTGCCCCCCGGGGCGGTGGCCGGATCGCGCCCGGCGGGGGCGCCGACGGATTGCGCATGCGCGACGCCGGCCGCCGCGAGGAGCCCGCCGAGGGCCAGGGTCAGGGTCAGGTGGCGTCGCATCGTCGTGTCGTTCCCCGCATGTCGCTGCGGTGGACGAATGGTGCACGCGGACAGAGGTTCCCGCAGTGGAGGCGGGCCCCTTTGTGAATGGCTGAGGATTCGACACTCTTCCCGTCTCTGCTCGCCAAGACGGGGGTGAATCTCGCTGGCCAATCCCTGAGCATCGGGGGTGATGACCGTCTCGACGCGTCCGGGTGTCGGACCCGGAAGGGGGACGGTTTAGCGCCGCCGCCGGTGCGGCCTGTGCGCCTTCTGGTGCCGGCGCAGGCCACCGGGGGCGGTGGCCCGGGGTTGGCCGGCCGGGGGCGTGAGGCTCCCCTGCGCCGCGGCCTGCGGCGGCCGGACGGACCCGTGGCTGTCGATCGAGGCGCCGAGGCCGCACCACGCCGCCGCCGCCAGAAGGGCGACCGCTCCCAGACGATACGTCATCATCGTTCCCGCTCCCGACTGTCCCGCGCCCGATCCTGTCCGGGCTAGCAGACAACGGGCCAGTCGGCGCCGGGTGGCACACGGATTGCGCGAGCCCCACCGCCGCGCTTCACCCCGCGATCCGGAGGGTGGGAATGCGCGCCCGCAGGGGACGATCCCGCCATGTCGCGCGCCGCCCGGTCCGATCCTTTCCCGAGCCCCGAGGCCGCGGCGGGTCCCGCGGCTCCCGCTGCGCCCCTCGAAGGCGCCGCCGCCCCGACGGCGACGGTGAGGCCCCTGGCCCTCGGCCTCCTCGGCCTGCAGCACGTGCTGGTGATGTATGCCGGCGCGGTGGCGGTGCCGCTGATCGTCGGGCGGGCGCTCAAGCTGGCGCCGGAGCAGGTCGCCATGCTGGTGAGCGCCGACCTGTTCGCGGGCGGCCTCGCGACCCTCGTCCAGAGCTGGGGCCTCCCCGGCATCGGCGTGCGGATGCCGGTGATGATGGGCGTGACCTTCGCGGCGGTGACGCCGATGATCGCCATGGGCCTGAGCCCCGGCATCGGCCTCACCGGCATCTACGGCGCCGTCATCGCGGCGGGGCTGTTCGCGTTCCTCGCCGCGCCGCTGATCGGGCGGCTGCTGCCGCTGTTCCCGCCGGTCGTCACCGGCACCATCATCCTCGTCATCGGCATCTCGCTGATGCGCGTCGGCGTGAACTGGGCCGCGGGCGGGGTGGGGAACCCGCATTACGGCGCCCCGCTCTATCTCGCCATCGCGGCCTTCGTGCTCGGCGTCATCATGGCGATCACCCGCTTCGGCACCGGCTTCGTGAACTCGGCCTCCGTGCTGATCGGCATCGTCGCCGGGATGGTCGTGGCGGGGCCGTTCGGGCTGGTGGATCTCGGGCACGTGGCGAGCGCCCCGTGGTTCGATGTGGTGCGCCCCTTCGCCTTCGGCCTGCCGACCTTCGATCCGGTCTCGATCGTCACGCTCTGCATCGTGATGATCGTCGTGATGGTGGAATCCACCGGCATGTTCCTCGCGCTCAGCGAGATCTGCGCGGACCCGCTGGACGAGGCGCGGCTGGTCCGGGGCCTGCGGGCCGACGGCCTCGGCACGGTGATCGGCGGCGTCTTCAACACCTTCCCGTACACGTCGTTCTCGCAGAACATCGGCCTCGTGGGCGTCACCGGGGTGCGCACCCGCGCCGTGGCCGTGGTCGGCGGGTTCCTCATGCTGGGGCTGGGGCTCGTCCCCAAGCTGGCGGCCCTGGTCGAGGCGGTGCCCCAATGCGTCCTCGGCGGCGCGGGGCTGGTGATGTTCGGGATGGTCGGGGCCACGGGCGCCCGCATCCTCGGGGGCGTCGACTTCGCCGGCAACCGCAACAACCTGTTCGTGGTGGCGGTGTCGGTGGGCTTCGGCATGATCCCCCTCGTCGCGCCGAACTTCTTCAAAGAGATGCCGCAGGCCCTGCATCCCCTGCTCGAATCGGGCATCCTGCTCTGCGCCCTGGCGGCCGTGGGGCTGAACCTGTTCTTCAACGGGGTCGGCAGCACGGATGCGGCCCGCGCCGCGGCCATCCGCCAAGCGCAGGCCGCCGAAGCCCACTGACACCCCATGCCTGCAACCCGGAGAGTCCCATGGCCCTGACGGCATCGCGCTACGGCAAGGCCCGGGTGCGGGTGATGCGCCTGACCCGCGACGGCGACCACCATACGCCCCGCGAGCTGACGCTCAGCGTGCTCATGGCCGGGCGCTTCGAGGCCGCCTGGACAGAGGGCGACAACCGCGCCTGCGTGGCCACCGACAGCGTCAAGAACATCGTCAACGTCACCGCGGCCCGGAACCTCTCCCTGGACAAGGAGGCCTTCGTCGGCGCGGTGGCGAAGGTCTTCCTCGACACCTATCCGCAGGTGGAGACCGTCGCGATCGAGGCGACGGAGACGCGCTGGCGGCGCGAGGTGATCGGCGGCGCCCCGCACGGCCACACCTTCACCCTCGACGGCAACGGCGTCGGCACCGTCGCCCTCACGGCGAGCCGGGGGGAGACGGTGCTGCGCTCCGGCCTGCGCGGGTTCACCTTCATGAAGACCACGCAATCGGGCTGGGCCGATTTCGTCGACGACGCGTACCGCACCCTGCCGGACACGACGGACCGGATCGCCGCCACCAGCATGGATGCCACCTGGACTTGGTCCCGCCCCCCCGCCGACTATGCCGAGGCCAACGGACGTGTCCTGTCGACGCTGATCGCGGTGTTCGGCACCACCTACAGCCACGGGGTGCAGGACAGCATGTACCGGATGGGTGAGGCGGTGCTGGCGGACGTGCCGGAGATCGCCGAGATCGGCTTCGCGATGCCGAACAAGCACTACATCCCGATAAATCTTCAGCCGTTCTGCATCGAGAATCCCGGCACGGTGTTCCTGCCGACCGATGAGCCCCACGGGCAGATCGAGGCCACCATCGGCCGCCGCGGCTAGGGACGCGTCCTCCATGTGGTGTGGCATGGCGACGGAAAGATCCGTGCCAACTGGCGCATGACGGCGCGTTTGCGCGCCGACTATTCGCTAAACCATTGTTAACGGAGGGACTTTAGAGCCGCAGCATCGCACGCCCCGCGATGCCCGGTCGCGGAACCGGTGCGCCACCGCACAAGGATTTGGCGCGGGATGTTGGATCGGGAGGCACGCCTGCCCAAATGGTGGCCCAACACGTCGCTCGCCGTTCGGCGGGCGGCCTCCGCCATCGGGTTGTCCGCCATGTCCTTCAATCTCCTCGCCGGCACTGTGCTCGGCCTCTCCCTGTCCACCGCCGCCTTCGCGCAGAGCTTCACCGCCCCGGCCGGCATCCCCGCCGTCACCGCCCCCGGCGGCGTCGAAGGGCGTGCGGCCGTGCCGAACCTGATCGATTCGCGCAATGTCAGCACGTACGGCACCGTCACCGAGGACGGGGTGGTGAGCACGGGCTCGGTCCAGCGCTCGCACGGGGCGCGGTTCGAGCGCCTGCGCTGAAGGCACCGCCACTCGATCCGCCCCGCTCTCGGCGCGCGGGGCGGCGTCATCCCGGTTCGCGGCGCCCGTTCGCCCGTGTCGTGTCGCCCCGCGCGCGATGACGGGCGGGTGAGTGTGCCGCGGACTTCATGGCCGGGATCGGATGCCGTCCGCACCCCGGGGTCTGCGAGACTCGCATCAGCGATTCGGTTTCCGGTCGTGTGATGCACATTTGACCATCGGGCGCTCGCGTCGTGTGCGATGCATCTCCGGCCCGGGGCAAGACGAGCGTCCCGCATGCCGAAAATATCGGCTTCGCCGGACCGGCAGCCACCTTTAAATTTCTGCCTTGGCCGCCGCCTTCGGGGGCTGAACGGGGTGATCGACGGGTGGCACATCTTCCCTTTACTCGCAGGGCCGTGCTCGGTGCGGGCGCCGTCCTCGGCCTCGATGCGATCTCCGGGCGGCGCGCGCGGGCGGCCACGCCCCTGACGGTGGGCTTCATCTATGTCGGCCCGAAGGACGATTACGGCTACAACCAAGCCCATGCCCAGGCGGCCAAGGCGCTGAAGGGCCTGAGCGGCGTCGAGATCACCGAGGAGGAGCGCGTCCCGGAGACCAACGCCGTCGAGAAGACCATGGAGAGCATGATCAACCTCGACGGGGCGACGCTGCTGTTCCCGACGTCCTTCGGCTATTACAGCCCCTACCTCCTGAACGAGGCGCGCAAGAACCCGAAGATCCAGTTCCGCCATTGCGGCGGCCTGTGGACCGAGAAGGACCCCGCGAATGCCGGCTCCTATTTCGGGTACATCGAGCAGGGGCAGTACCTCAACGGCGTCGTGGCCGCCCACGCCAGCAAGTCGAAGAAGATCGGCTTCGTCGCGGCCAAGCCGATCCCGCAGGTGCTGAACAACGTCAACGCCTTCCTGCTCGGGGCCCGGAGCGTGGACCCGGCCATCACCTGCCAAGTGATCTTCACCGGGGAGTGGTCCCTCGCGGTGAAGGAGGCCGAGGCCACCAACGCCCTGGTGGATGGCGGCGCCGACGTCATCACCTGCCACGTCGACAGCCCCAAGGTCGTGGTCGAGACCGCCGCCCGGCGGGGCGCGTTCGTCTGCGGCTACCATGTCGACCAGTCGCCCCTGGCGCCGCAGAAGTACCTGACCGGGGCCGAGTGGAACTGGCTGCCGATCTACAAGGACGCCATCGCGGCGATGCAGGCCGGCAAGGTGCCGGAGCATTTCGTCCGCGGCGGGCTGGCGGACGGCTACGTCACGATGAGCCCCTACGGCCCGGCCGTGTCCGAGGCGGCCCGCCGGAACGCCGACGCGGTGAAGGCGGAGATGCTGAAGGGCGGCTACGCGATCATCAAGGGCCCGCTGAAGGACAATGCCGGCCGCGACGTGCTGCCGGCCGGCAAGGCCTATCCCGAGAAGGCCGCGGACCTGGAGAGCACGAACTACCTCGTGGAGGGCGTGAAGGGGTCGGTGTAGCGCCTGCGGTGGATCGTCGGCATCTCGTCGCGAGGGCATGGCGGGGCTGGCGTCTCGTCCCACCCATCCCCCCGTCCTGAGGCGCCGCGCGATCCCTGGAGCCCTCCTTCGAGGCCGCTTCGCGGGCGCCTCAGCATGAGGTGGCGGGTGGAACAGGGCCGGCCTTTCGGTCGAGCCCGCAGGACAACCACCACGGCACCAAAGCTGGCACGGTTTCTGCCCCGGGACGCTCACCGACATGAGCCGAAGGGGATCCTGAGACGTGGTTGCCGAGGCCGCCCCCTCGAAGAGTGCAGCGGACGTGCCGGAGGCCCCCTCCGCCCTCGCGGTGCGCGCGTGGCTCGCCCGCCGCCTGGAGGCGCTGGCGATCCCGGTGGGGGCTGCCCTCGTCGGCTTCCTGCTGTTCGGCCTGTTCCTGGCGGCGCTCGGCAAGTCGCCCCTGCAACTGATCGACATCGTCTGGCGGGGCGGGTTCGGCTCGCCCTTCGCCCTCGGCAACAGCCTGCAGCGGGCGGCGCCGCTCCTGTTCGCCGCCCTGTGCGTGGCGCTGCCGGCGCGGCTCGGCCTCGTGGTGATCGGCGGGGAGGGCGCCATCGTCCTCGGCGGCCTCGCGGCGGCCGCCGCCGCCCAGCCGCTCGCCGGCCTGCCCGCTCCCCTCGCCGTGCCGCTGATGGCCGGCGCGGCCATGCTCGCGGGTGCGGTCTGGATCGGGGCGGTGGGATGGCTGCAGGCCTACCGCAACGTCAACGCCACGATCTCCAGCCTGCTCCTGTCGTACATCGCGATCGCGCTGGCCAACCACCTGATCGAGGGGCCGTTGCGCGACCCCGCCAGCCTCAACAAGCCCTCCACCCTGCCGGTGGGAGACGCGTTCATGCTCGGGCCGATGCCGGTCGTCGGCGTGCACTGGGGCCTCGGCTGCGGGATCCTCGCCTGCCTGGTGGCCTATGTCCTCATGGACCGGACCACGCTGGGCTTCGCGGCGCGGATCGCGGGGGGGAACGTCCGCGCGGCGCAGATCCAGGGCCTGCCGGTCGGGCGCCTGATCGTCGGGTTCACGGCTTTGGGCGGGGCCTTCGCGGCGCTCGCCGGCTATTTCGAGGTCGCCGCCGTCCAGGGCAACGCCAACGGCACCCTCGTGGCGGGCTACGGCTACACCGGCATCCTCGTCGCCTTCCTGGCCCGGCAGAACCCCATCGCCATCATGCCGGTCGCCTTCCTGCTCGGCGGCATCGAGGCGTCGAGCGGGCTGATCCAGCGCCGGATGCAGTTGCCCGACGCCACCGTGCTGGTCCTCGAAGGGCTGCTGTTCCTGATCGTGCTCCTGAGCGAGACGCTCTACGGCCGGTTCAAGCTCTTCAACCCCCATCTCTGGGCGGCGAAGCGGGCGGAGGCGGCGGCATGAGCGGCGACCTCGGCCTCTGGAGCGTGCCGCTGGCGATCCTCGGCGGGGCGATTCGCGTCTCGACGCCGTTCCTGTTCGTCAGCCTCGGCGAGACGATCACCGAGCGCTCGGGCCGGATCAACCTCGGTCTCGAGGGCACCCTGGTCTTCGGGGCGATGGCGGCCTACGCGACGGCGGTGCTGACGGATTCGCCCTGGGCGGGCGTCGCGGTGGCCGGGTCGGCCGGCGGCGTGCTCGGCCTGCTGCACGGGTTCGTGTGCAAGTTCCCCCGCGTCAACGACGTGGCGATCGGCATCGCCCTGATGCTGTTCGGCACCGGGCTCGCCTTCTTCTTCGGCAAGCCGTTCATCCAGCCCCCGGCCCCGCCGCTGCCGGCGATCCCCTTCGGCGCGTGGTCGGACCTGCCGCAGGTGCAGGCGGCGCTGCGGGTCAACGTGCTGTTCCTGGCGGGTGCCGCCCTGTCGGTGGCGCTGTGGTGGGGCTTCCGCAACACCAAGGCCGGGCTGATCCTGCGCGTCGTCGGCGACAGCGCCGACGCGGCCCGGGCGCTCGGCTACGACGTCGACCGGGTGCGCCTCGTCGCCACCGGCCTCGGCGGCGTGCTCGCGGGGATCGGCGGCTCCTATCTGTCGCTCTACTATCCCGGCTCCTGGAACGAGGGGATCTCCTCCGGGCAGGGGCTGATGGCGGTGGCGCTGGTGATCTTCGCCCGCTGGAACCCCCTCGCCTGTTTCGGGGCGGCGCTGCTGTTCGGCGGTGCCGGCGCCCTCGGGCCGGCGCTGCAATCGGTGGGCGTCTCGCAGGGCTACTACCTGTTCTACGCCGCCCCCTACGTCCTCACCCTCGCCCTGCTGATCGCCACCTCCTCGCCCGACCGGGCGCTGGCCGGGGCGCCGGGCGAGCTGTCCCTGTCGAAGTGAGAGCGCGCCCGATGAACGGCCTCGGTGGATTGAACAAGTCGCCCCACGGCGTGGTGATCGGGCTGGTGCAGCTGCAACTGCCCAAGATCGAGACCCGTGCGGACGTCACGGCGCAGGCGGAGCGGATCGTGGCGATGGTCGCCAAGGCGCGGGCGAACCTCGCGACGATGGATCTCGTCGTATTCCCGGAATACGCCCTCCATGGCCTCTCCATGGACATCCGCCCCGAGATCCTCTGCACCCTCGACGGGCCGGAGGTGGCGGCGTTCAAGCGCGCCTGCGCGGACCACCGGATCTGGGGGGGCTTCTCCCTCATGGAGGCCAACCCCGGCGGGATGCCCTACAATTCCGGCCTGATCATCGACGACCATGGCGAGGTGAAGCTCTACTATCGCAAGATGCACCCCTGGGTGCCGGTGGAGCCCTGGGAGCCCGGCGACCTCGGCATCCCGGTGATCGAGGGGCCGCGGGGCGCCAAGCTCGGGCTGATCATCTGCCACGACGGCATGTTCCCGGAGATGGCGCGGGAATGTGCCTACAAGGGCGCCGAGATCATGATCCGCACGGCCGGATACACCGCGCCGATCCGCGAATCCTGGCGGTTCACCAACCAGTCGAACGCCTTCTGCAACCTGATGGTCACCGCCAACGTCTGCCTGTGCGGATCGGACGGGACGTTCGATTCGATGGGCGAGGGCATGATCTGCAACTTCGACGGGACGGTGCTGGCCCACGGCACCACCGGCCGCGTGGATGAGATCATCACCGCCGAGGTGCGCCCCGATCTCGTGCGCGAGGCGCGCACCACCTGGGGCGTCGAGAACAACATCTACCAGCTCGGCCACCGGGGCTACACCGCGGTGAAGGGCGGGGCGCAGGACTGCCCCTACACCTACATGGCCGACCTCGCGGCGGGCCGCTACCGGGTGCCGTGGGAGAACGAGGTCGCCGTCACCGACGGCACCGGCTGCGGCTTCCCGGCCCCGACCCGCCCCTACGGCGGGGCGCCGGCCCTGCGGGACGCCGCCGAATGAGCGAGGCCGCCTCCCTCGCCTCCGCCCTCCACGCGCAGGCCGAACCCTACCCCTGGCCCTACGACGGCGACCTGCGGCCGGGGAACACCGCCCTCGTCATCATCGACATGCAGACGGATTTCTGCGGCAAGGGCGGCTACGTCGATGCGATGGGCTACGACCTCGCCCTGACCCGCGCGCCGATCGAACCCATCGGCCACCTCCTCGCTGCGGCGCGGGCCGCCGGCTACCACGTCATCCACACCCGCGAGGGCCACCGGCCGGACCTCGCCGACCTGCCCGCCAACAAGCGCTGGCGCTCCCGGCGAATCGGCGCCGGCATCGGCGATCCCGGCCCCTGCGGCCGGGTGCTGGTGCGGGGCGAGCCCGGCTGGGAGATCATCCCCGAACTCGCGCCGCGGCCGGGGGAGCCGGTCATCGACAAGCCGGGCAAGGGCTCGTTCTGCGCCACCGACCTGGAGCTGATCCTGCACCAGCGCGGCATCCGCAACCTGATCCTCACCGGCATCACCACCGACGTCTGCGTCCACACCACGATGCGGGAGGCCAACGACCGCGGCTTCGAATGCGTCATCGTCTCGGACGCCACCGCCGCCACCGACCCCGGCAACCACGAGGCCGCCCTGCGGATGGTGACCATGCAGGGCGGCGTGTTCGGCGCCGTCGCCACCTCGCGGGCGCTGATCGCCGCGATGGGCCGGCATCCATGATGCCCGCGCCGCCCGGCGCCGAGACCGCCGGCCCCGGCGCCATCGGCGTCGAGACCATCGGCATGACGAAGCGCTTCGGCGCCTTCGCGGCCCTGGACGACGTGTCGATGAGGATCGAGGCCGGGGGCTTCCACGCCCTGCTCGGGGAGAACGGCGCCGGCAAGTCGACCTTCGTCAAATGCGTGATGGGCTTCTACGCGCCGACCGCCGGCAGCGTGCTGGTCGACGGGCGCGAGGTCGAGATCACCAACCCGAAGGGCGCGCAGGGGCGCGGCCTCGGGATGGTCTACCAGCACTTCACCCTGGTGCCCTCCCTGACGGGGGCCGAGAACCTCGTGATCAGCCGGGCCGACGCCCCCGCCATCCTCGATTGGAAGGCCGAGCGGGCGGCGCTGGCCGCCTTCATGGCGGGCATGCCGTTCCGGCTGAACCTCGACCGACCGGTGGCGGAGCTGGCCGCGGGGGAGAAGCAGAAGCTCGAGATCGTCAAGCAGCTCTACCTGAAGGCGCGCTTCCTGATCCTCGACGAGCCGACCTCGGTGCTCACCCCCGACGAGGCCGCGGAGGTGCTGGGCCTCCTGCGCGCCATGACGGACCGGGGCGCCCTGACGGTGCTGATGATCAGCCACAAGTTCCGGGAGGTCGAGACCTTCGCCCGCTCGCTGAGCGTCCTGCGCCGGGGCCGATTGGTGGGCGGCGGCGCCGTCGGCGCCCTGTCGCGGGCCGACATGGCGGCGATGATGATCGGCGAGCGGGCCGTGCGGCCGATCGCAAGCCGGGTCGGGGCGCCCGACGCCGCCCGCGAGATCCTGCGCGTGGAGAACCTCGAGGCCACGGACGTCTCCGGCCTGCGCCGGATCGCCATCCCCGACCTGCGGGTCCGGGCCCGGGAGATCCTGGGGATCGCGGGCGTCTCCGGCAACGGCCAGAAGGAGCTCGCCGACGTGCTCGGCGGGCGGATCCGCGCGGCGGGCGGCCGGGTGATCGTGGCGGGGGAGCCCTATGCCGGCACCCGGGCCCAGAGCCGGGCGCGGCGGGTGCGCTTCATCCCCGAGGAGCCCCTGCGCGAGGCCTGCGCCCCGCGGATGTCGGTGGCCGAGAACCTCGCCTTCCGCGCCTTCGACCGGCGCGGGGAGGATCCGTCCGGCCCGCCGACCCTGTGGCTCGACCGGCGGGCGATGACCCGGCGCGCCAAGGAGCTGATCGCGCGGTTCCAGGTGAAGACGGCCTCCTCGGAGGCGCCCATCGCCACCCTGTCCGGCGGCAACGTCCAGCGGGCGGTGCTGGCCCGGGAGCTGACCGATCCGGTCGATCTCCTGATCGTGGTCAACCCGTGCTTCGGGCTCGATTTCGCGGCGGTGGCGGAGATCCGCACCCGGATCGTCACGGCCCGCAACGCCGGGGCGGCGGTGCTGCTCATCAGCGAGGACCTGGACGAGATCCTGGAACTGTCCGACCGCATCGTGGTGATGTCGGAGGGGCGCCTCGTCTACGAGACCTCGGCCGCGCAGGCCGAGGCGGGCACCATCGGCCGCCACATGGCGGGGCACCACTGAGGCCCGGCGCCGGGCTTCACCCGGCGCGGAGGGAGGCGAGGTAGCGCCGCCAGCCGCCATGCCCGCTGACGTCCGGCGCGCCGACGAGCCCCTCCGGCTCGGCCAGGAACCCCTTGGGGGCCGTCCCGTCGTCGAGCCTCAGCGTGCCGATGGAGAGGGGGGCCGGCACCCCGGCCACGAAGGCGCCGAAGGCGGCGACGGGCAGGGCCCAGACCTCCGTCTCGATCGCCGTGCCGGTGCCCGGCGCCACCCGCACCAGGCCCGGCCGGGCCGGTCCCGCGCCGGGAAGCGCGTGGAGCCGGTAGTCCGGGCTCGTCCTGGCCGCCCGCAGGAAGCGTCCGCCCGGGCCGGTGAGTTCGCCGTTCAGCGGCAGCCCGGACAGGTGCGCCCCCACCACCACGATCTCGATCTCCCCCGCCCCGGCCCGCACGATTCCCGCGTCCCCGGGGGCGGGGGGCACGGGCACGGCGCCGGTGCCGAGGCTCAGCCCGGCGGCGGCGTGCAGCCTCGCCCCGAGCGCGGCGATCAGCCCGTCCGCGCCGCGCGGGGCGATCAGCGTCACGCCGGAGGGGAAGCCGTCCCCGCGGAACCGCCCGGGGACCGCCAGGGCGCACAGGTCCAGCAGGTTGACGAAGTTGGTGTAGGTGCCGAGCTCGCTGTTGGGGCCGATCGGGTCGGCGGCGAGGTCGGCGCAGCGGCGCGGCCGGGGGTAGGTCGGCACCGCCAGCACGTCGATCCGCGTCCAGACCTCCTCGGTCGCCCGGCGCAGTTCGGCGAGGCGGTAGAGCCCGGCGAAGGCGTCCGCGGCGGAGAAGCCCGCGGCCGAGGCGATGACCGCCCGCGTGGTCGGGTGCAGGATCTCCGGCCGCATCTCGATGATGCTGCGGATCGCTTGGTAGCGCTCGGCGACCCAGGGGCCCGTGTAGAGCAGCGCCGCCACCGCCTGGAACGGGGCGAGGTCGATGGGCGTCGTCCCGCCCGGCAGCAGGGTCCCGAGGTCGGCGAGGGAGGCCGCGAAGGCCGCCTCCGACAGGCCGTCTCCGCCGAAATGCAGGCTCGCCGGGCCCGGAACGCCCACGCGCAGCCCCGGCGGGACCGAGGCCGGCCGGGGGGCGACCGGCAGGGGCCGGCAGAAGGCGTCCTCCGGATCGTACCCGAGCATCACCCGGTAGGCGGCATCCGCGTCCGCGACGGTGCCGGCGAAGACCGACAGGGTGTCGAGGGTGCGGCAGGCCGGGACCATCCCGCGCCCCGAGACGCTGCCTAGCGACGGCTTGAGGCCCACGATGTTGTTGAGCCCGGCCGGGACGCGCCCGGACCCCGCCGTGTCCGTGCCGAGGGCGAAGGTGACGAGGCCGTGGGCGACGGCGACCGCGGAGCCCGACGAGGAGCCCCCCGGGACGATGGCGGGATCGAAGGCGTTCCGCGGCGCGGGGAACGGGGTGCGCACGCCGACGAGGCCGGTGGCGAACTGGTCGAGGTTGGTCTTGCCGACCAGCACCGCGCCGGCCGCGATCAGCCTGGCCACGGCGGGCGCCGTCGCCCCGGGCCTGTAGGCGAAGTCCGGGCAGGCCGCGGTGGTCGGGAGGCCGGCGACGTCGATGTTGTCCTTCACCGCGAAGGGCACGCCCCAGAGGGGCTTGGCGCGGGGATCGAACGGCCCCAGGGCCTCGGCGGCCGCCCGCGCCTGCGCTTCGGGGACGAGGGCGAGGAAGAGGCCCGGATCGTCGATCTGCGCGATCCGCCGGTAGGTCTGCGCGATCACCGCGGCGGGGGCGAGCCCCTCGGCATAGGCGGCGTGGAGGGCGTCCAGGGTCGGGAAGGCGGGCATGGGCATGGGTGGTCTCTCCCCTACGGCGTGGGCTGGGCGGGTCAGGCCGGGTCGGAGGGGCTGGCGTCGATGACGCTCACATGGGCGGCGACCACCCTCCAGCCATCGGGGAGGCGCATCCAGGTCTGGCTCTGGCGGCCGACCTTGCCCGGCGCGCCCCCGCGGGTGAACAGGGTCATGGCCACGGCGGCGTCGCGGCCGAAGGTGGTGATCACCGTCCCGCGCAGGTCGCGGGCCAGGCCCTGGGGCGAGCGCCCCCGGCGGAACGCCCGGATCGCGTCCATGCCGTAGAGGTTCTCCCCCGCGCCGTAGCGGATGGTGCGGGGATCGTCGTGGAACAGCGCCTCCAGCACCGCCACGTCGTTGGTCACCAGCGCCTGCTCGTAGACGGCGAAGGCGGCCTCCACCTCGGCCTTCACGGCGGGGTCGTCGATCGTCATGGGAGCCTCGCCACGGGGGCCCGCACCACGCCCTCCCGCTCCAGATGCCGCGCCACCCGCAGGGCGAGGGCTTCCCGCCACGGGGCGGCGATCACCTGCACGCCGAGGGGAAGGCCGTCGTCCGGCCAGACCGGCACGGCGACCACGGGCAGGCCGATGAAGGAGATCGGCTGGGTGTAGAGGCCGATATTGGGCCGGATGGGCAGCGTGACGCCGCCGAGCACGAAGGTCGTCTGCCCGCCCCGGGGCGCCCGGCAGGGGGTCGCGGGGGCGAGGATCACGTCGACGTCCCGGAACAGCTCCAGCACCGCCGCGCGGTACCAGCGGCGGAAGCGCTGCGCCCGCTCGATGAACACCGCGGGCAGCATCGCCCCGGCCAGCAGGCGGTCGCGCACCGCCGGGTCGAACTCGGCGGCGCGGTGGCGGAGGCGGTCGAGGTGCAGCGCCGCGCCCTCGGCGGCGGAGATCAGGTAGGCCGCCGCGCGGGCGCGCACGGCCTCCGGGACCTCGACCGTGGCCCTGGCCCCGAGGGCGTCCGCCACCCGCGCCACCGCCGCGAACGCCTCCGGCTCGCCGGACCCCGCGAAATGGCCGCCCGCGACGGCGATGCGCAGGCCGGCGACGCCCCCGTCGAGGCCGGGGCCGGCGGGGTCGGGCGGGCGCCGGGCGCAGGCGGGGTCGTCCGCGTCCGGCCCCTGCATGGCGTCGTAGGCGAGGGCGAGGTCGGCCACGCTCCTGGCCATCGGGCCGAGATGGTCGAGGCTGCCGACGAACGGGAAGCTCCCGGCCCGGCTGGTCCGGCCGTAGGTGGGCTTCAGGCCGAAGCAGCCGCAGAAGGCGGCGGGCACCCGGATCGACCCGTTGGTGTCCGAGGCGAGCGCCAGCGGCACGAGGCCCGCCGCGACCGCGGCCCCGGAGCCGCCGGAGGAGCCCCCCGCCATCCGGGTGAGGTCGTGCGGATTGTGGGTGTCGCCGTCGTGGATGTTCTCGCCGGTGAAGTCGTAGGCGTACTCGCCCATGTTGAGGGCGCCCACCAGCACGCCCCCCGCCGCCTCGAGCCGGCGGATCAGCGCGGCGTCCCGGCCGGCGGGCGCCCGGTCGCGGTTGATCCGGGCGCCGGCCCGCGTCGGCAGACCCGCCACGTCGAACAGGTTCTTGACGGCGAAGGGCACGCCGCAGAGGGGGCCGGCCTCCTCGCCGCGGGCGCGCGCCGCGTCCAGGGCGTCGGCCCGCGCCAGGGCCCGCCCGGCGAGCACGTCGGTGAAGCTGTGCACCGCCGGGTCGATCCGCGCGATCCGCGCCAGCGCGGCGCTGACGACCTCGCGGGCGCCCACGGCGCCGGAGGCGACCCCCGCGGCGATCCCGGCGGCGGGGGCGAGCGACCAGTCCTGCGAATCCACCACCGGTCAGGCCTCGAAGACCGGGGCCGCCTCGGCCTCGTCGGGGAGGGGGAAATCCTCGACCAGGGCCGCCGCGGCCTGGAGCACCCGCAGGTTCGCCAGCACCGGCTCCCGCCACGCCGGATCGTTGGTCAGGCCGAGGAGGCCGGCGCAGGCCTCCATGACGGCGTCGAGATCCGGTGCGACCGGGCTGGGTGACATGCGCGATGATCCTCCGGCGGCCTCGCCTGCGCCGGGGAGAGCAAGGATCGTTCCGCGCCGGCCTAGTCGCCCGCATCCGAGACGGCGTGGCTCCAGGCGCCTTCGGGTTTGCGCGTGATCACCGCCTGATCGGTCCCGTTCGCCAGGAGGATGGCGACCGTGCGCTCGTAGTCGGCGGGGGCGAGGCGCCCGTCGCCCCCGTCGAGGAGCTTGGCGATCTCGATCATCATCCGCGTCTGGTGTCTCTCGGTCTGCGCGCCGCTGGCGTCGTTGTCGAGCACGATGGCGGCGGCCTCGTCCGGGTGCGCGGCGGCGTAGGCCCAGCCCTTCATGGAGGCCCGAACGAACTTGCCGAGGCGGGCGACAAAGGCCTTGTCCTTCAGCTTGCCGTCGAGGGCGTAGAGCCCGTCCTCCAGGGTCGCGACCCCCTGGTCCTCGTAGCGGAAGACCACGAGCTGCTCCGGCTTGAAGCCGGCATCGAGGACCTGCCAGTACTCGTTGTAGCTCATGGTCGAGACGCAATCGGCCTGCTTCTGGATCAGCGGATCGACGTTGAAGCCTTGCTTCAGCACCGTCACGCCGCCCGGCGAGCCGTCCGTCTTGAGGCCGAGCTTGGCCATCCAGGCCAGGAACGGGTACTCGTTGCCCGAGAACCAGACGCCCAGCGTCCGCCCCTTGAGGTCGGCGGGGCTCCTGATCCCGGTATCGGCCCGGCAGGTGAGCATCAGGCCCGAGCGCTTGAACGGCTGGGCGACGTTGACGAGGGGCACGCCCTTCTCCCGCGCCGCCAGGGCCGAGGGCATCCAGTCGACCACCACGTCGGCCCCCCCGCCCGCGATGACCTGGGGCGGCGCCACGTCCGGCCCGCCGGGCTTGATCGTCACGTCGAGGCCGGCGTCCTTGTAGAAGCCCTTGGCCTGCGCGACGTAGTACCCCGCGAACTGCGCCTGCGGCACCCATTTGAGCTGCAGCGTCACGGGCTCCGCCGCCCGCGCCCCGCCGCCCCCGGCGAGGCAGAGGGCGAGGACCCCCGTCCAGAGGCGCAGTCGCGCGCCCCGCGCCGTCTTCATCCGCCGATCCGCCATTCCGGTCTCCCCGCCGATCAGGTTGCTGGTTCAGGCCGCCCGCGCCGCTGTTGGCCGGGGCGTCGTCGCCCGCTCGATGAGCGCGACGAGTCCGTAGAAGGCCGAGCCGGCGAGCCCCGCCAGCGCGATCTCGGCCCAGACCATATCGAGGGCGAGCCGGGCCGCCTCGATGGAGATGCGGAAGCCCATGCCGACGATGGGCGTGCCGAAGAACTCGGCGACGATCGCCCCGATCAGCGCCAGCGTGGCGTTGACCTTGAGGGCGGTGAACAGGAACGGCAGGGCGGTCGGCAGGCGCAGGAGCACGAGGGTCTGCCCGTAGCCCGCCGCGTAGCTGCGCATCAGGTCGCGCTCCAGCCGGCCCGTGGCGGCGAGGCCGGCGCTGGCCTGCACCAGCATCGGGAAGAAGGTCATCAGCGCCACCACCGCCGCCTTGGACGGCCAGTCGAACCCGAACCACATCACCATGATCGGGGCGACGCCGACGATCGGCAGGGCGGAGGCGAAGTGCCCCACGGGCAGCAGCCCCCTGCGGATGAACGGCACCCGGTCGGCGAGGATCGCCGTGGCGAGCCCGGCGAGGTTGCCCAGGGCGTAGCCCGGCAGGGCCGCCTTCACGAAGGTCTGGACGAAATCCGCCGCCAGCGTCGGCCCCGCCGTGGCGAAGCGCACGGCGACGGCCGAGGGCGGGGGCATCAGCACCGCCGGGACGCCCGCGCCCACCGTCACGATCTCCCAGAGGGCGAGGACGAGGAGCCCGAACAGCACCGGCACGGCGAGCCCGGCCGCCCGCCGGGCCACGTGGCGGCGCGGCGCCAGGGCGGCGAGGTCGATGGCCGCCAGCGTCGCCAGGAGCCACAGGCCGAGGGTCGCCGCCCAGAGGCCGGCCCCCGCCTGCCCGGCGGTGCCGGGCCGGTGGACGAGGAGGCAGAGGGCGAGGCCGGCGGCGCCGGCCGCCCCGGTCAGGGCCAGGGCGCGCCCCGGCGTTCCGCGGGCGGCCCTCATCGCGCCCCCGCCCCGGACGGGCGCCCGCCCGTGAGCCGGGCCATGCCGGCCTCCGCCAGCGACACCGCCGCCACCAGGAGCGCCGAGAGCGCGGCGGCGACGACGAGGGCGGCCCAGATCTGGACCGTCTGCCCGTAATAGGAGCCCGCGAGCAGGCGCGCCCCGAGGCCGGCCTGCGCGCCGGTGGGCAATTCGCCGACGATGGTCCCCACGAGGCTCGCCGCCACGGCGATCTTCAGGGCCGCGAACAGGTCCGGCAGGGCGGCGGGCAGGCGCAGCCGCCACAGGGTCTGCCTGCGGCCGGCCGAGTAGGTGCGCATCAGGTCGGCGAGCATCCGGTCGGGGGAGGTCAGGCCCTTCACCATGCCGACGGTGACGGGGAAGAAGCAGAGGTAGGCGGCGATCACCGCCTTCGGCAGCAGGCCGGTCAGGCCCGCCGCCCCGAGGGCGACGATGACGATGGGGGCGACGGCCAGGATGGGGACGGTCTGCGAGGCGACGACCCACGGCATCAGGCTGCGCTCGACGCTGCGCAGGTGGACGATGCCCACCGCCAGCACGAGGCCGAGGGCGGTGCCGATGCCGAACCCGACGAGGGTCGCCGAGAGGGTGACGGAGGCGTGGTAGGCGAGGCTGCGCTTCGACGTCACCGGCAGGCCGAACAGGCTGCGGGCGAGTTCCTGGGCGATCTGGTGGGGGGCCGGCACGACGGGCCGCTCCTGCGCCATGGTCGCCGCGGCGACGGCGCCCGCCTCCGGGGCCGCCCCCGCCCGGACGAGGGCGTCCGCCGCGCCGGACCAGTTGCCGAGCAGCGCGGCGAGGTACCAGAGGGCGAGGATCGCGAGCACCACCGCCGCGACCGGCAGGGCGTGGCCCCCGCTCCGGGGAGGGCGCGCCTCAGGCGTCATAGGCGTTGCCGGCCCGCAGGCCGTCCCGGACGCGGTGGGCGAGGGCGAGGAATTCCGGCGTCTCGCGGATCTCCAGGGGGCGCTCCCGCCCGAGGGCGGCACAGTCCACGATGTCGATGATGCGTCCGGGCCGGGGCGACATCACCACCACGCGGCCGGACAGGTAGACCGCCTCCGCAATGGAGTGGGTGACGAACAGGACCGTCTTGCCGGTCTCCCGCCAGAGGCCGAGCAGCTGCGCGTTAAGGTGGTCGCGGACGATCTCGTCGAGGGCCCCGAACGGCTCGTCCATCAGGAGGAGCTTCGGTTCGAAGCAGAGGGCGCGGGCGATGGAGGCCCGCTGCTGCATCCCGCCGGAGAGCTGCCAGGGGAACTTCCGCCCGAAGCCCGACAGGTGGACGAGGTCGAGGTAGCGGGCCACCCGCTCCCGGCGCTCCGCCCGGGGCACGCCGAAGATCTCCAGCGGCAGGGCGACGTTCCGCTCCACCGTCCGCCAGGGATAGAGCGCGGGCGCCTGGAACACGAAGCCGTAATCCCGGCGCAGGCGCGCCGCCCCGGCGCCGATCCCGTTGACGGCGAGGCTCCCGCCGGTCGGCCGCTCCAGATCCGCCACGCAGCGCAGGAACGTGGTCTTCCCGCAGCCCGAGGGGCCGATGAAGGAGACGAACTCGCCGCGGGCGACGGTGAGGTCGATCCCCGAGAGAGCGAAGACCGGGCCGTCGGCGGTCTCGTAGGTCAGGGAGAGGTCCCGGGCGGAGACGGCGGTCTCCCCGGGCGCGGCGGCCGGGGCCGGGGCCTGCGGGGCGATCCTGAGGGCGGCGGCGCGGGACGGGGACATGGCGGGCGCGCCTTCGGGCTTCGGGCCGGCGCCCGGAAGCGTGCGCCGGGGCGAGGCGGCCGTCGCCGCATCGCCGGGTTCGTCCTCGGCCGCGGGGCGGCCTGCCGGGGGTGCGAGCATTTCTCGTGCCGTCAGGGCCGGGCCAGGAAGGCGAGGAGCGCGCGGTTGAAGGGCCCGGCGCGGGTGACGCTGTGGGCGTGGCCGCCCTCCGGCGCGAGGTCGAGCCGGGCGTTCGGTAGGGCGGCGGCGAGGCGTTCCGAGGCGGTGTAGGGCACGAGCACGTCGTCCCGCGCCGCCATCACCAGGGTTTCGTGGGGGAGGGTGCCGAGGCGCTGGGACAGGTCGCAGGCTTCGAGGGCCGCGATCCGGGCGAGCACGGTGTCGGCGCCGGGGAAATGGGCCAGCGCGTGCGCCTCGTCCGCCGCGAGGCGCCCGCCGTTCTCGCTGATCCACGCCGCCGGGTAGAGGAAGATCGCCTGCGCGGCCACGAAGGCCTCCGGCCCCGCCCGGGTCAGCAGCGCCTTGCGGGCGGCGAAGCAGCGGCGGGTGGCCGGGTCCAGGGTGGCCCAGCCGTTGACGACCACGATCCGCCCGACCCGTTCGGGATGGTCGAGGGCGAGCTGCAGGCCGATCAGCCCGCCGAGGGCGTGGCCCACCATGTCGGCCTGCGGGATGGCGAGGGCGTCGAGGACGGAGAGCGCGTCCCGGGCCATCGCCGGGATGTCGTGGCCGGGCGCGAGCGCACCGGCCGAGCGCCCGGTGCCCCGGTGGTCGTAGGTGACGACCCGGAGGGAGGCGCAGAGCGCATCCATCTGCGGGGCGAAGTAGCCCGCCCCGCCGCCGAGGCCCGGCGAGAGCAGGACCGGGCGCCCCGTGGCGAGCCCCGAAACCGCATGGTGGAGGGGGGCCGCCACCGCCTCACCCGGCCTTTCCGACATGGGCGACCGAGGCGATCTCCACCCGCGCGTCGGGCTTCACGAGGCCGCACTGGATGCAGAAGCGGGCGGGCTTGTCGCCGGGGAAATACTCCGCGTAGACGGCGTTGATCGCGCTGTAATCGGCCCAGTCCGTGACGAAGATGTGGTTGAAGGTGACGTCGTCCATCGTGCCGCCGGCGGCCTCGACCACGCCCTTGATCGTCTCCAGCACATGCCGGGCCTGGGCGCCCGCATCGCCGACATGGACGACGTTGTTGTCCTTGTCGAAGGGCAGGGTGCCCGAGACGTAGAGGATCCCGTCGGCGAGCGCGCCGGGGACGTAGGGGGCCAGGGGCTTGCCGGTGCCCGGGGGGATGATCACGGTCTTCGGCATGGCAGGGGGCGCCTTCTGCAGGGCTCGGGGAAGGACTCAATCGGCCGGCGTGAGCGCCGCCGCGAAGGCCGGGACGTCGGACACCCAGCCGAAGAAGGTCGCGATGTTGGTGAGCGCGCCCTCCTGCAGGGCCGGCGGCCCGGCCTGATGCGTCGCGTCGGCGAGGACGATGCCGAAGTATTCGAGGAAGAACCCGTCCCGCAGGGTCGATTCCACGCAGACGTTCGTGGCGATGCCGGTGAAGACCAGGGTGCGGATGCTGCGGGCGCGGAGCATGCTGTCAAGCGGCGTGTTGAAGAAGCCGCTGTAGCGCGGCTTGCCCAGCACGATCTCGCCGGGCTCGGGCTTCAGGGCATCGACGAGGGCGTAATCCCAGGTGCCCTTGGCGAGGAGCTGCGCGTTCATCTCCGGCCGGGCGCGCATGTGCTTCAGGGCGTTCGACTTGTGCCAGTTCGGCGAGCCGGGGCCGCCGGCCTCGACGTAGTCCCGGTCCCAGCCGTTCTGGAACCAGACCACCGTGATCCCGGCCTCCCGCGCCGCCGCGACGGCCTTCGCGATCTGCGCGATCACCGGCCCCGTGCCCGACACGTCGAAGCCCGCCCGGTCGAGGTAGCCGTCCTTCGTGGCGTAGGCGTTCTGCATGTCGACCACGATCAGCGCCGCGGTGGCGGGATCGAAGGCGATCGGCTCCGGCCGGGCCGGCAGCGTCACCGCCCCGTGCCGTCCCGCCGGATCGCGGTAGCCCGCGGGCGCCTCCATCAGGCCACCTCCGCCAGGGGCGCGGCTTCGGGCGGGACGTGCCGCCGCGTCTCCATCAGGGGTTGGATGCGGGTGCCGAAATCGTCGAGCCCCTTCAGGAAGTCGTCGAAGACGAGGAGCACGCCGCCCGTCCCCGGCACGGTCATCACCTCATCGAGCAGGCGCGCGACGGTGCCGAAGGAGCCCACCAGCGTGCCCATGTTGATGTTCACCGCCGAGGTCGGGTCGGCCATCTGGCGGATGTTGGTGTCGCTGCCGGACTTGGTGTCCGCCGCCCCCTGGATGCCGAGCCACGCGATCGCCTCGGTGTCCGCCCCCGCCTTGTAGTGCGCCCACTTGGCCTGCGCCGCCGCGTCGGTCTCGTCGGCGATGACCATGAACAGGACGTAGGAGGACACCTCCCGGCCGGTCTTCGCCTTCGCCTCCTCCAGGCGGGCCACGGTGGGCGCGAAGGCGGTGGGGGTGTTCACGCCCTTGCCGAAGCAGAAATTGTAGTCCGCGTAGGTCGCAGTGAAGTCCATCCCCGCCGCGCTCTGGCCGGCGCAGATGATCTTCATCGGCGCCTGCGGCTGCGGGCTCAGGCGGCAATCGTCCATCTGGAAGAAATCGCCCTTGAGATCGCTGCGCCCGGTCTCCCACAGCTCGCGCAGGATCTGCGCGTACTCGCTCAGGTACTCGTACCGGCGGGCGAAATACTCGTCCCCGGGCCACAGCCCCATCTGCGAGTATTCCGGCCGCTGCCAGCCGGTGATGAGGTTCAGCCCGAACCGCCCGTGCGAGATCGAATCGATGGTCGCGGCCATCCGCGCGGTGATCGCCGGGGGCAGGCACAGGGTCGGGGCGGTGGCGTAGAGCTTGATCCGGCTCGTCACCGCGGCGAGGCCGGCCATCAGGGTGAAGGACTCGAGGTTGTGGTCCCAGAACTCGGTCTTGCCGCCGAAGCCGCGCAGCTTGATCATCGACAGGGCGAAATCGAGCCCGTAGCCCTCGGCCTTGAGGGTGATCTCCTTGTTGAGGTCGAAGGTCGGCCTGTATTGCGGCGCGTTCTCCGACAGGAGCCAGCCGTTGTTGCCGATCGGGATGAAGACGCCGACATTCATGGGGTTCGCCATCGCAACCTCCCCTGGCGCGGCAAGCATTCCGGCCCGCCGATGCTGCGTTCGCCGACCCGAATTCGCACGGTGACGGGCGAGCCCGTCGTGACGACTTGCCGTTGCAAGTTCAGGCCTTGCATGGGGGAAGAGTGGAACGGGTGGACCAGACGGTCAAACTCCGCCGGCCGGATTTTGACCGTTTGCACAAACTCTCCGCCGAGTGACCGCGCGCCGGGCGGGGTTTGCGGAAGGCTTGTGCGCCAGTCCGGGTAGCGGGCGTCCGGAGCCCGGCCGAATCAGGCGAGGCCGAGACGCCCGAGGATCAGCGCCTGCGTGCTCGCCACGGTGGCTTCGAAGAAGTCCGGGTCACTCAGGGTGCGGCCGGTGATGGCTTCGATCTGGGTGGCGAAGTCGGCATAGTGCTGGGTGATCGCCCAGATGGAGAAGATCAGGTGGTGCGGGTCGTGGGGGGCGATCCGGCCCGCCGCGATCCAGGCCCGGAGGATGGCGGCCTTCTCCTCCACAAGGCTGCGCAGGGGGCCCTGCAGTTCGGCCCGCAGCAGGCCCGCGCCCTGGACGATCTCCAGGCAGAACAGGCGCGAGGCCTGCGGCGCATCCCGCGACAGGACGATCTTGTGGCGGATGTAGCGGCGCAGGGCCTCCCCGGGCTCGCTGTCGGCCTGCAGGGAGAGCAGCGGGTCGAGCCAGACGTCGAGCACGCGCCGGAGCACCGCGACGTAGAGGCCTTCCTTCGACGGGAAGTAATAGAGCAGGTTCGTCTTGGAGAGGCCCGCGCGCTCCGCGATCTGTTCGATGCTGGCCCCGTGCAGGCCGACGGTGGAGAAGACCGCGAGTGCCGCATCGAGCACCGCCTCCCGGCGCGCCTGCCCGTCCCGCCGCCGCCGCCGCACCGGCGCGGACCCGCCGCCTGCCGCCACTTCCGTCCTCCCCCGCCGTGTCCCGTGCCCCCACCCATAGCCCGGATCGCGCGAGATCCGTGCGGCCTTCGTCGAGCACCGGCCACGGGACGGGCGGAACGGGGAGGCGGCGGCGCCTCACGGCCTACATGCGCGAGAACGGGCCGTCGTGCGGGGGCAGCGTCGTCCGGTCGCCGAGGAGGCTGCGGCCCGAGGCGATGATCTGGATCGTCTGCCGCCGATCGCAGGCGATGCGCGCCTCGGTCTCCAAGTCGCGCAGGTACGATATCAAGTTGTCTCGGGAGCTGCTGCGCGCCTTCAGCGCGAGCTCTACCTTGGATGACACATTCTTCTCGAGATCTGTCCAATAATCAGGTGTAAATATGGACATAACGGACATTCATCCATCCTTGAGACAGCAAGGCAGGAATTTTAAGCATGGGAAATCGGCGTGCCCGATCTAATTTTGGGTTTTGGGATTTTTGGTGGGCGGGACTTTCACCCCGCCCGGATCCCGTCGGCGTCCCCGCGCTACAGGTTCAGCCACACGCCGGCCGAGCCGATCAGCGTCATCACGAGGCTGCCGGCAAAGGCAGCGGCCATCACGTAGGAAAACACCTTCAGCATTGCGGTCTTCCTCCCGGCTCAGCAGCGATTGCCGCCGGTGGTCTGCCCGTATTGCTTGACCGGAAAGTTCTGCTGGTTGGCGTTGCCTTCGGCCGCCGAGTTCTGGGGGCAGGTCCGCGGGTTCCGGTCGTATCGGCCGCCGGGGAAGCCATCCAGCGAGCCGGTGGCCTCGACGTCGAAGGGCGTGTAGCCCGGCCGAGCCGAATTCTCGTAGGCCACGGTCGGCGAAATCGACCCGGCACCAAGAATTAAAACCGTAATCATGGCGACGATATGATTTTTCATGCTAAGATAAATACCATCATTCTTCTACAACCCGGATATTCCGGTCTGTTTCTCGTCGTGAAGAATGGATATGGGGGTCTCTCGTCCTTTTACGACGTGCGTCCTCGCACCCCGGGCCGTCCCTTCCATCGCGGGGCAAGATGGGCGGCTTTCGCGCGGAACGCATAGGATGATCGTGACGCGCCAGGGCTGAGCGGACGCCTCGAAGCGGCGCATCGACTCGCGCACGAATCCCTGGAGGCGATGCCGAGGGGGCTGATGGGCGCGTCGGGATGCGGGAGGGGGCGTGTCCCGCTCAGTCCCAATCCTGGCTGTCGAGGGTGCATTCGCCGTGCATGTGCTTGGCGATGGCCGTCATCGCCTCGTCGAGGGTGGCGTGAAGCCGCTGGATCGGGTTGAGGCTGCCCGTGGCTTCAGGGGTGATCCGGAAGCCCGCCTCCTGATCGGAGTGATCGATGGTCCCGAGACGGCGGCCGAGGCGGTCCTTGAGGTTCCACACGGTCCCCTCGGACCCGGCCGGCGTGACGACGACATCCATGGCGCTGCTCCCGCGCGGGATGAGGCCGCCCCTCAGCCCCGCCTGCGCGGAGGGTCACACAACGGCCCCGGCGCAGCAAGGCATGCCGCCCCGGATGTCTGGCGTCCGCCCGGTGAGCGAGGCGGCTGTCCGATGGGCACTTACCGTGCCTGCGCGCACGTCCCGCGGTGGGGCGGCTCGTCCTCGACCGTCTGTCGGTCGGCGCGATCCTCCGGTGAGGCCGATGCCGCCGGCCCGCACACACCCTCGGGGTGGTCGGGCAGGGGGAAGAGTTGGCCGAGCCCATGCGCCACGCCGCGCAGCACGCTATCCCCGTGCCGCTCGTCGTAATGCGGGTCCACGACAGTGAAGCTCATGCGGTTGCTCCCACGTGGTTACCACGTAGGTTAAATTTACGGATCGAAAGCGGTTCCAAGCGATGGGATGATTTCGTCCGTCCGCGCGTCCGCGCCGGGGACGTCGGTCACAGGGCCCGCGCGTATCCGGGAAGGAGCTCGATCGCCTGCGCCGTCGCTTGCGAGAGCCGGACCTCCGTCAACGTCACCTCGGCGCCGTCTTTGACGGCCCCCCTGACGATCTGCACCCCGTGCTCGGGATCATCTGCGATGACCGCGTAGAACAGAGTGAGCGGGCGGTCCGGGGCCGTCTCGTCCGGGAGGGCGACCTTCACGATGAAGGCGGTCTGGTTAGGCTCAGTCATGGGGCGTGCCTATACCACACCGCTGGCGCAACGGCAGTGGTCCGACCCATCAGGTCGTCGACAGGCGCTTGGTGTTGGCGGCCACATGCTCGCGGTACCGGGCGATGACCGTCTCCGGCGAGCCGCCGCGCATCAGCGTCATCATCGCCTCGCCGGCCGCGTGGACCTTCTCGATGACCATCGATTGCGCTTCGGCCTGACCTTCCCGTCCGCCCCAGGCGAGCCGGACCAGGCGCAGCTGGATCACGCGCTGGGATTCGATGGCGAGCATCATCGACGACAGGAAGGGATTATACACGGCACACTCCGGGCCGCGGAGCGTGCGGCACTGGGGGAACAGGGCTCACCCCACGAGCGATCCCGCTCCCCTTGCATGGCAGGGCTGCCAATTCCACTGGGCCTCACTCGCGACGCATGGGAATGGCACGAACCCACCATGAGTATGCCCGAGCGCCTTCGCCAAGCCGTGTCCGCTCGTTTCGGATCGACCGACAAGGCGCTGGAACGGCAATTCGAGACACGACCCATCATGCTCCTCGAACTGGAGCGGAGAGGGTATCGGGCCCGGGGCAAAACAGACGAGCAGATCGTCCAGATGCTGAGACGCGGGCGGTGAGGCCCGCTTCCCGCGCGAAGGGTTGCCCGCGCGAAGGGCTGTCCGCGCTTTTGGCCGCCGCTCACACCGCCTTGAGCAGCCAGCGCAACGGCAGGGCGATGGCGGTCAGGCTCGCGACGCTCATCGCCCAGAGCAGGACGAACCAGCCGAGCTTGCGCATCAGTGGTACCCCGCTTCCGCCGTGACCTTGCCGCGGAACAGCCAGTACACGTAGGCCGTGTAGGTCAGGATCAGCGGCACCAGCACCACCGCGCCGTAGAGCAGGAAGGCCTGGGAGTGCGGGGGCGTGGCCGCCTGCCAGATGGTGATGCTCGGCGGCACGATGAACGGCCACATGCTGATTCCCAGCCCGATATACGAGAGCAGGAAGAAGCCCAGGGCGCACAGGAATGGCGCGATTTCGTCCCGCCGCTCCAGCGCCCGGGCGAAGCGCCACGCGAGCAGGCCGACGAGGATCGGCACCGGCGCCCCCACCATCATGCCGGGCACACCGAGCCAGCGCGCGCGGAAGGGCGCGCTCACCGCGAGCATGGTCGCCGAGATCAGGGCGATGCCGGTGAGCGTCGCGACCCCGAGGGGCTTGGCGAGGCGGTAGGCCCGGATCTGCAATTCGCCGTTCGTCTTCCAGATCAGCCAGCAGGCCCCGAGCAGGCCGTAGCCCACCACCAGCGAGGCCCCGGTGAGCAGGGAGAAGGGCGTCAGCCAGTCCCACCAGCCGCCGGCATAGGCGCGGCCCTCGATCTTGATGCCCTGGACGAAGGCGCCCAGCGCGATGCCCTGGCAGAACGTGGCGACGTAGCTGCCCCAGGAGAAGGCCCGGTCCCACCAGAGCTGGCCGCGGACGGTGGCGACCCGGAAGCGCATCTCGAAGGCGACGCCGCGGAACACCAGGGCCAGCAGCATCAGGATGAGCGGCATGTAGAGCGCCGGCAGGATGGTGGCGTAGGCCAGGGGGAAGACCGCGAGCAGCCCGCCGCCGCCGAGCACCAGCCAGGTCTCGTTGCCGTCCCAGACGGGGGCGACCGAGTTCACCATCACGTCCCGCTCGGCCTTGCCGCGCACGGCCGGGAAGAGGATGCCGAGGCCGAGGTCGAACCCGTCCATCGCCACGTAGAGGAACACGGCGGTGGCGATCAGGATGGCCCAGATCAGGGGCAGGTCGAGTTCCATCGTCGCCTCCTTCACTCGGCCGGCTGCAGCTGGGAATCGCCCGACAGCGCGGGGGCGGGGGTGATGCCGGCGGTGCGCACGGGCTGGCCGACGGGCGGGCCGGATTCGTGCGGGCGCGGGGTCTGGTTGAACAGGTGCAGGATGTACCAGATGCCCGCGCCGAACACCGCGAAGTAGACCAGGGCGAAGGCCGCGAGCGAGGCCGCCACGGCGGGCGCGGCGATGGGCGAGAGGCTGTCGGCCGTGCGGAGCAGGCCGTAGACCGTGAAGGGCTGGCGCCCGGCCTCCGTCACCACCCAGCCGGCGGTCACGGCGATGAGCCCGGAGGGGCCCATGGCCACGGCGAAGCGGTGCAGCCAGGGTGCCTCGAACAGCCGCCTCCTGGCGCGCAGGACCAGGGACGACAGGCCGAGCGCGATCATCAGGAGGCCGAGGCCGACCATCACCCGGAAGGCCCAGAAGACCAGCGGCAGGTTGGTGGGCCACGTGTCCCGCGGCAGGTCCTTCAGCCCGGTGACCTTCGCATCGAGGTCGTGGGCGAGGTAGAGGCTGGCGAGGCCGGGGATGCCGATCTCGTACTTGGTCTCGCCCGCCTGCGCGTCCGGCCAGCCGAACAGGATCGAGGGCGCGCGGGCGACGGTGTCGAAGTGGCCCTCCATCGCCGCGACCTTGGCGGGCTGGTGGTGGTAGGTGTTGCCGCCGTGCAGGTCGCCCAGCACCAGCTGCACCGGGGCGACGAGCGCCGCCATCCACATCGCCATGGAGAACATCAGCCGGGCGCGGGGGTTGGTGCGGTCCCGCAGCAGGTGCCACGCGCCGACCGCGCCGACGATCATCCCCGTCGTCAGGTAGGCGGCGGTGACGGTGTGGGCGAGGCGGTAGGGGAAGGACGCGTTGAAGACCACCGCCCACCAGTCCTCGGGGGCGAAGCGCCCGTCGGCGTCGATGGTGTAGCCGGCGGGCGTCTGCATCCACGAGTTGGCCGAGAGGATCCAGAAGGCCGACATCAGCGTGCCGCCCGCCACGAGGCTCGTCGCCAGGAAGTGCAGGCGCGGCCCGACCCGCTCCAGGCCGAACAGCATCACCCCGAGGAAGCCCGCCTCCAGGAAGAAGGCGGTGAGCACCTCGTAGCCCAGCAGAGGCCCGATCACCGCGCCGGCCTTGTCCGAGAAGACCGACCAGTTGGTGCCGAACTGGTAGCTCATCACCAGCCCGGACACGACGCCCATGGCGAAGACCACGGCGAACACCTTCAGCCAGTACCGGAAGGTGTCGAGGTAGAGGTCCCGCCCCGTGGCCATCCAGAGGCCCTCCAGCACGGCGAGGTAGCTCGCCAGCCCGATGCTGAAGGACGGGAACAGGAAGTGCCAGACGACGGTGAAGGCGAACTGGCTGCGGGCGAGGTCGAGCGCGCTCGGGAGATGGTCGGCCAACATCGGATCGGTCTCGTGCGGAGACGGACCGCGCGAGGGCCATTCCGGCCGCCCCGCGACGCGTCGGCCTTCCTGTCGCGCCGAAGCGCGGATGAGTCAATCCATGTTCTATGTCATCTCGTACGACGAATTACATAAAAGCATATTGACCGAATGAACGGGATCGATCCATCATCGGCGATCCCGTTCCCCAAGCGTCGATCCATGAGTGCCGAAACCGACAGCGGCCCCGCCGCCGCGCCACCGTCCGCCTGTCCCCCGATCATCGGGGATGCGGCACCGAACTTCCGCGCCCGCACCACGATGGGCGCCCGCACCCTCTCGTCCTACCGGGGCCGTTGGCTGGTGTTCTTCTCGCATCCGGCGGACTTCACCCCCGTCTGCACCAGCGAGTTCGTGGCCTTCGCGCGGGCCGATGAGGCGTTCCGGGCGCTGGATTGCGACCTGCTCGCCCTGTCCGTCGACAGCCTGCCCTCGCATCTCGCGTGGCAGCAGAGCATCGCCCAGAGCTTCGGCGTCCGGGTGCCGTTCCCCATCGTGGAGGACCCGGCCATGGGGATCGCCCGGGCCTACGGCATGCTGCCCGCCGGCGCGACCTCGACCGCCACGGTGCGCACCACCTTCGTCATCGACCCGGAGGGCATCGTGCGCGCCGTCATCGCCTATCCGCTGACGGTGGGACGCAGCGTCGCCGAGATCTTGCGGCTGGTGAGGGCGCTCCAGGCCTCCGACGCGGCCGACATCTCGACGCCGGAGGGGTGGCAACCGGGCGAGCCGGTCCTGGTCAACCCGCCCACGACGAGCGACGAGGTCGGCGCCTGCGGGGCCGACTGGTATTACCGCCTGGAGGGGGTCTGATGGCGTCGGGCACGGATGAGGCGACGGCGACCCGGGTCGCCGACCTGCTGAAGCTGGTGGCCAACCCCAACCGGCTGCGCATCCTCTACCTGCTGGCGCAGGGCGAGTGCTCGGTCTCGGAGGTCGAGCAGCGCCTCGGTATCCGGCAGCCGACCCTGTCGCAGCAGCTCGGCGCGCTGCGCAGCGGTGGGGTCGTCTCCACCCGGCGGGAGCACAAGGCGGTGTTCTACGACCTGACCGAGCCGCGCCTGCGCACGCTCCTCAGCGCCGTCGAGGACATCCTGATCGCCGAACGCCCGCCCCGGCGGTTGCCGGCGCGCAGCCCCGAGGCGCGGGCGCGGGCCCTCGGGCAGGCGGCGATGTTCGGGCGGATCGGAGACGAGCCGTGACGGCCTTCCTCGCCCCCCTCGCGGGCGGCGCCCTGATCGGCGCCGCGGCGGCGCTGCTGCTGCTGGCCAACGGCCGCATCGCCGGGATCAGCGGCATCCTCGGCACCCTGCTCGGGCCCGCGGCCCGGGACCGGGCGTGGCGGGTGGCCTTCCTCGTCGGGCTGCTCGCCGGGCCCGCCCTGTTCCGCGGGCTGACGGGGCATTGGCCGGAGGTCCGCATCGGCGCGCCGTGGCCGATGCTGGTGGCGGCGGGGCTCCTCGTCGGCTTCGGGACGCGCCTCGGGGCGGGCTGCACCAGCGGCCACGGGGTCTGCGGCCTCGCCCGGCTGTCGCCGCGCTCCTTCGCGGCGGTGGCGACCTTCATGGCGGCGGCCATCGTCACCGTCTTCCTCGTCCGGCACGGAGTGGCCCGATGAACGCCCCGCGCCTCCTCGCCGCCTTCGGCAGCGGCCTGCTCTTCGGCCTCGGGCTCGCCCTGTCGGGGATGATGGACCCCGGGAGGGTCCTGGGCTTCCTCGACGTGGCCGGCGCCTGGGACCCGAGCCTCGCCTTCGTGCTGGCCGGGGCGGTCGCCGTCTCGGCCCTGGGCTACGCCCTCAGGGGGCGGATGGCCCGGCCCGCCCTGGCCCCCCGCTTCGAGGTGCCGACGAACCGGAGCGTGGATGCCCGGCTCCTCGTCGGCGCCGTCCTGTTCGGCATCGGCTGGGGGCTCGCCGGCTTCTGCCCCGGCCCGGCCCTGGCCGGCCTGACCCTCGGCCTGCCGGAGGTCGCGCTGTTCGTGGCGGCCATGCTCGCCGGGATGCTGCTCTACCGCTTCACCGCGGAGCGTGCCCCCGCCGTCGGCCCCTGAGTTCTCCCCCCCGCCGTCGTCGCGATCCGGGACGGAGGCTGGCAGCGCCGCCGCCCGGCGACCGTGTTCACGCTTGGCCGATGCCGTCCTCCGCCAAAGCGGGCGGCGGTGCCGTGCGGCATTGGGGGCGGAAGCGGTCCATCAGGCGGTGCAGCTCGTCCCAGTCCATCGGCTTCTGCAGGTAATCGGTGGCGCCGAGGGAGAAGGCGAGGTTCCGCTCGTTCAGCACGGTCAGGATCACCACGGGCGTGGTCGCGAACGCGGCGTCGCCCCGCAGGGCCCGCAGCACCGACCACCCGTCCATCCGCGGCATGGTCACGTCGAGCAGGATCACCCGCGGCATCAGGGCCCGCGCCTTGTCCATGCCCTCCCGGCCGTCGGCCGCCACGGCGACCCGGAACCCGTCCCGCTCCAGGAAGCGGGCGACCAGTTCCCGCGTCGCCGGGTCGTCGTCCACCACGAGGACGACGCCCTGTTCGGCGTCGTCGGCGCCGGGGGCCTCTCCGTCCGCGTCGGGCGGGGCGTGGGGCTCCGCGCCCGCCGCGGTGCCGACGATGCGCGCGGGCACCGACACCGTGAAGGTGGTGCCGCGCCCTTCCTCGCTCGCCACCGCGATCTCGCCGCCCAGCATGGCGGCGAAGGCGCGGGTGATGGAGAGGCCCAGCCCCGTGCCGCCGAACTTGCGCGTGGTCGAGGCGTCGGCCTGGGTGAACCGCTCGAACAGCCGTTCCTGCTGCTCGGGGCTCATGCCGATGCCGGTGTCGGCCACGCGGAACGTCAGCCACTCCGCCCCCTCCCGGTCGCCCCGCGCCACCGACAAGGTGATCCGCCCCGCCTCGGTAAACTTGGCGGCGTTGCCGAGGAGGTTGATCAGGCACTGGCGGAGCTTCGTCGCGTCGGTATGCGCCTCGCCCAGGTCCCCGCCGAGGTCGAGGGTAAGGACGTTGCCCTTCTTGGCGACCAGCGCATCGACGGTGGAGGCCACGTCGCGCACGAGCGACTCGACCGAGAACTCCTCGACGTAGGTCTCCATCCGTTCGGCCTCGATCTTCGACAGGTCGAGGACGTCGTTGATCAGCCCGAGGAGGTGGCGGGCATTCGACTCGATCTTGCGCATGTCGGGCAGGAGGTTCTCGTGGCCGAGATCCTCCATCTCCTCTTGCAGCATCTCCGAGTAGCCGATGACCGCCGAGAGCGGGGTGCGCAATTCGTGGCTCATGTTGGCCAGGAACTCGCTCTTGGCCCGGTTGGCCTCCTCCGCGGCGTGCTTGGCGGCCGCGAGCTGGATCTCGGCGCGCTTGCGCCCGTCGATGTCGGTGACCACCACCACGGCCCCGACGACGCGGTCGTCGTCGTGCATCGGGGCGCCCGAGAACCCGATCCAGGCGCGGGTGCCGTCCCCGCGGCGGTAGTCGACCTCGAGCTCGGCGGCCGCCTCGCCGCCCTGCGCCACGCGCACCAGCGGCCACTCCCCCGGCTCGACCGGGCGCCCGTCGGCGTGCAGCCCGACCCAGGCCGCCGGCGCGCTGCCGGGGGCCTCGAGGGGGACCGCGTGGCCCAGGATGGCGGCGACGCGGGCGTTGTGGCCGACGATGCGCCCGGTCGGCGCCTCGGCGATGAGGACGCCGACGGGCAGCGTCTCCATCACGGTCCGCAGCGTCGCCTCGCTCGCCCGGATGCC
Organism: Methylobacterium sp. J-076; assembly: GCF_022829405.1. Classification (GTDB taxonomy): domain Bacteria; phylum Pseudomonadota; class Alphaproteobacteria; order Rhizobiales; family Beijerinckiaceae; genus Methylobacterium. Next base: position 62,597 of record NZ_JAKSXW010000143.1, read on the forward strand.
GCGGCGCGCCTCCGCCTCGCCGGCCTCGGCGAGGCCCGCCGGGATGGCGCCGGCGAACAGGGTCGCGATGCGCAGGTCTCGCCCCGAGAACGCATCCGGGCGGCTCGACTGCAGCTTCAGGACGCCGATGGTCGAGCGCCCCCGGAGGATCGGGACGCAGACGGCCGACCGCAGGCCCAGTTGGACCAGCAGGTCGCGCTTCACCCGGGGGTCGAGGAGCACGTCGGGGCAGATCACCGGCTTGCCGGTCGTCAGGCAGTGCCCCGCGAGGCTGCCTGCGATGGGGACCCGCAGCCCGGCATGGGCCGCGAGCGTGCCGCCGGCGGCGCGGTAGGCGAGGGTGGCGCCGTCCCGCAACTCGATCACGCCGCCCTCGGCCTGGGGGATGGCATCCATGACGCCGCCGACGAGGGCATCGAGGATGGCGTCCCGGTTCCCGTCCGCCCGCGTGACCGCGGCCTGGGCGGAGATCAGGGCGTTCTGCTGCGCGATCAGCGCGGACTGGCCCGCGAGGATGCGCTCCCGGTCGGCGGCCCCGCGGCGCAGCTCCAACTGGGACATCACCTGCCCGGCCAGCGCCCGCAGCGCCGTGGCCTGCCGGGGGTCCAGGCCCTCCGGACGGGGGACGAGGTCGATCACGCAGAGGCTGCCGAGGCGCTGGCCGCCCCGCTCCTCCAGCGGTGCGCCGGCATAGAAGCGCAGGTGCGGCTCGCCCGTGACGAGGGGGTTCTCGCGCGTGCGCGGGTCCTGCGTGAGGTCGGGGATGATCAGCAGGTCGGGCGAGCCCAGGACATGCGCGCAGACGGACTTGTCGAGGGACGTCTCGCACGGGGCGAAGCCGGCCCGCGCCTTGAACCATTGCCGGTCGTCCGTGACGAGGCTCACGAGCGCGACCGGGGCCGCGCAGGTCATGCGCGCCAGCTCGACGATGTCGTCGAACCCCTTTTCGGGGGGCGTGTCGAGGATGTCGTGGTCCCGGAGCGCGTCGAGGCGCCGGGTGTCCGCGACCTCGGGGGGCAATGTGATCGGGTCGGTCATGGGCGGCTCGATGGCGGGGCTGGTGCGCTCGCCTGCGCGAGGCCGCGTTCCGACGCGATGCGGAGAGCCGGGACCCTCGACAACACGGTGGCCTCGCCGAGGTTGCCGGCGCTCCCGTTCCGAGGGGCGCCTCACCGAGGGAACGCCGCCGGGGAATGGGTCGCAATCGCACGGACGGGGCAGAGCGCTAGCTCAGCGGCATGGATCGCACCTTCCCCATGACCCGTGCCGCCGGCCTCGACCGGCTGACCGCCTTCCTCGCGGAGGCCGGCGCGGATTACGCCGCCTCCCGCAACACCGATGCCGGGCCGGGGGGACGCACGACCACGTCCGCGCTGTCGCCCTACCTGCGCCGCCGCCTGATCACCGAGGCCGAGGTGGTGTCGGCCGCCGAGGCCGCGTTCGGTGACGGCGGGGCGGAGAAGTTCGTGTCCGAGGTCTTCTGGCGGACCTACTTCAAGGGCCACCTGGAGACCCACCCCGCGGCCTGGACCGATTTCCTCGCCCTGGCCGCGGCGGATCGCGGGCGGCTCGCCGCCGAGCCGGGGCTGCGCCGGACCCATGCGATGGCGATCGAGGGCCGAACGGGCATCGACGGCTTCGACGACTGGGCCCGGGAGCTGGTCGAGACCGGCTGGCTGCACAACCACGCGCGGATGTGGTTCGCCTCGATCTGGATCTTCACCCTGCGCCTTCCCTGGGCGCTGGGCGCGGACTTCTTCCTGCGCCACCTCCTGGACGGGGACCCGGCGAGCAACACCCTGTCCTGGCGCTGGGTGGCGGGCCTGCACACCCGGGGCAAGCACTACGTCGCCCGCGCGGAGAACATCCGCCGCTACACGAACGGCCGGTTCGACCCCGTGGGCCTCGATGAGTACCCGGATTCCCTCGACGAACCGATGCCGCCGCGCGAGGTCGCCCTGCCGGTGGCCGATACGCCGCCCCCCGGCGACGTGGCCCTGCTGATCCACCTCGACGACCTCCACCCCGAGAGCCTGCCGTTGGCCGGCGCCCGGGTCGCCCGGGTCGGCGGTCTGCTCGCCCACGCCCCCGGCGCCTCGGACCGGGTGCGCGCGGCCGATGCGGCGGCGCTGGCCGATGCCCTGGACCGGGCGGGAGCGCATTTCGGATGCGAGGCGGGACCGGCCACCGGGGACTGGTCCGGCGACCGTCCGGTCGTCACGGCGTGGGCGCCGGTCGGGCCGTCCGCGGAGGGACTGCCGGCGGGCTGCCTGCGCGTCCGGCGCGCCTGGGACGAGGCGGCATGGCCGTTCTCCACCCGCGGCTATTCCCGGCTGAGAAGCCGGATCCCCCAGGTGGTGTCGGCCTGATCGGCTCGCGTCGTCCGCGTCGCCGGGCAGGGCATGCGTGAGCGTCGGGGCGCAGCGGACGTCGCCGCCGCGCCCTCTTCCGATCCATTGCAGATCTGCGGGCCCTGCGAAAAGATGGGCCGGTTCGTCCGAGACATGCGATGCGCCACCTCATCTCGTCCGGCTCGTCATTCGAGCACGATATCGGCTACTCCCGCGCCGTCGTCGACGGCGAGTGGGTGTTCGTGTCCGGCACGACTGGGTTTGACTACGCTACGATGACCATCGCCGACGACGTCGCGGCCCAGGCCGAGCAGTGCTTGGCGAACATCGCCCAGGCGTTGCGCGAGGCCGAGGCAACCTTCGCCGACGTGGTGCGGGTGCGCTACATCCTCCCTTCAGCCGACGACTTCCCCGCGTGCTGGCCCGCCCTCCGCGGCGCGTTCGGGGAAGCGCGGCCCGCAGCGACGATGATCGAGGCGGGTCTGATCGACCGCAGGGTCAAGATCGAAATCGAGGTGACCGCGCGCAGGGGCTCCGAGGTTGCCCATCACCCCAAGCCGATGTCGCCCGGGAGCCTGTGAATGGCTGCCCCTGCTCTGCGCCGATGGCGGTCCCCACGGCGGCTGCGTGTCGGGAGCGGAACCCCAGCACGGTGGCACCGCCCGATCACGCCCCGGAACCGCCGCACCGGCGCGTGGTTCCCACTGCTACGGGGATCGGCAACCTGAGGTGTTTCGTGCGCGACCGCGGGCCATTCTCACGCCGCCTCCTGCTCCAGTCGGGCGGCGTCGCCGCCGCCGGCACCCTGCTCGGGATCGGAGGGGCGTCAGGCGGGGAGACGAATGCCGGCACGCCGACGGGCCGCCGGCCGGTCACCCTCGATCCCGATTACTTCAAGGGCATGTACGCCACCGAGTCCGACCCCTGGCAGTTCGCCACGAGCCCGTACGAGCGGGACAAGTACGCCGCGACCCTCGCGGCCCTGCCGCGCGCCCACTACGCGTCCGCCCTCGACGTGGGATGCTCCATCGGCGTGTTCACCCATCAGCTCTGTCCCCGGTGCGACGCGCTGATCGGACTCGACGTGGTCCCCTCCGTGCTGGACGCGGCGCGGGCCCGCTGCGCCGACTGCCCGAACGCGCGCTTCCTGCTCGCGGCCGTGCCCGGCACTTGGCCGGAGGGGCGGTTCGACCTCATCGTGATCTCGGAGGTGGCCTATTACCTCGACCGCGCCGACCTCGCCCGCCTCGTGGCCCGGGTCGAGGGCGCGGTCCTGCCGGAGGCGGACATCGTGCTGGTCCACTGGCTGGGCGTGACCCATTATCCGCTCTCCGGCGACGATGCGGCCGAAGGCTTCATCGCGGGTGCGGCGGGCTTCGCCCGGGTCCTGAAGCAGTCGAGGACGGCCGAGTACCGCCTCGACGTGCTGCGCGTGACCAAGGCCGCCGACGCCTCCGACCGGTGATCCGCGCGACGGGTGAGCGCCGGCTCCGCGGGCGGGGGGAGGGCGCGCCTCACGCAGCCCGTCGCCCGGCCTCGCGCCGGGCCTGGGCGCGCGCGACGGCATACAGCGCGAGGCCGAGGAGCATCAGGCCGAGACCGCAGAGCGACTGGATGGGCCGCGCGGCGACGAGATAGACCAGCATGAACAGGGTCACGCTGAGGAAGATGATCGGCGTGACGGGGTAGCCCCAGGCGCGATAGGGCCGCGGCAGGTGGGGTTCGGTGATCCGCAGCTTGATCAGGCCGAGCACCGCCAGGAACGCGCACAGGGTGAGGCCGAACTGGATGAATTCCAGCACCGCCGCGTAGCTCTGCGTGAGGAGCAGGAGGCTGGCGACGAGACATTGGAAAAGGATCGCGGCCGCGGGCGCGCCGCCGCGGGTGCGGCGCGCGAAGATGCGCAGGAGCGGCATGTCCTCGCCCATCGTCGCCGTGACGCTCGGGCCGATCCACATCATCGCACCGATCGTCGGGATGAGGCCGAAGCAGATCACCGCGCCGACGACCCGGCCGCCATCCGCGCCGAAGACGTGCCGGCCGCTGATCAGGGCGACGTCGATCTGCCCGGCGAGCTCGTTCAGCGGCGTGGTGTAGAGGAACACCGCGTTCAGGGCGACGTAGAGCACGACCACGAGGCCCGTCCCGAGGAACAGGGCCCTGGGCAGGCTGTCGTGTGGGTCGGCCAGATCGCCGGCGATGTACGTCGCCGCGTTCCAGCCCGAGTAGGCGTACATCACGAAGACGAGGCTGACGGCGAAGCCGGTGCTGAAGACCTGCGCCGGATCGAACGCGCCCGGCGCGAAGCTGACGGGTGGTCCCCCTCCGGTGGCGAGACCGGCGCCGATGAAGGCCACGATGAGCAGGAGTTTCAGCAGCGTCGAGCCGACCTGGAACGCCTCCCCGAAGCGCCCGCCCGCCACGCGGATGGCCGTGACGGCCCAGATGATCGCGAGGCCGAGCGGAAGCGCCGGTGCCGCCGGGTGGAAGGCCTTGGCGTATTGCCCGAACGCCATCGCGGCCAGGGCCACCGGCGCCGCGAAGCCGACCGTGGCCGAGAGCCAGCCCGCCATGAATCCGAGGGCCGGACCGTAGGCGCGGGTGAGGTAGGTGTACTCGCCGCTGGAGCGGGGAAACATCGTCGCCAGCTCGGCGTAGCTGAACGCTCCGCACAGTGCGACCAACCCACCGATGCCCCAGAGCAGCAGCAGCCCGAAACCCGACTGGATGTCGGACACCTGGAAGCCGAGGCTGGTGAACACCCCGACGCCGATCATGTCGGCCACCACGAGGGCGGTCGCCGCCGGCGTCGCGACGGAGGGGGCCGCCCTGCCGCGCGACGGGTCGGTCGGGACAAGGTCCGCCATTGCCTGTGGCCGCACTGCGGGGTGACCGATGGCGGGCCTGACCGCCTCGTGTCTGATGCTACCCGGGAGCGACCGACTCCGTTCCCGGGCGCGGTGATCGCGATGGCGCGGGACGCCCGGAGGCGGTCGGTGCGCCGTGCCCCTGGGGCCGACCGGAGCGTCCCGGTCCGGGGCCGGCGGGGCGCGACGTCCGACTGAACCCGCCGCGGCCACCAATGCGGCTCTCGCGCGTTTGCGCAGCGTTCACCCGTGAGTGGAGGCTCAGATGCTTGTCCGCGTTGCCTTGATCTCGGTGGCCCTCGCCTCGGGCGCTCAGGCCGCCGCCTTCGACGATCTCAAAGGGCATTTGGCATCCTGCCTGCGCTTCGAGATGGCCGGCTCCCCCGCACAGCGCGGCGTGCCCGCCTCGCTCAGGGTCCGCGACGCGCTGGACCGCTGCTCCGACGATGTCGCCCGCCTCGAACGGGCCGATGGCCGCCGGTTGCGCAGCGATGGCGGCATCAGCCCCTCCACCAAGGAGGTGATCCAGGGCGTCGTGAGCCGCAGCGGCGGCGGCATCTCCAACGTGCGGTACTGAGGCCTCAGACGCGCACGTCGAGACGCTGCCCCTGCCCGGCCGGTGCGGGCGGCGAGGCCGCCACGGCGGTCTGGGCCACCATGTCCGCCACGGATTTCTGGGCATCGATCTGCTGGCGGGCGACCGCGGTGCCGACCGATTGGGCGAAGCCCCCGGCTTGCATCTGCACGGCTTGAGTGAGGACGCTGGTCATGCCCCGAGGCTAGCCGGCGATCCGTAAAGGACCGGTGATCGGCCCTTGTCGTATTTGCCGCAACCTCGGGGCCGGAACGCGGCAGTTACCGCGCGCCGCGCCACTGGAACGTGACGTCCCGCAGCGCGGCGTCGCCGTTGGCCTCCGACGCGCCCTGCGAGGCGAAGGACCTGACCGACTGGCGGACGACCACGCCATCGCGGGTGATCGCCCAGTCGAAGCGGCCCGGCTCCGTGGAGGACGGGGTGATCCGCAGCGTGTGCGGGTTCGGCGTGAAGGTGATCATATTCAGCATGTGGGGTCGCGCCGGCCGAACTGCGAGCGGGTCCGGGCGGCGACCGTCGCGTCCGGCCGTCCGGCGCCGCCCGGGGCTTCGCCCGAGCCTCCCGGGCGCTACGGGAAGGCCCAAATCCCGAGAGCGAGCGCACCGCCGATCATGGCGACGCAGCCGGAGAAGGCCGGCAGGCCCAGACTCGGCCGGTGAGCGCCCTGACGGCGTCCCGGACCTGCTCCGACGCCGCCTCGTTCGCGTGGGCGAACTTCATGCGCTGCGAGGTCGGGGGGCCGCCGCCGGCCTCGTCGCAGGTGCCGAGCTGCGCGGCGCCGACATGGCCGTGATTGATCCGGGCCTGAGGCTCGTTGCCATCGGTCAGGGATCTCTGCAGCGAACGGGTGAGACGGGCGCTCACCGTGCCGCCAGCCCGGTCGACGCCCCGGCACCCGGTCTGCCCCCGGTCTCCCCCGACGGGACCGGCAGCCCGTTGGCCACATGAACCACGCCGACGGGCGATCCCATGCGGCCGCTCAAATGTCCGCCGGACGTCACCCCGGCCATCAGGATCGCCAGGGCGCCCATCATGAAACCGACAGAGGCGATCACCCCATAAAACATCGGCAGGCCTGGGCCGCCGTACCGTCCATTCTGATTGGAATGCTGCTCTGTCACCCATCCACCTCGCTGATCCGTCACGACGGATCCTGACGAGCAACCGCGTCCCGGTGCGATAGGTCCGCCCTGTGGCGTTGGCGACCGATCCGGGCCGGGCGCCGGCGGTGCAGGGGGGCCATGCCCCGTCCCCCCCTCGTCCGGGTATGCTTGCCTTGCTGTCTGAAGTTGGCTAGCGCCAACGAAGATGGCGCAGGCGGAGGTCGCGATGCTGGGAACCGTTTTGGGTATCGTGGCTGTGCTGACCGCGCTGGATATGTCCGGCGTGGCGTTCCGGTGGGTCACCAACATCCTGTCGAAGTAAGGCCCTCCGGTTTCGGACGAGGAGCGCGGGTCGCCTCCCACGGATGCGGGCTCGCCGATGAGCCCCGTCGGGTTCGGGGACACGGAGCGGGCCGGGAACGCCGGCATCCTATCGGCGCCAGCGGCGTTGGCCCTGCCGAGACGCATGCGCACGAAGGAGGTCGTCATGGCGAGCCGTTCCGCTGAATGGGAAGAGGGCAAGGCGGCCAAGCAATCCGGGGCGTCCTACACCGCCGATCCGTATCGGGCGGGGTCACAGGAGAGCGCGGACTGGCTGGCTGGCTTCACCTTCGACGAGAAGGAGCAGAACGTCGACCACCCGGTACCGGGCGAGGGTTGACCGCCGCACGGCCCCGCGTCCCCCGCGCGGGCGCGGCCCATGGCCTCAACTGAGGCCCGCGCCCCCAAGTGACCGCCGCCCGGCCGAGGGGGCGGTCCGGCGGGACGGCCGTGGCCGGGCCGGCGGCGCGCCCTACAGCACGGCTTCGATGAGGCCGAGCCGCCGGGCTTCCTCCGCCTCGATGTACCAGTTGGCGGGCGCATGCTGCAGCACCTCGTCCATCGTCACCGAGGAGCCGCGGATCAGGTTCTCGAAGCCCTCATTCTGGATGGTGATCGATGTCTCGATCTCGTGCAGCGTGGCCTTCACCGCCGCGACGCATGTGGTCAGGGGCCCTTGCACGTGCAGCGTCTTGTTCATCTTGCGCTCGTGGATCATCAGCCGCGTCCCCCGGGTGAGGTAACGGTTGCTCCGGGCGAAGAAGCTCATGAACGTCGTGCCGGCCGAGTAGATGGCGGCCTTGCCCAGGAAGACGTAGCGCTTCTCGGGATTCATCTCGCTGTGGTAGCGGACATCCTCCCCCATCATCCGCGCGACCTCGGGGTCGCCGCCGAGCGTCGAAAGCTCGATCACGACCAGATCCTGCTCATGGGCCGGTTCGAACTGCTGACGGAAGTCCTTGTACATGGCGTAATCGACAGACCCGGAGAGAAGGACTGTCGGCGCTTTGAAGGCCGAGGCGGGGAGAAGCGGTAAGGTCATGGGCCCATCGTAGCGGCAGAGCCACCGCGGCGTACAGGCCCCGACGGGCCCGAACACCGCGTGCGGGAAGGGGGGCGGCCCCGCCGCCTCGCCCGTCACCCCCCTGGCCCTTCACTTCCTTGCCCGTCGCACCGATCCGGCGGGGCCGGGGCCTCAGTTCTTGAAGATCTGGGCTTCGCCCTGGGCGAGCGCGTCCCTCTGGTCGGCGCACCATTGCTGCTCGCCGATGTCCTTCACCTCGGCATAGCGCCGGGCCAGCTCGTCCTTGAAGGCCGCGGTCGACCGGTCCTCGCCCAGTATCTTGGAGGCGACATCACGCGCGGTCTGCGAGATCCGCAAGGCGGTGGTGCCGTCGATGGTGAAGTGTTTGGCGCAGAACGTGATGATGGCGGACTGGGCGCTGGACGCCCGAAGGAGGGCCAAGGCCTGCTCCTCTTGGGCCTGCGCCTTCTGAGCCAGCGTCTCCTGGTCCTGCGTCCGACCGGGGCCGGCGGAAAGGCCTGCCAGCGCGGCGGCGATCACGAAGGTTCGGTAGCGCACGTGCATGTCTCCCGCGACCGGCGTCGGCTCCAGGCGCGATCGACCAGCGGCAAGCCTCGACCGGGACGATCTGTTCCGGTCGGGGCGCACGTGGGGTCGCCGGTCCCCGCGGGTGGCCCCGGTGGGAACCCGCCCAGGTCCCACGCCTTGGACTCTCACGAGACACAGGGAGACCGGCATGGGCACGGATATCGACGCGGCGCGTGAGGCGTTCGGCATGGTGCCGCCGGGGCCCGCACCCGGGGAAGAGACGAAAACGGACGGCCAGGGCGCCGCTGGGCCGACATCGCCCGGCGGGCCGGAAAGCCCCGACGATCAGGGCCCCGCGAGCGGCGGCTACGACAACCGGCCGCCGCTCCCTTCGGACGGCAACCGGAAGGGCGGGTACGGCGCCGGCTGAGCGCCCGGCCACACCCTCTGTCGGACGGTCTCGCCCGCGGGCGAGACCCCCGCCCCGTGACGCCGCCCGCGTGGAGGGGCAACCCTTCCCCGCGGGTCAAGGGCGCGCCCCCCGCTTCGGCGAAACCCGGAGATCGCCGGTCCACCCCGCCCCCGAACGCCGGGCGGACCCGAAAGGATCGTGCCGATCATCGGTCGGGTGTCGGCGGATCGATCACCCGATGGTTCCGGCATACTTCTCCAGAAGGGCCCAGGCCTCGGGTCCGAACTTCGACTTCCAGGTCTTGTAGAAATCGGTCTTGGCGAGGGCTTGCTGGAACTGCGCGGGATCGGTCGTATTGAAGGCCAAGCCCTTGCTCTCCAGCCCCGCCTTCAGGGCGGCGCTGTCCTTGAGGTTGTCTTCGCGCTGCTTCAGGGCGGCCGCATTGAAGTGCTTGGCCATGACATCCCGGAGCTCGGCGGGGAGCGATCTCCAGGTGCGGCCACTCGCCAGCAGCCAGAACCCATCCCAGGCATGGTTGGTGAGGGAGCAGAACTTCTGCACCTCGTAGAACTTCGTGGCGTTGATGATCGCCAGCGGGTTCTCCTGCCCGTCGCTGATCCGCGTCTGCAGCGCGGCATAGGCCTCGCTCAGGGGGATGCTCGTCGGCGCCGCGCCCAGCGCCGCGAACAGCGACACCCACAGCGGCACCACCGGCACGCGGATCTTGAAGCCCTTCAGATCCTCAGGACCCCGGATCGGCTTCGTGCTCGTCGTGATCTGCCGGAAGCCGTTGTCCCACATCGCTTCGAACGGGTGCAGGTTGGCCTTCTCGATGTTGCCGCGCATGTAGGCGCCGACCTCGCCGTCCATCGCCGGCCAGACCTTGTCGTAGCTCGGGAAGACGAAGCCGATCGCCGGGAGCGCGGCGGAGGGGACCAGGGTCGATAGCAGGGTCGTCGGCATCGTGGCCAGTTCGAGGGCCCCCGAGCGCAGCTGCGAGATCATGTCCGTATCGCTTCCGAGCTGGTTGCTCGGGAACACGGAGATCGACAAGCGTCCGTTCGTCTCCTGCTCGATGGCGCTGATCGCCTCGGCGAGGCGGACGTTGAGCGAGTGCGTGAGCGGCACGTCGTTACCGAACTTCAGCTTCACCGATGCGCCCTGCGCCCGGACGATGGCCGGGCTGAACACCCCCGTGCCGCCCAGCGCTGCGGCGCCCGCGAGACCGAGGACGGCGCGGCGGTCGAGGGTGGTGCGGTGGCGGCGGGTGGCATCGTCGGCGGGTGCGACCACGGCGTTTCTCTCCTGTTCGCCGTGTCGCGGAGCTGTGCCACGCACGGATCCTTGTCGTCGCCCGGCGGCCCCGATGGCCCGGTCGGCGCTTATTGAATTCAGAACCTGTATGCAAATTCTGTATTCGTTCAAGGGCAAAAAGCGACGGGTGCGGGCGATCGTCAGGTCCTGGCGATGGCCCGTTCGACGAAGGCGATGACGCCCGCGACATAGGCGTGGATCGGTGTCCCGCGTTTCCGGTATTTCGCCCGCTTGACGTACCAGTCCTGCAGCAGCGGCTTGATCAGCGCGGCGGTCAGGTCGATGTCGGGGACGGTGAAGACGCCCTGCGCGACACCGCGGGCGAGCACATCCGCGAAGATCCGTTCCGTGGCGAGCTCGCTCTCGGTGGCGAACGCCCGGGCGGCGGCCGGAAAGCCCTTCGCCTCCATGAAGGCGAAGACGAACCAGGGTTGCATCGCCTCGGTCAGCCGGATGTGCGTGTCGATGAGCCAGCGCAGGTGCGCGGCCGGGTCCGCATCGAGCCCCGCCGGCGCATCCCGGAGGACCGCCCCCACCGTCTCGGACACCTCCGTGAGGATCATCACGAGGAGCGTGTTCTTGTTGTCGAAGTACGAATAGAGGCCGCCCATGCTGAGGCCGGAGACCCGCGCGAGGTCCCGCAGGCTCATCTCGTGGAAGCTCTGCCGGCTCGAGAGTTTCAGCACCGCCTCGATGATCCGGGCGAGGTTGGCGGTGGCGAGGTGCGGCTTGCGCACGCTCACCCGGTCGCGGTGGCGCTCGAGAATGCGCGCGCAGATCGCCTCGGTCGAGGTGGCGTTCCTCGGGACCGTCTCCAACGGCGTGTTCTGGGAATCCGCAGCTTCGGCCAGCGTCATCGTTCCATGATCGTGCGCGCTCGCCGCCGACGCGCCCTGCCGGATCCATAGCCTATTGCCAACGGGGAATCCAAGGGCTAAAAAATTCGAGCGCTCGCTCGTTTTTTGGGCGTTGCGGCGGGCGTTGCGGAAGGCTGCCACGATGGATTTCACCATCTCCCCCCAGGTCGAGGCGTACCGCGCCCGCATCGCGGCCTTCGTGGACCGGCACATCCTCCCGGTGGAGGCGGACCGGTCGTGCTTCGACGCCCACGGCAACATCGCCCTGCCGGAGCTGGAGCGCCTGCGGGCGCTCGCCCGGGCGGAGGGGCTGTGGTGCCTCCAGCTCGCCCCCGAGACCGGCGGGGCCGGCCTGTCGAAGGTCGGCATGGCGGTCTGCTACGAGGCGATGAACCGCTCGATCTTCGGGCCGGTGGTGTTCAACTCCGCCGCCCCGGACGACGGCAACATGATGGTGCTGGAGAAGGTCGCCACCCCCGCGCAGAAGGCGCGCTGGCTCGCCCCGATCGTGGCGGGCGAGGTCCGCTCGGCCTTCGCCATGACCGAGCCCCACCCCGGCGGCGGCTCCGACCCCGGCATGATCCAGACCCGCGCCGAGCGCCGGGGGGACACCTACGTCGTCACCGGGCGCAAGTGGTACATCACCGGGGCGGAGGACGCGGCCCACTTCATCCTGATGGCCCGCACCTCCGACGACGCGCGCAAGGGCCTGACCGCCTTCCTGTTCCACCGGGACCAGCCGGGCTGGGAGATCCTGCGCCGCATCCCGATCATGGGGCCGGAGGAGCACGGCGGCCACTGCGAATTGCTGTTCGACGGGCTGGAGATCCCCGCCGAGAACGTCCTGATGAAGGAGGGCGACGGGCTCAAGCTCACCCAGATCCGCCTCGGCCCGGCCCGGCTGACCCACTGCATGCGCTGGCTCGGCCTGTCGAAGCGCTGCGTCGAGATCGCCCGCGCCTACGCCGCCGAGCGGCAGGGCTTCGGGGTGCGGCTCGCCGACCGGGAGAGCATCCAGCTGATGCTCGGCGACCTCGCCATGCGCATCGAGATCGGCCGGCTGCTGGTGATGAAGGCCGCCTGGGCGCTGGACCAGGGCAGCTTCGCCCGCAAGGAGGTCTCGATGGCCAAGGTCCACGTCGCCAACCTGCTGCACGCGGCGGCCGACACGGCGATCCAGATCAACGGCGCCCGGGGCTACTCCACCGACACGCCGCTGGAATGGATCTACCGCTACGCCCGCCAGGCGCGGCTCGTGGACGGGGCCGACGAGGTCCACAAGATGGTGCTCAACCGCAACCTCGAGGCCGAGGGCGACGCCTTCTGGACCTGGGACGTGGGGGCGTGAGCACCCGGCCGTCCTGCCCAACCCCGTCATCGCGGACGCAGTGAGGGGACCCAGGGCAGCGGGACGATCTGAAGCGTGGCGCATCCCTGGATTGCTTCGCTGCGCTCGCAAAGACGGTGGTGTCCCTTCGAACGAAGTGACGCGGCACGAACGAACAGAATGAGGTCGTCATGACGGATGTGGTCATCACCGGGGCGGTGCGCACCGCGATCGGCACCTTCGGCGGGTCGCTGGCGGCGATTCCGCCGGCCGAGCTCGCCGCGCAATGCGTGAGCGAGGCGCTGAAGCGATCCGGCACGGCGGGCGAGGAGATCGGCCACGTCGTCTTCGGCCACGTCATCCCGACGACGCCGCGGGACGCCTACATCGCCCGGGTCGCCGCCATCGAGGGCGGCATCCCCAAGGAGGTGCCGGCGATGACCGTGAACCGCCTCTGCGGCAGCGGCCTCCAGGCCCTGGTCTCGGCGGCGCAGGCGGTGATGCTGGGCGATGCCGAGGCGGCGGTCGCCGGCGGTGCCGAGAGCATGAGCCGCTCGCCCCACCTCCTGTCGGCGGCGCGGTTCGGCCAGAAGATGGGCGACATCACGGGCGTCGACTACATGGTCGGCGTGCTCTCCGACCCGTTCGGCCACGGCCACATGGGCGTCACCGCGGAGAACATCGCCAGCCGCTACGGCATCTCCCGCGAGGATCAGGACGCCTTCGCGGCGGAAAGCCAGGCCCGCGCGGCCAAGGCCATCGCCGAGGGCCGGTTCCGTGACCAGATCCTGCCCATCGCGGTGCAGCGCAAGCGTGAGACGGTCCCCTTCGACACCGACGAGCACCCCAAGGCCACGAGCCGTGAGGACCTCGCCAAGCTGCGCCCGGCCTTCGCCAAGGACGGCAGCGTCACCGCGGGCAACGCGTCCGGCCTCAACGACGGCGCCGCCGCCCTGGTGCTGATGAGCGCCGGGAAGGCCGCCCGCGAGGGCGCCACGCCGCTCGCCCGGATCGTCGGCTACGCCCATGCCGGCGTCGACCCCTCCGAGATGGGCATGGGCCCGGTTCCGGCGGTGCGCCGCCTGTTCGCGCGCACCGGCCTGCGCGCCGCCGACTTCGACGTGATCGAATCGAACGAGGCCTTCGCCGCCCAGGCCTGCGCGGTGTCCCGCTCCCTCGACCTCGACCCGGACAGGGTGAACCCGAACGGCGGCGCCATCGCGCTCGGCCACCCGATCGGCGCCAGCGGCGCGATCATCGCGGTGAAGACCCTGTACGAACTCGCCCGGACCGGCGGTCGCTACGGCCTCGCCACCATGTGCATCGGCGGCGGCCAGGGCATCGCCGTCGCCTTCGAACGCATCCAGTGAGGGCGCGATGAGCGGGATGTTCGATCTCACCGGCCGGCATGTGCTGGTCACGGGCGCGTCGAGCGGGCTCGGGCGCCACTTCGCCGGAATGCTCGCGCGCTCCGGGGCGCGGCTCTCCCTCGGCGCCCGCCGGGCGGAGGCCCTGGCCGAGACGGTGGCCGCCGTCGAGGCGCAGGGCGGGGAGGCGCAGGCCCTCGTCATGGACGTGACCGACCGGGCGGGGATCGAGGCGGCCCTGGACCGGGCGCAGGAGCGGTTCGGCCCGGTGGCCGTCCTCGTCAACAATGCCGGCGTCACCACCACGACCCCCGCCCTCGACCTCGACGAGGCCGAGTGGGACGGGGTGCTCGACACCAACCTGAAAGGCGCGTTCCTCGTCGCCCAGGCCACCGCCAAGCGCATGGTCGCGGCCGGGGCCGGGGGCAGCATCGTCAACGTCGCCTCGATCCTCGGCCTGCGGGTCGCCGGGGGGCTCGCCCCCTACTCCGCCTCGAAGGCCGCGGTGATCCAGCTGACCAAGAGCCTCGCCCTCGAATGGGCGCGGTACGGCATCCGGGTGAACGCCCTGGCGCCGGGCTACGTGCGGACCGAACTGAACGCCCGGTTCTTCGATTCCGAGCCGGGGAGGGCGCTGATCAAGCGCGTGCCCCAGCGGCGCCTCGGCGAGGCGGACGAACTCGACGGCGCGCTGTTGCTGCTCGCCTCGGATGCCGGATCCTACATGACCGGCTCGGTCATCGCCGTCGATGGCGGCCACCTCGTGTCGGGGCTTTGAGCATGGACGAGATGCGGCTCGGCGCCTGGATCGCGGGGCATCTCCGGGAGCCCGGCCTGACGATCGAGGAGAACCGGCCGCTCGGCGGCGGCTCGATCCAGGAGAACCGCCTGATCCGCTGCCGGCTCGGCGAGGGCCGCCGCGAGTTCGTCCTGCGCAAGGACGCCCCGGCCACCATCGCCTCCAGCCGGAGCCGGTCCGAGGAGTTCCGCCTGCTGCAGGCCGCCTGGGCGGCGGGGGTGCGCGTGCCGGAGCCCGTCGGCCTGTGCGAGGATCCCGAGGTGATCGGCGCGCCCTTCGCCCTGATGGGCCTCGTGGCGGGCGTCGGCCTCGGCCCCCGGATCGCCAAGGACCTCACGCTCGGCGGCGACCGGGAGACGCTGGCCCGGGACCTCGGGCGGGAGCTCGCGAAGATCCACGGGGTGCTCGACCCGCGCGGCGACCCGCCCCCGGACCTCGCCTTCCTCGGCCCCCCGGAGCCCGATCCCGCCCGCGCCGAGGTGCTGCGGCTGCGGGCGAACCTCGACGGGATCGGCGCCAAGCGCCCGGCCATCGAATGGGGCCTGCGCTGGGCCGAGGTCGCGGCGCCTCCCTGTCCTGCCCCGGCCCTGGTCCACCGGGATTTCCGCACCGGCAACTACATGGTCGATGAGGCGGGCCTCACCGCGATCCTCGATTGGGAGTTCTCGGGCTGGGGGGATCCGGTGCAGGACCTCGGCTGGTTCTGCGCCGCCTGCTGGCGCTTCGGCCGGCAGGACAAGGAGGCCGGCGGCATCGGCTCCCGCGAGGCGTTCTACCGGGGCTACCGGGAGGGCGGCGGACGGCCCTTCACCCCCGAGGCCGTGGCCTATTGGGAGGTGATGGCGCACCTGCGCTGGGCGGTGATCGCCCTGGAGCAGGGGGCGCGCCACGTCTCCGGCCGGGAATTCTCCCTCGAACTCGCCCTCACCGGGCGGATGGTGCCGGAGCTGGAGCAGGCGATCCTGCGTGCCACCGGCCCCGCCGCCTGGCCCCGCTGACCCGAGAGACCTGCGCGATGCGTGACGACCCCTCCGGCGCCGCCCTGATCGATGCCGCCCGCCGGGCGCTCACCGAGGAGGTGGTGCCCGGCCTCGCCGGCCGCCCGCGCTACGTGGCGCTGATGGTGGCCAACGCGCTGGGCATCGCCCTGCGCGAGATCGCGCAGGCCGACGCGGTGGCGCATGCCTGGGACAGGGCGCTGCCCCCCGGCCCCGAGCCGGAGGACGCCAAGCGCGCGACGCTGGTCGCCGCGATCCGCGCCGGCGGCCACGACGGCGACGCGGCCCTCCACGCCGCGCTGCTGGAAACCGCCACGGTCGCCTCCGGGATCTGGAAGGCGCCCAAGGCGGCGGACGCGTAGGGCGTTCGTCGTCAGTCCCGAGCGAAGGAGGCCGGCCGGAAGGATCGGGCGGGCCGGATCGCCCGTCCGGATCCCACACCATTCTTGCGCGCGCAGCGAGGCCATCTCGGGGAGCGGGACGTTTCGAGACCTCGCGCGTCCCCGGATTGCGTCGCGTGGCTCGCAGGGACGGTGGGAGGCGGGGACTTCAGGGCCCGCTTTCGCCGGCACCCCGCTGTCCCGCCGGGCGGTCGCCGCCGCTCCCCTCTCCCCGCAGGAAGAGGGGGGGACGATCCGCCGACCTCAGTCGCGGGCGCCCTCGCCCGCCCGCCAGGCGCGTTCCGCCTCGTCCCAGGCGGCCAGGGGTTGGAGGTCCGGGACCCAGGCGAGGCCGGTCTTGGCGTCCGAGGAGACGGCCTCCGGCGTCACCACCACGTCGAGGAGGGCAGGGCGGTTGGCGAGCGCCCGCGCGATCGCCGGGCCGAGATCCTCCTCGCGCTCCACCCGCTCGCCGTGCATCCCCAGGGCCCGGGCCATGCCGGCATAGTCGCTGAAGGCCAAGCGCGTGCCGACCACCTTGCCGTGGGTCACCGTCTGGTCGTGGACCTCGATCTGCCACGCGCCGTTGTTGGCCACCACGATCAGGACCGGGGCCTTGTGCCGGGCCGCCGTGTCGAGCTCGATGGCGTTGAAGCCGAAGGCGCCGTCCCCCGTCGCCACCACGGTCGTGCGCTCCGGGCAGGCGAGGCTCGCGGCGATCCCGTAGGGCACGCCGACGCCGATGCAGCCGAACGGCCCCGGATCGAGCATGGTCGAGGCCGAGAGGCCGATCCGGGCGAAGCTCAGGAAGTCGCCGCCGTCGGTCACCACGATGGCGTCGGGTTCGATGGCCGCCTGCAGGGCCGCGATGACGCGGTTGGGATGGAGCCGCCCGTCGCTCCCGGCGGGGGCGGAGGCCATGGTCTGCCGCAGCTTGGTCGCCCGCTGGTCGTGCTTGGACCGGAGGGTCTCGGCCCAGCCCCGATCGACGGCGCTCGCCCGGTTCCCCGCCGCGTCCAGCAGGGCGCGCAGTGCCGCGGCGGGGTCGGAGAGGATCTCGACGGCACCGCGGCGGTTGTCGCGCAGTTCGGCCGGGGTGTCGGCGAGGCGCACGAAGCGGGCGTCCCCGAACACCGCCGGGGACCCGTAGGCGAGCTGGAAGTCCAGCCGGCGGCCGACGGTGAGCACGACGTCCGCATCGCCCATCACCGCCCCGCGCATGGCGCCGACGACGGAGGGGTGGGCATCGGGCACGAGGCCGCGGCTCTCGCCGGTGTCGAGGTAGACCGCGCCGAGCCGGTCGAGCAGGGCGATCAGTTCCGGCCCGGCCCGGCGGGCGCCGCGCCCCGAGATCACGAGGACGCGCCGGGCCGACCACAGCAGGTCCACCGCCTGCGCGATGCGGGCGGGGTCGGGCTGCGGCACGACGCGGGGCTTGGACCCGAGGTGCTCCTCCATCTGGAGGGGCTTGGGCACGAGGCCGCGCAGGGTGTCGGCGGGGAAGTCGATGTAGGACGGACCCGGCTCGCCGCCCTCGCCGAGGGCCCGGGCGATCGCCTCGTCGAGTTCGGCCAGCGCCAGGGCCGGCTCGCGGACGGTGCGGGCGTAGCGGGTGACCGTGCGCACGAGGTGGGTGTGGTCGAGGTCCTGCAGCCCGCCGCGGTTCTCCTGGCCGCGGGGGTTGGTGCCGGACAGGACCAGCACCGAGGCGCGGGAGACGTGGGCGTTGGCGATGCCGGTCACCGCGTTGGTCATGCCGGGGCCGGCCGTCACCAGGGCCACGCCCAGCTCCCCCGTCACCTCGTGGTGGGCCTGCGCCATGTGGACGGCGGCCCGCTCGTCGCGCACGTCGATGATCCGGATGCCCTCGGCGTCGAGGCGCATCCAGATCGGCATGATGTGGCCGCCGCACAGGGCGAAGACGCGGGTGACGCCGCGCGCCTTCAGGGACCGGGCGACGACGGCCGCGACGCTGTCGGGCGAGATCTGCATGGGCGATTCCTTCGATCGTGGGGGAGGCGGCGCCTCAGCTCGCGGCCCGGTGCCCGGCCTGGGCGAGGCGCTCGCCCTCCAGGACCTGCTCCTTCAGCACCCGGTGCATGACCTTGCCCGTGGCGTTGCGCGGCACGTCGTCCACCGGCACGAAGGACAGGCTGCGCGGGCATTTGTAGCCGGCGAGATGCTCCCGGCTCCATTCGATCAGCTCGTTGGTGTTCAGGGCGGCGCCATCGTGCAGCACCACGACCGCGTGGACGCGCTCGCCCCACTTGGCGTCGGGCAGGCCGATCACCGCCACGTCCCGCACCGCCGGGTGGCGCCCGAGCGCCGCCTCGACCTCGGACGGGTAGACGTTCTCGCCGCCGGAGATGATCATGTTGCTCTTGCGGTCCACGAGCTGGATGAAGCCGTCCGCGTCGCGGATCGCCATGTCGCCCACGGTGCAGTACTCGCCGTGGAAGGCGGCGGCCGTCTTCTCGGGCAGCTTCCAGTATCCGTCGAACAGGTACGGGTTGTTGCAGTACAGCTCACCCGGCTGCCCGTCGGGCACCTCGTTCCCCTCGGCGTCCAGCAGCTTGATCGGCGCCGAGCCGACGCATTCGCGGCCGACCGACCCGAGCTTCGTGAACTGCTCCCGCGGGTGGAGCATGGTGACCCAGCCGGTCTCGGTGGCGCCGTAGAGCTCGAACAGGCCGGAATTCGGAAACAGCTCCATCACCGCGCGCTTGGTCTCCTGCCGGGCGGGGGCGGACGAGATCATCAGCTTGGTGACGCGGTCGAGGTTGTACTTGTCCCGCACCCCGGCGGCGAGGCCGAGCATCATGATGTAATGGGTCGGGACCAGGGAGGTGAAGGTCGCCTCGCCCTCGGCCAGCGTCTTGAGGCAGTGCTCCGGGTCGAAGCTCTTGCGCGAGTAGATCGA
The DNA here is from genome assembly GCF_022829405.1 of Methylobacterium sp. J-076. Classification (GTDB taxonomy): domain Bacteria; phylum Pseudomonadota; class Alphaproteobacteria; order Rhizobiales; family Beijerinckiaceae; genus Methylobacterium. Next base: position 81,760 of record NZ_JAKSXW010000143.1, read on the forward strand.
GACGCTGCCGCCGCAATAGCTGAACGCCCCGAAGAAGTAGAGCGAGTTGGCATGGCACATCGGCATCACGAGCAGCGCGCCGTCGTTGCGGTGGATGCCGAGCTCGATCTCCGTGCACAGGGAGAGGTTCGCCGCGCCGCGATGGCTGCGGATCGCGCCCTTCGGGTTCCCGGTGGTGCCCGAGGTGTACATCAGCATCCAGGGGTCGTCGGGGGAGACCGTGACCTCCGGCTCCCCGGCGCTTCCCTGTCCGAGGAAGTCCTCGTAATCGCGGAATCCCGCCGGGCAGGGGTGGAGCCGGCCGAAATGGATCAGGTTCCCCACCGGGATGGACAGGTCGGCGCGGATCGCTTCCACGAGGCCGACGAGTTCGTCCTGGACGATGAGCGCCCCGGCCTCGGCGTTCTCGACGATGAAGCGCACTTCCTGGCCCACGAGCCGGAAGTTGATCGGCACGGCGACGAGACCGGCCTTGGCGGTGGCGGCGTAGATCTCGGCCCACTCGACGCAGTTGTAGGCCAGCACCGCCACGCGGGCGCCCTTGGCGAGGCCGAGGCCGAGCAGCGCGTTGCCGAGGCGGCAGGCCCGCTCGTTCCACAGGCGGAAGCTCATGGCGCGCTCGAGATCCCGCGCGCCGCTCGCCTCGGGGCGAAGGCGGGCATGCACCGAGAGCATCTGGCCGAACGTCAAAAGGTCCTTCATCGCACTCTCTCAGGCATGTCGAAGCGGCGCCGAACGTCGGCGCCGCGGCCGTTCCCTCGCGGGTCCCGCTGCTTGCCCCCGGGCGGGGCCCGCTACTTGCCCCCGGGCGGGCTGACGGCGTTCAGGACCGCGATCCGGTAGGCGCCGTCCTTCTCGCCGAGGAGGAAGACGTTGGTGGGCGGCGTGCCCTCGGCTCGGCCCTCGTCCTCGTCGAAGACGATCCGCAGGCGCTTCGTCACCGCCATGTTGGGCTTGAAGGTACCCCGCGCCTCGACCTCGGCAAGGCCGTCCGCCGGGAAGTCCTCGACCGCCATCTCCCTGATCGGCCGCCCGAAGGTGGTGCGGATCTGGAAGAGCGTCAGGCGCTTGCGCGGCAGGCGCACCCCGTCCCAGTTCACGAGGCGCTCGACGGCCGCCTCGTCCCGGTCGCGCAACGCGGCCTTGACGTAGTCGACCACCCCCTGCGGATCGGACGGCAGGGCCCCCTGCGCCGCGGTCGCGGCCGAGGGCGTGGCCTGCGCCCGCAGGGTGGGGGCGAGGCCGCAAAGCCCCGCCGCCAGGGCCAGGGTGAGGACGGCGGTCCTCACTTCGCGGCCGCCTTCTCCGGGGCGGCCGCGTCGGCGCGCTTTCCGCCCGTGGGCTTCTCGACCGCCTGGTCCATCACCTTGAACACCCACACGACGCCGCCCTGCGGCGCCATCCGCACCCGGCGCTCCTCGGGCAGGTGGCTGTTGATGCCCCCGAGCATCCGGTCGGCATCGACGCCCCAGCCGGACTGGACCGCGACGTACTGCACGCCGTCCACCGCGAAGGAGGAGGGCACGCCGATGGTGCCGGAGTTCAGGCGCATCTCCCACAGGACCTTGCCGGTCTTGCCGTCGAAGGCGCGGAACTTGCGGTCGCTGGTGCCGCCGGCGAAGACGAGGCCGCTGCCGGTGGTCAGCACCGGGCCCCAGGTGGCCGAATCCATGAAGTCATGGGTCCAGACCTGCTTGCCGGTGTTGGGATCCCACGCCTGAAGCTGGCCGATGCGGACCGGCTTGCTCACGTCGAGCCCGTCCTTGAAGCGCAGGCTCGACAGGATCTCCTCCACCGGCACGCCGATGTAGAGCTCGCCCGGCTTGCGGTTCTTCACCGCCACGCCCTGGATGTCGGCGCAGAGGTTGGTGTTGGCCGGGATGTAGAACAGGCCGGTGCCGGGGTTGTAGGCCTCCGGCGGCCAATCCTTGCCGCCCCACAGGCTCGGGCAGAACGAGACCTTCTTGCCCGTGGTGGGCACCCGCTCGGCGTGGTAGCTCGGCCGGCCGGTCTTCGGATCGAGCCCGGAGAACACGTCCTGCTCGACGAAGGGCTTGGCGTCCACGAAGTTGATCGGGCCGTCCTTGGTCCGCTCCAGGGTCCAGAGGTAGCCGTCGCGGCCGGCATGGAGGGCGGCGGGCACCTTCTTGCCGTTGCGCTCGATGTCGATCAGCACCGGGGCCGACACCTCGTCCCAGTCCCACGCGTCGTTGTAGTGGTACTGGTGGTGGCCCTTGATCTTGCCGGTGTTGATGTCGAGGGCGATCGCCGACGTGGAATAGAGGTTGTCGCCGGGGCGGGTGTCGGGCATCCACGGGCCGCCGTTGCCGGTGCCGTAGTAGGCGAGCTCCGTCTTCGGGTCGTAGGTGCCCTGGATCCAGACCGGCGCGCCGCCGGTCTTCCACGAGTCGCCCTTCCAGGTCTGGAAGCCCGGATCCTCGGGGCCCGCGACGGTGAAGGTCTTCCACGCCTCCTCGCCGGTCTCGGCGTCGAGGGCGGTGATGAAGCCGCGGATGCCGAACTCGCCGCCCGACACGCCGACCACGACCTTGCCCTTCGCCACCAGGGGCGAGAGCGTCATGTAGTAGCCGTCCTTCCACTTGGCGACGCACTTGGTCCAGGCGACCTTGCCGGTCTTGGCCTCCAGGGCGACGACGCAGGCGTCGGTGGTGGCGACGTAGACCTTGTCGCCGTAGAGCCCGACGCCGCGGTTGGTCGGGTGGAGCTGGAACAGCTCCGGCGGCAGGTCCTTCTGGTAGCGCCACAGCACCGTGCCGTCGCGGGCATCGACCGCCAGCACCTGCGCCTGGGGCGTCGAGATGAACATGACGCCGTCGTTGACGATCGGCGGGGCCTGGTGGCCGTCCATCACGCCGGTCGAGAGGGTCCAGGCCGGCACCAGCCGGGCGACGTTTTCGGAGGTGATCTTGGCCAGCGGGCTGTAGCCCCAGCCGGCGTAGTTGCCCCGGTACTGGAGCCAGTTCTCGGGCTCGGGATTGGCCAGCCGCTCATCGGTGACGGACTTGTAATCCTGCGCCGCCTCGCCGGCCTGCGCGGCGGCGAGGGTGCCGCAGGTCAGGGCCGTCGCCCCGACGAGGATGGCGGCGAGCTTTCGCCCGGCGCCGCGACCATGCTTCTCGGACATCGTTGCACTCCCTGACGTTCTGTTCTTGTCGGATCGGTTCGGCCCGGCATCCCCGCGGGGGCGTCGGGCGACATCGCGCGCACCGGCCGGTGCCGGCGGTGTCAGGCGCCCGGACCGGGCTTGCCGAGGAAGGCGCCGGCCGCCACGGCCTCGCCCTTGTCGTTGGCCGCCAGCGGCAACACCGGGATGCGCTTGCGGGCGGGGCCCTTGGCGACCCGGCCGCCTTCGCCGGGGACGAATTCCGAGCCGTGGCAGAAGCAGAGCAGCGCCTTGTTGGCCGGATCCCAGCCGTTCACCGTGCAGCCCTGGTGGGTGCAGATCGCCGAGAGGGCGACCACGTTGTCGGCGGCGTGGGGCTTGGTGTCCTCGTCGATGTCGGCCTCGGGCACCCGCACGAGGACGATCTTGGCGAAGCGCGACTCCGTGCGCTGGACGCCGGAGGGATCGACGGCGGTCGCCAGCACGGGCTCGGCCTCCTTCAGGGCGGAGAGGACCACCGGCTTCCCCTCCAGGTCGCCGTCCGCGTAGACGAGGCTGTCGCCCTTCTCGGGCAGCTCCTCCTCCGCCCCCGCGAGGACGGGGCTGGCGAGGCAGCAGCCGGCCAGCCCCAGGAGGGCGGTGCGCCTGTCGATCATCGTCCCGGAACCGTCATTCACCGACATCGCATGCGTTTCCTCTGCTGACCGGCCAGGGCGGCGACTGCCTCACCCCGAACGCGACAGTTGCCGCGTCCGGCCGCCTTTTCGATCGGCTTTCCTGACATTCGGCCTGCCTTCGTTACGGGAAGGTCAGTCCATCGCCGGCCACGACTGTCACGGGTACTTGTCGTCCGCCGTGATTCTTATGGAATGTAGACGTACTTCAGGTACACGGCATTCGTCGGCGTCATGTTGACGCCGTAAACGCTGCGCGAGTAGCGCACCGTGATCGATTGCTTCGGATCGTAGAACACCGCGAGACCCGCGCCCAGGGCGAGATCCTGCCCGTGGCTGTTGGGGATGACGAGGTGGCTGATGGCCAGGTCCGAGGCCGTGTTGTACTGATAATCGAGCGCCAGGAACGGCTCGACCGGGAATTTCGGGTCGTTCAGCTTGAAGCCGAGGCGCAGGTTGGTGTGGAACGTCATGCCGGGGTTGATCCGCGGCTGGCCGGGGGCCCGCTGCTCGCCGCGGAAGATGCCGCCGGCATCGCCGGTGAAGCTCAGCCGCTCGCTCTGCACGTCGAACAGGATGCTGGACAGGTTGGCGTAGTAGTTGTTCGTGAAGTTGTCCGTCCCGATCGGCGCCTGGAGGAAGCTCTGGAAGCCGAGGGTGCTGTTCTCCGTCGGCTTGATCCAGGTCGCCGCGCCCCAGATCGTGTCGCCGAAGCCGAGCTGCTCGCCCCCGCCGCGCACGCCGAGATAGGCCTCCGGCAGGATCGCCTCGAGGGCGATGCCGACGCCGGGGAGGGAGTCGAGCGTCGTGAAGTAGACGAACTTGCTCAGGCCGACGGCGAGGTTCTGGCGAGGCTGGCTCGTCAGGTTGCCGCGCGCGTCGAAGTACTGCGAGCTCGAGTTGAACTCACCGTATTGAACGAAGGCGAAAAAGTCCTTGTAGTTGACCGGCAGTTCGTATTCGCGCGGGCCGATCACCGCGAAGGTGACATCCGCCGCGACGGCTCCGCCCTGTGGCAGCGCCAGGCTCAGCAGGCCCAGCGCCGCCGCGGCGACACGTGTCGTTCCCTTTCCCATGGCATCCCCCAAAGATCGATTTGATTTTTCATTTTCTTATATTTTTGTTTTTGTAGCGTGATCAGGACTGAATATAGACCACGTGAGTGCTGGTGTACTCGTAGAGCCCGTGCTTGCCGTCGGCGCCGCCGATGCCGGACTTGCGGTTGCCGGCGTGGAAGCCCTGCATCGCCTCGAAGTTCTCGCGGTTGATGTAGGTCTCGCCGAAGTTCAATTCACGGCTGGCCTTCAGGGCATGCGACAGGTTCTCGGTGTAGATCGAGGAGGTGAGGCCGTATTCGGTGTCGTTGGCCAGCGAGATCGCCTCGTCCAGGCTGTCGACCGTCATCACCGGCAGGACCGGCCCGAAGATCTCCTTGCGCATCACGTCCATGTCCTGGCGGCAGCCCGTGAGCACGGTCGGCTCGTAATAGGTGCCCTGGCCCGCCTCGGCCGTGCCGCGGCCGCCGGTCACGACGGTGGCGCCGCTGTCGAGCGCGGAGCGGACCAGCTCCTCGACCTTGCACACGCCCGCCCGGTTGATCATCGGCCCCATGTCGACCTCGGAGCCCCCGAGCGGATCGCCGACGCGCAGCCTCTTCATCTCCTCGGAGACCTTCGCGACGAAGGCCTCGGCGATGGGCCGCTCGACGTAGACGCGCTCGGCCGCGTTGCAGACCTGCCCGCTGTTGAGGGTGCGGGAGGCGGCCACCGCCTTGGCCGCCTTGTCGAGGTCGGCGTCCTTCAGGACGATGGCGGGCGCCTTGCCGCCGAGTTCGAGGTTCACCTTCGTGATGTTGCGGGCGGCCGTGGCCATGATCCGCGAGCCCGTCGCCGCGCTGCCGGTGAAGCTGATCAGCCCGACATCCGGATGCGCGCAGATCGCCTCGCCGACGCCCGCGCCGGTGCCGTAGACGAAGTTGATCACCCCCTCGGGGATATCGAGCCCGTCGAGCAGCGCGATGAAGGCCGCCGCGTTGAGGGGCGTCTCCTCGCTCGGCTTGATGACGATGGCGTTGCCGGTGACGAGCGCCGGGCCGAGCTTGCGGGCGATGAGGAAGAACGGGAAGTTCCAGGGCAGGATCGCGCCGACGACGCCCACCGGCTTCCGGAACAGGAAGATGTTCTCGTTCGGCCGGTCGCTCTCGATGATCTCGCCTTCGATCCGGCGGGCCCACTCGGCCATGTAGTCGAGGTAGTCCGCGGCGAAGGCGACCTCGACCTTGGCGAGGCCCAGGAGCTTGCCCTGCTCCTCCGAGATCGTCCGGGCGATCGGCTCGACGCGCTCGCGGATCTTGGCGGAGATGGCGCGGAGGGCGTGGGCGCGCTGGATCGCGGGGAGCCGGCCCCAGGAGACCTGGGCCTTCTTGGCCGCCGCCACCGCTTCGTCCACGGCCGCCGCCGAGGAGACCGGCATCTCCGAGATCACGGCGCCGGTGGACGGGTTGAGCACCGGAATCAGGTCGCTCGTGCCGCTGGAGATCAGGCGGCCGCTGATGTAATTCGAAAGAGGGGCGTTCACGGTGATCCTCCCAAATTCCCGGTTGATGTTTTTATTATTCTTATTGTTATTCGAGTTTTTCGATGCGGTCTTGTGCGCCGCTATGTTTTATCGACTTCAAAAACCGCCATCGGCGGACCATTCTGAGGATGGAATTGTCGTCGTGGCAGCAGCCATGATTTGCTGTCGGGGTCGATGAGTCGATGAATAGTCGCTCTAATATCGTCGGAGTTTTGAATCTAACCCAATCATAATCGCCGCGAACCGTTCGAATGTCTGTGGAAGATCGGTGGCCGGACGCCGGGGCATCGATGGCAGCGGCCATTCAGCATCTTGCAGCCGGTCACGCTTTACGGGCATGGAAGCTGCGTCATGGTTCTCGGGGCTGCACATTTCGAATTCGAAGTTCGCATTCGAATGCGTACACGGCTTCGAAATTTAGTGCAAGCGGTCGGGCGACGAGTTTATGGATGGCCCCGGCGGGCGGACAGGTTTCGATGCCGAGAGTAACAATTGTGCCGAGTCTGGTGGGCCAGGTCTACGAGCGCATCCTCGACGAAATTTGCGACGGCACGCTGCCGGCGAACACGCGCCTGATTCAGGATGAATTGGCGGAGGCCTACGAGGTCTCCCGGCAACCCGTGCAGCAGGCGATCATGCTGCTACGGGACCGGGGTTTCGTGGAGGATGCGCCCAAACGCGGCGTCGTCGTCGCCGAACTCAACGTCGGGCTGATGCGCAGCGCCTACGAGGTCCGCGAAGTGCTGGACGGCCTCTCCTGCCGGCTCGCGGCCGAGCGTTCGGATGAACAGGCCGAGGCGCGCGGCCAGGAGATCATCGCCCGCGGGCGCGAGGCGATCGCCAGCGGTTCGATCGCCCGCCAGATCGCCGAGGACATCGCCTTCCACCAGTTCGTCACCGAACTCTCGGGCAATGCGGTCATCGAGGAGGCCGCCCGTCCCCACTGGCATCACATGCGCCGGATCATGGGCGAGGTGCTGAGGGTCGAGCGCAACATCTCCGCCGACATCTGGGACGAGCACGCCCAGATTCTGCAGGCGATCGTCATGAAGGATGCGGCCAGGGCCGAGCGGCTCGGCCGGGCCCATATCAGCCGGGCCTCGGCCAAGTTCGTCTCGAAGCTCGAGACGATGCACGAGAACGCGAACGTCGAGCGGCGCAAGCGCACCGCCAGCCGCAGCGTCCGGTAGGCTCCGCGTCACGCACTCCGGGACGGACCGGGTCCGGTCCCGGATCGTGAGGCCCTCGGCCGCCGCGCGGGTCCATCGGCGGGCGTCCCCGGCCCCATCGGTGCAAGGGAAGCCCGCCGCCCGATCACTCGCGCCCGCCTTCCCGCGGATCCTTCATGCGCGGCACTTCCAGGCCGTTGACCTTGTCGGGGCCGGTCGCATCGGCGTCGTTCGGCCGGGGGGCCGCAACGGCCTCGCCGCCCGCCGGTCTCGCCTCCCCCGCGGGCGCGGGGGTGGTGACGGTGGGGGATGCTGTCTCGGTGACCGGCTGCGGGGTTTGCGCCGACGCCAGACCGCCGCCTCCGCTCACAATAATCGCGGTGGCAAGAAACAACCTCTTCATGCATTCCTCCTGTCGCGGGCACCAACGGCCGAACGACTGACCGGTTGCGCGCGGGGAGAAAGGTCCGCGGGCGGTGATCGACTGGCGAAGTCTTCTATACGGCCCTCGCCCCGGCCATGACACAAGTCGAGGGGCGATCCGCGGCGGATGAGAGCGTTGAACGGCGCGCCGATTCAGACCTCGCCGCCGGGATCGGACAGGAACAGAAATGCAAGATGGATGTTTTGACCGACGAGAAACCGCGATGACAGGATCACAGCGGATGCGTCCAGCCGTTACACTCGCCGCCGGAATCCTCTTCGCCGTCTTCGCCGCGGGCACCGGCCCGGCGTCGGCCGCACCGGGCCTCACGCCCGGGGCCGGGGCGGCGGGGGACGCCATCGTGCAGGTTCGGATGGCCCGGACGCACCGTTACCGGCGCGGCGCCCGGCGGGTGATGGGCCTGCCCACGCCCGGCACGCGGGCGCGCCATTCGCGGACGCGCCTTCCCCGCCTCTGAACCGGCATCGCCGCATCCCCGCCGGGCGGTGCGCCCCCGGCATGTGTGCGAATGCCCATTCCGATTGCCGCAATATCCAATGAGGGAGCGTTCGAGATGCGAAATCCTCGCCTGGCGATGATGGCCGGCCTCCTGACTGTCGCCGGGGCCGGGGCGGCCCTGGCCCAGGGCGCGCCCACGGCGAGCCCGACGGCCAATGGCGGCAACAGCGTGATCAACAACGGCCAGGGCTCCGGGACCGGCACCGCCTCGCCTGGGCCGGGGATGACCCTGAAGGAGGGCAGCAACCCGGTGCCGACCTCCGATCCGGTCGCCGATGGCGGCAACGCGGGCGTGAATGCCGGGGCCGGCTCGGGCACCGGCACGAAGGAGCCCAAGGGCGACAGGTAGGAACGCCCGCACGCCCGCGGGCCGATCCCGGTATCCATCGCCCGGCCGGGATGCCGAAGCGCTGAGCACGGGGCGGAACGTCTGGTAGGTTGCCCGCCGCAACGGTGTCGGATCCGCCGGGTGACGGGGCGGCCGGCGGGATGGGGAAGGAATGCGGATGACAGCGGCCATCGTCCTGCGCACGCACGGGGGCCCGGAGGTCCTCACCCTCGAAGAGGTCGTCGTCGGTGCCCCCGGCCCGGGCGAGGTCCTGATCCGGCAGACGGCGGTGGGGGTCAACTTCCACGATTGCTACGTGCGCTCGGGCCTCTACCGGACGCTTCCGCTGCCCGGCATCCCCGGCATCGAAGCGGTCGGCGTCGTCGAGGCCCTGGGCCCTGGCGTCGAGGGGTTTCAGGTCGGGCAGCGGGTCGGCTACGTGACCGGGGCCTATGGCGGTTACGCCGAGCGCCGGATCCTGCCGGCGTCGGTGGCGGTGGCGCTTCCGGACACCCTGGGCGACGTCGCGGCGGCGTCGCTGCTGCTCAAGGGGCTCACCGCCTGCATGCTGCTGCGGCGGGTCTACGCCGTGAAGGCGGGGGACACGATCCTGGTCCATGCCGCGGCCGGCGGCGTCGGCCAGCTCCTGTGCCGCTGGGCGCGCCACCTCGGGGCCACGGTGATCGGGACCGCCGGCAGCCCCGGGAAGGCCGCGATCGCCCGGGAGGCGGGCGCCACCGAGGTCATCCCCTACCGGGAGGGCGGTTTCGCCGACGCGGTGATGTCCCTCACCGAGGGGCGCGGGGTCGATGCGGTCTACGACGCCGTCGGTCGCGACACCTTCGCCGAATCGCTGAAGAGCCTCGCCTATTGCGGCGCCCTGGTGAATTACGGGCAGGCGTCGGGTCCGGTCGAGCCGGTGGCGCCCGCGGCGCTCGGCGCCCGGTCGAACTCCCTGTCGCGGCCCGTGGTGTTCCACTATCTCCGCGACCGCGCGTCGCTCGAGGCGATGGCCACCGAGGTCTTCGCGGCGGTCGCGGGCGGCGTTCTCCGCGCCGAGACGGGGCTGCAACTGCCCCTGGCCGCGGCCGGCGAGGCACACGCCGCCCTGGAGGCCCGGGCGACGACCGGAGCCGCCGTCCTGATCCCCTGAACGCCGGGGCGGGCGCCGCCGCCACGGTGGGGGAGCGGGGGCGCACGCCACCCATGGCCCGGCGCAGGGGGAGGGAGGCTCACCCCCTCTCGCTGGCGGCCCCGATCCGGTCGAGCTCCGCGATCACGTCCTCCGGCAGCGTCAGGGTGGCGGCGGCGAGGTTCTCGCGCAGGTGCGCCACCGACGACGTGCCGGGGATCAGCAGGATGTGGGGCGCGCGGCGCAGGAGCCACGCGAGGGCCACCTGCATGGGCGTCGCCCCCAGCCGAGCGGCCACCGCCGACAGCGCCGTGGATTGAAGCGGGCTGAAGCCCCCGAGGGGGAAGAACGGCACGTAGGCGGTGCCGGTGGCGGCGAGCTCGTCGATCAGGGCATCATCCCCCCGGTGGGCGAGGTTGTACTGGTTCTGCACACAGACGATCTCGGTGATGCGCCGCCCCTCGGCGACCTGTCGCCGGGTGGCGTTGCTCAACCCGATCTGTCGGATCAAGCCCCGATTCTGCAGCTCCGCCAGCACCGTGAGCGGCGCTTCGATCGCACCCTCCGCGGGGCCGTGCACGTCGAACATCAGGCGCAGGTTGACCACGTCGAGGACATCCACGCCCAGGTTGCGCAGGTTGTCATGGACGGCCTGCGTCAGGGCCTCCGCCGAGAAGGCGGGATTCCACGAGGCGTCCGGGCCGCGCAGGGCGCCGACCTTGGTGACGATCACCAGATCGTCGGGATAGGGATGGAGCGCCGTCCGGATCAGCTGATTGGTCACGTGCGGGCCGTAGAAGTCGCTGGTGTCGATGTGATCGACGCCTTGCGCCACCGCCTCCCGCAGCACGGCGATCGCCGCCGCGCGATCCTTTGGCGGCCCGAACACGCCCGGCCCGGCGAGTTGCATGGCGCCGTATCCGAGCCGCGTCACGCGGCGGTGCCCGAGGGGGAACGTCCCGGCTGTGGCGATGTCGGTCATGGGGGGTCTCCGTTGCCGGTCCGGATGTAGACGTGGGCGATTGATCGGATAAGCAGGGCTGATCGGAACGGGTTGTTCGGGTTTGCGCACGATGACGGCGGACCTCGCGGACCTTGCCGCCTTCATGACCGTGGCGCGGGCCGGTGGCTTCCGGGAGGGCGCCCGGGCCAGCGGCGCCAGCGCCTCGAGCCTGAGCGAGGGCGTGCGCCGGGTGGAGGCCCGCCTGGGCGTGCGCCTCTTGAACCGGACCACGCGCAGCGTGGCCCCCACCGAAGCCGGCGCCCGGCTGCTCGAACGGCTCGGGCCGGCCCTGGCGGAGGTCGAGGCCGCCCTCGACGTGGTGAACGGGTTCCGCGACCGGCCCGCCGGCCCGCTCCGGCTCAACGTGCCGGTCAGCGCAGCCCGGCTGGTGCTTCCCGCGATCGTGCCGCCCTTCCTGGCGGCCTATCCGGACATCCGGCTCGAGATCGTGGCCGAAGACGGCTTCGTCGACGTGCTGGCGGCGGGCTGCGATGCGGGCATCCGGTACGACGAGCGGCTGGCGCAGGATATGATCGCCGTGCCGATCGGCCCGCGGACGCAGCGGTTCGCCACCGTGGCCTCTCCGGCATACCTGGACCGCCACGGTCGCCCACAGCACCCCCGCGATCTTGTGAGCCATGCCTGCATCGGCGGGCGTTTCGGCAACGGCGCGACGGTGCCGTGGGAATTCGAGCGCGACGGGGAGGTTTTCCGCATCGACCCGACCGGTCCGCTGATCGTGCGCGTGGGCGGCGCCACGGACCTCGCCGTCGACGCCGCCATCGCCGGTGTCGGGATCCTCACCTTGTTCGAGGATTGGCTGCGGCCCCACCTCGCCAGGGGTGCGCTGGAGCCGGTGCTGGAGCCGTGGTGGCAGCCGTTTTCGGGGCCGTTCCTGTACTATCCCGGGCGCCGGCACCTCCCGGCTCCGCTCCGCGCCTTCGTCGATTTCATCGGCCCTGCGCGGGGAAACGCCGACGGGGCCGGCAAGTGAGCGCCACGCCGTCACCCCCGGGGCGACAGGGGGTCAAGGCAGGCCTCCCGGCGGATATGCGCCGACGTCACGTCGCCCTTCGGCACGGGCCGTTGGCGAAGGATGACAGGGACTTACGGTCGATTGGGGGGCCGAGTGGCGGAGACGGAGGGATTCGAACCCTCGATACCCGATTAAGGGTATGCTCATTTAGCAAACGAGTGCCTTCAGCCTCTCGGCCACGTCTCCGGCTGTTCGGCTCTAGGACGTCCTGTCCGGGCGGTCAAGACGATCCCGGTGGATGGCGAGGCGGCGGCGTTCGTAGTGCTTGGCGATCCGCAGGTGGCGGGAGATGGCGTAGTTCATCGCCGTCAGGAAACCGTAGGTGCCCCGGGCGAAGTGGCGGCGGCCGAGATACGCCTTCAGGAAGTTGCCCGGCAGCTCCACGAAGGCCCGCCAACTCGGAATCACCACCCCCCGCGCCTCCAGGTCGTCCGCCTGCTGGTCGGAATAGCGGTTGAGCTTGTCGAGCTGGTCCCCGAGGGAGCGCACCGAGAAATGGTGGATCCTGCCGCGCAGCCGGCCCTCGCTCGCGCCCGGCTCGAGATCGACCCGGTCGAAGACCGGCGAGGACGAGTAGCGCCCCCGGTCCTTCCGGTACAGGCGCACGGGGTACAGGGTGTAGGCCAGCCGGTGCGGCCGGGCCTCGCCGGGGAAGATCTCCGCGATCCCGATCCGCCACGCCGGATGCGCCGGCTCGCCCCCGGCGAACAGGGCGCGGATCTCGGCCGCGAGGGGCGGGGGCACCACCTCGTCCGCGTCGAGGTTCAGCAGCCACGGGTGGCGGCACTGCTCCTCGGCGAAGCGCTTCTGCGGGCCGTAGCCCGGCCAGGCGTGGGTGATCACCCGCGCCCCGAGGGAGGCGGCGAGCGCCTGCGTCCCGTCCGTCGAGCCCGAATCGACCACGATCAGGTCGTCCGTCAGGTCGCGCACCGCCCGGATCGTCGCCCCGATGCGGTCCGCCTCGTTCCGGGCGATGATGAAGACGGAGAGGGGAAGCACGCTGGTCTCGAAGTCCCGTTGCCGCCGGTTCAGCCGAGCCAGCCCGGCATCCGGTCGAGGGCGATGAGCGCCTCGACGTCCTGGCGCGGGCGCACCACGGCCGCCTCGGCGCCCCGCACCAGCACCTCCGGCACCAGGGGCCGCGTGTTGTAGGTGCCCGCCTGCACCGCCCCGTAGGCCCCCGCGCTCATCACCGCGATCAGGTCGCCGGGGGCGGGCTCGGGCATCTCCCGGCCCTTGGCGAGGTAGTCGCCGCTCTCGCAGACCGGGCCGACCACGTCCGCCACGAGGCGGGGCGCGTCCGCCGCCGGCTCCGCCACGGGCCGCAGGGCGTGGAAGGCGTCGTAGAGGGTCGGGCGGATCAGGTCGTTCATCGCCGCATCGACGATGACGAAGGTCCGGCCCTCGCCGTGCTTCACGTACAGCACCTTCGTCACGAGGATCCCGGCATTGCCGGCGATCATCCGGCCGATCTCGAAGACCGGGCGCAGGCCGAGCGGGGCGAAATGCGGGCGGAGGGTCGCGGCCAGGGCGGCCGGGTCCGGCGGCGGGGCGTTGTCGTCCCGGTAGGGGATCCCGAGCCCGCCGCCGAAATCGATGTGCCGCAGGGCGTGCCCGTCGGCCATCAGCTCCCGGGCGAGGCCGCAGAGCCGCGCGGCGGCGTCAGAGAAGGGCGCGAGGTCGGTGATCTGGCTGCCGATATGCATGTCGATCCCGTGCACCGCGAGGCCCGGCAGGGCGGCGGCGCGGGCGTAGACCTCCCGGGCACGGGTGATCGGGATGCCGAACTTGTTCTCGTAGGTGCCGGTGGAGATCTTGGCATGGGTGAGGGCGTCGACGTCCGGGTTCACCCGCACGGAGACCGGCGCCCGCACGCCCATCCCGGAGGCCACCTCCGAGAGCTGGGCCAGCTCCGGCTCGCTCTCGACGTTGAAGCACAGGATGCCGGCGCGCAGCGCGGCGGCCATCTCCTCCCGGGTCTTGCCCACCCCGGAGAAGACGATCCGCTCCGGCGCGATCCCGGCCGAGAGGGCCCGGGCCAGCTCGCCGCCGGAGACGATGTCCATGCCCGCCCCGAGGCGGCCCAGCGTCGCCAGCACCGCCTGGTTTGAATTCGCCTTCATGGCGAAGCAGACCAGCGCCCCGTCCTGCGCGAAGGCGTCGGCGAAGACCCGGTAGTGCCGCTCCAGGGTGGCGGTGCTGTAGCAGTAGAACGGCGTGCCGACTTCGGCCGCAAGACGCGCGAGATCGACCTCCTCCGCGTGGAGTCGGCCGCTCTGGTAGTGGAAGTGGTGCATCGCGCGCCTGTCGCCGTCGCTGCGGGGGCCTGGTGGCGGGGAATTCGCCCGGTTCCCGGCCGGTCTACAGCAGCGGATCGAGAATGAAAGGTTCCTTGGGGATCCGGTAGCCCCGCTTGGCGCCCTTGGTCGTCTGGACCGGGGCCTCGGTGCCGGAGGGCGGCGTCGCGCTCAAGGGAAGCTCGTCGCCGGCGCGGATGGCCTCGGGCTCCGGTTCGGCCTGTCCGCCGCCGAGGCCGATGCTGCCCGGCAGGATGCGGGCGGTCTTCACCGACGATCCGGCGCCGTTCGTCGTCGGGGCGGGGGCGGAGGCCTCCGGCGGCTCCAGGGCGCCGCGTCGGCCGCATCCGGCCAGGGCGAGCGCAGCGAGGCCGGCCACGGCCAGGAGTCGAAGGGCGGGTCGGGGCAGCATCACGCGCGGGTCCGGCGGTCCCCGGCGGGCACCGCGCCCGGCCGGAACCTCACCTTAGCCGTTGGCGCGGCCCGGGGCGAGCGCATGTCCGCAACACGCGCCGCCCGGTCCACCGGCCTCAGCCGCGCTTGTCGCGCTTGGAGCCGCTCTGGCCCTGCTGCGCCTCGTAGGCGTCGATCGCCCGGCGGCAGTTCTCGGAGAGCTGCTTCCAGTTGCGCTGCATGCACGCATCGGTCGCCGGATCGTCGGGGGCGAGGTTGCCGCAATAGGAGAGGTAGTCCCCGGTGCAGTACTTCTTGAGGGTCTCGTTGCCCCGCTTGGACTGCTGCGCGGCGGCCGGGAGCGTCAGGGCGAGCGCCGCGACCGCGGCGGTGACGATGTGCTTGAGGCGCATGAGGACGCTTTCCGTGTGGCTCGTCTTGAAATTCGTGCGGCGCTGCGATGATGCCTCCGCGTGGTCGAAACATGGCGACCGGGCGAAATCAGCAATGCAGCCCCGTCGCTCCCGGGCGTCGGCGCGGGCAGGGTCCGGTTCAGACCCGCTCCCGGCGTGGCTCGGGCATGGCGAAGGTGCCGGTCCGCGGCAGGCGCGCCTGCCCGACCAGCGCATCGGCCACCTCGGTGATGCGGCGGCGCAGGTCCGCGTTCTCGCGCTCGACGGCCTCGTCGCGGCCCGCGGGCGCGGCCAGGGCCTGCTCCGCCGCGGTGAGGCTCGCCCGCAGGGCGTCCCTCTCGGCGGCGAGCCCGGCCTCGCCGGTCTCCGTCCCCGCCGCGGTGGGGACGCGCCGCAGGGCGAGCAGGCTGTCGAGGAGGTCGGCATGGGCCTCCTCCAGGGCGTGGAGGGTGGCGAGGCCCGTGGTGCCCTCGTCGCGCGATTGGGTGAGGGCGGCCTCGAGGTCCCCGTTGCGGGTGCGGACCTGCACGATCTGGGCATCGCGCGCCTCGATGTCGCGGCTGAGGGTGGCGACCTTCATCGAGCCGGCGCCGATCGCCACCATGTCGGCGTGGCGCTGGGCCTTCACCGCCTCGACGGCCCGTTCGAGCCGCCGCTCGCGGACGGCGAATTGCGCGCGCAGGAAGTCACGCTCGGCGGCGATCTCGCCGGGCGAGAGGGGCAGGCGCGCCTCCGCCCTGCGGCGGGCGAGGCGCGTGGCCCGCGCGTTCACGGCCGGCAGGACGAGGAGGCCGAGAAGGCTCGCGACCAGGAATCCCAGCGCGAAAATCATCGCCGTTTCGATCAAGACGAACCGCTCGCGTCCCCGGCCGACCATCCGGCCCCGTGTGAGATTGGTCTTCTAGCGCAACTCTCAAGCGAGGCCGAGCCCACCGCGGACATTCCGCGGGAGGCCTGTGTCGCGGGTGTCAGAACGGGTTCCACGTCGCCTGATGGGTGAATTTGAGATACCCGACGTTGATGCCGAGCCGGGCGCCGACGCCGCTGCGGATCGGCACCACGACGATGCCGCCGTCGGTCATCGCCGTGAAGCCGAAGCCGCCGATGAAGTAGGCCGAGCCGTCGATGCCGCCGAAGCGGCGGAACAGGGCGCGGGTGGATGGCAGGTTGTAGACCAGCATCATCGTCCGCGCGCCGTCGCCGCCGACGTCGAAGCCCAGCGACGGGCCCTGCCAGTACACCTTCTGGTTCCCGGTATTGCGGGTGTAGTAGGTGCCCTCGCCGTAGCGCAGGCCGGCGACGAAGGCGCCCGAGCCCTCCTGCCCGAGGATGTAGCCGTTGGGCTCGCCCCAGCGGCGGCCCGCCTCCTCGACGGTGAGCGCGAGGCCGCGGGAGACCGTCCCGAAGAAGCGGTGGCCGGAATCCACCAGCTCCTCGGCCCGGAAGGTTTCCGGGTTGGCGTTCGCGGGCAGCCGGTCGGCCAGGGCGGCCGAGGCCGCCGTCAGGACCGGCCCGGAGACCGCGAGCCCGAGCCCGGCCCGCAGGACCTGCCGCCGCCGGATGCCGGGAGGGAAAGGTGCCGTCATATGCCTCCTCCGCCGATGGGCGTCGCCGCGCCCCCGCTGGTTGCACCCCCTGGCTCCTGCCCTGCCTCCGCCCTTGCGCCGCAGGGCCGGATATGCGGCAACGGGCGAGAACGGACCTGGGGCCGGCACCGCACGGGGCCGGGAGTGGGACCAGCATTGGGCCAAAAGTGCAAGATGAGGTTAACGGGGCATGACCGGGGCGGGACGCGGCGGCGCTTGGCCGCCCTGGTCGCGGGGCTCCTCGTCGCCGCGGGCGGGGCGGCCCGGTCCGAGCCGCCGCCGATCCGGATCGCGCCCCTCGCCCTCGGCGGCTACGACCCGGTGAGCTATTTCCTGCCGGCGGGGCCGCAGGCGGGGTCGGCCCGGCTGGAGGCGGAGTGGAACGGGCAGGTTTGGCGCTTCGCCATCGAGGCGAACCGGGCGGCCTTCCGGCGGTATCCCGGCATCTACGCGCCGCGTCTGGGCGGCTACGACGTGGCCGGCATCCTCGACCACCGCCTCGTCGGGGCCGACCCGGCGGTCTTCGCCGTGATCGATGAGCGCCTCTATCTCTTCCGGGATGCACAGCGCCGCGCCCGCGTGGTGGCGGACCCGGCGCTGGCGGGCCGGGCGGAGGCGATCTGGCCGACCCTCGGCCGGTTGCTGGACGATCCGGAGGAGACGCGCCGGGCGACTGGGGCCCGGTAGGGGGTGGGTTTCGGGCGGTGAGGGGCCGCCTCGTCCTCCCCGTCGGCGGGCGCGGGGTCCGGCGGGACGTCCCCCTACCGCGCGGCCGGCGCCGCGCGGGGCATGCCGCAGGTGGCGCCGGGGATCAGGGTGACGTCGGCGGCCAGCGCAGGATCGCCCAGGGCCGCGAAGGGACCGTTGCGGAACCCGTCGGCGACGCGCCCGTAGCGGATCGGCCCGCCGCCGGGGACGACGACGCAGCCCCCCGCCGCCGTGAGGATCGCGTCCCCCGCCGCCGTGTCCCATTCCATGGTCGCGCCGCAGCGGATGTAGATGTCGGCCTCGCCCGAGGCGAGCAGGCCGAACTTCAGGGCCGAGCCGGAGGTGCGGACTTCGAGGACCGGCAGGGAGGCGAGGCAGGCCGCCGTCTCCAGGTCGCCGTGGCGGCGGCTGCCGAGCGCGAGGAGGCCCGCCTCCGGCGCCCGGCGCGAATGCACCGGATGGGCCGGGCCGGGCCGCCCGTCGCGGATCGGCGCCTCGAACGCCTCCGCCGCGGAGAGCCACACCCGGTCGTGGCCCGGCGCCGCCAGGGCCGCCGCGATGGGCCGCCCCTGCGCCACGAGGGCGATGTTGACCGAGTAGTGCGGCGTCCCGGCCAGGAAGTCGCGGGTGCCGTCCAGGGGATCGACGAGGAAGAACAGGTCGCCCGCCCCCCGGTCGTAGCCGCTCTCCTCGGCCACGATGGGGATGCCGGGAAACCGGGCCGCGAGCGCCTCCAGGATCAGCGCCTCGGCTTCGATGTCGGCCGTGCTGGAGGGCGAGCCGTCGACCTTGAGGACGTGCGGGCAATCCCCCCCGTGCCAGCGGCGGAGCACCGTGCCGGCCGCGCAGGCGATCTCGGCGAGCGTCCCTGCGACCCGCCCGGCCTCGGCCTCCGTCATCGTCGCCGCATCCGTCATGACGCCGCGATCCTCCCGCACCCTGCATGCCCGAGCCCGCGGCGGATGTCGATTCCGTAGCTTTCGCCGCAACCTAAGCCGGCCTGGGCGCGCCGGGTTAACGCTTTGCAAAGGGGCGTGCGGCGTCTATCCGTGCGCACCACGTTGCCCGTCCGCCTGCCCGGTTCCGCGCAGGCATGGCCCCAGCGCTGCAGACGCGAGCCGACCCGGAGTCCCCGATGCCCACCCTCACCCTCGACGGTCTGGATCTCGCCGCCCTGCTTTGCTCGCGCGTCTGCCACGACGTGATCAGCCCGGTCGGCGCCATCGTGAACGGCCTGGAGGTGCTGGAGGACGATCAGGACGAATCGATGCGCGAATTCGCCCTGGAGCTGATCGGCAAGAGCGCGCGGCAGGCCTCGGCCCGCCTGAAGTTCGCCCGCCTCGCCTTCGGCGCCGCGGGCTCGGCCGGCGCGTCCATCGACCTCGCCGATGCCGAGAACGTCGCCAAGGGCATGTTCGCCGACGAGAAGACCAAGCTCGAATGGCGCGCGCCGCAGGCCCTGTTCCCGAAGAACAAGGTGAAGCTGCTCCTCAACCTCGTGATGGTCACCACCTCCGCGATCCCCCGGGGCGGGCTGATCGACGTGACCGTGACCGGCGACGGCGATGGGCCGACCTTCGTCCTCAAGGCCAAGGGCCCCCATGCCCGCATCCCCCCCCACGTGGTGGAGCTGATCGCGGGCGAGCCGGAGAGCGGCTCCGTCGACGCCCACGGGATCCTGCCCTTCTATGCCGGCCTCGTGGCCCGGGCGGCGGGCATGACGGTCCGCTTCACCATCGAGGGCGACGAAGTGACCGTGACGGCAGAACCATCCGTGACTGAAGAAGCACCGGCGAGCGATGCTGGGAATTCTGGCACCGAACTCACCTGATCGGTTCAAAATAGTTCTAACGGCCGAAGGATCCGCAACTCTTCGATAACGCCCCATCGCCATCATTGCCGGTGCGAAACGTTTCGTGCGTGACGAGTACCGGCGATGGACGACCTGCTGCGTGAGTTTCTGACCGAGAGCGCGGAGCATCTCGACACGGTCGACACGGAGCTGGTTCGGTTCGAGCAGGATCCGAACAACGAGACGATCCTGCGCAACATCTTCCGGCTGGTGCACACCATCAAGGGCACCTGCGGCTTCCTCGGCCTGCCCCGGCTGGAAGCCCTGGCCCACGCCGCCGAGACGCTGATGGGCCGGTTCCGCGACGGGATGCCGGTCTCCTCCGCGAGCGTCACGCTGATCCTGGCCACCCTCGACCGCCTCAAGGCGATCCTCGCCGACCTCGATGCGACGGGGACCGAGCCGGCCGGCGCCGATTCGGACCTGATCGAGGCCCTGGAGCACATGGCCGAAGTCGGCACCGGGGCGGCCCCCGCGCCCGTCGCCCCGCCCGTGCCCGAAATCGTCCTCCCGGAGCCCGTCTCGCGCGAGCTGAAGCCCGGCGAGATCTCCCTCGAAGACCTGGAGGCGGCGTTCCTGGCCGCCCCCGGCCCGGACGATTTCCCCGACGTGCCGGCCCCGGCGCCGGTGGCCGCCGCACCGGTCCCCACCACCAAGGCCGAGATGGGCAAGCCCGAGGTGGCGAAGCCCGAGGTTCACGCCCCGGCGGAGGGCGAGCACGGCCCGGCCAAGGTGCAGACGATCCGGGTGAACGTCGACACCCTCGAACACCTGATGACCATGGTCTCGGAGCTGGTGCTGACCCGCAACCAGCTCCTCGAGATCGCCCGCCGCCACGAGGATTCTGCCTACAAGGTGCCCCTGCAGCGCCTGTCCCACGTCACGGCCGAGCTGCAGGAGGGCGTCATGAAGACGCGCATGCAGCCCATCGGCAACGCGTGGCAGAAGCTGCCCCGGGTGGTGCGCGACCTGTCGGCCGAACTCGGCAAGCAGATCGAGCTGGTGATGCAGGGGGCCGAGACCGAGCTGGACCGGCAGGTCCTTGAGGTCATCAAGGACCCGCTGACCCACATGGTCCGCAACTCGGCCGACCACGGCCTCGAATCGACCGCCCAGCGGGTCGCCGCCGGCAAGCCGGCCCGGGGGACCATCCGCCTCTCGGCCTTCCACGAGGGCGGCACGATCACCATCGAGATCGCCGACGACGGCAAGGGCCTCGACCTCGCCGCCATCCGCCGCAAGGCGGTGGAGCGCAACCTCGCCTCCCAGGCCGACCTCGACCGGATGACCGACGCGCAGGTCGCCAAGTTCATCTTCCACGCCGGCTTCTCGACGGCGGCGGCCGTGACCTCGGTCTCCGGCCGCGGCGTCGGCATGGACGTGGTGAAGACCAACATCGAGACCATCGGCGGCGTGATCGACATCGCCACCCAGGCGGGCCGTGGCACCGTCTTCACCATCAAGATCCCGCTCACGCTGGCCATCGTCGCCGCGCTCATCGTCCGGGCCGGCGCCCACCGCTTCGCCCTGCCGCAGGTGGCGGTGCTCGAACTCGTGCGGGTCGGCGCCAACGCGCAGGCCGTGGAATACATCAACGGCTCGCCGGTGCTGCGCCTGCGCGAGCGGCTCCTGCCGATCGTCTCCCTCTCCGGCGTGCTCGGGAACGAGGCGGTGGCCGAGGCCTCTGGCTTCGTGGTGGTGGCCCAGGTGGGCCGCCAGCGCTTCGGCATCCTCGTGGACGAGGTCTTCCACACGGAGGAGATCGTCGTGAAGCCGATGTCGGCCAAGCTGCGGCACATCCCGCTCTTTGCCGGCAACACCATCCTCGGCGACGGCGCCGTGGTGCTGATCGTGGACCCGAACGGCGTCGCCAACCAGGTGGCGCACGGCGCCCAGGCCGCCGCCGGGCAGGGGGAGGCCGAGGCCGCCGAGGCCGATCCCACCGAGGCCACCACCACGCTGCTCGTGTTCAAGGGCGGCGGCGGCGGCTACAAGGCCGTGCCGCTGTCGCTGGTCACCCGCCTCGAGGAGATCGACGGCGACAAGGTCGAGTGGCTGGGCGGGCGCCCGCTCATCCAGTACCGCGGCCGGCTGATGCCCCTGGTGCCCGCCGACGACGGCATCGCCATCCGCAGCGAGGGCCGGCAGGCGCTGGTCGTCTTCTCGGACGGCGAGCGGGCCATGGGCCTCGTCGTCAACGAGATCGTCGACATCGTGGAGGAGCGCCTCGACATCGAGATCGCCGCCGAGCGCTCGGACCTGATCGGCTCCGCGGTGCTGCGCGGCCGGGCGACCGACATCATCAACATCGCCCACTTCCTGCCCATGGCCTACGACGACTGGGCGCGGGGGCCGCGCAAGCCGCAGAAGGCGGCCTCGACCCTGCTCCTCGTGGACGATTCGGCCTTCTTCCGCGACATGCTGGGCCCGGTCCTGAAGGCGGCGGGTTTCCAGGTGGTGACCGCCTCCGGCGCCGACGAGGCGATGGCCACCCTCCAGGCCGACCCGCGCATCGCCGTGGTCGTCACCGACCTCGAAATGCCCGGCCGCAACGGCTTCGACCTCGTGGCGGCGATGCGCAACGGCGGCGACCGGCTGTCCGGCATGCCGGTGATCGGCCTCACCGGGTCGGTCGGGGCCGAGGCGGTGGAGCGGGCGCGCAGGCTCGCGATCACCGACCTCGTGGCCAAGTTCGACCGCAGCGGCCTCGTCGCCGCCCTGGGCGAGATCGATGCGTCCGCCCAGGACGACGTGGCCGCGGCGGCCTGATCCGAACGGCTGAGAAGCCCCCCAAGCGTTTCCCGGAGTGCGTGAGATGAAGGCTGCCAACGCCAACGGCGCCGAGACCGGACCGACCGAGGACTTCGTCACCGTCCATGTCGACGGCGTCCTGTTCGGCCTCGCGATCGAGCGGGTGCACGATGTGTTCGTCCCCTCCGGCGTCACGCCGGTTCCCCTGGCCCCGCCGGAGATCGTCGGGCTCCTGAACCTGCGCGGGCGGGTCGTGACGGCCCTGTGCCTGCGCCGCCGGCTCGGGATGGCCCCCGCGGCGACCCGGGACGAGGCCGCCCAGGGCGGCGCGGACGGGCGCGGCATGGCCATCGGCCTGGAGCAGGGCGGCGAAACCTTCGCCCTGATCGTGGACGGGGTCGGCGAGGTGCTCAAGCTCGGCGCCGACACGAAGGAGAGCGTGCCGATCAACCTCGACGCGCGCTGGCGCGACCTGACGATCTGCGTCCACCGGCTCGAAGGGCGCCTGCTCGTCATCCTCGATGTCGATGCGCTGCTCGATTTCGGCTCGAAGGGCGCCCGCGGCGCCGAAGCGGCCTGAGGGGCGGGACGATGAGCCAGCGCGAGACGACCTGCCTCGTGGTCGACGATTCCGCGGTGATCCGGAAGGTCGCCCGCCGGATCATCGAGGATATCGGCTACGCCGTGATCGAGGCGGAGGACGGGGACACCGCCCTCGGCCTCTGCGCCGAGTCCATGCCGGACCTGATCCTCCTCGACTGGAACATGCCGAACAGGGACGGCTACGCCTTCCTGCAGGAGCTGCGGCAGAGCGAGGCCGGCCGCCGGCCCAAGGTCGTGTTCTGCACCACGGAGAACGATGTCGGCGCCATCGCCCGGGCCCTCCGGGGCGGGGCGGACGAATACATCATGAAGCCGTTCGATCGCGACATATTGACTGCAAAGCTCGAACAGGTCGGTCTCTCGATCAGGGCATCGACGGACATTTCTTAATCAATCGAAACTAGACTTTGATGTTCGAGCGATGCCGGACCTGAGGTGGCGGGCGACCGCCCCCCGGGCCCCATCCGCCGAGGGGAGAGGGAACCGGTCATGCTGTCCAGTCCTGCGGCGGTCTCGCCGCGCATGCCCGTTTCGCCGCCGAGCACCCCCGTGCGTGTGTTGATCGCCGACGATTCGGCGGTGGTGCGCGGCCTCGTCGCCCGCTGGATCACCGAGGCCGGCTTCCAGCTCGTCGGTACCGCCTCGAACGGCCGGATCGCCCTCGAGATGATGTCCCGGCACGACCCGGACGTGGTGCTCCTCGACATCGACATGCCGGAGCTCGACGGCACGGAGGCCCTGCCGCGGATGCTCGCGGCGAGCCCGACCCTGCAGGTCGTGATGATGTCGACGCTCACGACCCGCAACGCCGACATCTCGCTGCGCTGCCTCGCCCTCGGCGCGGTGGACTACATCGCCAAGCCCGAGAGCAACCGCGGCGTCACCACCTCGGACGCCTTCCGCACCGACCTGATCGAGCGGGTGCGGGTCTTCGGCGCGGCCCGCGCCCGCGGCCGGCGCACCGCCAGCCCCGCCGCTCCCTCGCACGCCGCCACGCCGGCATCCCTCGCGCCCGCCCCGGCGGCCAAGCCCGCCACCCCCATCACCCTGCGCCCGCGCGCCCGGTCCACGGGCCTGCCCCGCGTGCTGCTGATCGGCTCCTCGACCGGGGGCCCGAGGGCGGTGGGCGAGGCCCTGGCGGGGATCGGCGCGGCCGCCCTGCGCCGGGTGCCGACGCTCATCGTCCAGCACATGCCGCCGGTCTTCACGGCGGTGTTCGCCGAACACCTCGCGGCCCGGGTCGGCCTGCCCGCGGCCGAGGGCAAGGCGGACGAGCGCCTGGAGCCGGGCCGGATCTACGTGGCCCCGGGCGGGCGCCACATGGGCCTCGCGGCGGCGGCCGGCGGCCCGGTCGTCAAGCTCAGCGACGGCCCCCCCGTGAACTTCTGCCGCCCGGCGGTCGACGTGCTGTTCCGGGACGCGGCGGCGATCTTCGGCGCCGCCACCGCCACGGTGATCCTGACGGGCATGGGCTCGGACGGCACCAACGGCGCCCGCGCCCTGGTGGAGGCGGGCGGCCCGGTCCTCGCGCAGGACGAGGCCACGAGCACCGTCTGGGGGATGCCGGGCAGCGTGGCCCGCGCCGGCCTCGCCGAGGCCGTCCTGCCCCTGTCCGAGATCGGCCCGGCCCTGCGCGTCCTGCTCACGGGGCAACCGGCATGACCGAACTCGATTTCGAGTTTCTGCGCGCCTACCTCAAGCAGCGCTCCGGCCTCGCCCTCACCACCGAGAAGCGCTACCTCGTGGAGAGCCGCCTCGCGCCGGTCTGCCGACGCTTCTCCTTCGCCACCCTGAGGGACCTGATCGGCAGCCTCAGGATCGGCCACGACGGCGCCATCGAGCGGGCGGTCGTCGAGGCGATGACCACCAACGAGACCTTCTTCTTCCGCGACCGCATCCCCTTCGACCTGTTCCGGGACGTGGTGCTGCCGGAGGCGATCGCGCGCAACGCCGCCCGGCGGCGGCTCAGGATCTGGTGCGCCGCGGCCTCGACGGGCCAGGAGCCCTATTCCCTCGCCATGCTGCTGCAGGAGGCGGCCCCGCGCCTCGCGGGGTGGCAGGTCGATATCGTCGCCACCGACATCTCCAGCGAGGTGATCGAGCGGGCGAGGCTCGGGCTCTACAGCCAGTTCGAGGTCCAGCGCGGCCTGCCGGTGCAATGGCTGCTGAAGTACTTCACCCAGATCGGCGAACAGTGGCAGATCGCCGCCTCCCTCCGGGCAATGGTGGAGTTCCGGCAGTTCAACCTGCTGCACGGGTTCGAGGGGCTCGGCACCTTCGACATCATCTTCTGCCGGAACGTGCTGATCTACTTCGACGCCCCGACCAAGTCCGAGATCCTGACGCGGTTCGCTAACAGCCTCTCACCGGGCGGTGGCCTGCTGCTCGGCGCCGCCGAGACGGTGATCGGCCTCACCGACCGGCTCGCCCCCGACGGGAAGCACCGCGGCCTCTACGGCCATGCGGAGACGGCCCGGACGGCGGCCCTACGGGCGGCGGCGGGGTAGCGCCCGCGGGCCCGCCCGGCCCCGTACCCCGGCGCGGGCGGGGTCACGCGTCGGATCGCGGGTACCCCATGAGCGTCCCGGTCGCGGCAAAGCCGTTCTTGCGCACGGACACCGTGCCCGGCATCGGCTCCAGGCTGGCGTGGACGTCCTTCCAGCCGAGCCGCCTCCGGGCGAGCAGGTAGAAGAACGATTCCGCGTCGTGCCAGGGCGAGCGGAGATCCTCGCCGTAGGGGCCGGTCGAGTGCCAGGGGAAGGCGTGGCGGACCGGGCCCGCTTCGCCCGCGATCTCGGCGTTCGCGTAGACCTTCGGGACGGAGAGGCCGTCCACGAGGTTGAACGACCGGTAGCCGTGCGCGCAGAGCAGGGAGAAGACCTCGACGGAATGGCTCTCCGCCGAGATGAAGGGCGGCTTGATCCCCGCCCCGAACAGGCTCCTCAGGACGTTCGGGTCGAAGCCCTCGAGATCGATCTTGATGTAGTGCGGCTCGCCGTGGTTCCGGACGATGACGGTCGCCGGGATGCTCGCCAGCCTGATGCGGTCGAACTGTTCCCGCACTTCGGGGGCCGGCGCGGGGAACTGGCTCAGGACGTCGTTCGTCCTGTGGATGTAGAAGTCAACCTCGTCCTGGTATTCGGCGTCCGTCACGACGGCATTGATGATCGTCAGGCGTCCTTCGTCGATCTCCCGCGCGAAACGCGCCCGGCTGTGCTGGCACAGGGTGGGATTCGCTTCGACGGCGACGACGTCGTGGCCCTTCAGCAAGTAATATGCGACGTCGTCGCCGTTGTTCATGCCGAAATCGTAGGCGATTTTTCTCGCCGTCCCTGGGCTTTGGGTCATGTGTCGCGCATCCTGCCGCAACCAGGATTACCCCAAAGCCGGGACAGGGGAAACGGATGCGGGAGGCGGCCTGCCGTCCGCTCAGGCGGGCCGGTTGGCCCGGCGCCTGCGCCGGGCGAGCAGGTTGAGGCCCTCGACCCCGGCCGAGAAGGCCATGGCGGTATAGATGTAGCCCTTCGGCACGTGGGCCCCGAAGCCCTCCGCGATCAGCGTCATGCCGATCATGATGAGGAAGCCGAGCGCCAGCATCACCACGGTGGGGTTCCGGGCGATGAAGGCCGAGAGCGGGTCGGCCGCCACCAGCATCACCGTCACCGCCGCCACGACGGCGATCATCATGATCGGCACGTGCTCGGTCATGCCCACGGCGGTGATGATCGAATCGATCGAGAACACGAGGTCGAGGAGCAGGATCTGCCCGATCGCCGCCGCGAAGCCGATGGAGGCTCCCCCGGCCCCTGACGCGACGGGAACGGGATCGACCGTGTGATGGATCTCCTTCGTCGCCTTCCACAGGAGGAACAGGCCGCCGGCGACGAGGATGATGTCCCGCCACGAGAAGCCCTTCCCCAGCACCTGGACGACCGGCTCGGTCAGGTGGACGATGAAGGCCACCGCCCCGAGGAGCGCCAGCCGCAGCACCAGGGCGAGGCCGATGCCGATCCGCCGCGCGCTCGCCTGACTGTCCGCCGGCAGCTTGTTCGTGAGGATCGAGATGAAGATCAGGTTGTCGATCCCCAGCACCACCTCCATCACCACGAGCGTGGCGAGGGCCGCCCAGGCGGACGGGTCTGCGGCGAGCTGCATCAGGTCGTTCACGGTCTTCAGCTCCGCTGGGGGCTCGTGCCGAGGAGGCGGTTCCCGAGTTGCGCGAGGTCGGATGCGCCGGCCCGTTCCGAGGGCGGCGGCGCGTAGATCGTCAGGATCTTGGGCATCACCTTGAAGTGGGCCGGGGTGTGCGTCGTCAGTTCGCCGTCGGTGTTCACCGGGCGGGGCTTGCGGGTGGTGAGGCGGATTTCCTGCGTCTTGAAGGCCCGGACGTCGGCGGCCTTGCCGTGCGTGCCCCGCCGCAGGGCCGGCAGGAGCGCGAGCAGACGCCACCAATGGGCGATCTCGAGGCTGTAGAAATCGAGCTTGCCGTCATCGACGGCGGCCCCTTCCTCCACCGTCATGCCGCCGCCGTAGTGCCGGCCGTTGCCCACCGAGACCTGGATGGTCGTGACCTTCTCGACCTTGCCGTCGTGCTCGATGGTGACGCCGAACGGACGCACCCGGCGCAGCACCCGCACGGCGGCCACCGCGTAGCCGAACACGCCCCAGCGCTTCTTCGCCTCCGAGGTCAGCTCGCCCGCGAGCTCGGCCGAGAAGCCGATGCTCGCGACGTTGAAGTAGTAGTGGCCGTTGACCCAGCCGAGATCGACCGCCTGCGGCTGCGCCGTCGGGATGAAGCGGGCGGCGGCGAGGGGGTCCAGCGGCAGGCCGAGGGACCGGGCGAGGTCGTTGGCGGTGCCGAGCGGCAGGATGGCGAGGGGCAGGCCGCTCTCGACCAGCGTCTCGGCCGCCGCGTTCATGGTGCCGTCACCCCCGCCGAGGATGACGAGGTCGACATCCTTCGCCCGGGCGCGGATGGCGGCACAGGGATCGGCCCCCTCCGGCGGATCGACCGGCTCGATCCCGCCCGCGCGCAGGATGGCGCGGACCTCGTCCAGGGAGAAGTCGCCGCTGCGGGCCTTGGGGTTGCAGCTCAGCAGGGCGCGCCGGGGAGGGGCGCTCATCGGGCGGCCCGCGCCGGGCGCGGGGCGATGGGGGTGGGGACGACGCATGGGAGCGCTCGCGCCTGAGGTGCCGTCATTCGCGTTCGCATCCTTCCGGGGCCGGTCGGGGTCACAGGTGTTGTTTTTTCGCACTTGGGCGACAGACGTGCGAACTCAACCCCATCATCCCCGGAATTCGCAGCTGGTGCCGCGGCCCGGCACCTGCGATGCCTGAGATCGACCCGGAACCCTCGCGGCACCCGGGTGCGTTTTTCCCCCGCCATCCCTCCCTCCGCCGCGGTCCGACCGGGTCCCATGCGCGCCTCCCCCATCCCCCTCCGCCACCTCGCCACGGCCCTCGGGCTCGTGCTGCCGCTTCTGGCCGTGCCGGCCTCGGCCGACCCGCGGGCCTGGGTCGATCCGCCGAAATCCTCACCCCCCGAGGCGGCGGCGCCCAAGCCCGCCGCCCCGGCCGAGGCGCACGTTCAGGCGGCCGACCGGCCGACGAAGGCCGCCGACACCGCCCCGCGGCCGCCGCGCGCCCGCGCGGCCGGCCGCGCCGAGGCCCGGGCGCGGGTCGCCGCCGTCCCGAAGCCGCCTCACCGGGCGCCGCGGACGCGCCTCGCCGACACGCCGGCCATGGGCCCCACCGTGGCCCCGACGGCCGCGCCCGCCCCGGCGGGGCGGGTGGAGGCGGCCCAGGCGCTCGCGATGGACTACCTCTCCGTGGTCTCGGCGCCGGGGGAGGCCATGGTCGGCGCGGCGCCGCGCTTCTACGGCACCCGCGTCCGGTTCTACGGCCGCAGGACGACGCTGGCGGCCCTGCTCGACGAGAAGCGTGGTTTCGTCCGCCGCTGGCCGGAGCGGCGCTACGCGGCCCGGGCCTTCAGCACCCAGTGCAGCCCGGACGGGACGTCCTGCATCGTGCGGACCATCGTCGATTTCAGCGCCGCCAACCCGCAGCGGGGCGCCGTGTCGCGGGGGGCCTCGGAACTGGTGCTGGAGGTGAGCTTTGCCGGGCAGCGCCCCGTCATCGTGGCCGAGAGCGGCCGGGTCCTGCACCGGGACGGCCGGGGCCAGGAGCGGGCCGAGACCTTGGCGCCGGGGGCGGGCAGGGGTTAGAGCACGGGACGAAGGCAGGGCGCCGGACGGTCGGGCGCCCAGGCCTTCGCGGGATCGGAAGAGGTCGGGTAGGGACGGATGACGTCTTCCACAGCGGTGGCGGAACAGGAGGCCGGGGCGGCGCATCCCCAGCTCGACGCGCCGGATCGCGCGGGGTTGGCCGAGACGTTGCGGCGGGAGATCGCCCGGTCCCGCCCCCATCCGGTGGCCGAGCGGACGCTGCTGCTCATCCTCCAGGCCGCCGTGGAGCCCCAGGCCGCCGAACCCGGCTACCGCATCCTCGACCGGCACGGCGCCCCGCGCCTGCACCCGGCGGGGGAGGGGGGCACGCCGCGCCCCTTCACCCTCGGCGACCTCATCGACGAGCAGCGGTCCCGGCATCCGGGCCTGTTCCTGCCCCCCGAGCCCGCGGCCGAGGCCGTGGAGGCCCAGCCCCCGGCCCCTCAGGAATCCGCCCTCTCGGCGGGGGCCTCGGAGGTGCGGGCCGCCACCGCGCGCTTCATCGGATCGCAATCGGAGCGCGCCCGCTCGCTGGCCGAGCAATCCTCGGTCCAGGGCCGGGCGCTGGCCCGCTCGGCCGCCGGGGCCCTCACGGCCCTGCGGGGCCGCCTGCGCCGCGACGATCCCCCCGCCGGGGAGGCCGGGCCGTCCTCCGGGGGCCTGACGGCGCCCGCCGGGCCGCCCGTCGCGGGGCGCCTCCGCGAGCGGTTCGGCCCCATCGGCGACGCCGACGGGCACCGCGGCCGGTTCTGGCTCGGCACCGCCGCGGCGGCCACCGCGGCGATGGTGCTCCTCGCGGTGATCGTGAACGCGCCGCGCTCGCCCGAGACCGCCCCGGCGCCCGCCTCCACCCCGGCCCTGCGCCCCGCCGTGCCGGCCAACCCGGCGCCGGAACCGCCCCAGGCGGCCCGGGCGCCCTCGGTGCCCGACAACGTGACCCCCCCGCCCGAGGGGGACGGCCGCGGCGACCCCGAGGCGGACGCGCCGCCGCCCCCCGCCAACGCGGTCACCGGCATCGTGCAGGTGATCGACACCGCGACCCTGAAGGTCGGCGGCAAGCTCGTGCACCTGTTCGGCGTCGAATGGGTGCGCGGCGGGCAGGCCGACGAGCTGGCCCGCTACATCTCCGGCCGGACGGTGACGTGCCTGCCCGCCCCCGGCAGCGAGAACATGAACTGCCTCGTCGATGGGCGCGACCTGTCCGAGGTGGTGCTCTACAACGGCGGCGGCCGCGCCTCGCCCGAGGCGAGCCCCGAGCTGGTGGCCGCCGAGGACCATGCCCGCAGTGAGCGCCTCGGCGTGTGGAAGCGCTGAGCGCTTGATCCCCCGCCGCCGGGCGCCAGATGCGGCGCATGTCCGGGATGCGGGGCGGCGATGGCGGGCGACACGTTCGGACGGACAGCGGACGGCCACGAGGTCCGGCGCCACACCCTCGCCCGCGGCACGCTGCGGGTGCGGATCATCGATTTCGGGGCCGTCGTCACGGGCATCGAGTGCCCCGACCGCGACGGCCGGATCGCCAACGTCGTCCTCGGCCTTCCGGACCTGAAGGGCTACGAGACCGTCAGCCCGAGCTTCGGTGCGGTGGTCGGGCGCTACGCCAACCGCATCGCGGGCGGGCGCTTCAGCCTGGACGGGCGCACCTATCACCTGCCCACCAACGACGGCGGCAACACGCTGCACGGGGGGAAACGCAATTTCGGGCTGCATCTCTGGCGGGTGGACCACGCCGACGAGGTGAGCCTGGGCCTGTCCCGCCTGTCACCGGACGGGGAGGAGGGCTTCCCCGGCAATCTCAGCGTGCAAGTCCACTACAGCCTGCCCGCGGACGGCGTGTTGCGCATCGCCTACCGGGCGTGGACCGACCGGCCCACGGTCGTGAACCTGACCAACCACAGCTATTTCAACCTCGCGGGGGAGGGGGCGGGCGATGTGCTCGGCCACCGGGTGCAGATCGAGGCGGATGCCTTCACGCCCACCGATCCGGAACAGGTGCCCACCGGGGAGATCCGCCCCGTCGCCGGCACGCCCCTCGATTTCCGCACGGAGCGGGCGCTCGGCGAGCGCATCCGGGTGGGGGATCCGCAGATCGTCTTCGCGAAGGGCTACGACCACTCCTTCGTTCTGCGCGGCCAGGCCGACACGCTGCGCCGCGCCGCCGCCTGCCACGATCCGGCCAGCGGCCGGCGCCTCGCGGTGTGGACCACGTCACCCGCGCTGCAGCTCTACACGGGCAACAACCTCGACGGCACGCTGGTCGGGCCGTCCGGGCGCATCTACCGCTCGGGCGACGCGGTGTGCTTCGAGACCCAACGCTTCCCGAACGCCCCCAACATCCCCTCCTTCCCCTCCGCGGTGCTCCGCCCCGGCGAGGCGTTCGAGGCGGTGACGGAGTTCCGTCTCACTGTGGCCTGAGTCGTGTTGACGGCGGCTCGATCGCCCGCCAAGACAGCGGAATGCGCAGGCCCTCGGACCGATCGGCTCGAAGCCGCGCGGTCATCGCCGTGGCCGCGCTCTACGCCCTGCTGCTTCAGGTCTTCCTCGTCTCGCTCCAGCCCCCCGTGTCGCTCCCCGGCGACGGGGTGATCTGCGCGGCCCATGACGGGGCGCCCGCCGACGACGGCACGCCCTGCCCGCAGCAGCTCTGTTGCCTCGCCGCCCACCTCGCCCAGCCGCTCGCCGCCCCGGTCCCCGCCCCCGTCGCGGTGGCCGTGCCCTGGCGCCGGGCCGTGGCGCAGGTCTGGCGCCCCGCGGAGAGGCCCCCCGTCCGCGGCCCGCCCGACCGCGGCGCCGTCAGCTCCCGAGGTCCGCCCGCCGTCTGAACCGATCCGCCCATCGATCGCTCAGATTCCGGACCCCATCATGTCGCTCTCGCTTTCCGGCAGCGCCCGCCCCCTCGGCGTCGCGCAGCCCGCCCGCGCCTCGCGCGAGGCCGTGTATCGCGCCGTCTGGCGCTGGCATTTCTACGCCGGCCTGCTCTGCCTGCCCTTCCTGATGACGCTCTCCGCGACGGGGGCGCTCTACCTGTTCAAGGACGAGATCAACGCCACCGTGTTCGCGGGCCGCACCACGGTCGTCCCCGCGGCCCGCCCCCTGGGGCCGGACCGGCTGATCTTCGAGGCGATGCAGGCCGTGCCCGGCGGCACCCCGCTCAGCTACACCGACCCGGCCCAGCCCGACGCCTCGGCCACGGTGACCCTCGCCGAGGGGCTCCGGCAGCGCGTCGTCTACCTCGACCCCGCGGACGGCACCGTCCTCGACACCGTCGACCGGGACGGCGAGTTCGCTATGCTGGTCCGGCGCCTGCACAGCCTCGCCTATTTCGGGCCGGTGGCGAACGGGATCATCGAGATCGTGGCCGGCTTCGCGATCATCCTCGTGATCACCGGCACCTATCTGTGGTGGCCGCGGGGGCAGGAGGGCGGGGTCGTCACCCTCCGCGGGACGCCGCGGCGCCGGGTCTGGTGGCGCGACCTCCATGCGGTGACCGGCTTCGTGGCCGGCGGCGGCCTGCTGTTCCTGGCGCTGACGGGCCTGCCCTGGTCGATCTGGTGGGGCGAGCAGCTGCGCAACTGGTCGAACGCCGCCGGCCTCGGCCAGCCCGCCATCCTCTGGGCGAACAAGCCGGTCTCCACCGTGCCGATGGGTCAGGTGCTCGACGCCACCGGGTGGACCATGCAGACCGCCCCCCTGCCACGCTCCGGCTCGGGGGGGAGGCCGATCGGCATCGATGAGGCGGCGGCCTCCCTCGCCCGCCTCGGGATGCCGCGGGGCTACACCCTGACGCTCCCGGTCGGGCCGGAGGGCGTCTACGCGGCGGCGGTCTATCCGAAGGACATCGCCCACCAGCGCATCGTCTCCCTCGACCAGTACACGGGCCAGCCCCTGGTCGATGTGCGGTTCAGCGACCTCGGACCGGTGGGACGACTGGTCCAGACCGGGGTGTCCCTCCATCTCGGCCAATATTGGGGCCGGGGGAACCAGCTCGTGATGCTGGCCTTCTGCCTCGCCACCCTCCTGCTCTCCGCCACGGCGGGGGCGATGTGGTGGAAGCGCCGGCCCAGGGGCGGGGTCGGCGTGCCGCCCTGGCCGCGGGACCGGGGGGTCGTGGCGGTGGTCACGGCCCTCGTCGCCGGGCTCGGCGCGCTGTTTCCCCTCACCGGCCTCGCGATCCTGGCCATGCTCGGCCTCGACCTCGCCGTGGGCCGCGCCCTGCGCCGCGCCCGGGGGCGCAGGGGGGCCACCGCGCCGCTCCTCCTCGCCGCGCTCTTCGCCGGGGCTCCCCTCGTCGGCGCGCGGGCCCAGGAGGCCGTCACCCTCGGGGAACTCTCCGTCACCGGCGAGGGCGGCCCGGTGCCGGGCGCCCCGCGCGCCTTCGGCGTCGCCGCCCCGCCCAACAGCGCCTCGCTGGTGATCGACCGCCCCGTGGGCCAGGTCGTCACCGAGATCGACCGCCAGAACACCATCGCCGACCGCCCGGCGACGAGCATCGGCTCGGTGCTGATCAACAGCCCCGGCGTCACCGTGCGGCAGGGCAACGGCGCCCGGGACGTCATCGTCTCGATCCGCGGCAACAACGCCCGCTCCACCGGCGTCATCAAGAACTTGGTGGTGCTGGAGGACGGGTTCATCCTCACCCAGCCCGACGGCGCCTCCCGGTTCGACCTCACCGATCCCCGCGCCTACAGCCGGATCGACGTGTTCCGGGGGCCGCAATCGGCCCTGTTCGGCAACTACGCCACCGGGGGCGCCATCGCCTTCCGCACCCGCACCGGGCGGGAGATCGACGGCTACGAGGTCGGCGTCGATGCGGGCTCGTTCGGCTACCTGTCGCACTACTTCACCGTGGGCGGAGTGAGCGGGCCGTTCGAGATCAGCCTGTTCGCCAGCGACGTGCGCGGCGACGGCTACCAGGACCACGCGTCCTACGACACGCAGACCGTCAACCTGCTGGCGAGCTACACCCCGACCCCCGACAACCGCTTCACCTTGAAGGTCATCAACAACGACCTCCACGCCAACCTCGCGGCCCGCTCGTCCCTGGCGCAGTACGGCATCAACCCCTACCAGCGGGGCTGCGCCTCGGCGCTGACGGCGGCGGCGGGGTGCACCACCTACAATTACTTCGTGAACGGCGCCTTCGGGCGGACCGTGCCGGTGACGGCGAGCGAGGCCTCGCTCCAGCGCAACGACCGCCGCACCGTCGTCGGCCTGCGCTACGAGCACGATTTCGACGCCTTCACCACCTGGCGCACGCAGCTCGTGTTCGACGAGCGCAACTTCAACCAGCCGTTCTACACCACCTCCTCGCGGGGCTCGTACCCATCGTGGAACTTCCTCACCGACCTGACCCGGCAGGGCGACCTGTTCGGCCTACCGGCGGTGGGCTACGTGGCGCTCGCCTACAACACCATCGACAACCACATCAGCACCTACAACCGGGCGCCCTATGGCGGCCCGCGGCTCGGGGCGCTGATCGGCGACCAGAGCGCCGTGCAGGACAACCTCGGCGGGCGGGCGCGGGTCGAGGTGGCGCTCACCGACCGCTGGACGGCGGTGGCCGGCATCAGCGCCGAGTCGACCCGCATCACCGGCCGCAACATCGCCTTCACGACCACGGCGGCGGGGACCACGCGGTCGCTGGCCGACACCGACCGCAGCTTCCTGAACACGGCGCCCGAACTCGCGCTGGTCTACAGGGCGAGCGAGGCGTGGCAGATCCGTGCCCGCGCGGCGACCGGTTACACCACGCCGGCCGCCTCGAACCTGTTCATCACCCCCGCCGGCCTGCCCGGCAACAACACGCAGTTGAAGACGCAGGAGAACCTGGGCTTCGACCTCGGCGCCGACTGGACACCCCTGCCGGGCGTCTCGGTGAGCCTCACCGGGTACTACGAGTTCTTCCGCAACGAGCTGGTCTCGCAATCCCCCGGGGCGGGGCTTCTCGCCTACACCTTCAACGCCCCGGCCTCCGAGCACCGCGGCATCGAGTTCGGCGCGACCTACGACTTCGCCCCCGGCTGGCGGGCGACGGCGGCCTACGGCTTCACCGACCAGATCTACACGAAGTACGTGGAGCAGATCAGCGCCGGCAACCTCGCCCGGACCTTCGACCGAGCCGGCAACCGCATCCCCGGCGTGCCGGCGAACCAGCTCCTCGCCCGGGTCGGCTACGACGTGCCGGTGGGGCCCCTGGCCGGCCTCGGCGCCTTCGTGGAGACGGTGTTCCAGGACGACTTCGCGATCGACAACGCCAACCTGCTGAAGGCGCCGGGCTACGCGGTCGTCAACGCCAACATCCACTATGACACCGCCCTGACGGGCGGCTACGCCAAGCGGCTGAACCTGTATTTCGAGGTGCGCAACCTGTTCGACACGGTCTACGTCGCCTCGGCGCAGAACCTCGCCAACACGATCAGCGCCACCACCGGGTTCCAGAACGGGGCGGCCGTCCTCGCGACCACCACGGGCTCCGTCTATGCCGGCGCGCCGCGCACCTTCACGGGGGGGATGCGGCTGGCGTTCTGAGGGCCGGGGACGCGGTCCCTCCGGGCCGCATCGTCAGGGCGCACGACGTGACATCATCCAGGGGCGCGACGCATGGCGGCGCGGCGCGACCCTGGGTCGCTTCGCTGCCCTTACGGTGACGGCGGCGGGTTCGGAGGCGCGATCACGACGCCTTGCAGGTCCCGTCCGCCGCCCCGTCCCAGAGGCTCACCCCGCCGCCGGGGTGGCACTGGCCGGGGAAGGCCAGGGTGATCAGCTTGGCGAGGGCGATCTTGGCCTCCTCGTTGTAGCCGATCTCACCCACCACCTTCCCGTCCCGGTCGAAGAGCTCGACGGCGGCCGTGTGCTCCAGGGTGTAGTCGCCGTCCCTGGTGGGGATGCGGCGGACATGGACGTGGTAGAGGTCGGCCATCCGGGCGGCCTCCTCCGGCGTGCCGACCAGGGCGCGGATGCGCGGGTCGAAGGCGGTGAGGTAGTCGCGCAGGGTGTCCGGCGTGTCGCGGGCCGGGTCGAGGGTGACGAACACGACGTTCAGCCGGTCGCCGTCCTTGCCCATCCGCTCCAGGGCGCCCGAGAGCGTCGTGAGGGTGGTGGGGCAGACCTCCGGACACCGGGTGAAGCCGAAGAACAGGGCCGTGGGCTTGCCCTTCAGGTCCGCCTCGGTGACCGGCTTGCCGTCGAGGTCGGCGAGGGTGAACGGGCCGCCGACCCGCCGGGGGTGGCTGAAGGAGGAGCCCTGCTGCAGCATGATCGCGCCCGTGCCGGCGGCCACGAAGGCCAGCATCACGCCGGAGGCGAGGACGGCGAGGGGGGTGGAGATCACGGGCGGCATCCGGGCGGCGCGGCGGCCACCTTCAGATAACGCCGGGGCGGGCCGAATGCCACCGCGCCCCGGCGGCGCAGGTCAGCTCGCCGAGACCTGCCGCTGCGGCACGAGGTCGTTGGCGATGATCTCGCCGAACGGCCCGTCGTTGCGGGCCCGCCCCCCGGTCCGCCCGGTGGTGGCGCGCAGGGGGAGCTTGGGGAAGACCAGCTCCGCGAAGCGGTAGGCTTCCTCCAGGTGCGGGTAGCCGGAGAGGATGAACCGGTCGATGCTGATGTCGATGTACTCCTTCATCCGGTCGGCGACCTGGTCGGCCGAGCCGACGAGGGCCGTGCCCGCCCCGCCGCGCACCAGCCCGACGCCGGCCCAGAGGTTCGGGGAGACGACGAGGTTGTCGCGGCTGCCCCCGTGGAGCGCCATCATCCGGCGCTGGCCGACGGAATCCTGGCGCTTCAGGGTCTCCTGCGCCTTGGCGATGGTGGCGTCGTCCACGCGGGAGATCAGGCGCTCGGCCGCGTCCCAGGCCTCGGCCTCGGTCTCGCGGACGATGACGTGCAGGCGGATGCCGTAGGAGAAGGTCTTGCCCTTGGCCGCGGCGGCCTCCCGGGCGGCGGCGATCTTCTCCGCGACCTGGGCCGGGGGCTCGCCCCAGGTGAGGTAGACGTCGCAATGCTCGGCCGCGACCGCCATGCCGGCGGGCGACGAGCCGCCGAAATAGAGCGGCGGGTAGGGCTTCTGCACGGGCGGGAAGATCACCCGGCCGTTCTCCACCCGCAGATGCTTGCCCTCGAAGTTCACGGTCTCGCCGCCCATGAGGCCGCGCCAGATGTGCAGGAACTCGTCCGTGACCGCGTAGCGCTCGCCATGGGAGAGGAACACGCCGTCGCCGGCCAGCTCCACCGGATCGCCCCCGGTGACGACGTTGATGAGCAGCCGCCCGTTGGAGATCCGGTCGAGGGTCGCCGCCATGCGCGCCGCGACGGAGGGCTCCTGGAGGCCGGGCCGGACCGCCACGAGGAAGCGCAGGTCCCGCGTCAGGGGGGCCAGCGCCGAGGCGATCACCCAGGAATCCTCGCAGGATCGGCCGGTCGGCAGCAGCACGCCGAAATAGCCGAGTTCGTCGGCGCCCTGCGCGATCTGCCGGAGGTAGGGCAGCGACACCTCCCGCGCACCCTCCGACGCCCCGAGGTAGCGCCCGTCGCCGTGGGTCGGCAGGAACCAGAGGACGTCGGCGCGCCCGTCTTGCGATGCGGTCATGGTGTGGTCCTTCGTGCGTCAGGCCGCCTGGGGCGTGCCGAGCAGGTGGTCGAGGATGCGCCCTTCCAGGCGCGCGAGGTCGGGCTCGCCCCGGCGGCGCGGCCGGGGCACGTCGACCCGCAGGTCGAGGGCGATGCGTCCGCCCTCCATGACGAGGATGCGGTCGGCCAGCGCCACC
This sequence comes from Methylobacterium sp. J-076, assembly GCF_022829405.1. GTDB lineage: Bacteria > Pseudomonadota > Alphaproteobacteria > Rhizobiales > Beijerinckiaceae > Methylobacterium. The sequence goes on from NZ_JAKSXW010000143.1 coordinate 119,338, forward strand.
GCCTCGCTCACGTCATGGGTGACGAGGAGGGCGGTGAAGCCCTGCGCCTGCCAGATGCGCTCGATCAGCTCCTGCATGCCGATGCGCGTCAGGGCGTCGAGGGCGCCCAGCGGCTCGTCGAGGGCGAGCAGGCCCGGCCCGCTCACCAGGGCGCGGGCCAGGGCGACGCGCTGGCGCTGGCCGCCGGAGAGGGTCGCGGGCCATTGGCCGGCCTTGTCCGCCAGCCCCACCTCGGCCAGCGCCGCCTGGGCCCGGTCCCGGCGCTCGGCGCGGGTGCCGAGCCCGGTCAGGCCCACCGCCACGTTGTCGAGCACGCTCGCCCAGGGCAGCAGGCGCGGCTCCTGGAACATGATCCGCTGGGACGGCGCCGCCCGGGGCGAGGTGGCCGCCCCGGCCTCCACCTGGACCCGCCCGGCGGTGGGCGTCTCCAGGCCGAGGATCGTCCGCAGGAGGGTGCTCTTGCCGCAGCCGGAGCGGCCGACGATGGCCGTGAAGCCGCCGGCCGGCAGGAACAGGTCGAGCCCGGTGATGACGGGGTGCCCGTCGAAGCTCTTGTGCAGGTCGTGCACGGTGACGGCGAGGCCGTGGGCGGGCTGGCGGCGGGCCGGCGCGACCGGCTCCCGGGGGGGCGCGTCGAGGGGCGCGGGGGCGTCCCGGCTCAGGGTGTCGAGCATCAGGCGCTCCTGTAGGCGGGGTTCCAGGACAGGCAGCTCCGTTCGAGCGCCCGGGTGAAGGTGTCGGCGAGCTTGCCGAGCAGGGCGTAGATGAGGATCGCCAGCACCACGACGTCGACGAGCATGAACTCGCGCGCCTGCATCGCCATGTAGCCGAGCCCGGAGGAGGCGGAGATCGTCTCGGCGACGATGAGCGTGAGCCACATGATGCCGAGCGCGTAGCGCAGGCCGACGAAGATCGAGGGCAGGGCGCCGGGCAGGACGACCCGGCGGAACAGCTCCGCCCGGGACATGCCGTAGACCCGGCCCATCTCCACCAGGGCCGGATCCACCGAGCGGATGCCGTGCAGGGTGTTGGCGTAGATCGGGAAGAACACCCCGAGCGCGACGAGGAACAGCTTCGCCTCCTCGCCGATGCCGAACCACAGGATCACCAGGGGGATCAGCGACAGGTGGGGCACGTTGCGCACCATCTGCACGGAGGTGTCCGTGAGCCGCTCCGACAGGCGCGACAGCCCGTTGGCGAGGCCCAGGACGAACCCGATGCCGCCGCCGACGGCGAAGCCCGCCAGCGCCCGCAGGGTGCTGACGCCGAGGTTGGTCCAGAGCTCGCCCGTCCGCCCGGCCTCCCAGCCGGCGCGGACCACGTCGAGGGGGGCCGGCATCACGCGGCTCGAGATGAGGCCGGCCGAGACCGCGGCCTGCCATCCGACGAGGATCGCCGCCGGCAGGAGCCAGGGGACCGTGGCGTGCCGTGCCCGCGAAAGGGAGAGGGTCATCGATTGTCCGCCTGTCGCTTGGGGTCGGCCCAGACCGCGTCGGCCACGCGCAGGGGCTTGGGCAGGAGGCCGAGGCTGCGGAACGCGTCGGCGACCCGCTGCTGGTCGGCCACCGTGGCGGCGTCCAGGGGCGCCACCCCGTAGGAGAGGCGCCCGAGCGCCACGCCGAGGATCGGCGCCGGGATGCCGACCGTCGGGGCGAGCTCGGCCGCCACCGTCTCGGCATGGCCGGCGGCCCAGGCATCGACCTCGCCGATGGCCTTCAGCACGGCCGAGACGATCTCGGGATGGGGGTCGGTGAAGCCCCGGCGCGAGAAGTAGAACTGGCGGTTGGGCGCGAGCCCCTGGCCGTCCGCCAGCACCCGCGCCCCCGTGGAACGCTCGGCGGCGGCGAGGTAAGGGTCCCAGATCGCCCAGGCATCGACGGCGCCGCGCACGAAGGCGGCGTTGGCGTCCGCCGGGGCGAGGAAGGCGAGCTTCACCCCGTCGTAGGGGACGCCGGCCTGCTCCAGGGCGCGCACCAGCAGGAAGTGGACGTTCGAGCCCTTGTTGAGGGCGATGGTCCGGCCGCGCAGGTCGGCGACGGTGCGGACGGGGCTGTCCTTGGGCACCAGGATCGCCTCGCCCCGGGGGGCGGGCGGCTCGGCGGCGACGTAGCGCAGCTCCGGGCTCGCCGCCTGGGCGAAGATCGGCGGCGCCTCGCCGGCCGAGCCGAAATCGATCGCCCCGGCGTTCAGCGCCTCCATCAGCGGCGGGCCGGAGGGGAACTCCGACCATTCCACCGCCACGCCCAGGGGCTGGAGGGCGCGCTCCAGGGTGCCGCGCCCCTTGAGGAGCACGAGCGATCCGTACTTCTGGTAGCCGATGCGCAGGGTGCTTCCTGCGGCGCGGGCCGGGCGCAGGGCCGCCGCCGCCGCGAGCCCGAGGCCGCCGGCCATGAGGAGGCGACGGCTCGGGCCGGCATGGGCCGGGAAGGGCGAGGCCAGGGTGCGGGGGGGTCGATCGGTCATCGTCGGTCAGCCGTTGCGGTCGGGGGCCGTCCAGACCGCATCCGCGACGCGGATCGGGCGGGGAATGAGCTTGAGGGAGTGGAAGCGGTCGGCGATCGCCTGTTGGGCGGCGACGACGCCGGGGTTCATCGGGCCGATCACGTAATCGGTCCGGTCGACCGCCCGCCGCGTGGCGGCGAGCGGCACGCCGGTGCCCTGAGACAGCAGCGCCGCCACCTCGCCCCGGTTCTGCGTGCACCATTGCGCCACGTGGCCCAGCGCCCCGATCGCCGCGGAGAGCACGGCGGCCTTCTGCTCGGCGAGCGCCCGGCTCGCGAGGAAGAAGTTGTTCTGCCGGGCGATGTCGTTGGCGGTCGCGAGGACGCGCACGCCGTCGCCGGCCTCCGCGATGGCGAAGTAGGGGTCCCAGATCGTCCAGGCGTCGATGCTGCCCCGGGCGAAGGCGGCGGCCGCGTCGGCCGGGGCGAGGGTCACCGGCTCGATCTCCGCATAGGTCAGCCCCGCCTTCTCCAGGGCCGCCACGGTGAGGTTGTGGGCGCTCGACGCCTTGGCGAAGGCGACGCGCTTGCCCCTCAAGTCCGCGAGGGACCGGATGGGCGAGCCCTTCGGCAGCAGGATGCCGGAGCCGGAGCCCCCCGCTTCCTGCGCGGCGGCGTAGACGAGGGGCGATTTCGCCGCCTGCGCGAAGATCGGCGGCGCGTCCCCGGTCTGGCCGAAATCGATCCCGCCGAGGGAGAGGGCTTCGAGCAGCGGCGGCCCGAAGGAGAACTCCACCCAGGTGACCTGATGGCCGAGGGGATCCAGGGCGGCCTCGATCGCGCGCTGCTGCTTGGCGACGACGAGGATGCCGTTCTTCTGGTAGCCGATGCGCAGGGTGTCCGCCCCGGCGGCGCGGGCGGCGTGCAGGGCCGGCAGCGCGGCGAGCCCGGCCAGGAGCGTGCGTCGGTGCAGCATCGTCCCGATCACCGGGCCGCTGCGAGGGCGGCCGGTGCCGCGGTGCTCGCCCGGTGGGCCAGGAGGTCGGCGAGGAAGCCGCCGGCCAGGGCCGCCCGCTCGCGCACGCCCCCGTCGGTCAGGGCGCCGTCCGTGAACTCGGCGTCCGAGGCGTAGACGCTCACGGGGACCTGGAGGGCGCCGAAGAACCCGAACAGCGGCCGGAAGGAATGCTCCACCACCAGGGCGTGGCGTGGGCCGCCCCCCGTCGCGGCGATGGCGACGGGCTTGCCGGCCAGGGCCTGGGGATCGACGAGGTCGAACAGGTGCTTGAACAGCCCCGTGTAGCTGCCCTTGTAGACCGGCGAGCCGACGACGAGGCCGTCCGCCGCCTCGATGGCCTCGATCAGCCGGCGGGCCGGCAGGGGAAGCTGGTCCCGGGTCCAGGCGGCGCCGAGGCCGGGGCCGGCATCCACGAAGTCGAACACCCGCGCCTCGACCGCGCCGCGCGCCCCTGCCTCCCGGACGATCGTCTCGACGAGGGTGCGCGTCTTGGACGGACGCTGGACGTTCGCACTCAGGCCGACGAGTCTCGGACGGGTCATCGCGGGGTCTTTCCGGTGGGTCTGGCCGGCGGGAGGCGCGCAGGCCGAACGGTTCGGCCCACACCCGGTGTCACCGGTCCAAGTTGTTGCCCTAAAGGGTGGCGCCGGGTCGCCCGCGGGTCAATAAAATGCTCTTTCAAAGATCGCGGCTGCGCCAGACGATCTTTCCGCATCGGCGGGAGATAAAGGAAAACGCTGCGCCGTCCGCCGGGAGACGCGATGAAAATGTTCGATTGAACTCAAAATGACGGGTGGCGGGGCGAAGAATGCTTTCGCGTGCCATCCGCCGGGGCGAAAAAGATCGCGCCCCGGCCGCGTTGCGGAGACGAAACCAGTGCCGCGGTCCCCCCGCCGCGGTCGCGCTGAAGGCCGGGCCACCCCGTCAGGGGGCGACGCGCACCACGAGCTTGCCGAAGTTGCGGCCCTTGAGCATCCCGATGAAGGCCTCGGGGGCGTTCTCCAGCCCCTCGACCACGTCCTCGCGGTAGCGCACGCGGCCCTCCTGCAACCACGCGCCGACGTCCCGGCGGAAGTCCTCCGCCTGGGAGGCGAAGTCCCACACGATGAAGCCCTGGATGTGCAGGCGCTTGGTGAGCACCATGCGCATCAGCGCCGGGCGCTGGTCGGGGCCGGGGGGCACCTCGGTGGCGTTGTAGGCCGAGACGAGGCCGCAGACCGGCAGGCGGGCGAAATCGTTCAGCAGCGGCAGCACCGCGTCGAACACCGCCCCGCCGACATTTTCAAAATAGACGTCGATGCCCTGTGGGCAGGCCCGGGCCAGGGCCTCGGGGAAGTCCGGGGCGCGGTGATCGACGGCGGCATCGAAGCCGAGTTCCTCGGTCAGGTAGCGGCCCTTGTCGGCCCCGCCCGCGATCCCCACCGCCCTGGCGCCCTTCAGCCGGGCGATCTGCCCGACCAGGGAGCCGACCGGCCCCGCCGCCGCGGCGACCACGACGGTCTCGCCGGGCTTGGGCCGGCCGATGTTCAGGAGGCCGGTATAGGCGGTCATCCCCGGCATGCCGAGGATGCCGAGCGCCGTCGAGGGTGCCGCCGCGCCGGGGTCCACCCGGCGGGATCCCTTGCCGTCCGTGACGGCGTAGTCCTGCCAGCCGGCGAAGGCCGTCAGCAGCTCCCCGACCCGGTAATCCGGGTTGTTCGAGGCCACCACCTCGCCCACCGTCTCGGCGGTGATCGGCGCCCCGATCTCCACCGGCGCGGCGTAGGATTTCGCCGCGCTCATCCGGCCGCGCATGTAGGGGTCGAGGGAGAGCCACTTCGTCCGCAGCAGGACCTGGCCGGGGCCCGGCGTCGGGACGGGCACCTCCTCCAGGCGGAAATCTGCGGGCTTCGGCTCGCCGTGCGGACGGGCGGCCAGGACGATGCGGCGGTTCATGGCGGCCATGGTGGTTTCCTGTGGTCGGGACGGATCGGGTCGGCCCCCCGCATCTGGGGCGCCCGGGCGCGGGGGCAAACCGGGGCCGCGGCCCGGCGGGACACGAAGGGTTAAGCCTACCGGCCTATCACCGTCCGGTGCCCGGCCGCCCGTCCGGCCGTCCTCCGAGAAGCCCGCGAAGTCGCTCGATCGATGACCCGTGAACAAGTCGCCACCGCGCTCCGCCGCCTCGTCGCCTCGCAGGTCGAGGATATCGAGCGGGCGGTTCGCGATGGGCACAAGACCATCGCCCTCAACGAGCTGGCCGACCTGAACCGCCAGCTCAAGGCCTTCGCCGCCGCCCTCAAGAAGGCCCCCGCGCGGATCTGACCGCCGGCCCGGGCCCCGGCGCGGCCGGGGCTAGCGCTGCATGGCTTCGGCCTCGCACTGGGCGTAGGCCGAGCTCGCCTTCACGTAGGCGTTGAGTTTCTGAAGGTAGGCCTCGGCCAGGGGGCGGAAGGCCTGGGCCTGGGCGTTGAAGGTCTTGGCCGCGTCGTTGTAGCTGTAGGCCTCCCAGCCGGGGCAGCCTTCCTTGGTGTCGAGGCAGGCGGGCTTCGGCGGCAGGGACGGCTTCTGGGGCCGCTCCCCCGTCGCCGGGGGGACCGGGGCGGTGCAGGAGGCGGCGGCCGGGGTCGGCGCCGCCGCGGCGGGCTTGGCCGGGGTGGGCGCCGCCGGCTTGGCGGGGGGCGCCGCGAGCGCCGCCGCAGGCGACAGGATGAGGGCGAGGAGAAGCAGCGGGCCGCGCGTCATCCGAAAAACTCCGCAATCGTCCCGCGGGGAGGGCGGGCGACCGGGCGGGTTCTGCGGCATCGCGACCCCGCCGACAAGCGCGGCCTCACACCTCGGGCGCCAGGGGGGCGGCCGTCCGCGGGGCCTGCCGGGCGGGTGCCCGGCGGGCGGAGGTCCCCCGCCCCCGCAGGTCCCGGACCAGGGCTGCGGCCGGCAGGGCGAGGCCCACGGCCAGGACCCACCAGGCCGGCCGGATCGGGCCCGACAAATCGAGGTTGGCCGAGAGGACGAGGTCGGCCGGGACGCCGCTGGCGAGCCCGTACCACGCCGCCTCGAGCGCCGCCGTCAGCAGGGCGGCGCACAGCGCCAATAGGAGCAGCGCCCAGGGGCGCTCGGGCGCGTGGACGCGCCGCATGATGCGCCAGCCCATCAGCAGCAGGAACACGCCCGTCCAGAAGACCGGCGCGGAGACGTCGATCTTCGCCTGCAGGAAGTAGTGGACGAGCCCCAGCACCGTGATCGTGTAGGCGAGCCGGTGCAGGCGGTGCCAGTTCGGCCCCATGGCGCGGATCGCCCGGTCCGTCGAGGTGGCGCCCAGGGCGATCAGCCCGGCGAGGGCGACGAAGCCGATGGTCAGGTAGATCCGCAGGGCGATCTCCGAGACCACCTTCACGAGGTCGAAGTTCTGGTCGGCGACGTAGAGGGCGAGGTGGGCGAGGGCGTAGGCCATCGCCGTCACCCCGAGCATCCGCCGCACCAGGATCAGCCGCGGCCAGTCGGCGATGCGGCGCAGGGGCGAGATGGCGAGGCTCGCCAGGAGGAACCGCATCGCCCATTCGCCGGTGCCGTGGATCAGGGCGGTGACGGGCTTGGCGCCCAGCGCGTCGAGCCGGTAGGCGGCGGCCAGCTCGCAGGCCGGCGCGAGGCAGGCGAGGAAGATCGCGAGCTTCAGCCAGGACAGGCGGCCCGCCCGGTCGAGCCAGGGCCAGGACCGGAGCGCGGGCCGGGAGCCGGGGGCGGTGCGCGGCGGGGCCGGGTTTGCGGTGTTCGTCATCGGGCTCGGCACGGGGGCGGCGGGAAGGGGAACGGTCCGGGAGCGATCCGGTCCCCTCGCAGGGGCAGTTCGCCGCGCCGCGCCGGGCGGTTACGCGGCGGCGCGGTTGACGCGGCTCATCCCCGGCGGAGATAGATCGGGCCGCGCCCACCAGACGGACCACGCCATGCAGTACCGCCATCTCGGCCGTTCCGGCCTCACGGTCTCGCCGATCTGCCTCGGCACCATGATGTTCGGCGGGCCGACCGACGAGGCCGATGCCGGCCGGATCGTCGCCCATGCCGGCGAGGCCGGGGTCAACTTCATCGACACGGCCAACGTCTACACGGAGGGCCGCTCCGAGGAGATCACCGGCCGCCTCATCGGCCCCGCCCGCCACCGCTGGGTGCTGGCGACGAAGGTCTCGACCCCGGTCGGCCGCGGGCCGAACGAGGGCGGCCTCTCGCGCGTCCACGTGATGAAGGCCGCCGAGGACAGCCTGCGCCGGCTCGGCACCGACTTCATCGACATCTACTACCTCCACAAGGAGGACCACGGCACGCCCCTCTCCGAGACGGTGAGGGCGATGGCCGACCTCGTCCGCGCGGGCAAGATCCGCTACTTCGGCGTCTCGAACCACCGGTCCTGGCGGGTGGCGGAGATCTGCCGGCTCTGCGACGAGGCGGGGATCGACCGCCCGGTGGTGAGCCAGCCCTACTACAACGCCCTCAACCGGATGCCGGAGACCGAGCACCTGCCGGCCTGCGCGCATTTCGGGCTCGGCGTCTTCCCCTACTCGCCCCTCGCCCGCGGCGTCCTCACCGGCAAGTACGATCCCGACGCCCCGCCGCCGGAGGAGTCCCGCGCCGGCCGGTCCGACACGCGGATGATGCAGACCGAGTGGCGCCCGGAATCCCTGCGCATCGCCCGGACCTTCCGGGCCCATGCGGAGGCGCGGGGCCTCTCGGCGGGGCAGTTCGCCACGGCCTGGGTGCTCAACAACCGCCTCGTGACGGGTGTGATCGCCGGCCCGCGCACCCTCGCGCAGTGGGAGGATTACCTCGGCGCCCTCGACTACGCCTTCACCGCGGAGGACGAGGCCCTGGTGGATGCGTCCGTCGCCGTGGGCCACCCCTCGACCCCCGGCTACAACGATCCGGCCTATCCGATCGAGGGGCGGCTGCCGCGCTCGGGCAGCCTCTGACGCGGGCCGGCTCAGTCGCGGCCGAGGCGCAGGCGGAGGGGCGCGGCCCCCGGCGGCGTGGCCGCGGCCTGCGGCGCGTCGGCGGGGCGGGGCGTCGCCGGCCTCCGGTGGAGCGCCCGGATCCGGTGTCCGGCCCCGGCCCGGCCCGGTGCCCGCGCGTGGGCGGCGGGGGTGAGCTGAGCGGTCTGGGGCGGCTCCCGCGGGGTGCAGCCCGCCGTCGCCGCGGCCAGGAGCCCGGCGAGGCCGAGGAGGACGGGGCGTCGATGCATTCGGGTCACTGGGGGAGGCGGCGAGGGGCGGGGGCGGCTCAGGACGCCCTGGCGAAGGCCATGCGCGGGCTGGGCAGCAGGGCCCGGCTCGCCTCGTCGAAGTCCGAGAGCCAGTCCTCGACCACGACCGCGCGCCGGTCGGCGGCCAGGGCCCGCTCCTCGGCCCGCCTCACCCGGGCGTCGGCCCGGGCCTGGATGGCCTCGACCCGCGCATCCGCCAGGGCCTGGATCTCCAGGGACTTGGCCTCGACCTGGGCCTGCGCCTTCGCGACCAGGGCCTTGTACTTCTCCACGTCGTCCAGGGCCTGCCGGAGGTCGCTGGCGAGCGCCTCGTAGGCGGCGTTCTGCCGGCGCAGGCGGGTGTCCTGCTCCTGGGCGGCGGCGCCGGCCGCGGAGATCGTCTCCACCAGACCGGTCCAGTCCGAGACTTGGTGGCGTTCCGGGGGGGCTTCGTCCGCGGGCGCCGGCCGCGGGGCGCGGACGTGGGCGCTGCGGGTGGGGGCCTGGGACCGGCGCCGACGCGGCGCCGTGACGATGGTGGCGGCGATGCGGGCGTCGAGCTGATCCCAGAACGCGTCGTCAATCCCTGCCATCCTGGTCCCCTGTCCCTGTGGACCGTTACGCCACGGCGGCGCGGCCGATGCTCGTGCGGATCGCGGCGGCTTCGGCCGATCCGGGGGCGAACTCGGATTCGATCGCCTCGGCGACGCGCCGCAGCCAGCCCTCGGCGGCCTCCGCCCGCTCCTCGGCGACGCGCGCCCGGTCCTCGGCGGCCTTGATCAGGGCGTTGGCCTGGACCTGGATGTCCCGCGTCCGCTGCTCGGCCGCCTGCACCTGGCCCCGGGCCGCATGCATGTCGGCCCGGACCTGGTCCAGCAGTTCCTGGGTGCGGAACTCCTGCTCCTGGGCGCGGTCCTCGACGTCGCGGATGTAGCTCGCCGCGTCGCGCACCCGCTCGAGCAGCCCGGTCATCTTCTCCGCGCTCGGAAGGCCCTCGCCATGGCCCTTGTCCAGCGTCTTCCCGGCCGTGTTCAGCAGCAGGATCTTCTTCACCTGCTCGGCATTGGCGAACTTCTTCCCCTTGTCCATGAGCGAACTGACGGTGGGGTTCTGCTCGTAGCTGAGGTCGTCCATCGGTCCCAGTCCCGTGTGTTCCCTGTTGCGTGGGTCTCCGGAGCGGTCCGGGGACGGTGAGGGGACGGCTCAGAGGCCGGTATGGACGCCGGTCAGAAGGTTCTTGGCGGCGTTGTCGATGCGCTGCAGCCACTTCTCGGCGGTGACCGCCCGCAGGTTGGCGGCCCGGGTCTTCTCCTCGGCGATCTTCACGCGGCCGTCGGCCTCGTTGCGGATCGAGCGGATCTGGGCCTCCGCGGCGAGGCGGATCTCCTGCACCTGGGCGTCGGCCTCGGCCTGGATCCGCTGGACGCGGGCATCGGCCTGGAGCTGCGTCTCGGCGGCCTGCTTCTCGAACAGCCGCAGGCGCTGGTGGACGTCGCGGAGCTCCTTCTGCAGGTCCTGCAGGGTCTCCTTGTAGGATTTGGCCTGCTCCTTGACCCGCGAGCGCTGCTCGTCGGCGTAGCCGGCCATCCCGTTGATGATGTCGAGGGTCGTGGTCCAGTCGGCGAGATCCTCGCCGGCACCCGGATCCAGTTCGGCCGCGGCCGAGTACTGCGGGGGCGCCAGGGGACGGGCGGGTTCGACCGACACGTCCAAGGTCTCCTTCTCGCCGATCTCCTCACGCGGGGGTGAGGGATTGTCGAGACTCGACTTGAGAACCAGAATTTCAGCGCTTCTTTGATCAGGAATAGCGTCGAGCCCTTCCGCAAATTGATTCAAAATTTGCGACCAGGGAGTGCGCGCAGTCACCGCCATGTTTCTGCCCTCCACACGAAAACTTAATCTATCAGCATGTGGACCACGCCCATGGTTAATGCGCAGTTAATAGGGTGGTGAGGGGTAAGGCTTTTCTAATGTGTCCTGCCCGGCATTAACATGTGAAGGGCTGAAATTGCCCGGTCGAGGGAACGGTCCAGTTGTTCGCCCGGCGCTGCACTGCTCGCTCAGACCGGCGTGTGGCCCCCAGCAACCCAACCTATAGTGGTTCAATCGCCCGGTTCTCGACAGCAACCGGGAAGGAATGCAACTCCGCCGGGCACAATTCCCCGGTCCCGGACGCGGCGTTGGCCATCCGGTCACCGCGGGGCGGGAGATGTCGTTGCTTGCGCGGACGGCGCCGTGGCCGCTGACGACCCGGACCAATACTGAGTTCCAGCGCTATCCCTGAGGCCGTCCCCGGGCCGATCCCGCGGGCGGAACGACCGGGAAAAAAAGACGAGCGGCGCGGGCCGGATCAGCGCCCGGGGGCGCGGCCGGCGGGGGGGGCGGCCCGGTTCGGGCGGGAGGCGAGCCAGACGACGTGCCGGGCCCCGCGCCGGCCGCCCGACCGGGGCCTTACCTCGTCCACCACGAACCCGCCGTTCTGGAGCCGCGCCTTGAACTTCCGGTCGGGCCCGCCCGACCACACGCCGAGGACGCCGTTCGGGCTGAGCGCCCAGAGCGCCCGCTTCACGCCCCAGCTGTCGTAGAGCCGGTCGTTCTCCCGGCGCGTGAGGCCCTCCGGGCCGTTGTCGACGTCGAGCAGGATCGCGTCCCAGGCGCCCTGACCCGACTGGATCAGGCGGTTCACGTCCGCCTCGTGCAGGGCGACGCGGGGGTCGTCCAGGCATCCCTTGAAGACGCCGGTGAGCGGGCCCTTCGCCCAGGCGATGACCTTCGGCACCAGTTCGGCCACGGCCACGTGGGCGTCAGGCCCCAGGCTCGCCAGCGCCGCGCGCAGGGTGAAGCCCATGCCGAGCCCGCCGATCAGCACCCGCGGGGCGCGCAGGCCGGCGAGGCGCTCGCAGGCCAGCACCGCCAGCGCCTCCTCCGAGCCGCCGCGGAAGCTGTTCATCAGCTCGTTCGACCCGGCGAAGATCGAGAATTCCTGGCCCCTCTGCATCAGCCGCAGCGGGGCGTCGCAGCCGGGGACGGGGCCGGTGTCGATCTCGATCCAGGGAAGCACGGTTCACTCTCACGCCGCGCGAAGGGCGGCTCCGGGTCAGGCCGCGCGGCCTGCCTCGCAGACGAGGTAGATGCTCGCGCAGAGGTCGGGATAGACCTGTCCGAGCGCATAGCACCCATCGAGGTAATCCTGCGAGACGATATCGGTCTTGAGCAGCGCGTCCCACTGGAAGTTCGCGAGCGCCTTGAAGAAGATTCCCGAGCGGTGGACGACGCGCAGGCCCGCCGCCACGGTGTCGCGCTCCAGGGTGTCGAGGGCGTAGGTGCGGCGGTGGCCGTGCTGGCGCTCGGCCTCGGTGACGGCGCTGTGGTGCGGGATCAGGCCCATCCGCACGGCGATCTGCCGGGAGGGCGCGTTGGCGTTCGGGCAGGCGACGAGGAGGCGCCCGCCTTCGGCGAGCCATTCGTCGTTCACCCGCCGCAGCACCCCGACCGGGTCGTCGAGATGTTCGAGGACATGGGTGAGCACCACCGTGTCGAAGCGGCCGGGGAGGGCGGCCTCCTCGAAGGTGGCATGGGTGATGATCGCCGCACCGCCGAGTCGCTCGCGCGCGGCCTCCACGGCCTCGCCGGAGGCCTCGACGCAGGTGATGTCGGAGAAGTGCGGCGTCAGGCGCCGGGTGAAGTCGCCCCGGAAGCTGCCGAGTTCGAGCAACCGGCCCGGCCGGAAGAACGGCGCGAAGGCCCGCACCATGTAGCCGTGCATGACGTCGAAGTCGAAGTCGTAGGCGTAGCGGTGCCCCTGCACATCCTGCGCCTCGCGGTCGAAATCGCGTGCCCCGGTCATGGTTCGATCCTCGTCGCCGTGCAGATCCCGTTTGAACCGTACTCTCAAGACGTTACGTCATCCTTCGAGGCCCACTCCGGCCGGGAAGGGTTGGCCTCCCCTCGCCCCGCCTGCGGGGAGAGGGGAAAGCCGCGACTGTCCGGCCGGACTCTCGGGAAAGGGTCACGTGAGACACGAGGGCCGAGACTTACCCCAGCAGCCGCGCCGCGCCGAAACCGAATCGCCCGAACGCATCGCCGTTGTAGAGGAGGTACGTGGCCCCGTCGCAGGTGAAGGCGTTCGGGTAGCATTGCATCGCCCCGTCCCACTCGCCCGGCACGCTCGGCAGGCCGAGCATGGCATCGTCCCGCGTCCACGTGGCGAGGTCGTCCGACCACGCATGGCCGAGCCGGTAGCCCCGCGACGGATCGGTGCGGAAGCCGACCTGCTCGCGGTAGCAGAACACCATGTGGTGGCGCCCGTCCCGGTCGAAGACGGTGGGCAGCGCCTGGCATTCGGTGGGGCCGAGGCGGTCGGGCACGATCCGGCGCCCATCCTCCTTCACCCAGGCGATCCCGTCCGCCGAGGTGGCGTGGCCGATCTTGTAGACCCGCTCGGCCTCCGCGCCGGGCGCGGGCCGGGTCCATTGCGTGCCGAAAATGTACCACATGTGGAACCGGCCGCCGATCACCCGCACGATCCCGTCGCCCACGAGGAAGGGCTCGTTCAGGGTGGCCGAGAGCACCGGCCCGGCGCCGTGCCGGGTGAAGGTGAGGCCGCCGTCTCGGCTGATGGCGAGGCCGATCCCGGTCTCGACCGAGACCGAGACGCGGCGGCTCCATCCGGTCGTGTAGCCGTAGACCGTCCCGTCATGGGCGAGCACGGTCATCGGGAAGATGCCGTGCTCGTCGAAGGTGCCCAGCCCGCCGGGTTCGATCACCGGGCTCCGGCTGACGCCGAGGACCGCCGAGAGGTCGCGGGTGAAATCCGCGAAGGCGACGAGGCTGCGGTACTTCCCGTCCGGATCGCGGCTGCGGGTGGAGACGTAGACCCTCACGCGGTCGTCCAGCACCAGGGCCTGCGGCCCCTGCGCGAACGCGCCGATGCCGAAGGGCAGCGGATGCGCCCGAAGGTCGAAGACGAGGCCGAGCCTGTCCCAGCGCATCGGCGTCACCCCATCGGCCCGTCGAGGACGGCGAGGCCGAAGCCGCCGCGCCCGACATCGTTGCCGAGATAGGCGAGGTAGGTCCGGCCATCGACCGTGAAGACGTGCGGATAGCTCACCATCTGCGCGTCCCACCCCTCCGCCGAGACGTCGATACCGGCGCGCTCGTCGGCGCGGGTCCATGTCACGAGGTCGTCGCTCCAGGCGTAGCCGATGCGGTAGCCGCGTTCATGGCCGCGGTAATCGGTGCTGTACCGGTAGCAGAAATGCATGTGGTAGCGCCCGTCCGCGAAGAAGACGTCGGGGCTCGCCTGCGCCTCGTCGGGCTCGATCCGGGGCGGGATCAGGTCGTGGCCCGCCTTGGTCCAGGTCAGCCCGTCGGGGGAGGTCGCCATGCGGATGCGATAGACCGGCTCGGCCCGGCCACCATGCATCGTCCAGCTCCGGCCGGCGATGTAGAACAGATACCACGTGCCGCCGAAGATGCGGACCTTCGGCCCGCTCATCACGAAGGGCTCGTCCGGGCCGTAGGGCAGGATCGGCCCCGGCCCCAGCCGCTCGAAGCGCACGCCGCCGTCATGGCTCACGGCGCAGCCGATGGCGGTGTTGAAGGGCACCGATTCGCAGCGCGTCCAGCCGGCGTAATAGGCCCGCACCTCGTCCCCGTGCCGGATCACCGAGACGGGATAGACGCCGAACTCGTCGAAGGCGCCGGTCTGCCCCAGGGGCAGGATCGGCGCCTCGGCCACGGCGCGGATCGTGAACAGGTCGGCCCGGTCGAGATCGACATAGGCGCTGTGGCTCACGTATTGCCCGGCCGCGTCGGCGGGCGGGCGGCAGGAAAAGTAGATCCGCACCACGTCGCCGCAGATCAGGGCGCTCGGCGCCTGTGCGAATTCCTTCAGCCAGGGCCGATCCCGGACCGTCATCGGGTCGAAGACCCGGCCGAGCTTGCGCCAATGCGGCACGTCGTTCCCCCTGTCGCGACGGCGCAGACTACCCGCGCGGCCCTTGCGGCGGAAGGCGAATGACCGTAAGTAACGGACATCATTTCTGATGGCAGTCGCGAGGCTGCGGTTCGGAGTGGGCCCCCGGGCCCGCTCTTTTTTTTGGCCGCGACCTCGCCCCCCGATGCGGGCTCTTGCGCGTAACTCCCATGGCCGAATCTCCCTCCGATCTCACGGAACCACGCCTCGCCGGCGAGAGCGGCGTCGGCGCGCAGGTGGCGCGGGTCGTCGAGGGCCCGTTGCAGGGCCTCGGCTACCGCCTCGTGCGGGTGAAGGTCTCGGCCCAGAACGGCTGCACCGTGCAGATCATGCTGGAGCGGCCGGACGGGACCTGCACCATCGACGATTGCGAGGCGGCGAGCCGCGTCCTGTCGCCGATCCTCGACCTCGACGATCCGGTGGGTGTGGCCTACCACCTCGAAATGTCCTCGCCGGGGATCGACCGGCCGCTGGTGCGGGTCTCGGACTTCGCCCGCTGGGCCGGCCACGAGGCGAAGGTCGAACTGGCGGTGCCCCTGGACGGGCGGAAGCGCTTCCGGGGCCTGATCGGCGTGCCGGATGCCGAGGGCAGGACGGTCCCGATCGACCTGCCCGACGTGAAGGAGGGCCTTCCGAGCCGGATCGTCCTCCCCCTGCGGGACCTCGCCGACGCGCACCTCGTCCTCACGGACGAGCTGGTGCGCGAATCCCTGCGCCGGGGCGGCCCGCCGGACGAGGGCGACGCGGCGGACGAGACGGATGAGCCCGAGGCCGAGGCGCCCCGCCCCGCGCCGCGCAAGGCCGCCTCACCGAAGGCGAAGCCGGCGGGCCGGAAGCCGGGGGCCGCGAAACCGGGCGCCGCGAAGCCCGCCCGCGGCGGGCCGAAGCAGCCGGTCCTCACCAAGGCCGCCCGGCTCAAGGGTCGCGACGAGCCGCTCTGAGATTGTTTTCGAATCCGGTCCGCGCGCCGAGGGGCGCCGGGCATGATGACCTGTGAAGAAGGACCTGAACCGATGGCCGTCGTCAGCGCCAACAGGCTCGAACTCCTCCAGATCGCCGACGCGGTCGCCCGCGAGAAAGTGATCGACCGCGGCATCGTCATCGAGGCGATGGAGGAGGCGATCGCCAAGGCCGCCCGCTCCCGCTACGGCGCGGAGACGGACGTCCACGCCGAGATCGACTCGAAGAGCGGGGCGCTGCGCCTCTCCCGCCACCTGCTGGTGGTGGAGCAGGTGGAGAACGACGCCCGCGAGATCACCCTCGATCAGGCCCGCCGCTTCAACCCCGGCGCCCTGGTGGGCGACGTGATCTCCGACACCCTGCCGCCCTTCGATTTCGGCCGCGTCGCCGCCCAGTCGGCCAAGCAGGTCATCGTCCAGAAGGTCCGCGACGCCGAGCGCGCCCGGATGTTCGACGAGTACAAGGACCGGATCGGCGAGATCCTCAACGGCGTGGTCAAGCGCGTCGAGTACGGCAACGTCATCGTCGATCTCGGCCGGGGCGAGGGCATCGTCCGCCGCGACGAGATGATCCCGCGCGAGACCTTCCGCCCCGGCGACCGGATCCGCTCCTACCTGTTCGACGTGCGCGCCGAGGTCCGCGGGCCGCAGATCTTCCTGTCGCGCTCGCACCCGCAATTCATGGCCAAGCTGTTCGGCCAGGAAGTGCCCGAGATCTACGACGGCATCGTCGAGGTGAAGGCGGTGGCCCGCGATCCGGGCTCCCGCGCCAAGATCGCGGTGATCTCCCGCGACGGGTCGATCGATCCCGTCGGCGCCTGCGTCGGCATGCGCGGCTCCCGCGTCCAGGCGGTGGTGGCCGAGCTGCAGGGCGAGAAGATCGACATCATCCCCTGGTCGGAGGATCAGGCGACCTTCATCGTCAACGCCCTCCAGCCCGCCGAGGTGGTGAAGGTGGTGCTGGACGAGGAGGCCGACCGCATCGAGGTGGTGGTGCCCGACGACCAGCTCTCCCTCGCCATCGGCCGCCGGGGCCAGAACGTGCGGCTCGCCTCGCAGCTCACCGGCTGGGACATCGACATCCTCACCGAGGCCGAGGAATCCGAGCGGCGCCAGAAGGAGTTCGCCGAGCGGACCCAGATCTTCATGGAAGCCCTCGACGTGGACGAGACCGTGGGCCAGCTCCTCGCGGCGGAAGGCTTCCGCTCGGTGGAGGAGATCGCCTTCGTCGAGACCGGAGAATTGTCCAACATCCAGGGTCTCGATGAGGAGACCGGCGCCGAGATCCAGGCCCGCGCGCAGGATCACCTCGCCCGGATCGAGCAGGAGCACGACGACCGCCGCCGGGAACTCGGCGTTTCGGACGACCTGCGCGAGCTGGAGGGCATCACCACCCCGATGATGGTCGCCCTCGGCGAGAACGACGTGAAGTCGGTCGAGGATCTGGCCGGCTGCGCCACCGACGACCTCGTGGGCTATGTCGAGGGCCGCGGGCCGGAGGCCGTCCGTCATGCAGGCTTCCTCGACGGGTTCGAGCTGTCGCGGGCCGAGGCCGAGGCGCTGATCATGACCGCCCGCGTCCATGCGGGCTGGATTGAGGCCCCCGCCGAGCCCGAGGAGACGGAAGAGGGGGAAGAGGGCGCCGAGGCCGACGCCGAGGTGGCCGATTCCTCGCAGGACGAGTCCGCCGAGCAGCGGACCTGACAGGGGTGAGGCGGGCGCCGATCCATACGCTCGCGGGCGCGCCGCCCTCGCGCGGGCAGCGGAGCGATCCGGGGACCGGCGACGTCCGCAGACGTCCCGCGTCCCTGGGGCGCCCCTCCGCGTGCGCGATTACGGCAGGGTGCGGAAGGGGTGCCGCAGCATGACGGTGGCCGTGGACAGCCTCTCCGACCAGGAGCCAGAGATCGGGGATGCCCTCGATTCGGGACCCGACCATGCGGGGCCCGGCCGCCGGGCGCGGACCCGCACCTGCATCGTCACGCGGGTGGCGCAGGCCCCCGAGGCGATGATCCGCTTCGTCCGCGGGCCGGACGGGACGGTGGTGCCCGACCTGCGCGCCCGGCTCCCCGGCCGGGGCGCCTGGGTCAGCGCGAGGCGCGACGCCGTGCAGACGGCGCTGCGCAAGAACCTGTTCTCCCGGGCCTTCAAGGGGCCGTCCCCGGCGGGGGCCGACCTGCCCGACCGAATCGCCGAGGCCCTGCGCGCCGATTTTCGACAGGCCATCGCCCTGGCCAACAAGGCGGGCAACGTCGTGGCCGGTTTCGGCAAGGTCGAATCGGCCATCGGATCGGATCCGGGGGTCGCGGCGGTGATTCATGCCAGTGAAGCGAGCCCCGACGGCCGCAGAAAGATTGCCGCCGCCTTGATGCGGCGCCATGGACAAGCCATATCAACCATCCCGATCGTCGATGACTTGTCCGAGGACGAATTGGACATGGCCTTGGGTCGGGATCATGTGATACACGCTGCGCTCGTCGCAGGAGCCGGAGCTGCCGGCTGCCTGTCACGTTGGCGTCGGCTACGATCTTTCGAGGGCGCCGCCACGGCGACCGAGGAGCCCGATCCTGTCTGACGCGGCGGGATCTTACGAGCCCCACGAGACGACACGAGTTTGACTGCGCATCCGGTGCCGCCGGGGTGCAGTCCACGGTACGAATGGTAACCCCCAGGGTTCTGACTGGATGAGTGACACGAACAACCCGGGCGACAAGGTGCCGGAGCGGGAATCCCGCAAGCCGTTGTCCTTGAAGCGCCCGATCGAACAGGGTGTGGTGCGGCAGAGCTTCTCCCATGGCCGCACGAAGCAGGTCATGGTCGAGACGGTGAAGCGTCGCGTCGGTGCCCCCGCGGCGCCGGCCAGGGATGCCGCGCCCGCCGCCCGCCCCGCGCCCAGCGTCCGCCCGGTCGGCGGAGCGGCCGCCGCGCCGCCGCGCACCCCGCAGCGTCCCGCTGCCGGTGGCGTCGTGCTCCGGACCCTGAGCGAGCAGGAAAGCGCGGCCCGCGCCGCCGCCCTTGCCGACGCCCAGCGCCGGGAGGCCGAAGGCCGCCGCAAGGCTGAGGAGGAGGCGGCCGCCAAGCGCGCCGCCGCCGAGGCCGAGGCCCGCCGTCAGCGCGAGGAGGCGGAAGCCCGTCGCCGCGCCGAGGAGGAGGCCGCCCGCGCCGCCGCCGAGGCCAAGGCCGCCGAGGAGGCTGCCCGCAAGGCCGCCGCCGAGGCGCAGGCCGTCGCTGCCGCCGAGGCCGCCAAGGCCGCTGCCGCCGCGCCTCCTGCTCCGGCACCCGCCGAGCCGGCTCCCGCCGCCCCCGCGCCCGTCGCGGCGGCTCCGGTTTCCGCTCCGGCTCCGACCCAGGCCGCGGCACCCACCGCTCCCACGCCGGCCCCCGTGCAGGTGCAGGCTCCGGCCGCGGCGCCCCGCCAGCCCGCCGCGCCGGCCCGCCAGCCGGCGGCTGCGTCCCGTCCCACCGCGGCGCGTTCCGCCGGCCCGGCCGCCCGGACCGGCGAGGCGTCCGCACGCCCGGCCGCCCCGGCGCCGCGCCCGGCCTCCAACGAGCCGCGCAAGATCCTCACCGCGGACAACCGCAAGCCGCGGGACCTGAACTTTATGGCCCGCCCGGCCCCCGCGCCGGAACCGGAGAAGTCGGCGACGCCGACCACCGCCGCCCGCCCGGCCGGTGCGGCCACGGCCCGCCCGGCCGCCGGCCGCGGTGCCCAGACCAACGACGACGAATCTGAGACGAAGCGGGTGATCCGGCGGCCCGGCATGCCGCTCAAGATCATCACCCCGCCCAAGACCCCCAAGGGTCCGGGTGGCGACCGCAACCGCGGCCGTCTGACCATCGCCAACGCCACCGCGGGCGAAGACGAGCGCACGCGCTCGGTCGCCTCGTTCCGCCGCCGCCAGCAGCGGATGAGCGGCCGTGGCCAGGTCGAGCAAAAAGAGAAGCTGTCCCGCGAAGTGATCATTCCCGAGACGATCACCATCCAGGAACTCGCCAACCGCATGTCGGAGCGGGCGGTGGACGTGATCCGCATGCTGATGAAGCAGGGTCAGATCCACAAGATCACCGACGTGATCGATTCGGACACCGCCCAGCTCATCGCCGAGGAAATGGGCCACACGGTCCGCCGCGTCGCCGAGTCGGACGTCGAAGAGGGTCTGTCCTCGGACGAGCCGGATCTGGAGGAGGATCTCGATCCCCGTCCCCCGGTCGTCACGATCATGGGCCACGTCGATCACGGCAAGACCTCGCTGCTCGACGCGATCCGCAAGGCCAACGTCGCCGACGACGAGGCCGGCGGCATCACCCAGCACATCGGCGCCTACCAGGTGGCGTCGCCCTCCGGCGACCTCATCACGTTCATCGACACCCCCGGCCACGCGGCCTTCACCTCCATGCGCGCCCGCGGCGCCAAGGTGACGGACATCGTGGTGATCGTGGTGGCGGCCGATGACGGCGTCATGCCCCAGACCATCGAGGCGATTCAGCACGCGAAGGCTGCGAACGTCCCGATGATCATCGCGATCAACAAGATCGACAAGCCGGATGCGAACCCGCAGCGGGTGCGCACCGAGCTGCTGCAGCACGACATCCAGGTCGAGTCCATGGGCGGCGAGACCCTGGAATTCGAGGTGTCGGCCAAGACCAGCGACGGGCTCCCCGAGCTCCTCGAAGGCCTGCAGCTCCAGGCCGAGATCATGAACCTGCGCGCCAACGAGAAGCGCGACGGTGAAGGTACGGTGATCGAGGCCCAGCTCGACCGCGGCCGCGGCCCGGTGGCGACGGTGCTCGTGCAGCGCGGCACCCTGTTCACCGGCGACATCGTCGTGGCCGGCGCCGAATGGGGCAAGGTCCGCGCCCTGATCGACGACCTCGGCGACAACGTGCAGTACGCCGGCCCGTCGGTCCCGGTGGAGGTGCTGGGCTTCAACGGCACCCCCGATGCCGGCGACCGCGTGATCGTGGTCCCGACCGAGGCCCGTGCCCGCGAAGTCACCGAGTACCGCGCCCGCATCAAGCGGGAGCGTGCGGCGGCCCGCACCGGCGGTGCCAACCGCTCGCTCGTGGACATGATGCGCGAGATCAAGGAAGGCTCGAGCCGCAAGGAACTGCCCGTCCTCATCAAGGGCGACGTGCAGGGCTCGGTGGAAGCCATCGTCGGCGCGCTGGAGAAGCTCGGCAACGACGAGGTGGCGGCCCGCATCCTGCTCTCGGGCGTCGGCGGCATCACCGAATCGGACATCACCCTGGCCCAGGCATCCAAGGCGGTGGTGATCGGCTTCAACGTCCGCGCCCACAAGGAGGCCCGCGAGGCTGCCGAGCGGGCCGGCGTCGAGATCCGCTACTACAACATCATCTACGACCTCGTGGACGACATCAAAGCGACCCTGTCGGGGATGCTCCCGCCGACGCTCCGCGAGGAGCGCCTCGGTTCGGCGACGATCCTTCAGGTCTTCGAGGTGTCGAAGGTCGGCAAGGTCGCCGGTTGCCGCGTAACCGACGGTGTCGTGGAGCGCGGCGCCCATGTCCGCCTCGTGCGCGACAGCGTCGTCATCCACGAGGGCAAGCTCAAGACCCTCAAGCGTCTCAAGGACGACGCGAAGGAGGTCACGAGCGGCCAGGAATGCGGCATGGCCTTCGAGAACTTCGAGAACATGCGCGCAGGCGACGAGATCGAGTGCTACCGGGTCGAGGAGATCCGCCGCACGCTCTGATCGTCCGGACGGACCGTCCGGACAGGGCGGCCGCGGCACCCGCCGCGGCCGTTTTTCTTTTCTTGGAGGCAGGGTCCGCCCATGCGGCAGCGGCCCTAGCGCGGGACCATGGCGCAGAAACCCACAACGACCGGCCCCTCCCAGCGCCAGCAGCGCGTCGCGGAACTGATTCGCCACGCGCTGGCCGAGGTGCTGCAGCGGGGCGACATCCAGGATCCGGTGCTCGGCTCGCACGTGGTGACCGTGCCCGAGGTGCGGATGTCACCGGACCTCAAGCTCGCCACGGCTTACATCATGCCCCTCGGCGGCCAGGACGAGGCGCCCGTGATCGCGGCCCTGGAGCGGCACCGGAAGGTGCTGCGCCAGGAGGTGGCCCGCCGGGTGAACCTGAAATACGCCCCGGAGCTGCGCTTCCGCCGGGACGAGACCTTCGACGAGGCTGCCCGGATCGACCGGCTCCTGCGCGACGAGCGTGTCCGCCGGGACCTGGACCCGGACGAAACGGATCAGGACGCCGATCATTGATCCGGTGACCCCGGGGGGCTGGCCCCTCCGGCGGGATGTCTGGGCGCCATGCCGGGAATCCCTCGCAGGGCTCCGTCCCTGCACGCGCAAAAGGACCTGTCCTTTTGAAACCTGTATCGATCACGCTCTAGGGCACAGAGGGACATGACGGTTTCCACCGACGATCACGCGCAGCCGCCGCCGGCCGGCCTGCCGGGCGAGACCCACGGCCAGGAGAGCCGTCGTCCCCAGGCCCGCGGCCCCCGGCCGGATCGCCCCAAGCGCAAGGACGTGTCCGGCTGGGTGATCCTCGACAAGCATGTCGGCATGACCTCGACTCACGCCGTGGCGGTGGTGAAGCGCGCCTTCAACGCCAAGAAGGCCGGCCACGCCGGCACCCTCGATCCCCTGGCCTCCGGCATCCTGCCCATCGCCCTGGGTGAGGCGACCAAGACGGTCCCCTTCGTCATGGACGGCCGCAAGGCCTACCGCTTCACCGTGTCGTGGGGTGTCGAGACCGACACGGACGACGCCGAGGGGCGCCCGGTCGCCACCAGCGACGCCCGGCCCGGGCGTGAGGCGGTGGAGGCGGCGCTGCCGGCCTTCGTCGGCGCCATCGAGCAGGTGCCGCCGCGCTACTCGGCGATCAAGATCCAGGGCGAGCGGGCCTACGACCTCGCCCGCGACGGCGAGATGGTGGAACTCGTGGCCCGCCCCGTCCAGATCGACCGGCTGGAGGTGGTGTCCCACGACGACGGGCAGACCGTCATCGAGGCCGAGTGCGGCAAGGGCACCTATGTCCGCGCGCTCGCCCGCGACCTCGGGCGGATGCTCGGCTGCTACGGCCACGTCGCCGCCCTGCGGCGCACCCGGGTCGGGCCGTTCGCCGAAGCGGAGTCCTGCGGGGTGGCCACCCTCACCGACGACGGGCCGGAGGCGGCCCTCGCCCACCTGCGCCCGGTGGAGACCGCCCTCGACGCCATCCCCGGCGTCGCCGTCTCCCGCGACATGGGCCTGCGCCTCATGCGCGGCCAGCCGGTGATCCTGCGCGGGCGGGACGCGCCGGTCTCGGGCAAGGCGTTCGCCACCTGCTCCGGCATCCTCGTGGCGGTGGGCGACGTGGAGCGGGGCGAACTGGTGCCGCACCGGGTCTTCCACCTCGGCGGCACGGCCCCCGGCCGGGCCTGAGGCGCGTCGGCGCACCCGGAACGAACGTTTTCCCGCCCTGTTGGCCCCCGGATCGAGTCCGGGGGGTGGGATGCTGGAACGCGTGTGCGACGTGGCGGTGATCGGCGCGGGAACGGCCGGTCTCGCCGCGTACCGGGCCGCCAGGGATGCGGGGGCGCAGGCCGTCCTCATCGAGCGTGGCCCCGGCGGCACCACCTGTGCCCGCGTCGGCTGCATGCCCTCCAAGCTGCTGATCGCCGCCGCCGAAGCCGCCCACAAGGCACGTCACGCCGACCTGTTCGGCATCCGGATCGGGTCGATGGCGGTCGATGGCGGGGCCGTCCTCGACCGGGTGCGCCGTGAGCGCGACCGCTTCGTGGGATCCGTGCTGGAGGGCGTGGACAAGATCCCCGGGGACGACCGCCTCGTGGGTGAAGCCCGCTTCGTCGATGGCCGCACCCTCGAGATCGAGGGGTCGACCCGCCTGCGATTCGGCGCCGCCGTGATCGCCATCGGGTCCAGCCCCGCCGTGCCGGCGCCCCTGAAGGGCCTGGGCGACCGCCTGCTCACCACAGACACGCTGTTCGAGATCCCCGCCCTGCCGGCCTCCCTGGCCATCCTCGGCCTCGGCGCCGTGGGGGTCGAGCTGGCCCAGGCGATGGCCCGCCTGGGTGTCCGGGTCACCGCGTTCGATTCCGGCGGGACCATCGCCGGGCTGACGCATCCGGACCTCGTCCGCGAGGCGGCGGAGATCCTGGGGGAGGAGTTCACCCTGCATCTCGGCGCCCGGATCGAGGGGGCGGAGCGCGCGGGCGAGGGCGTCCGGCTGGACTGGACCGACGGGGAGGGGCGAACTCACGCCACGCAGGCCGACTGCGTCCTCTCGGCGGCGGGCCGCCCCCCGAACGTGCGCGGTCTCGGCCTGGAGGCCACCGGCCTCGCCCTGGACGAGGACGGCCTGCCCGATTTCGACCGCCGGAGCCTCGTCTGCCGGGGGGCGCCGATCCTCATCGCCGGGGATGCCAACGCCTGGCGCCCGGTCCTGCACGAGGCGAGCCGCCAGGGGGGCATCGCCGGACGGAACGCCGCCGCCCTGGCGGCGGGGGGCAGCGTGGAGACGCCCGCGCCCTGGCCGGCCCTGGCGATGGTCTTCACCCATCCCCAGGCCGCGGCGATCGGTGAGCCCTACGATCCCGACGCAACCGGCCGGATCGGGGCACAGATGGATTTCGCCGATCAGGGGCGCGCGCGCACGGAGGGGGTCAATCGCGGCGGGATCCGCCTGTGGGCGGCGCCCGATGGCCGCCTGCTCGGCGGAGAGATGCTGGGACCTGCGGTCGAGCATCTCGCGCAGATCGTATCCAACGCCCTGCGCGATGGGCTGACCGTCCAGGCCATGCAGGACAGGCCAGTCTACCATCCGACCGTAGAGGAAGGCCTCTACACCGCATTGTCAGGAATGATACAAAAAACCAGTGATGCGAACGGAAATTGAACGACGCTCCCGAACAAGGAAAGAAACAACCGGCTTGCAAGCATTGCACTTTGTGAATGGCATCGTCATACCGTGTCCGATGACCCGGTCTCGTGCATGATGCCGCCGAGCAAGCCCCCCTCGGAGGGCCGCCAGGGCGGCGGCGACCTCGATGCCCTTGCCCCCGACGAGCTCGATCGCCTCGATGCGGGCATCATCGCGCTCGACGCGGTGGGGACCATCGTCGCGTTCAGCGAAGGTGCCAGCGCGCTGCTGAAGCTGCCGCGCGCCGCCGTGCTCGGCCGGGATTATTTCCAGGACGTGATGCCGGGGGCCAACGTACCGGCGTTCCGTGGCCGGTTCCTCGCCGGCTCCCGCCGGGGCGTCCTCGACGAGCAGTTCGAATACGTGTTCGGCCGCCTGCCGCAGCCCCTGCGGGCGCAGGTGCGGATGCAGCACGGCCGGTTCGACGGCAATCCGGTGACCTGGCTGCGGATCGACGCCCTGGAGACCATCGGCTTCGGCGCCACCCGAGAGGCCGTGGTCTCGGCCATCGGCCGCCGGGTCCGCTCGGAGCCGGTCGATCCGGGCCTGTGCGAGCGCGAGCCGATCCACGTGCCGGGCTCGATCCAGCCCAACGCCGTCCTGCTCGCCGCCGACGCGGCGACGCTCCTCGTCACCGCCTTCTCCACCAACATCACGGAGATCGTGAATCCGGCGGAGCCGCCCCTGCTCGGCCGCTCCCTGGGCGATGTCCTGCCCGCCGCCTTCGTGGACGCCGTGCGGGCGCGCCTCACGAGCGGCACCCTGGATGACGGCCGCTCGCTCCGGCGGCGCATCCGTTTCGCGGTCCAGCCGGAGACGAATTACCTCGCCGTCGCCCATGTCCATGCCGAACGCCTGATCGTGGAGATCGAGCGCGAGCCGGACATCGCGGACGATTTCCGGCAGGCGAGCCAGACCGATACCGAGCTCGCCGTGGCGCGGCTGCGCGCCGCCGAGACCCTGGCGGGCGCGGCCCGCGTCGCCGCCCTGGAGATCCGCGCCCTGACCGGGTTCGAGGCGATGCTGGTCTACCGCTTCGACACCGACTGGAACGGCGAGGCCGTGGCCGAGGACAAGGCGCCGAACTGGTCGCGCAGCCTGCTCGGCCTGCGCTTTCCCGCCTCCGACATCCCGGCCCAGGCCCGGGCCCTCTACACCAAGGCCAAGAGCCGCTTCGTGATCGACCGGGACAGCGTGCCCGTGCCCCTGGTCGGCGCGCCGGGGGGCGCCAACGCGCCCATCGACCTCACCTTCGCCCAGCACCGCTCCCTGTCGCCGATCCACCTGGAGTACCAGCGCAACCTCGGCGTGAACGGCTCCATGTCGATCTCGATCATGGTCGATGGGCAGCTCTGGGGGCTGATGATCGGCCACCACCGCCGGCCGCATTACGTGCCGCCGGAGACCCGCGCGGCGGCGACCGTGTTGACCGACGCCTTCGCCATGCGGGTGCAGGAGATCGAGTCCCGCCGGCTCTGGGCCGAACGGCAGGCCCATCTCGACGTCGAAGGCCGCCTCGTGCGCAGCCTCACCCGCTCCGACGACTTCGTGGGTGCGCTGACCGGCGGCGTGACCACGCTGCTCCACCTGTTCGACGCCACCGGGGCCGGCATCGTCACCGGCGACCGGGCGACCCTGATCGGCCGGGCTCCCCCGCCCGAGGCCGTCGAGGCGATCGCCGCGTGGCTGCGGGACACCCTGCCGGCGGGCGAGACGCGCTTCCACAGCAGCCACTTCACCACCGTCTATCCGGAGGCCTCCGCGTATCGCGAAGTGGCGAGCGGCCTGCTTGCGGCCTTCGTGGACGAGGGCCGCGAGACCCTGCTCGTGTGGTTCCGCCCGGAGATGCCGAGCACGGTGACCTGGGGCGGCGACCCCCGCAAGCCGGTGCTGGCGGGCAGCGGCTCGGTGGCGGTGCTGCCGCGGCGCTCGTTCGAACGCTGGGTGGAGGAGCGCACCGGCCACGCCAACCCCTGGCAGGAATGGCAGGCCAACCTCGCGAGCTCCCTCGCGGAGGCGGTGGAGGGCGTCGTCCTGCGCCAGCGGCGCAAGATCGACGAACTCACCGGCCTGCTGGCCGAGAAGGAGCGCCTGCTGGCGCAGAAGGACCTGCTCACCCGCGAGATCGACCACCGGGTGAAGAACTCGCTGCAGATCGTGTCGGCCTTCCTGCAGATGCAGCGGCGCCAGATCTCCGATGCGGCGGCGCGGCAGGCCTTCGCCGAGACCTCGGCGCGGGTGATGAGCGTCGCCCGGGTCCACGACAGCCTCTACCAGGCCGACCGGGTGGACGAGGTCGATCTCGGCCAGACCATCGAGAGCCTGTGCAAGGACCTCGCCGGCCTCGCCGGGGACGGGCATTCCGTCGATCTCACCGTCGAGCGGGGGATGATGGTGCCCTACCGCAAGGCGGTGGCCCTCTCGCTCATCGCCACCGAACTCGTGACCAACGCC
The DNA here is from genome assembly GCF_022829405.1 of Methylobacterium sp. J-076. Classification (GTDB taxonomy): domain Bacteria; phylum Pseudomonadota; class Alphaproteobacteria; order Rhizobiales; family Beijerinckiaceae; genus Methylobacterium. The sequence goes on from NZ_JAKSXW010000143.1 coordinate 146,300, forward strand.
TTCAAATACGCCGCCACGCCGACCGGCGGCGGCCGGGTGGAGGTGACGGTCTCGGCCGCGGACGACATGGGTGGCGTCCAGCTCAAGGTCTGCGACGACGGCGGCGGCCTGCCCGCCGACTGGGCCGAGCCGAAGGGCCGCGCGCAGGGCTCGGGCCTCGGCATGAAGCTGATCCGGGCGATGCTCGACCAGATCAACGCCCGTCTCGATGTGGTGAACAATCCCGGCGCCTGCTTCACGATCACGGCCTGAGATGTCCGCGGGGGCCCTTCACCTGCGGCTGCGGGCGGCGACGGCGTCCGCGCACGCGGCCCTGGAGGAGGAGCTGGGCTGGGAGGCGCGGGTCGCCACCCTTGACGGCTACCGTGGGCTGCTCGCCCGGCTGCACGGCTTCCATGCCGCCTGGGAGCCGGCGATCGGCGCGGCGCTCGGGGACGGCGCGTTCTTCGATTCCCGCCGCCGCGTCGGTGCCCTCGACCGCGACCTCGGCTTCCTCGGCCTGTCCGCGCAGGACATCGCCGGCCTCCCCCGGGCCCGGCCCATCGCCCTCGGCGGGGCGGCCGAGGCGATGGGGGCGCTCTACGTCCTGGAGGGCTCGACCCTGGGCGGCCGGGTGATCGGACGCCACATCATGGCGACCCACGGCCTCGCCGGCGACGGGCTGGCCTACTATTCCGGCCACGCGGCCGGGACGGGGGCCATGTGGTCGGCCTTCCGCACCCGCCTCGAGGCCTTCGACGGGGATGGGGATGCGGTCGTGGCGGCGGCGAACGCCACGTTCGACGCGATGCGGATGTGGCTGAAGGCGCCCTGAGCGCGCAGCCCGTCACGGCGGGTCGCGGCGCTGTGCTCGCGACGCCGGAGGAGCCCCTGGAGCCGCCCCCGTCTTTGCGAGCGCAGCGAAGCAATCCAGGGCGGCGCTACGGCCTGAAGCGGCCCGCATCCCTGGGTCGCTTCGCCGCGCTCGCGATGACGGCGGTGAGGTGCGGGAGCCGCCCCCGTCTTTGCGAGCGCAGCGAAGCAATCCAGGGCGGCGCGACGGCCGGAGAAGGCCCGCATCCCTGGGTCGCTTCGCTTCGCTCGCGATGACGGCGGTGAGGTGCGGGAGCCGCCCCCGTCTTTGCGAGCGCAGCGAAGCAATCCAGGGCGGCGCGACGGCCTGAAGCGGTCCGCATCCCTGGGTCGCTTCGCTTCGCTCGCGATGACGGCGGCGAGGTGCAGGAGCCGCCCCCGTCTTTGCGAGCAGAGCGAAGCAATCCAGGGCGGCGCGAGAGCCGGAGAAGGCCCGCATCCCTGGGGCCCGCCGCGGCGCCCGCGATGCCGGGCGCGGGGGGCGGTTACCCCTGCCCGTCGGCCTCGGCCAGCAAACCCTCCACGAACGCGGAGAGCCCCGTGCGCCGGGTGCGCTTCAACCGCTCGGCGGCGAGGATGCCCTTCAGCGCGGTGAAGGCCGCCTGCAGGTCGTCGTTGACGATGACGTAGTCGTACTCGCTCCACCGCTGGATCTCGGTGCGGGCGTTGGCGAGCCGGCGCTCGATGGTCTCGGCGGAATCCTCGGCCCGGCGCTCCAGGCGGTGGCGCAGCTCGGCCATGCTGGGGGGCAGGATGAACACGCTCACCACGTCGCCCGAGAGCTTCCCGCGGACCTGCCGGGTGCCCTGGTAGTCGATGTCGAAGATCATGTCCCGGCCCGCGCCCAGCACCTTCTCCACCGGCCGCCGGGGCGTGCCGTAGAAGTTGCCGTGGACCTCGGCCGATTCGAGCAGGTCGTCCCGGGCGCGCAGGTCTTCGAACGCCTCGCGCTCGATAAAATGGTAGTGCCGCCCGTCGATCTCGGAGGGACGCCGCGCCCGCGTCGTCACCGAGATCGACAGTTCGAGGGCCCAACTCGGATCCCCGGCGATGGCGCGGGTGAGCGTCGTCTTGCCCGCGCCCGACGGCGAGGACAGGATGAGGATGAGGCCCCGCCGCGCAATTCTCGTCTCGTCGATCACGGGTTCGCCCGGCTCCCTCTTGCTCGCCGCCCTGCGATAAGCCGGAGAGTCATTCGATATTCTGAACCTGTTCGCGGAATTGCTCGACTACGGTCTTCAGGTCGAGTCCGATCCGCGACAGGCCGATGTCGCCGGCCTTGGCGCAGAGGGTGTTGGCCTCGCGCCCGAATTCCTGGGCCAGGAAATCGAGGCGCCGGCCGATGGGTCCGCCCGCCGCGAGCAGGTCCCGCGCCGCCGCCCCGTGGGCGCGCAGGCGGTCCAGCTCCTCGCGGACATCGGCCTTGGCGGCGAGCAGCACCGCCTCCTGGTGAAGCCGCTCCGGGTCGAGGCCGGTGCCGGACAGGGCCTCCATCGCCGCCGCCAGCCGGGCGCGCACCGCCTCCGTGCGGCGGGAAGGCTCGTCCTCGGCGGCGAGGGTCAGGGCGGCGATCCGGGCGACCTGTCCGCCGACGATCTCTTCGAGCTGGCGCCCCTCGGCCCGGCGGGCCTCCACGAGGTCGGCCACCAGCCGCACCACGCCCTCGGTGAGGTCGCGGTTCAGCGAATCGGTCTCGGGCGCGGCCTCCTCCTCGGCCTCCACCACGCCGCGGATGCCGAGCAGCCCGTCCATGGTCGCCGGGGCGACGCCCTCCGGCCGGGGGACCCGGGCCACCGCCTGGGCGAGGCTGGCGAGCAGGGTTTCGTTGATGCGCACCCGCGGGGTCCCCTCGCTCCGGGTAAGGGTGAGGGAGAGCTGGCACTGGCCCCGGGACAGGGTCTTCTGCAGGGCGGTGCGGGCGGTCTCGCCCACGGCCTCGAAACCGGAAGGCACCCGGACGCGCACGTCGAGCCCGCGTCCGTTGACGCTGCGGACCTCCCACGCCCATTGCACCGGGCCCGTCGTGCCGGCGGCCCGGGCGAATCCCGTCATGCTCGCGATCTGGGCCATGGGCAGGGTCGGCGTCCGGAGGGACGGCGGCTGTCGCACGGATCTTTTGCAAGGGGAAGGGGGAGGAGCGTCGGCCGTCCGGCGATGGCGGCGGCTCCGGGTTCCGGGTTCACGCCTGCGGCGAGCCCCGGAATGACGATGCGGGTTTGAAAACCAGCCCCGTCATTCCCGGGCCCACACCAACCGCGGCCCTACCGCTTCGGCTTGAGGGTCGGCGGCTCGGCCAGGAGGGGCACGCTCTTGGGCGAGCCGAGGTCGTAGGTCCGGTTCTTCAGGGGATCGAGGCGCGTGCCCTCCGAGGCGTCGAAGGCGCGCGAGCGGGCCTCCGGCGAGGCCGGGTCGAGGAAGGCCGCGTTGGTGCCGCCGGCGGGCATGGCGCCGGTGGGCCGGGGCGCGGCCGGGTCGGCGTTGGGATCGGCCTTGTCCACCGCGTCCGGCGGGGACTGGCGGCTCTTCTCCACGGCCCGCCAGCGGGCGACGTTGCGCTGGTGCGCCTCCAGGGTCTCGGCGAAGGCGTGGCCGCCGGTCCCGTCCGCCACGAAGTAGAGGTCGCGGGTGCGGGACGGGTTGGCGGTCGCCTCCAGGGCGGCCTTGCCGGGGTTGGCGATGGGCCCCGGCGGCAGGCCCTCGATCACGTAGGTGTTGTAGGGCGTGGCCCGGTCGATCTCGGAGCGCAGGATGCCCCGCCCGAGGGTGCCCCGGCCGCCGACGAGGCCGTAGACGATGGTCGGGTCGGATTGTAGCTTCATCCGCCGGTTCAGGCGGTTGGCGAACACCGCGGCGACCCGGGGGCGCTCGTCGGCCCGGCCGGTCTCCTTCTCCACGATGGAGGCGAGGGTGACGAGTTCGGCCGGCGTCTTCACCGGGATGTCGGCGCTGCGGCGCTGCCAGATCTGGTTGAGCACCTCGCGCTGCTTCGTCTTCATCAGGTTGACGATCTGCTGGCGGGTCGCGCCGCGCTCGAACTTGTAGGTGTCGGGCAGGAGGGAGCCCTCCGGCGGGGTCTCCCCGATCTCCCCCGCGAGCACGTCGTTCTCGTTGAGGCGGGCGACGATCTGCTCCGACGTCAGCCCTTCGGGGAAGGTGATCGCGTGCTGGACCTGCCGGCCGGTGGCCAGGGTGTCCAGGGTGTCGCCGATGCTGGCATGGGCCTTGAAGAGGTATTCGCCGGCCCGCAGCGGCGGACGGCCGCCGAACCGCGCGGCGAACTCGAACAGCCCGGTATGCTGGATGACGCCCTCCTTCGCGAGGGTCTCGGCGATCTCGCTCGTGCCGCTGCGGCTCGGGATCACCACCACCTTGTCCGCCGGGAGGGGGCCGGGTTCCTGCACGTTGCGCTGGTAGATCGTGAGCGTCACCATCGCCGCCAGGGCGGCGGCCACCCCGAAGGTCAGGAGGCCGCTGAACAGGCCGATGAAGCTGCCGCGCTCGCGCTCGGGCCGCTCCGGGGGCGGGGGGGCGGCGATGGGCTTGATCGCCTCGCTGGGCGAGCGCGGCGAGAGGCGCTGCGGCAGGGCCTGCTCCTCGTCCCGGTCTTCGTGGCCGGCCGCATCCGGTCCCTCACCGGGCGTCGTCTTGGAACGGCGAAAGAACATCGGGATCCTCGGCGGGCCGGCCGAACCGTCTCGCGAACGGGTCCGGGCCAGCCACCCGCAACGGGTTGGGGCGTCGGGAGCGCGACCCTAGCCGCTTTTGTGGCGAAATTGCCGTCCTGCACGGCGAAGGTCCGCGGGTTCGACGGCCGGCGGCTGACAGGTCGCACAGAAAAAGGTCGAACGGCCGCTCTGGACCACCCGCGCCACCGTGCCGGTGCAGCCGGCGCGGGTGCAGGTCAGGCCGGTGCGGTCGTAGACCCGGAAGGCGTGCTGGAAGCTCCCGGCGCTGCCGTCCGTGTGGGCGTAGTCCCGGAGCGTCGAGCCCCCCGCCTCCACGGCCTCCGTCAGCACCGCCACGATGGCGCGGGCGAGGGCGTTCGCCTGGGGCGTCGGCCGGCCATCCGCGCGGGAGAGGCTGCCCGCCGCCGCCTCGGGGTGGAGCCTCGCCCGGTGCAGGGCCTCGCAGACGTAGATGTTGCCGAGCCCGGCGATCAGCCGCTGGTCGAGGAGGGCCGCCTTCAGGGGCGTCACCTTGCCCCGGAACAGGCCCGCGATCACCGCCCCCGTCAGCCCGTCCAGGGGCTCGACGCCCATCTTCGCGAAGTGGCGGCAGGTGTCGAGGGAATCGCTCGGCACGAGGTCCATGAAGCCGAAGCGGCGGGCGTCGTTGTAGGTCACGGTGGCGCCCGAGGACATGGCCATCACCACGTGGTCGTGCTTGGGCACGCCCTGCGCGCCCTCCAGGTAGAAATCCCCCGGGGACAGATTGCGCCCGTCCGGCATCGCCACGTCGAATCGCCCGCTCATGCCGAGGTGCATGATCAGCGTCTCGCCCGAATCGAGGGCGGCGGCGAGGTACTTCGCCCGGCGGGCGAGGGCGGTGACGGCGCGCCCCTCGAGCCGGCCGGCGAACTGCTCGGGGAAGGGGAAGCGCAGGTTCGGCCGGCGGAGCGTCACGCGGCTGAAGCGGGCGCCGACCAGGGCGGGCTCAAGGCCCCGTCGCACGGTCTCGACCTCGGGCAGTTCGGGCATGTCGTCCTGTTTCTCTCGGCGCCCGCCGATATCGGCACCGCCCGCGCGGGCGGCAATGCGCCCCGTGCGCGCGTCGCCGGAGTTTCCCGCCGCGGGGCGAGGTGGTGGTCCCGATCAGTCCGTCGGGGCGCCGCGCATCCGCTTGGTGGCGCCCCGCTTGGTCTTCTCCTCCAGCCGCCGCTTCTTCGAGGCCAGGGTCGGCCGGGTCGGGCGGCGGGGGGTGGGCGGTATGGCGGCCTCCGCGACGAGGGCGGCGAGGCGCTCGCGGGCGTCGGCGCGGTTGCGCTCCTGGGTGCGGAACCGCTGCGCCAGGATGACGAGGATGCCGTCATCGGTGAGCCGCCGCCCCGCCAGCCGCATCAGGCGCACGGCGACGGGATCGGGCAGGGCGCGGGAGCGGCGCACGTCGAAGCGCAGCTGCACCGCCGTGGAGAGCTTGTTGACGTTCTGGCCCCCCGGACCCGACGCCCGCACGAAGGTCTCGATGAGCTCCGCGTCGGGGATCGCGATCGCCGGCGTGCAGACGAGGGTCACGGCCGGCGCCTTCCGGTCACGCGGCTTCCGCCGGGGTGCGGGCGCGCATCGCCAGGGCGTGCAGGCCCCGGGCGAAGGCGGGGTCGAGGAGCCCGTTCACGAGGCGGTGGCGCTCCACCCGGCTCTTTCCGTCGAAAGCCGCCGATACGATATCGAGGCGGTAATGGGTTTCACCCCCCGGCCGCGCCCCGGAATGGCCGGCATGGAGGTGCGATTCATCGATCACGTCGAGCTGCGTCGGCGCCAGTTCGGCGCGCAGCCGCATCTCGATCCAGTCCCGTAGCGTCTCTGCCATTGCGCGTCCCGCGTCGCTGGCGCCGTCAAGTCCGATCCCGCGCATGCGTCATCAGGCCCGGCGCACTTGTGTTGGCGATACTCCCCCTCATAATCGGCCCGTCATGGATCTCAACTCGCGCCTGTTCGACAGCATCCGCATCAAGCCGTCCTGCGACGAGCCGAAGGCCGCTGCCGAGGCCTCGTGCGAGAGTCCGGGCTGCACGAATCCGGGCCTCTACCGGGCGCCGAAGGGCCGCAGGGCGGAGGGCCAGTACTGGCGCTTCTGCATGGACCACGTGCGGGCCTACAACGCCTCGTACAACTACTTCGACGGGATGAACGACGCCGCCGTCCAGGCCTACCAGAAGGACGCGCTGATCGGGCACCGGCCGACCTGGGCCATGGGCGTGAACCGCACCGGCCCCGCCAAGCCCGAGGAGGAGGCGGCCCGGGACTGGGCCTATGTCGATCCCCTCGGCATCCTCCGGGCCAACGGCGTGGGCGACAAGGCGCGCCGCGCCCGGCAGGAAGAGCCCGAGCGGCCCCAGCGCACGGCCGCCGTGCGCAAGGCCCTCGACGTCCTCGGCCTCGACGAGTCGGCGGACACGGCCGGCATCAAGGCGCAGTACAAGACCCTGGTGAAGCGCTTCCACCCGGATGCCAACGGCGGCGACCGGTCCTTCGAGGAGCGCCTGCGCGACATCATCCGCGCCCACGACGTCCTGCGCGCCGCCGGGCTCTGCTGACCGGCCGGCACGAAGGATGCACGGCCCCGCTCGAAGCGGAGGCCGGTGGGCTCTATATGCAGGGTGTCGTTCCCGCGGTAGCGAGTCCCCTCGCTGCCGTCTAAGGTTCCGCGGCTCGCGGACACCGCTCCCGATACGTCTCCCGCGCGGACGCGGCCGCCCAGGCCACCCCGCGCCCCAAGAGGTCCCGAATGCTCTCTGACGATACGCCCGCCCGGCTCCCCGACCGCACCGTCTCCGTCCGCGACGTCTTCGGCATCGACCTCGACCTCAAGGTCCCGGCCTTCACCGCGGTTGAGGAGCACGTGCCCGACCTCGACCCGGACTACATCTTCGACCGGGAGACCACCCTCGCCATCCTCGCCGGCTTCGCGCGCAACCGCCGCGTGATGGTCACCGGCTATCACGGCACCGGCAAGTCGACCCATATCGAGCAGGTGGCGGCACGGCTGAACTGGCCCTGCATCCGCATCAACCTCGACAGCCACGTCTCGCGCATCGACCTCGTCGGCAAGGACGCGATCGTGCTGCAGGACGGCAAGCAGGTCACCGCCTTCCAGGACGGCATCCTGCCCTGGGCGCTGCAGAACAACGTCGCCCTCGTGTTCGACGAGTACGATGCCGGCCGCCCGGACGTGATGTTCGTGATCCAGCGGGTGCTGGAGGTCTCGGGCCGCCTGACGCTGCTCGACCAGAAGCGGGTGATCCGCCCCCACCCGGCCTTCCGCCTGTTCGCCACCGCCAACACGGTGGGCCTCGGCGACACGTCGGGCCTCTATCACGGCACGCAGCAGATCAACCAGGGCCAGATGGACCGCTGGTCCATCGTCACCACCCTGAACTACCTGCCCCACGACCGGGAGGTCGACATCGTCCTGTCCAAGGCGCCCCACTACAAGGGCGACAGCGGGCGCGACATCGTCAACCGCATGGTCCGCGTGGCGGACCTGACCCGCAACGCCTTCATGAACGGCGACCTCTCCACCGTCATGAGCCCGCGCACCGTCATCACCTGGGCCGAGAACGCCGACATCTTCCGCGACATCGGCTTCGCCTTCCGGGTGACGTTCCTCAACAAGTGCGACGAGCTGGAGCGGTCCCTGGTGGCCGAGTTCTATCAGCGCGCCTTCGGCAAGGAGCTGCCCGAGAGCGCGATGAACGTCGCCCTGAGCTAAACCCATGGAGGAGACCGTGGCGCGTCCTGTCCCGAGCCGGGAGCCGCAAAGCCCCGGCTACGCGCCCTCGCGCGCGGCGGCGACGCGCCACGAGGCCGATGTGTACACCTGGGTTCAGGAGCAGGTCGCCCTCCTTCGCGCCGGCCACGTCGACGCGCTGGACCTCGAGAATATCGCCGAGGAACTGAACGACGTGGGTCTGAGTGAGTATTACAGGCTCCAAAGCGCGATCGAGATCGTGCTGCTCCATATGCTGAAATGGGACCACCAGCCCGAGCGTCGGACGAGAAGTTGGGCGCTCAGCATTGCGGAGCATCGTGAGCGGGCTCGGATCCAGCAGCGTAAGAGCCCTGGCCTCAAATCGAGTCTGAGCGAGGTGCGGAAAGACGCGTACCGCCTCGCCCGCCTCGGGGCTGCGCGCCAGATGCGGCGTCCGGTCAAGTCCTTGCCCGACGAGTGCCCCTACACCTGGGACGACATCCTGACCCGTCCCTTCGACTTCGACGCCGATCGGTAGCCCGCATGTCCCTGTCCAACCGCAAGCCCGGCGAGCGGCGCGAGCCCGTGGCGGAGCCCCTCAAGCGCTCCGTGGCGGGGTGCCTGCGTGCCATCGCCCGCAAGGCCGAGATCGAGGTCACCTACGCCACCGACCGGCCCGCGCTGACCGGCGACAAGGCCCGCCTGCCCGAGCCGCCGCGGAAGATGACGCCCGGCGACGTGGCGATCCTGCGCGGCAACGCCGACGCCATGGCCCTGCGCCTCGGTTGCCACGACGTGACCCTCCACCGCCGCTTCGCACCGGAGAACGCCCCGGCGCGGGCGGTCTACGATGCCGTGGAGCAGGCGCGGGTGGAGGCCATCGGCTCCCGGAGGATGTCCGGCGTGGCCAGCAACATCTCGGCGATGCTGGAAGACCGCTACCACCGGGGCGGGAAGTACGAGACGATCACCGACCGGGCCGACGCCCCTCTGGAGGACGCCGTCGCCCTGATGGTGCGCGAGCGCCTGACCGGGCAGGCCCCGCCCCAGGCGGCGATGAAGATCGTCGATCTGTGGCGCGCGCATGTCGAGGCCAAGGCCGGGCCGAACCTCGACGGGCTCATCGGCTCCCTCGAGGACCAGCGCGCCTTCGCCCGCTTGATCCGCGACCTCCTCACCTCCCTCGACATGTCGGACGAGACGCCCTTCGACCCGGAGGACGATGAGAACGACGACGAGAACGACGCCCAGGATGACGAGCAGAACCCCAGCGAGGGCGATGCCGAGGAGAAGTCGCAGGGCGAGCGCGCCGAGATCAAGACCTCCGAGGAGGCCTCCGACGACATCGAGGAGGGCGCGCAGGAGCAGGCGGACGCCCCCTCCGGCGAGCTGCCCGACGAGGCCGAGGATGCCGAATCGGACGAGGCGGCCGAGGGCTCCCGCCCGCCGCCCCGTCAGGCGAACGAGGCCCACGGGCCCGAATACAAGGTCTTCAGCCCGAAATTCGATGAGGTGATCTACGCCGAGGAGCTGTGCGACGCGGACGAACTCGCCCGCCTGCGCAGCTACCTCGACAAGCAGCTCTCCCATCTGCAGGGCGTCGTCGGGCGGCTGGCCAACCGGCTCCAGCGCCGGCTGCTCGCCCAGCAGAACCGCGCCTGGGACTTCGACCTCGAAGAGGGCCAGCTCGACCCCGCCCGCCTCGTGCGGGTGGTGACGGATCCGTTCCAGCCTCTCTCCTTCAAGCAGGAGAAGGACACGAACTTCCGCGACACCGTGGTGACGCTGCTCCTCGACAATTCCGGGTCGATGCGCGGGCGGCCGATCACCGTGGCGGCGACCTGCGCCGACATCCTGGCGCGGACGCTGGAGCGCTGCGGCGTGAAGGTGGAGATTCTCGGCTTCACCACCCGCGCCTGGAAGGGCGGACAGAGCCGCGAATCGTGGCTTGCGGCCGGCAAGCCGCCGTCACCCGGCCGGCTGAACGACCTTCGCCACATCGTCTACAAGGCGGCGGACGCCCCCTGGCGCCGGGCGCGCAAGAACCTCGGGCTGATGATGCGCGAGGGCCTGCTGAAGGAGAACATCGACGGCGAAGCCCTCGATTGGGCCCATCAGCGCCTGCTCGGCCGCCCCGAGCAGCGCAAGATCCTGATGGTCATCTCGGACGGTGCCCCGGTGGATGATTCGACCCTCTCGGTCAACGCCGGCAATTATCTGGAGCGGCACCTGCGCTGGATGATCGAGGACATCGAGACCCGCTCTCCGGTGGAGCTGCTGGCCATCGGCATCGGCCACGACGTGACGCGCTACTACCGCCGGGCGGTGACGATCATCGACGCCGAGGAGCTCGGCGGCGCCATGACCGAGAAGCTGGCGGAGCTGTTCGAGGAGGACGGTTCCCCCGTCCCCCTCCGCCAGCCCAAGCGCGTCGGCGGCCGGCGCTGAGGAGCCCGCGGCTCCCGCCGGGGCGGTCCGCTGAGGCGTCGTGGGCCGAAGCGGCGATCGGTCGGGCGGGAGGGCGATGCGGCGAATGCCGTGGGTTCGTCCGCCGCCCTGGCGCAGAGTCCGGCGGGCCCGTCACCGTCTGAGCAGATCGGCCTCCAGCCGTTCGAGCGTCCGGCCGAACACCGCCGGATCGTCGAGGGCCCGGCTGAGGAGCAGCGCCCCCTGGATCGCCAGGACGGCGTGCTCCGCCCGCTCGTCCGCCTCCGCCCGGCCGATCCGCCGGAGGGCACCGGCCAGGGCGTCGCGCCAGGCGGTGAAGTAGTTGGCGATCCGCCCGGCGAAGCGGTCGCGGGTCCCGTCGAGGGCGAAGGCGGCGATTAGGCAGATCCGCCGCCCCGAGCGAAAATACGCGTCCGTCTCCCGCAGCATCCGCCGGATCGCCGCCTCGCCGTCCGGGTCGTCCCGGAGGGGTGCGAAGACCGCGCGGGCGAACCAGCCGTCGATCCCGGCGAGGACGGCCTCCGCCATGTCCTCCTTCCCGCCGGGAAAGAGGTGGTACAGGCTCCCCTTGCCGAGCCCCGTGCGCGCGGTGATCGCCGAAAGGCTCGCCCCCTCGAAGCCGAGTTCGCGGAACACCTCCGCGATGGCCGCGACGGCATCCGCCCGCTCCGTCACGACGCGCCTCGCCGAATCGGAGCGTCCAGGCCCTCGCTCACAGGCCCAGATCGGTCAGGCCGGGATGGTCGGCGGGGCGCGGACCGGAGCGGTCCCAATGGAAGAGGCGCTCGCCCGCGGCGATGGGCAGGTCGTTGATGCTGGCATGGCGGACCCGCATCAGACCGTGGCCGTCGAACTCCCAGTTCTCGTTGCCGTAGGCCCGGAACCACGCCCCGGAGGCGTCGTGGTACTCGTAGGCGAACCGCACGGCGATGCGCGCGTCGTGGAACGCCCAGAGTTCCTTGATCAGCCGATAGTCCCGCTCCGCCTGCCACTTGCGGGTGAGGAAGGCGACGATCGCCTCACGGCCGGAGAAGATCTCCGACCGGTTCCGCCAGCGGCTGTCCTCGGTATAGGCGAGGGAGACCTTCGCGGGGTCGACGCCGTTCCATCCGTCCTCCGCGGCGCGGACCTTCCGCATGGCGGTCTCGGCGGTGAAGGGCGGCAGCGGCGGACGATTCGCGGACATGGGCAACTCCTTTGTACCGATCGGTACAACGAGGCCCGGGCACGGTCAACGCATCGTCCCGGTCAGCCGCGACCGGGGGCGGAGCCGGAGTGCGGACAAGCGAAAGCGACCGGGGCCCAAGGGCCGCCGGTCGCTGTCACACCGAACTGGAGAAGGGGTTCAGGCCGCGGCCGGAACCTCGACCTCGGCGAGCTTCTTGTGCAGCTCGCGCTTCAGGAGGCGGGCCGTCTGCGACAGATCGCTCTCCGGCGCCTTCGTGAGGAAGGCGTCGAGCCCGCCACGGTGCTCGACCGTGCGCAGGGCGTGGGCGGTGATGCGCAGACGCACGCGCTTGCCGAGGGCATCGGACTGAAGCGTGACGTTGCACAGGTTCGGCAGGAACCGGCACTTGGTCTTGCGGTTCGAGTGGCTCACGAGGTGGCCGACCTGAACGGCCTTGCCGGTGAGTTCGCAGCGGCGCGCCATAACTTAAACTATCCCGTTCCGTTCCGCCGCGGGCCAGATCGCAGCCTGCGCAAACCTTCGCGCCGCGGGCTGCGCCCGTGCGTCAAACCAGGTCCTGCGGAGTCCTGTTGAAGGCGGGGGCTATAGGCGACGCAGTGCCGCCCCGTCAAGGCTCTGGTGACGATGCCGTGCCCGAACCCTCTGTTAACCATGGCGTGGGGATAACCGGGTTCCACCCCGCCCGGCCCGACCGGGTGGCCTCAGGATTCGAGCCGGACCATGCGTATCACGATCCCGGTCAAGGCCGTGCTGGCGGCGGGCATCGCCGCGGTGCTCGGCATCGCGCCCCCCGCGGCGGAGGCCCGTCCGCGGCCCGCCAAGGCGGCCCCGGCCTCGCTCTCGGTCGATTACGCCATCGCGCTCGCCGGCCTGCGGATCGGCACGGCCCGCCTCGCCGGCTCGTTCGAGCGCGACGCGTACCGCATGGATGTGTCGGCGACGCTCACCGGCCTCGTGGGGGCGATCACCGGCGGCCAGGGCTCGGCCCGCGCCACGGGGACGGTCGGCGCCGGCCCGCTGCCGAACGCCTTCTCCATCGCCACCCGCACGGCGAGCTCCGGCATCGCCGTGCGCATGGCCCTGGCCCACGGCAACGTGGTCCAAACCGAGATCACCCCGCCCCTCGTCGACATGCAGGACCGGGTCCCCGTGACCGCCGCCGACAAGCGCGGCATCGTCGATCCGGCGAGCGCCCTGGTCATGCCGGCCCGGGCGGGGGCGGCCCTCACCGATCCGGCCAACTGCGACCGGACGCTGCCCCTGTTCGACGGGGCGACGCGCTTCAACGTGGTGCTCAGCTATGCCGAGACCCGGGAGGTGCAGAAGCCGGGCTATGCCGGCCCGGTCCTCGTCTGCAGCGCCCGGTACCACGCGGTGGCCGGGCACCGGCCCGACCGGCCGGGGGTGAAGTTCATGGAGGACAACCGGGAGATTTCCGTGTGGCTCGCCCCGGTCGAGGGCACGCGGCTGCTCGTGCCCCTGCGGATCTCCGTCCTCACCGAGATCGGCACCAACATCATCGAGGCGACCCGCTGGACCCGCTCGGGCGAGGCCGAGACGGCGGACAAGGCCGCCGGGGAGCCGTCCCTCGCTCAGGCCAGCCTGCCCGGCCAGTAGGCGCTTCCCTTCGCCGCGGCGTCGCCCTATCCCCCCTCGCGGCGGCAGGGGCCGCCGGGGGGAGACGGCATGGCCAAGGGTTACATCATCGTCCGCATGACGGTCACGGACCCCGAGACGTACCGGGAGTACGCCGCGATGGCCTCCGAGGCGATGAAGCTCCACGGCTGCAAGCCGCTGGTCCGCGGCGGCCGCAGCGAGGCGCTGGAGGGCGAGGCCCGGCCGCGCAACGTCGTCCTCGAATTCGACTCCTACGAGGCGGCCAGGGCCTATTACTATTCCCCCGAGTACCAGGCGGCGGTCGAGAAGCGCCGGCCGGCGGGGATCGGCGAAGTGGTGCTGGTCGAGGGGGTGGACTGACGTCCGCCCGTCATTGCGAGCGGAGCGAAGCAATCCAGGCGGCACCGCCCTGCCCGGATGAGTCGCGCTCTGGATTGCGTCGGCTTCGCCTCGCGACGACGGGATCGGCCGTTCTCTGGCCGCGACGGCCTCGTGCATCGATCCAGACGAAGGCGTTGGCCGTGCCTGGAAAAATTGATGCAAAAACAAGAAGCTAGGGCAGAGACGCATGAACGGAGTGAGTGCGTCACTGCCCTAGGGGGCGAACGGAGGCCGTATGAGACCGCGGCCCATCCCCGGTGAGGCGAGGACGAAGCCAGCCATGCGAATCACTGCCCTGCTCCCCCTGCTGCTCATCGCCGCCCCGGCGGTGGCGCAGCCGCTGACCACCGACTCCCCCTGCGGTGGGGATGCGTTCTCCTCCGCCCAGGTGATCGAGCACCGGCCGCCCCGGCACGGGCCGCTCACGGCGGTGCCGGACACCCTGTGCGCCGACGTCGCCCCCCAGCATCCGGGGGCGGATGTGCGCATCGACGCCTATCCCGTCATCGTGCCGCAGGTTGGCAGGGGCGGGCGCAGAGACCCATATTAGGCGGGACGGGAGACCTTCCCCAGGCCGACGGTCGCCCGACCGCAGGAACAGCCGATCATCGACGCCCTGCTCCGCCCCACCCAGCGCTCCCTGCCCCGCGACGCCCGCGCCCGCGGTGTCACCGCGGTGCTGGGGCCGACCAATACCGGCAAGACGCACCTCGCCATCGAGCGGATGCTGGCGCACCCGACCGGGATGATCGGGCTGCCCCTGCGGCTGCTCGCCCGGGAGGTGTACCTGCGCGTCGTCGCCAAGGTCGGCCCGGAGAAGGTCGCCCTCGTGACCGGCGAGGAGAAGATCAAGCCGGACCGGCCGCGCTACTGGATCTGCACCATCGAGGCGATGCCCCGGGACCTCGACGTGGCCTTCGTGGCCATCGACGAGATCCAGCTCGGCGCCGACATGGACCGGGGCCACGTCTTCACGGACCGGCTGCTCTACGTCCGCGGCCGGGAGGAGACGCTGCTCATCGGCTCCTCGACCGTGCTGCCGCTGGTGCAGAGCCTGATCCCCAACGTCCACACCACCACCCGCCCACGCCTGTCGCAGCTGACCTTCGCCGGGGAGAAGAAGCTCTCGCGCCTGCCCCGGCGGACGGCGATCGTCGCCTTCTCGGCGGAGGAGGTCTACGCCATCGCCGAGCTGATCCGCCGCCAGCGGGGCGGGGCGGCGGTGGTGCTCGGCGCCCTCTCCCCCCGCACCCGCAACAGCCAGGTCGAGCTCTACCAGAGCGGCGACGTGGACTATCTCGTCGCCACCGACGCGGTGGGGATGGGGCTGAACCTCGACGTCGATCACGTCGCCTTCGCCGCCAACTGGAAATACGACGGCACCCGCTTCCGCCGCCTCACCCCCTCCGAGATGGGGCAGATCGCCGGCCGGGCCGGGCGCCACCTCTCGGACGGCACCTTCGGCTCCACCGGCCGCTGCCCGCCCTTCGAGCCGGAGCTGGTGGAGCGCCTGGAGCACCACGACTTCGACCCCCTGCGCATCCTGCAATGGCGCAACCCCGACCTCTCCTTCGCCAGCCTCGATGCCCTCCAGGCGAGCCTGGACACGCATCCCCACGAAGCGGGGCTGACCCGCGCGCCGATGGGGGAGGACCAGCAGGCGCTGGAAATCCTGATGCGCGAGGAGGACATCCGCGACATGGCCGCGGGCCGGTCGGCGGTGCGCCGGCTGTGGGATGTCTGCGGCGTGCCGGACTACCGCAAGGTGCATCCCCAGGTGCATGCGGACCTCGTGGCGCAGCTCTACCGCTTCCTGATGAAGGGCATGGCCGGGCGGATCCCGGACCAGTGGTTCGCCGAGCACGTGGCGATGATCGACCGCACCGACGGTGACATCGACACCCTGTCCCGGCGGATCGCGCAGGGTCGCACCTGGACATTCGTGGCCAACAGGCCCGACTGGCTTCGTGACCCTGAACATTGGCAGGGCGAAACGCGTCGGGTAGAGGACAGACTGTCGGACGCCCTCCACGAACGCCTTGCGAGCCGCTTCGTTGACCGGCGCACCAGCGTCCTGATGCGACGCCTACGAGAGAACACGATGCTCGAAGCCCAGATTACCCCCGACGGGGATGTGACCGTCGAGGGTCAGCATGTCGGCCAGCTGAACGGCTTCCTGTTCGTGCCCGACGCGAATGCGGAAGGCCACGAGGCCAAGACGCTCCGGCACGCGGCCGACAAGGCGCTTGCCAGCGAGATCGAATCCCGTGCCGAGCGCTTCGCGGCGACGCCCGATTCGACCCTCGTGCTGTCGCACGACGGGACGATCCGCTGGACCGGCGCCCCGGTGGGCCGGCTGATGCCGGGCGACAAGCTGTTCGCCCCGCAGATCCGCGTCCTGGCTGACGACAGCTTGGACACCGCCGCCCGCGAGAAGGTCCAGGCCCGCCTGGAGGCGTGGCTGAAGGCCCATGTGGTGCGCCTGCTCGGCCCCCTCATGGAGATCGAGACGGCCGCCGACCTCGTCGGGCTCGCCAAGGGCATCGGCTACCAGGTGGTCGAGGCGCTCGGCGTGCTGGAGCGCGCCAAGGTCGCCCAGGAGATGCGCACCCTGGATCAGGACGGCCGCGCCGCCCTGCGCCGGCACGGCGTGCGTTTCGGCGCCTACCACATCTTCCTGCCGGCCCTGCTGAAGCCGGCGCCGCGCACCCTGGCGGCCCAGCTCTGGGCCCTGCGCAACGGCGGCCTCGACCAGCGCGGCCTGGACGAGATCGCCCACCTCGCGGGGTCCGGGCGCACCTCGATCAAGGTCGACAAGGAGATCGCCAAGGGCCTCTACCGGGCGGCCGGCTTCCGCGTCTGCGGCGAGCGGGCGGTGCGGGTGGACATCCTGGAGCGCCTCGCCGACCTGATTCGCCCGGCCATCGCCTACCGCCCCGGCACGACCCCCGGCGCCCCGCCGGAGGGCACCGCCGATGGCGACGGGTTCGTGGCCACCGTGGGCATGACGTCGCTGGTCGGCTGCTCGGGCGAGGATTTCGCCTCGATCCTGAAATCGCTGGGCTACGCCAACGAGGCGCGGCCCGGCCCCGCCATCACCGTGCCGCTGCTGCCGGCCGCCCCCACCGTGCCGGCCAAGGCCGTGACGGCGCCGGAGGCCGAGGCCGCCGACGCGCCGGAACCGGCCGAAGCGCCCGAAGCTACTCCGGAAGCCGCCTCCGCGGAGCCGTCGGACGCCGTCGCGGAGGACGCCCCGGCCGAGGCGGCCCCCGAGCCGACCGTCACCGAGCCGCCTGTGGGCGAACCGGAGGCCGAGATCGCGGCGGAGGCACCCCCCGAGGCGCCCGAGCCCGTCGCCGAAGCCGCCCCCGCCGAGCCGGAGGCCGAGGCCCAGCCCGAGCACCAGCCCGAGTCGGAGGCCCATGCGGCCGAAGCCGGCGCAGAGCCCGTCGCGGAACACGTCGCCGGCGAGGCCGAGGATGAGGCGGCCGAGGCTCCGGCCGATGCCGCCGCCGGGGAGGCCGCCGCCCCCGCCGAAGTTTCGCCCATCGAGGTCTGGCGGCTCCAGCGGCATCAGCGCCCGGCCCATGCCCGTCCCAACAACCGTCCGCGCGGCGGGCGCCGCGAGGGTGGGCCGCCGCCCGGCCAGCCCGGGGCCCCCGAGCAGCGCCGGGCGGAAGGCGATGGCGCCCCCCGCCCCGGCCGCGACGACCGCCGCCGCGACCGGCCGGATGGCTTTCGTCCCGAGCGCCGCCGGGACGAGGGCCGTCCCGAGCGCCGGCCGGAGCATCGCGGCGAGGGCCGCCACGATCCCCGGCAGGAGACACGCCCCGGCGCGCCGCGCCCGGACCCCCGTCCGCCCCGGCGGGAGCGGGCGCCGGATCCCGATTCGCCCTTCGCCAAGCTCGCCGCCCTCAAGGCGCAGCTGGAGTCGGGTGACGGCGGCAAGCGCTGACCGAACGGAGGCGCGATGCGCGAAGGGCGTCAGCGCCTCGACAAATGGCTGTGGTTCGCGCGCTTCGCCCGCACGCGGACCCTGGCCGCCCGCCTCGTTAGCGACGGGTTCGTCCGGGTCAACGGCACCCGGTCGGACAACCCGGCCAAGGGCCTGAGCCTCGGGGACGTGGTGACCGTCGCCGCGCCCCACGCCACGATGGCGGTGCGGGTGACCGACCTCGGCGAGCGCCGCGGCCCCTCCGAGGAGGCCAAGGGGCTCTACGAGGCGTTGTCCCCGGATCACGGGTGATGACCCTCTGCCACAGGGGGCCCCCGCGCAGGCCATGCGGCGCCCACGCGCTTGTCAGCCCCGAAGGCAGGGGCTAGAGCCCTTCACAAGAACGCCTGCGTGCCAGCGCAGCCCCCGGATGCGCGGGCCGAGACGCCCCGTCCGGACGATGCGGGACCTGAGGACCAAGATAGCCGATGACCTACGTCGTCACCGAGAATTGCATCAAGTGCAAGTACATGGACTGCGTGGAAGTCTGTCCGGTGGACTGCTTCTACGAGGGTGAGAACATGCTCGTCATCCACCCCGACGAGTGTATCGATTGTGGCGTCTGTGAGCCGGAATGCCCGGCCGAGGCGATCAAGCCGGACACCGAGTCGAGCCTGGAGACGTGGCTGAAGCTCAACGCTGACTACGCGAAGAGCTGGCCCAACATCACCCAGAAGAAGGACGCCCCCGCCGACGCCAAGGAGTGGGACGGGGTCGCCGGCAAGCTGCAGGCGCACTTCTCGTCGAACGCCGGCTCCGGCGATTGATCTGACCACGCCCAACGCCGGTGGGCCGGAGGTCTCGCGCCACGCGCGGGGCACCTCCGGCCTCCCATCCGGTCGGACCTGCGTGCAGCGAAGGCCTGCCCTGCAACGGCTCCCTAGGCGAGCCGGCCCGCCGGTGTAAAACCTCGACGGGACGCATCCTGCGCGTTCCCTTGCCCGGAGCGAGCTTTGATTCCGGCGCGGATTGTGATACACAATTCGCCTGCCGTCGCTCGCGTCAGACGTGCCTGCTCCGCGCCGAAACGCATTTCCCTCCCTGGGGTTGTATGTGTTCGGCCGCCGGGTTTCCCCCCGGCGGAAGGCAATGTCGCGTGCCCGGCTTCGCCAGTATCTCGGGAGACGCGCCGCAGGGCGCCGGCTCCGGGAGGCTGCGATCGAACCGGGTGGCGTCCGCCCGGGAACAGCGGTTCGCGCGGGGCGAAACGCATCGCGCGTCAGTGGAGGCCCTTCTCGCATGACCACAGCCAAGAAGACGACCGCAGGCCGGCAAGGCTTCAAGACCGGCGAGGCCGTCGTGTATCCGGCCCACGGCGTCGGTCGCATCACCGCGATCGAGGAACAGGAGATCGCCGGCTACAAGCTTGAGCTGTTCGTCGTCTCCTTCGAGAAGGACAAGATGGTCCTCCGGGTGCCGACTGCAAAGGCGAATTCGGTGGGCATGCGCAAGCTGGCCGAGCCGGAAGTGGTGAAGAAGGCCCTCGACGTGCTGACCGGCCGCGCCCGCGTGAAGCGGACGATGTGGTCGCGCCGGGCGCAGGAATACGAGGCGAAGATCAATTCCGGCGACCTCCTCGCCGTGACGGAAGTGGTGCGTGACCTGTTCCGCTCGGAGGCCCAGCCGGAGCAGTCCTACAGCGAGCGCCAGCTCTACGAGGCTGCGCTCGACCGGATCGTCCGCGAGATCTCCTCGGTGAACCGCATCACCGAGACCGAGGCGCTCAAGCTCATCGAGCAGAGCCTCGCCAAGTCGCCCCGCCGGGCCAAGGCCGAGGCGGAGGCCGAGGGTGAAGCCGAGGCGGAAAGTGACGACATCCAGGAGGAGGCGGCCTGAGGGCCACCTTCACCACCCGATGAGATGGAAGAAGCCCGGCCCGCAAGGCCGGGCTTTTTCATTGGCGCGACATGGTGCGCCGCCGCCGCCCATCTTCATGGGTCCCGCATGGGCCGCTGCCGCAGCGCCGCCGGGAAGAGGCCGCCCCGCGTCACTTTTCCCCCTGGACTTGGGGCACCTCCCTGGACAGCGCCGCTTCGCGACCCATCTTTCGAGAAGTTGATCGCGATTCCTGCCCGGCCGACCGTCTTTCACAGATGGCGGCGCGGAACTTTCGCGTTTGCCGTCCCGTTATCGGACGCTTGGCACCTCAGATGGCGCCTCGCGCGCCGGGCTTATGGGACCGGTGCCGCACCAGCACTCGGTCGAAAGAGGCAGGCGGGATGGCGGAAATCGCGGGAATACGTCGACAATTCATCCGGACCGCGATGGAGGCGCCCTTCCTCGCCCGCGAGGAAGAGCGGGACCTCGCCGTCCGCTGGAAGGACCGGCGCGACGAGCGCGCCCTTCACCGTCTCATCTCCGCTCACATGCGCCTCGTCATCGCCCTGGCGGGGCGTTTTCGTCACTACGGTCTGCCGATGGCCGACCTCGTGCAGGAGGGGCATGTCGGCCTGATGGAGGCCGCCGCCCGGTTCGAGCCGGAGCGGGAGGTTCGCTTTTCCACCTATGCCACGTGGTGGATCCGGGCTTCGATCCAGGATTACATCCTGCGGAACTGGTCGATCGTGCGCGGCGGGACGTCGTCGGCGCAGAAGGCCCTGTTCTTCAACCTGCGCCGTCTCCGGGCGCGGTTGATGCAATCGACCGAGGAGCATGTCGGCGACGAGATCCACCGCCGGATCGCCACCGCCATCGGCGTCTCCCGGGATGACGTGGCCCTGATGGATGCCCGCCTGTCCGGCCCGGACATGTCGCTGAACGCCCCGGTGGGCGAGGACGGCGACGCGGCCTCCGAGCGGATGGACTTCCTCGTGGACGGCGCAGCCCTGCCCGACGAGACGGTGGGCGCGGCGGTGGATGGCGAGCGTCGCCTCAGCTGGCTGCACCAGGCCCTGGGCGTCCTGTCCGAGCGTGAGCTGCGCATCCTGCGCGAGCGGCGCCTTGCGGAGGATCAGGCGACCCTCGAAGCCCTGGGCCAGCGCCTCGGCATCTCGAAGGAGCGCGTCCGGCAGATCGAGAACCGCGCCCTGGAGAAGCTCCGCAGGGCGCTCGCCGACCGGTTCCCGGCGGAGACCGGCAGCCCCTACGTCGGCTGACCCATCGACCCCGGCGCGACACGGAACCCGGCCCTTCGGCCGGGTTCTCTCGTTCAGGCCGTCTGTTTGGCCGGAGCGCGGCTCTCCCGGCGGCGGCGCCTCCGGCCAGGTTCGGGGGTGGCGTCGAGCCAGATCACGAGGCCGAGGGCGAACAGGGCCGGCACGCCGAGGGCGAGGAACGCCCCGGTCCAGCCGAGCCACGTATAGGCGAGCCCGCCATACCAGCCCGACAGGGCACCCCCGACCCCCTGCACCGCGTTGACGCTGCCCAGGGCGGTCTGCGTGCGGCCGGACCCCCAGGTGAGGTCCGCCACCACCACCGGCACGGCGACGCCGACGATTCCCGAGGCGATGCCGTCCAGCACCTCCGCGCCGATCAGCCACCAGGGATCGTCGATCAGGCCCGACATCAGCGCCCGCAGGGGCAGCACGGCGAAGGCCACCATCAGGAGTTGGCGCCGGCCCCGCCGGTCGGCCAGGGAGCCCGCGAACAGGGCGACGGGCACCATCACCAGCTGCGCCACCATCACGTAGCGCGCCGTCCAGGTGGTCGCATCGTCGGCGGTCGCCACCAGCTTCTGGCCGAGCAGGGTGAGCATGCCGCCATTGCCGAGGTTGAACAGGGTGAGCGCCACGGTGAGCACCAGCAGGCGGCGGTTGCCCAGCACCTGCCGGATGCCGCTGCGCTTGGGCTCGTCCTCGTCGTCCTCCTTCCAGCCCACCGCCCGGCGGCGGTTCCAGGCCCCCGCCGGGGTGGTGAAGGTGGCGACGATGGCCGCCAGCGCCATGCCGCCGAGGACGTAGAAGGCGGTCGCCGGCCCGAGCGGTGCGCCGAGGCCGATCACCCCGGCGGCGATGAGGATGCCGAGATGGTTGAACGCCTGGTTGCGGCCCTGCTGCTTCGGGAACCCGTCCTTGCCGACGATCCCCAGGGTCAGGGCCGCCACCGCCGGCAGCAGGAGCGTGCCCCCCGCGGCGGCCAGGAGCTGGGCGGTGAACACCCCGAAGAAACTCCGGGCGGGGAGGAGCAGCAGGGTGCCGGCCAGGATCGCCGCGCAGGCCGCGCCGATCAGCAGCCGGGGCCGGGGCACCCGGTCGACCAGGGCGCCGAAGGGGCCGCTGAGGAAGAGCGTCGCGAACCCGACGAGGGTGATGACGAACCCGACCCGGGCGGGACTCCACGACCCGGTCTCCGCGAGCCACGTGCCGAGGAACGGGCCGAGGCCGCCCTGGATGTCACCGATGAACAGGTTGATCAGAGCGAGGTGGGCGGTGGGGGCCATGCTGTCCGAATACCGTTGGGGCCGCCCGCATGGGCCGCCCGGACGGTGCGGTCAAGCACCCGTCACGCCGCCTCCACCGGCCCGTATTGCATTTCGCCGTCGCCGAACGACCAGTTCTCGGGGCTGACCTCGACGAGGCTGATGAGCACGTTCCCCGGGCGGACACCCGGATCGGTCGCCAGGTGTGCGGTGATGGCCCTGTAGAGCGCCCGCTTCTGGCCGATCGTCCGGGTGGCGTTGGCGGTGATCTGGATCAGGACGAGGTCGTCGTCCCGCCGGATGCCGAGATACCCGCGCCCAAAGGCGAAGTCGGCGGCGTCGTGCTCGTGGACCACGGCGAACAGGTCGTCCTCCGGCACGGCGAAGGTCTCCCGCATGGCGGTGTAGACGCCACGGATCAGCGCGGCGCGGTAGTCCGGGCTCTTGCCGACGCGGAGGGAGATACGGGTCAGGGGCATCGGAATCTCCTCAAAGGGTGGGGGATGTCGCGCGCAGGGCCGCGAGCCCGGGGGCCGCGAGATGGACGATCTCGCCGGCACCGGCGGCCGGCTCCCCGGCGCGCAGGACGAAGCGGGTCAGGCGCCAGCCGGCGGGGTCGAGCCCGTGCAGCACCGCCAGGACATCCGGCTCTCCGCAGAGCGTGCGCCCCCGCGCCGCCTCCTCACGCCGCCCGGCGCCGAGGTCAGCCTCCGGCGGCAGGGTGTGGTCGGTGATGGCGAGGCTGCGCGCATGGCCGGCGGCACCGATGCGGACATCGAAGGGCAGCCAGAGATCGATTCGAGGCCGCCCGAAGGCCTCCAGAACGGCGGCGAAGCCCGGCCCCGCGAGGAAGTCCGCCGCCGCGCCGGCATCCTGCCAGAGGTAGAGCGAGCTGTAGGCATTCTCCCGGGCGCCCTGGCGCCGGTCCTCCAGGGTGAACGCCTTGAAGACGAGCCCCGGCGCGAGGTCCCAGGCCGGTCCGCGCGCCGCGATGCGGGAGCGGATGCGACCGAGGTCGTAATCGGCCGGCAGGCGGTGCCGGTAGCGGGCGAGAATCATGTCGTCCTCCAAAAGCGCGAGGACATGGTTGCATCGCCGGGTGATTAGAGAAACATATGGCTACTGATATCTGTCATAACGGGTGCTTGTGGTGGTGCACGAACCGGACAGCAGCCTCGACCTCGACGGTGTCCGCGCCTTCGTCCGGGTCGTCGATCTGGCGAGTTTCACGCGGGCGGCGGAATCCCTGGGGACGACGCAGGCGGCGATCAGTCTGCGGGTGAAGCGCCTGGAGGAACGGCTCGCCGTCCGCCTTCTGGACCGGACGCCGCGCCATGTGGCGCCGACCGTCCGGGGAGCCCGGTTCCTCGCCTCGGCCCGGACCCTGCTGGAGGCCCATGCCCGCGCCCTGGCGGATCTCGCGGACGCGCCCCCGCCGCGCTTGACCCTCGGGATCAGCGAGCACGTCGCGGGCCCGGCCCTGCCGGATCGCCTCGCGCGGCTCGGCCTGGACGGCACGGGCGTCGTGCCGGAGGTGACGATCCTGCCGTCGCGGTAGCTTTATCCGGCCTTTCTGGCGGGCCGCTTCGATGCCGTGCTCCTGCGGGTGGAAGGCGCGGAGCCGGACGATGCGCAGGGGAGCGGGACGGTGTTGGCCGTCGAACGGCTCGGTTGGTACGCGGCCCCGGGGTTCGGCTGGGCGCGGGAGGCCGGGCGGCCGCTGCCGCTCGCGACGCTGGCGGGGCCCTGTCAGGTCCGGTCGGCGGCGGAGATCGTTCTCGACGCGGCCTGCCTGCCCTGGCGGGAAGTGTTCGTCGGCGGCGGCGTGGCCGCCGTCGGGGCCGCCGTGGCGGCGGGGATCGCCGTCGCGGCTCTGGCACCGGGCACGGCCCCCGCGGGCACCGTGGAGTCCGGGCAGCGCCTGGGCCTGCCCGAGCTGCCGCTCACGCGGGTCGTCCTCCATGCGCGCGCCCTGAGGGGCGCGGCGGCGGAGGCCCTGCGCGCCCTGTCGGCCGCCTATCGCGGCCCGGGCGCGCCGTGACGCCTCAGGAGGCCAGCGGACCCGTGGCGCCCTGCTGCTCGGTCATCTTCTGCCGGTAGAGGCCGACGAAGTCGATCGGGTCGATGTAGAGGGGCGGGAAGCCGCCGTTGCGCACCGCCTCGGCCACGATCTGCCGGCCGAAGGGGAACAGCAGGCGCGGGCACTCGATCATCACCGCCGGATGCATCTGATCCTCCGGGATGTTGAGCATGCGGAACACGCCGGCATACTTCACGTCGAAGGCGAACAGGACCTCGTTGTCCATCTTCGCGTCGCCTTCGAGGGTCAGCTCCACCTCGAAATCCGTCTCGCTCAGCTGCGAGGCGTTCACGTTGACCTGGATGTTGATCTGCGGCGACACCCCTTCCTTCGGCTGGAGGGAGCGCGGGGCGTGCGGGTTCTCGAAGGACAGGTCCTTCACGTACTGCGCCAGGGCGTTGATGGTGGGGGCGCCCTGCGGCATGCCGCCGCCATTGCCGTTGGCTGCCGGGGAGTCGGCCATCGGGGTCATCCTTCTCGATCAAGGCGTCCGACGCGGACGGCCGAGGTGGCATCGCGACACGGGCCCTTGGGGGACCCGAACGTCGGCGCCGCTAACACGCCCGCAGGGAACGGACAAGCGACGCCGCGGGGCGATCTCCGCGGCCACTCTCACCTACGGTCGCGCGGCTTGGTCGCACGACAATCCCCGGTGCCCGAACAACCCGCTCGATCCGGGCGCGTTGGTCGGATAAGGGAGAGCGGGATATGCGCTAAGTGATGGCCCAGTCACGCGGGGCAACTGACGCGCGGACGGCCGCAATCGGATCGGTGATGCAAGACGGCTTCGACTTAACGACGATCATATTCCTGGCGCTGGCGGTCTTCGTGATCTGGCGGCTGCGGTCGGTGCTCGGCCAGAAGACCGGTGCGGAGCGTGCGCCGTTCAAGCCGGTGGAGCGCAGCCGCACGGAACCCCAGAACCGAGGCGAGCGCGACAACGTCGTGCGGCTCCCCGGCGTGGACCGGCTCCCCCAATCCGCTCCGGCCGCGGCCCCGCGCGACTGGCGGGGGATCGCCGAGCCCGGCTCGGAGGTCGCCCGCGGCCTGGAGGCCGTGGTGCAGGTGGAGCCCGCCTTCGAGCCCCGCTCCTTCATCGAGGGGGCCAAGGGCGCCTACGAGTCGATCATGATCGCCTTCGCCAAGGGCGACCGGAAGACCCTGCGCGCCCTGCTCTCGAAGGAGGTCGGCGAGGCGTTCGAGCGCGCCATCGCCGAGCGCGAGCGCACCCGGCAGACCCTGGAGACGACCTTCGTGTCCATCGACCGGGCGGAGATCGTCGCGGTGGACGTGCGCAACCGGGTCGCCCACATCACCGTGCGGTTCCTGTCCAACCTCATCACCTCCACCCGCAATGCGGACGGCAAGGTGGTGGACGGCAGCGCGGAGACGGTGGTCGAGGTGCCCGACGTCTGGACCTTCGCCCGGACCCTCGGCTCCCGGGACCCGAACTGGCAGCTTGTCGCCACCGAGGCCGGCGCCTGACAGCCGTGTGACGTGCGACCTCCGCGTGCCCGCCCCGGACCCGCTCCGGTCGCCCTCCTCCTGGGGCTTCTTCTCTCCGGCGCCGCCCTAGGGGCGCCCGGCGAGGTCGGTGGTGCGCGGCTGGAGCCGGTCGCGTTCTCCGACCTGCCCGGATTTCCGGGGCCGGACCCGGCGGGCGCGCTGGCCGCCTTCCGCCGGGTCTGCGCCGCCCCGGCGCCGGCCCCGGCACAACGCGCTGCCGTCGCCGGGGATGCCGCCGACCTCGCCGCAGCCTGCACCCGGGCGGCGGGCGTCGCCGACGCCGCCGCGGCGGACTTCTTCCGCCACGCCTTCGACGCCTACCGCATCGTCCGTCCGGATGGACGCCCGGGCTTCCTCACCGGCTATTTCGAGCCGGAGCTGCCGGGCTCCCTCACGCCCGGACCGGGCTTCACGACGGCGATCCTCGCCCGCCCCGACGACCTCGTCGGCCTCGCCCCCGGTGAGACGCGGCCCGGCCTCGATCCGGCCCTGCGCGCCGCCCGCGCCACGGGGGACGGGTTCGAGGCCTACCCGGACCGGGCGGCGATCGAGGACGGGGTGCTCGGGGCCCAGGCGCGGCCGGTCCTGTGGCTGCGGGACAGGATCGACCTGCTCGTCCTTCAGGTCCAGGGCTCCGGCCGGATCCGCCTGCCGGACGGGCGGGTGGTGCGGGCGCTCTACGACGGGCGCAACGGGCGGCCCTACACGGCCGTCGCCAAGCTGATCGTGCAGGAGGGGCACCTGCCCCTCGAAGGGCTGACCCTCGCCCGCTGGACCGGGTGGCTCCGGGACCATCCGGACGAGGCCCGGCGGCTCATCCGCCGGAATGCCTCCTACATCTTCTTCCGCCTCGCGGAGGTGGAGGAGCCGGCCCTCGGGCCGCCGGGGGCGGCGAACGCCCCGCTCCGCCCCGGCATCGGGCTCGCCGTGGACGCGACCCTGTGGCGCTACGGCCTGCCGTTCTGGCTCGAAGGACACCTGCCCGGCGCGGGGGAGGGGGAGCGCGGGCGCCTCACCGTGGCCGCCGACACCGGCTCGGCCATCGTCGGGCCGGCGCGGGGGGACCTGTTCGTCGGCAGCGGCGAGGCGGCGGGCGTCGCGGCCGGAAACCTGCGCGATGCGGTGGGCTTCGTCGTCCTGCTGCCCCGCCAGGGGGCCCGCGACGGGGCCCGCGACGGGGCCACGCCGTGAAGCCGCCCCGCCGCCACCGCGCCCTCACCACCGGGGAAGCCCGCCTCTGGCGGGAGGTCGCCAAGCTCGTCACGCCCCTGCGCGGACGCCCCGAGCCCGACGCGCCCGCGCCGCCGCCGCCCGAACCGGCACCGGTGATGCCTGCGCGCCTGTCCGGCCCGAAGGCCGTTCCCGTGCCGGCGGCCAAGCCGGCCAAGCGGACCCCGCCGAAATTCGTGCCGCCCCCGGCGCGCACGGCCACCGCCATGCCCTACCAGGCCCCGCCGCAGCGCCCCCTGCCGGCGGACGGGCTGGAGCGTCAGGTGCGCCTCGCCCTGCGCCGGGGGCGCCAGGGTATCGAGGCGCGCCTCGACCTCCACGGGATGATCCAGTCCGAGGCGCATGCGGCGCTGACGGGGTTCCTGCTGCGCTCCCGGGCGGCCGGGCACGGCTACGTGCTCATCGTCACGGGCAAGGGCGGGGAGGGCTATGCCGACCCCTTCGGCGAGCGCGGCGTGCTGCGGCGGAGCGTACCGCACTGGCTGCGGAGCGCGGAGCTGCGCCACTTCGTCATCGGCTTCGAGGAGGCGTCCCGGCACCACGGCGGCGGCGGCGCCCTCTACGTCCGGCTCCGGCGGCGATAGGCGGGGTCTGGCGACGCGCCGGAAGCGGCTCTCTCGGGCATCGCGCGCAGAGTCGGCCCGGTGCCGCGAGAGGACCTTGCGGCGGTCCCCTCAGGCCCGCGTCAGGCGCATCACGCTCTCGCCGCGGCGGTGGCCGACCGTGGTGACGGCGGCCTCGGTGGCCCGGCCCTGCGCGATGAGGATGGCGGCCAGGGCCGCGCCGAACGGGGCGGCGACCTCCAGGCCGTGGCCGATCAGGTCGCCGAGGGCGTGCACCCTGGCGTCGGGGGCGAGCCGGGCGAGGGTGTCGCCCTCTTCGGCGGTGATCGGGCCGACGCCCGTCGCGGCGGAGACGATGACGTCGGGCTTGGCGGGGGCCGCCTCGCTCCACAGGGCCGCGAGGGCCCCGGAGACGCTGCCGGGCTCCCGCCGGCAACGGCCGCTCGCCACGGCGCCGAGCCGGGCCAGGGCTCTCGCGCCCCTGGCCTCGGCGTGCTCGGCCGATTCGAGCATCAGGAACGCGGCGCAGCTCGCCAGGATGAAGCCCCCCGCCCCCCCCCGGGCGAAGACCGGCGCGAAATCCCCCTGCTTGGCGAAGCCGCCCATGGCGTGGACGAGGAGCGCGTCCGGCCGCTCGGCGCTGTAGGAGCCGCCCACCAGCATCGCCTCGTTCTGGCCGGAGGCGATCCGCGCCTGGGCGATCCGCAGGGCGTCGGCCCCCGCCGCCTCCTCGCCCATGAAGGTGCGTGAGGCCCCGGTGACGCCGTGGACGATGGCGATGTTGCCCGCGAGCAGGTTCGAGAGCTGGGCGAGGAAGAGCGTCGGCCGCAGGTCGTTCTGCAGGCGCTCGTTGAGGAAGGCCCCCGGATCCGGCGCGTCGCGCAGGCCGGTGAGGATCGTGCCGTCCACCGCGTAGTCGCGCTCGCCGCCGCCCGCGGCCACCACGAGGTGCAAGGCCTGCTTGAAGGCCGCATCCTCCTTCACGCCCGCCGCGTCGAGGGCGAGGCCGGCGGCGTAGACGCCCAGGCGCTGCCACGCCTCCATCTGCCGCTGGTCGCTCTTCTTCGGGATCTGCCGGTCCCAGGCGATGGCGGGGGCGGGGTGGACGGGATAGGGCGCGAAGCGCGCCGCGTCGGTGTGCGGCGGCGTGCCGGCCGCGAGCGCGGCCAGATGCGCCTCCGGACCCTCGCCCGCGCAGGAGACGAGGCCGACCCCCGTGACGACGACCGGACGGCTCATGCCGAGGTTCCACCGCCGAGGCCGGCGAGTTCGAGGAGCCCGATCGCCCTGGCCCGCTCGCGCATCGGCGCGTCGAGCCCGTCCGGGAAGGGCATGGTGCGGAACCGCAGCTCCGCGTCGCAGAGGGCCTTGCCCTCGTGGGAGATCGCCGCCTTCGTCACGGCGTAGCCGGAGCCGTCGTGCTCCAGCGTGGCGCTCACCGTCAGGGTGGCGCCGGGGCCGACGAAGCTGCGGAAGCGCGCCTTGTCGACGCCGGTCAGGAACGGCATCCGCGCGAACCCGAGATGGGCGAGGATCAGGTAGCCGGAGGCCTGGGCCATGGTCTCGGTCAGGAGCACGCCCGGCACCAGGGGGTGGCCGGGGAAGTGCCCCTCGAAGACCGGGCTCTCGGCCGGCACCTTCGCCAGCGCCTCGATGGTGCCGGCGGTGCGGTCGAGCCGCACCACGGCGTCGATCATCTCGAAATATTCAAGGCGCATGGCGGGCGTGACGCGTCGGCTCGGCGGGGCGTTAAGCCTTGGCGGCCTTCTCGGCGACCAGGGCGTCGATCCGCGCGCAGAGGTTCTTCAGCACGAAGTACTGCTCGGCCGGGACCTTGCCCTCGTTGACCTCCTGCGTCCACCGCTCCAGCGGCAGCTTGATGCCGAAGGCCTTGTCGACGGCGAAGGCGATGTCGAGGAAGGCGAGGCTGTCGATGCCGAGGTCGTCGATGGCGTGGCTCTCGGGGGTGATCTTGTCCCGCTCGATGTCGGCCGTCTCGGCGATGATGTCGGCCACGCGCTGGAAGGTGGCGCTGCCGTGGGCGGGGTCGTCGGACATGTCTTCTCGTGGGCTCTGATCGAAACCGGTTCGGCGGCGGGAGCCCCCTCGCGCCGGCAGACCGGCGTCCCTTCCCTCGCTGCCATGAAGCGCGGGCGGCGAGCCCGGATGCACCGGACCCGTCGCGCGGCGCCGACGGATGGCCGGGACCTCTACACGAGGGGGTGGGGTGCGGCAACCACGTCGCGCCGGAGGGTGGTTTACCGGGTACGCGGGGGGCCGGACTCACGGTCCGGTCAGGAGCGCGGGTCCTCCGGTGGCGGAACGGCGGAGAAGACCTATCTGCGGCGTTGAACCGTCACGCTCGCTCCGGCCGAATCGCCGCGGCCCCCGGCTGGCGCCCCGAACCGGAGAAGACGGATGAAGTCCCCGCCCGCCCCGACCCCCTACACGCCCTTCTCGGCACCTGTGCCCCCCGCCCGCGCCCTGAGCGAACCCCGCAGGGACGTGTCGGACCTGCCGCCGGTGGAGCGGGCGCGCTCTCAAGGGGCCGCCCGGGTGGTGCTGGCCCTCGCGCTCGGCGCCCTCGGCCTCTGGATCCTGCACGGGTTCCTGCCGGCCCTGGCCTGGGCCGTGGTCCTGGCGATCGCCCTCGGCCCGCTCTACGTCCGCCTGGAGCGGCGCTTCCCGCCGGGCCGGCACAACATCCTGCTGCCGAGCCTCGCGGTGGTCGCGATCGCCCTCGTCTTCCTCGCGCCCCTGGCGATCCTCGGCGTGCAGGCGGCACGGGAGGCGCACGACGTGGCCGAGTTCGTCCGGAAGGCGGAGGAGAGTGGCATCCCGGCGCCGCAGTTCCTCTCGCACCTGCCCTACGGCGCGGCGCAGGCGACGGCGTGGTGGAACGAGAACCTCGGCCACGCCCAGGCCGGCTCGGAATTCCTGCACCGGTTCGACAACGACAAGGTGATCGGCGCCTCCCGCAACATCGGCAGGGAGGTGGTGCACCGGGCGGTGCTGTTCGGCTTCAGCCTCGTGGCGCTGTTCTTCCTGTTCCGGGACCGGGAGACCGTCGAGCGTCAGGCGCTGGCCGCCTGCAACCGGCTGTTCGGCCCCCGGGGCGAGCGGGTCGGGCGGCAGATGGTCGCCTCCGTCCACGGCACCGTGGACGGCCTCGTCCTCGTCGGCCTCGGCGAGGGCGTGATCCTCGGCATCGTCTACTACTTCGCCGGCGTGCCGCACCCGGTGCTGCTCGGCGCCTTCACCGCCGTGGCGGCGATGATCCCCTTCGGCGCGGCCCTGGCCATCGCCATCGCGGCGCTGCTCCTTGTCACGGCGGGGGCGACGAAGGCCGCGCTCATCGTGGCGGCGGCGGGCCTCGTCGTGACCTTCGCGGCGGACCACTTCGTCCGCCCGGCCCTGATCGGCGGTACCACCAAGCTGCCGTTCCTCTGGGTGCTGCTCGGCATCCTCGGCGGCGTCGAGACCTTCGGCCTGCTCGGCCTGTTCCTCGGCCCCGCGGTGATGGCGGCCCTCGTGCTGCTCTGGCGGGAGTTCACCGAGGGGAGGGACCGGAAGGCCTGACGGCGGGGGCGCGCCACCGTGCGGCGATCCCGACCTTGCCAGCCTGACCGAAACGGGCCCACACTCCCCCTCTTCCCGCGGGTCCAGGCCCGTTGCGTCCCTCGGAGACGGACACCGGCATGATCCAGGCCGCCAGCCAGGGCGCGAGCCCCGCCACCAGCCTCGATGACGGCATCGTCGCCACCGCCGAGAGCTGCCTCGCGGCGGTGGGACAGGCCCGGGAGGCGATCCACCGGGTCATCTTCGGCCAGGAGAAGGTGGTGGATCTCGCCCTGGTGACGATCCTGGCCGGCGGCCACGGCCTCCTCGTCGGCCTGCCGGGCCTCGCCAAGACCAAGCTCGTGGAGACGCTGGGCACCGTCCTCGGCCTCGATGGGCGGCGGGTGCAGTTCACCCCCGACCTGATGCCCTCCGACATCTTGGGCACCGAAATCCTCGAAGAGGATGCCGAGCGCCGCCGGGCCTTCCGCTTCGTGAAGGGGCCGGTATTCACGCAGCTCCTGATGGCGGACGAGATCAACCGCGCCAGCCCGCGCACCCAGTCCGCCCTGCTCCAGGCGATGCAGGAGGGCCACGTCTCGGTGGCCGGCGAGCGGCACGACCTGCCCCGGCCGTTCCACGTGCTCGCCACCCAGAACCCGATCGAGCAGGAGGGCACCTATCCGCTCCCCGAAGCGCAGCTCGACCGGTTCCTGCTGGAGATCGACGTCGGCTACCCCGACCGTGCGGCCGAGCGGCGCATCCTCATCGAGACCACCGGCGCCGACGAGGTGCGCCCCGTCGCCGTGATGTCCACCGACCAGCTGATGACCGCCCAGCGCCTCGTGCGCCGTCTGCCCGTGGGCGAGGCGGTGGTGGAGGCGATCCTCGACCTCGTCCGCTCGGCCCGCCCCCATGGCGGCGACGCCCTGGTGAAGGACAAGCTCCTGTGGGGCCCCGGCCCCCGCGCCAGCCAGGCGCTGACGCTCGCCGTCCGCGCCCGGGCGCTCATCGAGGGCCGGGTCGCCCCCTCCGTCGCGGACGTGAAGGCCCTGGCCGAACCGGTGCTGAAGCACCGCATGGCGCTGAACTACGCGGCCCGGGCCGACGGCGAGACCATCGAGGGCCTGATCGCCAAGCTCGCGGAGAAGCTCTGACCTTGGTCGGAACCCAGGCCCTCGACGCAGTCACCCGCCGTCCCGGCCGGCGCGAGACCGAGGGCGCGGCGGCCCTCGCGGCCCGGATGCCCCGGCTCGTGCTGGAGGCCCGGCGGGTGTCGAGCCTCCTCGCCCACGGGCTGCACGGCCGTCGCCGGGCGGGCCCCGGCGAGAGCTTCTGGCAGTTCCGGCCCTTCGTGACCGGCGAGGCGGCGGCCCGGGTCGACTGGCGCCGCTCCGCCCGGGACGACCGGCTCTACGTCCGCGAGCGCGAATGGGAGGCGGCCCACAACATCTGGTTCTGGATCGACCGCTCCGCGTCCATGGCCTTCGCCTCCGACCTCGCCGGCGCGTCGAAGGTGGAGCGGGCGCTCGTCCTCGGGCTCGCCCTGGCGGACGCCTTCGTGGACGGCGGCGAGCGGGTCGGCCTGCTCGGCCTGACCCGGGCGCGCGCCTCCCGGGGGACCGTGGAGCACTTCGCGCAGGCGCTCGTCGCCGACACGGCGGGGCTCGACCGGGACCTGCCGCCGGAGGCCCAGCCGGCCCGGTTCGACGAGGTGGTGCTGATCGGCGACTTCCTCACCCCGCCGGAGCGGATCGCCGCCTCCATCGCCGGCCTCGCGGCGGCGGGCAGCCGGGGCCACCTGCTGATGGTGGCGGACCCGGTCGAGGAGACCTTCCCCTTTACGGGCCAGGCGGTTCTGCATGGCCTCGAAGGCGGGCCTTCCCTGGACATCGGCGATGCCGGCTCCTGGGGCGACCGCTACCGGGCGCGGATCGCCGCCCACCGGGCGCGCCTGGAGGAGATCGTCCGCGGCCAGGGCTGGACGCTGACGCTCCACCGCACCGACCGGCCCGCCAGCGAGGCGGCCCTGCGCCTCGCCACCCTCGTCATCGCCCGGGGCGGCTGAGGCATCCATGCTCGGCTTGACCTTCGCCGCCCCCCTGGCGCTCGCCGCCCTGATCGGCCTTCCGGCCCTGTGGATCCTGCTGCGGGTGACCCCGCCGCGCCCCCGCCGGATCGACTTCCCGCCGCTGAAGCTCGTGGCGGACCTCATCCCCCAGCGCCAGACCCCGGCCCGGACGCCGCCCTGGCTGCTCATCCTGCGCCTGCTCGTCGCCGCCGCCCTGATCCTGGCGGTGTCGGGGCCCGTCTGGAGCCCCGGCGGCATCGGCGCGGGCGGGGGCAAGAAGGCGCTTCTCGTGCTCCTCGACAACGGGTTCGCCGCCGCCCACGACTGGCGCGACCGGCTGCGCGTGGCCACCGACACCGTCGAGGGCGCGGCCCGGGAAGGGCGTGCCGTCGCGGTGGTGGGGCTCGCCGAGCCCGCCGCCGCCATCGAGGCCAAGACCCCGGCCGCATCCCTGGAGCGCCTGCGGGCCATCGCGCCGCGGCCGTACCAGCCCGCCCGGGACGCCCACCTCCAGAGCATCGGCGCCTTCCTGGACAAGAACCCCGGCGCGGGGATCGTCTGGATCGCCGACGGCGTGTCCGGCAGCGGCGATGCCGCCGGCACCACGCGCTTCGTGACGGGGCTCGGCGACCTCGCGGGAGGCGCCGGGGCGGCGCTCACCGTCCTCAAGGCCGACGCGCCCCCGGCCCTCGCGCTCGCCGTGGCGGAGACCGGCGGGCGCCTCGTCGCCCATGTGCTGCGCGCCGCCGCCAACGGCCGCGACGCGGGCGTGGTCCGCGCCCTCGACCAGAAGGGATTGCCGCTGGCCGAACGCGACTTCGCCTTCGCCGCCGACGCCACCACCGCCGAGGCCGCCTTCGACATGCCGACCGAACTGCGCAACGGCATCAGCCGCATCGAGGTGGCGGGCGAGCGCTCCGCCGGGGCGGTCTCGCTGATGGACGAGCGCGGCCGGCGCCGCCGGGTGGGGCTCGTCTTCGGAGGCACCCTCGACCAGTCGCAGCCGCTGCTGGCGCCGCTCTATTACCTGTCCCGCGCCCTCGACCCCTTCGCCGACGTGCAGCAGGCCCGGGGCGCCACGGGCCTCGCGGAATCGGTCGACCAGCTCCTCGACAACCAGGTTTCGGTGCTGGTCCTGGCCGATGTCGGCGCCCTGGACGACAAGACCGCGGGGCGGATCGACAAGTTCGTGGACGAGGGGGGGCTGCTCCTGCGGTTCGCCGGGCCCCGGCTCGCGGCCGGGCAGGATACCCTGGTCCCGGTGCGCCTGCGCCGGGGCGGCCGCAACCTCGGCGGCGCCCTGTCCTGGGACGCGCCGAAGACCA
Organism: Methylobacterium sp. J-076; assembly: GCF_022829405.1. GTDB lineage: Bacteria > Pseudomonadota > Alphaproteobacteria > Rhizobiales > Beijerinckiaceae > Methylobacterium. The sequence continues at coordinate 180,878 of NZ_JAKSXW010000143.1, forward strand.
TGGCCCCGTTCCCTCCGGAGAGCCCCTTCGCCGGCCTGACGCCCCCGGCCGACATCGGCGTGCGCCGCCAGATCCTGGCCGAGCCCGACGGCGACCTGCCGGGCAAGACCTGGGCTTCCCTCCAGGACGGCACGCCCATCGTCACGGCGCAGAAGCGCGGGCAGGGGCGGATCGTGCTGTTCCACGTCACCGCCGACACCACTTGGTCGAACCTGCCCCTATCGGGCCTGTTCATCGACATGCTGCGCCGGGTGGTGGCCCTGGCGGGGGCGAGCCCGGGCGAGGCCGCGGCCGGGGGGGGCAACCGGGCGAAGGTGGCGGTGCTCGCCCCCCGCGTCACCCTCGACGGCTTCGGGGTGCTGGGCTCGCCGCCCGCCTCGGCCACGGCGGTGCCGGCCGACTATGCCGACCGGGCGGGGCAGGAGCATCCGCCGGGCTTCTACGGGCCGCCCGATGGGGGAATCAGCGTGAACGCCCTGAAGCCGGACGACCGCCTCGTGCCCATCGATTACGCGCGCCTCTCCGGGGCGGCGCTCGGCTCCCTCGCCGGGGCCGCCACGGTGGATCTGCGCCCCGGCCTGTTCACGGCGGGGCTGCTGCTCCTCATCCTCGACACCCTGGCCGGGCTGTGGCTCGGAGGCTTCCTGGGCCGGCTCGGCCGCCTGGGCCGCCTGGGGGCCCGGCCCGCCGCCCTGTTGCTGGCCGCCACCCTCGCCACGGCCCTGCCGGTGCGCGGGCTCCGGGCCGAGGAGCCCGTGGCCAACCGGCCGAACGGCATCGAATCGGCCCTGGTCACCCGCCTCGCCTACGTGATCACCGGGGATGCGGCCGTGGACGAGGCGAGCCGCGCCGGGCTCACCGGCCTGACGCAGATGCTCGCCGCCCGCACCGCCCTGGAGCCGGGGGAGCCCGCCGGGCTAGACCCCACCAAGGACGAGCTGGCCTTCTATCCGCTGATCTACTGGCCGATCGCCCCGAACCGGCCGCAGCCGTCGGAGGCGGCGATCCGCAAGATCGACGCGTTCATGCGCAACGGCGGCACCGTGCTGTTCGACACCCGCGATGCGCTGACGAGCCGCCCCGGCGGGCCGACGTCGCCGGAGGCCGCCTACCTGCGCAAGATGCTGGCGACCCTGGAGGTGCCGGAGCTGGAGCCGGTGCCGGCCGACCACGTCCTGACCAAGGCGTTCTACCTCGTGGACAGCTTCCCCGGCCGCTACGCCACCGGCCAGACCTGGGTGGAGGCCCTTCCGCCGGCCCCCGAGGGCGGCGAGCGCCGCCCGGCCCGGGCGGGCGACGGGGTGAGCCCGATCATCATCACCAGCAACGACCTCGCCACGGCCTGGGCCATCGGCCGCCGGGGCGAGCCGCTCTACCCCGTCACCGGCGGCGACCAGCGCCAGCGGGAGATGGCGTTCCGCGGCGGCGTCAACATCGTGATGTACACCCTCACCGGCAACTACAAGGCGGATCAGGTCCACGTGCCCGCGCTGCTGGAGCGGCTGGGGCAGTGAGGTTTTTTGGGACACTGTCGGCACATGGTGTTCTCCCCTTTCCCCGCCGGCGGGGAGAGGGCTCCGGCGACCCTGTCGTCGCCGGGGCGAGGCGGCAGCCGAGGGTGAGGGGGGGCGGCCGGCGGAGCCTCTTTCGGCGCCGACCCCTCACCGCCGCTTCGGCTTCGCCTGCGCTTCCCGTCTGCACGACGAGGTGCAGACGGGCCTCTCCCCGCAGGCGGGGAGAGGGGGGCGCCGCATCGGGTCAGGTCGAGGCACGCGGATGCCATAGCGGAGCACTCCCATGCTGAGCCTCAGCTTCACCCCCCTCGTGCCCTGGCCGGTCCTCGCGGGGCTCGGGGTCGTCGCCCTGGTGATGGTGGTGCTGGCGGTGCTCACCCGGGGGCGCACGGCGCTGCTGCGCGCCCTCGTCCTCGGCCTCGTCCTGGCGGCGCTGGCTAACCCCGCCCTGGTCCACGAGGACCGGGAGCCGGTGAAGGACATCGCCGCCGTGGTGATCGACCGCTCCGGCTCGCAGGCTTTGGGCGACCGGCCGCAGGTGACCGATCAGGTCCGCGCGGAGCTGCAGCGCCGGTTCGGCCCGCTCACGGCCATCGAGCCGCGCTTCATCGACGTGCCCGATGCCGGGGAGGGCGACGACGGCACCAAGCTCTTCGCCGCCCTCGGGCAGGCGCTCGCCGACGTGCCCCCCGAGCGGCTGGCCGGCGTCGTCATGGTGACGGACGGCGTGGTGCACGACATCCCGCCGAACCTCGCGCAGCTCGGCATCAAGGCGCCGCTGCACGTCCTCGTCACCGGCCATGCCGACGAGCGCGACCGGCAGATCAAGCTCATCGAGGCCCCCCGCTTCGGCATCGTCGGCAAGGACCTGAAGATCCGCGCCGAGGTGATGGAGCGCGGCGGCACCGGCCACGCGGTGGTGGTCACCCGCCGGGACGGCGAGGAGATCGACCGCCGGGACGTGCCCACCGGCCGGCCCTTCGACCTCTCCACCCGGATCGAGCACGGCGGCCAGAACGTCGTGGAGATCGAGGTCGAGCCCCTGCCGAACGAGCTGACCACCGTCAACAACCGCGCCGTCCTGCCCATCGAGGGCATCCGCGAGAAGCTGCGGGTGCTCCTCGTCTCCGGCGAGCCGCACCAGGGCGAGCGGACGTGGCGCAACCTGCTGAAGTCCGATGCCAACGTCGACCTCGTCCACTTCACCATCCTGCGCCCGCCGGAGAAGCAGGACGGCACGCCGATCTCCGAACTGTCGCTGATCGCCTTCCCGACCCGCGAGCTGTTCGTCCAGAAGATCAAGGACTTCGACCTCATCATCTTCGACCGCTACGCCAACCAGAGCGTGCTGCCGCAGGCGTATTTCGACAACATCGCCCGCTACGTCCGCGAGGGCGGGGCACTGCTGATCGCCGCCGGGCCGGAATATGCCGGCCCGGCGAGCCTCGCCCGCACCCGGCTCGCCGGCATCCTGCCGGGCGATCCCGACGGGCGGGTGGTGGAGCGGCCCTACAAGGCCACCCCGACCCAGACCGGCAAGCGCCACCCCGTCACCCGCGCCCTGCCGGGTTCCGATGTGAACCCCCCCGCCTGGGGCGACTGGCTGCGGATCGTCCAGGCCCGGCTGCGGCCCGGCATCGAGCCGATCCTCTCCGGAGCCGACAGCCTGCCCCTGCTCGCCCTGTCGCGGGAGGACAAGGGCCGGGTGGCCCTGCTCCTGTCCGACCACGCGTGGCTCTGGGCGCGGGGCTACCAGGACGGCGGCCCCTACCTCGACCTGCTCCGGCGCCTCGCCCACTGGCTGATGAAGGAGCCGGCCCTGGAGGAGGAGGCCCTGCGCGCCCAGACCACCGGCCATGGCCGGGAGGTCCGCGTGGAGCGCCAGACCATGGCCGACACGGCCGAGCCGGTGACCGTCACCGGCCCGACCGGCAAGGTGACGACCCTGACCCTCAAGCCGGCCGAGCCCGGCCTGTTCACCGCCACCTTCGATGCGACGAGCCTGGGGCTGCACACCCTGCGCTCGGGTACCCTCGTGGCCTTCGTGAGCGTCGGCCCGGCCAACCCCCGCGAGCTCGCCGACGTGTTCAGCGACACCGAGCGCCTGCGTGCCGTGGCGGAGGGCTCGGGCGGGTCGGTGCGGCGCCTGTCCGACGCGTCGGGGGCGCTGCAGGTGCCCCGGCTGCAAAGCCTGCGCGGCGGCCGCCTCTCCGGCAGCGACTGGATCGGCTTCCGGCCGAGCGACAGCGCGAATATTCGCGGGGTGGAAGTCTATCCCCTCGCCCTCGGGCTCGCTGCCCTGGCGGCCCTGGCCGCCGCCATCTTGGCCATGTGGCTGGTGGAAGGGCGCCGGGGCCGGGCCGCCTAGGGGCGAAGCGGTCCACCGGACGAATCCTCAGGCCCGTCAAGGCCCAAGCCGGCTTGCACCATGATCCCTGGCGGGGGGCGCTCCGGCCTCGCCGGGGCCGCCCCCCGCGGCGCGGTCGTCGGTGCGACGGAGGCCGGATTTCCCCGATCCGCATGTTGCCCGGACAGCTGAATTTCCGTATCAGTGCGAAAGTATATCGAGAACGATTAGTTCGATTAACGGAATAGCCGTGCCTCGGGTGGCACGCCGCCACGCGGGGCACGGCTGGGTCCTCTCCGACGGTTTTGGGTTGCGAAACAGGGGTTGCCTGCCCGTGGGGATCTGGGTGGATGACGAGTGGCAGGGCTCTCTCGACGACTTGCGTTCCGCCCTGGACGCCTCCGGCGTCGTGGGCACGTGGGATTGGGACATCGTGCGCCACACGGCCCGGTACGACCGGGGCGCGGCCGACCTCCTCGCCCTCGACCCCGCGCTGGCGGGCCAGCCGCTTCACGGCGACGCGGCCATGGTGGGCATCCACCTCGATGACCGCGAATGGCTGCGCAGCGAGCTGAGGCGGGCGCTCGAGGGCGGCGGCCTCTTCCTCGCCGAGTACAGGGTCGTCACCCCGACCCGGGGGATCCGGTGGCTCCTGAGCCGCGGCCGGGTCTATCAGGACCAGCTCGGACGCCCCGTCCGCTCGAAGGGCATCCTCATCGACATCACCGAGAGCCGCGAGGAAGGCACGGGCTACCTCGCCCGGATGAGCACCCGCGGGCAGCACCCCCTCGACCGCGCGGCCAACGCCCTGCTCGAAGCCCGCAAGGCCGTCGATGAGGCCGGCAGCGAGGCCCAGAGCCATCTGCGGGTCGTCCTCGATCTTGCCCTGTACGAGGTCGGCGCGCACCTCGCCCGGCGCGCCCGGCACTGAGCGGTCCCGCCCGCGCGACGTGACGCACGGGGCGCCTGCGCACTCGACGCCCCGGGGTGCCCGGCCTAAGACCGGCCTGGGATCGTCGGCGGACAGCCGCGCGGTCCCGCGAGGACCGGAGGCAGCCAAGCCCGTGACGCAGCCCGTGACCCGTCGCCTGTTCAACGGCACCCTCCTGGCGGCCTGCATGGTCGGCCCGGCCAGGGCGCAGCCGGTCCCGCCCGACGCGAATGGCGAATGGACCCACGCCATGACGCTGATGGGCCAGCCGAAATACGGTCCGGATTTCACGCATTTCGACTATGCCGACCCCGCCGCCCCCAAGGGCGGCCTCGTGCGGCTCGGCTCCCAGGGCGGGTTCGACAACTTCAACATCGTGGTGTCGGGCCTGAAGGGCGACCTCGAAGGGGGCGTCCAGCAGATCTACGATACGCTGATGACCGAGGCCTCGGACGAGCCGTTCAGCTCCTACGGGCTGCTGGCCGAGGCGGCGCGCATCGCCCCCGACCTCGGCTCCGTCACCTACCGCCTGCGCCAGGGCGCCAGGTGGCATGACGGTCAGCCGATCACCCCCGCCGACGTGGTCTTCTCCTTCGACGTGCTGAAGGCCAACTCGCCGTTCTACGCCGCCTATTACCACACCGTCGCCAAGGCCGAGGCGACGGGCCCCCGCGAGGTGACCTTCACCTTCACGGAGAAGGGCAACCGCGAGTTGCCCCAGGTGATCGGCCAGCTCCGGGTGCTGCCCAAGCACTGGTGGTCCGCCAAGGACGCGCAGGGGCGTGCGCGCAACCCCACCGAGACGAGCCTGGAGATCCCCCTCGGCTCCGGCCCCTACCGGCTGGAGAAGTTCGAGCCCGGCCGCACCGCGACCTACGCCCGGGTCGCCGACTACTGGGGCAAGGACCTGCCGGTGAATGCCGGGCGCAACAACTTCGGCACCATCCGCTACGAGTATTTTCGCGATGGGACCGTGCTGGTGGAGGCGCTGAAGGGCGACCTCTACGATTTCCGCGTGGAGAACATCGCCCGCAACTGGGCCACCGCCTACGACGACTTCCCCGCCGTGAAGGACGGGCGCCTGATCAAGGAGGCCTTCCCCGACAAGGGCACGGGCATCATGCAGGCGTTCGTGTTCAACACCCGCAAGGACAAGTTCAAGGACCCGCGGGTGCGCCGGGCGTTCAACCTCGCCATGAACTACGAGGAGATGAACAAGGCGCTGTTCTACGGCTTGTACAAGCGCATCGACTCGTACTTCTTCGGCTCGGAACTCGCCTCGTCGGGCCTGCCCGAGGGCAAGGAGCGGGAGATCTTGGAGGGGCTGAAGGACAAGGTCCCGGCCTCCGTCTTCACCACGCCGTACAGGAACCCCGTCAACGACAGCCCCGAGGCGGTGCGGGCCAACCTGCGCGAGGCGGTGCGCCTCCTCAAGGAGGCCGGCTACGAACTGAAGGGCGGCCAGATGATCGACAAGTCCGGCACGCCGCTGACTGTCGAGTTCCTGGAATTCCAGAACACCTTCGAGCGGGTGATCCTGCCGTTCTCGGCCCAACTCAAGCTCATCGGCATCGGCGCGACCCTGCGGGTGATCGATCAGGCGCAGTACCAGAACCGGATGCGCAACTTCGACTTCGACATCACGACGACCGGCTGGGGCGAATCGCTCTCGCCGGGCAACGAGCAGCGCGAGTACTGGGGCTCGGAGGCGGCCGACAAGCCCGGCTCGCGCAACCTCATCGGCATCAAGGATCCGGCCATCGACGCCCTGGTGGAGAAGGTGATCTTCGCCCCCGACCGGGAGGGCGCCGTCGCCGCCACCCGCGCCCTGGACCGGGTGCTGCTGGCCCACGACTTCGTGGTGCCGCAATGGGCCTCCGACCGGCAGCGGACCCTGCGCTGGAACCGCTTCAGCCACCCGCCGGTCCTGCCGCTCTACGCCAATTCCGGCTTCCCGACGACGTGGTGGTACGACGAGGCGCTCGCCGCCAAGACGGGGGCGCCCCGGTGAGGGCGACCCGGCGCGGGCTCGTCCTCGGCGGCCTCGCCGCCACGGCGTGGCCCCGGCGCGGGCGCGCGGCGGAGGAGGGGGGGCGGCACGGCCTGTCGAGCTTCGGCGACCTGAAATACGCCGCGGACTTCCCGCACTTCGACTACGTGAACCCCCTCGCGCCGAAGGGGGGCCGTTTCTCGGGCCAGATCGCCTCGACCATCGGCAACCAGTCCCTCGGGACCTTCGACACCCTGAACATCTACGTGCTGCGCGGCTCCGGCGCGGCGGGGATCGAGTTCACCTTCGACAGCTTGATGACCCGGGCCCTCGATGAGCCGGACGCGATCTACGGCCTGCTGGCCCGCGCTGTGACGGTGAGCCCGGACGGGCTGACCTACAGCTTCGACCTGAGGCCCCAGGCCCGCTTCCACGACGGCTCGCGCCTCACCGCCCGGGACGTCGCCTTCAGCCTCACGGTGCTGCGCGACAAGGGGCACCCCGAGATCGCCGAGACGATCCGCGACATGACCGAGGCCCGCGCCGAGGGCGATGCCCGCCTCGTCGTCACCTTCGCGCCGGGCCGCGCCCGCGACCTGCCGCTGATCGTGGCGCAGCTGCCGGTCTTCTCCGCCGCCTACTACGCGACCCGCGAGTTCGAGGCCTCGACCCTGGACGCACCCCTCGCCTCGGGACCCTACCGCGTCGTGGCGGTCGATCCCGGCCGCTCCATCGGGCTCGACCGGGTGCCGGATTACTGGGGTGCGGACCTGCCGGTTTCGGTCGGGCGGCACAATTTCGAGACGATCCGCTACGAGTACTTCCGTGATCGCACCGTCGCCTTCGAGGCGTTCAAGAGCGGCGCCTTCACCTTCCGCGAGGAGTTCACCGCCCGCGTCTGGGCGACGGGCTACGATTTCCCCGCCGTCGCCGAGGGGCGGGTGGTGCGCGACCTCGTGCCGGATGCGAGGCCCTCCGGCACCCAGGGCTGGTGGATCAACACGCGCCGGGACAAGTTCAAGGATCCCCGGGTCCGCGAGGCGATCGGCCTGTGCTTCGACTTCGAGTGGTCGAACACGAACCTGATGTACGGCGCCTACACGCGCACCGCCTCGTTCTTCGAGAATTCCGACCTGAAGGCCACGGGCGTGCCGACGGCCGAGGAACTGGCGCTCCTCGATCCCCTGCGCGGGGCGCTGCCGGCGGAGGTGTTCGCCGAGCCCTGGACGCCCCCGGTCTCGGACGGGTCGGGGCAGGACCGGGCGCTCCTGAAGCGGGCCGACATCCTCCTGCGGGAGGCCGGCTGCACCCGCGTCGGCGGCGCGCTGCGTCTGCCGGGCAGCGAGGCCCTGACCATCGAATTCCTGGACGACGACCCGGTGTTCCAGCCGGTGACGCAGCCCTTCATCCGCAACCTCGCCCTGCTCGGCATCCGGGCGTCGAGCCGGATGGTGGATCCGTCCCAGTACCAAGCGCGGCTCAAGGATTTCGATTTCGACCTGACCGCCCGGCGCTACAGCGGCGGCGTCACCCCCGGCGGGGACCTGCGCGACCTCTACGGCTCCCGCGCCGCCGGCACCGTCGGCGCGAACAATCTCGCCGGCATCGCCGCGCCGGCCATCGACACGTTGCTGGGCGCCATCGCCGGGGCGGACAGCCGCGCCGCCCTGACCACGGCCTGCCGCGCCCTCGACCGGGTGTTGCGCGCCGGGCGGTACTGGGTGCCGATGTGGTACGGCGCCAGCCACCGCCTCGCCCTGTGGGACGTCTACGGCCGCCCGGCCAAGGCGCCGCGCTACGACCTCGGCGCCCCGGCGACGTGGTGGTACGACGCCGACAGGGCCCGCCGGATCGGGCGGGAGTGAGGATGAAAGCGATTTCCCTTCTTGTCCTGCATCCTGGGGTGCCGGCGCGCGGCGGCGGCCTCGACGGAGCCCTCCGGCCGGCGCGCGATCCCGGGAGCCCTCCTTCGAGGCCGCTGCCGCGGCACCTCAGGATGAGGGGGTGGGGAGGGGAGCGGGCGATTCCTTCGAACGGCCACACGCCATGCTGAGCTACATCCTGCGCCGGATCGGCCTGATGATCCCGACCCTGTTCGGCATCATGCTGATCACCTTCGCCATCGTGCAGTTCGCCCCCGGCGGCCCGGTGGAGCAGGTGCTGTCCAAGATGCAGGGCCAGAACGACGGCGCGCTCTCCCGCGTGACCGGCGGCAACGGCGACCTCGGCGGCGGCGGCGCCCGCAGCGGGAGCGGCGGGGGCGCCGCCAACTCGCGCTATCGCGGGGCGCAGGGGCTGAGCCCCGAGTTCATCGCCAAGCTGGAGAAGCAGTTCGGCTTCGACAAGCCGGCGCCCGAGCGCTTCGCCCTGATGCTGTGGAACTACGTCCGCTTCGATTTCGGCCGCAGCTATTTTCGCGATGTCAGCGTGATCCAGCTGATCCGCGAGCGGCTGCCGGTCTCGGTCTCGCTCGGCCTGTGGATGACGCTCCTGTCCTACGCGATCTCGATTCCGCTGGGCATCCGCAAGGCGGTGAAGGACGGGGAGCGGTTCGACCGCTGGACCTCGGCGGTGGTGATCGTCGGCTACGCGGTGCCGGGCTTCATGTTCGGGCTGATGCTGATCATCCTGTTCGCGGGGGGCTCGTTCTACCAGTGGTTCCCCCTGCGCGGCCTCACCAGCGAGGGCTGGGACGGCTTCACCCCCTGGCACAAGGTCACCGACTACGCGTGGCACATGGCCCTGCCGCTCACCGCCCTGGTGATCGGCGCCTTCGCCACCTCGACGCTGCTCACCAAGAACTCGTTCCTGGACGAGATCCGCAAGCAATACGTCCTCACCGCCCGGATGAAGGGCCTCTCCGAGCGTGGGGTGCTGTACGGGCACGTCTTCCGCAACGCGATGCTCATCGTCATCGCGGGCTTCCCCGGCGCCTTCATCTCGGCCTTCTTCACCGGCTCGCTGCTGATCGAGACGATCTTCTCCCTGGATGGCCTCGGGGAACTCTCCTTCCGCGCCATCGTCGGGCGGGATTATCCGGTGGTGTTCGCCACCCTCTACATCTTCTCGCTGATCGGTCTCGCGGTGAACCTGCTCTCCGACCTGATCTATGTCTGGATCGACCCGCGCATCGACTTCTCCGCGCGGGCGACGTGAGAGCCAGGGCGGGTCAGCCCTTCGCCGGCCCCGCCATCGGCAGGGCGATCACCGAGACCGCCTCGGCGATCTGGTCCGGCCCGCCCTTGGGCGGCCACGTCCCGTTGGCGTAGTGCGCCTCGCGCAGGCGGGCGCGCTGCTCCAGGCTGTCGAAGGCCCAAATGTGCGTGATCCGCGGCGGGCCGTCGAGGGCGTAGAGATTGACCACGAGGTGCTGCGTGTACTCCCGCGCCGGCTCCATCGCCGCCTCCCAGGCCGCCAGCGTCGGGGGGAGGCCACCGGGCTTCAGGCGGTAGGTGCGGAACTCGAAGATGCCCCCGCGCCCGTCGAGCCGGGCCTCCGGCAGGAAGGGGAAGGGCGCGTAGCTGTCCATCTCCAATGCGGTGATGGCGCCGCCCCCGCGGAACGGATCCTCGCTCATCAGGGCGCGGCGGCGCTCGACGGTCATGTCCTCGGGCTGGGAATAGCCGCGCAGGACGATCACCCGGCCGAGGGGGCCGATCTCGGTGCGCCAGCAGCCGAGCAGCGTGCCGCCGGCCGCCGGATCCTCCGCCCAGGCCGCCGCGCCCTGCGCGACCTTCCCCACCGCCAGGAGGTGGCAGGACAGGCTCGCGAGTTCGTACAGCATGGCGGTTTCCCTCCGGCGGTCGGTTCCGGACCGGCTTCGACCGGGACAAGCCGCCCGGGCCCGTTCGGATCCGGTTTGCCGCCGCGCCTCCACACTGTTACGCGGCTCACGATTCCCCGGAGGCGCGCGCGCCGTGACCACACTCTCCCTCGTCGTCCGCCCGGAGCGGCCGGAGGATTCCCCCGCCATCGCCCGCCTGGAGGCCCGCGCCTTCGGGCCGGGCCGCTTCGCGCGCACCGCCTACCGCCTGCGGGAGGGGAATGCGCACCGGTTCGATCTCGGCGTCACCGCCTCCGTGGGCAGCTTCCTCGTGGGATCGGTGCGGATTAGCCCGGTTCGGGCCGGCGGGCAGGGCTTCCTGATGCTCGGGCCCCTCGCCGTCGATCCGAGCTTCGCGGGCCGCGGGATCGGGTCGGCCCTGACCCGGGCGACGATCGAGGCGGCGCGGACGGCCGGCGACGGGCTTGTGATCCTCGTGGGCGATGCGCCCTACTACGCCCGGTTCGGCTTCACCCCGGTGCCGCCGGGCCGCCTCGTCATGCCCGGCCCGGTCGATCCCGCCCGGCTCCTGTGGCTGGAGCTGTCGGAGGGCTACGCCGCCGGGCTCCAGGGCCCGGTCGAGCCGGCGCAGGCGTCGCGCCTCACCCGCGCCTGAGGGCCAGGGCGGCCACGAGCCCGGCGCCGAGCAGCGTCACCGCGACCGGCGTGGCGGACGTCGCCGGCCACGCCGTCGCCGCGACGGTGAACACCGCACCGAAGGTCATCTGCGTGAAGCCGTAGAGGCTCGATGCCGAGCCCGCCGCGTGCGGATCGACGTTCATCAGCCCGGCGACGGCGTTGGGGCTGAGCAGACCGACGCCGACCGCGTAGGCGAAGAGCGGGACGATCAGGCTCACCACGCTCAGCATCCCCGAGCGGTCCACGGCGAGCAGCGCCAGGGCCGAGGCGATGCAGACGACGTTGCCGCTCCGGGCCGCCCACAGGATCGACACCCGCCGGGCGATCCGGCTCGCCAGCACCGCCCCGGCGACCATGCCGAACACGACGAGCAGGCAATCGAACCCCACCTCCTGCGGCGAGCGCCCGAGCCGGTTCACGAGCAGGAACGGCGCCACCGCCAGGAAGGCGTAGAGGCTCGTCCCGGCGCAGCCCCCGGCGACGAGGTAGGCCCGGGAGGTCGGGACGCGGACGATGCGCAGGTAGGCGGCGAGGACGGCGCCGAACCCCGGCAGGGCGACCTTGTGCCGGTTGGTCTCGGGCAGGGTCAGCACCACGAGGGCGCCCAGTACGGCGACGACACCCGCCAGCAGCACGAACACCGCCCGCCAGCCGAAGGCTTGGCTCACCACGCCGCCGATCGCCGGGGCGAGCGCGGGGGTGAGCGTCATCGCCGTGACGAGGATCGCCAGCTTGCTGGCCGCGTCCTCCCGGGTCGAGACGTCCCGCACCATCGCCCGGCCGATCACGAGGCAGGAGCAGGCGCCGAGGGACTGCATCGCGCGCGCCACCAGCAGGACGCCGAGATTCGGCGCGGGAATCGCCAGCAGCAGCCCCGCCAGATAGAGGCCGAGGCCGGCGATCAGCACCGGGCGGCGGCCGTACCGGTCGGACAGGGGGCCGTAGAGCAGCTGCCCGCCCGCGAGGCCGACGAGGTAGACAGTGATCGTCGCCTGGATGCCGGCCGCATCGGCGTGGAGCTCGGCCGCGGCCACCGCGAGCGCCGGGACGAAGATGTGCAGCGCCACCGTGCCGGTCATCGTCACCGCGACGAGGAGCGCGAGGGGCGCCCGCCGGGGGGATGGTCGTTCGGGTGTGTCGTCGGGCAAAGGGCCTTCCTCTGCGCGTCCCGGCGGCAAAGAGCATTCTCGGTGAAGTGGAATGCCGCTTAAGCATCAAGTCACCCGGTATGGGCAACGGGATAGTGTGTTTTCGCGTGCGCCGGCACACGGCGCGCGACAGCCCACCCTCGCTCTCGGCTCGGGGGCGGCGAAGCCACCTCGCCCGGGTCTTCCAGGCGGCTGGCGCGCTCGGGGCCATCGTCGGGGCCGCCGCTCGATGCCGGCTCAGACCTCAGGCTGCACGGATGCGGGGAGAGGGCCGCGGCGCCCCCGCGTCGCACGGAGAGGCGGCAGCCGGGGGTGATGGGGCCTGCCGCAGCAGCCTTATCCGGAACGTCCCCTCACCGTCGCGGTGGTTTCGCCTAAGCATCCCGCCGCCACGAAGGGAATGTCGGCGGGGCTCGCGCACGAGACAGGGGGGAGGGGAACCGGCGCCCCTCTCGGTGCGGGGCCGCTCCCGTGAAAACCACGTCCCGGCCGGACGCCCAGGACGAGGGCGATTGTGGACGTGAGAACACCCCCGCCCGGGAACGGCCAGGCGTTCCCCCGGCCACCCGCGGATCGGGGACCTTACTTCGGGCCCGACGTGTCGTCCTTCTGCGGGACCTGGATGTCCAGTTCCTTGGCCTTGTCGACCGCCTCGGGATTCGGCTGCGACGGCGGCAGCGTCGTCGCCGGGGCGGCGGGCGCCGTCGGCTCGGCCGGGATCACGCTCGAGGGCTGGCCCTGCTGGTCGCCGTCACGGGCGTTGGCGGGCGGGCTCGGGGCGTTGCGGTCGCTGCCGTTGCCCTCGGGGCGGGGGCTGCCGGCGGGCTTCTCCATCGCCGGCTTGGCGGTGCCGAGGTCGGCGGGCTTGGCCGGCGACTCCTTGCCCTCCGAGCCCTTGTTCAGGGCCGGCTTGTCGGCGCTGGGCTTGTCGGCGGCGGGCTTGGCGGCGGGCGCGGCCGGGGCCGGCTTGTCCTCGGCCTTCGCCGCAGCGGGCTGGGCGGCCGGCGGGTCCCCGGCCTTCTCGGCGGCGGGGAGCGGCTTCGGGCTGTCCGACAGGGTGTGCAGGTAGGCGATGACGTTCGCCCGCTCCTGCGGTGCGGCGATGCCGGCGAAGCCCATCTTCGTGCCCTTGATGTAGGCCTTCGGGCTCGTCAGAAACTCGTCCAGGTCGGCATAGGTCCAGGTGCCGCCCTTCTCCTTCAGGCCGGCGGAGTAGTCGAACCCCTCGTGGGCGCCCTTCTTGCGCTCCACGACGTCCCACAGGTCCGGGCCGACCTTGTTCGGGCCGCCCTTCTCGAAGCTGTGGCAGGCCTGGCAGGCCTTGGTGCCGCCCTGGCCCTTCTCGGCGTTGGCGCTGGCGAGCCGCACGGCGATGGGCTCGACCTTCGCTTCGGCGGGGGCCGCCGCCTTCTCGGCCTGGGCCTCCGGCAGGTCGTAGCCCGCCTTGCCGGCGGGTTTCGGGTGGTAGATCAGCTCGGCCAAGAAACCGGAGCCGGCCGCGAACAGCAGGGCACCGAGAACGGCGCCGGCGATCTTGTTCACCTCGAACGAGTTCATGGGCCTCTCTACGTCCTCCGGGCCGCGCCTGTGCGGGCAGACCGGGCCATACCGCCGCACTCTGGAAGGCTTCGAGGGTGCCTTAGCCGCTTCTGGCCGACCTTGACAATGCCGCGGGTGCCGAACGCAGGGTCGCGGGGGCGGTGCTCCTGCAGAACTTTGCCGGTATTGTCACCGCTGGGTATCGCCGCGGCGCCGGGGACGACAACCAGCCCCCGGCCTGATATGGACCCACCCCTTCCGCGGATCCGCAAAGCCATGTCCGATCCCCTGGTGCTCATCCCGGCGCGACTCGCCGCCACCCGCCTGCCGAACAAGCCCCTGGCCGACATCGCGGGGGAGCCGATGATCCTCCACGTCTGGCGCAGGGCGGTGGAGGCCGGGATCGGCCCCGTGGTGGTGGCGACCGATGCCCCCGAGATCGTGCGGGTGATCGAGGCGGCGGGCGGCCTCGCGGTGATGACCCAGGCCGACCACCCCTCCGGCTCCGACCGCCTCGCCGAGGCCCTGGAGAGTATCGATCCCGAGGGGCGGCACGATGTGGTCGTCAACGTCCAGGGCGACCTGCCGACCATCGATCCGGCGATCATCGCCGCGGCCCTCCTGCCCCTCGCCGACCGGACGGTGGACATCGCCACCCTCTGCGCGCCGATCACCGACCCGGAGGAGGCGGACAACCCCAACGTCGTGAAGATCGTGGGCCACGAGGTCGGGCCGCGCCGCCTGCGCGCCCTCTACTTCACCCGCGCCCGCGCCCCGTACGGTCCCGGGCCGCTCTGGCACCATATCGGCCTCTACGCCTACCGCCGGAAGGCGCTGGTGCGCTTCGTGGCCCTGCCGCCGGGCGCGCTGGAGACCCGCGAGAAGCTGGAGCAGTTGCGGGCGCTGGAGGCCGGCATGCGGATCGACGCGATGGTCGTCGACGACCTGCCGCTCGGCGTGGACACCCCCGCCGACCTCGACAAGGCGCGGGCGCTGATGCTGCGCCGCCGCCTCAACTGAAACCCCAGAGACGATGCCGCAGCGAACGATTTCCTATCAGGGCGAGCCCGGGGCCAACTCGCACATCATCTGCTCCCAGGCCTACCCGGACTGGACGCCCCTGCCGTGCCCGACCTTCGAGGACGCCTTCGCGGCGGTGACCGAGGGCCGGGCCGACCGGGCGATGATCCCCATCGAGAATTCCCTGGCCGGGCGGGTGGCCGACATCCACCACCTCATCCCGACCTCGCCCCTGCACATCGTGGCCGAGCACTTCCTGCCGATCCACTTCCAGCTGATGGCGCTGCCGGGCACGGCCGTGGAGGGGCTGAAGAGCGTCCACAGCCACGTCCACGCGCTCGGCCAGTGCCGGCGAATCATCCGGCGGCTCGGCCTGCGCTCGGTGGTGAGCGGCGACACGGCCGGCGCGGCGCGGGAGATCGCCGAGGCGGGCGACCGGACCCGGGCGGCCCTCGCCCCGGCCCTGGCGGCGGAGGTCTACGGCCTGGAGATCCTCGCGCGGGACGTGGAGGACGCGGCCCACAACACCACGCGCTTCGTGGTGCTGTCGCCGGAGGCGGAGGTGGCCTCGGGCGAGGGCGCCTGCGTCACGAGCTTCGTGTTCCGGGTCCGCAACATCCCGGCCGCCCTCTACAAGGCGCTGGGCGGCTTCGCCACGAACGGCGTGAACATGACGAAGCTCGAAAGCTACATGATCGAGGGCGAGTTCACCGCCACGCAATTCTACGCCGAGGTCGACGGCCACCCCGACGAGCCCGGCCTGCGCAGGGCGCTGGATGAGCTCGGCTATTTCTCGCGGGAGGTGCGGATCGTGGGCACCTATCCGGCCCACCCGTTCCGCGAGGCGGCCCGGCCGCCGGGGGAGTAGGGCTTCAGAGGGACGCTTCGGCGGCGGCCGACAGGGCCGCCTCCACGAAGGCCGAGCGGCTGACGCCGCGCGCCCGCGCCGCTGCATCGGTGAGCCGAAGCACCCGCTCGTCGATCGCGACGTCGATGTTCACCCGCGCCTCTGTCGGCCCACCGGGCAGGATGAGCTGTGTGATCGCGCCTTCCGCCTCTGCGGCCGTCGCCGGGTCGGCCTGGATGTCGGCCCAGCTGCGGGCCGGGGGCAGAGGGTCGCCCTCCGTCGCGAGAAAGGCCAGATGACCGGCCAGGGCCTCCCGTGCGGCATCGACGGCAGCCTCGAAGCTCGGGCCGCCCGATACGCATCCCACGATATCGGGAAACGTCACCCCCCATTCGGAGCCGTCCGAGGGAGGATGAACAAAAGCGATGTAGGGCATGACGTCTGCATCCTGTCGCCGGGGCGGCCTCCGGGTCAAAGGCCCGCCGCCTTGAGGATCGATCGCACGGTCTTCGGGTGCATGTCCTTCTTGGGGTGAGGGACGGTGATCTTGCCCGGCTTTACCGGATGTTTGAAGTGCCGATGGCTTCCGGTCGTCGAATGCCAGATCCAGCCATCCTGTTCGAGGAGGCGAACGAGATCCCGCGAGTCCGTCACACGCCCCTTGCCCCGATGAATGTGAGCGCCGACCGCCCGTTCGGCAAGCCGCCTACTCCCGCCGAATCACCCGGTCCACGACCACGTCGGACCAGAAGCCCGGCCGGAAGTCGCGCCTCAGGGCGTCGGGGTCGTAGACGGTCTCGACCCAGGTGAGGAAGTCGAGGCCCCGGGGCTCGCCCTCGGCCAGGTAGCGGGCGAAGAACGCGTCGAGGATGCCGGTCTTGGCGAAGCGGAAGTGCCCGTAGCGGGCCGAGAGCTGGCGCGCGGCCTCGGCCACGGGGCGGCCCTCGTGCAGGATCAGGTAGAGCGCCGCCGCCAGGCCGGCCCGGTCCGCACCCGACTTGCAATGCATCACCGCGGGGTACTCGATCCCCGCGAAGAAGCGCTTGGCGGCCAGGATGGTCTCCCGGTCGGGGGCCTCCCGGGAGCGCAGCACGAACTCCACCAGGGTCAGCCCGTGGCGCTCGCAGGCCTCGCGCTGGAGCGGCCACGAGCCGTGCTCGCGCCCTCCGCGCAGGGAGATGACGGTGCGGACGCCCTCGGCGCGGAACCGGGCGAGCTGGTGCGGGCCGGGCTGGGCCGAGCGCCAGACCTGCCCCCGGCCGACCCGGTGCCGGTTGAGGTAGGCGAGGCGGAACACCCCGTGGTCCACGAGCAGCATGTTCGCCCAGGCCAAGAGCCGGCTGCCCGGGCCGCCGATCGGCCGCTCGAACCGGGCGATGCGGGCCATGCGGCGGGCGTAGCGCGTCTCGGGTTTGAGGAAACGTTTGAGCACGATGGGTCCGGAAGGCGGGGATCGGCCTGTACCAGCCGGCCGGGGGAGGGGCAAATGGGCTGCGCGCAAACGGCGCCGTTCTTGCCTCCACTCCGCCCGGATCTGCGGCGAACCTGCGGCGGGTCCACGGGTTGTCAGCCGGGGAAACAAGGGAGGCCGAGCCGATGAGCACGCGCACCACGAGCATCCGCCGTGCCCGGGAGGGCGACCTCGGCGGCTTGTCCCGGGTGTTCGATGCGGCGTGGCGCGAGGCCTATCGCGGGATCATCCCCGGCGTCGCCCTGGAACGGATGATCTCCGTGCGGGGGCGCCCGTGGTGGCGGGCCGCCCTCAACCGCGGGCGGCCGATCGCGGTGGTGGAGACCGGCGAACTGGTGGTCGGCTACGCGTCCTACGGGCGGGCGCGGAGCCGGGCCCTCGGGACCGACGGCGAGGTGGATGAACTCTACCTCCTGCCCGAGTACCAGGGCCTCGGCCTCGGCCGCCGGCTGTTCCGGGCGGTCCACAACGATCTCGGCGATCACGGCCTCGGGCGCCTCGGCGTTTGGACCCTCGAGGACAATATTCGCGCCGCCGCCTTCTATGAAAGTCTCGGCGGAACGCGCGGGCCGCTGGTGCCGGACCGGGTCGCCGGCATCACCCTGCCGAAGGTGGGGTACGTCTTCGCCTGAGCGAACGGTTTTCCCATTTCGTGACGTAAGGGCAATTTGCAGCGGGCGCGCGCGTGGCTATGAGACCCCCAGCGCGGCACCATCCGCCTCAGGGAGCAAGACCCCATGAACATCGACGCGATTTCGATCGGCAAGAATCCGCCGCATGACGTCAACGTCATCATCGAGGTGCCGCTCGGCGGAGAGCCCATCAAGTACGAGATGGACAAGGAATCCGGCGCCCTCGTGGTCGATCGGTTCCTCTACACCCCGATGTTCTATCCGGGGAACTACGGCTTCATCCCGCACACCCTGTCGGGCGACGGCGACCCCTGCGACGTGCTGATCGCCAACACCCGCGCCGTGGTGCCGGGGGCGATCATGAGCGCGCGCCCCGTGGGCGTGATGGTGATGCAGGACGAGGGCGGCGAGGACGAGAAGATCATCGCGGTGCCCTCGCGCCACCTGACCAAGCGCTACGACCGGGTCGAGAACTACACCGACCTGCCGGAGATCACGATCCAGCAGATCCAGCACTTCTTCGAGCACTACAAGGATCTGGAGCCCGGCAAGTGGGTCAAGTTCGTCCGCTGGGGCGACAAGGAAGAGGCGCATCGCCTCATCCACGAGGGCCTGGACAGGGCGAAGAAGAAGGGCTGACGGGGAGCTTCTCCCGCAGGGACGGTCGTTCACCCTCCTCTCCCGGTGAGCGTCCGGCCGGAACGATCCTCGTCCGTTCCGTCATCGCGGACGACGTGACGCGAACCACGTACGCACCCCGGTCGGAAACGTCCCGCGCCCCTGGGTGTTGTCGCCTCGCGCAGGATGACGGCTCGAGGCGCGGGCTTCTCGGTCGAACGTTCAGGATGAGGGGGCGGATGGGCCGCCGGTGACCGCATGCCCCCCAGGACGGGGGAGGGACGCGGCCCCGGATCACCGCATCAGCCGCGGCACGCTGTCCCGCTGCTGCGCCGCCTCGCGGATGAAGAGCCCCTTCAGGCCCGGCAGCCGGTCCACGAGGCCGAGGCCGAGGTCCCGGGCGAGGCGGAGCGGCAGGGCGTCGTTGGAAAACAGGCGGTTGAGCCCGTCCGTCGTCGCCGCCATGGCCAAGGTGTCGAAACGGCGCGCCCGCTCGTAGGCCCGCAGCACGTCCGGGGCGCCGGGATCGAGGCCGAGGCGCATCGCATCCGTCACGCCGTCGGCGAGGGCGGCCGCGTCGGCGAGGCCGAGGTTGAGGCCCTGCCCGGCGATGGGGTGGATGACGTGGGCGGCGTCCCCCAGGAGCGCGAGGCGTTCGGCCTGGAACGCCCGCGCCATGCCGAGCGACAGCGGGTAGCTGTGCGGGCCCCGCTCCAGGGCGATGTCCCCCAGATCGTGGGTGAAGCGGCGGCCGATCTCCCCCAGCACCTCGTCCGGCCCGCCGGAGAGCAGCGCCCCGGCATCCGCCTTCCGCTCCGTCCAGACGATGGAGGAGCGGTGGCCGAGGGCGCCGCCATCCGGCAGGGGCAGGATCGCAAAGGGGCCGGAGGGCAGGAAATGCTCGAAGGCCCGGCCCCCGTGCGGGCGGGCATGGCCGATGGTCGCGACGATGCCGACCTGGGGGTACGACCACCCGACCCAGCCGATCCGCGCCGCCTCCCGCAGCCGGGACCGGGCGCCGTCCGCCGCCACGAGGAGGTCGGCGGAGAGCCGCTCGCCCCCGCTCAGCTCCGCCACCATGCGCCCGCCCGCGCAGGCCGCCCGGGTCACCGCCGCCGGCTGGATAGTAACGCCCGATTCGGCGCAGGCTGCGAGGAGCGCTGCGCCGAGGGGTTCGGCCTCCACCATGTGGGCGAAGGGCTCCTCCGCCCCGCCCGGCGTGTCGCCGAAGCTCAGGAAGGCCGGCCGCACCGGATCGGCGAGGCGGCTGTCGCTGATCTCCATCCGGGTGATCGGCTCCGCCGCCCCCGCGATCCCGTCCCAGACCCCGAGCCGGGCGAGCATCCGCCGCCCGCCCGCGGCGACGGCGTAGGCCCGGCCCCGGTGCCGTTCCGCCCGGGCGCCGCCGGGATCGAGGACGCGCACGTCCAGGGCCGCGCCGTTGGCGTGTTTGAGCGCCAGAGCCAGGGTCAGCCCCGCGAGGCCGCCTCCGGCGATCAGCACCGTGCGGGTGCCCGGCCGGGTGCCGGTCCGGGCGGGCGGAAGCGCGCTGGCCGTCATCGAATTCTCCGTGTGCTCCGCAGCCCGTGGACCGCGCGGACGCCTCAGCCTATGTCGCATCCGAAGCCCGAACGGAAACCCCAGGGCGGCGGATCCCCCCTCGAATGTCCGATGCCGACACCGACGCGATGACCGAGGCGGTCGCCGAACTCATCGCCATCCTCGACCTGGAGCGGCTGGAGACCGACCTGTTCCGCGGGCAGAACCCCAAGACCGGCTGGCGGCGGGTGTTCGGCGGGCAGGTGGTGGCCCAGGCCCTGGTGGCGGCGACCCGCACGGTCCCCGCCGACCGGCCGGTCCACTCCCTCCACGCCTACTTCCTGCTGCCGGGCGATCCCCGGGTGCCCATCGTCTACGAGGTCGAGCGCCTGCGCGACGGCCACAGCTTCACCACCCGCCGGGTGAAGGCGATCCAGAACGGCCGGGCGATCTTCGCCACCACGGTCTCCTTCCAGATCGTCGAGGACGGCTTCACGCACCTGCCGGCCATGCCGCCGGTGCCGGGGCCGGAGGGGCTGCCCGGGGCCCGCGAGATCGCCGCGGCGGCCGGGCTCGCCCTGCCGGAGGCGATCGCCGCCTATTTCGCCCGGCCCCGGCCCATCGAGCTGCGCCCGGTGGACCTGCGGCGCTACCGCAGCGGGGAGGGTCGCGAGCCGGTCTTCAACGTGTGGCTCCGGGCGGCGGCCTCGCTGCCCGACGACGACGCCCTGCACCGGGCGGTCCTCGCCTACGCCTCCGACATGACGCTGTTGGACGTATCGCTGATCCCGCACGGGCGTTCGGTGTTCGATCCGCAGGTCCAGGCGGCGAGCCTCGATCACGCCCTGTGGTTCCACGGGCCGGTCAAGGCCGACGCGTGGTTGCTCTACGCGCAGGACAGCCCGGCCGCCGCCGGAGCCAGGGGGTTCGCCCGGGGCCAGATCTTCGACCGGGACGGCCGCCTCGTCGCCTCCGTCGCGCAGGAAGGATTGATCCGACCCCGGTTGGATTAAGCGGAGCCTTGAGACGTGCCGGGCGCCTTTCGCGGCGCCGCACACAAACGCTGGCCATCATGCCCAGTATCGAGGCACTCGAATTCGTGGTCTGTGCGTTTTTGAGGCAGTTCCGCGACTAATTTCCAGGCAGGTCGCCGGAACCGGCGGTGGTCCATGGCCAAGCTCCCTGGCACAGTCCTTGAATAGGTCAGCACAACCGCAGGCCATCCCGGCCATGTGGGCCACCCGGACCGGGGTGCCGCGCCGGTCAGGCAGCGGCGACGGATCCCAAAGACCTCAAGGGGGTGCCACCCATGAAGATCGTGATGGCCATCATCAAGCCGTTCAAGCTGGAGGAGGTGCGCGACGCCCTCACCGGCATCGGCGTGCACGGCCTGACTGTGACCGAAGTGAAGGGTTACGGCCGTCAGAAGGGCCATACCGAGATCTACCGCGGCGCCGAATACGCCGTGAGCTTCCTGCCGAAGCTGAAGATCGAGGTGGCCGTGGCCAGCGACCTGACCTCCAGCGTCGTCGATGCCATCGCCGGGGCCGCCCGCACCGGCCAGATCGGCGACGGCAAGATCTTCGTGATGCCCCTCGAGAAGGCGGTGCGCATCCGGACCGGCGAGACCGACGCCGACGCCCTCTGATCGAAAAGGCTGCGCCGGCCGCGCCGGCAGCGCCCGTTCGACCTCACCATCCCTTTTCCGATCTTCGACACCGCGAACAGCGACTGGGAGCCCCGTGCCCATGAAACTCCGTACTGCCCTCACGCTCGGCCTGGGAGGGGCGGCGCTCGCCCTCCTTCTGGTCGAGCCCTCGCTCGCGCAGACGCCGGTCCCCGAGGCCGCGTCCCCGCCGCCCTCACCGATCCCGAACAAGGGCGACACCGCCTGGATGCTCATCTCCTCGGCCCTGGTGCTGATGATGAGCGTGCCCGGCCTCGCCCTGTTCTACGGCGGCCTCGTCCGCACCAAGAACATGCTCTCGGTCCTCACCCAGGTCTTCGCGATCGTCGCGATCGTCGGCCTGCTCTGGGTGTTCTACGGCTACAGCCTCGCCTTCACCAACGGCGGCGGCATCAACGACTTCGTCGGCGGCTTCTCGAAGGCCTTCCTGAAGGGCGTCGATCCGAACTCGGTGGTGGCCACCTTCTCGAACGGCGTCGTGATCCCCGAATACGTCTACATCTGCTTCCAGATGACGTTCGCGATGATCACCCCGGCGCTGATCGTCGGCGCCTTCGCCGAGCGCATGAAGTTCTCGGCGCTGGTGGTCTTCATGATCCTCTGGGTCACGCTGATCTACTTCCCGATGGCCCACATGGTCTGGTACTGGGGCGGCCCCGATGTCGTCGCCGGCGCGGCCAAGGCCCTCGCCGCCGCCACGGACGACGCCTCGAAGGCGAGCGCCCAGGCGGCCCTCGACGCCGTCAACAAGGATGCGGGCTTCCTCTTCCAGAAGGGCGCCCTCGACTTCGCCGGCGGCACCGTGGTGCACATCAACGCGGGCATCGCCGGCTTCGTCGGCTGCCTGATCATGGGCAAGCGCATCGGCTACGGCCGCGACCTGCTCGCCCCGCACTCGCTGACCATGACCATGATCGGCGCCTCGCTCCTGTGGGTCGGCTGGTTCGGCTTCAACGCCGGCTCGAACCTCGAGTCCAACGGCACCACGGCCCTCGCCATGATCAACACCTTCGTCGCCACCTGCGGCGCGGCGGTGGCGTGGCTGTTCGCCGAGTGGGCGATCAAGGGCAAGCCGTCGCTGCTCGGCATGGTGTCGGGTGCGATCGCCGGCCTCGTGGCCGTCACCCCGGCCTCCGGCTTCGCCGGCCCGATGGGCTCCATCGTCCTCGGCCTCGTCGCGGGCGTGGTCTGCTTCATCATGTGCTCCACGGTGAAGAACGCCATCGGCTACGACGACTCCCTCGACGTCTTCGGCGTGCACTGCGTCGGCGGCATCCTCGGCGCCCTGGCGACCGGCATCCTCGTGGATCCGAGCCTCGGCGGCGTCGGCATCCCGGACTACACCACGAAGCCGGGTGAGCTCGTCGTCGGCACCTACGATATGATGTCCCAGCTGATCATCCAGG
Source organism: Methylobacterium sp. J-076 (assembly GCF_022829405.1). Lineage (GTDB taxonomy): Bacteria > Pseudomonadota > Alphaproteobacteria > Rhizobiales > Beijerinckiaceae > Methylobacterium. Next base: position 204,029 of record NZ_JAKSXW010000143.1, read on the forward strand.
CGGAGGCTGTCGGGCTGACCCTGCTGTGGTCGGGCATCGGTTCGGCGATCCTCTACAAGCTCGTCGACCTGACGATCGGCCTGCGGGTGACGCAGGAAGAGGAGCGCGAGGGCCTCGACATCGCCGACCACGGCGAGCGCGCCTACAACTACTGAGCCATAGGCTCTGACGACGAAGGCCCCGGCTCCCGCGAGCCGGGGCCTTTTTTCTATCCGCATCCTTCCTGTGCCCGCCGCAATCCCACCCGACACCTCATCCTGAGGCGCCCGCCCCGGCGGGCCTCGAAGGAGCGCTCCAGGGATCGTGGAGCCTTCTGGATGCCTCCATCGAGGCGGCTTTCGCCGCACCTCAGGATGAGGGGGGAGAGTAGGACGGGTCAGGGTCGCCGAAAGGCGAGGCGAGCCTCAGAACCGCAGCGCCCGCACCCGCTTCACCTGCGGGATGGCGCCGATCCGCCCCAGTACCTCCTCGGCAACGGGGCCGTCCACGGCGACGAAGGCGATGGCATCGCCGCCCTCGCGCTCCCGGCCGAGGTTGAAGGTCGCGACGTTGATGCCGGCCTCCCCGAGCAGGCTGCCGAATTGGCCGATGAAGCCCGGCCTGTCGGCGTTGCGCACGAACAGCATGTGCGGGGCGAAGCCCGCATCCATGGCGATGCCGCGGATCTCGACCACCCGCGGCTTGCCGTCCTGGAAGACGGTGCCGGCGGCGTCGCGGGGCATGTCCCGCGCGGCGACCGTGATCCGCACCACCGAATCGAAGGTGCCGTGCGCCCCGCCCCGGCGCACCTCATCGACCACGATGCCGTGCTCCTGGGCGAGCACCGGGGCCGAGATCATGTTCACGTCCGCGCGGAAGGTCCGGAGCACCCCCGTCACCGCCGCCGCCGTGAGGGCGCGGGTGTTCATCTCGGCCACCGCCCCCTCGTAGACCACGCGGATGCCGGTGACGGGTGCCTCGCTGAGTTGGCCGAGGAAGGAGCCGAGCTTCTCCACGAGGTCCACGAACGGGCGCAGGCGCGGCGCCTCGTCGGCGCCGATGGCGGGGACGTTCACCGCGTTGGCGATGGCCCCGTCCAGGAGATAGGCCGAGATCTGCTCCGCGACCTGAAGCGCCACCTTCTCCTGCGCCTCGGCGGTGGAGGCGCCGAGATGGGGCGTGCAGACCACGTTCGCGTGGCCGAACAGGGGGTTCTCGTGCGCCGGCTCGGTGGCGAACACGTCGAGGGCCGCCCCGGCCACATGGCCGGAATCCAGGGCCGCGCGGAGCGCCACCTCGTCCACGAGGCCCCCCCGGGCGCAGTTGACGATGCGCACGCCGGGCTTCGTCCGCGCCAGCGCCGCGGCAGAGAGGATGTTGCGGGTCTTCTCGGTGAGGGGGACGTGCAGGGTGATGATGTCCGCCCGGGCGAGGAGGTCGTCCAGCGCCACCTTCTCCACCCCGAGCGCCACCGCGCGCTCGGCCGAGAGGAACGGATCGTAGGCGATCACCTTCATGCGCAGGCCGAGGCCGCGCTCGGCGACGATGGCGCCGATGTTGCCGCAGCCGACGACCCCCAGGGTCTTGGCGGTCAACTCGACGCCGAGGAAGCGGCTCTTCTCCCCCCGGCCCGCCTGCGTCGAGGCATCCGCCTGCGGGATCTGGCGGGCGAGGGCGAACATCAGCGCGATGGCGTGCTCGGCGGTGGTGATGGCGTTGCCGTGGGGCGTGTTCATCACGATCACCCCGCGGGCCGTGGCGGCCGGAACGTCGACGTTGTCGACGCCGATCCCCGCCCGGCCGACCACCGTCAGCCGGGTAGCAGCCTCCAGCACCCTGGGCGTGACCTTGGTGGTGGAGCGGATCGCGAGCCCGTCATAGGCGCCGATCTCGCGAATCAGCGCGTCCCGGTCCTTGCCGAGGTCGGGGCGGACATCGACGGCGATGCCGCGGTCGCGGAAGATCCGGATCGCCGCCTCGGAGAGGGCGTCGGAGACGAGGACTCGCTTGGGGGGCTGGCTCCGCGCGGGCATCGGGCCTCCGGCGCTGGAAAGGATCAGGGTGCGTGCGCGCGAGGCCCTCTCGCTCGGGGGGATCGCTGCGGCAGGGGTCCCATCTCCGCCTCATCCTGAGCTGCGGCGATGCCGCCTCGGAGGAGACCTCCAGTGATCTCAACGAGTCCTGGAGGTTTCCTTCGTGGCCCGCTTTTGCGGGCACCTCAGGATGAGGCGGAAGGAATGGGAATAATCCGGGATTGCCGGATCCCGCAGCTGCGCCCCCTGAGGAAAGGGGTGGTGCTTGCGTGGGAAACGTCAGGCCGCTGCGGTCAGCGCGGCCTTCTCCTGCGCGAAGGCCCAGTCGAGCCAGGGCAGCAGTGCCTCCACGTCGGCCGTCTCCACCGTGGCCCCGCACCAGATCCGCAGGCCGGCGGGCGCGTCGCGGTAGGCGGCGATGTCGAGGGCGACGCCCTCCGTCTCCAGCCGCGCGGCGATGCCCTTGGCCAGAGCCGCCACGGCGGCATCGCCCTTGGCCAGCACGTCCGGGTCGGCGATCACGAGGCAGACGCCGGTATTCGACCGGGTCGCCGGATCGACGGCCAACGGTGCCACCCAGGGGGTCCGCTCCACCCACGCGTAGATCGCCGCCGCGTTGGCGTCGGCCCGGGCGTGCAGGGCGGGCAGGCCGCCGATCCGCTTCGCCCAGGCGAGGGCGTCGAGGTAATCCTCCACCGCGAGCATGGAGGGCGTGTTGATCGTGTCGCCCTTGAAGATCCCCTCGATCAGCGAGCCGCCCTTGGTGAGGCGGAACACCTTCGGCAGGGGCCAGGACGGGGCGTGGCTCTCCAGCCGCGCCACGGCCCGGGGCGACAGGATCAGCATCCCGTGCGCGGCCTCGCCGCCCAGCACCTTCTGCCAGGAGAAGGTGACGACATCGAGCTTGTCCCAGTCCAGGGCTTGCGCGAAGGCGGCCGAGGTGGCGTCGCAGATCGTCAGCCCCTCGCGGTCGGCGGCGATCCACCCGCCGTCCGGCACCTTCACCCCGGCGGCGGTGCCGTTCCAGGTGAAGACCACGTCGCTGTGCTTGGTGTCGATCGCCGACAGGTCCGGCAGGACGCCGTAGGGCGTCTGGTGGATCACCGGGTCGATCTTGAGCTGCTTGAGGGCGTCGGTCACCCATTCCTTGCCGAAGGCCTCCCAGGCGGCGACGGCCACCGGGCGGCAGCCCAGCATGGTCCACATCGCCATCTCGACGGCGCCGGTGTCGGAGGCCGGGACGATGCCGATCCGGTAATCGGCCGGGACCTGCAGCACCTCGCGGGTCAGGTCGATCGCCTGCCCGAGCTTGGCCTTGCCCAGGGGGGAGCGGTGGGAGCGGCCGAGGGCGGCCTGCGCCAGGCATTCGGTGGTCCAGCCGGGGCGCTTGGCGCAGGGGCCGGCCGAGAAGTGGTTCACGCGCGGGCGCGTGGTGGGGCGTGCCGTCATGTCGGTCCATCCTTCCAGATGGGCGCTCCTCGTTGGGGAGGAGTGTCCCGAAGCCGCCTCTGCGCCGAATCCCCGACGGGCGCAAGACCGCTCCGCGGCGGGACGGGAGGGCCGAGGCGCGGAGAACGGGCGATTAAGATCGGGCGGCTAGCCTGGACGGCGTACCGCGTTGTGTTCCGGGTGCGCCGATGTCCTTCGAAGATGCCGCGATTCTCGCGGTCTTTACGGTCCTGTTCGCCGTCGTGATCGCCATGCTGCCGCGGGGCCGCAAGGTCGAGCTGCTGGAGCGGCCGCAGGCGCACGCGCTGGAGTTCGATCCCTTCGTCCTCGACGGGGACGGCCCGGTGCTCGACCTCGAAGCGGCCTGACCGGCCTTACGGACGGTCGCGCCTCAGCAGGTCCGGCCGCCGCTCTGCGGTGATTCGCTCGGCCTCCGCCCGGCGCCACTTGGCGATGGCGCCGTGGTTGCCACCGCTCAGGATGTCGGGGATCGCCCGGCCCTCCCATTCGCGGGGGCGGGTGTAGTGCGGGTATTCGAGAAGCCCGCCCTCGAAGCTCTCCTCGACGCCCGATTCGGCCTTGCCCATCACGCCGGGCAGCAGGCGCACGCAGGCATCGAGCAGGGTCAGGGCCGCGATCTCGCCGCCCGAGAGCACGTAGTCGCCGATGGAAACTTCCTCCAGTCCGCGCCCGGCGATCACCCGCTCGTCCACCCCCTCGAAGCGACCGCAGACGACGAGCACGCCCGGGCCCTCCGCCAGGGCGCGCACCCGCTCCTGCCGCAGGGGCCGCCCGCGGGGGGACATCAGCAGCCGGGGCCGGGGATCCTCCGTCGGCGCCGCGGCGTCGATGGCCGCGGCGAGCACGTCGCAGCGCAGGACCATGCCGGCCCCCCCGCCGGAGGGCGTGTCGTCCACGCTCCGGTGCCGCCCGAGCCCGTGCTCGCGGATGTTGCGCGCCTCCAGGCTCCACTCGCCGCGGGCGAGGGCATCGCCGGAGAGCGACGCGCCCAGGGGGCCGGGGAACATCTCCGGGTAGAGGGTGAGGATGGTGGCCCGCCAGGGCGTGTCGCGGGTGAGCGTCATGACGCTCCATCGCCCGTCCGGTGCGGCACGGTCAACGCGGCGGGCACCGGGGCGGCCCGTGCCGGGTTGTCGGGGATGATCCGCTCCCTGCTCCTCTCCCTCGCCCTCGTCGTACCGGCCCAGGCGGCGGGTCCGCTGGCCCCGGCGGGGGCGCCGGCCGCGGCCTTCCCGAAGCCGGATCGGCCGGTGGCCGAGATCGTGGCGCCGCAATGGACCGCCGAGGCCGAGCGGGACAGGGACGGCGAGTTCGACACCGTCGCCCGCGCCATGCGCATCGCCCCCGGCGAGACCGTCGCCGATATCGGCGCGGGGAGCGGCTACTACGTGGTGCGGCTGAGCCCGAAGGTCGGGGCGACGGGCAAGGTCCTCGCGGAGGACGTGACCCCCACCTATCTCGCGGCCCTGGAGCGGCGGGTGAAGGGCATGGACAACGTCACGGTGGTGCAGGGCGAGCCGCACGACCCGCGCCTGCCCGCGCACGCCGTCGATGCGGTGGTGCTCGTGCACATGTACCACGAGATCACTCAGCCCTTCGGCCTGCTCTACAACCTCGCCCCGGCCATGCGGCCGGGCGGGCGGGTCGGCATCGTCGATGCGGACGACATCCCGTCCCGGCACGGCACCCCGCCGGCCCTCCTGCGGTGCGAGCTGTCCGCCGCCGGCTACCGGGAGACCGGCTTCCACCCCCTGAAGCGGGGCGTCTACCTCGCGGTGTTCGAAGCCCCCGCACCGGAGAATCGGCCGAAGCCGGAGGCGATCCGGCCCTGCCGGGATACCGCCACGGCGCGGTAGGGCCATCGCTCAACGCCACGTTGCTTGAGTGGACTGGGCCCGCTTGCGATAACGGCCAAGCTCAAGGCGCCTCTCCGGCCCGAAGGCCCTGGCCACGGGGCTTGCGGCGGAATTGATCGGCCGTCGCCCCCGCGAGGGTGAGGAGACAGATCGGAGAGGAGGTGATTGCGGTGATCGGCATTCCGATCGTCACCCTCACCGTGAGCAAAAATGCCAGCGCGTGGTCCGTGACCATCACGCTGGCATTCAAAGTGCTCTAAGCCATGAGCGACGGAACCGGGGGAGGTGGCTCTCTCCCGGCTCCACCCGAAGGATAACTTCGCTGGTCGGCAAGTTCAATCACCCCGAAGCGCAGAGCTAGCCCGGATCGTCGGCGGGCTTCGGCCCTGGCGCCTCGAACAGGTCCTCGGGCAGCGCAACGACGATCCGCCGGGCGTCGAGGTTGAGGGACGGCACGAAGGCCTTGGTGAAGGGCAGCAGCGCCGTCGCCCCACCGGCGGCCGGGCGCAGTTCCAGGAGGTCGCCGCCGCCGTAGTTCGGCACGGCGACGACCGTCGCGACGACGGTCCCCGCGGCATCGACTGCGGTGACGCCGATCAGGTCCGTGGTGAAGAACTCGTCGGCCTCCTCGGCGCTGCCGAGGCGGGACCGGGGGACGTAGACCGCGAGGCGGTTCAGCGCCTCGGCGGCGGTTCGGCCGGAGACGCCCTGCACGCGGGCGATCAGCATGTCGGGCGAGGAGCCGGCGGCGGGCCGGACCTCGGCGAGGGTCAGGGCACGCCCGTCGGCGGTCATCAGCGGGCCGTAGCCCGCGATGCCCTGGGGGTCGGCCGTGTGGGATTTGAGCCGCACCTCGCCGTTGAGCCCGTGCGCCCGCCCGAACTCGCCCATGAGGACGAGGTCCGGGTCGGCCGCAGCCGGGGGCGGCTTCGGTGCGGGGGGCTTGGCCGTGGTCGCGGCCTCCGGCGCGAGGGCCGGAGGCCGGGCGCGGCGGGCGCCGTCGCGGGACGGGGGACCGGCGGGGCGACGCGTCACCGCTTCGTGCCTCAGGCGGCGGCGTCTTCGGCCGGGGCGGCGGCCTTCTCGGCGCGCTTGGCGGCCCGCTCCTTGGACTTCTCGCCCGGCTCGGCCTTCTGCGGGTTGTTGCGGGCCGGGCGCTTGGCGAGGCCGGCGGCGTCGAGGAAGCGCAGGACGCGGTCCGTCGGCTGCGCGCCCTTGGCGAGCCAGCTCTGGATCTTCTCGTTGTCGAGGACGATGCGGGCCGGATCGTCCTTGGCCTTCATCGGGTCGTAGGCGCCGACCTTGTCGATGAAGCGGCCGTCGCGGGGGGAGCGGGCGTCGGCGACGACGATGCGGTAGTAGGGGCGCTTCTTGGCGCCGCCGCGGGTGAGACGGATCTTGAGCGACATTGTCTGTTCCTAGTCTTGAGTGCCGACCGTGGCGCCGTGTTCGGCCGCGATCGTCTGGTGGTGCCGGATGACTTCCTTGACGACGAACGCCAGAAACTTCTCGGCGAAATCGGGGTCGAGCTTGGCATCGACCGCGAGTGTGCGGAGCCGGGCGACCTGACGGGCCTCCCGGTCCGGATCGGAGGGCGGGATCCCCTTGCGCGCCTTCAGCTCGCCGACCCGTTGGGTGCAGCGGAACCGCTCGGCGAGCAGGTGGATCAGGGCCGCGTCGAAATTGTCGATGCTGTCGCGCAGGCGCGCGAGTTCGGGATCGACGGCTTGCGCGGAGAGGATCATCATTTCTTCTTCCCGAACGGCAGGCCGCCCAGCCCGGGGAGCTTCGCCCCCCCGAGGCCCGGCAACTTCGGCATTCCGCCGCCCATGCCACCGCCGCCCCCGAGGCCCGGCGGCATCGGCGGCAGCTTGCCGCCGAACTGCTTCTCCAGGGCGGCGATCTGCTCGGGCGTCGGCTCCGGCATCCCCGGCGGCAGGCCGGGCATCCCCCCCGGCATCCCGCCGCCGCCGCCGAGCCCGAACATCGAGCCCAGCGCCTGCCCGATGCCGCGCTTGCCCGAGCCCATCGCCTTCATCATGTCGGCCATGGTCCGGTGCATCTTCAGGAGCTTGTTGATCTCCGAGACGTCGACGCCCGAACCCGCCGCGATGCGCTTCTTGCGGGAGTTCTTGAGCAGGTCCGGATTCTTGCGCTCCTGCGGGGTCATCGAGGAGATGATCGCCCGCTGGCGCTTGAACATCTTCTCGTCGAGGTTGGCGCCCTCGACCTGCTTCTTCATCTGCCCCATGCCGGGCAGCATCCCCATCAGGCCGCCGATGCCGCCCATGCGCTCCATCTGCGCGAGCTGCATGGACAGGTCCTCAAGGTCGAACTTGCCCTTGCGCATCTTCTCCGCGGTGCGGAGCGCCTGCTCGTGGTCGATGGTCTCGGCGGCCTTCTCGACCAGCGAGACGATGTCGCCCATGCCGAGGATGCGGTTGGCGACCCGGGCCGGGTGGAACTCCTCCAGCGCATCGACCTTCTCGCCGGTGCCGACGAGCTTGATCGGCTTGCCGGTGACGGCGCGCATGGAGAGCGCCGCGCCGCCGCGGGAATCGCCGTCCATCCGGGTGAGGATGATGCCCGTCACCCCGAGGCGCTGGTCGAAGGCGCGGGCGGTGTTCACCGCATCCTGGCCGGTGAGGGCGTCGGCGACGAGGAGCACCTCGTGCGGGTTCGTGGCCGCCTTCACCTCGGCGGCCTCGGCCATCAGGGCCTCGTCCACCGTCGTGCGGCCGGCGGTGTCGAGCATCACCACGTCGAAGCCGCCGAGCCGGGCGGCCTCCATCGCCCGCCGGGCGATCTGCACCGCCGACTGGCCGGCGACGATCGGCAGGCTCTCGACGCCCACCTGCTTGGCCAGCACCGCCAGCTGCTCCATGGCGGCGGGGCGGCGGGTGTCGAGGGAGGCGAGCAGCACCTTGCGGCGCTCGCGCTCGGTGAGGCGGCGGGCGATCTTGGCGGTGGTGGTCGTCTTGCCCGAGCCCTGGAGGCCGACCATCAGGATCGGCACGGGGGCGGGGGCGTTCAGGCTGATCGTCTCGGCATCGGTGCCGAGCATCGCCACCAGCTCGTCGTTGACGAGCTTGACCACCATCTGGCCGGGCGTGACCGACTTGAGCACCGTGGCGCCGACCGCCTTGTCGCGCACGCTGTCGGTGAAGCCGCGCACCACCTCCAGGGCGACGTCGGCCTCGAGCAGGGCGCGGCGCACCTCGCGCATCGCGGCGGTGACGTCGGCCTCGGTCAGCGCGCCCCGGCGGGTGAGGCCGGAGAGGATGCCGGAAAGCCGGTCGGAAAGTCCCTCGAACATGCTGGCTCCGGCCCGCTACTGCTCGAGCCCGGCGCGGGAGACCCGGCGGGCCTGCAGCGACGCCTCGAAGCCCTTGATCGCGCGGGCGAACTTGTCCCGGCACTCGGGGTTGCAGAAGCCCACGACGGCGCCGTTGTAGAGGGTGAGCGAGTCGGCGGCGACCGGCTTGCCCGACCAGGGGCAGGTGTCGTTCACCGCATCCTCGATCTTCAGAACGTTCTGCTCGGCCACCATGCGGCTTCAGCCTCCGCCAACGGGCCCGCCATCGGCGATCCGCCCAACGCCCATCGCGCCCGAGGGCGCGGACGCGCTGTCGGGCGTTGACCTCCGGCCTCGCGGGCCGGTCGGCGGGTCGTCACGGCGATCATCTCAGGATCGGGAGGGCGGGGCGTAGCGGCAGCCGGCGGAAAAGTCAATTTTCCCTCAAGGGTGTGGCCCCTCGGCAGCCGCCCGCGGGGGAGGGGTGCGGCGGAACTGTCGCAGCTCTTTACCGACTGTTAAGCATGTTTGGATTGGGTGCGGGGATCGATACCCTGGGACGCCTGACGATGTCTGAACCCGCCCGTGTGCTCCCGACCGTCGAGGACGACAGCGAAACGGCGCCGGGTCCCCTGCGGGATTGGCTCGCCGCGATGCGGCGGTACGAATCCGACGAGGGCACGCTGCCGAACGGGTCGTCGCCGACGGCCACACCGACCCCGAAAGCCGCCAACACGGCGCGGGGCCCCCGCCTCGTCCAGGCCGAGCCCGCCGCCGAGCGCGAGGAGGCGGCCGACATCTCCGAGCTGATGGCCGAGAACCTGATGCTCAAGGCGCGCCTGAAGGTCGAGAACGACCGGCAGGAGGCCTTGCAGAGCGCCCTGGCCGGGCAGATCCGCGAACTGCGCGAGCACATCGCCCAGGAGATGGAGTCCCTCGAAGAGTTGCGGGCCGAGCAGGCGTCGGTCCAGGCCGAGTACAGCGAGTTCCGCGGCGAGCGCGACCATCTGCGCGGCGAGCGGGACAGGGCGATGGCCGAGCGTGACGCCCTCCTGGCCGAACGCGACGCCCTGCGCGAGGAGCGCGATTTGTGGCAGGCTCGGGCCGAGGCCCTGGCCCAGCCCCTGTTCCAGTCCGCCAAGCGCTGAAGGCGGCCGAAACGACGAAGGGCCACTCCCAAGGGGAATGGCCCTTCCATTGCCGGTCCGAAAGTCCCGGCGGATCTGTTCCGAGTTCGAACTCAGACGCGCTTAGAGCGACGCGCCGGAGGCGAAGGTCCAGGTCCGGGAAGCCGAGACGGTCGGCTGATGACAATGAGACACTGGATCACCTCCTTTCGTTAGTTGCGGGTGGAGCCAAGGTAGGCGGCTGAAACCGGCTTGTGAAGGGTGCGGGCCTGCGTCGCTTCGCCCATGCTTTGTCGGCGGGGTCGGAGGGGGTAAGACGGCCAATGCCCCCCCGCTCCGCAAGCCAGTCCCGCCCGTGAACGTTCAGGTCCCCCCGCCACGCCCCGCCGACGAGGCGGCCCTCGACCCGGAGGCGATGCGCCAGCCGCTGCCGAGCGCGTGGTACTGCGCCGGCCGGGCCGACGGGCTCGCCGGGGGCAAGCTGCGGGCCGTTGCCCTCAACGGCGAGCAGATGGTGCTCGGCCGGGGCAAGGACGGGGCGCCCTTCGCCCTGCGCGACCGCTGCCCCCACCGGGGGATGGCCCTCTCGAAGGGGCCGTTCGACGGGCAGACCCTGATGTGCCCGTTCCACGGTTGGCGCTTCGGGACCGATGGCGGCTGCCGCGACGTGCCGACCCTCTCCGAGCACGACGCCGCCGATTTCTCCCGCATCCGGGTGCAGCCCTTCCCCATCCGGGAGAGCGCGGGCTTCCTCTGGGTCAACCCCCATCTCGGCCCGGCGGCGGGCGAGCCCCCGGCGGTGCCCGAACTCGATTTCACGCCCGCCGGCCGCCTCGTGGTCGAGCTGGAGGTCGAGGCCTCCTTCGACCTCACGGTGCTCAGCCTCGTGGATCCGGGGCACGTCGCCTTCGTCCACGACACGTGGTGGTTCCGCCCGTCGAAGCAGCTCCGCGAGAAGGTGAAGATCTTCGAGCCGGTGATGCACGGCTTCACCATGGCGAGCCACGCCACCACGACGAGTTCCCCCGTCTACCGCCTCCTCGGTGGCGTGCCCGAGGTCGAGATCGAGTTCCGCCTGCCCGGCGTGCGGCTGGAGCGGATCCGCGCGGGCACGCGGCAGGTGGCGAACTACACCTTCGCCACGCCGCTCTCGCCCAGCCGGACGATGCTCACCAATGCCCTCTATTGGAGCATGCCGGCCCTCAACCTGCTCAAGCCCGTCGCCCGGCCGCTGATGCGCCAGTTCCTCGGCCAGGACCAGCGGGTGCTGCAGGACGCCCAGAAGGGGCTCGACCGCAAGCCCACCATGGTGCTGTTCGGGCAGGGCGATCTGCCCTCGCAGTGGTACTTCCGGCTGAAGCGGGAGGCTCTGGAGGCGGGGCTTTCCGGGCGCCCCTTCGTCAACCCGCTGGAGCGGCGCGAGCTGCGCTGGCGGTCGTAGCCATCACGGCGATGACAGGTTTCACGCCGGCTGTTTTCGGGCGTGGAAAGATCCTGTTAACCTAGATTTTCGTAGTCTCGGCACCGGTTCGACGCCCTGAGACACGTTTGCCAATGCCCCGATACTACATCGATTTGCACGACGGCACGCAGCCGATCCGGGACGAGGTCGGCTTCGATCTGCCGGATCTGCCCGCGGCCCAGGCCAAGGTCACCCGCATCATGTCGGCCATCGCCCGCGACATGCTGCCGGACGTGGAGCGGCAGGATTACGTGGCCGGCGTGCGCGATGCCGTGGGCAAGGTCGTCTACCGGGTGCGCCTGTCGCTGGCGACGGAAGTCCTCGAAGGCTGATCCGGCTTTTCGCCGCGCTTGACCGGCGCGGCCGGGCAGCCATCTCTGAAGCGATGAAACGGCGCAGCCTGCTGACGGTCGCGAGCGCGGCCACGGTGATGACACTCGGCGGCGTCGGCTATGCCGCGCACCGCCGGAATGCGAACCCGTACTATTCCGGCCCGGTCTCGGACCATTTCGACGGCAAGCGCTTCTTCCTGCCGGGCGTCGACACCGACCGCGGGCTGAAAGACGTCGCCCGCTGGCAGGCCAAGCGCAAGCGCACCCCCTGGCCCCGCAGCGTCCCGAGCCCGTTCCCCGCCGACCGGCCGCCCGAGCGGGTGGCGGGCCTGCGGGTCGTGCTGATCGGCCATGCGAGCTATCTGGTGCAGGTCGCCGGGCGCAACATCCTCATCGATCCGGTCTTCGCCAAGCGGGCGAGCCCGGTGCGATTCGCCGGGCCGAAGCGGGTGAACCCGCCGGGCATCGCCATGGCCGACCTGCCGCCCATCGATGCGGTGCTCCTCACCCACAACCATTACGACCATCTCGACGGGCCGAACCTCGCGCGGCTCTGGCAGGCGCACCAGCCCCTCGTGGTGGCGCCCCTCGGCAACGACGCCATCCTCCGCGGCTACGACGCCACGATGCATGTCGAGACCCGCGACTGGGGCGAGTCGGTCGATCTCGGCGATGGGCTCACCATCCACCTCACCCCCGCCAACCACTGGTCCGCCCGGGGGCTGAACGACCGCCGCATGGCCCTGTGGTGCGCCTTCGCGATCCTGTCGCCGCGGGGCTTCCACTACCATGTCGGCGATACCGGCCTCGGCGACGGGGCGATCTTCCGCGATGTCCGCTCCCGCTTCGGGGCGCCCCGGCTCGCGACCCTGCCCATCGGCGCCTACGAGCCGCGCTGGTTCATGCGGCCCCAGCATGTCGATCCGTTCGAGGCGGTGGAGATCGCCGGGATCCTCGGGGCGGAGCAGGCGCTCGGGCACCATTGGGGCACGTTCCAGCTCACCGACGAAGGCGTCGAGCAGCCGGCCCAGGACCTCGCGGCGGCCCTGGCCGCCGCCGGGCTGGGGCCGGAGCGGTTCCTCGCCCTAAGGCCGGGGCAGGTCTGGGAGGGCTGAGGCCCGTCCTCCGCGCCGCTCGCCTGGGGGAGGGGCGGCGCCCCGTCCGGTGACGACCCCCGGCGCTCCGCCCCTGGAGACGGGGCCGTCTCAGGCACGATGTATGCAAGATACCGGATGCAACACGCCGCTGTGTGCAGTCCGGGAGTCCCGATGACCATGTTCGTACCGACACGCCGCTCCCTGATGGCCGGCGGCGCGGCGCTCGCCGCCCTCGGCACGGCGGGCCGGGCCCAGGCCGCGGGCGAACCGGGCAGCCTGACCTACGGCATCTCGATGACCGACCTGCCCCTCACCACCGGCCAGCCGGACCGGGGCGCGGGCGGCTACCAGTTCACCGGGCTCACCCTCTACGACCCGCTGGTCGCCTGGGAGCTCGACGTGGCCGACCGGCCGGGCAAGATGGTGCCGGGCCTCGCCACCTCCTGGGAGAGCGACCCGGCCGACCGGAAGAACTGGACCTTCCGCCTGCGCGACGGGGTGACGTTCCATGACGGGGCGGCCTTCGATGCCGATGCGGTGATCTGGAACTTCGACAAGGTGCTGAACAAGGAGGCACCGCATTTCGACCAGCGGCAGGCCGCCCAGGTCCGCCCGCGCTTGCCGGGCGTGGCGAGCTACCGGAAGCTCGACGCGATGACGGTGCAGGTGACGACGAAGAGCGTCGACAGCCTGTTCCCCTACCAAATGCTGTGGTTCCTGATCTCCTCGCCCGCGCAGTACGAGACGGTCGGCCGCGACTGGTCGAAATTCGCCTTCGCGCCCTCGGGCACCGGGCCGTTCAAGCTGCTCAAGCTCACGCCGCGGGTGAGCCTGGAGCTGATCCCGAACGCCGCCTACTGGAACCCGAAGCGGCGTCCGAAGGTCTCGAAGCTCACCCTGGCCTGCGTGCCGGAGGACCTCGCCCGGGTGAACGCCCTGCTCTCGGGCAACGTCGACCTCATCGAATCGCCGGCCCCCGATGCGGTGCCGCGCCTGAAGGGCGCCGGGATGCGGATCGTCGGCAACGACACGCCGCATGTCTGGAACTACCACCTCTCCCTGCTGGAGGGCTCGCCCTGGCGGGACCTGCGCCTGCGCAAGGCCGCCAACCTCGCCATCGACCGGGCCGGCGTGGTGCAGCTCATGGGAGGGCTCGCCACCCCCGCGGCGGGGCAGGTGCAGAAGTCGAGCCCGTGGTTCGGCAAGCCGGACTTCGCCATCGGGACCGATGTCGATCAGGCGCGCAAGCTCGTCGAGGAGGCGGGCTACTCGGTGAAGAACCCGCTCAAGACCACGATCCTCATCCCGAGCGGCGGGACGGGGCAGATGCTGTCCCTGCCCATCAACGAATACGTGCAGCAGAGCTGGGCCGAGGTGGGCATCCAGGCCGAGTTCAAGGTGGTGGAGCTGGAAGTCGCCTACACCGCGTGGCGGCAGGGCGCGGCGGATCCGAGCCTGAAGGGCGTCTCGGCGGAGAACATCGCCTACGTCACCTCCGACCCGTTCTACGCGATCCTGCGGTTCTACGATTCCCGGCAGATCTCGCCCAACGGGGTGAACTGGAGCCACTACCGCAACACGGAGGTCGATGCCCTCTGCGACAAGGTGAAGGCCAGCCTCGACCCCGCCGAGCAGGATCGGTTGCTCGCCCGCATTCATGAGATCGTGGTGAACGACGCGGTACAGGTTTGGGTCGTGCACGACACCAATGCCCGTGCGTTGTCGAATCGGGTAAAGCAGTATGTCCAGGCACAGCATTGGTTTCAGGACCTGACGACGCTGGCCTGATCGCCCCGCTGCCCTGGAACCTCCTTCGTCAACCTGTGTTGGTGCGCGACATGCGAAGGAGAATCTTGTGAAGACACTGCTAGCCGGTGCGATCGTCGTGGCCTTGATCGCGGGTGCCGTGCCCGCCTCCGCCCAGCGGATCGATATCGGGCCCGGCGGCCCGAGCATCGACCTTCGCTCCCGCGGTGAGCGCGAGCGGGATTTCCGGCGCGAGGAATACCGCCGCGACCGCGAGGTCGAGCGGCGCGCCTACCACCGCGAGCGGTTCATGGACGATCGCCGGGGCGATCGCGGGGAGTACCGTCGCGGCTACGAATACTGAGTTCGCCGTCGAGACATGCAAGGGGGCCGGTCACCACCGGCCCCTTTTCGCGTTTTCAGGGCTGTGTCGCGCAACCGGAAGATGCCTTTCGCACTTGCGTCCAGATCGTCCGCGCACTAGGACAACCCAGCATCAGGAGCGGGAGAAAGTGGCAATGACCCTTCGCAACATCAGTGGTTTCGCGGCTGTGGCCCTTCTGGCGGCCGGTTTTGCGGCGCCGTCCGCCATGGCCAAGCCGATGGGCGGCGCCGGCGCCGTCAAGATGATCGACACCGACAACGACGGCACCGTCGACATGAAGGAAGTCGAGGCCGTGGCCTCCGCCACCTTCGACCGGCTGGAGAAGGATTCGGACGGCACCCTCGACGCCAAGGAGCTGAAGGGTCGCCTCAGCAAGGCCGGCGTGAAGACCGCCGACCCGGATTCGGACGGCACCCTCGACAAGAAGGAATACCTCGCCGCCGTGGGCGAGCGCTTCAAGATGGCCGACCCGGACGGTGACGGCACCCTCGACGCCAAGGAGCTGAACTCCAAGGCCGGCAAGGCGCTCCTCGCCCTCATCAAGTAAGCGGTCAGACCGCCGAACGCGAAAACCCCCGGCGAGCCCTCGCCGGGGGTTTTTTCATGACCCGATCAGGCCCACCGACCCCCACCCCGGTCGTGCGGCACCACCCCCGGGCGCACGCGTGCAGGGGGCGAGGACCGTCTCGACGGGGGCGATCTCGTCCCGGAGACGACGATGCGGCGTGGGACGGCACCGGTCACCCCCGGCGAGCGGCCCCGGCCGACGGGCGAGGGGGGACGCGCGTTGTCCTCCGGTCCACCGTCCGATCGAACAGACAGGAACCGGCATGGTCCACCCCGCCCAAGACCCTTTCGGTCTCGCACGCTTCGTCGCGGCGCAGGCCGACACGGCCGCGCAGGCGCTGGCCGAGCTCCGCGCCGGCCGCAAGCGCAGCCACTGGATGTGGTTCGTGTTCCCGCAGATCGCCGGGCTCGGATCGAGCCCCATGGCACAGCGCTACGCCATCGCCTCCCTCGACGAGGCGCGGGCCTACCTCGCCCACCCGCTCCTCGGGCCGCGCCTGCGGGACTGCACCACGGCGGCGCTGGCGGCGCCGGGCTCGGCCCACGACGTGTTCGGCAGCCCGGACGACATGAAGTTCCGCTCCTCCCTGACGCTGTTCGCCGAAGCGGCACCGGATGAGCCGTTGTTCGCCAAGGCGCTCGAACGATTCTACGGGGGGAGCAAGGATCCCGCGACGCTGGGACGGCTCACCGCGTGATCGCGCAACACCCGCGCCGTCCGTTCTCCGCGAAGGAGGGGGGAAGGCGGCGGGCTGCTACCGCCCCCACAACCCCACCCGCTCGGCCCTGGCCTGATCCTCCGCCTCGAGGAGATCGGCCGGGGCGTCCTCGCGGACGCGGGCGCCCCCCGCCGCGACGATGAGGCTCGCGAGGTCGGCGCCGTCCAGGGTGCAGCGTGCCCCGTCCGGCCCCGCCCCGGCGCAGATCACCTCCCGGCGGCGCAGGTAGCCGGCGAGCTGGCGGGCGAGGTGTCCGCCCTGGCCCTCGACGCCGAGGAGCCGCACGGCGCGGCCCCGGAAGGCGAGGGTGCCCGTGTCGATCACCGAGGGCACGCCGCGCAGGTCCTCCGCCGCGCCGGACGGGGGCGGGGCGGCCTGCGGCGGGGGCGCCGCCTCCGCCCGTGCCGCCGGGACCGGCTGGCGGGCGCGGCCCTTGGCGATCAGCGTCGAGGCGCGCTGGACGAAGTCGTGGAAGATCCCCGCCGGCATCTCACCGCCGAACATCCGGTTCATGGAGCTGTCGTCGTCGTTGCCGACCCAGACTCCCACGACGAGGTCGGGCGTCATCCCCACGAACCACGCATCGCGGAAATCCTGGCTGGTGCCGGTCTTGCCGCCGACGATCTGGCCCGGCACCCGGGCCGCCCGGCCGGTGCCCGAGTCCACCACCGCCTGAAGGGAATCGAGCATCATCGTCCGCGGCTCCACCGGCAGGCCCGCCCCGGCCGCGGGGTCGGCGCGGACGAAGACCGGCTTGGGGTCGCCCCCGCGGATCGCGTTGACGGCGTAGGTCTCCAGCGGGGTGCGCCCCGCCAGCACCGAACCGAAGGCGCGGGTCATCTCCAGAAGGCTCACGGCCCCGGAGCCGAGGACGAGGCTCGGCACCTCCGGCAGCTCGGACTGGATGCCGAGCCGCCGGGCCGTGGCGATGATCGCCGGGATGCCGACCTCCTGTCCGATCTGCGCCGCCACGGTGTTGATCGACAGGGCGAAGGCGGTGCGCAGGGTCACGGGACCGCGGAACTTGCCGTCGTCGTTGTCGGGCGCCCAGTCGCCGATGCGGACCGGCCGGTCCACCAGCACCGTCTCGGGGGTGAGGCCCTTCTCGTAGGCGGTGAGGTAGGCCAGCATCTTGAACAGCGAGCCGGGCTGGCGCTTGGCCTGCACCGCCCGGTTGAACTGGCTGTCCTCGTAGTCGCGCCCGCCGACCATGGCGAGGATCGCCCCCTCCTTCGACAGCACCACCATCGCCGCCTGCCCGGCCTTGCGGCGGGTGCCGTCCTTGTCGAGGCGCTTCTCCACCACCGCCTCGGCGAGGCTCTGAAGCTCGAGGTTCAGGGTCGAGCGGACGGTGATGTCGCCGTCGCCGCCCGCCAGCCGCCGCAGGTCGGGCGCGATCATGTCGAGGAAGTAGTTCGTGCCCGGCGGCGCCTCGGGCGGGGTCTTGAGGGTCACGCTCTTCCGGCGGGCGGCGTCGGCGTCCTTCTGGGTGATGGCGCCGGTTTCGACCATGGCCTGGAGCACCACGTCGGCCCGTTCCTTGGCGCCGCCGAGGTTGTGGGTCGGGGCGAGCTGCGACGGCGCCCGGACGAGGCCGGCGAGCATCGCCGCCTCCGGCAGGGTCAGGGCCTTGGCGGGCTTGCCGAAATAGCGCCGCGCCGCCGCGTCCGCCCCGTAGGCCCCGGCGCCGAAATAGGCGGCGTCGAGGTAGCCGAGCAGGATCTCGTCCTTGCTCATGGTCGCCTCGGCCCGGAGCGCCAGCAGGGCCTCCTGCGTCTTGCGCCAGAGGGTCTTCTCCTGGTTCAGGGTGACGAGGCGGACATACTGCTGCGTGATGGTGGAGCCGCCCTCGCGGACGCCGCCGCCGCGCAGGTTGCGCCACGCGGCCCGGAACAGCCCGCGCAGGTCGATGCCGAAATGGCCGTAGAAGCGCCGGTCCTCGATGGCGACGATCGCCTGGGCGAGGTGCGGCGGCAGGTCGGCCTGGGTCAGCTTGTGGCCGCGGAAGCTGCCGCGGGTGGCGAAGACGCGCCCGTCATCGGCCTCCACCGTCACCGCCCGCTGGCCGTTCACGGTCGCCCCGCTTCCGAGCGGGGGGAGGGTGACGAGGGCCGCGCCGACGAACACCAGCAGCGCTGCCAGCGGCAGTAGGATCGCGAATCCGGCGACGGCCAGGACGGGCCGGCGGGTCAGGCGTTCCCGGACCGCTCCGAGCCGCCCGCCCGTCGCGGGAGCGACGGCCGCCGGGGAGGCGGTCTCTCGCGCGACTGTTTCTTGGGCGACGGCCTCCGGGGCGGGTCGCGCCGGCCTCGCGGCCCACCGCTGGCGCCCGGCCTCCACCGCCCCCGTCAGGCCTGAGCGGGTCGCCCGGTACGAGGCGCCCCCCATGCGCCCGGCGAAGACGCCGAGGCTGCGGGCCAGGGTCGCGGCGGCGCCCAGGACCTCGCGCCCGGCGGCGCGGGTGTCGGTGGAGGATGGGTCCCGGCGCCGGCTGTCCGGCTCCTGTCGCTCCGGCGCGTCGGGCGTCATCCCGTTCGGTCGTCCCCTGTTCGCTCGGTCCATGGTGGCCCGGCCCCGTCGGGGCCGGGTGCGCCGGTCACAGGCGGCGCGGCGAGGCGGCGGGCAGCGTGGCGTGCCGGCTCCGCAGGCGGAAGGCGAGGACGATCAGCATCACCCCGAAGGCGATGGCGTAGGCGCCGAGCCACCACGTCAGCACTAGGGCGGACATGCTGGGCTCGGCCGCGAGCGCCAGCCCGAACAGCAGCGAGACGACGCCCCCGAGCACCAGCCACCAGCGCCCGTAATGCAGGTGCAGGCGGAAGGCGGCGGCGATCATCAGGCCCCCGGTGACGAACGCCCAGGCGGCCAGCAGCAGCACGAAGGCCCACACCGCCGCCGCCGGCACGAGGAAGGCGCCGAGGCCGACGACGATGTCCACCAGACCCTCCACCAGGAGGAAGCCCCAGCGCTCGTGGTGCTGGGCGGCGCGGATCGCCCCGACGATGGTGAAGATGCCGTCCACCAGCATGTAGGCGGCGAAGAACAGCACGAGGGAGAGCACGAAGGCGGCCGGCGCCGCGAAGGCGATGATGCCGAACAGGATGCTGATGACGCCGCGCAGGGCCACGAGCCACCAGTTGCGGGCGAGCGACGCGCTCATCGCATCGAGCCGCGCGGCGCCCACGAGGGGAACGCCCGAGGGCGCGGTGGATCGGGGATCGAGGGAAGGGCCGCCCGTCATGATGTCGTGGACTCCAGCGGAGGGGATGCCGGCGGTGCCGTCAGGCTTCACCATCCGGCCGCAGAACGCGGCGCGTGCCGGGGCGTTCCGTGTCCTCCCGCGCCGACACCATGCATCCCTTCCGCCGTCCGGGCCAAGGGGGCGCCGCGATTGGCCGGGGGTTACACCCCGTCCGGCGGCAGCGCCTCGGTCACCTCGATCCGCCGCGGGGCGGAGGGCTCGATCTCGGGCTGGGCCGGCGTCTCGGCGGCGGCGGCCACCGCCGTCACGCCCCGGTAGCGGGCGAGGCGCTCGTCGATCATGTCCTCGATGCGGGTCTGGAACTCCGCGATGGTGAGGTGGCGGCGCTTGCTGCCCTCCTTCTGCGTGAACAGGCTGCGGTTCGCCTTCGCCGCGGAGCGGAACGCCTTGGCGGCGGTCTCGTCCGGCTTCTCGCTCGACAGGGCGAGGAACTTGCCCGCGCTCGCACCGCCGAGGAAGTGGGCGAGGTACATCTCGGTGGTCGAGAGCGGCCGGCCGACCCTCGCCTCGATCCGGTCCCGGTCGCGCTTGCTCAGCTCGGCGGCCATCAGCGCGGCGACGCGGGGGTCGTTGCGCAGCGACAGGACGTGGTCCTTCATGCCCCCCGCCACCGTGATCGCGGGGCCGCTGCCCTTCACGGAGGCGGCCTCCTCGGTGAGGCCGTAGCGGGGGCCGAAGTCCCGGATCAGCTCGAGCCAGGTCACCTGCACGAACTGGAACAGCCCCTGCGCGGAGGAGGTCGCCGCCTTGGCGTCCGTGTCGAAGCTCGATTCCTTGTCGGCGAGCGCCATCATGTAGACGGGATCGACGCCGGCCTCCTCGGAGGCCTTCACGATGGTGTCGACCACCTTCAGCGGCACGCTGCGCGGGCCGAAGCGGACGGCGTCCTCCCCGTCCTCCTGCGTCACGCGGGGGAGGGCGGCGAGGTTGTCCTCGATCAGGGCCGTGGTCGGCGGGTCCTGCTCCGGCAGGGGCAGGCCGTTCCAGGCGGACCGGCCCTCGGTCGGCGGCGTGGCGGCGAGGGCGAAGGCGGCCTTCGGGTTGGGGTCGATCCCGTCATGGGCCTGGGCGGACGGGGCGAAGAAGGCCGGGGCGATGGCCCCCTGCGGCAGGCCGAACCCGCCCAGCATGCCCAAAGCCAGGGCGGCCCGTGCAACCAAGCGGCTGCGGCGCACGTTTGGCTTGAGTCTCCCACCCCCGGCCAGGGGCCGCGGCGCCGCACGGCTGGTCAGCCAGGTGACGCCACCGTCCTCGACACGAAGCGTGCTGCAGGTCTTTGCGGGCACGAGTCCGCCCACGTCGTCGGCGCAACGCGCCGGCTCCGGGAAAACCCCCATCGATCGGTCCTCTTGTTCTTTTACGGTCCCGGAAGGCCCCGACACTGCCGGTCGGGTTGCTCGGGACGGCGGCTCTATCGGCGCCTGCCGTGACCAGAATGGGACGGCCCCATGATTTGACCGTGGCAGCCTCTACGAAGCGTTAACCATGTGGGAGCGGCGCCGCCGGCCCGCCTGGGACCCAGCGCGAGAGGGGGCGACCCGGACCGGCGAAGGCGCTTTCAGGTCGCAAGATGTCGCAGCCGGGGTTGGAACGAAGCAGCACCGGCCCAGTTGGGTAGGGCCCGTGACCCGGGCGACGGGGGGTCGACCTTCCATCCCGGACGCGCCCCGCGTCCTTATAAGGACACTTGTTTCCCATGAGCATGCAGACCGGTCGCCGCGTCGGCGTCGCCATCGTTGGCATGGGGGGCGCCGTCGCCACCACCGCCATCGCCGGCATCGAGATGATCAAGTCCGGTTCGAACAGGCTCGATGGTCTGCCGCTCGCCGGCATTTCGGTGGCCGGGATGGCGGATTACAAGGATCTCGTCTTCGGCGGCTGGGATCTGAACAGCGACGACCTCGCCTCCGCCGCCGCCGGCCACGGCGTGCTGTCGAAGGACGACATCGAGAACGGCGCCCAGGTGCTCAAGGGCATCGTCCCCTGGCCGGCGGTCGGCAGCGCCAAGTTCTGCAAGAACATCGACGGGCAGAACCGCATCGTCGCCAAGGACCACCGCGAGGCGGTCTCGGTCATCGCCAACGACCTGAACCGCTTCAAGAAAGAGAGCAACCTCGATGAGGTCGTGGTGGTGAACCTCGCCTCCACCGAGCGCTGGCCCGACCTCTCCGACCCGACGCTGAACTCCACCGCCGCCTTCGAGAAGGGCCTCGATTCGAGCGACGAGTCGATCTCGCCGGCCATGCTCTACGCCTATGCGGCGATCAAGAGCGGCATCCCCTACGCCAACTTCACCCCGTCGGTGGCCGCCGACGTGCCGGCGCTGCTCGAACTCGCCAAGGACCTCAACGTCCCGGTGGCGGGCAAGGACGGCAAGACCGGCCAGACCATGATGAAGACCGTGCTGGCCCCCGCCTTCAAGGCCCGCGCCCTGCACGTCGATGGCTGGTTCTCCACCAACATCCTCGGCAACCGCGACGGCCTCGCCCTCAACGATCCGAGCTCGCTGCAGTCGAAGCTCAACACCAAGGGCACGGTGCTCGATTCGATCCTCGGCTACCCGGTCGAAGACCACCTCGTGCACATCCACTATTACCGCCCCCGCGGTGACGACAAGGAAGCCTGGGACAACATCGACATCACCGGCTTCATGGGCCAGCGGATGCAGGTGAAGGTGAACTTCCTCTGCAAGGACTCGATCCTGGCGGCGCCGCTCATCATCGAGATCGCCCGCGTCCTCGACCTCGCCAAGAAGCGCGGCAACGGCGGCGTGCAGGAGCAGCTCTCCACCTTCTTCAAGGCACCGATGGTGAAGAACGGCCACGGGCCGGAGCACGCCTTCGGCAAGCAGGAGACGATGCTCCTCGACTGGCTGGGCCGGCACTGATGCGGGACGGGACAGCGGCGGGCCCTGCGGCGCCCGCCGAACTGCGTGAGCTGTTCGTCGAACTCAACGACCTGAAGCGCGTCCGGTCCGCCGGGCGCGAGGGCACCATCGCCGAGCGCCTGTTCGCGCAAGCGTGGTCGATGCTCACCGGGGGCGCCAGCGCGGAGGATGTCGCCCTCGACATCACCGCGACGGCGCTCGCCGCCACCCGGCTCACCGACCTCGACGCCGCGTTCCTCACGGCGGCCGGGCTCTCGGAGGCGGAGGCGTCCACGGTGCTGCGGGCGGGGTTCGACGAGGTGACGGGGGCCATGGACCCGGCCCTGCGGACGCGGTTGCGCGCCCGGCTCACCCCCGGCGAACTCCCCGAGGCCGGCCCCGTGCCGGGTTTCGTCGGGGCGCTCGCGGCCCAGCCCCGGGCCGGCGTCACCTGTCCCGGCAAGCCGCGGATCCTGCTGGAGCCGCCGGAGAACCACGCCGAGCATTGCCTGATGGTGGCGGTCTACGGCGTCTGCCTCAGCCCGTTCTACCGGGCCGATCCGGCCACGGTGTTCCTCGCGGCGATGGCCCACCACTTTCACAACGCGGCGATGCCCGATGCCGGGTTCACCGGCGAGATGCTGCTCGGCGACCACCTCCTGCCGATCATGGCGGTGGCGACGGACTGGGCGCTCGGCGAGCTGGACGATGCGGGCGGGTTGCGCGGTGAGGTGGAGCGCGCCCGCGCCATCCTGCCCGACGACGCCACGGCGGAGGGCCGCGCCTTCCACGCGGCGGATTGCGTCGACCGGGTGCTCCAGATCGCCCAGCACCTGCGGGCGGCCTCCCTCACCATGGGCACGGTGCTCGATGAGATGGAGCTGGTCCATGCCGGGCCGGTGAAGGGGTTCCATGACAGGGTCCTGCGCGACATGCGGATCCCTTGAGGCCACGGCTTGATCGACGGGCGCCCGCGCCCATCTGCCGATCCTGTCCGTGAGCGCCATGATCCCCTTTCCCCTCGTCTCGCCTTCGACCGGCCATCCCCTGAAGCCCGACGGCCCGCACGCCCTGCGGGACGTCGAGACCGGCGCCCGGTGGCCCGTCATCGACCGGATCCCCTATCTGCGGGTCGGCCGCGAGGCGCTCGTGGAGCGGGTCCTCGCCCATCTCGACGCCGGGGAGGCCGACGAGGCCCTCTGCGCCCTGCTGGCCGACCAGGACGACTGGTGGACCGGCCCCCCCGCCGACCCGGCCGACCTGATGGCCCTGGTCCGCGACCGGCGCACCGCCACCCTGCGGGAGGCGGTCCACCGCCTCGGCTGGGGCCGCGTGGGCGACTACTTCCTCCACCGCTGGAGCGA
The DNA here is from genome assembly GCF_022829405.1 of Methylobacterium sp. J-076. Taxonomy (GTDB): domain Bacteria; phylum Pseudomonadota; class Alphaproteobacteria; order Rhizobiales; family Beijerinckiaceae; genus Methylobacterium. The sequence goes on from NZ_JAKSXW010000143.1 coordinate 227,589, forward strand.
CCCGACCTACCTCGCCGGCCTCGCCCTGCTCGAGGCGCACTGGAACGACCCGATCTGCGTCTTCGAGTTCGCCTGCGGCATCGGGCACTACCTGCGCGAGCTAGCCCGGCGCGGCTGCAAGGTCTCGGGCGCCGACGTGGTCTTCGCCAAGCTCTGGGTCGCCCGGCACTGGGTGGTGGGCGAGAAGGCGCATCTCGTCTGCTTCGATGCGGGCTCGCCGCATTGGCCGATCCCCGGTGCGCCGGTCGATCTCGTGGTCTGCAACGACGCCTTCTACTTCCTCGATGACAAGCCCGGCGTCCTCGACTCCCTGCGCCAGATGGCGGGGGACGAGGGCTGGCTCGCCCTGAGCCATATCCACAACCGGGACTGCCCCGGCTTCTCCGCCGGCAAGGCGGTGGCGGTGGAGGACATCGCCGAGCTTTTCCCCGATGCCCTCGTCTACGACGACGACGAGCTGACGCACGCCCTCAGGGAGGCCCGCGCGCCGATCCCCCACGAGGTCGCCGACCTGCGCGGCTGCGAGGCGTTCTCGGTGGTGGCCGGGCCGGGGATGCGCCCGGCGCCGCGCTCGGTCATCGACGGGCTGACACTGCCCAAGGCCGGCACCGCCCTGTCCCTCAACCCGCTCTACGTGCCGGACGGCGACGCCTTCGCCATCCACTTCCCCTCGGAGCGCTACGCGGCCGAGTACGGCGCGCGCATCACCTACCCGCTCCGCTCTCCGGGGCCGGAGCGGATGACCTATGGCGGCGGCATCGACGCCCCCGAGACACCCCGCGTGCGGACGCGGGAATTCGTCGATTTGCCGGAGCGGTGGTGATGGCGCCGGTCGGCTGGGGCATCGTCGGCTACGGCTGGGTCGCCCGCGACTACATGGCCCCGGGCATCCGGGAGGCCGGGCACCGGCTGGTCGCCGTCTGCGACCCGAGCCCGGCGAGCCGCGAGGCCGCGGCGGCGGAGGGCGCCCGCACCCATGCGGACCTGGCCGCCTTCCTCGCCGACCCGGATGTCGAGGCGGTCTACGTCGCCACGCCGAACCACCTGCACCGGGAGGCCGTCGAGGCCCTGGCCCGGGCCGGCAAGGCGGTGCTGTGCGAGAAGCCGATGGCGGCCTCCCTCGCGGACGCCGAGGCCATGACCCGCGCCGTCGAGGCCGGCGGGATCTTCTACGGCACGGCGTTCGACCAGCGCCACCACCCGGCCCACCGGGCGATCCGGGATCGGATCGCGGCGGGCGGGCTGGGCACCGTCACGGCGGTGCGGATCGTCTATGCCTGCTGGCTCGGGCGCCACTGGTCGGCGGCGGGCCAGCCGAACTGGCGGATCGATTCCGTCCAGGCCGGCGGCGGCGCCCTGATCGACCTCGCCCCCCACGGGATCGACCTCGTGGACTTCCTCCTCGGCGAGCCCGTCGCGGACATCGCCGCCCTCACCCAGAGCCGGGTGCAGGACTACGCCGTCGATGATGGCGCCCTGCTGATCGGCCGGACGGAGACCGGGGCCTTGGCGAGCCTGCACGTCGCCTACAACTGCCCCGACGCGCTGCCCCGGCGCCGGCTGGAGATCGTCGGCACGACGGGGATGCTCGTGGCCGAGAACACGATGGGCCAGACGCCCGGCGGCAGCCTGACCTTCCACGACGCCGCCACCGGCCTCACGGAGGCGATGCCCTTCGACGGGCAGGCCTCGCCCTTCACCGAGCAGGTCCGCGCCTTCGGCTCGGCCCTGCGCAACCCGCCCGAGCGCGCCGCCTACAGCGCCGCCCGCGACCTGCACACGATGCGCCTCGTGGCGCGGGCCTATGGCAATCCATGACGTCATTGCGAGCGAAGCGAAGCAATCCAGGGATGCTCCACATCCGCAAAGGGCCCGCCGCCCCTGGATTGCTTCGCTTCTCTCGCAATGACGGCGGTGGGACAGAGGTAAGGAACGGACCGATCACGTGAGCGAGACCCAGGACGAACGCGCCCGCCACGCCAAGCTGAAGGCGCCGCGCTCCTATCCATTCGGCGCCCCCCGGCGGATCGAGGGCCTGCCCGAGCGCCTGCCCGATCCCGTGCGCGCCTACCTCGACGTGCTGCCCGAGGGGCGGATCGTCGGCTTCCCCCTCGCGCCCCTCGACCGGACGGGCGTGCCGGTCTGGTTCGTGGCCCTGTTCCTCGACGATCCGTTCTTCGTCGGCGCCATGCCCTCGGGCATCGGCTACGGCGCCACCGACGACGAGGCGCTGATCGGCGCGGTGGCCGAGATCGCCGAGAACCTGATGCCGTCGCTGGCGGTCCTGCCCCGGGCCAAGGAGCGGGCGAGCTACGACGACCTCGTCCGCGTCTACGGCGAGACCTCGGTCACCGACCCGCTGACCCTGTGCCTGCCCGCCGGCTCCCCGGTGGGGCGCGGCACGGTGCTCGAATGGACGCCGACGGTCCGCCACACCACCGGCGAGATCGTGATGATGCCCCTCGACATCGCGGCGACCGACTATTTCGAACTCTCGGAGGGTTACAAGCCCTTCACCAACCTCATCACCAACGGCCTCGGCGCCGGGCCGGACGTGCCCTTCGCATTGGGCCACGGCGTCCTCGAACTGCTGCAGCGGGACGGGAACGGCCTGCTGTTCCGCGCCCTCGACCAGGGCGTGATGCTCGACCTCGACGGCATCGGGCCGGAGAACGCCGCCATGCTGGCGCGGCTGAAGGACCTCGGCATCCGGGCGCTGCCGAAATTCGCCACCGACCAGTTCGGCCTGACGAACCTCTACGTCGTCGGCTACGACGAGGATGCGGACCGCGCCCCGGCGCCCATCGCCCTGTCGGCCTGCGGCGAGGCCTGCGACCCCGACCGGGACCGGGCCCTGCGCAAGGCGCTGCTGGAATTCCAGGCGGCCCGGGTCCGCAAGACCTTCGGCCACGGCCCCCTCGCCCTGGCCGGGACCGTCACCCCGCCGGGCTACATCGACGCCTTCATCCAGAAGGCGCTCCCGAGCCTCGACCTCGAAGAGGGCAGGGCGCTGCAGGCCATGCTCGAATGGATCGAGATGCCGAACGCCGACCTGCGCGGCGTGCTCTCCGATACGGTCTATTCCGAGCGGTCGCGGATGCGCTTTTCCGAACTGCCCACGACGGACGCACCCGACGGCCATGCACGCGGCAAGATCGCCTGCGACCGGCTCACCGAGGCCGGGTTCGACGTCCTCTACGTCGATTGCTCGCCCCATGGCGGGGGCGTCGGCGTGGTGAAGGCCATCGTGCCGGGGCTCGAGGTCGAGACCATGAGCTACTACCGCATCGGCGAGCGCAACACGCGCAAGCTCATCGAGCGCGACCACCCGCTGATCCGGTTCGGCACGGAGAGCGAGACCCTGCGCCCGGTCCGCCTGACGCCGGAGGCCCTGGAGCGGTTCGGCGGTCAGCCGCTGTTCGACGTAGCCCTGGCCGAGCGCATCGTCGGCCGGCACTACCCCCTCTACCGGGAGCCGGAATCGCACCACGCGCCGTTCCGGTTGCAGCAACGGAAGGGGAGGGCGGCGTGACGCTTCGCTTCGCCTACAACACCAACGGCGCCGCCCACCACCGGCTGGACGACGCCCTGCAGCTCATCAAGGCGGCCGGCTACGACGGCGTCGCCCTGACGCTCGACATCCACCATCTCGACCCCTTCGCGGAGAACTGGTCCGCCGAGGCGGGCCGGGTGGCGAGCCTTATGGAGCGGCTGGACCTCGCCTGCGTCATCGAGACCGGCGCCCGCTTCCTCCTCGACCCCACCGCCAAGCACGAACCGACCCTGGTCACGGCCGATGCGGCGGGCCGGGCTCGCCGCATCGGCTTCCTGAAGCGGGCCTGCGAGATCGGCGGGATGCTCTCGGCCGAGGCGGTCTCGTTCTGGGCCGGCGTCCCCAAGCCCGGTATCGACCGGGGGGAGGCGATGGGCTGGCTGCGGGACGGGCTCACGGAGGTCGTGGCCTTCGCGGGCGAGGCGGGCGTGGTGCCCTGCCTCGAACCGGAGCCCGGCATGCTGATCGAGACGCTGGACGACTTCGCCGCCCTCGACATCCCGGGGCTGCGGCTCGCCCTCGACACCGGCCACTGCCTCGTCACCGGTGAGCGCGAGCCGGCGGCGGCGGTGCGGGAGTTCTCCGAACGGATCGGGACCGTGGCCATCGAGGACATGGCGCGGGGCCACCACATCCACCTGCCCTTCGGGGAGGGGGACATGGACGTCCCCGGCGTGCTCGACGCGCTGGAGGAGATCGCCTTCGGCAAGCTGATCTGCGTCGAGCTCTCCCGCGAGAGCCACCGGGCCGACCTGATGATCCCCCAGGCGCTGGACTACCTCCGCACCTGCCGCCGCCCCGGCCCCGACCTCGCCGCCGGGCAGGAGACCCGGCGGCAGTGAGCAGCGTGAGCGACGACGCCTTCCCTCCCCCCTCTGCGGGGGAGGG
>NZ_JAKSXW010000105.1 GCF_022829405.1 Methylobacterium sp. J-076
GTCGAGTCCGTGCTCGGTCGAGACCCGGGTGTAGATCGCGCAGCGCAGGGTCGGCCGCGTGCCGGGAGGCGGGGCCGCTTGCGGTTTGGGCGAGCGTCCACTCATGCCTCAATCCTCCCCGCTCCGGCCTCTCTGCCACCACTGGTCTTGGCGCGTAGGCCGAAGAAGCGTGGTCCGTTCCACTTGGTGCCGGTGATGAGCTGCGCCACGCGGGACAGGCTGTCGTAGGTCGACCCGTTCCAGGCGTAGCCGGCGTCGAGTACCTGCACGGTGTGCATCACGCCGGCCCATTCCCGCGAGAGCGTCACACCTGGGGTGTGCCCGCGCCGATCCGGCACCGGCATCGACACACGGATGGGCATATCATCCCCTCCCTGGCTCACCTGGCCCCGCGCTTGTGCGAGCCGATCGAGAGCCCGCGCGGTATCACGGTCGAGGTCGCCGTAGGCGAGAGCCTGCAGGCGGTAGGCGATCACCCGAGCGCGCTGCGCGGGAGGGAGGCCGGGAGGCGGGGCCGCGCCGAAGATCTGACACCACCGTCGTTCGAGCGCTGCCGCGTCCATCCCGGCGAGCGCGTCGAGCGAGGCGGACATGCGGTCCGCCTCGCTCCCCGTGATGGGTCGGGCCCGCGCCATCAGGCGGAGGCCTGCGTCGGCACGCCCACCTGGGGCTCACCCCCTGTGCCTACCGTTGCCGCAGGCGTTGGCGTCTCTCCCTGACGCCGCGGGCGGGCACGGGCGGCGAGCGGGGGCGGCAGGATACGGTAGGACGTAGCCGTGTCCACGCGTGCCGCCTTCGCCAGCGGCTGCCCGCCGGACCGGATCCGCGAGAGGGCGGCGCGGGTGGTGTGCGGTAGCCAACCTGTCGCGGCGATCAGTTCAGCTAGCGTCGCTCCTTCGTCTCGCGCCAGAAGCGTCAGCACCAACGCCTTCTTGTTCGGGCGGGACACCGCGTCGGATACCGCGGGTGGGGTGAGGCCGATGGCTTGGTAGCCCGCGGGCGTAAGGCGATGCTGTCCGTCCGGCCCGTCAGGCGGGGTGATGAGCGAGTCGCGCAGGAAGTGCCCGACGAGCCGTTTGCGGCTGGCCGGCTTCATGGCTGGGGCGAAGTGCACGCGGCCGTCGTCTGCGGCAGCAGCCTGCAGGATGCCCGCCTCGGTGCGGGTGAGCGAGATGGTGGTCATGGGTCGGGATCTCCGTCAGCGACAGAATAGGCGCTGCCACGACCCCGACCCCGCCAGCGACGCGAGGCCGGTCGGCAGGGCGATGCGCATGGGGTCGGGGAGGTGACCCCGAGGCGGGGAAAGCTATCAGTCGTACCGTGGTCTGTGTCCCGACATTCGTCCGCTGCCCTCGGTCTGAATATGCGCAGCCTTAGCGCTAGCGGCTGCGTCGTGCCGTGGGACCACACACGCTCCGTTCGCTCTAGCAGTCCAGTCGAATGTGCAGACGGGCGCGGACGGTACGAAACTCCACCTCGTTGTCCACTGCCTACGGAAGCTCGTGACCCTAACCAGACCCTGGGATCGTCTGCTTCCGGGAAATTCGATTCAGCAGCTCTGAATGACCGGGTTTGGCCGGAAGCGGCTGATCTGCTTTAGATCGCGCGATGCTATATACCAGACACCGCAGCATTATCTCCCCCGCAGTGGAGGGATACGTTTCGCCGAAATTTGAATAAGTGACACGTTTTTCTGACAGGTTTGCAGCTGTTTCGGCCATTCCAACGCGCACGGACAGAGACTGTTAGAAAAACGGTCGTTTTTCATACAAACGCACGATAGGACGAATGACCGCTTGGGGTTGGAAGAGGGAGGGCTGCTGTGGGTGTTTCCTGCCCGTCTGCTTCTGGAAGACGGATGCAACGAAGCAGACATAGCCGCGGCGAGCACTCACAACCGATACAGAAAGGAGGGAGGTCCGCTTCCAGGCACTTGAGCGATCGTGGGACCCTCGGCCAACCTCGCGAAGCACCTGCTGTGGCTTGCCCACCTCAAAACTGTAATCGACCTTATGCTGGTCTGACGAATGCCGCCAAGGTCCCCACCCTTACATCATTGAATTCATTATACCATAAACAAGACAAATTAATCGCGCTAAGAATGCCAATTTTGGTTGTAAATTCAGTAAAGTCCCATTCTATGTTGGTGACAAACCACACATTCAGTTGTGAAGGCAAATCATGCGCCTCCGCTTCCCGATCTGTGTTGCTGCCTTCGCCTTCGGCAGTGCGCCGTACCCGGCGGCATTGGCCTGTGGGGACAGCGAAGCGGGCCTGTCCTGCGACGACAGCGGGTCCGGCGCTGAAATGGGTGCCAAATGGATGTTGAACCGCGCTACCAAAGCAGTGGCAACCGATAAGACCAAAGCGCTGACCGCATTCACTAAAGGGACGGATGGCTTTCGCACGGCCGACAGTTACGTCTTCTGCGTCGGTCCCGACGGCGTCATGACCGCCCACCCCAATCCCATCCTACAAGGGCACGACGTGCACGATCTGCACGACAAGACCGGCAACTACTTCATCAAGACCATGGTGCAGGATGCTAAGTCGGGACAGATTTCGATGATCCGCTACCTATTCCCCAAGCCCGGCAGCACGATCGAGGAGCCCAAGACCACCTACTACACGAAGGCGGGCGATCAGATGTGTGCGGTCGGCATCTACGACAGTGACGCAGCGTCACCGCAGGTTTCAACCCCGGAGGGGCGGGTGGCGAGCTTGCGGGCGAAGCTCGACGCGGAAATCCCGGCTGCGGCGCGTGCCGATTGGACCGCGTTTCTGGAGGCGCTCAATCAAGTCAGCGATGCGAAAGCGGCCACGATGAGCCTCGTCCGCGACAACCTGCAAGCGGCCGAAGCCGCCCTCGGTGCCACGGACGGGAAAGCCGCCAAGGGCCGGTAATAGACAGAGGTCTGCGGCTGAGCGAGATCTGGGGAGGTCACGGTGGGACTGCCCAACGTCGTGCCGCTGACAGAAGCCGCAACCTTCACCGTTGGATGTGCCGTGTTGAACGCCCGGCGGCTCGATCCGGAGCGGGTCAGCAGGGTACTGGCTTGTGTCGCTGCGTTGCTGATCGCCTGGGTGTTCGTCGCCCTGACACCCGGGAATATCTCAATCGATCCGAACGCGCTCGACCCGGCCGCCATATGGCCGCTTTCGGGAAGCGGTGATGGTCGTTCGTATGACTGGCACGGGTCGTAGCAGGAAGACCGCTTGGGATAGGTTTCTGCTGGTCTGCTTCAGCGAAATGTAGGCGACGAGCGGACGTCTAAGAAAATTCTTTAGCGCCCTGTACATTCGCACAGTATACCGCGACCGCTTTGCCAGAAGTGCAGAATTCAACGACAGATGGGTCTGTAAAATCACATGTAAATGATAAGTTTACCAGCCGTAATATTAGGAGGCTACGGCACAGAGGGAAGATCTGTAATTTCAACCTCGATAGCTACGGAGATAAACCATTGGATGATCCGTCGCCAAAGTAGTCGTGATTGTAAACCTATCGCTGCCCGTCGACTTAACTACCCGATTACGACCGTCACGCTTCGCTGTATAGAGGGCGATATCAGCTCGGCGAAGTAACGATGAGATGGACGCGTGAGCTTCCTGATTTGATACTCCGACGCTGAACGTTGCCGCTAGAGCGTTTTCGGTTTGGGCTGAATCGGACGGGTGGGGTTCACACCATGCTGTTGAGCTGATTCAGTGCGCGCTCCAGATGAGGAGCAGGGCATGGGCCGTCCCTACAGCCAGGATCTGCGTGAGCGGGTAGTGGATGCGGCAGGCGCGACCTCGCGCCGGCAAGCGGCCAAGCGCTTCGGGGTCGGTGCCGCGACGGCGGTCCGCTGGATGACGGCACTAGCCACGACCGGGACGGTGGCGGCCCGTCCGCAAGGACGGGCCGCCGCTCCAAGCTCGATCCGCACGCGGCGTTCCTGCGTGGTCTGATCGCCGAGCGGGACGACATCACCCTGGAGGAGATGCGGGTCCGCCTGCGGGAGGAGCACGCTCTCACGGTCGGGCTGGGGACCCTGTGGAGTTTCCTCGACGCGCGCGGCCTGACGTACAAAAAAAGACAGCCCACGCGACCGAGCAGGACCGCCCGGACGTGAAGGCCGCCCGCGAGGCATGGTTTGAGGGCCAGCCCGACCTTGATCCCGCCCGCCTCGTGTTCCTCGACGAGACCTGGACGGCCACCAACATGGCCCGCACCCGCGGGCGCTCGCCGCGCGGAGAGCGGTTGCGCTCTCCTGTGCTGCACGGCCATTGGAAGACCACCACCCTGGTGGCGGGCCTGCGCCTGTCCGGAATCGCCGCGCCGTTCGTGCTGGACGGACCGATCAACCGCGATGTCTTCCAGGCTTACGTCGAGCGCGTGCTCGTGCCCGAACTCATCCCCGGGGACATCGTCGTGATGGACAATCTCGGCAGCCACAAAGGGCCAGCCGTGCGAGCCGCCATCGAAGCGGCCGGCGCGCAGTTGCTGTTCCTCCCGCCCTACTCCCCGGACTTCAACCCGATCGAGATGGCCTTCTCCAAGCTCAAGGCGCTGCTGCGCAAAGCCGCCGAGCGCACCGTCGAAGGGCTATGGTCGGCCATCGGACAGCTCATCGACACTGTCACCCCAGACGAAAGCGCCAACTTCTTCGCTGCGGCAGGCTATGACCTAGATTAAACCGAAAACGCTCTAGTGG
>NZ_JAKSXW010000145.1 GCF_022829405.1 Methylobacterium sp. J-076
GATCGACGGGCGGGATCTCGATCACCGGCACGGTGGCGGTCGCAGTGGCGGTGGTGTCGGGCTTGGTGCTGGCCATCAGGCTCTCCGCATCATCGGTGTCGGGACCGCAGCGAGGTCATCCCTCAGCCGCGATCCCGGATCGTCCGCCGCTTTGGTCGGCGGGATTTGCGGTCGTGCCAGCCTTGCATCCTCTCCCATGACGTGAAGGACAGGCTGACTTCCATTGTCGGGCTGACCGCATCGCCCTCAATCGCGCAGGGAAGGAGGCCCCATAAGGGCACCACGCGCAATTCCGTGTCAGGCGACGCGCTGCCAGCGGGAGCCGTCAGCGGCATACCGCTCGGCGCCGACCGTGAAGGCTGAGCCGGGGGTCGAGAGATCGCGACGGGTCTGCTCGACGGCGGCACGGGTCTGCGCCGTGCCACCGTTCTCAGCCTTGCGGTTCTCCGCCATCCAGGCGGCGATGCGCTCGGTCTGCGTCAGCTTCGGCTTGGCGGCGACCGGCTCAGGCTTGCGAAGGGTGTGACGCGCCCAAGCGGCGCCTTCGTTGATCTCAGAGCGTGTCATTGACGATCCTCCCGGGGAGCGGGACGACATCGCCCCAGATGTAGCCGGTGTCGGTGCCGAGGTTCGGCAGCTTCACGCGGCTGGCGATTGAGGTGTGAAGCTGATCCTGCCGGCCCTGCCAGCTGCAACGGGGCTCGCCGGTCGGGACCGGATCAGCTCCGTCAGGCAGGGCGAAGTTGGCGGCGGCGATTAGAGCCGCCCGGTCGCGGATCTTTTCCAAAAGAGGCACGAGGCGCTTGGCTTCGACGGCGTACTGGTCGGCCAGCTTCTCGACCTCGGCGCTGGCCTTCAGGGCGTTGCGAACCAGTTCCTTGCGACGCTTCTGCTCGGCCTCGTAGTCAGCCTTGGCCTTGGCTTCGGCGGCGAATGCAGCGGCGTGCTGCACTTCCAACTGGTCGAGCTTGATCTTAACGACCGCGATGCGGTGGTCGAGGTTGGCCACGTCGTCGGTGGTACCCTTCATCAGCACGCCGGCACGGCTGCCTTCCAAGGCGTCGCGTTCCGACTCGGTCGCATCGCGCTCTGCGGCGATCTGAGCGGCGGTCCGGGGCGCGGGCGGCACCGGATACAGGACGACCTTGCTGGGCTTGAGACCGACAACGGGAGCAAGGGCGCGGTCTTGGCAGGTCTGACGGACGTTGGCGGTCGGGAGCGCGTTCATACCGATCTCCCTCAAGCTGCGCGAGCGAGGGCGGGAGAGGCCGGCGGCGTGCGCGGGCCGTCGCCATTGGTGCTACGTCGGCCAGCCGTGCCGAGACGGATGGTGGCAAGCGGAGAATTTGAAAGGAAGCGCTCGAATTCCGTCTTCATAATGAAGGTTCGGCGGCCATCTTTCCGAGCAGCCAACCGCCCATCGCTAATCGCCTGATAGATACTGGTCCGCGGAAGAGGTCCCACGCGGACGGCGTCTTCGATGGTGAGAGCGATCTTGTCTGCAGTCTGCATCGTCATCACTCCAGTTGTTCGAAGTGAAGTTCGGTCAAATTCGACTCTGTTGCTACGTCACGATTTCCGCGGCGTTCATGTGGCGACGCCGGCCCATCTTGCGATAAGTCCGTCTAAGCCAACCGCATCGTAGTAAGTTCGAACCAATTTCGAGCACCTGTCGCCCCTTAAATAAGCGCGAAGCGCGGTGTCGTTGCCGTCCAGGAACATGGCCAGAGCCACCTTGGACACTAGCCATGGGCCGCCCGCGACATGTCGGCCGATGTCATGGTCACGGCACCACATTCGGATTGTGCGCTCGGTGCGATTTGCCTGCTCGGCAGCCTCTGCCGTGGTTAGCCCTTCCCGTCGGTCGAAGGGGACCAAGCAGTGCGGGCCAGCGTGATCGGCCACTCCGTGACCTTGGGGCGGGTTGGGGCGACCACTCCGGTTACCTTCACTTACGCGCGTGCGCGTGTGCGTGCAGTAGGGAGAACCCGCCCCAACCCGCCCCATCACTCAGCTCCCCTACTGGGAAGGGGCCTAACCTCGACCCCTTCGTACCCGCGCGCCCGACTACCGACGCCGGTCGGGACGTGCTTGTTCTTCTTGAACCCGAGCTTATCCATTCTTTCACCGAAGCTTGTCAGGGTCCCTATCGGTTCGTTGTTAGACTTTCCATAGTCAGTCCAGGACGAAAATAGCTCCTGCGTCGTCGCCTTGCGGTACGGATTGGTTTTCTCGACGATGCAGCGCTCTTCCAACCACTGGCTGAACGTGTCCTGCGTCGCGAAATATTCGTCGGTCGCGACTTTCACGACTTCTGGACGCACCAGACGATTGGCCTGCCAGTCTAAACAGCCCTCAATCATCCAGCGCAGGATCGCAGGCCACTCGGCGCGCAGTTTCTCTTCGAGCTGCGGATCGGGCGCCGCAGGCTTGAACAGGAATGGCAGCAAGTTAAACCGGCGCCGGGCGGCATCGTCCACGCTAGACAGGCCGGGCTTGTTGTTGCCGATGATGAGCAGCTTCAGGACGGGCACGAACTCAAATTCGTCCTGGCGCATGTACCGGGCGCGCATCACGTCACCGCCGGTGAGCTGCTTGATCCTGCTCTCGGCCCACTGCCGGCCCTGCTCCGTCTCTGATGCCGTGACGAGACGGGCCCCACGCAGTGCCGCGATTTCTGTCGGGTGCCGGTCGTGCTTGGCCGCCGTGAATGTCTCCATGGCGGCGTTCACAGCGTAGTCCGCCAGGATACCAGCCAGGACGTGGATCAGCACACCCTTGCCGTTTCCGCCACCACCGTAAGCGAAACACAGAGCCTGCTCGCTGGTGTCACCGGTCAGGCAGTATCCAGCCCACTGCCGTAGGAACCGGATGTAGCCTGCATCGCCCTGCGTCACGTCATCAAGGAAGCGCAGCCAAGTCGGGCAGTCCGGCGCCTCTGCCGGTGCGACTGCCGTAAGCTTAGTGATGCGCTCCTCACGACGCGCCTCGCGCAACTCACCAGTCCGAAGATCAATCGTTCCACCGGGCGTTCCCAGAAGCCATGGATCAGCGTCCCATCCTTCGATGGTGACAGCGAAGGCGGGGTCTGAGCGGGCAAATCGCTCGACACCGGCGGCGAAGCTAGTCTTGCTCGCGATGAACCTAGTCTTTGCTGTCTCGTTGGCGCACATCTCGCGGGCGAGCTGACGGGCGTATTTAAACGCCAACCCGCACCGGTTCGGCACCCATGCCGCTCCGGTCCAGGTGTGCCACTTCGCTGTGTCATGGCAGAATAGAAGCTCGCCTGTATAGCGCTCGGCGAAAGTCCGGGCAGCCCAGTCTTCGGTCAGCAAGTCGCCATTACTGCCGCTAGTGGCGGTGCCGCGTTGCTGGAAGTCAGAAATGTTTAGAATATCCTCAAGTGGCGATGACACCACGGCCCTCCCTGCGCTGCAGTTCCTTGCGGGCGATGGAGCCAACAATCTTCGTCACCTCCTCGGGCGAGAGCGGCGGTCGGCAGCGAGCGATATTCCAGGCCTGCACCAGTTCGTGGGTGACCTCAGCGTCCACCCAACGGCGTAAGAGAAGCCCGCTCAGCCGGGAGACAGCGGTGTTCCGATTGCCTTCTCCCACGCCCATGGCCACGAGCCGCCGCCATTCAGACGGGTCGCGTCCCGCTCTCCCATTCCGGGGACGCGCCAGGGCCGCGACGAGCCAAGCCGGCATTGGCGCAGGGGGCACCTCGTCGGGGTGGTGGTCTACGGACCACGCGTACTGCCGTCCGGATGCGTGCAGGCTCGGCGGGGCGACGATGTAGCCGCCAGTCCCACGGATATCGAGGCCGGGTGCCAAGCCACCGTTGTCACCCGTGCTGTTGCGGATCTCGACACCTTCCGGGGGACGGAAGAAAATGTGCTGGCCACCGCCCCCGGTGAGGGCGCGGGTGGTCTCCGGCAACAACCCGTGTTCGGCCTCCAACGCCTCGAGGCTAGCATCGCCGCCGTGACGGGGATCGACGTCGAGTACGATGGTGTGGCCCGTCGCTAAGCCGACGTTGGCGAATGGGGCGTTGGTGAACCAGTGCCGCACGATGTGTTCGTGCGACGTCGCGTTGTTCAGACCGCTCGGTGCGAGCTTCGCCAGAGGATGTTTGCCGGCGTCATCGCAGTCGGGCTTGCCGCAGGTGCAGAGGAACCGCCCCGCCGAATCATGCCGCATGCCGTGTAGGGGAAAGACACGTCCGCCACGGCGCACGAGGTAGAGGGCGGCATCGAGGGTGGTGCTCATGAGCGCCCCCGAAAATCGCGCAGCGCATGTTTGCGACTGATCGCCAGAAGGCGGAAATCTGCATAGGCATCGCTATCGACCCACTCGTCGGGTGAGACCCCGCAGCAGGCCGCCAGCACAAGCAGCGCGCCGCTATCGATGCGAACCAAGGTGATCAGACCAGCGTAGGACCGCACCGGGCCAGGCGGTCGGTCACCGGCTCGCGCCTCTCGCACCCGGTATCGCCGCGTGCTGTGGTCGAGCGCCCAGAGGAAGTCGTCGTGCTGGAGGAGATGACGCGGGATCATCGACGCGCCTCCTCTTCCGACTCCGCGACCGCCTCGGCGAAGCCGGGCAGTGCCTCGGCCGCATGGGCGGCACAAATCGTGAGCAGGCGCAGAGAGCGCATCAGCCCGCGGTCGTCGCGGAGCGCCGCATACTCGACCGCGTGCCTGGCGTAGAGGCTGGCCTGATGGGCGATGTCGGCGACGGCATCCCGATGAAGGGAAACCACCACGGTTTTGGGACCGGAGGGAATCGAGGGGAGGGGGGCGATCATGCGCAGCCTCCCCGAAGGAAAGCGCGCGCCTCTGCACGGCCGGCGAGCACACAAACCACTACGCCCTCGCGGTCCAAGATCGCGACCGAAGCAGAAGGCGGCGTGGTGATCGGCCGACTGATCTGACGCGGATGCCGGGCCGCGCGCCTAGCCTGCTCAGCCACGACCGGTCTCCGAAGTGGAGTGGATCACGCGGCCGAGACGCGCCAACGCCCAATCGTCTAGGAGGTCGACGGGGTAAAGCGGCACCCGGCCGTTCTTCTGGAAGGGCGGTCCACCGCCGAGGCAGGCGAGCTTCGCGAGTGTCGCAATCGCCATCTCGATCCCGTACCGGTCGAGCAGATAGCGGCTGGCCTCCCAGCGGCGCAGTCGCGGCTTGCTGACCTTGGACTGCGGGCAAAGCTCCGCCGGGGCCCTCGCGAGGGCTTGTTGAATGTCTGACATTTCGTGATCCTGAGTGCGGGCCTAAGGGCTTACGGCTCGGGGCGGGTGTTCATTGGCGAACCACGGATGCAGTCCGCGATGCGGTGGAGGACAAAGCGGCCGACGGCCTCTGTCGTTGATTTGCCGCCCTCCCGGTCACGGGCCTCTTCGGCCAGGTTCTGCCAATCGCGACGGTCAGCCGCTTCCATGAAGGGCTTCCAGCGGACGTAGGTGAGCCACCAAGCGGCTCCATCCGAGAAGTCGAAGGACACCTTGCAGAAGTATCGGATCGCATTGCGCGTGATCGCGACGGATACGTTGTTGATTAGCTGCGTATCTTCATTGACCTCAATCCCGCCGTGTCGCTCAAAGCTACCGAGGATGGCGGCCAGCATTTCGTGGAAGCAGTGGTCCAAGCCAAGGTGGGCGAAAGCCTCTGCGGACGGAGGCTTGTGCGTCGTCTTGCCGTCACGATCCTTGCCACCGATCAAGCCAGCGCTGCGAACCAGGGCCGTGGTCGCTGCCGTTTCGGTCGCATAGCCGCCCGACAGGGCCGAGATCAGGAGGTTGCTCGCATCTGTGACCGTCATCTCGGCCGCGTTGAGGCCGCGACCGGAGGCCCGGATCAAACCGGCTTTGCCCAACTCAATCGCCAGCACATTGATGCTGCGCTCCGGCTCTCGAAGAGCCGCCGCCATGCCTGCAATGAGTGCGCTGCGCTTTGCCATAGATCCAATCTAATCGGATTTTAATGGATGTAAACCCATCGGAATTCGATTTCGTTCGGATTTGTGCAATTGGCCGTCGCACGCACCGAATGGGCGAGCGGCGTTCGTGAGAAGGCTGATAAGCCTGTGGGTCGCCTTCCATCCCCGGAACTGCATCGCCGCTGGACCGTACGCTTTCTGTCGCAGCCGGCAGGGAGGCCAACATGCTGTCGTTGGGCGTGTTCTGTATCGTTGCAGGCGCGGGCACCGTCGCTTCTTCCCTATGGACACGACGTCAGCGCCCAGTCTTCGAGGCGATGGGCGGCGGTCTGTTTCTGGTAGGCCTTGGCTTGGCGGGGGCCGCCTTTGCCTTGGTGGCGTAATCGGCCGTGTGATTGACGGAGGGAGCGGGACTCGAACCTGCAACCGGACCGTTATGAGCGGTCCGATCTACGGGTTTCAGCTACCGACTGAGACGTTGGTCAGCACGCCCGCCGCTCGCTTGACCTCGGTGGCGATCAGTTCTTCGCTCGGCCCACCGATTGGAAGCTCGGCTAGGATCACCGCGACGTCGCGCTTCACATCCTCCCGCACCTCGGGGTTCTCCTCGGACAAGCGGCCGATGAGGACGCCGAGGACGATCTCCATCGCCGTCATCTTTGCGTAGAGGCGGGTGAAGTCGTCCAAGGGTTCGGGGTCGTTCGCGTTCATGTCTCGCTCCGTTGATGCAGTGGCCAAGTTGGCCGTCGCACCCGAGGGGCCGTCGCCTTACGTAATCAAGTGGCCAACCTTGCCACTTGAACCGATGGCGAACGTCCGGGTCGAGAGCTTAGTGACCCGGATAGGGGAACGAGTAGCCAGCGCGGTGAGCGAACCTGTCCGCCTGCTTCATGCGATCACGGGAGCGATCAATCGCCGCCTCCGCGTGCGACATGAGCATGTCGGATCGGGCCATCTCGAAACGAGCCATCCGCACCTCGCGCAGGGCGAGAAGCCAGAGGATCAGGCGCATGAGCGGATCCCCTCTAGCTGCATCAGATCCAACACCACCGCTTCGGCGACCTCGTCGTCGTAGGCGTGGCCCCGTTGCTGCCGCAAGCAGCAGCGGAGGTGATCGCGCCCGTCCTCCAAGCTGTTTGAGACCGCGAAGGCGCTAACCTTCGCTAAGACGTCAGCGAGATTGGTGACGGGGTAGAGTGCGATGCGTGACCGAAGGCGGCCACACAGTCGTGCGAGTCTTGAGTGGGTCCCGTCATCCAGCCAGCCGCTCCCATCCAACCGCTCGCCTTCCTGAACGAGCGATTGGTAAAGGCGCTCGTAGCGGTGAACTAGCCGCGCCAGCGCCCGTGTGGGGCTAGGGGTGGCCGCAGCCGGC
>NZ_JAKSXW010000001.1 GCF_022829405.1 Methylobacterium sp. J-076
AGTCTTGAGTGGGTCCCGTCATCCAGCCAGCCGCTCCCATCCAACCGCTCGCCTTCCTGAACGAGCGATTGGTAAAGGCGCTCGTAGCGGTGAACTAGCCGCGCCAGCGCCCGTGTGGGGCTAGGGGTGGCCGCAGCCGGCGCAGATGCCAGCGGTGCTGCGAGGATGGCGCCGAGGGCAGCGCGTCGGGTGGAGGCGTTCACAGCCATGCTGCGCCCTCCCGCCAATCGCAGCCGACTGTGCTGAGCACGAGCGCTGCCCTGGTCGAAGGGAAGGATACCCCGTCGCCCATCGGCCGTCCTTCGCTGTCCGACCCTATGTGACCGCGCGACCGATGCCAGCGCAGGGCCGAACCAAACACACCGTCGATGCTAAGCCGAGAGCGAACGCCACCACCGATCTCACGCGCCAACTCGGATCGCTCGAACATCAGCCAGTCGTGGTACTCGCGGAGCAACCGTTCCGTGACTGGCTCGGCGACGGCTGACGGTGCGCCGATCAGAGTGATCCCGCCACCGATCAGTGGCAGAGTGGTGAGGCTGCGCAGGAATCCGCGCCGGTTCGCGGGGGCGTTCATGCGGACCTCCCATTGCCGGGGGCATGCTGCTCGTTGAGCGCGTCCAGCAAGGCGATGTCGGCCTCGATCCGCTCGGCGATCCGGCGGCGCAGGTCGCTGAGGCGCTGGCGGTCGGGATCGGCGGCTTGCATGGCCGCGAGGGCGATGGTGACGGGGCCACGCTGTGCGAAAGGCAAGCGCGGGCGTTCACCGCCGCAAATGGGCGGTGTAAGGTGGTGAATAGCCATGACTGTGAAGCCCTTCCAGTTCGTGGTCAGGCCCGCGCGGTGGTGCAAACACCGTTGCGGGCCGTTGCGTTGTATGACGCACCGACATACAATCACGGCCGATCCGCGCTTGTCAATCGGTCCGATATACAATGGTGCTGGAAGAGAAGAAGACAGCGGTCTTCCAAGTGCGCATGAGGCCATCGGTGAAGGCAGCTGCGGAAAAGGCTGCTGCTGAGGACAACCGGTCGCTTGCTGCCCTAATAGAGTCGCTCATGATCGAGCACCTCAAGGCGAAGGGCTACCTGAAGTGAGTCGCAGGAAGCGCAAGCTACCCGACAGCCTGACTCAGCACCTATCAGATCCGAAGGTCTTGGCCTTCAAGCCTCGGGCCAATCAACGCCGCGCCAACGGCATATCCGTGTCGGGTCAAAAGATCGCCCTTTCGGTCGTGACCCTTATCGTTCTCGTGTTGGGTGGTGGTTATCTGCTGCGTTTTTGGTAGCCGCCGGCGTCATCTTCATCAAGGAGAACGGCGAGGGGCCGGGTGTCAGACTTCGGAAGGCTGCCGCTGGCTGAGTTGTCCCACGGATCAATCGCTTACGTGCCGTGTCACACTTTGGGCAAGCACGCCATCCAGGGGCGAATCTTCCTTGGATGGGACTTGTGCGAGGCCGTGCGTTCAAGACGCTTCAGCCTTTCCCTCCGCAAATTTTTATAAGGCACCACGATTTTCGTGACGAAACTCGTCACTTACAAAAATTATCGGAACTGGTATCCTGGTTACCTTTTTTATCGCGTTGTGAGGGTTTTTGACGGCCATGCAGACATCCGTACCGAGCGCTAATGAGCAGGACGGTCAGCTGATCACGACGTTTCGCGGGCGCCGATTGCCCGTGTCGGCCTACCTAGTCGGATATAGCGCGCTGATAGAAAAATTTAACCTGAATGTGCCGCTTCATCATGAAATGGCAGCGATATCTCCAAAAAATATCCGGAGAAAAGAAGACGGCTGGGTAATATACCCAAATGCTTTTCGATCTTCAAATAGTACAATAGACCATCTAGTTTTTGCTTTGAAGCACGAGGGTGTTTCTTTCCTTACGCTTGCTCACGTGTTCAAAAAATTCGACAAAAAGGAGCTTGAGAAGGCAGCTATTGCGAAGCCAACAAGTGCCTATATTCGTCGGCTGTGCTTTTTCTACGAATGGCTTGGGAACGGAGAGCTGTATATTCAAGCTGTAACAGCGGGTGCATACGTCGAAGCTATTGATACAAAGCAGCAATATGCCGCAAAAGAGTATTTCAATGAGAAAAGATTTAGGATAAGAGACAATATTCCAGGAACTAGATTGTTCTGCCCGACTGTTTTTAAAACTCATAAAATTGACGAATTCATAAATTTAAGATTATCAAGCAAAGCTAAGGCTATTGTAAGTAGCGCCCCAAGGGAGCTTATTGCGAGAGCAGCTGCATTTTTGCTATTGAGCGATTCTAAAGCTTCTTTTGCTATAGAAGGAGAGCATCCACCAAAATCCCGTATTGCTCGCTGGGGAAATGTTATAAGCAAAGCTGGGCAAATTGAGCTTACAACCAGCAAACTAATTGAGCTCCAAAAAGAATTAATTGGCGATGATCGCTTAGTAAGGGTCGGATTGCGAGATGAAGGAGGGTTCGTTGGCAGGCACGATGCTTTTGGTCATCCAGAGCCCGAGCATATCAGTGCTAACGCAAAGGATTTGAATGGGCTTCTTAGAGGGGTGGAGCACTTTAATTCGATATCTAAAATCCTTGAATTTCATCCGGTGCTTGCCGCAGCATGTATAGCTTTTGGGTTTGTTTACATACACCCGTTTGAGGATGGAAATGGTAGGATCCATCGTTTTCTTTTGCACCACGTTCTTGCTGAGTTTGGCTATACTCCTAAAGAAATAGTTTTTCCTATCTCTAGTGTCATTCTGGATGATATTGCTCGATACAAAGATACTCTTGAGATCATATCGAGGCCTTTACTTGAACTTATAGAGTGGAAATCGACTGATCGAGGCAACATAGAAGTTCAAATGGAAACTTCTGACTATTATAGATATTTCGACGCCACAGCACATTGCGAGTATTTATTCAAATGCATACAAAGATCTGTTGAAAAAGAGCTTCCAGAAGAGTTGTCTTTTCTGGAGCACCGGGATGAGTTTCACAGGGAGGTGACTGAGATCGTAGATATGGGCGAGCGAACGATCGATTTAATGCTAAGATTTCTTCGGCAAGGACACGGGGTGTTTAGCAAGAGAGCAAGAGAAGGCGAGTTTTCACTCCTTACTCCGTCCGAGATAGAAAGAGTTCAAGATCTTTATATAGAGATTTTTGGGAGTTAGGGGGTGAACCTATATATCTTCAACGAGGATATATTTACCTGCCATCGCTCCTGCGATTTGCATCGCGACCCGGTCCGCGGCCGCGAGCAGCACCGCGTCGAGATGGTGGATGTAGCGTGAGGTTACCCCGTGCCCGGCGTGGCCCAGCATCGCGCCGATTGTGGACTCGCTGTAGCCGAGATCGCCCGCCGTCGAGGCAAATGAGTGCCGCAGGGTGTGAGCGGAGACGCCCTCCAGACCCACCCGCCCAACGATCCGCTCCAAGGCGTCGGAGAGGCTAGCAAAGCTACCGGAGCCACGCACGGCGGGCAGGACAAATGGTGAGTCCGGCATGCGGGGGAGGGCGGTCAGTACGGCTAGGCTGAATCGACATTCACCGCATCCAGAGCAGGGCAGCGGCGATGTGGAGGAAGCCGAGGTAGTGGACGGCGCGTCGGTCGAAACGCGTGGCGATGCGCCGGAAGTGCTTGAGCTTGTTGAAGCAGCGCTCGATGGTGTTGCGGACCCTGTAGGCCGCGACGTCGT
>NZ_JAKSXW010000002.1 GCF_022829405.1 Methylobacterium sp. J-076
GGCAGGCTGTAGAGGTTAGCCCCCGAAACGACTGCATCGGCGACACGGTTGAACAGGAACCCGCCGACGGACGCGCCGACGACGCCGAGCCGGATGTCGACAAGCAGGCCATGGCCGGTGTTGTTGCAGATCTTGCTGACGATGAAGCCCGCGATCAGGCCGAGGACGATCCAGGCGAGGAGGGACATGACGGGCTCCGGTTTTCGGCGTGCGGACGCGTCCCGACGCAGGGACTGAGCGGGCTGGGGCATGGGTCTCGATGGCCTGCGGGGCCGGGGCTAGGTGCGCGCGGGGCGCCGGG
>NZ_JAKSXW010000004.1 GCF_022829405.1 Methylobacterium sp. J-076
CTCGAGCGGCGTGCCCAGAACCCGATCCCATCTCGAACTCGGCCGTTAAACACGCCAGCGCCCATGGTACTGTGCCTCAAGGCACGGGAGAGTCGGTCGCCGCCAGACCCGCACAACGCAAATCTCCATTCCCTCTCACGAACCAAGTTTGCCGCGGGGTGGAGCAGTCCGGTAGCTCGTCAGGCTCATAACCTGAAGGTCGTTGGTTCAAATCCAACCCCCGCAACCAAATCCCACACCACCACACCCGCCCCGTCGAAAGACAGGGCGGGTTTTTTCGTGCGCGC
>NZ_JAKSXW010000015.1 GCF_022829405.1 Methylobacterium sp. J-076
CCTCGGGCTTGCACGAGGGTGGAGCTACCTGTGACAGGGAGCGCGCGATGCCCCCACCGGCCCGCACGGTCGCGATGCGGTGGATCGGGCGCTTCGCAGGCGATTCTGCCTGCGACCGAATCGGTAAGGCGGAGAGCTGACACCGACCTGACGGGCGGGGCCTCCCAGGCGGGGAGGCGGCCTGTTCCTTCTCGATCACCGAGACCTTGCCGTCCCTCTCGATGATGGCGACGGCGACCTTGTCCAAGTCGTCGAGCCCCTGTTGGCGGGCGGCGGTGCGCCTGTGGACCCGCTGCTGCACTATCTCCAGTTCGGCGCCCTCGAAAGCCGGCATCTGGCGTAGCGGGACCCATCGGGCCGCGGCGGGGGTTCCCTCGTCCAATGTCGCAAGGCCCGCGAGGTCGGGGCACCTTCGCCGAGGGCGCGTGAGGGTGGGCGTGCCCTCGCGGACGGGCGGGAGCGAATGGCTCGTCCGGCTTTCAGATAGAAAGCGCCCGCCTGCCGCATTGTGGCAGGCGGGCGCTCGCGTGACGGTGCGTCCCGGCCTCTGCGCGAGGGGGCGGTCGCACCTCCCCCTACCCTGC
This sequence comes from Methylobacterium sp. J-076, assembly GCF_022829405.1. GTDB lineage: Bacteria > Pseudomonadota > Alphaproteobacteria > Rhizobiales > Beijerinckiaceae > Methylobacterium. The sequence continues at coordinate 585 of NZ_JAKSXW010000015.1, forward strand.
TTCGACTACTTCGCAGTCACCGCGATCGTGTTCTCGGCCGCCACGGCGACGTCCTTAATGTCCTCGTTGGCGTGGTTCGCGACCGACTCTGCCGCGGCGGTATCTGCGTGGCTCTTCGGCTTGATGAGATCCTTGATTGCCTCCACATCGGATTTAAGGGAGGCGAAATCTGCTGCGAGGCTCTTCGGTCCCGCAAGATCTGCGATTACCTGCGAAGCAGATCCGACTATGGTGGAGACGCTATCTAATTGGTCCTTTAGCTTCGCAGTCCCGTCGATGATCTGATGAGCGACTCCGGCGCTGCCGCTGGCGGCGGCGCCCTCGCCTTGCCCAGGCTGGCTTGCCGTCCCCGCGATCGTGTGCTCGGCCGCCACAGCGACGTCCTTGATGTCCTGGTTGGCCTGGTTCGCGACCGACGCTGCCGCGGCGGCGGGCGCATCTTTCACGGGTTGCGCACCCTGGTCCGTCTTCGGCCCCAGCCTATCGCCGAGAATCAGGTGCGGTCCGAGAGCCGTCGTCTTGAGCGGTCCATCCGGTGTAAGAGAAATAGGAGTAGGAGGCCTACGACTAATATCTATATAGGTTTCATCGGCATGAATCGGTACATGAGAAATCGTTGGCGGTGATGTATCTGTGATCATGGGGTGGATAGGTCGGGGATGGCCAACCATATGAACACCAGGATTATGCTTAAGGGCCTCGAATTCCTTGGAAAAATCGGCTGTGGCCGCGTCGGCCGCATTCGGAGACTGTGAATTGGTCATCGCGGTCGGATTCGCCGCGCCGGTGATGCTGCTCATCGTGATGGTCTCGCCTTCCCGCACCCTCGGGCTTGCACGAGGGTGGAGCTA
>NZ_JAKSXW010000027.1 GCF_022829405.1 Methylobacterium sp. J-076
CCCCCACGCGCTGCTTGCGACGGGGGGAGGGGGTGGCGGCGACCGGAAAGGCCGCGCCGCCGGCGCCACCCGGGCCCGCCCGGCCCCCCCCCTCCCGACCCCCTTCGGGGGCCCCCCTCCCCCGCGGAGGGGGGAGGGACCCGCGCGTAAGCGGCCGGCGCAGGATCGGCAAGGTTATTCGTTGCGGGCCATCCCCCGCGCCCCCCCGCCCCCCTCTGCGGGGGAGGACACCCCGCGCAGCAGGGGGGGGGGAGAGGGGAGCGACGCATCCGGAAAGGTCGCGCCGGGCGTCCCATCCGGTCCCGTCGCGCCGCCCCTCTCCCGACCCCCTTCGGGGGCCACCCTCCCCCGTGGAGGGGGGAGGGACCCGCGCCCGGGGCCGCGCCCGCCCGGCGACGTCGGCGTGTCGAACGGCACGCGGCCCCGCTCGCATCGGCGGCGCCCACGGGGTAAGCGGGGTGCCCATCGCGCAAAGCCCTCGATCGGAACCGCATGGCGAGCCCCGGCGAACACGCGAGCTTTCTGCCTCCGGTCCTGACCTTCCTGGCCGCGGCCGTGGTGGGCGTGCCCGTGTTCCGCTGGCTCGGGCAGAGCGCCGTGCTCGGCTATCTCGTGGCCGGGGTGCTGATCGGCCCCTCCGGCCTGTCGCTGATCGCCGAACCGGAGACCGCGGCCAGCGTCGCCGAGATCGGCGTGGTGCTGCTGCTGTTCATCGTCGGCCTCGAACTGCACCTGTCGCAGCTCGTCTCCATGCGGCGGGACATCTTCGGCCTCGGGGCGGCGCAGCTCGTCCTCTGTGCCCTCGTCCTCGGGGGGGCGGGCGTGCTCGCCGGCCAGCCCCCCGGGGCGGCGGCGGTGGTGGGCATCGCGCTCGCCCTCTCGGCCACCGCCGTGGCGCTGCAACTCCTGGAGGAGCGTGGCGACCTCGGCAGCGCCTACGGCTCGCGGGCCTTCGCGGTGCTGCTGTTCCAGGACCTCAGCGTCGTCGGCATCCTCGCCCTGATGCCGCTCGCCGCCTCGGCCGGGCACGGGACCGGCGGCCCCTGGTTCGGGGAGGCGGCGATCTCCACGGGCAAGGTGCTCGCGGCGATCCTCGCCGTGGTGCTGGTGGGGCGCTACGGCCTGAACCCGTTCTTCCGCCTGCTCGCCGCCAGCGGCGCCCGCGAGGTGATGACGGCGGCCGCCCTCCTCGTGGTGCTCGGCACGGCGATGCTGATGGAGCGGGTCGGCCTGTCGATGGCCATGGGCGCCTTCCTCGCCGGCATCCTCCTCGCGGAATCGAACTTCCGCCACCAGCTGGAGGCCGATATCGAGCCGTTCCGCGGCATGCTCCTCGGCCTGTTCTTCATGAGCGTGGGCATGTCCATCGACGGCAGCCTGGTGAAGGCGGTCTGGCCGGCGCTGTTCGGGGCGACCTTCGCGGCGATCCTCGTGAAGGTGGCCCTGGTGGCGGGCCTGTTCCGCCTGTTCGGCTCGGACACCCTCAGCGCCCTGCGCGGCGCGGCGGTGCTGGCGCCGGCCGGCGAGTTCGCCTTCGTGCTCCTGCCCCAGGCGGCCGACCTCGGCCTCACCGGGCCGACCGCCACCCGCTTCGCCGTGGCGCTGGCGGCCCTGACCATGCTGATCGGCCCGGTCATGGCCAAGGGCCTCGACCGGCTGATCGACGCCCGCCTCTCGAAGGAGGCCAACGCCGCCGCCGCCGATTCCCCCGCCGAGCTGGCCGAGGGCGCCGCCGACGCCCGCGTGCTGGTGATCGGCTTCGGCCGGTTCGGGCAGATCCTGACGCAGGTGCTCCTCGCCGAGGGCGTGCCCGTCACCGTCATCGACAAGGACGTGGCGCAGCTGCGGGCGGCGACCCGCTTCGGCTTCCGCATCTATTACGGAGACGGCACCCGGCTCGACGTGCTGCGCGCCGCCGGGATCGGCAAGGCGGAGCTGGTCTGCATCTGCGTGGACGACCGGGACGCGGCCCTCAAGATCGTGGACATCGTCCACGAGGAGTTCCGGGAGGTGCGGACCTTCGTGCGCGCCTACGACCGTCTCCACGCCGTCGAGCTGATGAACCGCGACGTCGACTTCCAGATCCGCGAGACCGCGGAATCGGCCCTGGCCTTCGGCCGGGCGGCGCTCGAAGGGCTCGGCCTCTCCGCGGAGGCCGCCGCCGCCCGGGCGGAGGACGTGCGCAAGCGCGACATCGCCCGCCTCGTGCTCCAGCAGGCCGGCGCCCTTCCGGACGGGGCGGCATGGCTCGGCGGCACGGATTCGGCGGAGCTGCGCCCCGAACCCCTCACCGAGCCGGTGCGCCCCGCCCGCGCCCTGAACACCGAGACCCGCGACCTCCTCGGCCAGGACCGGAAGGAGGCGGCCGAGCGGGTCCTGGCCAAGCCGGCGGCCCGGGCGGCCGACGAGGATTCCCCCGCCGAGGCCGAGGCCGAGCTGGAAGCCCAGGGCGCCGGACGCGATGACTGACGGCCCCCCCGCCCCGGCCGGGACGGCGTTCACCGGCGGGGGGCGCTTCGTCTCCGGCTCGGTCCTGCGCCACGTCCTGGTGATGAGCGCCACCGGCTCCGTGGGGCTGATGGCGATCTTCGTCGTGGACCTGATGTCGCTCCTCTACGTGTCGCGCCTGGGGGACCCGGCCCTGACGGCGGCGGTGGGCCTCGCCTCCGTGGTGCAGTTCTTCGCCACCGCCGTGAATATCGGCCTGATGATCGCGGCCGGGGCCCTCGTCGCCCGGGCGGTCGGGGCCGGGGACCGGGACCTCGCCCGGCGCCTGTCCGCCTCCGCGATGGCGCTCGGCGTCCTCGTCGCCGGCCTCCTCAGCGCCGCGATGCTGCCCTTCGCCCACGACCTGCTGCGCCTGATCGGCGCACAGGGCGAGGCCCTGCGGGTGGCGGACATGTTCCTGCGGATCACCCTGCCCTCGAACGCCCTTCTCGCCCTCGGGATGCTGTTCACCGGCCTGCTGCGGGCGGTGGGCGAGGCGGGCCGGGCCATGTGGGTGACCCTGGGCGGCGCCCTCGTCACCGCCTTCCTCGATCCGCTGCTGATCTTCGGGGCCGGCCTCGGCGTCGAGGGGGCGGCGATCACCGTCTGCGTCGCCCGGGCCACCTTCGTGGCCATCGGCTGGCACGGCCTCGCCCGGCAGGGGATGCTCCGCCGGCCCCGCCCGGCCGACATCGTCGCCGACGCCCCGGCCATGGCCGCCATCGCCGGGCCGGCGGTGCTCACCAACCTCGCCCCCTCGGTGGCGAGCGCCTTCCTGACCCATCTCTTCGCCGGCTACGGCCCCCATGCCATCGCCGCCGCGGCGGTGGTGGACCGGCTGACGCCCGTGGCCTTCGGCGGGCTGTTCGCCCTCTCGGGGGCGGTGGGGCCGATCCTGGCGCAGAACTGGGGGGCGTCCCGGTTCGACCGGATGGAGGAGACCCTGCGCTCCTGCGTGCGGGCGACCCTGGTCTACGCGGCCGTCGTCTGGCTGCTGCTGGTGCTCCTGCGGGGGCCCCTGGCCACCCTGTTCGCCCTGACGGGCGAGGCGGCGGACCTGTTCTCGTTCTTCTGCCTCGTCGGCGGGGCGATCTGGTTCTTCAACGGCCTGCTGTTCGTGGGCAACGCCGCCTTCAACAACCTCGGCTTTCCCCTGCGCTCCACCCTGCTGAACTGGGGCCGGGCGACGCTGGGCACGGTGCCGCCGGCCTATCTCGGCAGCGCCCTCTACGGCCCCAAGGGCGTGGTGGCGGGGATGGGCATCGGCTCCCTCGCCTTCGGCCTGGCCGGGATGCTGCTCGCCCGCCGCACCGTCGCCCGCCTCGCCGCGCCCCCCGCCGGCCCGCCGCCCCGTCCCGGGGGGCCGGGCGAGGGATCGACAGGGATTGTCACCGGAGAACTGGCGTTTCTGCACGGGGCGGGCCACGATGGCGGGACGGGATGAGCGGTCGTGCCGGGCGCAGGCCCTGGCCGCCCGTCGCCGTCGAGCTTTGCCGCCTCAGCGACACCCGCCGGCGGGGAACGTTGCGCCCCGCCGGCCAGCCGGTCCGGGGCAGGATCGAGGCGTCATGTTCAATTCCCTCGACATGGTCCAGGCGGCGGGCGGGCCCGAAATGCAGGCCATGGCCCGGCAGTTCGGCCTGACGGTCGAGCAGACCCAGCGCGCCTTCGAGGCGCTGATGCCGGCCCTGACCCTCGGCCTCCAGCGGGGGGCGGGCCTGGACCCGACCGGTTTCGCGCGGATGTTCTCGGCCCCCGAGGCCGCCCGCACCGCCGCACCCCTCGGCCTCGACGCGCTGGGCCAGATGTTCGGCAGCGCCCAATTGATGCAGGCGGTGCTGCAGCAGGCCTCGACGGCGAGCGGCGTGGGGTCACAGGTGCTGCGGCAGATGCTCCCGATGATGGCCGGGGCCGTGGTGGCGAGCATCGTCCACGTCATGCTCAACCAGCCCTCGGCCGAAGCCTCCCGCCCGGCGGCGCCCGCCGCCCCGCCGGCCTCACCCCTGCCCTTCGTCGCCCTGTGGACGGACATGGCCCGCGCCTTCATGACGCCGCCGCAGCCGGCCGCGCCCGCCACGGCCGCGCGGCCCACCGCTCCGCCGCCGGACCGCTCCCGCGTGGAAGCCCCCCGCCCGCCGCGGGACGAGGCCGCCGCCGGTCCGGGCTCCGACGTCATCCGCCAGATGATCCGCACCGGCGCGGAGGTGCAGGAGCAGAACCTGACGGCGATGCGGGAGCTGTTCGAGGTCTTCTGGCCCGCCCCGGCCCCGCAGGACGCCGCCCAGGCGGGCACGCCGCCCCGGGAGCGGCCGGCCCCGCGGCCCCGGGTCCGGCCGGGGGAGGAGGTTGGCAAAAAGCCAACCTGAACAAGGGTTTGTCGACACCCCCACCGCAGCGCGATCGGGTGTCGCTCGCGGTCAGTGCGCGGTGCCGGTCTCGAGCTTGAGGATTTCGGCCTCGGTCGTGGCGGCATGACGCACCGCCTCGTCCCGCGTCATCACGAGGCCTTCCTGAGGATCGTAGACCCGGCCCCCCGCCACCGCGACGATGGCCGCGGCGGCGATCAACGCGCCGGCACATCCGCCGAGCGATCCGGCATACATCGCGTACGCGAACGGCCACGAACCGCCGAAATCTTTTTCATCGTAGGTCTCCAGCAGTTCCGCGAACGGGAACGGGGAGCACTCGAACCCCGTCCCACGGCCCCGCCACGTGACGGGAATAAATCCCTCCATCGTCGCGACATCGCAGCCCGAAGGGATCTGCAGATCGAAGCCGATCTCGTGGATGGCCTGTTGCCATTCCTGGCTCGACGCCAGTGGACGGTCACACATCACGTAGAAATCCATGGACATGATCGTTGTCTCCGCGTCCCAGCCAATCGGATGTCAGTACCTGCAGATATAAGATTTGACGCTCACGCCGCGTTTGATATGAAGCTCGATCACCGGCACTTCACTGTCGATGTTCAGGTTTTTTCGGATCTCTGCCGCGCGCTTGGCGCTCAGGCGCGCTTCTCCGGTCTTGATATCCCACACCGAGAGGATTGGCGCGTCGGGTTTTCGGCCATCCCGCATCACGACGTCTGTGCGAATACTGCCGTTGAGGCCGTAGCGGGCGGTGTCACCCAAGCTGAAACTGTGCTCGATGCCGTACGCGCCTATCCCGGGCAGATTGAGGCTCCGAAGCATCGCCGCCGATGCGGTGTGGATCTGCACTTCTTATGCGGGCCCACGGCCGGGGGGTGACGCGGAGACAACATCATCGATGACGTCGATGATACTATTCGTCGTCGAGTCGATTCTTCTGTTTCCGGTCTCGACCCTTCTCGTCACGGTCAGTGTACCACGGCCGCCGCAGCACCTCTCGTCATCCCCCCGGGGCTGGTCTGCGCAAAAGCCCGCTTTGATATCGAGACGTCTCAGCCTCAGGGGAGATAAATCTATGAGTTGCGCTGAAACATCGTGAGCAACTCTTAGCGAGTCTCATCGTCCTTGCATCGGCGCCCCCTTCCGATTCGGGGCTCATCCTAACAAACCGCATCCCGCGACAGCAAATAAGTCCTACAGTGTGGCGCGCGACGGCCGGGGTGATGCCGTCTGGCCCGCGTTCTTTCAATTTTTCTCACCCACCGCACAAAATGCCTGCGCTTGGCCTTGCCCGGCCCGGCGTGTAGGTATCGGCCCTAGAACGCCCGCCCGTGCTTTGCGACGAAGGCCGGGCTGCCCCCAATCAGAAAAGAGGCACGCCATGAGCGCCGGGACCGCCGCCGACAAGCACTTCTCGAACAGCTTCTTCGCCGCCCCGCTGACGGAGGCCGATCCCGAGCTCGCCCGCGCCGTGGAGCAGGAGCTCGGCCGGCAGCAGCACGAGATCGAGCTGATCGCCTCGGAGAACATCGTCTCCCGCGCGGTGCTGGAGGCTCAGGGCTCGGTGCTCACCAACAAGTACGCCGAGGGCTATCCCGGCCGGCGCTACTACGGCGGCTGTCAGTTCGTGGACGTGGCCGAGACGCTGGCGATCGACCGCGCCAAGCGCCTGTTCGATTGCGGCTTCGCCAACGTGCAGCCGAACTCGGGCTCGCAGGCCAACCAGGGCGTGTTCCTGGCGCTCATGCAGCCAGGCGACACCTTCCTCGGCCTCGACCTCGCGGCCGGCGGCCACCTCACCCACGGCGCCCCGCCGAACATCTCCGGCAAGTGGTTCAAGCCGGTCTCCTACACCGTGCGCCGGGACGACCAGCGCATCGACATGGAGCAGGTCGCCCAGCTCGCTGAGGAGCACAAGCCGAAGGTGATCATCGCCGGCGGCTCGGGCTACCCGCGCCACTGGGACTTCGCCAAGTTCCGCGAGATCGCGGATTCGGTCGGCGCCTACTTCATGGTCGATGCGGCCCACTTCGCCGGGCTCATCGCGGCCGGCGTGCATCCCTCGCCGTTCCCGCACGCCCACGTGGTCACCACCACCACCCACAAGACGCTCCGCGGCCCCCGCGGCGGCATGATCCTGACGAACGACGAGGCGCTGGCCAAGAAGTTCAACTCGGCGATCTTCCCCGGCCTGCAGGGCGGCCCGCTGATGCACGTCATCGCCGGCAAGGCGGTGGCCTTCGGCGAGGCGCTGAAGCCCGAGTTCAAGATCTACGCCCGCCAGGTGGTGGAGAACGCCAAGGCGCTCGCCGACACGCTGATCTCCGGCGGCTACGACATCACCTCCGGCGGCACCGACAACCACCTGATGCTGGTCGACCTGCAGCGGAAGGGCCTCACGGGCAAGGCGGCGGAAGCCGCGCTCTCCCGGGCGCACATCACCTGCAACAAGAACGGCGTGCCGTTCGACCCGCAGAAGCCGACCATCACCTCGGGCATCCGCCTCGGCACCCCGGCGGGCACCTCGCGCGGCTTCGGCGTCGCCGAGTTCAAGCAGATCGGCGGCCTCATCGTGGAAGTGCTGGACGGGCTCGTCGCCAAGGGCGAGGCCGGCGACAGCGAGGTCGAGGAGAGCGTGAAGACCCGCGTCCACGCCCTCACCGACCGGTTCCCGATCTACGGCTGAGGCGTCGGGGCACCCCGGCGGGACCGGGGCACCGCCCCGCCCCGCCAAAGGGCTCGCCCTTTGGAAACCCCTTTGTTACGAGACGGCCGCGGATCACGCCGATCCGCGGCCGTTTCCGTTTCGCCCGAGAGAATCCGCCCGATGCGGTGCCCCTATTGCGGCGGGTCCGACACGCAGGTGAAGGATTCGCGCCCCTCCGAGGACAACGCCGCCATCCGCCGCCGCCGGGTCTGCCCGGATTGCGGCGGGCGCTTCACCACCTTCGAGCGGGTGCAGCTGCGCGAGCTGACGGTGGTGAAGCGCTCGGGCAAGCGCGTGCCCTTCGACCGGGACAAGCTGCAGCGTTCCATCGACGTCGCCCTGCGCAAGCGCGCCGTGGAGCCCGAGCGGATCGAGCGGCTGGTGAGCGGCATCACCCGCCAGCTGGAGAGCGCGGGGGAGCCCGATGTCGCCTCCGAGACGATCGGCGAACTGGTGATGGCCGGGCTCAAGGGCCTCGACGACGTCGCCTACGTGCGCTTCGCCTCGGTCTACAAGAATTTCCGCGAGGCCAAGGATTTCGAGGACCTGCTCGGGACGCTGGGCGGCACCCTCGCCGCGCCGGCCGAGCCGGAGCCCGAGCCCGAGGCGAAGCCTCCCCCCCGCCGCCGGGCGAGCCGGCCGTGAGCGGCGACGCCAACTTCATGCGCCTCGCCCTGGCGCTCGGCCGCCGGGGTCTCGGGCGGGCGTGGCCGAACCCCTCCGTGGGGGCGGTGGTGGTGGCCCCCGGCTCGGGCACCATCCTCGCCGCCGCCGCCACGGCGCCGGGCGGGCGGCCCCATGCCGAGCGGCTGGCCCTGGCCCAGGCGGGGGCGGCGGCCCGCGGCGCGACCCTCTACGTCACGCTGGAGCCCTGCTCCCACCATGGCCGCACGCCGCCCTGCGCGGAGGCGATCATCGAAGCCGGGATCGGCCGGGTGGTGAGCGCCCTCGAAGACCCGGACCCGCGGGTCGCCGGGCGGGGCCACGGCCTCCTGCGGGCGGCGGGCATCGCGGTGGAGACCGGCCTGTGCCGGGCGGAGGCCGCCCGGGACCATCGCGGCCACATCACCCGCGTCACCCTCGGGCGGCCGATGCTGCACCTGAAGCTCGCCCGCACCCCGGACGGGTTCGCCGCCGGGGCGGGCCCGGAGCGCCTGCGGATCACCAGCCCCGTGGCGGACGGGGCAGTCCATCTGTGGCGGGCCCATGCGGACGCGATCCTGATCGGCATCGGCACGGCGCGGGCGGACGACCCCTCGCTCACCGTCCGGTTGCCGGGGCTGGCCGGGCGCTCGCCCCTGCGGATCGTCCTCGATTCCGCCCTGCATCTCACCCCGGCGAGCGTGCTGGCCCGCACCGCCCGGGACGTGCCGGTGCTGGTGCTCACCACCCGCTCGGCCCCGGCCCATGCCCGCCGCGCCCTCGAAGCCTGCGGGGTCGAGGTCGTGCCGGTGGCGTCCGGGGCGGAGGGGAGGATCGACCTGCCGGCCGCCCTGGCCACCCTCGGGGCGCGCGGGTTGACGCGCCTGTGCAGCGAGGGCGGCCCGTGCCTTGCGGAGGCGCTGGCGCAGGCCGATCTGATCGATGCCGTCACCCTGATGACCGGGCCGGACCCGGCCGGGCCGGCGGGGGGCCTCCCGGCCCTCGGCCCGGTGCTGGAGCGCCGGATCGCCGGGTTCGGCGTCGCCGAGGACCTCGTCCTCGGCCGCGACCGGGCCGTCACCTACGAGCGGAGCGTCTGAGCATGTTCACGGGTCTCGTCAGCGATGTCGGCACGGTGCTCTCCGTCGAGGGGGAGGGGGACCTGCGGCGGATCGCCATCCGCTGCGCCTACGACCCCGCCGGCATCGCGCTCGGCGCCTCCATCGCCTGTTCCGGCCCGTGCCTCACCGCGGTCTCCATCGCGCCGGCGGAGGGGGCCTGCGTCTTCCACGTCGATGCCGCGGCCGAGACCCTGGCCCGCACCAATGTCGGGGAGTGGGCGCCGGGGCGGCGGATCAACCTCGAACGCTCCCTGAAGGTGGGCGACGAACTCGGCGGCCACCTCGTCACCGGGCACGTGGACGGGCTCGCCGAGATCGTCGCCCGCGACACGGTGACGGACGGGGCCTGGGGGCCGAGCGAGCGCTTCACCCTGCGCGCCCCGGCCGCCCTTGCCCGGTTCATCGCGGAGAAGGGCTCTGTCAGCCTCGACGGCACGTCGCTCACGGTGAACACGGTGGAGGACGACCTGTTCTCGGTCCTGCTGATCCCCCACACCCTGCAGGTCACCACCTGGGGCGAGCGCCGGGCCGGCGACCGGGTGAACCTGGAGGTCGACCTCATCGCCCGCTACGCGGCGCGCCTCAGCGAGGCGCGGGGCTGAGGCGGACGGGCCATCTCGGGCCCCGCCTGCGCTCCCGCGCGGGGGCGAGGCACACCGGGGGCGCGCCGTGGCCGGCCGCGTCCGTACCTCCTTCGGTCGCCTCGCCCCGCCCGCGATGACGGGGAGGGCGGGGCGCGCGGCGGCATCCCCCGCCGTCCCGCACCGCGCGTCAGCGTGGGGGGATCGAGTAGGTGCCGGTGGCGTGGCAGACGAGGTCGTCGTGGCCGGCGGCGGTGATGAGGACCTCCCCCACGGCGAGGCGCCGGCCGAGCTTCAAGAGGCGGCATTCCGCCATGAGATCGCCCGCGGCCGGCTTGCGCAGGAAGTTGAAGGCGAGGTTCGTCGTCACCGCCAGGGCGACCGGGCCGATGTTGGCCAGGATCGCCGCGTAGAGCGCGTAGTCGGCGAGCGCCATCATGGCGGGGCCGGAGACGGTGCCCCCCGGCCGCAGGAAGCGCTCATGCGCCTCGAGGCGCATCCGCGCGGAGAGCGGCCCCACCGCCTCGAGGTGGTAGGCCCGCCCGCCGGCCTGCATCTGCGGGAACTCCCGGTCGAGGAAATCCCGCGTCTGCGCGAGGGTCATGGTCGTGGCGCTCATGGCCCCATGCAGCACGGGCGCGGGCGTCCGGGCAATCAGAAGAAGATCGGCCTGGCGCTGGCGCCGATCTCGCCGATCACCGTGCCGGTGGTGGGCTCGACCTCCTTCAGCACCACGTCGTAGCCCCACAGGTCGGCGAGGTGCTGGAGCACCCGCTTGGCGTCGTCCTTCTGCAGGGTGATCTTGTTGAGCGCCTTGTGGTGCAGGATCAGGCGGCGGTCGCCCTCCAGGTCCACGTCCACCACCTCGATGTCGGGGTCGAGCCACGCCACGTCGTATTGCCGGGCGAAGGAGCGGCGCAGGCGGCGGTAGCCGCGCTCGTCGTGGATCGATTCGACGCGCAGGTTCGGTTCGTCCGGGTCATCCACCACGTGGAACAGGCGCAGGTCGCGCATCAACTTGGGCGACAGGAACTGCGCGATGAAGCTCTCGTCCCGGTAGTTCTCCCAGCAGTCGCGCAGCACCTCCATGGCGTCGCCGCGCCCGGCGATGTCGGGGAACCACGCGCGGTCCTCGTCCGTCGGCGTCTCGGTGATGCGGGCGATGTCCTGCATCATCGCGAAGCCGATCGCGTAGGGGTTGTGGCCGCCATAGGAGCGGTCATCGTAGGTCGGCTGGCGGATGACGTTGGTGTGGGATTGCAGGAATTCGAGGTAGGCCGCCTCGGTGATCTGGCCGCTCTCGGAGAGGCCGTTCATGATCCGGTAGTGGACGTAGGTGGCGCAGCCCTCGTTCATCACCTTGGTCTGGCGCTGCGGGTAGAAGTACTGCGCCACGAGGCGCACGATCCGGAGGATCTCCCGCTGCCACGGCCGCAGGCGCGGGGCCACCTTCTCCAGGAAGTAGAGGATGTTCTCCTGCGGCAGCTCCAGCAGGGCGCGGCGGCGCTCGGCGGCGAGGTCCGAGGGGGCGGCGCCGGGCTTGTTCGGCAGGGTGCGCCACAGGTCGTTGTAGATCTGCTCGCCGTGCTCCACGCGCTCCCGCTCCCGGCGCTGCTCGGAGGCGAGGTCGGGGCGCTTCTTGCGCGGGTAGCGGTGGACGCCCTGGCTCATCAGGGCGTGGGCGGCATCCAGCACCTGCTCCACCGCCTGGTGGCCGTAGCGCTCCTCGCAGCGGGCGATGAAGCCCTTGGCGAAGTCGAGATAGTCGAGGATCCCCTCGGCGTCGGTCCACTGCTTGAACAGGTAGTTGTTCTTGAAGAAGTGGTTATGCCCGAAGGCGGCGTGCGCGATGACGAGCGTCTGCATCGTCGCCGTGTTCTCCTCCATCACGTAGGAGATGCACGGGTCGGAGTTGATGACGATCTCGTAGGCGAGCCCCATCAGGCCGCGGCGGTAGCCCGCTTCGTGCTGGGCGAAGTGCTTGCCGAACGACCAGTGCTTGTAGAACAGCGGCATCCCAATGGACGCATAGGCGTCGAGCATCTGCTCGGCGGTGATGATCTCGATCTGGTTCGGGTACCACGACAGCCCGAGCTTGCGCGCCTCCGCCTCGCAGGCATCGTGGATGCGGCGGATGGTGTCGAAGTCCCAATCGTTGCCGGTGAACAGGGGTTTGTCGGCGCGGGCGATCGGCGGGGCTGCGAGGCGTGTCATGGCATCTCCCGAAGAGTCTCGGAAATCTCCCTCCCCCCTCTGCGGGGGAGGGTGGCCCCCGAAGGGGGTCGGGAGAGGGGAGCGACGGCGCAGGATGCGGCGCCGCCCGTCGTCAAACGCCCGCCCCGTCCGGCACCGGCGCTCCCCTCTCCCCCCCTGCTGCGCAGGGTACCCTCCCCCGCAGAGGGGGGAGGGGGTGTGGCGTGGCGGGACGGACGAGCCATGCCCATCGGCTCACGCCTCCGCCTTGTCCTTGCGGCCGAACAGCTCGCGGAACACCGGGTAGATCTCCCGGCGGTGGTTCACCTTGCGCATGGCGATGGGGCCGCCCGCCTTGGCGATGGCCTCGTAGGTCCGCCACAGGGTGGTGCGGTGCTCCACGAAGCCCGCCCGCGGGCCGTTCTCGTCGCCCACTTCGAGGTAGGCGAAGTGCTGGCAGGCCGGCAGGATGTCGGCCCGCAGCAGGTCCGTGGCGGTCGGGCCGTCGCTCGACACGTTGTCGCCGTCGGAGGCCTGGGCCGCGTAGATGTTCCAGTCGTTCGGGTCGTAGCGCTCGGCGATCACGCGCTTCATCTCGATCAGCGCCGAGGAGACCAGCGTGCCCCCGGTCTCGCGGGAGCCGAAGAAGGTCTCCTCGTCCACCTCCGTCGCCCGGTCGGTGTGGCGGATGAACACGATCTCGACGTGGCGGTAGCGCCGCGTGAGGAAGATATGGAGCAGGATGTAGAACCGCTTGGCGAGGTCCTTCATGTGCTCGGTCATCGAGCCGGACACGTCCATCAGGCAGAACATCACCGCCTGGGCGATGGGGCGCGGATAGGGCTCGAACCGGCGGAACCGCAGGTCGATCGGGTCGACGTAGGGAATGCGCTTCGCCCGCTCCCGCAGCAGTGCCAGGGAGGCCTCCAGGTCGGCCCGCGCCGGGTCGCCCTCGCGCAGGGTGGCGATGCGGCTCTCCAGGGCCGCGACCTCCTCGGGCTTCGGCCGCTTGAGGGCGATGCGGCGCGACATGGAGTTGCGCAGCGTCCGGGTGAGGGCGAGGTTGGCGGGCGAGCCGGTGATGGTGTAGCCGGCGCGGCGCATCCCCTCGGTCTCGACCACGGACAGCCGCCGCTTGGCGAGGTCGGGCAGTTCGAGGTCTTCGAGGAAGAGTTCGAGGAACTCGTCCCGGGTGAGGACGAACTGGAACGCGTCCTCGCTGTTCTCCCCCCCGTCGCCGCCCTCGCCGGAGCCGCCGCCGCTCCCCCCGCCCCCCGGCGGCCGGTCGATCGTGTCGCCCTCCACGTAGGTCTTGTTGCCGGGCAGGATATGGTCGTGCCGCCCGCTGCCGGGCTGGCGGCTGAAGCGCGGCTCGCGCACCCCGTCGACGGGCACGGTGACGCGCCCGTCCTTGCCGAGGTTCTTGATGTCGTTCTCCCGGGCCGACTCGCGCACCGCCCGCTGCGCCACGTCTTTCACGCGGCGCAGGAAGCGCTGACGGTTGGGGAGGCTCTTGCCCCCGGGATTGAGGCGTCGGTCGACGATGTGCATCAGGTGCTCGAACCCTCGCCCGCGTGTCCGGCCGGCTTCGAAGTCTCGCCCGCCGTTCGTCCGAAACTGTGGCGGCTGAGGGTCGTGGAACCCGCCCCTCAGCCGGCCTGCTTCACCCGCATGTACCATTCCACCAGACGGCGGACCTGCCGCTCTGTGTAGCCGCGCGTCACCATCCGCTCGACGAACTCGCCGTGCTTCTTCTCGGTGTCGCCGTCCTTCTTGGAGCCGAAGGAGATGACCGGCAGCAGTTCCTCCACCTGGGAGAACATCCGCCGCTCGATGACTTCCCGCAGCTTCTCGTAGCTGGTCCAGCTCGGGTTGCGCCCGCCATGCTGCGCCCGGGAGCGCAGGGCGAACTTCACCACCTCGTTGCGGAAGTCCTTCGGGTTGGCGATGCCGGCCGGCTTCTCGATCTTGGTCAGCTCCTGGTTCAGGAGCTCCCGGTTCATCAGCTGGCCGGTCTCGGAATCCTTGAAGTCCTGATCCTCGATCCACGCGTCGGCGTAGTCGATGTAGCGGTCGAACAGGTTCTGGCCGTAATCGTGGTACGATTCGAGATACGCCTTCTGGATCTCGTGGCCGATGAACTCGGCGTAGCGGGGCGCGAGTTCGGTCTTGATGAACTCCAGGTACTTCTTCTCGGTCTCCGGCGGGAGCTGCTCCCGGCGGAGGGACTGTTCCAGCACGTACATGAGGTGGACCGGGTCGGCGGACACCTCGGTCGTGTCGTGGTTGAAGGTCGCGGCCAGCACCTTGAAGGCGAAGCGGGTCGAGATCCCGTCCATGCCCTCGTCCACGCCGGCCGAGTCCTTGTACTCCTGCATCGAGCGGGCGCGGGGATCGACCTCGCGCAAGCTCTCGCCGTCGTAGACGCGCATCTTGGAGAACAGGTTGGAGTTGGCGTGGTCCCGCAGGCGCGACAGCACCGAGAACCGCGCCAGCATCTCCAGCGTCCCCGGCGCGCAGGCCGCATCCGACAGCTCCGAGCTGGAGATCAGCTTGTCGTAGATCTTCTGTTCCTCCGTTACCCGGAGGCAGTAGGGGACCTTGATGACGTAGATGCGGTCGATGAACGCTTCGTTGTTCTTGTTGGTCTTGAAGGTCTGCCACTCGGACTCGTTCGAGTGGGCCAGGATCACGCCGGTGAAGGGAATCGCGCCGATGTTCTCGGTGCCGACGTAGTTGCCCTCCTGCGTCGCCGTCAGCAGCGGGTGGAGCATCTTGATCGGCGCCTTGAACATCTCGACGAATTCGAGGACGCCCTGGTTCGCCCGGTTGAGGCCGCCGGAATACGAGTAGGCGTCCGGATCCGCCTGGGAGAGGGTCTCCAGGCGGCGGATGTCCACCTTGCCCACCAGCGAGGAGATGTCCTGGTTGTTCTCGTCCCCCGGCTCGGTCTTGGCGATACCGATCTGCCGCAGGCGCGACGGGCGCACCTTGATGACCCGGAACCGGGAGATGTCGCCCTCGAACTCGTCCAGGCGCTTGAGCGCCCAGGGGCTCATCAGGCCGGTGAGCCGGCGGCGCGGGACGCCGTAGCGGCGCTGGATCTCCTCGCCCATCACCTCCGGGTCGAAGAGGCCCAGCGGGCTCTCGAACACGGGGGAGACCTCGTTGCCGGCCTTCAGCACGTAGATCGGGTGGACCTCCATGAGCAGCTTCAGCCGCTCGGCGAGGGACGACTTGCCGCCGCCCACCGGGCCGAGCAGGTAGAGGATCTGCTTGCGCTCCTCCAACCCTTGAGCCGCGTGGCGGAAGAACGAGACGATCCGCTCGATCGTCTCCTCCATGCCGTAGAATTCCCGGAAGGCCGGGTAGGTCCGGATCGTCCGGTTCATGAAGATGCGCCCGAGGCGCGAATCCTTGGCGGTGTCCACGAATTCGGGCTCGCCGATCGCCGCCAGGATGCGCTCCGCGGCGGAGGCGTACATCAGCGGCTCGTCGCGGCAGGCTTCGAGATATTCGGAGAGGCTCATCTCCGTGTCGCGCCGCGCTTCGTAGCCGCGGGCGAAGCTCTGGAAGAGGTCGTTCGTCGCTTGCATAGGCATTCGCGTCACCCTCTCAGACCGGGATAGCTTCATCCTGTCCCGGCTTGGATGCAACCGACAGGCCCGCCATTTGTCGCAGCGCGGCGAAGACGCTGCAATCACGTTGATTGCGTGCAACACCCGCAGGTTCGAATTCCACATACGTCAGATGACGAAGCGGTAATCTTCCAAAAGGTGTTGCTGTCGGCGCCGAAAAACGATGCATAGAGCGAATTCGACTGCCTCCGGCTCAGAGGTCGGTGCCTTCTTTCTTGGCATCGGACGCCGGCTTGGAATTGGCGGAGCCGACGGTGATCTTGATCGTCTGAGTCTGGACCTGCCCGTCCGAGGACTTGACCTCGAACGTCACTTCGTCCTGGCCGCTGTAGCCTGCGTTGGCCTGGTAGAAGAGGGCTTGAACCGCCGCCTCCTTGTTCGGGCAGCGGTAGCTCGCCGGGGTCTTCAGCTTGCCGACCTTGGTGATCACCGAGCCGTTCTTGGGGGCGCCGGACACCTTGAACTCCGGCATCGGGCCGGAGCTGCAATCCTTCTTGAGGTTCGGGGCGATCTCGAGCCGCACGGTCTGGCCGGGGGCGACGCTCTTGGAGCGCGTGACCGTGGTCTGCGCCGCCGCCGGGGCGGCGAGGAGCAGGGCGCCGACGAGGGCGGCGAGGCGGCGGCCGGGGAGGGCGGAGGCGGTCGTCACGGTCGGCAGATCTCCAGGGTCGCGGACCGGGATTCCGCCCGCTTGAGGGGCATGTGGGGACGTGGGGCGCGCGCGTCGAGGGGCGCACCCTCCGGGGCGCGCTACTCCTGAAGCGCGGCGGCGACGACGCCGGTCACGCGGGCGATCTGCGCCGCGGAGAACTCGCCGCTCAGGGCGGCGGCGAGGCGCTCTTCCACCCGCACCCGCTCGCCGGCATCGGCGATGGGCGAGGCCGGGATGTCGTCCTCCTTGAGGTGGCAGACCCGGCGGATCGTCTCGGCCGCCCGCAGCAGGCTGTCCCGGTCGGCGGGGCCCATCTCCCAGAGGGGGTTGCGCAGGCGGGCGATCACCCGGCGGGCGTCCCGGTAGCGGGGATCGACCGCCGTCGCGGCCTCGACCTGACTCACCAGGGTGATCAGTTCGAGCACCTCGGAGGCGGCATCCGGGCAGGCGCGGACGATCCGCAGGACGCGGGCCATCAGCTCCTGGCTGGGCGAGAGTTTCGGGCGAGGGGCAGCCATGCGGGCGACAACGCCGATCCCGCAGCAAAGTTCGGGCCACCCGCCGCCGATTCGCAGCGCCCCGCCGCGGGGCGCCGCCCCGCCCGCAGGGTCACTCCGGCGGCTGGCGCAGGGCGTCGAGGATGGCGCGGCAGGCGCGGAGCTCGCCCAGGGCGTCCTCCAGCGCGGCCTGATCGATGGAGGGCAGGGCCGCGCTCGCCGGATCGAAGGGGGCGAGCCCGTCCGTCCCCGGATCCTGCCCGGCCTCGAGGTCCTGCAGAAGCGGCGGGGCGGCGACGGCCTCGCCCCGGCCGACCGCCTGGACGAAGCGGATGCCGTTCTCCTTGATGATCCGCTGCGCGCCCTTGATCGTGTAGCGGCGGACATGGAGCAGGTGGCGGATGCCGGCCACGAGGTCGACATCCTCCGGCCGGTAGTAGCGGCGGCCCCCGGCGCGCTTCAGGGGGCGGATCTGCCCGAAGCGCGTCTCCCAGAAGCGCAGGACGTGCTGCGGCACGTCGAGTTCCTGGGCGACCTCGCTGATCGTGCGGAAGGCGCCCGCGCTCTTCTCCCGCGCATCGGCGGCGTCGTCTGTCGCGGCAAGGGCTGGCGGCATCGTGATTCGGCGTGACCTGCGTTCGGCCCCCGATCTTGCCGCCGCCGGGCGCGTCGCTCAAGTCTGGATCGGCGGGCTGTTTTCGTGGGCTCGCCCCCCCCTTACTCCTCGTCGTCCTCGGCCTCGCCGTTCAGGCCGTTGATCCGGGCCTTCAGGACGTTCGAGGGCTTGAACACCATGACCTGACGCGGCTCGATCGCCACCTCGACGCCCGTCTTGGGGTTGCGGCCCACCCGGCGGCCCTTGCTGCGCACCACGAAGGAGCCGAACGAGGACAGCTTCACCGTCTCGCCGTTGGCGAGGCAGGTGCAGATCTCGGACAGGACGGTCTCGACCAGGGCGGCGGATTCGGTCCGCGACAGCCCGACCTGATGATAGACGGCCTCGCTCAGGTCGGCACGCGTCACCGTCTTTCCCGCCATTCCACGTCCCCTCGCCGGCCCAGCCTGCCCCGATCAGGGCGCGCGGACGGACCGTCCGCGGCATCCTTTCAGGCGTATCTCTATGATCCGCCACGCTAATCCGCTGCGGCGGCCCGGTCAACCGCGGGAGTGGCGCCCCGCCCCCGTCACCAGCGGATCAGGGCCGCGCCCCAGCTGAAGCCGCCGCCGATCGCCTCGATCATCACGAGGTCGCCCGGCTTGATGCGCCCGTCCCGGACGGCCACGTCGAGGGCCAGCGGGATCGAGGCGGCGGAGGTGTTGCCGTGCCGGTCCACGGTCAGCACGATCTTCTCGCGGGCGATGCCGAGCTTGTCGGCGGAGGCCTCGATGATCCGGCGGTTGGCCTGGTGGGGCACGAACCAGTCGAGGTCGTCGGCGCCGAGGCCGGCCTTCTCGAACGCGTCCACGATCACGTCCGTCACCTGCCCCACGGCGAAGCGGAACACGTCCCGCCCCTCCATCCGCAGGTGGCCGACGGTGCCGGTCGAGCCGGGGCCGCCATCGACGTAGAGCTTGTCCCGGTGGCGCCCGTCGGAGCGCAGGGCGGTCGAGAGGACGCCGCGCTCCGCCTCCTCCCGGGCTTCGAGGACCACCGCCCCCGCCCCGTCGCCGAACAGGACGCAGGTCGTCCGGTCCTCCCAGTCCACGATCCGTGAAAAGGTCTCGGCGCCGATCACCAGGGCCCGCTTGGCCGCCCCGGTGGCGAGGAACTTGTCGGCGGTCGTGACGCCGAAGACGAAGCCGGCGCACACGGCCTGGAGGTCGAAGGCCGCGCCCCGCACGATGCCGAGCGCCGCCTGGATCTGCGTCGCGGTGGCGGGGAAGGTGTGGTCCGGCGTCGAGGTGGCGCAGATCACGAGGTCGATGGCGTCGGGGCCGAGGCCCGCCGCGTCGAGGGCGGCCTGCGCGGCGCGGGTGCCGAGGAAGGAGGTCGTCTCGTGCTGGGCGGCGATGTGGCGCTGCCGGATGCCGGTGCGCTGGACGATCCACTCGTCCGAGGTCTCCACCCGCTCGGCGAGCATGGCGTTGGTGACCGCCCGTTCGGGCAGGCACGAGCCGGTGCCGACGACGACGGAACGCAGGGTTGACATCGTGTGTACCTTTCCCGGCGAGCCCGTCCTGCGGCCCGCCCGTCTCCTCACGGCACCGCTTCAGGCCGGGGCCAGGGCCGGCGTCTGGTCGAGCATCTCGCGGATGGTCCGGATCATGTCGTGGCGGGCCATGTCGTGCGCGAGGTCGATGGCCGCGGCGAAGCCCGCGGCGTTCTCCGAGCCGTGGCTCTTGATGACGATGCCCTCCAGCCCGAGGAACACGCCGCCGTTGGCCCGGCTGGGGTTCATCTTGTCCCTGAGGGCTTTGAACGCGTGGCGGGCGAAGAACGCGCCGACCTTGGCCGAGAGGGTGCGCGTCATCGCCGCCCGCAGGTAGGTGCCGATCTGCTTGGCGGTGCCCTCGGCGGTCTTCAGGGCGATGTTGCCGGTGAAGCCCTCGGTGACGACCACGTCCACCGTGCCCTTGCCGAGGTCGTTCCCCTCCACGAAGCCGTGATAGGCGAGGCCGGCGGGCTCGCTCTCCCGCAGAATCCGGGCGGCTTCCTTCACCGCCTCGTTGCCCTTCATCTCCTCCGTGCCGACGTTGAGCAGGCCCACCGTCGGCCGGTCGAGGTCGAACACGATGCGGGCCATGGCGGAGCCCATCACCGCCATCTCCACGAGGTGCTCGGCATCGGTGCCGATGGTCGCGCCCACGTCGAGGACGACGCTCTCCCCCCGCACCGTCGGCCACAGGCAGGCGATGGCCGGGCGCTCGATGCCGGACATGGTCTTGAGGCAGATCTTCGACATCGCCATCAGCGCGCCGGTGTTGCCGGCGGAGACGCAGGCGTCGGCCTGCCCGTCGCGCACCGCCTGGATCGCCTGCCACATGGACGACTTGCCCCGGCCCTGGCGCACCGCCTGGCTCGGCTTGTCGTCCATCGCCACGGCGATGGTGGTGTGGCGGATCTCGACGCAATCCTTCAGCCGGGGCTCCTTGGCCACCAGCGGCGCGAGGATCGCCTCGTCTCCGAACAGCAGGAACGTCATGCCGGGATGGCGCTCGCGGGCCAGGGCGGCGCCGGGCACCACGGTCGCTGGGCCGTGGTCGCCACCCATGGCGTCGAGCGAGATGCGGACGCGGTCGGACATCGGTTTGGGTTCGCGGCCTCGGCGGGGTGGGGGACGGCGGAACGCTCAAGGCCCCGCCGGGCGCGGCGGACCATAGCGATGCCGGCCGCAGGGGCAAACGAAATCGGCGCGGTTCGGCTCCCGGACGAATCGCCGTCCGGGCCGGCGGGGCCGTCATCCGCCTGCGCGGGGCCGCCATCCCCCAGGGGCGCGACGGCCGGACGGGGCGCGCGGCCCCCTCGCGCCGCGCCGCGCTCACAATGCCGGGGGCGGGCCTACCCCTCGCCGTCGTGGAGCCGGCGAAGGACATCGAACGGCCCCCGCTCCGGCTCGGCCGGGGCCGGCTCGAAGCTGACGCCGGGCTTGCGGGGATAGGGGTCGAGGCCGAGCGCCAGGAACTCCGCGGTGAGCGCGCCGAGGTCGATCCGCCCGTTGACGATCGGGTCGGGGGGCTCGGGCGCGCCCTCGTCCGTGGCCGCCTCCGGCTCCTCCGGCGGCGGCGCGTCGCTGAACACCACCTCCACCGGCTCGCGGAGCGACGTCTCGAAGGGCTCCAGGCTCAGCGTGCAGACCTGCGTGGCCACCGCCTCCACCGTGCCCTTGACGGTGAGCCGGCTCAGCGTTCCCGTCAGGACGAAGCGGCCGACGAGGTCGCGCACCGCCGGGATGTCGAAGGTCTGCGCCAGGGCGGCGCATTCCCCGGGGGTCGCCTCGACGGTGACCTCGGCCCTGCCGCGGGGCAGGCGTCCGACCTCGACGGGGCGCGACAGGGGGGGCGGGGGCGGGACACTCATGCCGGTCGTTCTTCGGTGGGGCGGGCCGCCGCGAAGGCGCCCGGATCGGGGAAGGGGGGACCGGCGGCGAGGATCGCCGCCAGGTCGGCGTCGGCCAGGGCCGATGCGGCGGCCCGGACATAGGCGGCCAGCCCCGCCGCATCGGTGGCGGTGGCGGCGGCGAGGAGGTTGCGCCCGAGCGCCGCGCGCAGGGCGGCGTCCCCGTCCGCAGGGGCATCGAGGGCGGCGTCGTAGCTCCGGGCCCGGCCGTAGAAGGCGGCCGCGATCTTCTTCATGCGCTTGCCGACGCCCACGTCGCTGACGCCGAGTTCGCGCACGTTCGCGTCGAGGCTCGCGAACACCGTATCCACAAGCTCCTGCGCGAGGTCGGCGGCCGGCGGCGGCAGGCGGTCGAGCCGGCGCAGGACGAGGTAGACGTGCAGGCACAGGGCCTCGAACCGGCCCTCCACCGTGTCCGGCACCTGGAGGGCGGTGTAGAGCCCCGGCTGGCGGGAGGCGGCGACGATGGCCGCGTGCAGCCCCTCGACGGGGCGGCGGCGGTCCGCGCCGCGCCGGAACAGGCGGGCGATCACCGGGGCCCCCCGGGCCGGCGGAACGGGCGGGGCGAGATGAAGCGGCCAGGGCGGTGTGGCCAAGCTTGCCTTGTCAAAGCCATATCCCCGCGGTAGGCCAACCCACGCCCAGGGCGCAAGCGCTGCCGCACGTATCCGTGCCGGCGGCGCGGCGTGCCCTGGCCGTCAATGGATTGCTTGGGGGGCCGATGCGGCGCCGTCTCGTCTCGTCATTCGCGCGCCTTGCCTTGCTCGGCCTCGTCGGCGCAGGTCTGTCCGGGTGCATCGGCGAAGAGCTGCGCCACGGCTACCAGGTGGATCAGGCGGCCCTGGCCTCGGTCAAGCCGGGCATGTCGGCCGAGCAGGTGCTCCAGACCCTCGGCACGCCCTCCACCGTCTCCACGGTCGGCAACAAGTCCTGGTACTACATCTCCCAGAACACCACCCGCTCGGTGATGTTCCTCGGCGAGTCGGTGCAGGACCAGAAGGTCGTCGCCGTCTACTTCACCCCGGGCTTCAAGGTGGAGCGCGTCGCCCTCTACGGCCTGCAGGACGGCAAGGTGTTCGACTTCATCGAGCGCACGACGCCGACCAGCGGTCAGGACCGGGCGTTCCTCAGCCAGCTCTTCCGCGGCCTCACCCGCTACGAGCCCTTCGGCTCGGGCTCCGGCGCCAGCATCGTGCCGGGCGCCAACCGCGGCCAGTAACGGCGTCCGCCCTCGGGCGGGCGGATCCCGCGGCGTCCCTCCCCCGCAGGGTGAGGAGGGGCCCGCGCCGGCCCGCCGTCAGTGCCGCAGGTTCGTCACCGGCACGTCGAGGCGCATCACGAGGCCCCCCGGCGCCCAATCGTGCTCCAGCACGCCGTCGAGCTGCCCGGCGACGCTCCGCTCGGCGAGCACCGTGCCGAACCCCTTGCGGGAGGGCGGCGCCGAGACCGCCGGCCCGCCGTTCTCGGACCATGTCAGGGTGTAGCGCCCCTCCCGGCGGCGCCCGGTGAGGGCGACCTGCCCGCCGGCCTGGGAGAGGCCGCCATACTTCACCGCGTTCGTGGCCTGCTCGTGCATGATGAGGGCGAGCGCCGTGGCGCTGCGCTCGCCGATCTCGACATCGTCCCCGGTGATCGCCACCCGCTCCCGGCCGCCCTCGACATAGGCCGCCATCAGCAGCCGCATCAGGCCGAGCACGGTCTGGCCCGCCACGGTGGGGGCGCTGTCGGGGGAGTGGGGGCGGACATATTCGTGGGCCCGGGCGAGGGCGCTCAGGCGCTCCCGGAACGCCGCGACGAAGGGCTTCGAGGCCGGGTCGCTCCGGGCGGTGAGGGCCGCCAGCCCGCCGACCACGGCGAAGATGTTCTTGATCCGGTGCGACAGCTCGCGGATCAGCAGGTCGCGGGCCTCCTCCGAGCGCTTCGCCTCGCGCAGGTCGCGGGCGACGGTGGCGAAGCCGACGACGCTGCCGGCCGCGTCCCGCACCGAGAAGATCGCGGCATGGACCGCGATGCCCTCGCCGCCGGTCCGAAGCTGGAGGGCGAGTTCGCCCTCCCACCAGCCCTCGCGCCGCACCGCCGGCATCACGGTCTCGGCGAGGACCAGACGGCTCGGGGCGGTGAAGAGGTCCGGAATCGTCAGGGCCCGCGCCGCGGCGAGGTCGGGAAGGCCCGCCAGGGTCAGCGCCGCCTCGTTGAGGTGGCTGATCTGCCCGTCCTCGGCGGCGAGGCCGATGAAGTCCTTCGACGCCTCCACGATGGCCGCGAGCTTGCGGGCCTCGCCCTCGGCGCGCTTCAGGTCGTCGATGTCCGTGCAGGTGCCGAACCAGCGCTCGATCCGCCCCTCCGCATCGCGGATCGGCATGGCGCGCCCGAGGGTCCAGCGATAGGCGCCGCTGTGATGGCGCAGCCTGTACTCGATCTCGTAGGGCTCGCCGGTAGCCAGGGAGTGCCGCCAGCGGCTCCAGGCCCGCTCCTGGTCGTCGGGGTGGAACATGTCGTTCCAGCCCACGCCGTCCGTGGAGCCGGCGGGGACGCCGGTGAACTCGTACCAGCGGTCGTTGTAGAAGTCGTGGAAACCGTCCGGCAGGGTGGTCCAGACCATCTGCGGCATGGCCGAGGTCATCACCCGGAACCGCCGCTCGTTGGCGGCCAGCTCCGCCTCGCGCCGCGCCACCAGGGCGAGGGCCCGGCGGTGCTCCAGCAGGGTCGAGACCTGGCGGGCCAGGGAATCGAGGGTCGCCCGCTGCGCCTTGTCGAGCCCGCCGGGGCGGGGCACGTAATCGAGGACGCACAGGGCGCCGAGGAAGACGCCGCCGCCCCGGCCGGGGATGCCCGCGCCCGCGTAGAAGCGGAAGCCGTCCTGCGTCACGAGGGGGCTGTCGGCGGTCCGCGGGTCGGCGGTGAGGTCCGGGATGGTCAGCTCGCCGCCCTCGGCGAGGGTGTGGACGCAGATCGTCCGGTCCAGGCCGAGTTCGCGGATCCCGAGGCCCACCTCGGCCTTGAACCATTGCCGGTCGGTGTCGAGGAGGCTGACCAGGGCGACGGGGGCGCCACAGACGTGGGAGGCGACCGCGGCGAGGTCGTCGTAGGCCCGTTCGGGGGCGGTATCGAGGATGCCGAGTTCGTCGAGTTCAGCCGCCCGGTCCGCGGCTTCCCGCGTGGATGTGGCCATGTCGGGAAGGGCGCAGGCGCCGGGCGTCGGCTGGGTCATGATCTGACGCGACACATAGTGACGCGACCGCACGCTGCCTAGGTCGTTCCGCTGCAAAAGTCGTGGCCGTGCGCGGCGGAAACAGCGTGCGCGTGCAAGGGGCTGGGCAGGGCGGGCCCCGGCGGGGCCCGCCCTGTCGGCGGTTGCGCCGAACCGGCGAAGGCGCCTCAGGCGGCCTTCGATCCGGCGAGGGTCGGGTAGTCGATGTAGCCCTCCGGGCCCTGCGAATACCACGTCCCCGCATCGTCCTTGGCCAGGGGCGCGCCCTCGGCGAAGCGCTCCGGCAGGTCCGGGTTGGCGATGAAGGTCCGGCCGAAGGCGATGGCGTCGGCCTCGTTCCGGTCCAGGGCCTCCTGGCCGCTCTTCCCGTCGTAATCCGCGTTGAGGATCAGCGGGCTGCGGAAGACCTTGCGCATGGCCGGGGCGATCGGCGGGTGGTCGGCCTTGCCGAAGGTGCCGTCGGGGCCCGGCTCGCGCATCTCCAGGAAGGCGATGCCGATCTCGTCCAGCGCCTTGGCGGCGGCGACGAAGAGCGGCTCCGGGTTCGAGTCGTTGGTGCCCTGGATCGCCCCGTTCGGCGACAGGCGCACGCCCGTCCTCTCGGCGCCGGCGACCTTCACCACCGCCTGCGTCACCTCGCGGAGCAGGCGGACACGGTTCTCGATGGAGCCGCCGTACTCGTCGGTGCGCAGGTTGGTGCCGTCGCGGAGGAATTCATCGATCAGGTAGCCGTTGGCGGCGTGGATCTGCACGCCGTCGAAGCCGGCGGCCAGGGCGTTGGCGGTGGCCTTCTCATAATCCGCGAGGAGACGCGGGATCTCGCCGACCTCCAGGGCACGGGCCTGGGAATAGGGCTTCTTGCCCTCGTAGGTGTGGGCCTGGTCCGGGGCGGTGGTGGCCGAGGACGAGACCGGGGGCTTGCCGCCCAGGAAGTCCGAATGGACCATCCGGCCCATGTGCCAGATCTGGCAGACGATCTTGCCGCCTTGGTCGTGCACCGCCTTCACCACCGGGCGCCACGCATCCACCTGCGCGTCCGACCAGATGCCGGGGGCGAAGGGCCAGCCGAGGCCCTCCTGCGTGATGCCGGTGGCCTCCGTCAGGATCACGCCGGCCCCCGCACGCTGCGTGTAGTACTGCGCCATGATCGGCGTCGGCACGTGCTCGCGGGTCGCCCGGCCCCGGGTGAGGGGGGCCATGAAGATCCGGTTCTTCGCCTCGATGGCGCCGATACGGATCAGATCGAACAAGGATGGCATGGGGGATCGTCTCACTGCTGGGCCGGCAGGGACCGGCCGATGGGAAGCTCGTATGCCCGCCGACATGGCGCCGCGCCGCGGACCTGCCAGGGCGCAGTGCACAATGGGCGCATGCGCCGGGCGCGATCCCGGTCGCCGCCGGGCGGGGAATCGGTTATTGTAACGGCCGTTACGGGGATTAGATCTGTAACGGGCACTACAGCGCGTCAAGGCCGCTTCGGCGGCGCGCACGCCCGATGTGCGCCACGACACCGAGCAGGCGATGACCGCCATCACCCCACCGCGCGGCAAGGGCCGGCCCCGCAGCTTCGACCGGGCCCAGGCCCTGCACCGCGCCCTGGAGGTGTTCTGGACGCGGGGCTACGGACCCGCGACCATGGCCGAGCTCTGCGCGGCGATGGGGATCAACCCGCCGAGCCTCTACGCGGCCTTCGGCAACAAGGCCGCCCTCTTCCTGGAGGCGGTGGAGCATTACGAGACGACCTATTGGGCCGCCCCCTGGCGCCGCCTGAAGGAGGAGCCCGCCCTGCGCCCGGCGCTGGGGCGGTTCCTGTGCGAGGCGGCGGCGATCCTGTCGATGCGGGACGTGCCCTGCGGCTGCGTGGTGGTGCTGGCGACCGCCAACGTCGCGCCGGACGCCCAGGACATCTGCGACGCCATGAAGACCCTGCGGGAGGCCAGCCGCGCCGGCTTCCAGAACCGCTTCGAACAGGCCGTGGCCTCCGGCGACCTGCCGCCGGACGCGGATGTCCCAGCGCTGGCCGCGGTGTTCACGGCGGTGCTGCAGGGCATGTCGGTCCAGGCCCGGGACGGCGCCCCCCGGGAGGAACTGGAGCGCATCGCCCGGGCATCCCTGGCGATGCTGCCGGAGCCTGGACCGTCATTGCGAACGCAGTGACGCGATCCAGGGCAGCGGGCCGCCTCCGACGATGGTGCGTCCCTGGGCTGCTTCGCTTCGCTCGCGATGACGTTGCGGGCCGGCGGGGAAGCCGGCGCGAACGAATCCGCGCCGGCCTTGAGCCTATGATAGCCGATCCAATGTCCCGCATTCCGTCCTGAGTGGGATCGGCTGTCCGAACAAAAGTTTCGTGGCTGAAACGCAAAAGTTCCGCATAGGCCGCGACGGGCCAGGAAACCTGAGGTGCATGGCTTCTGCCGGCTTCTACCTTGCCTGTTTCGGCAGGGCACTCGTCCCGGTCGCCGGCGTCTCCGATGGCCAGGACGGGGCGCCGCCATGGGCTACGACTACAGCAATCCTGAGAACCGCCTGCAGGCGGCCTCGCTGCTCCGTGAGCCGAAGGGCCGGCTGACCTCATGGGAGGCGGTCGGGATCGCGCCTGGTTTCGGCATTGCCGGGGGGAGCCCCCTCGAAGATCGGCAATAGATATCGGCAACCGCATCCCAATCAGGATTGGTTTCGAGCGGTTTGTCAAAAGGTTGCTATGAGGGCATCATCGGCAAATGTCCCTGTGCGAAACCCCGTCCCGGATCGAGCCAGCCTATTTCGAGGATGACGTGCCGCGCGTCCTCGCCGACTTGGTGGCTGACCTGCAGACCGAGGCCCACGACCTGGGGAACGACCTTCATGCGATCCCGGCGGAGGAACTCGCCGAGCTCGTGCGGCTCATGAACTGCTACTACTCCAACCTTATCGAGGGGCATGCGACGCGTCCCCGCGACATCGAACGGGCGCTCGCCGACCAGCCCGTCGATCCGGAGAGGCGCCCCCTGGCCCAGGAGGCGCGCGCCCATGTCCTGGTCCAGAGGGAGATCGACGCGCTTCATCGGGACGGGCGGCTTCCGTCGCCGACCTCCATCGCCTTTCTGTCTTGGGTGCATCGGCGGTTCTACGAGGAGATGCCCCCCGAGTTCCGAACCGTCCGGATGCCGGACGGCTCCGATCGCCCGATCGTTCCGGGGGCGTTCCGCTCGACGGCGGGCGACGACGTCGAGGTCGGCCGGCACAGGCCGCCGTCCTCGGATCGGGTCGGCGACTTCATGACCTATTTCGAGCGGCGCTACGGAATGGCGCGCGGCGGGAGCACTCGGATCATCGCGATCGCGGCGGCCCACCATCGGCTCAATTACGTTCACCCGTTCATCGACGGCAACGGACGCGTCAGCCGCCTGATGTCCCACGCCATGGCCCTGGATGCCGGGATCGGAGGGCATGGCCTCTGGTCCCTGTCCCGCGGCCTCGCCCGAGGGCTGCGCGACCGGAACGAGTACAAGAGCATGATGGATATGGCCGACAGCCCACGGCGGGGGGATCGCGACGGGCGAGGCAACCTCTCGCAGGAAGCCCTGAGGGACTTCTGCGCCTGGACGCTGACGGTCATGATCGACCAGGTCCGGTTCACGAAGGCGGCCTTCAGGCTCGATGCGCTGGAGGGACGCTATCGCCGGCTGCTGCGCGACCTCGGCCACGACGCGAGGGCGGAAGATCTCGTTGCGGCCGTCCTCAAGGTCGGCGAGATGGAGCGGGGGCAGGCGCGGATCTACCTGGCGACCTCGGATCGCACGGCCCGGAACGTCCTTTCGAAGCTCGTTTCGGAGGGCTTCCTGAAATCGGGCACGCCAAAGGGCCCCGTCCGCGTCGCCTTTCCGCTTGATTACCGCGAACGCCTGTTCCCGAACCTGTTCACCGATGCCCCGATCGAGGTCCCGAAGCCTCCACCGTTCCGGATCCCGTAGCGATTCGTCTGCCAGCGCACAGGGATACGCCGGCCGGCCCGGAGAGATGGGCCGAGGCTGGCATGCGCCGTCCGAGTTATCACTTGCGCAAACGAAGCAGGTCGACGCAGGGACTGGCCCACAGATAAAATCGGCGAAGAAAAAGGCCGCCCGGCGAGCGGGCGGCCTCAATCACCCTAGGTGGCGACAGCACGGAACTTTAGGGGCTTAGAGCGGAACATTGGGTCGGCTATCGCCTACGCGTGCGCCAGCACCGCCAGCAGCAGCAGGGCGATGATGTTGGTGATCTTGATCGCCGGGTTCACGGCGGGGCCGGCGGTGTCCTTGTAGGGGTCGCCCACCGTGTCGCCCGTCACCGCGGCCTTGTGGGCCTCGGAGCCCTTGCCGCCGTGGTGGCCGTCCTCGATGTACTTCTTGGCGTTGTCCCAGGCGCCGCCGCCCGAGGTCATCGAGATGGCGACGTACAGCCCGGTGATGATCACGCCGAGCAGCATCGCGCCCACCGTGGCGAAGGCCTGGGACTTCCCCGCGATCGGCTGGATCACGAAGAACAGCACGATCGGCGACAGCACCGGCAGGAGCGAGGGGACGATCATCTCCTTGATCGCGGCGCGGGTCAGCATGTCGACCGCCCGGCCGTAATCCGGCCTGTCGATCCCCTGCATGATGCCGGGCTTCTCCCGGAACTGGCGGCGGACCTCCTCCACCACCGCCGCGGCCGCCCGGCCCACGGCGGTCATGGCGATGCCCGCGAACAGGAACGGGATCAGCCCGCCGAGCAGCAGGCCGACGACCACGTAGGGGTTCGAGAGCGAGAAATCGACGCTCACCCCCTGGAAGAACCGGTACTGGGTCGGGCTCGCGTTGGCGATGAAGTAGTTCAGGTCCGACGTGTAGGCGGCAAACAGCACCAGGGCGCCGAGCCCGGCCGAGCCGATGGCGTAGCCCTTCGTCACCGCCTTGGTGGTGTTGCCCACCGCGTCGAGGGCATCGGTCGACTTGCGCACGTCCGGGGGCAGGCCCGCCATCTCGGCGATGCCGCCCGCGTTGTCGGTCACCGGCCCGAAGGCATCGAGCGCCACGATGAAGCCGGCGAGCGCCAGCATGGCCGTGACGGCGATGGCGATGCCGAACAGGCCGGCCAGCGAGTGGGTGCCGATGATGCCCGCCACGATCACGATGGCCGGCAGGGCGGTCGATTCGAGCGAGATCGCCAGCCCCTGGATCACGTTGGTGCCGTGGCCGGTCACGGAGGCGTCGGCGATGGACTTCACCGGGCGGAAGTTGGTGCCGGTATAGTACTCGGTGATCACGACGATGAGCGCGGTGATGGCGAGCCCGATCACCGCGCAGCCGAACAGGCCGCCGGCCGTGAAGGTCACCCCGGTCGAGGTGGTGAAGGCGGTGGAGAACGGGCCGAGCAGGGTCCAGGTCACGGCGGCGATGGCCACGATGGAGAGCAGGCCCGCCGTGATCAGGCCCTTGTACAGCGCCCCCATGATCGACTGGTTGGCCGAGAGCCGCACGGCGTAGGTGCCGGCGATGGAGGTGATGATGCAGGCCGCGCCGATCGCCAGCGGGTAGAGCATCATCGGCTCGAGGGCGGCCCGACCGCTGCCGGTGGGGCCGGAGAAGAAGATCGCCGCCAGCACCATGGTGGCGACGACGGTCACGGCGTAGGTCTCGAACAGGTCGGCGGCCATGCCGGCGCAGTCGCCGACGTTGTCGCCCACGTTGTCGGCGATGGTGGCGGGGTTGCGGGGATCGTCCTCGGGGATCCCGGCCTCGACCTTGCCCACGAGGTCGCCGCCCACATCCGCGCCCTTGGTGAAGATGCCCCCGCCCAGGCGCGCGAAGATCGAGATCAGCGAGGCGCCGAAGCCGAGTGCCACCAGGGCGTCGATCACCTCGCGGCTCGACGGATCGAGCCCGGCGCCGCGGGTCAGCACGAGGTAGTACAGGGCGACGCCCAGCAGCGCGAGGCCGGCCACCAGCATCCCCGTCACCGCCCCGGACTTGAACGCCACGTCGAGGCCCGCGCCCAGCGAGAAGGACGAGGCCTGCGCCGTGCGCACGTTCGCCCGCACCGACACGTTCATGCCGATGAACCCGGCCGCCCCGGAGAGCACCGCGCCGATCAGGAAGCCGATGGCGACCTTCAGGCCGAGGAACACGGCGAGCGCCACGAATAGCACGACCCCGACGACGCCGATGGTGAGGTACTGCCGCTTCAGGTAGGCCTGCGCGCCCTCGGCGATCGCCCCCGCGATCTCCTGCATGCGCTGGGTGCCGGGGTCGCGTTTCATCACGTCGGTGATCGTGACGATGCCGTACGCCACCGCGCACAGCCCGCCTGCGATGATCAGTATCAAGGGAAGCATTCGACCGTCCTTCGTGATGGGGTGCCTGGCGTGGGCATGTCGTGGTCGAGCTCGGCCGGGTCGGCCGTGGGACGTGGCGCTCGGCCCGGGGCGCTTTCCTTCCCAGGGCATGCATTGATTGCCAAACTTCGCCGCAGAGCGCAAACGAGATCAGTGATCACCCCGCGCAAATGCTGCATCGCGAAATAAAACCGGACGGAGGGCAGGCTTTTCTCGCAGATGCGACGCCTCACAACTTGGGGCTGTGGTTGGCGCGCCGCGTCTTTCCCTCCCCCCTCTGCGGGGGAGGGTACCCTGCGCAGCAGGGGGGGAGAGGGGAGCGACGCCTCCGAAATGGTCGCGCCGGGCGCCGTGTCCTGCACCGTCGCGCTGCCCCTCTCCCGACCCCCTTTCGGGGGCCACCCTCCCCCGCAGAGGGGGGAGGGACCCGTGGCGGGTTTCAGGAGTGGCAGAGGGGCCAGAAGGGCGCCCGCTCACCGGGAGATCCCCTCCCCCCTCTGCGGGGGAGGGTACCCTGCGCAGCAGGGGGGAGAGGGGAGCGACGCCTCCGAAATGGTCGCGCCGGGCGCTGTGTCCTGCACCGTCGCGCTGCCCCTCTCCCGACCCCCTTCCGGGGGCCACCCTCCCCCGCAGAGGGGGGAGGGACCCGTGGCGGGTTTCAGAAGTGGCTGAAGGCGCCCGCGGCGAAGCGGCGGTGGGTGCCGTCGGCCATCGCGAAGGCCGGCACCCGGTCGCCCGCCACCACCGTGCCCACGGCCGTCATGGCGAGGCCGG
>NZ_JAKSXW010000030.1 GCF_022829405.1 Methylobacterium sp. J-076
TAGCTCCACCCTCGTGCAAGCCCGAGGGTGCGGGAAGGCGAGACCATCACGATGAGCAGCATCACCGGCGCGGCGAATCCGACCGCGATGACCAATTCACAGTCTCCGAATGCGGCCGACGCGGCCACAGCCGATTTTTCCGGTAAACTGGATTCGATGAAACATGCTGTTTACAAAGAACCCAAAGATACCTCCGAAACACCTCGGCATGATCCCGCATTCGTTGACTACAATACCTATAACGAAGCCGCTTTAACGAAACCTCATCACGATGAAACCAACTTTACACATGATGTACTTAATACTTTAGCAAACGACGCAAATTATCTCAGTATGCGACTATCGATAAACGAGGCGTCCGCAGCCGTTGGGTCACTTTCGGGAGGCGTTGCCGGCAAGGCGCAGCCAAAGACGGACCAATCCTTGCAGACGACTGTCGACCAGATCAATCAAGACCTTTCAGACATGAGGGCGGAGAGCACGGGCCAGGGTACGCAGCCCGTGAAAGACGCGCCCGCCGCCACGGCAGCGTCAGTCGCGAACCAGGCCAACCAAGACATGAAAAACATCGCTGTAGAGGCCGAGAAGAAAATCGCGGTGATTGAGAGCAAGTCTGGCCAAAGCGGGGGTGCCGCCGCGGCAGAGGCAGTCGCGAACCAGGCCAACCAAGACATCAAGGACGTCGCTGTGGCGGCCGAGAAGAAAATCGCGGTGATTGAAAGCAAGTCTGGCCAAGGCGGGGGTACCGCCGCGGCAGCGTCGGTCGCGAACCACGCCAGCCAGAACATCAAGGACGTCGCTGTGGCGGCCGAGAACACGATCGCGGCCACGGCAAGCAAGTCTGGGCAAGGCGAGGGCGCCAGCGGCATCGCCGGAGCCCTTCAGCAGTTCACCGATGGGATTGTGAGACTGAAGGGCCCCACAGATAACGGCGCCACCGCCGTCGGATCCGCTGCACAGGCCCTCACGACTCTTGAGAACGTGTTTGGCCACGCAAATAGCGGCGCCGCCGCCACGGCACAGTCAATCGCGACCCAGGCCTTGCAGGCCATCAAGGACGTTGCTGTGTCGCCCAAGAACACGATCGGGGTGACTGCGAAGTAGCCAAAGCAGGGCGCGGGAGGCGCGACCGCCCCCCCGCGCAGAAACCGGGACGCACCGTCAGGCCCCGTCACGGGAGCGCCCGCCTGCCACGATGCGGCAGGCGGGCGCTTTCTTTCTGAAAGCCGGACGAGCCATCCGCTCCCGCCCGCCCGCGAGGGCACGCCCTCCCTCACGCGCCCCCGGCGCAGGCGACCCGACCTCGCGGGCCTTGCGACATCGGGCAAGGGAGCCCCCGCCCCGTCGCCGCCGCGACCCGACGGGTCCCGGTTACGCCAGATGCCGGCCTTCGAGGGCGCCGAACTGGAGGTAGTGCAACAGCGGGTCCACATGCGCGGCGGCCACGTCCGCGTTGGCGGTTTCGTAGGCCGCCGTGTGGAACGCCGCCGACGGATCGCGGCCCTCCTTCCAGCCGAACTGGTCGTAATGGGCCAGCGGATCGATCTGCGCGGCGGCCACGTCCTGATAGTGGGCGAGGTAATACTTCACGTCGAAATCGGCGTTCGGGTTGCGGCCCTCGCGCCAGCCGGATTGTGCGAAGTGCTGGTAGGCGAAGGCGAAGGTGTCGCCCCCGAGGGTGAGGGCGGCCTTGGCGACGTCCGGATTGACCAGGAGATAGTATTCGGCATCGAAGCCGGGATGGACGCCGAGGTCCCCCGCCTTGCCGATGGCGGCATAGGTCTGGCGCCCCTCGAACTGTCCGCTGGACAGGTAATGCGACAGGGGGTCGAGCCCGGCCTGGGCCACGTCCGGATTGAACTTGAGGTACAGCTCGTTGTCGAAGCCGGCCGAGGGGTCGCGGCCCTCGTGCCAGCCGAACTGGTCGTAATGGGCCAGCGGGTTCATCCCGGCCTTGGCCACGTCCGCGTTGGCCGCGAGGTAGCCGTTGGTGGAGAAGAGGGCGTTCGGGTCACGCCCCTCGTGCCAGCCGGACGC
This sequence comes from Methylobacterium sp. J-076, assembly GCF_022829405.1. Taxonomy (GTDB): domain Bacteria; phylum Pseudomonadota; class Alphaproteobacteria; order Rhizobiales; family Beijerinckiaceae; genus Methylobacterium. The sequence goes on from NZ_JAKSXW010000030.1 coordinate 2,038, forward strand.
GGTGTAATGGGCCACCGGATCGACATGGGCCCGGGCCACGTCCGGGCCCTTCTGCGCGTAGAACACCGAATCCACCAGCACGGTGCCGCCGGCGCTGCCGAAGGTCTTCAGCCCGAGGTCGCGCAGGATCGCGAGGTCGACGTTCGAGACGTCGTAGCGCGTCCCGAGCGGGGCGCCGTAGCCCGCCATGAGGTCGGCCGCGATGAGGTCAGCCGCGCTGCTGCCGAGGTGATAGTATTGCTCGGCGTTGTGCTCGGTCGTCACGTGGACGGCCCCGCCGAAGACCGCCTGCGCGGCGCCCCCCGTGAAGGCCGCGGTCCCGTCGGCATCGATCCGGACCAGCTTGTCCCACGGCGATTCCGCGCCGGTGAGGGCGCCGGTGTTCGTATCGCGGAAGCCCACGATGCCGAGCCCGTGGCCGATCTCGTGTTCCAGGATCTGGATGGCGCTGGTCTTGTTCGAGGGCAGGGCCGTGGGATGGGCCGGGTCGGGATCGATGAAGAGATATTTGTCGATGAAGCTCGGATCGATGGTGATCTGGATGTCGGGGCTCGCGCCGTTGGGATCGACGCCCGTCAGCAGCTCGGATTCCGCGCCGCCGCGGAAGATGTTGACGGACCCGTCCTTGGCGAGGAAGACCGAGGTCGCCGGGCCGCCATTGGCCGTCCCGATCGACGTCGCGTTCGACACGGTCACCTGGATGTCGATCGTCCCCTTGCCGTAGAGGTTCCGCGACCACGCGCCCAGGGCCGCGGACGTGTCGGCGAGCAGCGCCGCGTCGTAGCTGTGGTTGGCGGAATCGATCAGGGCGACTGTGCTGTTAAAGCTCACCGGAAACTCCCCCCGCACCGCCAGTATTGAGCAGTGCTAGCATATCCTGCCAACCGCACAAGTCTATTATGCACATCGTCGTGAACGGCGAGAATTGTGGGGACATCGGCTCACGTCCCGCACAGTGCCGGGGATGCCACGACATCCGTGCCGTGCGGGAAGGCGATGGGCCGAGGGCACCGTCCCGGGCCATGGCTCCATTCGCCCGCCACCGCCCCTCCGCAGGCGGGCTCCCTGTTTCGGGACCACCACCGGCGGTTGTCGAAACAGACCGAGTCGCAGTGGAAGTGATTTGATTCGAACCGATTCATGGCTCGATAAAGGTATAACCGACTATATTATTGATAGTTTAGCCGTATTATCATCCTAACTCAAAGTAGATAAGTGATTTTTGCAACAGACATTCCTATCGCATCCGGCGTTTAGCGCCTCTCGTCATCCAACGATCACATAAACACCGCAACACGCGGGGGCACATGACCGTGGAAACATGATCTGCCCGCAACCATCAGGCCTCATCATGATATCGATGTGAGATTTTCAGACCCGCTATTTCAGTTAGCAGGCGAAACGACCCGGACAGTATCCGATTCACCTCGATCCGCCGTCCAGAGCGCCGGACGAAGGGGGTCGCGTACTCGTGTCACCCGTCGATCCACTGTCGTGCGCGCTCGAGGAAACAGGAAAGCGAGATCGGCACCATGAGCAGGATCAACGGCGCGACAGACCCGACCGCACGGCTCGACAACCGCGCCGGCACCGGAACAGACAAGGATGCAAGGAGCGCGACCGCTTGGCACACCGCGCTGGATGACAGCAGAGACCTCGGCTTAGCATCCAAGGGAGCACCGCCGCGGGACACCAGCTTGGCGCATATCGCGGAATTGATCCACCAGTCGGTCGATGGCCATGCAGCACATCTTCCGGTGCTCGAGGATCTGAAGGGATTCGACGCTCTTCAGCTGCTCGGATTGAGGGAGCCGCCGATGGTGCAGTTCTGTGAGACTGAAGAAGGGCAAGGGGCACCACAGACGACCCCTACCATCATAGGACCGACTACCCCCGGGAAGGATTCCGGCAAAGAGCCCGGCGAGTCGCAGGGTGGGACCGACTCCACCGGCACGCCCGAGACTAACGGCGGCCAGGGTTCCGGCTCTTCGACCGGCGCGTCCCAGACTAACGGTGGCCAGGGTTCCGACTCTTCGACCGGCGCGTCCCAGACCGACGGCGGCCATGGCTCCGGCGCTTCGACCGCCGCCTCCCAGACGAACGCCGGCCAGGGCTTCGGCGCCTCAGCGGGGCGCTCCCCGACTAACGACCACCACGGTACCGGGGTGTCGGCGGCGGAGGACGAGCGCAGGGCCGAGTACAGCTCGGAGGGGCCGCCGGCCGACGAGCCGGAACCCTGGCCGCCGTTAGTCTG
>NZ_JAKSXW010000039.1 GCF_022829405.1 Methylobacterium sp. J-076
GAGGAGGCCTACGAGTCCTTCGCCGAACTGCAGCAGCTCTACGAGCGCGACATCCACAACCAGACCGAGCGGCGCTTCATCGTCGCCGCGCCGGACGGCGAGCCGGCGGGCCTGATCGAGCTGGTGGAGATCAACCATCTCCACCGCCGCTGCGAGTTCCAGATCGCCATCCACCCGTCCCCACGCAGATCCTGGCTGTAGGGACGGCCCATGCCCTGCTCCTCATCTGGAGCGCGCACTGAATCAGCTCAACAGCATGGTGTGAACCCCACCCGTCCGATTCAGCCCAAACCGAAAACGCTCTAGACGCTATTTGGATCGTCTTCCGGTAGATCGCCCGTAATGCCTTGGTCGGGCAGTCGCGTGAGGGTCGGCGTGGCGGGGGATCTGGATACCGCAAGCGCCAGTTCACGGCCTTGGATTTTTAAAGGCATACGATGGCTGAACGTGGTCTGCGCGTTTTACGACATGTCTGCGCTCGCCTACTCTCAGACTATGGCCAAGCAGTTCAGCACCCACCTCCGTGCGGCACCAGATCGCCGCATGCTTCGAGCGGATCGCATACGTCCGAAGTTCGATGACCTTGATCAGGTTCGCGTCTTGGCCGCTGTCGAGGCGGACGGCGGGGTGGTGTTGCCGGTGGGTTCGATTGGCACCGTCGTTGCGCGGTGGGCTCACGGAGTAGCCTTCGAGATCGAGTTCACCGCGCCGATCAACGCGCTCGCTACGGTTGAGGCTCGGTTGCTCAAGTTGGTTGAGCGCGGGTCCTCTCATCTATAGGGTCCACCGAACAGGTCGCCTGACGCCTTCCGCCGGAACAGCGTCCGCCAGCGTCGCCGACGATGCTCTGGCTGGTCGTGGATCCTGTGGCAGCGCTGGCAGAACACCGCGAGGTTAGCGTTCGCGTTGTCGGCCGTGTCGTGGTTGCGGTGGGCTGCAGCCAGGACCACCCGCGTCGTCCGCACTGATCGCAGCACCTCGTCCGCCCCAACTGCCAGGAAGGTGATCTAGCCCGCTCCATCGCGCCAGGAACCGGACTGCGTGTCCCACCAGCGGCCATCTCCGAGATGCCAGACGGTTTACCCCGTGCGGACGCGCGCAAGCCTCACAGCGCCCGCCAGCGCGACGGAAGCGGATCGCCGCCGAAAGCTGTGGCCAGTCGATAGGGCAGAAGAAGCGATGCTCGCGCCGGATCGGCATGGAAGCAGGGCGGTGACTGGTCGGAAAGCGTAGCAGTAGGGCATTGCTGTGGATTGCACACCCCTTCCGACATGCGGTGTTCGGGACCTTCGGTGCATGGGCCTGCGCGGGGCGGTCTGACTTAGCCGTTCCTGGCAGTTTACGGAGCTCCAGTTGAAGTGGGGGCAGAAGCGACCGTGGCATCTAGACCAACAGGGAAGGTCAAACCGCTGGCTCGCGTCTGGAGCGAAGCGCCGTGGGTGTCCATGCGACGGCCTGCCATGAGCACCCAGACCGAACCGCCGTCGCTCCACGTACTGACGGCGATGGAGTTGATCGCGGTGGCGCGCCGTGCCCGGGCAGAACGGGCACGGCCAACAGGCGATCCCTCAGTTGGGGCATCCGCGCCTCGCCTCGCCCACCTTGAGTGGCGCCATGGGCGAGGTCGTGCCGGGCCTACCTAATTGGTTCCAGCACGCACCCGACACCGGCAGTGCCTGAGCGCTGTTACTGGATCAGGCGGCCTTTTTGCGACCCTTCGGGGCAGCTGTCACGTCTTCGACCCGTGCCGTATGGCTGCCAGATATCCCAAGGCCGAGAGCCTTCGCGAGGCTGGAACGCTTCTCGCTGTAAGCAGCCGACACCATCGGATAATCGGACGGAAGGCCGAAGCGTTCGCGGTAGGATTTGGGGTCTAGACCGTGCTTGGTCAGGTGCCGATTCAGGGTCTTGTAGGACTTACCGTCGAGGAAGCTGATAAGTCCCTCAGGCTGCACAGACTTGCGGATCTGTGCCGGCGTGATCTTCTCGGCAGGCTCCTCGACGGGCGTGACCGCAGTGCCAGTGCCTAGGCCACTGATGGAGGCATGAATGCTTGCAATCAGGGCGGGGAGATCGGCCGGAGCCACATGGTTGTTGGAGACATAAGCCGCGACGAGGTCGCTGATGAGTTCGATATGCTCGGGGCGCGTCCCCTGAGTTTCGGTAGTCACCTTCGAGATCCTATTCCGCTGCGTTGCAAAGGCACATGGTGCAAAGCACAAAACATGGCAAGTGAGCATTCATACGTACGGAATAGCAATCCCGAAAATTTGAAGTGAGATACCTTCCGTAGCAGATCGATGCGGAGCTACCCAGCTGCACGTTGTGAGCTGCTCGACGAAGTCGTGCTGTCGTCTGCCATTAAGCTCCAGGCGATCTTGGTGGCGCACTGCGTGCAACACGTTGCAAGTCACGGGCATCATGCGACTAAATTGGTCGAGTAGTTCGTACAGCAATGTAGCCCGTGTCCGCTGCTCCCATGGACCTTCTTCGAAGCGGACCAGCTAATCTCAGCTAATCGCCAAGCGTCTACTGTGTCCGATTTTGTGCCCGAAAGCGGAACGGTAAAAGCCCACCCACCTCAGTCATTCAGAGGCCCATACCAGCGAGGCCGGACTTGGCCGTAAGCGGAACGGCCGCTTCGGAGACGGTCGGCCGGAAAAGCGGACGGCCTCCTACCGACCCTCTTCGGTCATCCAGGAGGTCGTCCGAAGGTTCGGTAAGCGGACATAAGACCTGACGTCATCACTATGGTCGCGATCGCCCATGCAGGTTGGTCAACTGCGTGACGAAATGCCGATTGGCATCAGACCGGGGCGACGTCGACGACCCAGGTGACCCCGAAACGGTCCTTGAGCATGCCGTACAGGGGCGACCACGCCGAGGGTCCGAGGGGCTGGAGCACGGTGGCGCCGACGCCGAGGCCAGCCCAATACGCCGTGATCTCGTCCGGGGATGAGCCGCGCAAGGACACGTAGAAGGCGTTCTCGCCGGGATGCCACGGGCGCTCGGGCTGGACGTCGTAGGCCATGATGCGAAAACCGCCCTCGGAGGCGACCTGCCCCCATATGATCTTCCGTGCCTGCTCCGGGTCCGTCACGCCGGCCAGTTCGCCGTAGGTGACGAGGGTGGGCTCGCCGCCGAAGACGGCGGCGTAGAAGGCCAGCGCCTCTCGTGCCTGGCCGTCGAAGTTGAGATGTGTGGTCACCTGCACGGTCATGGTCGTCTCCGCTTCCGGTCGGGGTCGTTGCCAGCCCCATGACCGGACTGTACCAACGCTCACCTGACAGAACCCGGCAGTTGCGCGATGGCGCGGAGCGACCGTCTCTTCCGTCTGCTGCACGCCATGCGCGTGCTGCCGGCACCGCTCACGGCCCGGCGCCTCGCCGAGGAGACGGGCGTGTCGCTCCGCTCCCTGTACCGGGACATCGAAAGCCTGCGCGCGGCCGGGGCTCGGATCGAGGGGGAGCGGGGCTACGGCTATCGGTTGACCGAGGACGTCGCCCTACCGCCCCAGACCTTCGACCGCATGGAGACCGAGGCGCTGGCGATCGGCATGGCCGCAGTCGGTGCCATGGGCGATCCGGACCTTGCGAAGGCCTCGGCCTCGGTGCTGGCCAAGGTCGCCGCCACACTGACCGACGAGCGCGAGCAGTACCTGCTGCATGCCGTATCCAAGGTCTACCGGCCCGAGGCCCGGCATGCCGCAACCCCGGACACGGCCTTGATCCGCGAGGCCTGCTGGCGGGAGGAGAGGCTCACTCTCAACTACACGGACGAGCACGGGGCCGACACGGAGCGCACGATCCTGCCGCTCGCCCTCGTGTACACCGAGCGGCGTTCGGTCGTCCTGGCGTGGTGCCTGCTGCGCGAGGCGTTTCGCATGTTCCGGCTGGACCGCATCAGGGACGCCCGCACCGGCGCCGGCAGCTTCCGCCCGCGACGGGCTTCCCTTCTACGGGCCTATCTCGAACAGCTTAGGCACGAGGAGCCGAGCCCGTCGACCTCGCACGGCCCCCATGACCGGTGAGGCCGCAATCCCGTGGCAGGATCGAACGCTCGCGGGACGTCTGCAACCGGCAGCCCTTCTTGACGACGGTCACGACGCTACGCCCGCCGGAAGACGTCAGTTGCCGGATCCAGTCGGGAAGAGCGGAAATCCGTTCCCGGAGAAGGCCCCGGTGTCGAGCCACAGATATTGGAAGGACCGGCTCCTGAAGAGCCAGTTCTCACCCGACCGCTGCAGCCGGTCGAACGCGATGCAATGGCAGCGGTAGTAGGTCTCGTCAGGCCCTTGCGTGCTCTCATGGATGAACGTGCGTGTGGTGGCCTCGTCCCCGTCGATGTCGATCACGCCGGGCAGCGCGAACTGCACGAAGAACGTCTTGTTGGCGCGCAGCTTGCGGAACAGGGCGACGGTGTCCGCCGGTCCGGTCGCATGGTGCTCCTTCGGCGCCTCGCCGATGATGAACTCGCCTTCGTCCGTCCACAGGCTGTGAAAGCTCTCGTAATCGGCCCTGGTGGCGACGTCGGCGTAGCGGGCGATCACGTTACGGATCATCGCCTCGTCGACGAATTTCTGCAGGCTGGATTGATCCATCGGTTCCCTCCCTCGATCCCGAGCGCTTTGCCGCCACCGAGGGATCCCGGAAGCGGCCGGCTGTCGTCTGCCCAGCGCCGTCGAACATGGCGCCGTCGCTGTCGTCGCTCCCGGTCAGGCGGTGCAGATGCCGGGGATCTCGACCTTCGTGAACAGGTGTGGGCTGATCGTCACGCCCTCGGGGTAGTCGACGAGCTTGGCCTGGAATTCGGGGTTCGAGAAGGCGGACCGGAAGTGGGCCACCGACTGCCACACGGCGTAGTTCAGGAAGACACCGCTCCCCGCGATGCCACGATGCAGCTGCGTGGAGATGAAGCCCGGCTGCGCCTTCATGAGGCCGGCATCACCCGTCCAGACTGCAAGCAGTTTTTCGGCATCGTCCGGGGACACGACGAACGTGTTGATCAGGATCACCGGCCCTTCCTCAGACTTCAATTGATCGCCCAGCGTGACGGCTTGGCCCATCTCGACGAACTTCGGCATCTCAGGTCTCCTTGATCCTAGTGGCGGCCGGAGTGTCGGTGGAACTCGCGATGCGGCGCTGGACTTCGCGCAGCAACTCGCTTGCGGCCTCGATCCGTTCCAGCGGCAGATCGGCCATTAAGGTCTCGGCCCAGCGTCCGTGTCTCTCGCTCGCGTCGCGATAGGCCGCCTCGCCCTTCTCGGTCATCGCGACGAGCATCGCGCGCTTGTGGTGCGGGTTGGGTTCCAGGCGGACGAGGCCGTCCGCCCGCATCTCGTCCACGGAATACTGCACGGCCTGTCGGGCCAGCCCCATGTTGCGGGCGATGTGGGCCACCGGCAGCGGGACGGGGGAGAGGGAGATCGTGCCCAGCACCTGCCAACGCGCACTGGTCAATCCGAGGCCGGCGCCCAGGGCGTTCCCGATGGCGAGCTGGTCGCCGTTGAGCCGGAACACCTCGACCACGAGCCCGACATAGGCCCGACGCAGGCGAGACTTCGGTTCGGCAGGAGCTGAAGGACCATTCGTCATTCATCGAGTGTAGCGCGATGACGGATTTCGTCAACTCGACAAAAATCTTCGTCATTGGCTGCTCGGCATGGTCGTCCACGACCGGGCTTGGACCGATGGAATGACCCGCCGTGGGTTGCTCGCGGGCGTACGCCTAGGCCGTCCGAGGGGCGGAAACCAACCGTTCCCGCCCTCCCAGCCTCGACACCAGGATGGCCCCGGCCGGAACGACCAGGCCGATACGGTCGCACGCAAGGCGTAAGAAAGCTTGGATCTGGGGGCACTCTGAACGGCCGCAACAACAGGATTGCTCTCGGAGAGTCCCTTGGGGTGTCTGCACAGCTGCCAAGGGTCGCGAGCGGGTACGCAGCATGTCTGCTTACCCAAATTCCGTCTCGGAAGCAGACCGACTGTTTCCCACTCAACTCAGCCGTTCAGTGACGCGCACCAACGCGACCAGATCTGGCCGTAAGCGGAACGGCCGCTTCGGAGACGGGCGGCCGGAAAAGCGGACGGCCTCCTACCGACCCAGCCTCGCCGTTGAAGCCATTTCACGGTCTGCCAGTAAGCGGACGCTGGATCAGCGAACGCGACATCACACGCTGCGATGCAGGGTCCGGCCAAAGAGCTCAAGCATTGCGCTCCAGCCCTGCTCGGCTGCAGTAGGGTCGAAGACAGGGAAGTCCGGCATCATCCAGCCATGCGCGGCCGGATACGTCCGCGTTGTGAACCGCACGCCAGCCTCCGTTAGAGCCCCCTCTAGCCGCTCGGCCATTGCGGGCGGGTAGCTGCCATCGTTCTCCGCCGCACCGATGTAGACTTCCGCCTTCAGCTTGGCCGCGAACAGGTGGGGGCTCGTCGGCGCATCGGTCGCAAGATTGCCCCCGTGAAAGCTGGCAGCCGCGGCGAACCGCTCGGGATGGGTTCCCGCTGTGGCCAAGGCCATCCCGCCACCCATACAGAAGCCCACCACCCCGATCCTGAGGCCTTCGATGTCGTCGCGCGTGTCGAGGTAAGCCAGTATGGCCACTGCATCTTCAGCGGCCTTCAAGAGGCTTGTTGTGGCCATCAGCGGCCCGAGGACTGCGCGAAAGTCACCCGCGAACACATCCTTCGGCACGAATGGCCCGTAGGGTCCGTAGCGGTAGAAGAGATCCGGCAACAGGACGATGTAGCCAGCGTCAGCCAGTTGCTGAGCCATGTCGAGCATCGCCGGCCTGATGCCACCTGCGTCCATGTAGAAGAACACCGCCGGCCATGGTCCGCCGCTTGCAGGGGTCACGACGTGTGAAGGGCAAACGCCGTCGCGCGTCCGGATCGTGACTTGCTCGATCGGCATGAGATGCTCCTCAACCGGACATTCGCAGTGTCCGCTTCGAACCCGTTACGACCAGCAGCGGACAGGCAGCAAACCACCCTAAGCCGCCCTTCCGATAACGACCCAATCCGGCCGTATATTTCGGTATCGGCGCCTCCCGAGAGCGGACATTCGTTGGTCATAGGGTACGGCAGTCAGGCAGCGGCGATGCTCGCTTTCAAGGCGGAGACCTCTGCCTTGGCGGCGGTCAGCGCGCGCCGTAGCTCAAGCTGGGTCACGACCTGCGCCGCCAAGGCCTGAAGGCCCTCCGCCTGCTCCTGCGACAGCCCGTCCGGGCGCGGCCGCGTGTCCAGAACGCACAAGGTCCCAAGGGCGAAACCATCCGCCATACGCAGCGGTGCCCCCGCGTAGAACCGCAGGTTCGGCTTGGCCGTCACCAGGGTGTTGTCGCGGGTGCGCATGTCCGCCGTCAGGTCGGGGATGACGAACAAGCCCGGCTGCTGCAGCGCATAGGCGCACACCGATTGGCTCAACGGGGTCTGCGTCGGACCGAACCCGGAACGAGCCTTGAACCACTGGCGGTCCTCGGCCACGAAACTGACCAGCGCCACAGGTGCCGCACAGAGCATGCGGGCCAGCAGCACTACTCCGTCGAACCCCGGTTCACGCGTGGTATCGAGGATGCCGCATGCGTCGAGGGCGGCGAGGCGGTCGGGGTCGGCCACGGGGTGCTGGGGCGGAAACCGGTCCATCACGACGCGACCTTGTATGCCGGAGTGGACGCCTTCGACGTCACCCGTTGCAGGATGCGACCGAGCTGCTCGGCCGAGTAGGGTTTGTGAAGCACCTCGAAACCATGGTCGTCCTCGCGGGCGAGCACGTGGCTGTAGCCCGACGTCAGCACCACGGGCATGGCCGGTAGCCGCTCAAGAAGGGTTTCCGCCAAGGCGACGCCGCCCATTCCCGGCATCACCACGTCCGCAAACACCACGTCGAACCCGCCCCCGTCCAACCCGAACCGATCCAGGGCCTCCTCGGCGGTGGCGGCCCACTCCGTGACGTAGCCCAGATCCTCAAGGATCTGCGTGCAGAACTGCCCGACCTCGACGTTGTCCTCGACCACGAGCACGCGCTGCCCCGCGCCGCCAGGGGAGGTCGCCTGCTTAGCATCCGCGTCCATCGCTCCTGCCGGAAACGCGGCCTCCTGCGGCAAGTAGAGCGTGAACGTGGTGCCCTTGCCGACCACGCTGTCCACGTCCACGTCGCCGCCCGATTGCTTGGCGAAGCCGAATACCTGGCTGAGGCCGAGGCCGGTGCCCTTACCGACCCCCTTGGTGGTGAAGAACGGCTCGAAGATACGTCCGAGCTGATCGGATGCGATGCCAGTGCCCGTGTCGGTGACGGACAGGGCGACGAAGTCGACCTTCGATGCCGCATGGAGCCGGATCTGCGGCTTCGGGGCATCGGCGAACAAGCGCAGCACGAGGCGGCCCTCGCCATCCATCGCGTCACGGGCGTTGACTGCCATGTTGACCAGCGCGGTCTCGAACTGGCTGACGTCGGCACGGGCGTAGCAAGGCTCGTCGGGCACTTCCAGGCTGACGTGGATGCGGGAACCCGTGAGGGTGTCGAGCATGTCGGCGACCCCGCGCAACTTGGCGGCCACGTCGAACACCTCCGGCTTGAGGACCTGGCGCCGGGCGAAGGCGAGAAGCTGGCCCGTCAGCTTGGCGGCCCGGTCCACCGTATCGGATACGGCGTTGAGGTAGCGCTCCTTGCGGACGTCGGGAAGATCCGGACGGCGCAGGAAGTCGACCGACGAGCGGATGATGGTCAGCAGGTTGTTGAAATCGTGCGCCACGCCGCCGGTGAGCTGGCCAACCGCCTCCATCTTCTGGGCTTGACGCAACGCCTCCTCCGCCTGCGCCAATGCTTCAGCTTGCATCTTCTCAATGGTGATGTCCCGTCCCGTCGCATAGGTCATGTCGCCGGCCGGGGCGGCAACCCATGAGACACAGCGGACCGAACCATCCTTGTGCCGGTAGCGGTTCTCAATCCTTGGGAGGCCGCCCCCCGCGGCGAGCTCGTAGGCTTCCGTCGTTTCCCGGTGATCGTCGGGGATGACGAACTCATTGACGTGATGATTGACCAGCTCCTCCTCGCTGTAGCCGAGCACCGTCGTCCAAGCTGGGTTCACGCGCCGGAACGTCCCCTCGAAGTCGATGATGACCATGAGGTCGGGCGAGGTCTCCCACATCCGGTTCCGCTCGGCCGTTCGCTCGGCGACGTGCTGCTCAAGCGTAGCGTTACGCTCATGCAACCGTGCCTCGGCCCGCCTCAGGTCCGTCACGTCGTTGAAAGAGCCCAGCACACGGGGCGTGCGATCGGGGTTCCGGAGAAGGGTGGCGCTGCTATCGATAGAGCGCTGCGACCCATCTGAGTGTACGATGTCGTAGCTGAAGTTGATCGAGTGCTCGGCACCACCGGCATCAGTGGCGTCGAGGAGCGCCATCGCGGCTACGATTTCGGCCTGCACTCGATCCAGATGATCAGGGGCTATGCGCGCGAAAACGTCTGCCGCCCACATCTGTCCCTCTTGCGGCAGATCGAAGATCTCACGGCTCCGGGCATTCAGTTCGAAGGCGCCGGTCGAGACGTCCCACTCGAACGCACCGAGCCTCGCGACCCTGAGTGCCGTCTCCAGCCGGGTCCTCGCCTGTTCGGCGGACCGCTCGGCCGCCTTGCGCCCGGTCATCTCGATTGCGAGGAGCAACACGCCCGCGAAGCCGCCGGTCTCACCCTGGACGGGCGAGAAGCTATAGGTCCAAGCAGTCTCCTCGTCCCTGCCGTGGCGGTGCATGACCAGCGTCAGGTTCTCGATGGCGAAGCCCGCGCCCGTGCGGAGCACCTCCGCCACCTGCGGTCCCAGGACGGGGGCTATGTCGGTCAATGCCTCCGCCATCGGGCGGCCGAGCGCCCACGGGTGTCGGTCGCCAAGTGCCAGGCCGTAGGCATCGTTGTAGAGCAGCAGCTGCTCCGGACCCCAAAAGATCGCGGCGATGCCGGAGGCGTTCAGCACCAGCGAAAGGATCGACCGGAGCGACTGAGGCCACGCCTCGTACGAACCGAGAGCGGTTGCCGACCAATCCGTCTCGCGGACGCGCTGGCCCATCTCTCCGCCGCCGATCAACTGCGGGACCGATGGCGTCGAGGCGGGGTAAGCCTTGGCGTTGCTGCCCATGGCTCAGGCCCGGCTTTCAGGGATCGCCGGTTTGGCACGATCAGCCAAGTCCCGCACCTCGTCCCGCCCAAGGGAGCGCAACGCAGCCCGTACGACCTCACTGGCGCTGGCATAGCGTCCGGATACTAAGCACGCCCGGATCAGGTCGTCCTGCTCCTGGGTGATCGAGACGGTGATGGTTCTGCGCACAGGCATGATCGAACTGTGCCGTGTAAGAGAGAACCTTACAAGTCACGTACCTGTGGCGGTTGTAAAATCCAGAGAGCGGACCTTCCGGCCGTCTGCAATGGATCGTGAACGGGCGCGGCGGCGATGTCCGTTTTCGCCCATTGCGGCCCGAAAGCCGACTAGCGGAAATCCACCCGACCCGGTCGTTAAGCGGACGGACGGTTCCCGACCCCAAGCGGCCATTCGGCCTTCGACCCAAGACAGTCATTATGACCCGGATCTGTCGCGCTCGATAGCAGACATCCCCCAGAAGCCCTGACGGATGCTGCTGGCGATGCCGCTCAGGACAGGTTTGAGAGCCAGTCGCAGAAGGCGCGGACTGCGGCCTGATCGGCGAGGGCTTCTGGGACGTAGGTATGGTAGCAACGAGCCGGCAAAGTTGGGCCATCGAACGGCAGAATCAGCCGGCCTGCCGCGACGTCGTCAGCGATTAATCGCTCCGGTCCCATCGCCACACCGAGCCCGTCGAGCGCCGCCTGAAGCGTCAGATAGAAGTGCTCCAGCGTCACAGAGGCCTGGGGGTTCAAGTGGGGGACGCCCGCTGCCTGCAGCCAGTGCGGCCAGACCTCAGGCATGGTCGCCGAGTGCAGGAGCGTGTGCCCGATGAGGTCCCCCGGCTCCGCCAGCGGCCCGTGCTGCCGCAAGATTGGGCTGCAGACGGGAATGCGCCGCTCGGTCAGGAATTGCCGCCCGACGAAGCCCGGCCGGGCGTCCGGTCCGCCCCGGATCGCGATGTCGAATGGCTCGACGATCCGGGCGAGCGGCACGTTGGAGGTCGTCAGCCGGATCTCGATGGTGGGATTGGCGCGCTGAAACAGGGAGAGGCGCGGGATCAGCCAGCGCAGCGTGAACGTCGCCAACGCGTTCACGTGCAAAATTTGCGTACGTCCGCGCTCGACCTGCCTGGCGGTGGCCAGCGCCATGCGGTCGAGGGCCGCGCCGATCTCGGGGAGGTAGCTCCGTCCCGCCTCGGTCAGGACCACGCGCCGGTTGTGTCGTTCAAACAGCGGAGTTCCAAGCCACGCCTCCAGCGTCTGCACGTGTCGACTGACCGCCCCATGGGTGACGCGTAGCTCCTCCGCCGCCAGGGTAAAGCTGGCATGCCGGCCAGCGGCCTCGAAGGCCTTCAACGCGTTGAGCGGCGGCAGACGGCGGTGCATGCGTCAGCTTTCCTCACATGCGCGTCAGCATAAGGCGTTTGTGGCGATGCGGGGAGGGGGTTCATCCTCCCGGCCATGCTCACCCCTCCCCAGACACCCCCGGCAGCGGTCCTCAGCTCGGAAACCGACTCCGGCCGGTCAGCCAAACGCTCACTGATCGTGGTCGGCCTCAATCACGCCCTCCACGATGGCTACACCGACATGATCTACGTGCTGCTGCCGGTCTGGCAGGCGGAGTTCGGGCTCGGCTACATCGCCCTCGCGGTACTGCGCTCACTCTATGTCGGGGCGCTGGCCGGGCTGCAGATGCCGGCGACTGCGCTCGCCCGCCGGTTCGGCGTGCGCACCGTGCTCACCCTCGGGACAGTGCTCGGCGCGGGGGGCTACGGCCTCGCCGGCGCCTCGGGCGGCCTCGTCGGTCTTTGTATCGCCCTGGTCTTGTCAGGGGCAGGCAGCAGCACGCAGCACCCGCTCGCCTCCGCCGTCATTGCCCGCGCCTACGGGACCGCCTCGCGCGGCCCCCTCGGCACCTACAACTTCACAGGAGATCTCGGGAAGGCGGCCCTTCCGCCCCTCGTCGGCTTCCTCCTCGTCCACGCCGATTGGCGGCCGGTCCTTTGGCTGATGGCCGGCGGCGGCTTCGCCGTCGCGCTCGTCGTCAACCTCCTGCTCCCGCGCGAACCCGCCGCGCAAGCGGACCGCCCGGTCAGGGCGGTCGCTGCGGCGGGCGGGGTGCATCACGGAGGGAGACCGGGCTTCGGCCTCCTCGTGGCCATCGGCATGCTCGATAACGCCGCACGCCCGGCCTTCCTCATCTACCTGCCGTTCCTGCTACAAGCGAAGGGGGCGGGGCTGTCGCTCGTGGGCGTCGCCTTCGCCCTAGTCGCCGTTGGCGGCGCACTCGGCAAGACCGCCTTCGGCCGGCTCGGCGAGCGGATCGGCGTGACGCGCTGCGTGATCGCGACGGAGATCGGAACAGCCAGCGCGATCCTGTCCGTCGTCGCCTTGCCGCTGACCCCCGCCCTCGTCGTGTTGCCGCTGCTCGGCCTCATGCTGAACGGCACATCGTCCGTTCTGTACGGGACGGTTCCGGACCTCGCGCCCGGCGGACAGGTCGAGCGGGCCTTCGCCGTCTTCTACACGTGCACGCTCGGGGGCAGCGCGCTGGCGACGCCGCTGCTCTACGGTCCCCTCGGCGATGCCGTTGGGCCGCACTGGGCGTCGATGGCGGCCGCCGCCACGGCGCTGGGAGTCGTCCCGCTGATGCTCGCCCTGGCGCCCCGGCTCGAGTTCCAGAACCCTACCCCAACGAGACCCCTGACATGACGACGATCGCCGGGCGCTGCCATTGCGGCGCGGTCCGCTTCGATGTGACCCTCAGCGACGGATTGTCGCTCGATCCGCCGCTGCACCTGCTCCTTCTGCCGGATGCGCGGGGCCGTCGTCGTCATGGCGGAGGCGGGCGGGATCTCGATCCGTGAGGGCGAGGAGGCACTGACGAGCTATCGCTTCCACACCCGGTCCGCACAGCACTTCTTCTGTTCCCGCTGCGGGATCTACACGCATCACCAACGGCGTTCGGATCAGGCCCTCTTTGCCGTCAACGTAGCCTGCCTGGACGGTGTGAGCCCGTTCGATTTTCCCGAGGTGCCTGTGATGGATGGCGTCAACCATACGGGTGACACCGGTCAGCCGACGCGCCGGGCCGGCACGTTGTGGTACGACTCGGCCGAGTGACCCGTCGGCGGCGCACCTATCGCGGAACTGTACTGGGACACGATTATTATCCCGGCTAACGTTTCCGTTTCCGTCCGTGGAAGAGAGCGCAGCATGCTGGGGTGGTTCCGCGCGCTGATGCCGAAGGAGGATCGGTTCTTCGATCTCTTCGAACGACATGCTGCGACACTGGTCGATGGTGCGGCGGCCCTTCGAAGCCTTCTCGACGGCACACAGGAACTCGCACAGGCCTGCGAGGCCATCGCCATGCATGAGGACATGGCCGACGCTATCACACACGAGGCCCTCCAAACGGTTCGGCGAACCTTTATCACACCGTTCGACCGCAGCGACATCCAGAAGCTCGTCGGCTCCCTCGACGATGCCATCGACCAGATGCTCAAGATGGCCAAGGCGGTCCGCCTCTTCGAGGTCACACGCTTCGAGCCCGAGATGCGTGAGATGGGCGTCGTCATTCAGGAGGCCGCCTCGGTGATCTCCGAGGCTCTGCCGAAGCTGCGCTCTCTCAACGAGAACGCGACCGCCCTGAATGCCCTGACCGAACGTGTCATCCAGTTGGAGGGCCGCGCGGACGATCTGCACGAGGCTGGCCTTAAGGCGCTGTTCCGGGCCTCTCGCCAGGATCCCATGGCTTTCGTCGTAGGGTCCGAACTCTACGATCACTTAGAAAAGGTCATGGACCGGTTCGAGGACGTCGCGAACGAGATCAGCAGTATCGTGGTCGAGCACGTTTGAGCCGCCGCCGTGACACTCCTGATCTGCCTCATCGCCGTCGCACTGTTCTTCGACTTCTTGAACGGTTTGCACGACGCAGCGAACTCGATCGCGACCATCGTCTCGACGCGGGTGCTGGCCCCCCGCTACGCCGTCTTCTGGGCGGCCTTCTTCAACTTCATCGCCTTCCTGGTTTTCGGGCTACACGTGGCCGGGACGGTCGGCTCCGGCATCGTGGATGTCGCGGTGGTAGACGACCGGGTCATCCTTGGAGCGCTCGGCGGCGCCATCAGCTGGAACCTGCTGACGTGGTACCTCGGCATCCCGTCCTCCAGCTCGCACGCGCTCATCGGCGGGTTGCTCGGTGCCGGCATCGCCAAGGCGGGTCTCGGGGCGGTGGTCTGGCCGGGAGTCCTCACGACCAGTGCGGCCATCGTACTCTCGCCAGCCCTGGGCTTCGCGTTGGCACTGCTCCTCGTGCTGATTGTGTCCTGGCTGTTCGTCCGGTCCACGCCGGCTGCGGTGGATGGGACGTTCCGAAAGCTTCAAGTCGTCTCCGCTTCGCTCTACTCCCTCGGGCATGGCGGTAACGATGCGCAGAAGACGATGGGCATCATCGCCGTGCTCCTCTACGCCCACGGGCAAGAGAGTGGCACATTCCATGTACCGCTCTGGGTTGTCCTGTCTTGCCAGTCCGCCATGGCGCTCGGCACGCTGCTCGGCGGCTGGCGCATCGTGCACACGATGGGTTCGAAGATCACGCGACTATCGCCGGTGCAAGGCTTCTGCGCTGAGACCGGCGGAGCGCTCACCCTTTTCGCTGCGACGGCATTTGGGATCCCGGTTTCGACCACCCATACCATCACGGGGGCGATCATCGGTGTTGGGGCAGCGCGTAGGGTCTCCGCGGTGCGGTGGAACGTGGCGCAGGGCATTGTCGTGGCCTGGGTAATCACGATGCCCGCCGCGGCCCTGGTGGGGGCGTTGGTCTACGCTCTCTCCGGGTTCGTCCTCTCGTAAGACATTCCGGGGCGCTCAGACCAAGCGGATCTGACCGGGCGGGAGGCTAAGTTGCCGCGCGAGGTTGCGCGATAGGCTGCCGACGATCTCGACCTTCGTGGCATCCGTCGCCAGAGCGGCGACCTGCGCGACAGCGAGGTCCGCTGACACGTCCATGACCGCATAGACGCGTACGGGCTGTCGCTCCTGATGCACGGCGATCAAGTACGCCGTGCGCTTTCCCTTTTGCTCAATTTTCGCTTTGGCGGAGGCGAGCTTCGCGGCCTTGCTCATCAGTCCTTGTCGGGCTTCTCTTTGGTGATGGTGCCCGTCTTGGAATCGACGTGGAACTCCATTTTCACGTCATTCTTCAGACCTTCGCCTTCCCAATGGCCGTCATCGGCCTCCAACTCGGTGATGCTGGAGTAGCCCGCCGCCATCAACGTCTGCTTCACCTGCTCGGCCAGGATCCAATCTGCCCCCGGCTTGTCTTTCTTCGCCCAGGCGGGGCCGATCAGGCCGAGGGCAAGAGCCAGGATGAGCAGTGCGCGCATCACAGATTTCATTAGCCGCCTCTCCATCTGCCGTGTTGAACAACGACCACCGTGGAGGGCGGTTGCGTGGCCAAGTCATTGGGATGGCTACAGATCGCCTTCGACGTTCTCGACACAGGCCACGCCGGAGCATTCCCGCAGGCCCAGGGCAATTTCAGCTACCGACGACGCGACAGGCGCGCGAACGAGATCAGTATCTCGTCCTGCGCCGGGTCGGCAGCGCGCTGCACAACGAACTGGCAGATGCGCGAGGCCTGCAGCCCGGCGATTTCCTGCACGGTGTCGAACATGACGGTTCCCGGTTCGACGAGCGGACCGGGTTCGACCCGAAGGCCGACATGCGTTCGGGCTTCCCGCGCTTCAGCCCCGAGAGCCTAGCGGCCAACCGGCCCATCGTGGCGTTCCTGGCCGAGTTCGCCACCAGGAAAGGCGCGACGCCGTCCCAGGTCGCCCTGGCATGGTTGCTGGCTCAGAAGCCCTTCGTCGTGCCGATCCCCGGCACCCGCAACGCCGCACACCTCGCGGAGAACCTCGGCGCGACTAAGATCGTACTGACCTCGGACGACCTGCACGAGATCGACGTCGTCCTGGCCAGGCACCCGTTCCTGGGCGGCCGGATGAATGCCGAGCAGATGCAGCAGGTTGAGCCCTCACCCGAGTTTCCATTGTCGCCCCTCCTGAGAGTGGACGTTCCCAAGGCACGCATTGGGTCGTGGACGGGCGCGACGACAGTGTCTACTTTTACCAACACCTGCTCGAAAGTAGACCGTCGCAAATCCACCCTGGGCGACCCTACCCGGTCGTTCAGATTACAAAATTAGATGCTCCGAAGCGGACGTTGAGATAGCTTCAACGTCTACGTACTGAACCATCCTCGCCCTCTGCTAGACCGTGATGTCCCTTAGCCTTTCGGCTAGGCTCGCCAATGCCAGGTCGCCACAATTGAGGATTTGGCTGGCACCGCGAAGCTTGCTCCGGTCGTCCGCCGAGAACTCCCGGCCCGTCAATACGAGCACTGGGATGTCCGCACAGCCGGGCACAGCCCGAACGCCTTCGAGGAAGCCGAAGCCGTCCATAACGGGCATGTTCAGGTCGATGATCACCACGTCCGGCTTGATATCGGCCACTTGCTGCAGGCCCTCCTCACCGTTAGAGGCCTCCAAGACCAACCAACCGTCCTCCTCTAGGGTGGAGCGCATCGCCATGCGGGTCATGGCCTCGTCCTCGACTAGGAGTACGGTGCCGCGCCGGTCCGGCTCCGCGAGCCTGAACTGATTCACGATCTTGCCGAACCGAGCCCAGTTGACCGGCTTCAGCATGTAGTCCGAGGCGCCGAGGGACGCCGCCAGCTTGCGTTGGTCGACTGATGTCACCATCACGACCGGGATCGGAGCTAGCATCGCGTCCGACTTGATCTGGCTCAACACCGACCAGCCGTCCACGCCCGGCATCATCACGTCCAGCAGGATGGCTCGTGGCCTCAGCTCCCGGGCAAGGTCGAGTCCACTCCTGCCGTTCGTGGCCGTCCGTACCCGGAAGCCCTCGCGATGGAGGAACCGCGTCGTGAGGGCGAGCTGATCCGTATCGTCGTCGATGACCAGAATGATGTCGCCCTCTGCCCCGCCATCGCCGATGACGTCTGGATCGGGCAAGGCCTGCTCGTCGACGGATGGAACATAGATCGCCGGCATAGTGAACGTGAAGGTGCTGCCCTGGCCGGGCACGCTGGATACCGTAATGGTCCCGAAAAGGATGTCGGCGAAGGCACGCGTGAGCGAAAGACCAAGCCCGGTCCCGCCAAAATTGCGCGTCGTGGAGGCGTCAGCCTGCTCGAAACGGCGAAACAGGCGCGATACCTGTTCGGCCGTCATGCCTATTCCGGTGTCCGAGACGGAGAACGATAGCTGGTTGCCACCCGAGGCGTCCGCGATGCGGGAGGCGGCAACCGTGATGGTCCCCTTGTCTGTGAACTTGGCCGCGTTGCTCAGGAAGTTGAACAGCACCTGTCGCGTCTTTGTCAGATCGGAATGCATCCGGCCCAGCCCAGGGGCGAATTGCACCTCCAGTGTGTTGCCCTTCTTACCGACCAGGGTTGCGACCGAACCTGCGACGTCGCGGAGCATGTCTTCCACCGAGAAATCCTCGGCGTAGACCTCCATCTTACCACTCTCTACCTTCGACAGGTCCAGCACATCGTTGATGAGCCCGAGCAGATGACGGGCGTTGCGCTCGACCTTGCCAATGTCGGCCACAAGGTCCGACGCATCGCAGCCGTCCGCGATCTCCTCACCCATCATCTCGCTGTAGCCGATGATGGCGGAAAGCGGCGTGCGGAGTTCATGGCTCATGTTCGCGAGAAAATCGCTCTTTGCCGCATTGGCTTGCTCGGCCGCTTCCTTGGCGGCCTCCGCCGCAGCATTGGCGCTCGTCAATGCCGCCTCCCTGTCGACGAGGACGTGGTTCGCTGCGTTAAGCCGCTCCAGGGTGGCTTCGTTTTGCACGACGGACCGGCGCAGCGTGTGGCAGATCCACACCATGGTCGCGCCGACCGTCGCGTATTGGCACAGCAGGGCGACGTCGACACTGTCGAGCATCCCATCGCGCGTGTAGAACCACGCGGCGATCAGAGTGGACAATGACAGTGCCAACGTCCCGGCACGCCAGCCGAAAGTAAGGGTGACAACCAGCAGGACCGGAATGTACAGCAGAAACGGTGCGACATGTGCCGGGGCCATGAACCGGACGAACGTCATGGCGCCGACCAGCAGCAGCGTGACACCGTAATCCGTGACCAGCGAATGACGTCGGCGGGCGATCGACCCGATCAATTTGTGCAAGCTGTTCATGGAGGGGGAGTGTCACGACCCGGATGCGTTGGAAAGCGACCGGTTCGCGTCGCTGCTTCGTATCCGACGTCCGATTTGCATATCAGCCTTTCGGAAGCAGACCGGCCGAAGTCCACCCTGAGCGGCCATCCCGCTTCCGACCCCAAGCGGCCATTCCGCCTTCGACCCAACCCAGTCGTTCGAGTTCGCCTTCGCGATGCTCCGGAGCGGACGTCAATCGACCCACCCCGGAAGCGGCGGACATCCGCAAGTCGCCCGATATGGCCCCGAAGGCTTTACGCCCGCTATAGAGCATGGGCAACAAGGATGGTTTCCAGCATCGGCTAGCCTTGCGCGAGATATCAGGCGCGGCCTCCGCTGCCTTGGCGCGATGTCCTGAACAAAGCAATAACACCGGGCGGCGAAATCGGGCTCTGCAGTCTGCCCAGCCAAAAAGCTACAGACGAATGTGCGCTGAATGCTTCAGGGGTGACGCCAACGCTCGTCGATCATTCATTCCCATCGGATCGCCCAGCGACGTGGCTCAAGCCTGCTCCCTTCTCAACCCCGCGCTGGATTGCATTGCGTATCTCCAAAGCCTGTCCCGTCCATCCATCTTGCATTACTTAATTTTAATCCAATGTACATGCAGATTGCAGTAGATGACGCTATTGTTGCGACACGAGACAACCGGATCGAAGCAATCGACATCCCGAGTTTCGTGCTCTGATGGAGACGGACAATGGCTTATCGCAGACCCATGGCTGCAGCGCTCGTGCTCACGACGATCCTCGGCGGCACCGCCCTTGCCGCCGAACAAGCTGCACAGCAGAGCACCCCACAGACGAGCATGATCGACAAGGATGTCGGCAAGCTGTCGAAGGATGGGGCGCAGGGCTACAGAGATCTTCAGCTGACGCGCCTCGCCATCTTCGAAGCGAACCCCGCCCAAGCCAAGGACATGATCGCGAAGGCGCAGGCCGCCTTCGCCAAGGCGAAGACCGACGATGCTCAGTTCACTAAAGCCGAGGCCGATCTGAAGACGCCGGCCGATCTCGCCGGCCACAAGGGGGCGATGAAGGCCGCGACGCCTGAGGCCAAGCCGGCGTCGAAGGAGCAGGTCGCCTGGGTACCCGTCGACGCGCAACTGACGCTGGGGGACGACTTCGTGGCCACACCGGAGAAGGCCTCCGCGGTCACCGAAGCGAACAAGAACCTCGCGCACGGGGACCAGAAGGGCGCCCTGGAGAAGCTCAAGCTCGCCCATGTCGATGTCGATTTCACGATGGCGGTTTTGCCGCTGAACAAGACCATCTCGGATGTCGATCAGGCGGCGACGCTGATCAATCAGGGCAAATATTACGAGGCCAACGCCGTCCTGAAGACCGCCCAGGACGCGGTGCGCTTCGACATGATCGACGCCGTCGCGGTGCCGCAGCAGGCGGGGGCCGCGAACGCGACCTCGTCGCAGACGACCGGCTCCACCGCCGCCGGGAAGGCCAACAAGTAACTAACCCTGGACTTGAATAAGGCCGCAGCGGATGACGCCATGACGAGCCGGGAACCCGGCGGCGCTCCACCGAGCCGGCCCACCTTCCCCCCGCTGCGGCCCGCCGTAGCGGGGTGGGCAGACGCCTGAGGCGATGGCGTAACCCGCAAGTCTTGCGGGCTAAAATCTTCTCGGAATTGTCATCCACAATGACAGGCTCGTGATCGCGGGCCCGGGAACGGAATATTTTGCAAGAACTTCGTGCTCTGTCAAAAACGCTGGAGAAACGACCATGAACAACAAGACGACGGGCGCTGCCCTGTGTGCCGCCTTCCTCCTGGCGGCGGCGCCGGCCATGGCTGCCCCCAAGGAGATGTCTCAGGGCAAGCGTGACGAGATGTCGGCGAAGGACACCAAGAGCCAGATCACTGCCCAGCAGAAGGAAAACAAGGAAGCCAACAAGAATGTCGATAGCCTGATCAAGAACAGGAAGTAGGCGGGCGACCCACGCCTCGATCGCCTCACAGTTCACCCCGCCAGCCTCTTGGGCACCTTTAGTGCGGCGCCCGGGACGATGACGGGCATGGACTTGCGCAAAGCGCGCCTCAGGGGGGTGGGCGCCGACGACGGCATCCGCCTCTCGAAACCTTGCTCACCCTTTCCTTCGCCGAACTTCAGGAGAGCCCCATGCGAGCCATCTGGTTGTGCGCGCCCATCCTCGCCCTCGCGGTGGCCACCCCGGCCCTCGCGCAGCAGGCCGACCTTGGAGGCCCCGGCACGGTCGTTCCCGGGACCGGCCCCGGGACGAACGTCCACGGCGCGACCCCCGGCCCACTCATGGAAGCGGCCAATGCCGAGGATGCCGCCAAGCGACAGAACCTGAAGCCGGCGACATTCCTGGCCTCCAAGATGATTGGCGTCGAGGTCCGCAACACCGCAGGCGGGCGCGTCGGGACGATCGAGGATCTGCTGGTCACGGGCGGCACTGTGAAGGCGGTCGTGATCGACGTCACGCGCTTCCTCGGCCTGGACGACAAGCGCATCGCGGTGGAGCCAGGGGCTTTGGTCCTCCGGCCGGGCGGGGATCGGTTCACGGCGGTTCTCGACATGGGCACGGACGCGATCTCGGACGCCGAGCCCTTCAACCCCGCTAAGGCTCTCGCAGCGCGCTGAGCGATGGGGCTTGCCCAGCGGCCAGCGCGAAGGGGGCGTATCAGCGACCCCGAGTGAGGATGCATGGATCATACGGCGTTGCTGCTCTCGCGGATCCAATTCGCCTTCACGGTCTCGTTCCACATCATCTTTCCAGCCTTCACGGTCGGGCTGGCAGCGTGGCTCGCCTTCCTGCAATTCCGGGCGATGGCCTCGGGCCAGCCGCTCTACGACCGCCTGTTCGACTTCTGGCTAAAAATCTTTGCCGTCGCCTTCGGCCTCGGCGTGGTCTCCGGCATCGTCATGGCGTTCCAGTTCGGCACCAACTGGAGCGAACTCGCCCGGCGGACCGGCCCGATCCAGGGCCCGCTCCTGGGCTATGAGAGCTTCACCGCCTTCGCCCTCGAAGCCTCGTTCTTCGGGGTGCTGATGTTCGGCCGCGCCCGCGTGTCGCGGTGGTTCTATTTGTTCGCCTGCCTGATGGTCTGCTTCGGCACGAGCCTCTCATCCTTCTGGATCCTGGTGAACAACTCGTGGATGCAACATCCGGTGGGCTTCACGATGCAGCCTAATGGCCTGTTCGTGCCCACCGACTGGTTCGGGATCCTGTTCAACTCCGTGGTCTGGGTACGCTTCCCGCACATGCTCCTGGCCGCCTACGTCACCACGAGCTTCTGCGTGGCGGCGACCGGGGCGTGGTACATGCTGCGCGGCACCGACCTGCCCGAGGCACGGGCGATGGTCCGCATGGGGCTCGGCCTCGCCGCGATTCTGGTGCCGCTACAACTGTTCTTCGGCCATCTGACTGGCGATTACGTCGTCCGGCACCAGCCTTCCAAGATCGCCGCCATCGAGGGCCATTGGGAGAGCCGCGCCCCGGCCGGGGAGATCCTGTTCGCGTGGCCCGACGAGGCCCGAGAGACGAACCGGTTCGTCATCGCCCTGCCTCCTCCTGCGGGCAGCCTGATCGACGACGGGACGCCCACCGGCAAGGTGATCGGCCTCAAGGCCATCCCGAAGGCCGACCGACCGCCGGTCCTGATCCCGTTCTTCGCCTTCCGGA
>NZ_JAKSXW010000040.1 GCF_022829405.1 Methylobacterium sp. J-076
CCAGCGCCAGCGCTGGTTCACGGCGGGCTACAAGAGCGGCCAGACCAAGTCCTGCGACACGTTCCGCACGGCGAACAACTGAGGACGCGAAACGCCCTCCCCCCTGTGCGGGGGAGGGTCGTTCGGCCGGGCCGCGGGCGACGGGCGCGCGCTCGCCATGACGGGCGGAGTGATCCGGACTGGATCCCCTACCGCCGGCTGCGGCGCAGGCTGTGGGCGCGGACCGTCCGCCGGTAGCTGATCACCACCTCGCCGTTCGCTGCTCCCGTGGCCACCTGCATGGCCGCCTCTCCGGCTGCCGCCATCTTCTCGGTCACCACCTCCTGCGCCTCGCCCTGGGCCGCGGGACCGCCCATCGCCATCAGCGTGACGCGCTGGACCACGACCACCTGGGATTCCATCGCGAGCATGGACAGGTCCATGCCCATATTCCACCAGCCGAACAGCCTCGTCGTTCGCTTGTTGCGAATGGCAACGCCGTGGGCCCCCTCCGGGTCCCCGTTGCGGCAACCATGCCTGCCATGCACGACCTCCGCCTTTGCGGTAAGGCGCTCCATGCCGTAATAGCGGCGCACGCCCCTGTCACGCCATCCCCCCGCCGGACCCATGATACGCCTCGACC
>NZ_JAKSXW010000044.1 GCF_022829405.1 Methylobacterium sp. J-076
GGTGATCGTGTCGGACTGGCCGGCCGCATGCGAGGCGTGGGCCGTCAGGGTGCCGCCGACCTGCTTGCCGTCCACCGAGATCGTGTACTGCGCGTCGCCCTTGTAGGCATCCTCGCTCAGCTTCAGGACCAGCGTGTCCGACCCCGTACCGATGTTCATCGTGAACGGCGTCGCGGCCGCCTTCAAAAGCGCCGGGGTCGCCACCGGGCCGGTGTCGTGCACGGTCAGGGCCTGCGCCCCCGCGCTCATGAGGGCGAGCTTGCCGCCGGAGACCGCCGCGCCGTTGTAGGTGGCGCTGTCGAGGTACAGGTTGCGGTCGGTGGCGGCGGTGCCGTCATAGGCGTCGTTCAGGAAGTACAGGCTGACCTTGTGGTCG
>NZ_JAKSXW010000047.1 GCF_022829405.1 Methylobacterium sp. J-076
CCACCCCAGGGCGTGCGCGCGCATACGGTGTCTGCGTGGTGGTCCTAGAATCACTGGGTTTGTCCGTAGTTTAGAGGGGGCGCCTCGGTTAGGGGCGGTCTCTATCGAGTCTCCAGGACCGGATCACCGGCAATTCTGCGCCCGGTATCAACAGGCCACTTCCCCGTTTCCGGCGACGCTGCTCGCGGCCCTTGATTGGTTCTCCCGCGACCGCACCAGCGGACGCGCCGTGATCGGCCAGTGGCCGAACCCGCCACTGTGGCTGTTCGGCCTCGTGCAGGCCATCGCCTGGATCGCGGGAGAGGACACCGCCATCGGGGGCTGGGCGAAACTCGCATCCTGGATCGCGCTCACATACTGGGCGGGCGATGAGGTGTTCCGCGGGGTCAACCCATGGCGGCGCTGCTTGGGGGCTGCGGTACTACTCGGGATTGCGGTTCGCCTGATCGCCTGATCACCCTGGGCGGATCGCGTCGGCCGCGTGGATGCCCAAGTAGGATGGATGTGGATCAAAGGCCGAGGATGCGTTCCTGTGCATCCCAGGAAGGGGGCAACTCGCACAGATGGCGCAGGCCGATGCCTCGGGGCAGCCGCGCCTCGACGATCGCCCGGACTATGCGCGGGGAGAGTAGAGCGAGGGACAGCGTCATGCGCACCGAGCGCTCGCTGCGCTGCTCGACCAGAGCGATCGCCTCGATGCCCACGCTTCGCCCGGCCACGAGATCCGCCATCCAGGTCCGGCCCGCGGCAATGCTCGCCAGGATCCGGGTGCGATCCTCCGTCTTCATCGCCCGCAGCCGATCGCCCTCGCGGCCCGGCGGTACGATGATCGCCCGGCGGCGCCGCTGCGGCTGATGCGTGAAGGACAGCGACAGGAGAGGGCGGTCGCCA
>NZ_JAKSXW010000108.1 GCF_022829405.1 Methylobacterium sp. J-076
CGCAGCAGGGGGGGAGAGGGGAGCGACGCCTCCGAAATGGTCGCGCCGGGCGCCGTGTCCTGCACCGTCGCGCTGCCCCTCTCCCGACCCCCTTTCGGGGGCCACCCTCCCCCGCAGAGGGGGGAGGGACCCGTGGCGGGCTTCAGGAGTGGCAGACGGGCCAGAAGGGCGCCCGCTCACCGGGAGATCCCCTCCCCCCTCTGCGGGGGAGGGTACCCTGCGCAGCAGGGGGGGAGAGGGGAGCGACGCCTCCGAAATGGTCGCGCCGGGCGCCGTGTCCTGCACCGTCGCGCTGCCCCTCTCCCGACCCCCTTTCGGGGGCCACCCTC
>NZ_JAKSXW010000021.1 GCF_022829405.1 Methylobacterium sp. J-076
ATGCTCGCCAGGATCCGGGTGCGATCCTCCGTCTTCATCGCCCGCAGCCGATCGCCCTCGCGGCCCGGCGGTACGATGATCGCCCGGCGGCGCCGCTGCGGCTGATGCGTGAAGGACAGCGACAGGAGAGGGCGGTCGCCAGTAAGCCGCAGCACGAGGTGATCGGCGTGCACCGTCACCGTTTCGAGTTCGGCAGCGACTACGGCAGCATCATCGAGCGGTGCCGGGCTCGGTGCGGCGATGCTCCGCAGACTGGCCACGACCACCGCCTCGATCGGTGCGGCGGGCAGGCGTAGCCGCTTGCCGTTCAGCCCGACTGCGCGGGCGACGTAGTAGCGGTAGCGCACCGCGCCCTTCTGAGCGTGGCTCGGCACCATCGACTCATCCCCGGCCTCGCGTAGGCGACCGACGAGGAGATGTCCGTTCACGGCTCGACTGCGATGGTGCTGGTGGTGGTTGGCCGTAAGCCGGTCTTGCACGGCCTGCCACGTCGCCTCGTCCACGATCGCGGGGTGCTGGCCATCATGGACCTGCCCCTTGTGCCGGAGCTGTCCGACGTAGAGCGGGTTGCCGAGCAGCTTGTACAGATGCCCGCGGGAGAACGGTCCCCCGCCAGTCTCTCGCTCGACCCCATCGCGGCGAGCTGGCAGGGTGATGCCCTGCGCGTCGAGGTCCTGCTTGAGTGCCGCCACCGTGCCGTGGGCGAGGTAGCCGGCGAAGATCGCCCGCACGAGGGCGGCGTGCTCCTCGACGACGTGCAGCGCGCGGCCCTCGACCCGGTAGCCGAGCGGTACGACGCCGCCCATCCACAGCCCCTTGCGCTTGCTCGCGGCGATCTTGTCGCGGATGCGCTCGCCGGTGACCTCGCGCTCGAACTGGGCAAACGATAGCAACACGTTGAGCGTGAGCCGGCCCATGCTTGTGGTGGTGTTGAACGCCTGGGTCACCGACACGAACGAGACGCCGTACCCGTCGAACAGCTCGACCAGCTTGGCGAAGTCGGACAAGGCGCGGGTGAGCCGGTCGACCTTGTACACGACGATGACGTCGACACGCCGTGCCCGTACCTCGGCCAGCAGCCGCTGCAGGGCGGGGCGTTCGAGCGATCCGCCGGAAAAGCCGCCGTCGTCGTAGCGGCCAGGGAGCAGCCGCCAGCCCTCGTGTGCCTGCGAGCGGACGTAGGCTTCCGCCGCCTCGCGCTGGTTGTCGAGGGAGTTGAACTCCTGGTCGAGTCCGTGCTCGGTCGAGACCCGGGTGTAGATCGCGCAGCGCAGGGTCGGCCGCGTGCCGGGAGGCGGGGCCGCTTGCGGTTTGGGCGAGCGTCCACTCATGCCTCAATCCTCCCCGCTCCGGCCTCTCTGCCACCA
>NZ_JAKSXW010000084.1 GCF_022829405.1 Methylobacterium sp. J-076
CTCCACCGTCGCCACCACCACCCCGGGCGTCACCCTGATCTCCGGCCCCTCCAACACCCGCCGCGACACCGAGTTCGCCGTCGTCCGCGCCGGCGTGAACTACAAGTTCGGCTCGTACTAAGACCCAACCCGCCGCGGCCCGCGCCGCGGCCCCTCGCACCACGGAAAGCCCGGCCGAAAGGCCGGGCTTTTCGCGTTCCGGGTGGCCCGCTGCGACGCGACGGACCGGAACCGGCATGTGGGGCGGCCGATTGACCGGCGCCCGCACTCGGACGGGCTCCCCGGACCGGAAGACCATACGCATGACGTCGCGCTCGTCCCTCGCCGCCCTGTTGCCGCTGCTCTGTACCCTGGCGAGCGCCCCCGCCTTCGCCCAGGACGCCACCGTGATCGGCAAGGACACGATCCTGCCCGGCACGGGTCCGGGCACCACCACGGGGGGCAGGGGCGGTGGGGGCCTGTTGCAGGCGGGGAGCGTGGAGGATGCGACCAAGCGTCAGCACCTCAAGCCCGCGACCTTCCTGGCCTCTCACATGATCGGGGTGGAGGTGCGCAACCTAGCGGGCGACAGCGTCGGCAAGATCAACGACCTGCTGCTGGCCGATGGCGGCTCGCTCAAGGCCGTCGTGATCGACGTCGGCGGTTTCCTCGGGATCGGCAGCAAGCAAATCGCCGTCGAGCCGGACGCCCTGGTCCTCCGCCCGGGCGGGGACCGCTTCTCGGCGATCCTTCAGATGAGCAAGGACACGATCTCGGCGGCCCAGGCCTTCGATCCGGCCAAGGCGATCCCGGCTCAGTAGAGCAGGGCGCGCGGGAGCAGTGGCGGGGCCCCGAGGTCGGGCCCCGCGAAGCCTCAGATGTCGAGGTTCGCGCCCTCGGCGAAGGCAGCCCGCTCGGTGATGAAGGTGAAGCGCGCCTCCGGCTTGTTGCCCATCAGACGCTCGACCGTGTCGCCCGTGGATTCACGGGCCTCCTCGAGGATCGCGACCCGGAGAAGCGTGCGCTTCTTCGGATCCATGGTGGTCTCCTTCAATTGGGCCGGCATCATCTCGCCCAAGCCCTTGAAGCGCCCGATCTCGACCTTGCCGCCCTTGAACACCGTCTTGGTGATCCGCTCGCGGTCGGCATCGTCCCGGGCATAGGCCACCTTCGACCCCTGCTGGATCCGGTAGAGCGGCGGGATCGCGAGGTAGAGGTGCCCCTTGTCGATCAGCTTCGGCATCTGCCGGTAGAAGAAGGTGATCAGCAGGGAGGCGATGTGGGCGCCGTCGACGTCGGCGTCCGTCATGATGATCACCTTGTCGTAGCGAAGGTCCGCCTCGCGGAAATTCGCCCCCGTGCCGCAGCCGAGCGCCAGCGTGAGATCGCCGATGAGCTGGTTGGCGCCGAGCTTGTCGCGGCTTGCCGAGGCGACGTTGAGGATCTTGCCCCGGAGCGGCAGGATCGCCTGGGTCATCCGGTCCCGGGCCTGCTTGGCCGAACCGCCGGCGGAATCACCCTCGACGATGAAGATCTCGGAGTTGGCCGTGCCCGCGGCCGAACAGTCGGCGAGCTTGCCCGGCAGGCGCAGCTTGCGGGTGGCGCTCTTGCGGGCGACCTCCTTCTCCTGGCGGCGGCGCAGGCGCTCCTCCGCCCGGTCGATCACCCAGTCGAGCAGCTTGTTGGCCTGGGCCGGGGAGCCGGCGAGCCAATGGTCGAAGGCGTCCCGAACCGCCGTCTCGACGATGCGCTGGGCCTCGACGGTGGCGAGCTTGTCCTTGGTCTGCCCCTGGAATTCCGGCTCGCGGATGAAGACCGAGAGCATGGAGGCGCAGGTGGCCATGACGTCGTCGGTGGTGACGGCGGTCATGCGCTTGGCCTGATTCACCCGCTCGGCATGCTCGCGCAGGCCCCTGAGCAGGGCCACCCGCAGCCCCGCCTCGTGGGTCCCGCCCTCCGGGGTCGGGATCGTGTTGCAGTAGGAGTGCGACACGCCGTCGTCGGCCACCGTCCAGGCCACGGCCCATTCGAGGGATCCGTGGGAGCCCGGCTTCGTCACCTTGCCGGCGAAGACGGTGTCGAGGACCAGTTCCTTCCCCTCGATGTCCCGGGCGAGGTAGTCGGACAGGCCGCCGGGGAACCGGTGCACCGCCTCGGCCGGCACGTCCTCCATGCCCTCGACGAGCGGGGGCGCACAGCGCCAGCGAATCTCGACGCCGCCGAACAGGTAGGCCTTGGAGCGTGCCATCTTGAACAGGCGGCGGGGGTCAAACTTCAGCGAGCCGAAGATCTGCGCGTCCGGATGGAAGCGCACCCGAGTGCCGCGCCGGTTCTGCACCCGGCCGACCATCTCCAGGGCGCCCTGGGCGTGGCCGCGGGAGAAGCACTGCCGGTAGAGGGTCTGGTTGCGGGCGACCTCGACCTCCAGCACGTCGGACAGGGCGTTCACCACCGAGATGCCGACGCCGTGCAGGCCGCCGGAGGTCTCGTACACCTTCGAATCGAACTTACCGCCCGCGTGCAGGGTGGTCATGATCACTTCGAGGGCCGACTTGCCCGGAAACTTCGGGTGCGGATCGACGGGGATGCCGCGGCCATTGTCGGTCACGACGAGGGCGCCCCCCTCTTCCAGCTCCACCTCGATGAAGCTCGCGTGGCCGGCGACCGCCTCGTCCATGGAGTTGTCGACCACCTCGGCGAAGAGGTGGTGCAGCGCCCGCTCGTCGGTGCCGCCGATATACATGCCGGGGCGGCGCCGGACCGGCTCCAGCCCCTCCAGCACCTCGATGTCCGAGGCGGTGTAGCCGGTCTCGGCCGAGGCCGCCGCCAGGGAGACGGGGGAGGCCGCCTCGGTGAGTCGCCGCCGGGTCTCGGGGGTGGCGGCCGGAGGCTTGGCCCCGGCGCCGAACAGGTCGCGTGCCGGGTCGCTCACGCGACCGCTCCCGCGGGCAGGGGCAACCGGAACGGGGGAAGCTTTGCGTCTGGGAGCATGCGCCTTCATCTCGCCAGCATAACGGAACAAAAGAGAAACATCAAAGCCGCCGGGGCGGAATCGCCGGCCTTTCTGCCACGCTGCGCCGCGGCGTGCGAGCGCCGGGTGCAGCCTCTCAGGGTGGGCGCCGACGGTTAACGTTCCCCGCGCGATCCCGCCGGACGGGGAACCGCCGGTGCGCCGGCACGTTTGCGCGCCGACAGCTTGACCGTTGGCAGGGGTGACGACCGATGTCCCACGACGCGACCGAGGCCCGCCACCTGGACCTGATCCGATCCGCGGATGCGGCGGGGACCGCGTTCGGCTGCGTCGATGACGACGAGCGGCGCGCCGCCCCGTTCGTGACCGTCAGCGCCGCGGCCGCCCTGGCCGTCGCCACCCTCGCGACGACCTTCGCCGCCGCGATCGCCTCTCTTATCTGAGCCCGGCGGCGCCGGACTCAGCCCGCCGCCTTCTTCTTCGGCGCAGCCTTCTTGGCGGCCGGCTTCTTGGCGGGCGCCTTCTTCTCGCCGTCGGCCTTGCGGGGCGTCGCCTTCTTGCGGGCCGGGGCCTTCTTGCCCCCGCCGGCCTCCCGCTTGGCCGCGATCAGCTTCAGGGCCTCCTCAAGGGTCAGACCCTCGGCGTTCGCGCTCTTGGGAAGCGTCGCGTTCACGGTGCCGTCGGTGACGTAGGGACCGTAGCGGCCCGCCTTCACCACGATGTCCTTGCCGCTCTCCGCGTCCTTGCCCAACGACCGGCCGGGATCGCCGGCCGGGCGGCCGCGCCCGCCGCCCTGCTCCTTGGCGACGATCAGGTCGATCGCCCGGTTGCCGCCGATCTCCAGCACGTCGTCGTCCCGGCCGAGATTGGCGTAGGTCCGCCCGTGCTGCACGTAGGGGCCGAAGCGGCCGATGCCCGCGAGGATCGGCTCGCCGGTCTCCGGGTGCCGGGCGATCTCCCGGGGCAAGGACAGCAGGGCCACCGCCTTGTCGAGGTCCACGTCCGAGGGCGAGAGCCCCTTGGGCAGGGAGGAGCGCTTGGGCTTCTCCGCGCCCTTCTCGGGGCTCGCATCCCCCAACTGGATGAACGGCCCGAACCGGCCGTCCCGCACCGTCACCGGCAGGCCGGTGGTGGGGTCGTTGCCGAGCACCCGCACCCCCGGCTGCCCGCCATCGGCGGACGACCCGTCGCCCTCACCGTTGACGCCCGTCGCCGAGAGCTGCCGGGTATAGGTGCATTCGGGGTAGTTCGAGCAGCCGACGAAGGCGCCGAACTTGCCGAGCTTGAGGGACAGCTGCCCCTCGCTGCAGTTCGGGCAGGCGCGGGGGTCCTTGCCCTCGCCCCGGTCGGGGAAGATGTGCGGCCCGAGGAGGCCGTTCAGCGCCTCCAGCACCTCGGCGACCCGGAGGTCCTTGGTTTCGCCGATCGCCGCCGAGAAGTGGCGCCAGAAGTCGCGCAGCACCTCCCGCCAGTCGATCTCCGCATTGGAGACCCTGTCGAGCTGTTCTTCGAGGGCGGCGGTGAAATCGTACTCGACGTAGCGGCTGAAGAAGCTTTCGAGGAAGCCGGTGACGAGGCGTCCCTTGTCCTCCGGCAAAAGCCGCTTCTTCTCGATCTTGACGTATTCCCGGTCCCGCAGGGTCTGGAGGACCGCGGCGTAGGTGGAGGGACGGCCGATGCCGAGCTCCTCCATGCGCTTCACGAGGCTCGCCTCCGAGTAGCGCGGCGGCGGCTCGGTGAAGTGCTGGGTCGAGGCGATCTTCTCCCGGCGCAGGGAATCGCCCGCCTCCATCTTCGGCAGGCGGCGGCTCTCCTCGTCCTCCTCGTCGTCCTTGCCCTCCTGGTAGAGGGCGAGGAACCCGTCGAACTTCACCACCTGGCCCGTGGCGCGCAGGTCGATCCGGCGCCCGCCGGCCGTGGCGTGGACATCGACGGTGGTGCGCTCCAGCTCGGCCGATTCCATCTGGCTCGCCATGGTGCGGGTCCAGATCAGTTCGTAGAGCTTGGCCTGCTCGGGTTCGAGGTGGCGGGCCACGTCCTTGGGCCGGCGGCTCATGTCGGTGGGACGCACCGCCTCGTGGGCCTCCTGGGCGTTCTTCGCCTTCACGCTGTACTTGCGCGGTGCCCCCGGCACGTACCGGTCCCCGAACTCGCGGCCGATCACCTTGCGGGTGTCGGCGATGGCCTCCGGCGCCATGTCGACGCCGTCCGTCCGCATGTAGGTGATGATGCCGACCGTTTCGCCGCCGAGCTCGACGCCCTCGTAGAGGCGCTGGGCGACGCGCATCGTCTGCGCCGGGGCCAACCCCAGCTTGCGCGATGCCTCCTGCTGCAGCGTCGAGGTGGTGAACGGCGGCTGCGGGTGGCGCTTGGCGGGCTTGGCCTCGATGCTCGCCACCTGGAACGTCGCGGCTTCAAGGTCGCGCTTGAAGGCCGCGGCCTCCTCGGCATTTCCGACGTCGAGGCGCTGGATGCGCTTGCCGTCCGCGCCGACGAGGCGGGCTTCGAAGATCGCCCCGTCCTTCGTCGCCAGGGTCGCGACGATGGACCAGTATTCGCGCGGCTTGAACGCCTCGATCTCCATCTCGCGTTCGACCACGAGGCGCAGGGCGACCGACTGCACCCTGCCCGCCGAGCGGGCGCCGGGGAGCTTCCGCCACAGGACGGGCGAGAGGTTGAAGCCGACGAGATAGTCGAGCGCCCGGCGGGCGAGGTAGGCGTCCACCAGCGCCTGGTCGATCTGGCGCGGCTTGCGCATCGCCTGCTCGACGGACGACTTGGTAATGGCGTTGAAGGTCACGCGCTCGACGGGGATGCCCTTCAGCGCCTTGCGGGCCGTCAGGGCCTCCAGGACGTGCCAGGAGATCGCCTCGCCCTCGCGGTCGGGGTCGGTGGCGAGGATGAGCTTCTCGGCGCCCTTGACCGCCTTAGCGATCTCGCTGACCCGCTTGGACCCCCGGTCCTCCAGCTCCCAGACCATGTGGAAGTCCTGCTCGGGATCCACCGAGCCGTCCTTCGCGGGCAGGTCGCGGATGTGACCGAAGGAGGCGATCACCTCGTAGTCGCGGCCGAGGTACTTGTTGATCGTCTTGGCCTTGGCCGGCGACTCGACGACGACGACTTTCATCCAGAACCCTCTGCCCCCGGGGGAGGCGCGGCGCGACGGAATGTTCGGAGCGCGATCGAGCCCGTCGCCGGCCGGGGTCTCGCGGGGCGGAGAAGTGGGTGAGCGGCGCCGGGTTGTCAAATGCCGAGCGGCGCCGCGAGCCCCGCCCGTCATCCCGACAGGAGCGGCGCGACCCGGTGGGGCGCGACCTTCGGCGGCCTCGCGCCGCCGGATCGCTTCACTCCCCTCGCGATGACGATGGGCGGCGGGCGGCGGGCGGACTCAGATCCCCGCGTACCACTCGTAGCCGCGATCCTCCCAGTAGCCGCCCTTGCCGTCGCCGAACCCGGCGAGCGACGAGACCATCTCCACCCGCATCACATACTTCGCGTTCTTGTAGCCGAGCTGGCGCTCCACCCGCAGGCGCAGGGGGGCGCCGTTCGAGACGGGCAGCGCCTTCCCGTTGAGGTCGTAGGCGAGGATCGTCTGCGGATTGAAGGCATCGAACAGGTCGATGCTCTCGTAGTATCGGATCGGACGCCCCCCGCCGCTCCCGTCGTCGGCGGCGTCGTTGGAATCGCCGTCCTGCGTCCCGGTGGGCGAACCGCCCCAGTCCCCCGCCGCGGCGAGCTGAACATAGGCGGCATGCGCCTCACGCACCGCGCTCGGGTCCTTCGGCTTCAGCCATGCGCCGTCCGCGCTGGCATATTCGAGGGTATCCGCGCAGTGGAGCACGGCGTAGCGCGCCTGTGGCTTCAGCCCGGCCCGCTTCAGGACCTCGGCGAGGGCCACGCCGGACCATTTGCCAATGCAGCTCCAGCCCTCGACGCAATCGTGCCGGGTGATCTGGGTGCGGGAGGGGAGGGCGCGCAGGTCGGCGAGGCTGAGGGACAGGGGCGTGTCCACGAGGCCATCGACGGTCAGCTTGAAGTCCGAAAAGTTCTTCGCCGCCATCGCCTTGTAGGCCCGGTCGGGCGGGTCGATCGAGCCGTTCGGCTTGAACCACGGCGAGATCATCGATTCGGGGAACTCCCGCGCGGTGGTCGTCCCCGACATCAGGAGGCGCTGGACGTAGAGGTTGGCGTCCTCCCCCGCGCCCAGGGTGCGGCGGCCCGCATCGGTCGTGGCGAACCGGTCGCAGCCCCCGAGGAGGGCGGTGCCGGCGAGGCCGGCCGTGGCGGTGAGCAGGCGTCGGCGGTGCAGGATCATCGTGCCTCCTCCCCGGCGGGACGCACCCGGCCGATGCTGAACCAGCCGGTGATCATCCCGCGCAGGTTGTTGAACACACCGGAGACCAGGACCAGCGCGACGTGGACCACCACGAACAGGACGAGCAGCCCCGCGGCGATGAAGTGGATGCTGCGGGCCGATTGCCGTCCCCCGAACAGCTCCGTCAGCCACGGCCACGCGGCATCGACGCCGGGGGACATGGCCAGCCCGGCGAGGACCATGGCCGGCAGCAGGACGAGGACGACGCCGAGATAGGTGAGCTTCTGGATGACGTTGTAGCGCTTGGCCTCCTCGCCCTCGGGGAAATGCAGGAGCAGGTGCTCCTTCACCGAGCCGCCGAAATCGCGGATCTGGTCGCCCTCGGGGATCAGCCGGCGGCGCAGCTGGCCGGAGACCAGGCCGTAGATCAGGTAGATCGCCCCGTTGATCACGAGGAGCCACGCGAACAGGAAGTGCCAGCGCCGGCCGGTGGCGAGGTCCTGGTTCGAGGGCAGCGTCGCCCAGGACGGGAAGGCCCGGTCCGCCTCGACGCCGTTGGCCTTCGAGAGGCCGAGCACGCCGGTCGTGTCGAACTTGCGGTCCCCGAGATAGACGACGCCGCGATTGGCGCCGCCGCTCTCCTCGCTGGTGATGGCCAGCGCCGGGGTATCGAAGGTCGAGACCGCCCCCCAATACAGGGCAGGATGCGCGTTGAAGATCTGAAGGCCGCTCATCAGCAGCACCAGCAGCACCGCGGCGTTGATCCAGTGGGTCAGGCGGATCGGCAGGGGATGCCGGTAGATCAGCCGGCGCCCCTGGCGGCCGATCCGCTCGGGGGCGGCCTTGTCGGGGGCATCGATGGCAGGGGAGGCGGTCAAGCGTCCTGACTCCAGAGCATTTGTCGATTGTGCACCATACGTGTAGCGCACCGCGCCGGTTACCCGCCGCGACGAAATCGCCGCAGGGCCCGGCGGAACCGACCCCCTCGGCCCCTGTGGGGGAGGGACCACAGGCGGCTTGCGGGACTCGCCGCCGCCACCTACACCCGGCCCCTGTCATGACCGCCCCGATCCCCGCGCCCGCCCTGTTCCCGCACCGGCACCTGCTCGGGATCGAGGGGCTCAGCCGGCCCGACATCGAGATCCTGCTCGATGCCGCCGACGCGGCGGTCGACATCTCCCGTCAGGTGGAGAAGAAGCGCACGACCCTGCGCGGGCGCACCCAGATCAACCTGTTCTTCGAGCCCTCGACGCGGACGCAATCCTCCTTCGAGCTGGCCGGCAAGCGCCTCGGCGCCGACGTGATGAACATGTCGGTGGCCTCGTCCTCGGTGAAGAAGGGCGAGACCCTGATCGACACCGCGGCGACCCTGAACGCCATGCGCCCGGACATCATCGTGGTGCGCCACCAGTCGGCGGGGGCGGTGCATCTTCTGGCCCGCAAGGTCGACTGCGCGGTGGTCAACGCCGGCGACGGGGCCCATGAGCACCCGACCCAGGCGCTGCTCGACGCCCTCACCATCCGCCGCAACAAGGGCCGGATCGAAGGGCTCCGGATCGCCATCTGCGGGGATGTCCTGCATTCGCGGGTGGCCCGCTCGAACCTGATCCTGCTCCAGGCCATGGGCGCTCAGGTCCGCCTCATCGCGCCGTCGACGCTGCTGCCGGCGGGGACCGCCCGCTTCGGCGTCGAGACCTTCACCGACATGCGCAAGGGCCTCGAAGGCTGCGACATCGTGATGATGCTGCGCCTCCAGCGCGAGCGGATGAACGGCTCCTTCGTGCCGTCGGTCAAAGAGTATTTCCGCTATTTCGGCCTCGATGCCGAGAAGCTGGCGCTGGCCAAGCCCGACGCCCTGGTGATGCACCCCGGCCCGATGAACCGGGGCGTCGAGATCTCGTCCGAGATCGCCGACGGGGCGCAGTCCCTCATCCGCGAACAGGTGGAAATGGGCGTGGCCGTGCGCATGGCCGTGCTCGACGCCCTGGCCCGCCACCTGCCGAACGGGTGAGGATCCCCGGATAAACCCTTCCCGGACAAAGCGGCTCGCCTCTCACGCGAAACGCTTGCCCGCGGACGCGCCTTGACGCAGTTTCCTGCCGGAACACCGCCCCCGGCGGGACCGCCACTGCAAGACGTTTCATGAGCACCTACACCCTCGCCGACCTCGCCCAGCTCGTGGCGAGCCGCGCCGGCACCGATCCCGCCTCGTCCTACACCGCCAAGCTCCTGGCCGATGGCCCCGCCAAGGCGGCCAAGAAGCTGGGCGAGGAGGCGGTGGAGGCCGCCATCGCCGCCGTCCAGGGCGACCGCGAGGGGTTGAAGAACGAAGCCGCCGACGTGCTCTACCACCTCGTCGTGCTGCTGAAGGCCGGCGGCGTCGAGCTGGAGGCGGTGATGGGCGAACTGGAGCGGCGCACCGCGCAGAGCGGGCTGGCCGAGAAGGCTTCGAGGCGCCACGCGTGATCCCGCCGCCGGCGACCACGGACGGCACGGACAGGCTCTCCCCCTACCGCCGCTTCAGCCGGGAGGAGTGGGCGCACCTGCGCGCCGACGCCCCCCTGACGCTCACCTCGGGCGATCTGGAGCGGCTCAAGTCGTTGAACGACCCGATCTCCATCGAGGAGGTCGTGGCGATCTACCTGCCCCTGTCCCGCCTGCTCTCGTTCTACGTCGCGGCGACGCAGGGCCTGTTCAAGGCGACGCAGCGGTTCCTCATCGCCGAGCGGGAGACCAAGCTCCCCTACATCATCGGCCTCGCCGGATCGGTGGCGGTGGGCAAGTCCACCACCGCCCGCATCCTCGCCGCGCTGCTCGCCCGCTGGCCGAACACGCCGAAGGTCGATCTCATCACCACGGACGGCTTCCTGCTGCCGAACGCCGAGCTCGCCGCCCACGGCCTGATGGAGCGCAAGGGCTTCCCCGAAAGCTACGACACCGCCGACCTGCTGCGCTTCCTTCAGGAGGTGAAATCGGGCCAGAAGCGCGTGACGGCCCCCCTCTACTCGCACCTCGTCTACGACCGGGTGCCGGGGGAGGAGCGGGTGGTGGAGAGCCCCGACATCCTGATCGTCGAGGGCCTGAACGTCCTCCAGCCCGCCCGCCTGCCCCGGGACGGCACCGCGATCCCCTTCGTGTCGGACTTCTTCGACTTCTCGATCTACCTCGACGGGCATGAGGACGACCTGCACCGCTGGTACGTCACCCGGTTCATGCGCCTGCGCCAGACCGCCTTCCGCGATCCGCGCTCGTATTTCCGCAAGTATGCGGAGATCCCCGAGGCCGAGGCGCTCGACATCGCCGACCACCTCTGGTCGACGATCAACCTGCCGAACCTGCGCGAGAACATCCTGCCCACGCGGCAGCGGGCCAGCCTCATCCTCACGAAGGGGGCGAGCCACCGGATCGAGAGCGTGGCCCTCCGGCGCCTGTGATCAAGCAACGCCAAGTTGTGGAATCACAGGAACTTCGCCTGTTGCACAATGGGCGCTGCGGCGAGTGCGCCATGGTGCCACACTGATCGGGCAACGCGAATCGGCGGTCGGCCCCATGAAACTCGAAGAGAGAGCCCTCCTTCAGGAGCGGGTGAAGACCCTCGTCCTGGGGCACGCGCTCGAAATGGCCCTGGCACGGCTGGTCGTCGCGGATGACGCGGCCGGGCGGGATGCGGCGGTCGACCTCTCGCGGTTGGAGGAGAGGCTGCTGTCCGCAGCCCGGGGCCTCGCCGACCGGGCGGCGGTTCAGAAGCTCGCCGTCCTGGTGGCGGTGGAGGACGTCTCGGTGACGGTGAAGGCCGCCTTCGAGGCCGCCAAGGCCCAGATCGAGCGGATGCGGCCGGCGGACGAGGCGGCGAAGGCCGCCGCGATCGCCGCCTGACCGGGCCCGCGCCTATTGCTTGGCGCGGTTGATGATCTCCCACAGGGCGCGGGCGACGGGTTCGGACACCGTGCGCCGGTACTTCCGGTGGACGAGCTGCCCGTTGTGGAAGACGTCCTGCTCGACATAGAGCCGATCACCGTCCCACCGGACGATGTTGTCGGATTCGATCGTCTCCTCGACTCCGAGTTCGTTGCGCAGGATCGTGCTGCCGGTGTGGGTGAGCATACGCGCGTCCTCAGTCACGCCGGGCTTGAGCAGGTCCCGGTACGGCAGCGCCACCATAGAATCCGGCTCAAGCCCGCGCCAGACAGGACTTCGTCCCGGCGCCTTCACTTCCCAGGGGGATGATACCGGCGGGGACCACGTGTGCGCTCCGGCACAGCCTTGGCCGTGGCCTCATGACAGGGTTGCATCACGCGGGGAGGGCCATCGCCCCGGCCGCGGCGGAGGCGTCCATGCGCAAGCGCCACACTACGACCCTCGATACCGCGCTCGCCGTCCTCATGCGGACCGTCGAGCGTCTCACGCGCCGCCTCATCCCGGCCGCGCCTGCGGGCCGCCCGGCGGGCGGCCCGGTCGTCTTCCGGCATTACCTGTAGGGTACCGGGGCGGCGCAGCCCACGCCCGCATCCCGAGCGTCCGACGGTGGCGCGTCCGTGGATCGCGTCACGGCGTTCGCGATCCCGGACAGGGCGGAGGTCGTTCCGACCGGCTCCCCAGGTGCCGCCAGGGCTGCGGCGGCCCCGGGGGAGGGGGCGGGGCTAACCGCCCCGGCTGAGGATGGCGGGGCAGGACTCGGCGGCGAACGGCCCGAGGACCACGTCGCCCTGGCGCGGGTTGTTGAGCGTGAACGGCGCCGTGCCCTGCTGCCCGAAGAAGCCGCGGCCGAGCTGCGGGATGAACACCTGGGTGCCGAACTTGACGAAGCAGCGATCGATCACCGCCTCGTAGGAAAAGCTCGCCTCGGTGATCGGCGCCAGGGCACCGTCGGGCCCGGGGACGCTGCAATAGGCGGCGAAATCGAGCTGCCCCGGATGCGACAGCCTCACCTGCACCGAGTGACCGGGCAGGACCGTCACCGCCGGGCCGCCGTCGCGGCGGGCCGTCAGCACGTAGGCCGAGCGGTTAATGATCTGCCGCAGGCATTCCGCCGACGACGCGGAGGCCGTGCAGACCGTCCCGAGCACGGCCAGGGCCAGGGCCGCGGCCCCGCGCGATCGTCTCGTCGTCCCACCACGCTTGCGCACTTGCCAGCTCCCGTACCGTCGCCTTTGCGCGACTTGAACAGTGCCCGCGCTCGGCGCGCAAGGTCTCCTAGCGCGCAATCAGCGGCGCTCGTAGAGCAACCGGGCGCGGATCGTGCCGGGGATCACCCGGATCTCGCCGAGCAGCGCCTCGGCATCGGCGTCGGTGGCGTCGGTCTCCAGCACCACGTAACCGACCTCGCCGTCGGTCTGGTAGAACTGCGCCGCGATGTTGACGTGGCTGCGGGCGAAGACT
Organism: Methylobacterium sp. J-076; assembly: GCF_022829405.1. GTDB lineage: Bacteria > Pseudomonadota > Alphaproteobacteria > Rhizobiales > Beijerinckiaceae > Methylobacterium. The sequence continues at coordinate 12,645 of NZ_JAKSXW010000084.1, forward strand.
TCGTTGAGGCGGCCGAGCATGCCCGGCAGGTTGCGCTGGACGTGGATGAAGCGGGTCCCGGTGGCGCGGGTGGGAAGCTGCACCTGCGGGAAGTTCACCGCGCCGACGGTGGAGCCGATGTCGGAATAGTCCAGGAGCTTCTTGGCGACCTCGGCGCCGATGCGCTCCTGGGCCTCCTCGGTCGAGCCGCCGACATGCGGGGTGAGGATCACGTTGTCGAGCCCCTGGAGGGGGCTGACGAACGCCTCGGCGTTCGAACCCGGCTCCTTGGGGAACACGTCCACGGCCGCGCCGCGCAGGTGGCCGTCGCGCAGGGCGGCGGCGAGGGCGGCGAGGTCCACGACGGTGCCGCGGGCGTTGTTGATGAGGAAGCTGCCCGGCTTCATCGCCCGGATCTCCGCCTCGCCGATCATGTTGAAGGTCGATTCGGTCTCCGGCACGTGCAGGGAGACCACATCGGACTGGCCGAGCAGGGCGGTCAGCGTCTCGGTGGATTCGGTGTTGCCGTGGCGCAGGCGGTCGGTCTGGTCGTAGAACAGCACGCGCATGCCCATGGCCTCGGCGAGGGTCGAGAGCTGCGTGCCGATATTGCCGTAGCCGACGATGCCGAGGGTCTTGCCGCGGACCTCCATGGAGCCCACCGCGGACTTGTCCCACTGGCCGGCATGGGCGCCGACCGAACGCGGCACGATCCGCCTGAGCAGCATCACGATCTCGCCGATGGTCAGCTCGGCCACCGACCGGGTGTTCGAGAACGGCGCGTTGAAGACGGGGATGCCCCGGTGCCGGGCGGCTTCGAGATCGACCTGGTTGGTGCCCACCGAGAAGCAGCCCACGGCCAGAAGCCGGTCCGCCGCCTCGAACGCCGCCGCATCCAGCTGCGTCCGGGAGCGAATGCCCACCATGTGGACGCCCTGCAGCGCCTCGTGCAGCGCCTCTCGGTCCAGGGCCTTCGGCAGGCGGGTGAGGTTGGTGTAACCCGACGCCTGCATCAGGGCGACGGCGCTGTCGTTGATCCCTTCGAGCAGGAGAACGCGGATCTTGTCCTTGGGGAGCGAGAGCTTCTCGGCGGTCATCGAGGCGGCGGCCATGGGTCAGAGCGGCGGATGAAAAAGTGGGCACAGCGTTAGGCAGGCCGTCACCGCGACGCAACATCGGCGGTAACAGCCCTGCCCTGCATGTTTGCGCCACACCGCACAGGCCTCATCCACCCGGGCGACGCGGTCGCAAAGCCGGCGTGGATACTGCACTACATTTGTGCACGGCATCGGTTGTTCCGTTCGCAATGCCACGGAACCCGACCGCCTGACTGTCGTTGTGGTGCCCATAACTAGACTTCGCGGCCCGTTCGACTGTCGGCGCCGCATCACGACACGGCCACCGACATGCAGATCCGCACCGGCTTCTCCATCACCTTCGACACGTTCGGCCCCACGCCGATGAACCTGCTGCTCAACATCCGCCCCGAGCACCGGCAGGATCTCCTCACGTCGGAGGCGATCACCTTCGACCCGCCGGTGGCGGCACGCCAGCACATCGACGGCTTCGGCAACGTCTGCACCCGCATCGTCGCGCCCGGCGGGCGGATCACCATGTCCGCCGACTTCCTCATCGACGACAGCGGCCTCCCGGACGCCCATGCCCCGGAGGCCCGGGAGATCCCGGTCCAGAACCTGCCGGACGACGTGCTCGTCTACCTCCTCGGGTCTCGCTACTGCGACACGGACAAGCTCTCGCCGACGGCGTGGGGGCTGTTCGGCGGGGTGGCGCCGGGCTGGAACCGCGTCCAGGCGATCGTGGACTACGCCCACCGCCGGCTGCGCTTCGACTACCAGCAGGCGGACGCGACCCGCACCGCCCATGACGGCCACACCCAGCAGGTCGGCGTCTGCCGGGACTTCGCCCACCTCGCCATCACCCTGTGCCGGTGCATGAACATCCCGGCCCGCTACGCCACCGGCTACCTCGGCGACATCGGCGTGCCGAAGGACCCGGCGCCCATGGATTTCTCGGCGTGGTTCGAGGTGTTCCTGGACGGCCCGGAAGGACCGCGGTGGTACACGTTCGACGCCCGGCACAACCGCCCGCGCATCGGCCGGATCGTCATAGCCCGGGGACGCGACGCCACCGACTGCGCCCTGACCACGAGCTTCGGCACGGCGCTCCTGGCGCGGTTCGACGTGCACACGGACGACGTGGTGGAGGGGGGCGAGGCCCTCGCACAGGCCGCCTAGGGCCGCCCCCCACCGTACGGCCCTGCCGGAGACCGCCCGCGACCGGGCGAGCTCCTCCTGCGCGGTCGCGAACGATCCCTGCACACTCTGTTGAAGAGACAGGTGTAATGGAGTATGTGACACGCGCCTCGCCGTCCGTCGCGATGCCCGCTGTGTAGGCGGCCTCTGCGGACGAGTCGGCCGGGCCGCCCTCGTCATCCGTATCGACGCGTCGGCAAACCGGTCTCCGTGCGGAGACGGTCGCTTCCCGCAAGGGAAGCTGCGGCGGCAGGGGGCGTTTGCAACGCGAGCCGCCGACGCACCCGGTCCGTCCCAGGACGTGACCGCCCAGGAGAGAGAATGACCGCAGGGACAGCCGTGGCGCGGGATCAGTACCGCGATGATTTCGCCGCGCTTCTGGAGGAGAGTTTCCTCCAGCACGAGATTACCGAAGGCTCCGTCGTCAAGGGTCGCGTCGTCGCGATCGAGAAGGACGTGGCCGTCATCGACATCGGCGCCAAGACGGAAGGCCGTGTCGCGCTCAAGGAATTCGCCGGCCCCGGCCGCGAAGGTGAGCTGAACGTCGGCGACGAGGTCGAGGTCTACGTCGACCGGATCGAGAACGCGCTGGGCGAAGCCGTCATCTCGCGCGACAAGGCGCGCCGCGAGGAGAGCTGGGTCAAGCTCGAGAAGGCCTTCGAGGCCAACGAGCGTGTCACCGGCACGATCTTCAACCAGGTCAAGGGCGGCTACACGGTCGACCTCGACGGCGCCGTGGCGTTCCTGCCGCGCTCGCAGGTGGACATCCGCCCGGTGCGCGACGTCACCCCGCTGCTCGGCACGCCGCAGCCGTTCCAGATCCTCAAGATGGACCGCCGCCGCGGCAACATCGTCGTCTCGCGCCGGACCGTGCTCGAAGAGAGCCGCGCCGAGCAGCGCAGCGAGCTGGTGGCCAACCTCGAGGAAGGCCAGGTCATCGACGGCGTGGTCAAGAACATCACCGAGTACGGTGCGTTCGTGGACCTCGGCGGCATCGACGGCCTGCTGCACGTCACCGACATGGCGTGGCGCCGCGTGAACCACCCGTCGGAGGTCGTGACCATCGGCCAGACGGTCAAGGTCAAGATCATCAAGATCAACCACGAGACGCACCGCATCTCGCTCGGCATCAAGCAGCTGCTGGCCGATCCGTGGGAGGGCATCGCCGCCCGCTACCCCGAGGGCGCCAAGCTCAAGGGCCGCGTGACCAACATCACCGACTACGGCGCCTTCGTGGAGCTGGAGCCGGGGATCGAGGGCCTGATCCACGTCTCCGAGATGAGCTGGACCAAGAAGAACGTCCATCCGGGCAAGATCGTCTCCACCTCCCAGGAGGTCGAGGTGCAGATCCTGGAAGTCGATCAGGTCAAGCGCCGCATCTCGCTCGGCCTCAAGCAGACCCTGCAGAACCCGTGGGAGGGCTTCTCCGAGAAGCATCCGGTGGGCTCCGAGGTCGAGGGCGAGGTCAAGAACAAGACCGAGTTCGGCCTGTTCATCGGCCTCGAGGGCGATGTCGACGGCATGGTCCACCTGTCGGATCTCGACTGGAACCGTCCCGGCGAGCAGGTCATCGACGAGTTCAAGAAGGGCGACATGGTCCGCGCCCAGGTGCTCGACGTCGATGTCGAGAAGGAGCGCATCTCGCTCGGCATCAAGCAGCTGGCGGGTGACCCCTTCGCCGAGGCCGGTGAGGTCAAGAAGGGCCAGATCGTCACCTGCGAGATCGTCGAGGTGAAGGATTCAGGCCTGGAGGTGCGGCTCGCCGACTCCGACATGCAGACCTTCATCCGCCGGGCCGAGCTGGCCCGCGACCGTGGCGACCAGCGCCCCGAGCGCTTCGCCGTCGGCGAGAAGGTCGATGCCCGCGTGGTGCAGTTCGACCGGAAGGCCCGTCGCGTCCAGGTCTCGATCAAGGCCCTGGAAGTGGCCGAGGAGAAGGAGGCGATGGCCCAGTTCGGCTCCGCCGATTCGGGTGCCTCCCTCGGCGACATCCTCGGCGCCGCCTTCAAGAAGGCCAAGCCCGAGGACGAGTGATCCTCGACCGCCGCCCGGTTCGCCGGGTGGCGGCCTGAAACGGACAAAGCCGCGCGGGACCGCTCCCGCGCGGCTTTTCTTTTGCCGGTTTCATCATTGCGAGCGTCAGCGAAGCAATCCAGGGCAGCGGGACCTTTCCGAACGTGGCGGATCCCTGGATTGCGTCGCTGCGCTCGCAATGACGGCGGGTCGGCAAAGGGAAATGGCCGACGAACTCACCGCGATCGCGACGCTCGACGCGGCCTGACCCGCGCCGGTTGCATCCCCGGTTCGGCACCAGCTTTACGAGAAGGCCGCGAGACGTAAATTCTTCGCCGCGCCCCGTATCCAGGCCGCCGAAAAATGCTCTAGAACACGGCCTCCCACGGGCCGGGCCCGGCGGGACGCCAAGGGTGCCAAGGACTTGGCCCGGGAACGGGTCGGGGAGGGGGTGCGGCGCGGCGGGGCTCCGGCAGGGCCGGGCAGGCCCCCGGGGCGCCAGCTTGGCGGTGGGCCGACCGCGCTGCGCGGCCGGGGATGCAAGGGAACGGATCGCATGGCAGCCGACGCCGAACTGCTGATCGACAGGCGGCGCCTGCGCCGCAGGCTCGGCCTCTGGCGGGTGCTCGGCATCGGCGGCCTCATCGTGGCCGTCGCCGCCCTGGGCTACCGCGCCAGGGCCGGGGCGATGGGCGGGGGCTTCGCCGTCCGCCCGCAGATCGCGCGGATCTCCGTCTCCGGCTTCATCGCCGGCAGCGAGGCCACCGCGAAGCTGATGAAGCGGGTGGGCGACGCGGAGGCGGTGAAGGGCGTCATCGTCTCCATCAACTCACCCGGCGGCACCACCACGGGCTCCGAGGAGATCTTCCGGAACCTGCGGGCGCTGGCCGCCAAGAAGCCGCTCGTGGCCTTCGTGGACGGCACGGCGGCCTCCGGCGCCTACATCACCGCCATCGCCGCGGACCACATCGTCGCCCGCGAGACCAGCCTCGTCGGCTCCATCGGCGTGCTGTTCCAGTATCCGGACGTGTCCGGCCTCCTCGACAAGGTCGGCGTGAAGGTCGAATCGGTGAAGTCCTCGCCGCTCAAGGCCGAGCCGTCGGGCTTCACCCCGACCTCGCCGGAGGCCCGGGCGGCGCTCGCCGCCGTGGTGGGAGACACCTACGCGTGGTTCAAGGGCCTTGTGGCCGAGCGCCGGGGCATGGACGGGCCGCAGGTCACCGCCGTCTCAGACGGGCGGGTGTTCAGCGGGCGCCAGAGCGTGCCCCTGAAGCTCGTGGACGAGCTGGGGGGCGAGCAACAGGCGGTGGCGTGGCTGGAGAACGCCCGCGGCGTGCCGAAGGACCTGCCGGTGACGGATTGGAAGCCGCGCTCGGACAGCGACTTCTCCCTGTGGTCGGCCGCGGGGACCGGGGCCGGGCTGCTCGGCTTCGGGGGGTTCGGGCGACAGATCCGGGCGCTGGGCGCGGAGGCGCAGGCCGGGGCACAGGGCGGGCTGCTCGTCCTGTGGCGGCCGGAGCCCTGACGGGGGCGCCCTCAGCGATCAGCCGAACAACCGGAAAGAAGAAACGCCATGATCAAGTCGGAGCTCGTCCTCAAGATCGCCGAGCAGAACCCGCACCTCTACCAGCGGGATGTCGAGATCTTGGTCAACGCGATCCTCGACACGATCGCCGATGCCCTGGCCCGGGGGGACCGGGTCGAGCTGCGCGGCTTCGGCGCCTTCTCCGTCAAGCGCCGGGAAGCGCGGAAGGGACGCAACCCGCGCACGGGCGCAGCCGTTGCCGTGTCCGAAAAGGCGATTCCCGTCTTCAAGACGGGTAAGGAGATGCGCCTGCGTCTCAACGCGGCCAAGATCGACGAAGGCGTCGCGGCGGAATAGGCGGGAGTCACACGATGGTCCGGTTCCTCAAAAGCCTCCTCCTCCTGCCGGTGGCAGCGGTGGTGATCCTCCTCGCCGTCGCCAACCGCGCGCCGGTGCCCCTGTCGTTCGATCCGGTGAATACCGATGCGCCGGTCTTCAGCGTGAGCCTGCCGCTCTACGTCATCTTGTTCGGCGCGGTGGCGCTCGGCATCGTCGTCGGCGGGGTCTTCACCTGGCTCGGCCAGGGGCGGGTCCGGGCGAGCGCCCGCCACCACCGCCGCGAGGCGAGCCGCTACGAGCGCGAAGTCAACCGCCTGCGGCCCTACTCGCCGGAGGCAGCGGCCCCGACCTATCCCGGCACCTCCGTCCCCGTCCGCACGGCGCTGCCCGCGCCGCGCTGAGCGTGTTCCGCGCGGAATCCCGCGCCGGGTGTCCCATGCCAGAGATCAAGATCTGCGGCCTCAGCACGCCCGACACCCTCGATGCCGCCCTGGCGGCGGGGGCCGATTGGGTCGGCTTCGTGCGCTTCCCCCGTAGCCCCCGCCACGTCGCGCTGGACACCGCCCGGAGCCTGTCGCACCGGGCCAAGGGCAGGGCGGGGCGGGTCGTCCTGCTGGTCGATCCCGACGACGATGCCCTCGCCGCGGCGGTCGCGGCGATCGGGCCGGACCTGATCCAGCTGCACGGGCGGGAGAGCGCGGCGCGGGTCGCGGCCATCCGTGCCGCCACGGGTCTGCCGGTGATGAAGGCCCTCGGCATCGCCACCCGGGCCGACCTCGCCCGGGTGGCGGACTTCGCCGCGGTCGCGGACCGCCTGCTCCTCGACGCCAAGCCGCCCCCCGGCGCGGCCCTGCCCGGCGGCAACGGCGTGCGCTTCGACTGGGACCTGCTGGCCGGGGCCGATCTGCCCGCCGGCACCATGCTCTCCGGCGGCCTCTGCGCCGACACCGTGGCGGAGGCCCTGAGGCGCACGGGACTGACCGCCCTGGACGTCTCCTCCGGGGTCGAGAGCGCGCCGGGAATCAAGGATCCGGCCCGCATCGCCGCCTTCGTGGCCGCCGCCCGCGGCTGAGGCTGCGCCGATGCGCCGTGTGCATCGGCATTGCGGCGGCGCGCGCATGGGTCTAGCAACCGGCAAAACACCCTGTGCCGCGAAGGATCGATCCGTGACCATCGCCCCCGCCCCGAACTCCTTCCGCACCGGCCCCGACGAGCGCGGGCGCTTCGGCATCTTCGGCGGCCGCTTCGTGGCCGAGACCCTGATGCCGCTGATCCTGGAACTGGAGGCGGCCTACGAGGCGGCCAAGCAGGATCCGGCCTTCAAGGCGGACATGGAGAGCTACGGCACCCACTATATCGGCCGCCCGAGCCCGCTCTACTACGCCGAGCGCCTGACCGAGCACCTGCGTGCCAAGGCCCCCGCCGGCAAGGGCGCCAAGGTGTACTTCAAGCGCGAGGAGCTGAACCACACCGGCTCGCACAAGGTGAACAACGTGCTGGGCCAGATCCTGCTGGCCCGCCGCATGGGCAAGCCGCGGATCATCGCCGAGACCGGCGCCGGCCAGCACGGCGTGGCCACCGCCACCCTCTGCGCCCGGTTCGGCCTGAAATGCGTCGTCTACATGGGCGCCGTCGATGTCGCCCGGCAGGCCCCGAACGTCTTCCGGATGAAGATGCTCGGCGCGGAGGTCATCCCGGTCGAGTCCGGCACGAAGACCCTGAAGGACGCGATGAACGAGGCGCTGCGTGACTGGGTCACCAACGTCGCGGACACGTTCTACTGCATCGGCACCGTCGCGGGCCCGCACCCGTACCCGGCGATGGTCCGCGACTTCCAGTCGGTGATCGGCCGGGAGACGCGCGAGCAGATGATCGCCCAGGAGGGCCGGTTGCCCGATTCGCTCATCGCCTGCATCGGCGGCGGCTCCAACGCCATGGGCCTGTTCCACCCGTTCCTCGATGACCGCGAGATCGAGATCTTCGGGGTCGAGGCCGCCGGGCACGGCGTCCAGAGCGGGCTCCACGCCGCCTCCCTCACCGGCGGCCGCCCGGGGGTGCTGCACGGCAACCGCACCTACCTGCTGATGAACGAGGACGGGCAGATCAGCGACGCCCATTCGATCTCCGCCGGGCTCGACTATCCCGGCATCGGCCCGGAACACGCGTGGCTGCATGAGATGGGCCGCGTCACCTACCTCTCGGCGACCGATTCCGAGACGCTGGACGCGTTCAAGCTCTGCTCGATGCTGGAGGGGATCATCCCCGCCCTGGAGCCCGCCCACGCCCTGTCGAAGGTGCTGGAGCTGGCGCCGGAGCGCCCGGCCGACCACCTGATGGTGCTGAACATGTCGGGCCGCGGCGACAAGGACATCCCGCAGGTGTCGGAGCTGTTCGGGACGACCCTCTGACGCGGGCCACGCCGGTACGCCGCCGGCGCACTTCGCCCCCGATGGCGCCGGGGGGTGACGGGCCGCGTCAGCGCACCGTCACCTGCTCCCTGATGCGCTCGTAGATCGCCCGGCTCAGGACGCGCTTGGAGAGCAGGTCGCTCACCTGCGCATAGGGCCGCTTGGCGACGATGGCCCGGCCGATGTTGCCGCCGCCACGCAGCCGGTTCAGCTCGGCCGCCGTGGCCGTGTTGAGGTCGAGGAGGGCGATGGCGGGCGGCCCCTCCGTGCTCTCGGCCTTGGCGATCTCGGCCTCCCCCTTGGCTGCCGCGGAGGGCGACGGGGCCGGGAAGGCGAGGGCGTCGCCCGGAACCTGCGCGGGGGCCGGGGCCGGCGTCACGGCCTGCGGGGCGGGCTGCGGCAAGACAGGCGCCGGGGGTGGCGCGATGGCCGGTGGCGGCGGAGCCGGGACGATCTTGCGGACCGCAGGCTGGCTCTGGACCGGCGCAGACGACGACGCGCTCACGGTCGGCGACCCCTGCGGCGAGGGTGGTACCAAATATTGGACGAGGGCGGCCAGGGCTCCAGCCAGGAGCAACAGCACCGAGATCCGTAGAATTGCTGGTCCGCTGAGCACGCGCTGACTATCGACACTGTTTCCGTAAAATTAACCTATTCCGGTACGGGGGCATACCGGGGCGGCAGCGTTCCGCGGGTCTGTCCCCAGACAGAGCGGCGGCGGGTCTTACGGGCCCGCCCCCGGCCCGCCCTGCCGAAGGGGGCGAGGCCCCGATTCCAGGCCGCATCCGGCACGGCCCAGGCGAGGCCGGACAGGCGGAAGGCCGCCCTCGCGGACGGAGCCGGGACGGCGCCGACGCGGGGGCGCCGGGTCGGTGAGGGCGGCGGAGAGGCGCATCAGGGGGCGGCTACGCTTCGGGCGCCACGCCCCGGCCGAGCGCCCCGCGGTAGCCGGTGGCCAGCACGTAGAGTTCGCTCGAATCGGCGCGGCTCGCCGAGGGCTTCACGTGGCGGACCACGGCGAAATCACGCTTGAGGTTGGCGAGCAGTTCCCCCTCGGTGCCGCCCTGGAGAACCTTGGCGAGGTAGGCGCCGCCGGGGGCCAGCACCTCGCGGGCGAATTCGGCGGCGGTCTCCGCGAGGCCGATGATCCGCAGGTGGTCCGTCTTCTTGTGGCCGATGGTGTTGGCCGCCATGTCGGACAGCACGAGGTCGGCGGGGCCGCCGAGGAGTTCGGTGAGCTGCTTCGGCGCGTCATCGTCCAGAAAGTCGAGGGTGATGAACTCCACCCCCGCCATCGGCTCGATGGGCAGGAGATCGATGCCGACCACGCGGCCCGTCTCACCCACGACCCGGGCCGCCACCTGCGACCAGCCGCCGGGCGCCGCGCCGAGGTCCACGACCCGCTGGCCCGGTTTCAGAAGCTTGTAGCGCTCGTCGATCTCGATGAGCTTGAAGGCCGCGCGTGAGCGATAGCCCTCCCGCTTCGCCCGGGCGACGTAGGGGTCGTTGAGCTGCCGTTCGAGCCAGCGGGTCTGGGAGGAGGTGCGCTTGCGCGCCGTCTTCACCCGCTGCTTGAGATCCCCGCGCACGCCCCCCGTGGAGCCCACGCCTCCGCGCCTGTCAGTCATGAACCGTCGTGTCCGCCGCCCTCACCGCACGGGCTTGCGCGACCATACCCCATCTTCGCGCATCATGTTCACCAGAAGCCCCTCGCGCAGTCCGCGGTCGGCGATCCGCAGGCGCTCCGACGGGAAGGCCCGGCGCAGGGCCTCCAGGATCGCGCAGCCCGCGAGCACGAGGTCGGCCCGGTCCCGGCCGATGCAAGGGTTGTCGACGCGCTGCTCCAGCCGCGTGTCGAGAAGGTCGTCGATGGCCGCCGAGACCTCGTCGTCGCGCATCCACAGCCCATCGACCCGGCGGCGCTCGTAGCGGGCGAGCCGCAGGTGCATCGCCGCGATCGTCGTCACCGTGCCGGACGTGCCGAGCAGGTGGAAATGCTGGGCCGTGGCGGCCGGGGCGGCCCTGAGGGCGAAGGCGGAAAGCTTTTCGGCCACCTCCTCGACCATGCCCTCGAACATCCGGCGCGTGACCTCGGCGCCGCCGTGGCGCTCGGCCAGGGTGACGACGCCCACCGGCAGGCTGTCCCAGGCGCGGATCCGCAGGGTCGGGTCGGTCGAGGGGTTGGTCGCCGCTCCGTCGAGCCACGCGACCTCGGTGGAGCCGCCGCCGATGTCGAAGATCACCACCGATTCGGCCCGGGGATCGGCCAGGGCCGCGCAGCCGGTGACGGCGAGGTAGGCCTCCGTCTGCCGATCCACGATCTCGAGGTCGAGGCCGACCGTGGAGCGCACGCGCTCCACGAAATCCGCGCCGTTCACCGCGAGGCGGCACGCCTCGGTGGCGATGATCTTGGCCCGGCGGACCCGCCGGGTCTGCATCTTGGTCCGGCAGATGCGCAGGGCCTCCACCGTCCGCTCAATAGCGGCCTCGCTCAGCCGGTCCGAGCTGCCGAGGCCCTCGCCGAGGCGGACGATGCGGGAGAAGGCGTCGATCACCCGGAAGCCGCCATAGGTCGGCTCGGCGATCAGCAGGCGGCAATTGTTGGTGCCGAGATCGAGGGCGGCATAACTCTGCCGCCGCTCGCGGCCTGCGTACAGGGTCGGCGTCTGATGCGGCGCGACGCCGGTTGCGGGCCGGGCCGGCGCGGCCGCGGCGGTCTCGTCCCTCATCGGCGTGGCCGTCGAATCCTCATCGGCCGGGCTGACAGCCCGACCTCACTTGCCCGCGAGCCTACAGGCTCACACGGGAACTGCAATGAAAGAACGTCACCGGGCACCGGGAGGGGCCCTTCAGGCGAAGACCTTGGCGAGCCCGGCGGTGCGGGGAATCGGCCGGAGCAGGCTCTTCACCTGGGAATAGGGGCGGGGGCGGTTGATGATCTCGTCGAGGCGCGACCACAGCGTCTTGGGGGAGAACGGCTTGGCGATGATCTCGTTGACGCCGAGCCCGACCGCCCGGTCCACCACGTTCCGGCGCGGCTGGGCCAGCATCAGGATGATCGGCAGGGTGGGGCAGGGGGAGGTGGTGGGCGTGCGCGCCAACCGGATGAACTCTTCCCCCGACAGGATCGACAGGTCCCAGTCGATGATGGCGATGTCGGGCTTGCTCTCGGCCAGGACGCCGAGCGCCTCGGCGCCATCGGGCGCCTCCAGGACGCGCTTGATGCCCACGCGCATCAGCATGTCCCGGACGATTCGCCGGATATAGAGGCTCTCGTCGACGACGAGGGCGGAGAGGTCGGGGAATGTGGGTGTGGCGATCATCGGGTGCGTCGTCCCGTCGCGACCTTAGCCAAACCCAGTTTGCAATTCGCTAACGCCGCTCGCCCTGAGCGCGATGGTTGCGGCGGGAAAGTGACGGAACCGCCGCGTTTCGGCCTAAAAGGACCTTGCGGTCAAGGCCCGATTGCGTCAGGACTGACCCATTATTCTTGGTTAGCGTGACCTGGGGTAATGCGCAGTGCGAGCCGCCGATCCTCCGCAATGGTCGGCGTGTATTCTGAATACGGGCGGCGGACGGTTTTTGCGAGCTTCTAATGGGACGTGGTCGTGATTTCAGAGGGCCGCAGAAGCGCGGCTTCGACGAGGGCGGTGAGCCGAGATGGCCTGATCAGGCTCCCTCGGGCGGCTTTGGCGGTGGCTACGGCGGTGGCGGTGGCGGCGGCGGTTTTGGTGGCGGTGGTGGCGGCGGCTACGGCGGGGGCGGCTTCGACCGCGGCCCGGCACGCGGCGCGGCCCCGGCTCCGACGGGCCCCGAGCGCGATGCCACGGTGAAGTGGTTCAACAAGGAGAAGGGCTTCGGCTTCGTCGAACTCGGCGACGGTTCGGGCGATGCCTTCCTCCACATCCGGGCCGTCGAGGCGGCCGGCCATGACGACCTCATGCCCGGCACCAAGCTGATGGTCACGACGGCGCAGGGTCAGAAGGGTCCGCAGGTCACGAGCGTGACCAGCGTCGACACGTCGACGGCCGAGGCTCCGGCTCCCCGCCGCGAGTTCCGTCCGCGCACCGGCGGCTTCGGTGCCCCCGGCGCCGGCGGTGACCGCTTCGGTGGCGGTGGCGGCGACCGTTTCGGTGGCGGCGGCGACCGCTTCGGCGGTGGCGGCGGCGGTGGCGGGCGTCCCCCGTCCGGCCCCTCCACCGAGATGGTCGGCACCGTGAAGTGGTACGACCCGGCCAAGGGCTTCGGCTTCGTCTCGGTGAACGACGGCGGCAAGGACGTGTTCGTCCACCGTTCGGCGCTCGCCCGCGCCGGCCTCGACTCGCTGGCCGAGGGCCAGCAGGTCACCCTCGGCGTCGTCGAGGGCATGAAGGGCCGTGAGGCCCAGTCGATCAACGTCGACGGCTGAACCCCGGTCGCGCGGCGCCTCCCTGTCGCCGCGTTGCCATGACATAGCCTGAACGGCGGCTCCGCCCGGGGCCGCCGTTCGTGTGTGTCGCCCTGAGTTTCGCATGGTCCGCCGCCTTCCGCCGCTCCTCTGCGTGATCTGCTCCGTTGCCCTGCCGGCCCAGGCCGAAGACTTCACCGGCGCCTATGCCGGGGTGAATGCCGGCTACGGCTGGAGCCGGGAGGGGAACCACGGCACGGCCCCCGCCACCCTGCCGGGCGCCACCGCCACCGTGCCCTCCGCCCCCAGCCTCCCGCCGAGCGCCACAGCCGCCGCCGCCGCCCTCCGGCATTCCGGCCGAAGCACCGCAGGGCGCTGACGGTCGCCCCTGTCGTCGCCACCGCACCCCCGTCTTTGGCGAGCGAATCGCCCCGATCAGCGCCGTCGCCGAGCGCGACGAATCCCGGGTTCGCCCCACGTCGCCCATCCGGACGCTGCGGCAGCGTGACGCCGCGTGCGGAGCGGGCCTCGGCTTGTCCCGAACGCGCCCGCCGGCCCCTGGCCCTCTCCGTCGCGAACGGCGCCAAGTGCTTGGCGGCTGGCTGGAATCGTTCCGAAAGATAGCGATTGCGAGCTGCCACGGGCCACTGCTACCCGACCCCATGGCCAACGACTCGCTCACCGACGGCGTCCCGCCCGACCCTGCCTCCCGCAAGGGATCGACGGGCCTAGGCGACCGCCTCGGCGTCGCGGGCCGGGTGGTGCTGGCGATCATCGGGGGCTACGCCGTCGCCGCCCTCGCGACGGCGCTCGGCGCCCTCATCCTGCCGCTGCCGCGGGCGGAGGCGGTCTCCGCCGCGACGATGGCGAGTTTCGCAGTGATGGCGGGCGCCGTGGTCTTCGTCTTCGCCACCCCCTCCCTCGGCCGCGCGGTCCTGGGCATCGCCGGATCGGCGGCGATCCTCGCCGCGGCGCTGTGGCTGGTGGGCGGCTTCTCGCCGACGGGGCCGGCATGAGCGAGCCGAGACGCTTCCGCCAATCCATGGCGTGGCTCCACACCTGGGCGGGGCTCGTGGTCGGCTGGGTCCTGTTCGCGGTGTTCGTCACCGGGACCGCGAGTTACTACCGGGAGGACATTTCCCGCTGGATGCGCCCGGAAACCACCGAGACGCGGGTGGACCCTGCCACGGCGGCGACGCTGGCGGGCCAGTTCCTCGCCCGCCAGCCGGAGAACACCGGGGGCTGGTTCATCGGTCTGCCCAAGGCGGAGAAGCCGCTGACCGAAGTGTACTGGTGGACGTCCTTCGACGGCCCTTTCCACCACGCCCTCCTGGATCCGGCGACCGGGGAGCCGACCCGCACCCGCGACACGCAGGGCGGCGACTTCCTCTACAGGTTTCACTTCGAACTCGCCCTGCCGTCGCAATGGGGGCGGTGGATCGTCGGCGCCTGCGCGATGGTGCTGCTCATCGCCCTCGTCTCCGGCATCGTCACCCATCGCCGCATCTTCGCGGACTTCTTCACCTTCCGTCCGAATCGGTCGCGGCAGCGGGCATGGCTCGACGCGCACAACCTGTTCGGGGTGCTGCCGCTGCCGTTCCACCTGATGATCACCTATACGGGGCTCGCGACCCTCGCACCGATGCTGATGCCCTGGGCGGTCCAGACCGCCTATCGCGACGCGCCTTTGGATTATTTCGTCGAGGCGGGGCTGATGCCGAAATCCCGCCCGCCCTCGGGCCAGCGGGCGGAGGGACTACCGCTCGGCGACATCGTGGCCCGCGCCGCGTCGGCCGGCGGCGAACTGCCCGAGGCCCTGCTCGTCTCCTCGCCCGGCGACGCCGCCGCCACGGTGAACGCGGTGTTCGAGGAGCCGCACGGCCTCACCCATTTGCACCCGCAGATCGCCTACGATGCAGTCTCCGGCGCCGAATGGGCCCGCAACGGAGCGGCGGGCGCGGCCACGCGCACCGCCACGGTGATGTACGGGCTCCACGAGGCGCATTTCGCGGCGCCGGCCCTGCGCGCGCTGTTCTTCCTGTGCGGCGCCCTGGGGGCGGCGACCGTGGCCTCCGGCCTCGTCCTGTGGACGGTGGCTCGGGCGCCGAAGGGGGCCGCGCCGGAGGGGATCGGCCTGCGGCTCGTGCGGGTCCTGAACATCGGCACGATCGCCGGCCTGCCCGCGGGGATCGCCGCCTTCTTCCTGGCGAACCGGCTGCTTCCCCCGGATCTCGCCGGCCGCGCGAGCGCGGAGGTCTGGGCCTTCTTCGGCACATGGGCCGTCGTAGCCGCGATCGGGGCGCTGGCACCCCGGGCCCGGGCATGGCCCGCCGCCCTCGGCCTCGCGGCGGCGGCGTTCCTCGCCGTGGTCCCCGCCGACCTCGCCTTCGTCGGCGAGGCGCGGTTCGTGGCCTTCGACGTGGCGATGCTGGCCGCCGCCACGCTCCTGATCCTCGCCGCCCGGACGGCGACGCGCCCCCCCGCTGCCCTGTGGCGGAGCCCCCCGACCGGGGCTGTCGAAGCATGAGCGCCGCCGGCCTCGGAGTCTGCGTCGCCCTGGCCTTCGCCGGCCTCGCCTGCCTCGCCCTAAGCCTCGACAGGCATCACCGCGCCGTCCTGCGCCGGCCGCTCCCCCGGGGCCGCGCCCGGCCGCTGCGAGCGGCGGGCTGGGCGGGGCTCGGCCTGTCCTTCTACGCCGCCGTGGCCCTGGCCGGCTGGAACTTCGGGCCGGTCCAGGCGGTCGGCGCCGTCACCGCCGCGGCGCTGGGGGTCGCCCTCTGCCTCGCCTACCGGCCCGGCTGGCTGCGCCCCGCCGCCGTCGCCGCCCTGCCGCTGGCGGCGGCCTGCCTGCCCTTCGCCCTGGCCGCGTAAGACCGGGGTCGCCAACCGCCCGCAGCAGGCGTAGGCTCCGGGCTTGGGGCGCATCGGCCAAAAGTCCACCTTGCGTCGGCCGGCCATCTGACATTGGCTGCACCCGGACGCCGAGCGAGCGCGGCGAGGGGATCCCAGCGCCCGGGATCCCGACACGAACGAGCTGCGGTCCGCGAGGCCGGGCCATTTCCAGGGAGAACGCCCATGAACAAGCCCGAATTCTTCGGCGACAGCCGCACCAAGTCGCCGTTCTCGTCGCGGTACGAGAACTTCATCGGCGGCCAGTGGGTCGCCCCCACCGCCGGCCGCTACTTCGAGAACACCTCGCCGATCACCGGCAAGGTGGTCTGCGAGGTGCCGCGTTCCGATGCGTCGGACGTGGAGAAGGCCCTCGACGCCGCCCACGCCGCCAAGGAGGCCTGGGGCCGCACCGCCCCGGCCGAGCGCGCCCGCATCCTCAACAAGATGGCCGACCGGATGGAGGAGAACCTCGATCTGATCGCGCTGGCCGAGACCTGGGACAACGGCAAGCCGATCCGCGAGACGACCCACGCCGACATCCCGCTGGCCATCGACCATTTCCGCTACTTCGCCGGCTGCGTGCGGGCGCAGGAGGGCTCGATCTCCGAGATCGACCACGACACCGTGGCATACCACTTCCACGAGCCGCTCGGCGTCGTCGGCCAGATCATCCCGTGGAACTTCCCCATCCTGATGGCGGTGTGGAAGCTCGCCCCGGCGCTGGCCGCGGGCAACTGCGTGGTGCTCAAGCCCGCCGAGCAGACCCCGGCCTCGATCCTGCTGCTGATGGAGATCATCGGCGACGTGCTGCCCCCGGGCGTCCTGAACATCGTCAACGGCTTCGGCCTGGAGGCCGGCAAGCCGCTCGCCTCCTCGCCGCGCATCGCCAAGATCGCCTTCACGGGTGAGACGACCACCGGCCGCCTCATCATGCAGTACGCCTCCCAGAACCTGATCCCGGTGACCCTGGAGCTCGGCGGCAAGTCGCCGAACATCTTCTTCGCCGACGTGGCGAACGAGGACGACGACTTCTTCGACAAGGCGCTGGAGGGCTTCACGATGTTCGCCCTCAACCAGGGCGAGGTCTGCACCTGCCCGAGCCGCGCCCTGGTCCACGAGTCGATCTACGACCGCTTCATGGAGCGGGCGATCAAGCGCGTGGAGGCGATCACCCAGGGCTCGCCCCTCGACCCGGCCACGATGATCGGCGCCCAGGCGTCGAGCGAGCAGCTGGAGAAGATCCTGAGCTACGTCGACATCGGCAAGCAGGAGGGCGCGGAGTGTCTCACGGGCGGTGAGCGCAACGTGAAGGACGGCGAGCTCGCCGAGGGCTTCTACATGAAGCCCACCGTGTTCCGCGGCCATAACAAGATGCGGATCTTCCAGGAGGAGATCTTCGGCCCGGTCCTGTCGGTCACGACCTTCAAGGATGACGCCGACGCCCTCTCGATCGCCAACGACACCCTCTACGGCCTCGGCGCCGGCGTCTGGACCCGCGACGGGACCCGCGCCTACCGCTTCGGCCGGGCGATCCAGGCGGGCCGCGTCTGGACGAACTGCTACCACGCCTACCCGGCCCACGCGGCCTTCGGCGGCTACAAGCAGTCCGGCATCGGCCGTGAGACGCACAAGATGATGCTCGATCACTACCAGCAGACCAAGAACATGCTGGTCAGCTACTCGGCCAAGAAGCTCGGATTCTTCTGAGTTCGGCCGGGTCTCCCCGAGACCACCTTGGGCCCCGGCCACCCGGCCGGGGCCTCTTTGTCTGTGCGGACCTCGACGCCCGGGGTCGGCGGCGACATATCGGGACGGAACGGCCGGGAGGAACGCATGGGCGCCGCGGAGACGACCGAAGCCACCACCGCCGAGCAGGCCGGCGCGGACGGGACGCCGCTGCGCGTCACCGCGACCCCGGCGGCGCTCGCCCTGGTCGAGGAGCTGAAGGCCGAGTACGGCCCGGTCCTGTTCCACCAGTCCGGCGGCTGCTGCGACGGCTCCTCGCCGATGTGCTACCCCGTGGGGGACTTCATCGTCGGTGACGGCGACGTCCGTCTCGGACAGGTGGCGGGGGCCGATTTCTTCATCTCCCGTCCGCAATTCGAGGTGTGGAAGCACACCCACATCCTCCTCGACGTGGTGCCCGGCCGGGGGGGCATGTTCTCCCTGGAGAACGGGCGCGAGAAGCGGTTCCACATCCGCTCGCGGCTGTTCACGCCGGCGGAGAACGAGGCGCTTGGCGGCGCCTGCCGGTTGTGATGTCCTGACGGGCCGCCGTGGTTGCCGCGCTCTCGCTCGCACTGACGGTGTGGATCGCGACGGGAGGGCGAGATGACCGAGAGAGCCGGCCTGATGGTGGTGCGCGAGAGCACGCCGTTCCGCGGCAAGCAGGGCCACATGTACCGCCCGGCCATCTCGGCGGAGGCGGTCGGCGCCCGGGCGCTGCACATGCAGCTCCTCGAAATCGCCCCCGGCGAGCGCGCCCACGCCCACAAGCACGAGGCCCACGAGACGGCGATCCACGTCCTGAAGGGCGTGTCCGGCTGCTTCTGGGGCGAGCGGCTGGAACACCACGCCATCGCCGGGGCCGGGGAGTTCGTCTACATCGCGGCCGGCGTGCCGCACCTGCCCTACAACCGCAGCACCATCGAACCGGTGGTGGCCGTGATCGCCCGCACCGACCCGAACGAGCAGGAAAGCGTCGTCCTGCTGCCGGAGCTTGAGGCGGGGGTCGACTGGTCGAAGGCCAGCTAGGGCCTGTCCGGCAGGGGAGGGGCGGTATCCAGGCGCCCCCCGACACACCGCCGTCATTGCGAGCGAAGCGAAGCAATCCAGGGCGGCGGGACGCCTCAGACCGTGGCGCTTCCCTGGATTGCTTCGCGCCGCTCGCAATGACGGGATGGGCGGGGCCTGGGGCCCCGATCATCCCTTCCGCCGCCTCATCCTGAGGTGCCCGCGTCAGCGGGCCGCGAAGGAGGTCAGAAGGGTGAGATCGAAGCGCGCGGAGCGCCGAACGCCCCGCCCTACTGCGCCTCCGCCCGCTCGTTGCCGAGGCGCTCGGCCCGGACCTTCTCGTCCTTCGAGAGGCCGGTGACCGCCTGGTCGAGCCAGGCATCCGAGAGCCCCTGCCCGGCGGCGGCGAGGTTCCAGGCGGCGGCCTCCACGAGGTTCTTCGAGATGCCCCGGCCCGAGGCGTACAGGCGGGCGATCCGGTTCTGGGCGATGGCGTTGCCGCGCTTGGCCGCGTGCAGGAAGTAGCGGGCCGCGGCATGCTCGTCCTTGGGGACGCCTGTGCCGTTGAACAGCAGGATCGCGAACTCGACCTCACCGGCGAGGTCGCCGTTGTCGGCCGCCCGGCGGAACCACGAGGCCGCCTGCGTCGGGTCCTTCGGCACGCCGCGGCCCTGGAGGTAGAGCACCCCGAGATCGTGCTGGGCCGGGCCCACCTCCGCGTCGGCGGCCTTGCGGAACTGCTTGGCCGCCTCGGCCTCGTCGGCGGGGGTGCCCGTGCCGATCAGGATCAACCCGAGGTTGTAGGACGCCGTCGGCGAGCCGAGGGCGGCGGCCTGTTCGAGCCAGCGCCGGCCGGCCTTGGGGTCCCTGGGTACGCCGCGCCCGTCCAGGGCCATCAGCCCGAGGGAGGACATGGCGGCCGGGTCGTTCTGCGCGGCGGCGAGCTTGTACCAGTCCGCCGCCTTGACCGGGTTCTGCGGCACGCCGAGCCCCTGGTTGTACAGCTCCCCGAGCAGCGTCATCGCCGCCGCATCCTTGGGGTTGGCCTCGATCCGCTTCGTCGCCTCGCGGAAGGCGGTGACGTACTGGCCCCGCTGGTAGGCACCGTAGGCGGTATCGGGCGGCTGTCCGGAGGCGGGCGGCAGGGCGCCGCCGCCGAAATTCGGCGTGTACGGGCTCGGCAGCTCCCGCATCGGCTTCTTCTCGGTCGGCGTCGCGGTGGCCTTCGGGTCGGCCAGGGAGACGGCCCCCGCCGCACCCTGCCCGAGCAGGAGCGCGACGAAGGCGAGGGCGATGCGCGTCATCCCGCCTGCGCCCCGATGAGCGCCTGCACCCGGGCGACCGCTTCCGGATCGCCGGCCCAGATCGCGCTCTCCAAGCCGATGAATTCGGCCCCGGTCTCGATCAGGGCGGGCAGCTCCGCCTCCGCGGCGGCGACCGCGACGCAGGGGGTCTCGAAGATCTCGGCCCACCAGCCAGCCCTGGCCAGCACGGTCTCTGGGTCGGGGGCGGCGCCGTCCGGGTAGAGGCCGCCGAACATCAGGTAATCCACGCCGGCCTCGCCGGCCTCCATGGCGATGTGCTTCGATTCGAAGCCGCCCGCGCCGAGGATGCGCCCGTCCCGCAGGCGCCCGCGCAGATCGCCGAGGTCGGAGGCCGGATCGCGGGGTTTGTCGAGGTGGACGCCGTCCGCCCCGCCCCGGGCGGCGACCTGCACGAGGTCGCCGACATAGCCGGCGCAGGCGACGACGAGGGCCGCCTCCCGTGCCTGCGTGAGCGTGGACGCGCGCTTGACGAGGCCGGTCAGGGTCCGCTCGTCGGCGGCGGCGAAGCGGAGGATCACCGCGGCGACGTCACCCGCGGCGCAGGCCGCTTCGAGGGCGGGCAGGAGGGCCTCGACCCCCGCGGCATCGAGGCCGTGGGGACCGAGGAGGGCGATGCGTTGTTCCACCATGGACCTATGAGGGGTTGAGGATTCCCCCCCCGCTTACTGCGGCCCGATCTTCGGGTCGAGGGAGCCGCTGGCATAGCGCTTGGCCATGTCGGCCACCGAGATCGGCCGGATGTTGGCGCCCTTGCCCGCCGTGCCGAACTCCTCGAAGCGCTGCTTGCAGAGCTTCGTCATCGCCTCCATGGCCGGCTTCAGGTACTTGCGCGGGTCGAACTCCGCCGGGTTCTCGGTCAACACCTTCCGGATCTGGCCGGTCATCGCCATCCGGTTGTCGGTGTCGATGTTGATCTTGCGGACGCCGTGCTTGATGCCGCGCTGGATCTCTTCGACCGGCACACCCCAGGTCGGCTTCATCTGGCCGCCGTACTGGTTGATGATGTCCTGCAGGTCCTGGGGCACCGAGGACGAGCCGTGCATGACGAGGTGGGTCGTCGGCAGGCGGCGGTGGATCTCCTCGATCACGTTCATGGCCAGCACGTCGCCGTCGGGCTGGCGGGTGAACTTGTAGGCGCCGTGGCTGGTGCCCATCGCCACCGCCAGCGCATCGACCTTGGTGGCCTCCACGAACTTCACCGCCTCGTCCGGGTCGGTCAGCAGCTGGTCGTGGGAGAGGGTGCCCTCGGCGCCGTGGCCGTCCTCGGCCTCGCCCTGGCCGCTCTCCAGGGAGCCGAGCACGCCCAGCTCACCCTCCACCGAGACGCCGGCCCAATGGGCCATCTTGGTGACGTTGCGGGTGATCTCGACGTTGTAATTGTAGTCGGCCGGGGTCTTGCCGTCGGCCTTCAGCGAGCCGTCCATCATCACCGAGGTAAAGCCGTACTGGATCGCCGTGGCGCAGGTCGCCTCGTTGTTCCCGTGGTCGAGGTGCATGCAGACCGGGATGTGCGGGTAGATCTCGACGAGGCCGTCGATCAGCTTGGCCAGCACCACGTCGTTGGCATAGGACCGGGCGCCGCGGCTCGCCTGCAGGATGACCGGCGAATCGGTGGCGTCGGCGGCCGCCATGATGGCCAGGCCCTGTTCCATGTTGTTCAGGTTGAACGCGGGCACGCCGTATTCATGCTCGGCGGCGTGGTCGAGGAGCTGCCTCAGGGTGATCCGTGCCATAGTGTCCGCCTTCCCGTTCGACGTGTCGCGATGCAAACGCCCGTGAGGGCGTGAAATTCCAGTTCAGCCCTTGGCGCGCAGCGCCTCGACGCCCGGCAGGGCCTTGCCCTCCAGCCATTCGAGGAAGGCGCCGCCCGCCGTCGAGACGTAGGTGAAGGTCTGGCCGACGCCAGCGTGGTTGAGCGCGGCCACGGTGTCGCCGCCACCGGCCACCGAAACAAGCGCGCCCGCCTTGGTGCGCTCGGCCGCGTGCTTGGCCGCCGCGACGGTCGCCGCGTCGAAGGGGGTCAGCTCGAAGGCGCCGAGGGGGCCGTTCCAGACCAGGGTCTTGGCACCGTCGATGGCCGCGTTGATCTCGGCCACCGATTCCGGGCCGGCATCGAGGATCATTCCACCCTCCGGCACGGCATCGACGGGCACGGTCTCGTGCGCGGCGTTGGCCTTGAACTCGGAGGCCGAGACGGCATCGACCGGCAGGATGATCCGGCAGCCGGCCTTCTCGGCGGCGGCGAGGATGCGGGTCGCGGTCCCGGCGAGGTCCTTCTCGCAGAGGGACTTGCCCACCGGCTTGCCCTGCGCGTGCAGGAAGGTGTTGGCCATGCCGCCGCCGATCACCAGCATGTCGACCTTGGCGACGAGGTTCTCCAGAAGATCGATCTTGGACGACACCTTGGCGCCGCCGACGAGGGCGATGACCGGGCGCTGGGGCGATTCGAGACCCTTGGTCAGGGCCTCCAGCTCGGCCTGCATCTCCCGGCCCGCATAGGCGGGCAGGCGGTGGGCCAGGCCCTCCGTGGAGGCGTGGGCCCGGTGGGCGGCGGAGAACGCCTCGTTGACGTAGACGTCGCCGTTGGCGGCCAGCGCGTCGGCGAAGGCGGGGTCGTTCTTCTCCTCGCCCGCATGGTAGCGGGTGTTCTCCAGCAGGATCACGTCCCCGTCCTTCAGGGCGGCGACGGCCTTGGCGGCCTCCTCGCCGACGCAGTCCGCCGCGAAGGCGACCGGCTTGCCGAGGGCGGCGGACAGGGCGGGCACCACGGGCTCGAGGGAGTCCTTCGCCTCGCGCTTGCCCTTCGGCCGGCCGAAATGGGCGAGGAGCACGACCTTGGCCCCCTTTCCGGCGACCTCCCGGATCGTCGGGGCGACCCGCTCGATCCGCGTCGCGTCGGTGACGCGGCCGCCCTCCATGGGAACGTTCAGGTCCACGCGCATGAGGACGCGCTTGCCCTGGAGCGAGCCGGCATCGTCGAGGGTGCGGAAGGCGCTCATCGGGTCCTTTTGCGAAGTCGGTGCGGCGGGGAGGGGGCGGCGGGAAGCCGGGCTAGCCGGCGCGCGGCGGGAGGAGCTGGTCGAGGTTCAGCCGCTGGAGCGCGACCATCAGCGCGACGGTCAGCACGGCGGTGATGACGGCGGTGAGGACGAAGGCGCCCGTCCCCGGGAGGCGCCGGGTGCGCTCGGCGAGGCCGCGCACCTCGTTGCGCAGGGCGGAGAGGTCGGACTGGCGGGCGGCCTCGTTCATCCGGCCCGTGGCACCCTCGACCTTGTCCTCGACGCGGGAGAGCAGCGACTCGGAGCGGGCGTACTTGTCCTCGATGCGCGAGGCCTTGTCCTCGATCCGCGCGAGCTGGTCGAAGAGCTGATGCGAGGCGATCGCCCCCATCGGGCTCGCGGCGGGGGAGGCGGGGGCCGGCGCGGCGGCGGGAGGGGCGGATGGGCTGGGAGAAGGCGGAGGAGCGGGGGCGGGACCCTGCGGGATGAAACCCTGGCCGCCCGTTGTACCCTGCGACGCGTCTGCCATCCCGAGAACCACCCTTCCGAAGGAACGCCGTAAGAAACAGGCGGCCCCGCCGCCCGGAGGGGGCGGCGGGGCCGGTCGCGGACGATCAGATGAGCTTGGCCATCGCCACGGCCGTGTCGGCCATGCGGTTCGAGAAGCCCCACTCGTTGTCGTACCAGGCGAGGATGCGCACCAGCACGCCGTCCATCACCTTGGTCTGGTCGAGGTGGAAGGTCGAGGAATGGGGGTCGTGGTTGAAGTCGATCGAGACGTTCGGCCGGTCGGTGACGCCGAGCACGCCCTTGAGCGGGCCGGCGGCGGCGGCCTTCACCGCGTCGTTGATCTCCTGGACCGTGGTCGCGCGCTTGGCGGTGAACACGAGGTCGACCGCCGAGACGTTCGGCGTCGGCACGCGGATCGAGGTCCCGTCGAGCTTGCCCTTCAGCGACGGCAGCACGAGGCCGACCGCCTTGGCGGCGCCCGTGGTGGTGGGGATCATCGACAGCGACGCGGCGCGGGCGCGGTAGAGGTCCTTGTGCATCTGGTCCAGCGACGGCTGGTCGTTGGTGTAGGAATGGATCGTGGTCATGAAGCCGCGCTCGATGCCCACGGCCTCGTCCAGCACCTTCGCGACGGGCGCGAGGCAGTTGGTGGTGCAGGAGGCGTTCGACACGACGAGGTGGTCGGCCTGCAGCTTGTCGTGGTTCACCCCATAGACCACCGTCAGGTCCGCCCCGTCGGCGGGGGCCGAGACGAGGACGCGCTTGGCGCCGGCGTCGAGGTGGGCCTTGGCCTTGTCCTTCGAGGTGAAGATGCCGGTGCACTCGAGGGCGATGTCGACGCCGAGGTCGCGGTGCGGCAGCTCGGCCGGGTTGCGGACGGCGGTCACCTTGATCCGGCGGCCGTCGACCACCAGGAACTCGCCATCGACGGCGACCTCGCCGGGGAACCGTCCGTGCACGGAGTCGAAGCGGAGCAGGTGCGCGTTGGTCTCGACCGGGCCGAGATCGTTGATCGCCACGACCTCGATGTCCTTGCGGCCGGACTCGGCGATGGCCCGCAGCACGTTGCGGCCGATGCGCCCGAACCCGTTGATGGCAACCTTCGTCACGGCACTGATCCTTCCTGATGCCGGGCACCCGCCCACGATGCGGCGGCCCTATCGCCTGGTGCCCCCGGCGTCCGCGGCCCGGGCCTTCCCGCCCGGGGAGCCCTGCGAGGGTGGGCTTGAACCGGCGATGAACCGGACCGCCCGCCATCCCGACACCGCCGCGACGCTCCCGCACCGGACCGCGCCGGGGGAAGGACCGCCGCGGTCAACGCCCCGCCCGGCGACGGCCCGTTGAACCACTTGATGGAACGCGCGGCTGTCTAGCATGGCACCTCGACCTGTCAAACGCGCGGAAGTGACAAACCCCTGCTTGTTTCCGAGTTCGGTGAATTGGAATGCGAGGCAGACTGCATAGAGTCCCGGAATCGGCTTTTTCCCTGGAAATCCTGGATGATCCGGCCGAAACTTGCGGCGGTGCCCTGTCCGGTCGCGGCGCAACCGGGCAGCACCGGACGAAAGCCTTGAGACGCAGCCTGCGCCGAACCGCTTCCCCGCCGCCGGGGAACGCCTGAGGATGCCGAAACCCCCGATGACGATGCCGCCCGACGACGATCCCGCGCGGGACCCCGTGTCCGACGCCCTGCAACGGCTCGATGCGACGCTCTCCCGGCTGGAGGCCACGGTGTCCCGCCGCCTGGAGGCCGAGGCGTCCCCAGACGACCGGGACGCCGAACTCCACCTGCTCGAGGAGGACCGCAGCCGCCTCGCCGCCGCCCTCGACGCGGCCAGCGCCCGCCTCGCCCAGGTGGAGGCGACCTCGGGGGAGGTCGGGCACCGGCTCGACCGGGCCATCGCCGCCGTGGCCGGCGTGCTGGAGAGGCACTGACCCCATGCCGATCATCACCGTCACCATCGACAGCAAGACCTACCGCATGGCCTGCGGCAAGGACGAGGAGGCCCACCTCACCGCGCTGACCGCCGACCTCAGCGAGCGGGTCGGGCGGATGCGGGAGAGCTTCGGCGAGATCGGCGACATGCGGCTTCAGGTGATGGCCGCCCTCACCATCTCCGACGAGCTGTCCGACCTGCGCAAGCGCTTCGCCGCCCTGGAGGCCGAGGTCGCCCAGTCCCGCTCCGTCGTCGCGGCGGCCGAGCGGGCGCGGGACGAGGCGGCGGCGCGGGCCGCCGAGGGGATCTCCGGCGCCGCGAACCGGATCGCCCGCCTCGCCGACGCCCTCAACGCCCCGGCGGGCACCGCCGCCGGCCGCCGCCCTGAGGGCGGCGCGGGCGAGCCATAGACCGGGGCGCCGGGACGCGCAGGCGAAGCCGGCGCGGCGGGGAGGGGGCTCGCCGGAGGAGTCTCGTCCCGCACGCCCCCTCACCTGCGGCTGCCGCCTCGTTCAGCCGACGACAAGGTCGGCGAACCCCTCTCCCCGCAGGCGCGGCGAGGGGGAAAAGCGGCGCCGGCGCAGTAGGATGAGACCCGGTTTTTAAGTCGGCCACTCAGGATGAGGGCAGGGATGGGATGACGGCCGCACCGGTCCCCACCGGTCGGGAACGGGAAGGCCCCTTCACCCCGCCCCCGGCCCGGCGATGTAGCGCCCGAGCGCCGCGGCGGCGCGGAGCATGTGCGCGCGCATCCGCCGGGCCGCGGCCTCCCCGTCGCCCTCGGACAGGGCGGAGAGGATCTCGCCGTGCTCCTCCCGGGAGCGGTGGATGCGGTCGCCCTGGCGGAGCTGCGTCCGCCGGAAGGCCGCGAGGCGCTCCCGCAGGGCAAGGGCCTGCTCGGCCAGGAAGCCGTTATGGGTGCCCGCGTAGAGCGCCTCGTGGAACGCCCGGTTGAGGCGGTCGTAGGCGTCCACGTCGCCGGCCGCCACCGCGGCGGCGGACTGGTCGTGGAGGTCGATCAGCGCCCCGCGCTCCAGGGGCGTCATGCGGTAGGTGGCCAGCCGCGCGCACAGGGCCTCCACCTCCGCGGAGGTCTCGAACATGTCGCCGATCCGCTGCGGCGTCAGCTGGGCCACCACCACGCCCCGGCGGGGGCGGATCTCCACCAGCCCGGACGCCGCGAGCTGGCGCAGGGCCTCCCGCACGGGGGTGCGCGAGGCCCCGTAGCGGTCGGCGAGCAATTGCTCGTCCAGCACGGTGCCGGCGGCGAAATCGCCGGAGGCGATGGCGTCGGTCAGCGCGTTGCGGATCCGCTCCGACAGGAGCCCCCGCTCGGCACCTCCCATCCCATCGCCCGCATCCATGCCCTGCACCCCACTGTCGTACCCCTCGCCGTCAGTGCGAGCGCCGCGAAGCACCCCAGGGGCGGCGGGCCGTCCGACGAACGGAGCGCATCCCTGGATCGCTTCGCTGTGCTCGCGATGACGGAACCGGCCTGTTCTACCCGACCAGCGCCCGCACCGTCAGGAAGAAGATCGACGGCCCGACGAGGCAGCCGATGCCCGTATGGAACGTCGCGGTGAGCGCGCCGTAGGGGACGAGCTTCGGGTCCGTGGCCGCGAGCCCCCCGGCGACGCCGCTCACCGTCCCCATCAGACCGCCATAGGCCATCGCGGAGCGGGGGTTGTCGAGCCCGATCAGCTTGGCGACCAGCGGCGTGCCCACCATCACCATCACCGCCTTGGTGACGCCCGTGGCGATGGAGAGCGCCATCACCGTCGAGTCGGCACCGATGGCCGCCCCCGTCACCGGGCCGACGATGTAGGTGATCGCCCCCGCGCCGATGGTCGTGATCGACACCGCGTCGTGGTAGCCGAAGGCCACCGCCGTCAGCGTGCCGACGATGAACGGCAGGATCGTGCCGAGGGCCAGGGCCAGCACCCCGAGGAGCCCGGCGCGGCGGGCCTCGATCACGTCCACCTCGAAGGCGGTGGCGACGATGGCGAAGTCGCGCAGCATCGCCCCGCCCATCAGGCCGATGCCGGCCAGCGCCGGGATGTCGGCCACGCCCTTCCTGCCGCCGGTGTAGAGCCCGCCGAAATAGGCGAGCACCAGCCCGAGCACGATGGCGATGGCCGAGCCGTGAACCCGGCCGTTCGTGAGGCGTTTGGCAGCGAAGTTGGAGACCAGGATCAGCCCGCCGACCACGGCGAAGGCCGCGACCAGGCTCTGTTCGATGAAGACGTGCTCGATGCCGTGCCAGATGCCGTGATCCATGGCTCAGACCTCCCGTCGCGCCGGAGCGGGGCCCGCAGGCCGCGCCGCGATTCCCTCGGCCTCGCCCTCGATGACCGCGCCCGCATGGGCCGCATCCGGCGCGGGGGTGCCGGGGCCGCCGAAGCGGCTCAGCAGCGCCACGGCCCCGAAGCACAGGACCAGCGAGCCCACCGCGGCGATGATCACGATCGGCCCGCCGGTGAGCGCGGCCACCACGTTCTGCTGCGCGGCCATGGCGACCACGATGGGGATGTACATCCCCGCCCAGAACTCGACGCCGAACTTGACGCCCTTCGACAGGCGCCCCCGCCGGTCGAGCCAGATCCGGGCGGCGATGAGCAGGATCATGGCGATGCCGACACCGCCGACATTGGCCTTCACCCCGAGGGCGATCCCGAGGAGGTCGCCGAGATACACGCCGATCAGGGTGCAGGTGGCGAGGAGGGCGACGCCGAAGACGATCATCGCCGGAGCCCTCCGCGGACGAGGGCCGAACGATGGCGGACGGACTCTGCCGATTCCGGCATGGCGCGCTTCCTTCCCATATGACGTTATTTGTTGCTTTTGAGTATGCAGCATCTTTCCGGATTGGCAATCCGATATACGAAAAAGTGATTCGGACGGGTTTGAAAATTCATGCGCGACGAATAGAGTGAGGCCTGCATACAAGGGAGACGAGCGATGGCCGACTGGCGCGGGGAGAGGAAGGCCCGCGACGCGCGCATCGAGGCGGGGCGGGCGCACGCGCAGGGCAAGGTCGTGCCGGCGGGCGAGGCCACGGCGCTGCTGGACGCGGTGCTGAAGCCCGGCGACCGGGTCTGCCTCGAGGGCGACAACCAGAAGCAGGCGGATTGCCTCGCCCGCGCCCTCAGCCAGTGCGATCCGGCCAGGGTCCATGGGCTGCACATGGTGCAGTCGGGCATCGTCCTTCCGGAACATCTCGACGTGTTCGAGACCGGCATCGCCGAGCGGCTGGACTATTCGTATTCCGGCCCGCAGGGCGCCCGCGTCGCCAAGATGCTCTACGGCGGCCAGATCAAGCTCGGGGCGGTCCACACCTACCTGGAGCTGTTCGCCCGCTACTTCATCGACCTGACGCCGCATGTGGCGTTGATCGCGGGGGTCTCGGCCGACCGGGAGGGCAACCTCTATACCGGCCCGAACACCGAGGACACGCCGACCATCGTGGAGGCGACGCATTTCAAGAACGGCGTCGTCATCGCGCAGGTGAACGAGATCGTCGACAAGGTCCCGCGGGTCGACATCCCCGGCGACCGGATCGACTTCGTGGTCGAAGCGGACACGCCGTTCTTCGTGGAGCCGCTGTTCACCCGCGACCCGGCGGCGATGACCGAGACCCAGATCCTCATCGCCATGATGGCGATCAAGGGCATCTACGCCGAGTACGGCGTCCGCCGGCTCAACCACGGCATCGGCTTCGGTACGGCGGCGATCGAATTGCTGCTGCCGACCTATGGCGAGAAGCTCGGGCTGAAGGGCGAGATCGCCACGCATTTCGCCCTCAACCCGCACCCGACCCTGATCCCGGCGATCGAATCGGGCTGGGTCCGCCAAGTCCACTGCTTCGGCTCGGAGGTCGGGATGGACCGCTACATCCGCGAGCGGCCGGACGTGTTCTTCACCGGGGCGGACGGGAGCCTGCGCTCGAACCGGGCCCTGTGCCAGACGGCGGGGCTCTACGCCTGCGACATGTTCATCGGCGCGACCCTCCAGATCGACCTGATGGGCCATTCCTCGACGGTGACGCAATCGCGGGTGGCGGGCTTCGGCGGGGCGCCCAACATGGGCTCGGATCCGCACGGGCGCCGCCACCCCTCCGATCCGTGGATGAAGGCGGGGCGGGAGGGGCAGGTCGTCGGCGATCCGGCGCTGATGCGCGGGCGCAAGCTCGTGGTGCAGATGGTCGAGACCTTCGGCGAGAAGCTGGTCCCGACCTTCGTGGAACGCCTCGACGCGCTGGAACTGGCGAAGAAGATCGGCCTCGAACTCGCGCCGGTGATGATCTACGCCGACGACGTGACCCACATCGTCACCGAGGAGGGCATCGCCAACCTGCTCCTCTGCCGGGACGCGGACGACCGGGAGCAGGCGATCCGCGGGGTCGCCGGCTACACCGAGGTCGGCCGGGGCCGGGACAGGGCGAAGGTCGAGGAACTGCGCGCCCGGGGCATCATCCGCCGGCCGGAAGACCTCGGCATCGAACCCCTCGACGCCGACCGCTCGCTGCTGGCGGCGCGCTCGATCAAGGACCTCGTGCACTGGTCCGGCGGCCTCTACGAACCGCCCGCCCGGTTCAGGAACTGGTGATGGGCGGGCGCAGCGCGCGCCCTCTCCCCTCTGCGGGGGAGGGTGGCCCCCGAAGGGGGTCGGGAGAGGGGAGCGACGGTGCAGAACGTGGCCCGGACCCTCGCGTCTCCTTCGCCCCTTCCTGAAGCCGGGTTCCCCTCTCCCGACCCCTGCTGACGCAGGGGCCACCCTTCCCCGCAGAGGGGGGAGGGACCGCCCTCCGAAGGTACCGCCATGGAAAGCCTGACGTTCCGCCACACGACGAAGACACCGCTTGCCGGCTCCAAGCCGCAGGCGATCACCGGCGTGGTGGCCTCCGGCAACCTCGAGATCCTGCTGGAGCGGGTGCTGCCGCCGGATACCTGCGAAGTGGCCATCGAGACGCCGGTCTCGGGCTACGGGCAGGTCTGGGAGGCGGTGGTGGCGGATTTCGTCGCCCGCGCCCAGCCCGGCGGCCTGCGCATCTCGATCAACGACGGCGGTGCCCGGCCCGACACCGTCTCCCTGCGCCTGCTCCAGGGCGCGCGTCTGATGGAGGCGTGAGCATGGCCGGACCCGACCGCGACCGCCTGAGCTGGTACGAGGCCAGCGCCCGCCAGCGCCTGGACGCGCTCCTCGATCCCGGCAGCTTCACGGAGGCGCTGGGTCCGGCCGAGCGCCGGATGAGCCCGCACCTGCCCCTGTTCGACCTGCCCCGGGCCTTCGACGACGGCATCGTCGTCGGTGCCGGCGTCCTCGACGGGAAGGCCGTCTTCGTAGCCGCCCAGGAGGGCCGCTTCATGGGCGGGGCCTTCGGGGAGGTCCACGGGGCCAAGCTCGTGGGCCTGCTCCGGGCGGCCGTGGCGGCGAAGCCGGCGGCCGTCCTGCTGCTCCTCGACACCGGCGGCGTGCGCCTTCAGGAGGCCAATGCCGGCGAAACCGCCATCGCCGAGGCGATGCGGGCCATCGTCGAGGCCCGCGCGGCCGGCGTGCCGGTGGTCGGGCTGATCGGCGGCCGGGCCGGCTGCTTCGGCGGCGGCGGGCTGATCGCCGGCACCTGCTCGCGGCTCGCCGTCTCGGAGGGCGGGCGCATCTCGGTCTCGGGGCCGGAGGTGATCGAGACCAACAAGGGCGCCGAGGAGTTCGACTCCCGCGACCGGGCGCTGGTCTGGCGCACCATGGGCGGCAAGCACCGCCGGCTGATCGGCGGCGCCGACGCGTTCTGCGCGGATACGGTCGCGGCCTTCCGCGAGGCGGCCCTGCGCCTGATCGCCGACGCCCCCGCCTTCGACCTCGACACCCTGGTGGCCGAGCAGGACCGCCTGCAGGCGCGCCTCGACAGGTTCGGCGATTGCCGGGACGCCACGGACATCTGGGCGCGGCTCGGCGTCAACGACCCCGACGCGGTGCCGGCGATGGACACCCCCGCCTTCGAGGAGACCGTGGCCCACCTGCGGGAGGCGACCCATGACGCGCGCTAAGACCACGCTCGCCGAGATCCTGGCCTCGCTCTTCCCCGGGGGCCACGCCGTCACGGTGGCGAACGGTCTGATCGCGGGCGACGGCCCGTTCGAGGGCGGCCGGCTGCGGGTGATCGGCATCGACGGCGATACGCCGCTCGGCATCGAAGGGGCGCTGGCGCTCGCCGGCCACGTCCTCGACGCGGTGCGCTCCGGCGACCGGGCGCCGATCCTGGTGGCCGTCGATTCCGACAGCCAGCGGATGAGCCGGCGGGACGAACTGCTCGGCCTCAACGAATGCCTCGCCCACCTCGCCAAGGCGCTGCTGCTGGCCGACCGGCACGGGCACCCGACCGTGGGGCTGCTCTACGGGCATTCGGCGGCGGGGGCCTTCATCGCCACCGCCCTGGCGACGCGGGTGCTCGCGGCGCTCCCCGGCGCCAACCCGAGCGTGATGGATCTCCCCTCGGTGGCACGCGTCACCAAGCTGCCCCTCGACAAGCTTCAGGAGATGGCGAAATCCACCCAGGTCTTCGCGCCGGGCCTCGACAACATGCGCGCCGCCGGGGCCGTCCACGCGGTGCTCGACCCCGCCGCGCCCCTCGGCCCCCAGATCCGCGACCTCATCGCCACCCTGCCGGAGCGGGACGGGCGCGACCGGCTCGGGCGGGAGCGAGGAGGGCGCCCCGTGGCGGAGGAGATCGCGGCGACCGTCGCCGGGCAGCTTCGTGGGCGATGAGCCGGTCCGCCACGACCTCGTGGCGGCCGACCCCGCCGCCTGGGCGGACCTGCTGCGCGCCCGCGCCGACCTCGACGGGGTGCCCCACCTCGCCGGATGGGCGGAGGCCGCCCGCCCGCTGATCGTCCGGCGCCGGGTGCCGGGGGAGGGGGACGCCTGCGTCCCGCTCGGCTTGCCCCTGCCCCCCGCCGACGGCAAGCGGCGGATCGGCCTCGCCCTGCCCCCGGACGCCCTGCGCCCGGTGCCCCCCCCGACCCTCGCCGGGACCGCCCACCACGCCCCGGCCGCGTGGGCGCCCGCCATCGACGCGCTCCTCGCCCTGGGGAACGCGCACCGCCTCGTGCCCCGGCCCTTCGGCGCCCTGCTCTGGCAGGCGGTGACGGGCCTCACTTATCTCGCCGCCACCTCCGACCTCGACCTGCTCTGGCCCGGCCCCGCCCCGCGGACGCTCCTCGACGGGCTCGCCGCCATCGACGCGGACGCGCCGATGCGCCTCGACGGGGAGATCCTCCTGCCCGACGGGGGAGGGGTGCAGTGGCGGGAACTGCGCGAGGCGCCCATGGGCGGGAGCGTTCTGGTGAAGTATCTCGACCGGGTGGCGATGAGGCCGGCCGCCACCCGGATGGTCTGAAGGAACAGTTCCGTCCCACCCCGAACCTCATCCTGAGGCATCCGCGCCAACGGGCCTCGCAGGAGGCCTCCAGCCAGCCGCGCGACCCCTGGAGCCCTCCTTCGAGGCGGCTCCGCCGCACCTCAGGATGAGGTCGAGGGGGGACGACGGTGAGTGACGGTCGGTCGGTCAGGAGGCGGGGGAGGATGGATTCGGCAGGCTGCAGCGATCCCCCGCGCAACGATCCCCCGCGATCGTGCGAAGTCTATCGGCCCGACGCCATGAACCGGACGAGCCCATGACCCTCGCCATCCTCCTCTCCGGCCAGGGCGGCCAGCATCCGGGGATGTTCGACCTCACCGCCGAGCGGCCCGAGGCGCAGGCCGTGTTCGCGGCGGCCCGGCCCCTCCTCGGCGGCACCGATCCGCGCGACGTGGCCAGGGCCGGGGAGGGGCTGCACGGCAACCGCACCGGGCAGGTCCTGTGCTGCGTCGCCGCGCTGGCCGGGTGGAGCGTGATCGCGGCGGGCAAGCCCGGCCGGGCGATCGTGGCGGGCTACAGCATCGGCGACCTCGCCGCCTGGGGCGTCGCCGGGCGCTTCGACGCCGCCACGGTGCTGCGGCTGGCCGCCGCCCGCGCGGAGGCGATGGATGCGGCCTCGGGCGAGGGCTTCGGCCTCGCCGGCATCCGCGGGATCGGCCTTCCCGCCCTTGAACCGCTCACCCACCGGCACGGATGCCACCTCGCCATCCGCAACGCCGCGGACAGCGCCGTGGTCGGCGGCCCGCGGGAGGCCCTCGACGCCCTGTGCCGGGAGGCCACCGCTGCCGGAGCGCAGAGGGCCGTCCTGCTGCCGGTGGAGACGCCCTCCCACACCCCCCTGCTCGCCGCCGCGAGCGGGCGGTTCCGCGCCCTCCTCGCCGAGGCCGAGTTGCACCGCCCGCCGCCCGCCGCGCCGCGCCTGCTGAGCGGCCTCGACGGGGCGGCGGTGTTCCAGCCCCAGGCCGGGCTCGACAAGCTCGCGGCGCAGATCTCGCACACCCTCGACTGGGCCGCCTGTCTCGACGCCTGCGGCGAGTACGGCGCCGATTGCGTGCTGGAGCTCGGCCCCGGCCACGCCCTGGCGACGATGGCGCAGGCGGCCCTGCCGGAGGCGCGGGTCCATGCCCTGGACGCCTTCCGCTCGGTGGACGGGGTGCTGGACTGGATCCGCAGGGGCTGACCCGCACCCCTCCTTGCGAGCGGAGCGGAGCGGAGCGATCCGGGGCGGCACGCGGGTGACACGCGACCCGCTTCCCTGCCCCGCAGGGCGGCAGCGCCGTTCCGGCAGGCTGGCCGCCCACGCGCGGCTGGTCCATATCCGGCCTGTCCGCCGGAACAGGGAGGCCGCCCCATGAAGACCTATCAGCATTACATCGACGGCGCGTTCGTCGATCCGGTCGAAGGGGAGTGGTTCGATTCGATCGACCCCTACCGCGGCGAACCCTGGGCCAGGATCCCCCGCGGCTCCCGGTCGGACGTCGACCGGGCCGTCGCGGCGGCCAAGCGCGCCATGACCGAGGGCCCCTGGGCGGCGATGACCGCCTCGGCCCGGGGCAAGGTCCTGCGCAGGATCGGCGACATCGTGGAGCGCGAGGCCAGGCACCTCGCGGAGATCGAGACCCGCGACAACGGCAAGCTCTTCGCCGAGATGTACGGCCAGACCCGCTACCAGCCGGAGTGGTGGTATTACTTCGCCGGCCTCGCCGACAAGGTCGAGGGCGCGCAGGTGCCGATCGACAAGCCCGACACCTTCGCCTTCACCACCCACGAGCCGGTGGGCGTGGTGGGCGCGCTCACCGCCTGGAACTCGCCGCTGCTGTTCGTGGCCTGGAAATGCGCCCCGGCGCTGGCGGCCGGCTGCGCGGTGGTGATCAAGCCCTCGGAATTCGCCTCGGCCAGCACCCTGGAATTCGCCGCCCTGCTCAAGGAAGCCGGCCTGCCGGACGGGATGCTCAACGTCGTCACCGGCTACGGCGCCGAGACCGGCGCGGCCATCGTCGAGCACCCGGACGTGGCCAAGATCACCTTCACCGGCTCCGACGTGACCGGGGCGCGGATCTACTCGGACGCCGCCAAGCAGATCAAGCGCGTCGCCCTGGAGCTCGGCGGCAAGTCGCCCAATATCGTCTTCGCCGACGCGGACCTGAAGATGGCCGCCGCGGGCGCCATCTCCGGCATCTTCGCCGCCACCGGCCAGACCTGCATCGCCGGCTCGCGCCTGCTGGTGCAGAACAGCATCCGCGAGGAGTTCACCGCCCGGCTGATCGAGCTGGCGAAATCCGCTAAGCTCGGCGACCCGATGGAGGCCGGCACCCATATCGGCCCGATCACCACACCGCCGCAGTACCAGAAGGTGCTGGACTATATCGCGGTGGCCAAGAGCGAGGGCGCCCGCTGCGTGTTCGGCGGCAACCCGGCCACGGGCGAGGGGGTGAAGGGCGGCCAGTTCGTGGAGCCGACGATCTTCGCCGACGTCACCAACTCCATGCGCATCGCGCAGGAGGAGGTGTTCGGCCCGGTCCTGTCGATCATCGGCTTCGAGGACGAGGCCGAGGCGCTGCGGGTCGGCAACGACGTGATCTACGGCCTCGCCGCCGGGGTGTGGACGCAGGATATCGGCCGGGCGATGCGGATGTCCAAGGGGCTGAAGGCGGGCACCGTCTGGGTGAACACCTACCGGGCGGTGAGCTACATGATGCCCTTCGGCGGCATGAAGCGCTCGGGCCTCGGCCGGGAAAGCGGCATCGAATCGATCCGCGAGTATCTGGAGACCAAGAGCATCTGGATCTCCACCAGCAAGGACGCGCCGGAAAACCCGTTCGTGATGCGGTGAGGCTCGCGTTTTCCCCTCCCCCCTCTGCGGGGGAGGGTACCCTGCGCGGCAGGGGGGGAGAGGGGAGCGCCGGCACCCGAAAGGGACGCATGCGCGGGGCGGGGCCTCATCCTGCACCGGCGCTCCCCTCTCCCGACCCCCTTCGGGGGCCACCCTCCCCCGCAGAGGGGGGAGGGACAGCCCTGCGGAGAAGGGAATGAATCATCCTTCGGCCGCGTCAGGCAGGCATTCGCCTCTGTGAAACCCGCCTATCGCTACGCCCTCACCGCTGTCATCCTCTTCGCCGTGGCCTGGATCGCGTTCCATCTGCGGTGAGGCCCGGGGAGCCCCCATGACCGATGAACCGCATGGCCTCGACAGGGGGCTGACGAATTACGGCGACCGGGATTTCGCCCGCTATCTGCGCCGCTCCTTCGCCCGCTCGATGGGAATCTCCCCCCGGCTCCTGAGCAAGCCGGTGGTCGGCATCGCCATGACGCCGTCCGGGTTCAACAACTGCCACCGGGGGATGCCGGACCTCGTGGAGGCGGTCTCGCGCGGGGTGCTGGCGGCGGGCGCCCTGCCGCTGCCGTTCCCCACCGTGTCGCTCGGGGAGGTTTTCCTCAACCCGACCAGCATGATGTACCGCAACCTGATGGCCATGGACACCGAGGAAATGATCCTCGCCCAGCCCA
The DNA here is from genome assembly GCF_022829405.1 of Methylobacterium sp. J-076. GTDB lineage: Bacteria > Pseudomonadota > Alphaproteobacteria > Rhizobiales > Beijerinckiaceae > Methylobacterium. The sequence continues at coordinate 48,886 of NZ_JAKSXW010000084.1, forward strand.
TGGACGCGGTGGTGCTGATCGGCGGCTGCGACAAGACCGTGCCGGCCCAGCTGATGGGGGCGGCGTCGGCCGACCTGCCGGCGATCCAGCTCGTCACCGGGCCGATGTCCACCGGGCGCCACCGGGGCCAGCGGCTCGGCGCCTGCACCGATTGCCGGGGCTTCTGGGCGAAGTACCGGGCCGGCAGCGTCGATGCGGAGGAGATCGCCGAGGTCGAGGGTCGGCTCTCCGTCACCGCGGGCACCTGCGCGGTGATGGGCACCGCCTCCACCATGGCGTGCCTCGCCGAGGCGCTGGGGATGTCGCTGCCGGGCACGGCGGCGATCCCCGCCGTCCATTCCGACCGGCTGGTGGCCGCCGAGGAGACCGGCCGGGCCGCGGTGCGTCTCATCGAGACGAAGGTCCGGCCGAGTCAGGTCATCACGCAGAAGTCCGTGGAGAACGCGATCCGCGTACTGATGGCGGTCTCGGGCTCCACCAACGCCATCGTCCACCTCACCGCGCTCGCCGGCCGGCTCGGCATCCGCGTGCCCTACGAACGGTTCAACGCCATCTCCGACGAGACCCCCGTGCTGGTGGACCTGAAGCCGGTGGGCGAGGGCTACATGGAGGATTTCCACGCCGCCGGGGGCATGGGTGCCCTGCTGCGCGAGTTGCGCCCGCTGCTCCACCTCGACACCATCGACGTGGAGGGCCGTACCCTCGCCGAGCGGCTGGACGAGCCGGCGGGCTGGGTCGACCGGGCGGTGGTCCGGCCCTTCACGGATCCGGTCTCGCCGCAGGGGGGCCTCGTGGCGCTCTCCGGCAGCCTCGCGCCGGAGGGGGCGATCTTCAAGCGCGCGGCGGCGACGCCCGGCCTGTTCGAGACCGAGGGGCGGGCGGTGGTGTTCACCGGCCTCGAAGACCTCTCCGCCCGCATCGACGACCCGGACCTCGACGTGACCGCCGACGACATCCTCGTCCTGCAGAACGCCGGCCCCCACGCCGCCGGGATGCCGGAGGCCGGCTACCTGCCGATCCCGAAGAAGCTCGCCCGCGCCGGGGTGAAGGACATGGTGCGCATCTCCGACGCGCGGATGTCCGGCACCGCCTTCGGGGCGATCGTGCTGCACGTCTCCCCCGAGGCCGCCATCGGCGGGCCGCTCGCCGCCGTGCGCGACGGCGACCGCATCCGCCTCTCGGTGCGGGACAAGCGGATCGACCTGCTGGTCGCGCCGGAGGAGGTCGCCCGCCGCCTCGCGACGCATACGCCGCCCCCGGCCCCCGCCCGGGGCTACAAGGCCCTGTACCGGCGCAGCGTCACCCAGGCGCCGGAGGGATGCGACTTCGACTTCCTCGCCGGGCCGTCACCCGCGCGGCCTTGATCCGTGCCCCCGCCGGGGCCATCGTCCCGGCAACGGGAGAAACGACGATGACGCGCGCCTGCATCGTGGGCTGGGCCCACACCCCCTTCGGCAAGCTCGAAGACCCCGATGTCGAGAGCCTGATCGCCCGCGTCTCCGGCGAGGCCTTGTCCCATGCGGGCGTCGGGGCGGCCGAGGTCGACGGCATCTATGTCGGCGTCATGAACACCGGCTTCTCGAAGCAGGGCTTCGAGGGCTCCCTCGTGGCCCTGAACCAGCCCGACCTCGCCCACGTCCCCTCGACGCATCTGGAGAACGCCTGCGCCACCGGCTCGGCGGCGCTCTACGCGGCCCTCGACTTCGTGGACAGCGGCCGGGGCCGGATCGCCCTCGTGGTCGGCGCCGAGAAGATGACCGCCAAGACCGTGGCCGAAACCGGCGACATCCTGCTCGGCGCCTCCTACCGGAAGGAGGAGGCCGAGATCGAGGGCGGCTTCGCCGGGGTGTTCGGGCGGATCGCGGCGGGCTATTTCCAGCGCTACGGCGACCGCAGCGAGGAACTGGCCCGCATCGCCGCCAAGAACCACCGCAACGGCGTCGCCAACCCCTATGCGCAGCTGCGCAAGGATCTCGGCTTCGACTTCTGCAACCGGGTTTCGGACAAGAACCCCTACGTCGCCGCGCCCCTGCGCAGGACCGACTGCTCGCTGATCTCCGACGGTGCCGCCGCCCTCGTGGTGGCCGACGCCGAGACCGCCGCCCGGCTGGAGCGGGCCATCGGCTTCCGGGCGCGGGCGCAGGTCAACGACATCCTGCCCCTGTCGCGCCGGGACCCCACCGCCTTCGAGGGCGCCCGCCGGGCCTGGGACAGGGCGCGGGGGCAAGCCGGGATCGGCAACGACGACCTGTCCTTCGTGGAGACCCACGACTGTTTCACCATCGCCGAACTGCTCGAATACGAGGCGATGGGCCTCGCCGCGCCGGGGGAAGGGTATCGGATCGTCCGCGACGGGACGACGGAGAAGGGCGGGCGTCTGCCGGTGAACCCCTCCGGCGGGTTGAAGGCCAAGGGCCACCCGGTCGGCGCCACCGGCGTCTCGATGCACGTGATGGCCTGCCTGCAACTCATGGGCGAGGCCGGCGAGATGCAGGTGCCGAGCGCCGAGCTCGCCGGCGTGTTCAACATGGGCGGCGCCGCGGTGGCGAATTACGTGTCGATCCTGGAACGGCGGCGGTAGGGCGTCCGGCATCGTGGTATGATCATGTCATACCACGTCGAGTGCCGATCATCGGGAGTGCCGGGTGGCAGCGAGTGAGAAGCGGACCTTCAGCCTGCCGGCGGAACAGGCCGCGTTCATCGACGCGCAGGTGAAAGCCGGCTCGTTCGCGAGCGCCAGCGAGGTCGTGCGGGCGGGCCTGCGCGCCTTGCAGGAACGCGACGCGGCCGTCGATCTGTGGCTCCGCGAGGAAGTGGCCGCCACCTTCGACCGCTGGAAAGCCGACCCGGCGGGCGGTCTTTCCCCGCAGGACATGGCCGAGCGAATGCGCCGTCGCCAGGCGGAGCGCCTCAAGGGCGATGTCTGAGGAGCTCGGACCGGTCAGCGTCGTCGCGGGCGCCGCAGAGCAATGACCGAATCGCTTTGAGCGGAAAGCCGAATGAAGCGCCGGCAGATCCTCTACACGGCTGAGGCGGCCACCGATCTCGATGCGATCTACGATCTGATCGCGGAGGGCAGCGATCCGCGCGTCGCGGTGCGTTACGAGCAACGCATCCGCACGTTCTGCGATGCCCTCGAATACGGCGCGGAGCGAGGAAGCCTGCGCGACGATGTCCGCCCCGGCCTCAGGATCATCGGGCTCGAACGGCGCGTGACGGTGGCGTTCACCGTGGAGGGCGAGCGCGTCGTCATCCTGCGGATCTTCTATCGTGGCCGCGACTGGGGAAGCGCCCTGCGGTGATCCCGTGGCGCCGGGGAAACCCTACGCCACCGCCTTGTCCAGCGCCTGCGCGATGTCCGCGATCAGGTCCTCGATGTTCTCCAGCCCGATCGACAGGCGCACCGTCTCCGGGCCGACGAAGGCGATGGCCTTTTCGGCTTCGGGCAATTGGCGGTGCGTGGTGGTGGCCGGGTGGATCGCCAGGGACTTGATCTCACCGATGTTGACGAGGTGCGAGATGAGCTCCAGCGACATGATGAACGTCTGCGCCGCCTTCTCCCCGCTCTTCAGGGCGAAGGTGAAGATCGCGCCGGGTCCCTTCGGCGTGTAGCGGGCGGCGTTCGCCTCGCCGGTCTGGCCCGGCAGGCCGGGGTAGCTCACCCAGGCCACCGCCGGGTGGTCCCTCAGGTAGGCCGCCACGGCCTTCGCGTTGGCGCAGTGCCGCTCCATCCGCAGGGGCAGGGTCTCGATGCCCGTGAGCGTCAGGAACGCGTTCATCGGCGACAGGCCGGGGCCGAGGTCGCGCAGGCCGAACAGGCGGCAGGCCACCGCGAAGGGCGTCTCGGGGAAGCGCTGCGGGATGACGAGGCCGTCGTAATCCGGCCAGGGGTCGTTGATCAGGTCGTAGCCGCCGGCCTTCACCCAGTCGAACGTGCCGGCATCGCAGATCGCGCCGCCGATCACCTGACCGGAGCCCGCCAGGAACTTCGAGGTGGAGTGCACCACGATGTCCGCCCCGTGCTCGATGGGGCGGATCAGGGCCGGGGAGGCCAGGGTGTTGTCCACGATCAGCGGCAGGCCGTGGCGCTTGGCCACCGCCGCGATGCCCGCGATGTCGGTGACGTAGCCGCAGGGGTTCACGATCGATTCGCAGACGATCGCCTTGCAGCCCGGCGTGATGGCGGCCTCGAAATCCTCGGGCTCCATGCCGCGGGCGAAGCGGGGCTTCATGTCGTAGCGCCCGTCGAGCCGGCGCATCAGGCCGAGGGAGCCGCCGAACAAGCGCGGGGACACGACATAGGAATCGCCGCTGCGCATCAGCGTCATCAGCACCAGCAGCACCGCCGACTGGCCGGAGGCCACGGCGATGGCCGCCTTCGCCCCTTCGAGGGCCGCCACCCGCCGCTCCAGGGCCGCCACGGTCGGGTTCGAGCCGCGGGAGTAGGAGAAGCCGGTCTTGCGCACGGCGAAGATGTCGGCCGCCTGCTCCGTCGAGTCGAAGACGAAGCCGTTGGTGAAATAGATCGGTTGCACCCGCGCGCCCGTCGCCGGGTCGGGGGCGGCGCCCGCGTGGATCGCCTGGGTCGCAAACCGGTGCTGTCGGGTCTCGTCGGTCATGGGACTCGTCGGATCGGGGGCCTGCCGCGCGGATCGGCCGCGGCGGGGAGGCCACGCACCTTATGGCTCAGGCGGCGCGGCGGATGAAGGCGCGCAGGGTTCGGACCAGGGTTGTCGGCTCGTAGGGCTTGGGGATGAACCGCGCCCCGTCCGGCATGTCGTGCGGGCCGGGCGTGCCCATCCCGGAGACCACCAGCACCGGGATTCCGGGCCAGCGATGCGCCACGAGGCGGGCGAGGGCGAAGCCGTCCATGGAGCCCTGCGGCATGTCCACGTCGGTCATCAGCACCTCGACGTCGTCCCGATTCTCGAGCAGGGCCAAGGCCTTGTCCGCGTGCGACGCCTCAAGGACGGTGAAGCCCGCATCGGCAAGGGTGTCCGCAGCCTCCATCAGCAGGAGGCCGTCGTCTTCGACCAGCAGGACCACCGGTTGCTCGGAGGGGCTATCCGTCATCAGGCGTTGAGGGAGTTCCACGGGCGGGAGGAGTCAGAGGGCCGCCGTATTCGCAGCGCCCCCCATCCGTCAAGGCGAAGCACGGGAGACCGCACGGCGTTCCCCGTGCGGAGTGCTGAGCCTCAGGCCGCTTCCTCCCGCTTGCCGAGGCGCTTGTCGAGGTAGGTGTCGACGGTCTGCGTCAGTTCCTCGACCTTGCCGTCGAAGAAGTGGTTGGCCCCCTCCACCACTTGGTGCTCGATGATGACGCCCTTCTGCGTCTTCACCTTCTCGATCACCGGCATCACCTCACGGGCCGGCGCCACCCGGTCCTCGGAGCCGTGCACGAACAGGCCGGAGGACGGGCAGGGGGCGAGGAAGGTGAAGTCGTAGCGGTTGGCCATCGCCGCGATGGAGATGAAGCCCTCGATCTCCGGACGGCGCATCAGCAGCTGCATGCCAATCCAGGAGCCGAAGGACACGCCCGCGATCCAGCACGCCTTCGCCTCGGGGTTCACCGCCTGCACCCAGTCGAGGGCGGCGGCCGCGTCCGACAATTCGCCCGAACCGTGGTCGAACGCGCCCTGGCTGCGCCCCACCCCGCGGAAATTGAAACGCAGGGCTGCAAATCCGCGATTGGCGAAGGTGTAAAAAAGGTTGTACACAATTTGATTGTTCATGGTGCCCCCGAATTGCGGGTGGGGGTGCAGCACGATGGCGATGGGTGCGCCGCGCTTCTTGGGGGCCTGATACCGGCCCTCCAGGCGTCCGGCGGGACCGGTGAAGATGACCTCTGGCATGTTCGTCCTCTCGCTCCGTCGCCCTCGTCCGTACGATGCCGCGCCGCAGCGAGCCGCCTTGACTCAGTGGATACACGCCATAAAAGCGCTCTTAGAATAATTCTAGGTGATTAGAACTATTCTAAAGAACGAGGGGATCCACTGGAAGGTCAGCCGCCCGGGAGCGTCTCGGTCGGAGGGACCGGTATTTCCGTCGGCGCGCCTTAACACGGCGGGCCACCCCGCGCGCAAGAATTTCGCGCACTTTCAAGGAGACGAAGCGTCCGGTGATGGAGCAGGTGCGCGCCTATCTCGACCACAATGCGACCGCCCCGGTCCGTCCGGCGGTGGCGGAGGCGGTGGCGCGCGCCCTGGCGCTGCCGGGCAATCCGTCCTCGGTCCATGCCGAGGGGCGGG
>NZ_JAKSXW010000022.1 GCF_022829405.1 Methylobacterium sp. J-076
GCACGTTCCCACGCGTTACTCACCCGTCCGCCGCTGACACCGAAGTGCCCGCTCGACTTGCATGTGTTAAGCCTGCCGCCAGCGTTCGCTCTGAGCCAGGATCAAACTCTCACGTTAAAAGAGCTGATCTCAGCTGATCACTAAAATCTCAGACGGAGCCTCACAATCGAACCAACGCTTCACAGCGCAAGCTCGGTGAGCTCAAAAAGAGATCCACAGATCAGCGTCTCGTCTCTCACGATCCAGCATCACGCCAGATCCGCAAGGACAGATAAAAACGCCGTCCGCGTCTCCCTTCCTCAATATCACAATGTCAAAGAGC
>NZ_JAKSXW010000109.1 GCF_022829405.1 Methylobacterium sp. J-076
GCCATCATCGGCTACAGCGAGATGATGGGTGAGGAGATCGCAGACGGCTGCGATGCGTCGGACCTTGTGGCCGACATTGGCAAGGTCGAGCGCAACGCCCGTCACCTGCTCGGGCTCATCAACGACGTGCTGGACCTCTCAAAGGTCGAGAGCGGCAAGATGGAAGTCTACGCCGAGGATTTCGCGGTGGATGACATGCTGCGCGACGTCGCGAGTTCGGTCGCTACGCTGATCGGTAAGAAGGGTAATAAGCTGGAATTGCAGCTGGCACCCGAGCTGGGCCGGATGCATTCCGATCTGACCAAGACGCGGCAGGTGCTCTTCAATTTCCTGAGCAATGCAGCCAAGTTTACGGAAAGCGGGATTATCACGCTTGCCGCCTCGCGCACGACGGACGCCTCAGGTGTCGACCGGCTTTCGTTCGCCGTCTCTGATGCCGGGATAGGCATGACAGCTGAGCAGATGTCACGTCTGTTCCTACGTTTCGAGCAGGCTGATGCTTCCACGACGCGCAACTTCGGCGGGACCGGGCTTGGACTTTCGCTCACGCGTTCCTTCGCCGACATGCTCGCGGGGGTAGTCACAGTGTCCAGCGTCCTGGGCCAGGGCAGCACCTTTACGTTCACTGTGCCAGCGACTTTCGTTCCCCTAACTGACGAGCAAGCATCGCCTGATCCAGACGTCATCGCAGACGACGAGGTGGGAGGCGATGTCATCTTGGTCATCGACGACGATACGGATCAACTTGCCCTCACCACGAGATTCCTTCATCGCGAGGGCTTCCAGGTACAGACAGCGGCGAACGGCAGGAGCGGGCTCGAACTCGCCCGGAGGCTGCGGCCGCGGGCCATCCTGCTGGACGTGATGATGCCGGGTGTGGACGGATGGTCCGTGCTAAGCCAGATCAAGGCGGACGAAAAGCTTGCGTCGATCCCGGTCGTGATGGTGACGTCCGTCGACCAGCGCAATCTTGCAGCGTCGCTTGGCGCCTCGGACTACATGCTAAAGCCGGTCGACTGGTCACGGTTCGGCAAGATCGTGAACCAGTTCAGGCTGGCGGAGACGGACCGGCGCGGCACCGTGCTGCTGGTCGAAGACGAGGCCGTGACCCGCATGGCGATGCGGTCCACCTTAGAGGAGGACGGCTGGTCGGTCGTGGAAGCCGCGAACGGTGAAGAAGGCCTGCAGCACGCGGCAGATACCAGGCCGGACGTCGTGATCGTCGACCTGAATATGCCTATCATGGATGGCTTCGGTTTCCTGGAGGGCGTTCGAGCCGTACCCGGCTGTTCGGACATCCCAGTGATTGTACTTACGGGTCGCGAATTTTCGGCGGACGACCGGAGGAAGCTTCGCGGCGCCAGCCAGATCCTCAATCGCGGCGACTTCGCATCGGCGACTTTGGCAGAAAGGCTGAAGGTACTTTCAGCTTGAGAAAGGCGAGGTCGGCGTAGCAGCTTTAGCGTTGTGCCAACTTCGATGTCCGCTATGGCGGCAGTTCTTGTTCGAAGCCGACGAGCGGCTTTCGGCCAGTCCCAGTCGTTGCAGATAGCGCGCATGAACGTTTGTGATGGGTGGTTTCCTGCCCGTCCGCTTTTGGGTGAAAGTTGGCAGAAGCAGACAAAGCCATCGCGCCCGCTCGCGACCCTTCGCTGACCCTGGGAATGTCCGCTCACGAGCAACTCGGCTGGCTGTCGCCTGCGACCGGGTTGGGTGGTTTCCTGCCCGTCCGCTTCCGCTCGAACATGAGGCATAAGCGGACGTTTCATAACGGCCGGTGCAGCAGAGTGGACGTCGCCAGAAGACCGCGCAATCGAGCCGATTTCCGCGAGTGCAGTCCGAACATAATTATTAGCATCGCCCGCGACCCCATTCGCGCTTGCGTCGCGCGCGTTACTATCGTCGAGCCTGGTTGGCTGTAATGTAGGCGCGAGCGTCCGGTGGCGACAGCGGGCGGCTGAACAGGAAGCCCTGCACCTGTGCGCAGCCCTCGCGACGGACGAGCTCGAGCTGCTCCGCGGTCTCGACGCCCTCGGCGACGATGCCCATGCTCAGGCGCTCGCCGATACTGACCACCGCCCTCACGATGGCGGCCGCGTCCGGATCGGCGATGTCACGGATAAAAGATCTATCGATCTTGATCTTGTCGAACGGGAAGCGGCGTAGATAGCCTAACGACGAATACCCCGTGCCGAAATCGTCCAAAGCAACGACAACGCCGAGGGATCGCAGCCGGTGCAGGCAGGCGATCACCGCGTCCCCATCCTGCATTAACACGCTTTCAGTCACCTCCAGCTTGAGGCGATTGGCCGGTAGGCCCGTTTCCGCGAGTGCGGTAAGGACCGCCTCCTCCAGACCGCCCCGGAACTGCACGGCGGACACGTTGACGCCGACGCGCAACGTCTCCGGCCAAGTCAGCGCTTCACGACAGGCCTGTCTCAACGCCCAAGCCCCGAGCGGCACGATCAGGCCGTTCTCCTCCGCCAACGGGATGAACTCACCAGGCGAGACCTCGCCACGAACGGGGTGGCGCCATCGCATCAGCGCCTCTAGGCTGACGACTGCTCCGGTCCTGGCATCCACAACCGGTTGATAGACCAGATGGAACTCGCCGCGCCGGACCCCCTCCTTCATGTCCAGCCCAAGCTGCCCGCGTGTGGCGATACGTGCTCCCACGTCGGGGCAGAAGACGCGGTACGTGTTGCGGCCACCGGCCTTGGCTTCGTAGAGCGCCATGTCGGCGCGCTTGAACAACTCGTCCGCATCGCTGTCACGCTCTGTGGCGACGGTGAAGCCGACGCTGACGCCGACCTCGACGATTTGCCCGTCGAGGTGGACGGGCGCCCCTATGGCGGCGATCAGCCGCTCGGCGAGGCAAGCCGCGGCGCAAGCGTCATCGAGATAGGCCAGCACAACCGCGAACTCGTCTCCACCGAGGCGGGCGATGGTATCGTAGGGCCGCAATACAGACCGCATCCGCTCGGCTACGTGACGCAGAAGAGCATCGCCCGCCGGATGCCCGAGGCTGTCGTTGATCGCCTTGAACCGATCGAGGTCACAGGCGAGCACAGCAAACGGGCTGTGAGTTCGCGCGGTATGGGCGATGGCTTGGTCCAGGCGGTCGCGGAACAGCGCGCGGTTAGGCAAGCCGGTCAGCGAGTCGTGCAGGGCCATGTGCCGAACCCGGTCCTCCGCCTCACGACGCGCCGAGACATCGCGCAGAATGGCCACGTAGCCGGAGGGGCCGCCCCCGTCTTCGTCGGGCAGCAGGCTTACGGAGGCTTCGATCCAAACGTGGTGGCCGTCTTTGTGCCGATACCGGACGCAGCAGGTCGGTCGCTCATCGACGCCGGCCAGCACCTGCGTCCAGTAATCGGCGAAGATATGGGCGTCATCGGGGTGGAACATATCGAATGCCCGTACGCCGATCAGTTCCGCCGGCGCGTAGCCGAGAACGCGTCGTACCGCGGCGGACACGTAGGTGCGCCGCATGTCGAGGTCGCCGAGGACGAAGACGTCATTGGCGCTGTCCGCGAGAAGGCGAAAGCGACGCTCGCTGTCCAGCGCCTGCCGTTGCGCGCGATGCGTCCTGTGTTGTGAGATACGCCCTCGCAGGGCGGCTTCGATTAAGACGGCGAGATCGGCAAGGCGCTTCCGGTCCTTCTCATCGAATGCGGCCCGTGGGATCGTATCGGCCACGCATACGATCGCCTTACCGGCCGCGCTATTGTCCAGCGAGATCGGCACACCGGCATAGAAGCGCAAGTGCGGATCACCCGTCACGTATGGGTTATCGGCGACGCGGCGATCTGCCAGCGTGTCGAGAATGACGAGGGGTGCGTGTCGTCGACCGAGAAGCGTGAGCGCACAGAATGCCTCGGAACGCGATGTCGAGCTGAGTGACAGCCCTTCGCTGCCGAGGAGGGACTGGCACTTCGCGTCGAGCCGCGACACATATGCATAGCGCACGCCGAAGAGCGTTGCTGCAACGCGGCAGATCGCGTCGAGCTGCGGGTCGCGAGGCCGATCAGCAGAATGTGCGGTGGTGACCGTTTCTACGGATGCACGGGCACGCGGGGTCATCGAAACCTCAACACGATTTAATCGCGCGCAGATTATGCAATCATGCGTTAATAATTTCCTGTTGTAACATCGTCCAATACTCTATGCAGCTTTGAAGCTGGCCGTAAGACAAGTTGCCAGGCCATCGACTGGCGCACCGCCGGAACATCCAGTGTGGCCGATCGGATCCCAATCGCAGGACCGACACACGCCTTCTAAATGGAGCGTCCGCTCATGAGCGACGTATACCGTTGCCTGTATGCCTGGGTCGGGTCGGTAGGCGAAGGGCGGCTTGGGGTGGATTGCAGTAGTTCCGCTCTTGATACCGAAACCAGAATAAGCGGACGCTCGGCAATTAGATAAACTTGGAAAGGCCTCGGCAACTGCGTCGAGGAAGCTACTACGTAGCGTTGTCGAAGCCGAGGTATGGATCCTCGAACGACCGCCGGCCGCTCCTGCGTGAGGGGCGAGGTGCAGTCCGACCGGCAGACTGTGCGGCCATTGGGAGGGCAGTACGATGCCTGGTGCACCCACACGGGCGCGAAAGCTATCTTGCGTGCGTGGCCGCGCCTTCCGGCGACGGCTTCTTGGCCGAGGTGGAGCCCGTCCGTGTTCCCTTCGATGCCCACTCCGGGTCGGAAACCGGGCCGCCCAGGCCATCGGTCGGTCCCTGAAGTTGGCCGGGAACGAGGTCTGCCACACGCTTCCACGATTGCGAGGCGCAGAACACCAGCATGCAGCCCTTAACCGTTAGGGCCGACGGCTGGTCGCTCCATACCGATACGTCATAGAACTTGCCGTTTTCGGCGTTGTAGATCTTGCCCTCGAAGTGCCCCTCGGCGTCCGGCTTCAGGCCGATCAGCATCTGGTGGCCCATCTGGGGGCGGCCCTGCCAAGCCGTGTTCGGGCTGTAGTGGTCGACCTTCGGGCTGCCGTCCTTGCCGGACGGCTCCTTCATCCAGACGATGAAGCCGCACAGGCGGGACGCGTCGGACCCGCACTGCTCGGTCCGGACGCGGGCGCGCCCGTCCTCTGTGAGCCAGGTGCCGTACGGCTCGGCGGCACGGGCAGCCTCGGGCCGGCCACAGGTGGCACCCGCGACGACGGCCACCAAGGCGAGCGTGCCCAGGCGGTAGATGGGAGCAGTCATTGGATTTCTCCGGAATAGGAATGGGAAACCGGGTTCACGAGGCGGTCGCCGCGCGTCCCGTCGCCTCGTCCCGCGAACCGACGAAGCGACCGAGGAGACGGCCGAGGATGCTGCCCAGGCTGTCCATCAGCAGGAATACGGCCGGGACGAAGACCAGGGAGAGCAAGGTGGAGACGATCAGCCCGGCGATGACCGCCACCGCCATCGGCGCGCGGAACTCGCCGCCAACCCCGAACGCCATCGCGGACGGGACCATGCCGGCGGCCATCGCGAGAGTCGTCATCACGATGGGCCGCGCCCGCTTGCGGCCGGCATCGACGATGGCCGTGACTCGGTCGACGCCGCGCCCCATCTCCTCGACCGCGAAGTCGACCAGCATGATCGCGTTCTTCGTCACCAGCCCCATCAGCATCAGGATGCCGATGACGACCGGCATCGAGATCGGCATCTGGCAAACCAGCAGGCCGAGGATGGCGCCGCCAATCGAGAGCGGCAGCGAGAACAGGATCGTCAGCGGCTGCAGGAACGAGCCGAACAGCAGGACGAGCACGGCGTAGACCATCATGATCCCGGCGCCCATCGCCATCAGGAAGCCCGAGAACACCTCGCCCATGATCTCGGCGTCGCCGGTCTGCTTTATGGTCACCCCCGGCGGCAGGTTCCTGGCCGTCGGCGTCTGAAGGGCCTCGGCGATGAGCGACCCGAGGGCTTCCGAGCCCTGCATGTTGGCCTCGACGGCGACGCGCACGGCCCGGTCGTAGCGGTCGATGGCGCCCGGGCCTTGATCGAGCTCGATGTCGGCCACGACCGCCAGCGGCACGGCGGCTCCGTTCTTGGCCGGCACCTTGAGGTTTTCCAGACGCGAGACCGCGCCGCGGGCGCTCTCGGGCAGTTGCACCCGGATCGGCACTTGGCGGTCGGCGGCGTTGAACTTGGCGAGGTTCAGGCCGATGTCGCCGATGGTCCCGACCCGCACGGTCTCGGCGATGGCGTCGGTCGAGACACCGAGGTCGGCCGCCGCGCCGGGCTTCGGCCGGATGCGGACCTCCGTCCGGTTCAGCGGCGCCGTCGACATCACCGCCACCAGGTGCGGGATAGCAGCCATGTCGCGCTGCAGGAGGGCGGCGACCTCGGTCACGACGTCGGCGTCGGGACCACTCACCACCAGGGCGAGGTCACGCTGGCCGCTGTCGCGCAGGGTCCAGGACCGGATGTCGGGTTCCTCGGCCAGCAGCGCCGCGATCTCGGCCTCCACCGTCCACTGCCGCTTGGCGCGCGCGTTCTTGGGCGTGAGGTTGACGGTCAGGGTCGCGAGCCGGGTCTCCTTCTTGCCGCCGACCTGCCGGCCGCCGTCGACGAAGACCGAGGTCACCTCGGGCAGCGCCCGGATGCGCGAGACCACGCGGTCGGACACCGCCACCGTGTCGCCGAGCTTCGCGCCCGGTGCGAGTTCGACCATGAACAGGGTGCGGGCGTTATCCTGCTTCGGGATGAAGCCCGAGGGCAGCAGGCCGGTCGACACGATGGAAGCGGCGAACAGCGCGAGGCCGACGAACAGCGTGATGACCCGGTGGCGCACCGACCAGCTGACGAGGCGGGTGTAGGCGCGCATCACCGGTCCCTCGCGCTCGTCGGGGTGGCCATGGTCGCGCAGGAAGTACGCGGCCAGCATCGGGGTGATCAGGCGCGCCACAAGCAGCGACATGAACACAGAGACCGCGATGGTCAGGCCGAACTGGATGAAGTAGCGGCCGGCGATGCCCGGCATGAACGAGACCGGTGCGAACACCGCAATCAGGGTCGCGGTGATGGCGATGACCGCAAGCCCGATCTCGTCGGCGCCCTCGATGGCCGCCTGGTAGGGCGACTTGCCCAGCCGCATGTGCCGGACGACGTTCTCGATCTCGACGATGGCGTCGTCGACGAGGATGCCGGTCACCAGGGTAATCGCGAGCAGGCTGATGCCGTTGAGCGTGAAGCCCAGCGCGTCCATCGCCCAGAAGGTCGGGAAGACCGAGAGCGGCAGCGCCATCGCCGAGATGAGCGTGGCGCGCCAATCGCGCAGGAATAGGAACACCACGATGACCGCGAGGAGCGCCCCCTCGATCAGGGTGTGCATGGCGGAATCGTACGAGCCGATGGTCGAGGAGACCGAGGAGTCGATCAGCTCGAACTGCAGGTCGGGGTAGCTCGCCTCGAACTCGGCGATCTTCCTCTTCACCCCGGCCGCGACCTCGGCGTCGCTGGCGCCCGCCCCGCGCGAGACTGCGAAGGCGACCACCGGCTCACCGTTGAAGCGCGCGAAGGTGCGCGGCTCCTCGATGCCGTCCTCCACCCTGGCGAGGTCGTCGAGGCGGACCTTGCGGCCGCCGGGCAGGACGATGGAGGTGGCCTTGAGGTCGCGCAGGGTGCGGGAGGCGGCGAGGGTTCGGATCGACTGCTCGCGCCCGCCGACCTCGCCGCGCCCGCCCGCCATGTCGGCGGAGGTGAGCCGCAACTGCCGGTTCACGTCCGCGGCGGTGATGCCGAGGGACAGCAGCCGGTCGGGCTGAAGCACGACCCGGACCTCGCGCGCGACGCCGCCGACCCGCTCGACGCCACCCACGCCCTTCACGCCCTGGAGCGTGCGGGCGATCTTGTCCTCGACCAACCAGGAGAGGTCGGCGGGCGTCATCGCGGGTGCCTTCACGCCGTAGACGAGGATCGGCAGGCCGGCGACCTCGACGCGGCTAATCACCGGCTCGTCGATGGTCCGGGGCAGGTTGATGCGGATCTTCGAGATTGCGTCCTTCACGTCGTTGACGGCGCGGTCGGTGTTCACCTCCAGCCGGAACTCGACCGTGGTCACCGAGGAGCCCTCGGTGATGGCCGAGGTGATGTGCTTGACGCCCCGGACCCCGGCAATTGAGTCCTCGACCCACTTGGTGACCTGGGTCTGCAACTCGGATGGCGCCGCGCCGGACTGGGTGATGGCCACCGAGACGATGGGAACGTCGACGTTGGGCATCTTCGTCACCGCGAGCCCGCGGAAGCTGACGAGGCCGAGCACGACCAGCACCAGGAACAGGACGAGGGGGGCGATGGGGTTGCGGATCGCCCAAGCGGAGACGTTCAGGCGCATCGGGCGGCCCTGGCTCTCATGATTTTGGAAGGGGTGTCGGTGTGACGACTTACGGCACGCCGGCCTCGGCGGTGTCCCGGGGTGCCGGCACCGCGGCGACCGCGGGCGTCGGAGCCGGGGCTTCGAGCACCGGCCGGACGCGGTCGCCGTCGCGTAAGAACGAGCCGGCGCGGGCCACGACACGCTCGCCCTCGCTCAGGCCGGCGCGGACCTCGATGGTGTCCTCGTCGGCGATGCCGGTGCGCACGGTGCGATCCTCGACACGGTCACTGGCCACGACCAGCACGCTGCGGCGGCCGCCGCTATAGAGCACCGAGGCCTGGGGGACGCTGACGCCGCGGCTCCGGGCGAGCTCGACCTCGCCGCGGGCGAAGGTCCCGATGCGCAGGCGCGGGTCGGGGTCGAGGCGCACGCGTACCTTGCCCAGGCGGGTGGCCTTGTCGACCTCCGGGTAGACGGCGCGCACGCGGCCCGCGACGCGGCAGCTCTCGCCGAGGTCGATCCAGGCCGGGGCGCCCTCGCGCAGCAGCGGCAGCTTGGCCTCGACGACCTCGCCCTCCAATTCGATCTCGCCGCGGGCGATCAGGCGAAACAGCGGCTCGGACGCGGCCGAGGCGGCGAGGCCGACCCGGGCGGTTCGGCGGCTTACGATGCCATCCTCCGGGGCACGGATCTCGGTGCGGGCGAGCCTCAGAGCCAATTCGTCGCGCACGGCCTTGGCCTGGGCGAGGTCGGCTTTAGCCATGGCCAGCCCGTTGCGGGCGAAGGCCAGCCGGCCCTCGGCCTGGCGCAGGGAGGAGGTCCGGGTCTCCATCACCACCGCCGTGGTGTTGCCCGTGGCGATGAGGGTCTTGGCCCGCTCCAGGCTAAGCCGGGCCTCGGTCTCGGCGGCCTCGGCCTGCTCGATGTTGCTTTGGGACTGGGGCACGGCGGCCTCGGCCTTGGCCACCACCGCGTCCTGCTGCGCGATCTGGCGGTCGATCAGGTCGCGGGCGAGGCGCGCCAGCACTTGGCCTTTTGCGACCCGCGCGCCCTCCTCGACCAGCACCTCGGTGACCCGGTAGCCGTCGATCTCGGGCGTCACCAGGATCTCGTCGCGGGGCACCAGGGTGCCGGTCACCGTCACGGTCTCCACGGTCTCGCGCCGCGTCGCCTCAACCACGCTCACGGCGGGCGCGAGCAGCGGCTTGGCCGCGATAGAGGGCTCGTCGCGGGCGGATGCGGCAGACAGGCCAAGCGCTAGCAGCGTGGGAGCGGCGAGGAAGGCGGCGCGGGTCATCGGCTGGTCTCCGGGGCGGAGGCGGCCGCTCGCGGGAGCGAACCGTGCAGGCCGGCTTCTATGAGGGCTTGGAGGTGGGCGACGGCGGGGGCCGGGTCATAGCCCGGCAGGATGGCGCGGCCGACGACGATGCCCTTCATCAGCGGGTTGACCGCTTCGAACATGGATGCGGGTTCGCAAGCGGGCGAAGCGGCGAGCGCCGCGAACATCCTGCACAGCCACTCCCGGGCCTCTGCCTCGCTGCGGTCGACCAGGGTGGCAATGGCGGGGTTGCGCGTGGTCTCCGCCCATAGGTCGAGGCGCAGCACCGCGGCCTCGCGGGTGATGTCGGTGAAGAACCGTTCGAGGATGCTATTCAGGGAAGCGCGCCGGTCGCCCTCCCGCTCCATCTCGGCCACGAGGGCGGCCCCGCGGGCGCGGTCGCGCTCGGCCATCGCTAGGACGATGTCCTCTTTCGAGGCGAAATAGCGGTAGAAATTGCCCTGGCTCATAGAGGCCTCGCGGGCAAGGTCCGACATCGTGGTGCGATGGAAGCCGTTACGGACGAAGCATGCCTCGGCCGCGTCGAGGATGCGCTCGCGCCGCCCGGCCTGGGCGTCGTTGACCTGGACGATGGTTGCGGTCCCGGCCCTCACGACGCGAATCCCGATCCGCGCGGGACGACCCTGGACTGGTCCTTGACCGGGACGAGGTCGGCGCAGGCGCGGGGCGCGTGGTCGAGACCGGCGCAGGCCCGAGCCTGCCAGCCGCCCTGACCGGTTCCGGTCCAAGACAACAGGCATGCCCACCCCAACAGCACCGCGGCGCCGAGTATCAGGTTCGCTGGACGCACCAGAGCGCTCAACGTCGCCGTGACGGCGGGGGCTTCGACGTGGGCAACGGATGTGTAGGCCATTCTCGACACCATCATTCCTGCACGCCCTGATAATGAACACTCATTCTCATGTCAATGAACGTTCATTCTCAGCTGCGAAAAGCTGTCATTGGCGAGCATTGGAGGACCTGAGGATGTTTCTCGCAGGGGTTGCAAATATCATCTTTTGAGAACCCTCCGGTGGCAGCTGAATGCCCGGCATGGGTCGCAATCAGAAGTTCGGCTTGAGCGACCCGCTACTGCCCCTTGCCGCCCTCCGCGAACTCCCAGGCCGGCACGACCCACACCTGCCCGATCATGTTTCGGTAACCTGAGGTCCGTCAAACAGAATGCGGTTGAACGACATCCCGGTACCTCGGTTGTGCGAGTCGAGAAGACACATCGGGACCCACCCATGCCGCGCGACTTCATTGACACCTCGGACGGCGACACCTTCGTGCACGACGACGAAGGCTAAGACCTCCCCAATGCGGAAGCCGCCCGAGATGCCGTGCAAGCAGCGTTGCCCGACATCGCTCGCGACAAGTTGCCGGACGGCGACAAACGGACCATCTGTGCCTTCGTCCGCGATGGGACCGGTGCGGTAATCTACCGGGTGGCGCTATCGCTCGTCGGCGAGTGGAGCGCGGATCAGATGCCCCGCTGAGACGGGCGAGCCTCGATGTTGAGGCCGCCCGGCGGTGCGCTTACTCCGCAACCTGATCCGCTGACGAACTTTGTGCCATGATCTGTCTCCTACTCGATAACTCACTTCGCTGAGCTGAGTAGTTCGAGGCAACCATGGGATAGTCCAGTGGCAGGCCGTAGCGCTCGCGGTACGCGGCTGGATCAAGACCGTGCGACCTCAAATGCCGCTTCAGCGTCTTGTACGGCTTACCGTCGAGGAAGCTGGTCAGCGCGTCCGGTGTGATGCTTTTGCGGATTTGCGCTGGCGCAGGCTTGTCCGGAGAAGCTGATGCGGCTTCCTGGGTCGTCCGCGGTGTGGTCAGACCAGCGAGCGAGGCATGCACGCTTGCGATCAGAGCCGGCAGGTCCGAGGCTGAGACACGGTTATGAGACGAGTAGGCGGCAACGATTTCACTAGCCGCCTCCACCAGATCACGCGTTTGCCCGCTATCTACCCCAGACATTGCCTCTCCCCGTTCTATGAACAGGGCCTTTTAGAGCGCTATCCACTTCCTGGGCAACGATCGATCTCTCTCCGCCCGCGCTGCGCTACCGCCCCTTGCCGCTCTTGGCGTACTCCCAGACCGGCACCCCCACATCTGGCCCGGCTTGTTCCGGTAGGCGGACTCGCTCTCGAACACGATCCGACTGGCCTCGACCGCCATCGGCCTTTTCCCGCTGAAAAGCAGCGCGCCGCAGTGATCCACGCGCAGCGTCCCATGCTCAGGGTG
>NZ_JAKSXW010000106.1 GCF_022829405.1 Methylobacterium sp. J-076
GGGCATGGCCCCTGAAATGTCCTCGGTAAGCCGAAGCGCGCGATCACGTCTTTCGGCGACTTCGAAAATTACGACTGCACGGTCTTCGACACGCTCGATGAGAGGTCTCACCGATCCAGCGACAAGACGTCCAGGTGCAGCCATTGCCGCTTCGTACGGCGACCGCTTGGCATGACACGGTGAGCGACGCGACAGCGTTCCTGGCTGGGGGCGGTGAGGCCGCGCGCCTCATTCGCGAGCGCGACTGGTCTGCCCATCCTCTTGGGCAACCCGAGACGTGGCCGCAAGCTTTCAAGACCGCGCTCTCGCTGGTCCTGAACTCGCCCGAGAGCATGATCCTGGCCTGGGGGCCGGACCTGCACTTCTTCTTCAACGACACCTATTCCCGCCTGCTCGGCCCCCGGGTGGCCTGGGCCATGGGCGAGCGTTTCGACAGAGTCTGGGCGGATGCCTGGGAACAGGCCAAGCCCATCATCGAAGACGCCTTCGCCGGGCGCAGCCATCGCTTCGAGGACCTTCCGTGGACACTCGATACCGACCGGGGGGCGGCGGAGACCTGGTTCTCCTTCTCGTATTCACGGGTGCTCGACGCCGACGGCAGGATCGCGGGCCTGTTCATCTTCACCAACGAAACCACGCAGCGGGTGCTGGCCGACGCCGCGCTGAAGGACAGCCAGGAGAACCTCGAACGGGCACTCGGCGAGGTGCGCAGCCTGAACGCGACCTTGGAGCGGCGCGTGGAGGAGCGCACGAACGAGCGGGACCTGATGTGGGATACCGCGCCCGACCTGATGCTCATCATCGACTTCGCGGGCGTCTTCCGGCGGGTCAACCCGGCATGGACTCGCCTTCTCGGCTACGAGCCGCACGAACTGGTCGGTCACCATGTCAACGAGTTCGTCCTGGCGGAGCACCACGTCGAGACGGTCGACGCCTATACCGAGGCGTCCGAGGGCGGGATGCCCCATATCGTCAACCGCTACCGGCACAAGGATGGCTCGACGCGCTGGATCTCATGGACCGCCGCCCCGGCCGGAACGCTGACCTACGCGACCGGACGCGACATCACCGAGGCCCGGGAAAGGCAGGCCGAGCTAGAGCAGGCCCAGGAGGCTCTGCGCCAATCCCAGAAGCTGGAAGCCGTCGGCCAGCTCACCGGCGGCGTCGCCCACGATTTCAATAACCTGTTGACGATCATCCGCTCGTCGGTGGACTTCCTTCGCCGACCGGACCTGCCGGAGGCGCGCAAGGATCGGTACCTCAACGCCGTCTCCGATACGGTTGAGCGCGCCGCCAAGCTCACCGGCCAGTTGCTCGCCTTCGCACGCCGGCAGGCACTCAAGCCAGAGGTGTTCGACGTCGGCGAGAGGATGCGCGGGATCGCGGAGATGCTCGATACTGTGACGGGCGCACGCGTCTACGTGGTCGCACAGGTGCCCGATGCTCCTTGCTTCGTCCGGGCGGA
>NZ_JAKSXW010000107.1 GCF_022829405.1 Methylobacterium sp. J-076
CCCCGTCGTCGGCGCGGCGAGGCGGCAGCCGTGGGTGAGGGGGCGCGCCGGAGGGGTCTCGTCCGGCGAGCCCCCTCACCGCCGCTGCGGCTTCGCCTTCGCTTCCCACGGACACGACAAGGTGTCCGTGGGCCTCTCCCCGCAGGCGGGGAGAGGGGGAACCCCGCGCTTCGTCCGAATGGCTGGATTGGTTCGCTGCGCTTGCAATGACCGGCGTAGGTGGAATTCTCCTCTCCCCGCAGGCGGGGAGAGGGCCGCGCCGACCCCGTCGTCGGCGCGGCGAGGCGGCAGCCGTGGGTGAGGGGGCGCGCCGGAGGGGTCTCGTCCGGCGAGCCCCCTCACCGCCGCTGCGGCTTCGCCTTCGCTTCCCACGGACACGACAAGGTGTCCGTGGGCCTCTCCCC
>NZ_JAKSXW010000007.1 GCF_022829405.1 Methylobacterium sp. J-076
CTCTAGGTTCAATCGACATTCAGAGTTCCGCTTTGCGGCGTGGTGTGATTCTCAAGTGTTCGGATCGAGGATCCGGGAGCCTGGGATGGCCAAGCCAAAGCGGTATGAACTGAGCCCGGAGCAGTGGCAGCGGCTCGCGCCCCTGTTGCCGGGCAAGCCCGGTGATCCGGGTCGCTCGGGCGCGGACAACCTCGCCTTCGTCAACGGCGTGCTGTGGGTGCTGCGATCAGGCGCTCACTGGCACGACCTGCCTGAGCGCTACGGGAAGTGGAAGACCGCCCACAAGCGCTTCACCCGCTGGGCCAAGGCCGGGGTATGGGAGCGTGTCTTCGCCGACCTCATCGTCGATCCCGACAACGACTATGTCAGTCTCGACTCGAGCCTCGTGCGTGCTCACCAGCAGGCGGCCACCGGCAAGGGGGGCGGCCAAAAAGGGGGGACCAGGCTCTGGGACGCTCCCGAGGAGGACTGACGACCAAGATCCACATGGCCACCGATGCGCGCGGACGTCCGCTCAAGCTGATCCTCACCCCGGGCCAGCGGGGATGCGCCGCTCGCCCCGGCCCTTCTCGAAGGCCTCTCGCCGCGCCGTGTCCTGGCTGACAAAGCCTACGACAGCAACGCCCTGCGCAGCCTCATCGCCGGAATGAGGGCGGAGGCGGTCATCCCCTGCAACCCGACACGGCGACACCCAATCCCCTACGACGTCGCGGCCTACAGGGTCCGCAACACCATCGAGCGCTGCTTCAACAAGCTCAAGCACTTCCGGCGCATCGCCACGCGTTTCGACCGACGCGCCGTCCACTACCTCGGCTTCCTCCACATCGCCGCTGCCCTGCTCT
>NZ_JAKSXW010000008.1 GCF_022829405.1 Methylobacterium sp. J-076
CCGCCGCGGCAGCGTCGGTCGCGAACCAGGCCAACCAGGACATCAAGGACGTCGCTGTGGCGGCCGAGCACACGATCGCGGGGACGGCAAGCCAGCCTGGGCAAGGCGAGGGCGCCGCCGCCAGCGGCAGCGCCGGAGTCCCTCGTCAGATCATCGACGGGACTGTGAGGCCGAAGGACCCATTAAAAAGCATCGCCACCGCAGTCGAATCTGCTTCGCAGGGAATCGCGGATCTTATCAAGCCGAAGAGCCACGCAGATACCGCCGCGGCAGAGTCGGTCGCGAACCAGGCCAACCAGGACATCAAGGACGTCGCTGTGGCGGCCGAGCACACGATCGCGGGGACGGCAAGCCAGCCTGGGCAAGGCGAGGGCGCCGCCGCCAGCGGCAGCGCCGGAGTCGCTCATCAGATCA
>NZ_JAKSXW010000033.1 GCF_022829405.1 Methylobacterium sp. J-076
CTGATCGTGCCGGTGGCGATGGAAGAGAAGCTGCGCTTCGCCATCCGCGAGGGCGGCCGCACCGTCGGCGCCGGCGTCGTCGCCGCCATCAACGACTGAGCCCACACCACCAGAACCTGAAGGGAGCGGCGGGGATCCGCCGCTCCCACCCTCCGGCCTCGTCCAGGGCCGGGACGACCCGATGCAGTGTGGGGGTGGCCCCGCCGGGATGCGCTGTCGCCTCGCTGGGACGCCCCACCTCCTCGGACACCGCCGACGCGGTGCCCCCGAATCGGGTTCGGGACGGGCCGAACGCCCTCGACTTCGGACAAGGCCGGCTCGCGCCGGCCTTTTCCTTTTCCGGCTGCGCCGATGTCGCCCGGAGCCCCTTGCATCCGCGATGCGGTTGCGGCATGGAGCGGACGTGCCGCGCGAGCGGCGCACACAGGAGTGTAGCTCAACTGGTCAGAGCGCCGGTCTCCAAAACCGGAGGTTGCGGGTTCGAGTCCCTCCACTCCTGCCAGTCCGGCCCGCCTGCTGCTCCGCGGTCGACAAGTCCCACGACTTGCGCTAGAGCGGCTTCGATCCGAGATCTGAAACGACCGTCGGTGCGGGCTCGAAAGGCCCTCGGCGCCGGGCGTTCGCGTTTCCGAACGCGGCCGAAAGGCACGTATCCGTCAACGAATCTGGCGCCATGGCATCGAACGAAGCGACGAAGAAGGTGGACCTCGCCCGCGGTACGAACCGCAGCCGCGATGTCGCGCCGCCGGCCCGTCAGGCTCCGCCGGCCAAGGTGCCTCAGAAGCGCGTCGGCCCCGGCGAGTTTCTGTCCCAGGTGCGCGACGAGGGTCGCAAGGTCACGTGGCCGTCCCGCAAGGAGACGACCATCACCACCGTGATGGTGTTCATCATGGTGGTCGTGACCA
Organism: Methylobacterium sp. J-076; assembly: GCF_022829405.1. Classification (GTDB taxonomy): domain Bacteria; phylum Pseudomonadota; class Alphaproteobacteria; order Rhizobiales; family Beijerinckiaceae; genus Methylobacterium. The sequence goes on from NZ_JAKSXW010000033.1 coordinate 906, forward strand.
GCCTGTTCTTCACCGTGGTCGATCAGGCCATGCGCTACATCGTCGGCCTGATCCTCGGGCTCTGAGGGGCATTACGCCCCGGACTTCATCGGAGTTGAGCGAAAGCCGTGTCCAAGCGCTGGTACATCGTCCACGCCTATTCGAATTTCGAGAACAAGGTCGCCCAGTCCATCAAGGACCAGGCCGCTCAGCGCGGCCTGACCGACCTGTTCGACGAGGTGATGGTGCCGACCGAGAAGGTCGTCGAGGTTCGCCGCGGCCGTAAGGTCGATGCCGAGCGCAAGTTCTTCCCGGGCTACGTGCTGGTGAAGTGCGACCTGACGGACGAGGTCTACCACCTCATCAAGAACACGCCGAAGGTCACGGGCTTCCTCGGCGCCGACAAGTCGAAGCCGGTGCCGATCCCCGATGCCGAGGCCGAGCGCATCAAGGGCCAGGTCGCCGAGGGTGTCGACCGGCCCAAGCCCTCGATCTCCTTCGAGATCGGCGAGATCGTCCGCGTGGCGGACGGCCCGTTCGCGAGCTTCAACGGCACCGTCGAGGAAATCGACGATGCCCGTTCCCGCCTGAAGGTGGCCGTGTCGATCTTCGGCCGCGCCACGCCGGTGGAACTGGAATACGCCCAGGTCGAGAAGGCCTGAGTGTAGGAAGCGGATAGGGAGTAGCGAATAGCGAATAGTGGGTGCCGCGCATGGCGGCGACCCGCGTGGCAGGCACGACCGCCCTATTCGCTATTCGCTACTCCCTATTCGCCCAACCCCCCGCGGGAGATCCGCCCGGCCTCGCCTCCGGGAGCTTCGGATCGCACCGCGACCTGCAACCGTCCGACCCGCCGCGCCTCGGCAGCGTGGGGGCGGATGAACATTGGGAGCAGTCCCTATGGCGAAGAAGATCACGGGTTACGTGAAGCTTCAGGTTCCGGCCGGCGCCGCCAACCCGTCGCCGCCGATCGGCCCCGCGCTCGGTCAGCGCGGCCTCAACATCATGGAATTCTGCAAGGCCTTCAACGCGAAGACCGCGCAGATGGAGAAGGGCACCCCGATCCCGGTGATCATCACCGCGTATCAGGACCGCTCCTTCACCTTCGAGATGAAGCAGCCCCCGGTCACCTTCTTCCTGAAGAAGGCGGTGGGCCTGAAGATCGGCAAGAAGCCGGCCTCCGGCTCCAAGACTCCGGGCAAGGGCCCGACCGTCGGCAAGATCACCGAGGCGCAGCTTCGCGAGATCGCCGAGAAGAAGATGCCCGACCTCAACTGCGACTCCGTCGATGCAGCGGTCGCCATGATCCGGGGTTCCGCCCGGGCCATGGGCCTCGAAATCACGGCCTGAGGAGGGACACATGGCACGCGAAGGAAAGCGCATCCGCGCCGCCCGCGAGGGCCTGGAGCCGACCAAGCTCTACTCGATCGCCGACGCGATCGCGCTCGTGAAGGAGCGGGCGACCGCGAAGTTCGACGAGACCGTCGAGGTCTCCATGAACCTCGGCGTCGATCCGCGCCACGCCGACCAGATGGTCCGCGGCGTCTGCAACCTGCCGAACGGCTCCGGCCGGACGGTCCGCGTGGCGGTCTTCGCCCGCGGCGCCAAGGCGGATGACGCCCGGGCGGCCGGGGCCGACATCGTCGGCGCCGAGGATCTCCTGGAGATCGTCCAGGGCGGCAAGATCGACTTCGATCGTTGCATCGCCACCCCGGACATGATGCCGCTCGTCGGCCGTCTCGGTAAGGTGCTGGGCCCGCGCGGCCTGATGCCGAACCCGAAGGTCGGCACCGTCACCATGGACGTGAAGGGCGCCGTCGCCGGCGCCAAGGGCGGCTCGGTGGAGTTCCGCGTCGAGAAGGCCGGCATCGTCCATGCCGGCGTCGGCAAGGTCTCGTTCGATGCCGACAAGCTCGTCGAGAACATCAAGGCCTTCGCCGACGCGGTCGCCAAGGCGAAGCCCGCGGGTGCCAAGGGCACCTACGTCCAGCGCATCGCCGTCACCTCGACGATGGGCCCGGGCGTCAAGGTCGAGCCGAACACGGTCCTGACCGCCTGATCTACCGCGACGGTCCTGCGACCTAGCGAAGCGCCCGGCCGGAAACGGCCGGGCGTCTTGCGTTTGGCGGGCGATGCGCCGTGTTCGCAATCGCACCATTGTTGATTGCGGAGGGGGGCGCCCTCGCGCGGAGCTGTGCTAGATAAGCCCTCATGCGCAGCACCGTCTCCGTCACCACCCGTCGACGCATCCTCTGCGTCTTCCCCGCCTACACGCCGTCCTTCGGCACGTTCTCCCACGCCTATCCATTGATGGGCGGGGTGAAGGCGTTCATGCCGCCCCAGGGGCTCCTCGTCATCGCGGCCTACATGCCCGAGACCTGGGAGTGCCGCTTCATCGATGAGAACATCAAGCGCGCCACGCCCGCCGAATTCGCCTGGGCGGACGCGGTCTTCGTGTCCGGGATGCACATCCAGGAAGGCCAGATCCACGACATCTGCGCCCGCGCCCACGCGGCGGGCAAGCTCGCCGTGCTCGGTGGCCCCTCGGTGTCCGGTGCGCCGGAGAAGTACCCCGATTTCGATTGCCTGCATGTGGGCGAGATCGGCGACGCCACCGACCGGCTGATCACCCGCCTCGACGCCGACCTCACCCGCCCGGCGGCGCAGGAGACCTACGAGACCGGCGACCGCCTCGCCCTGGCCGACTTCCCGACTCCGGCCTACGAGGCCGTGCCGCTGAAGCGCTACCTGATCGGCTCGCTTCAGTTCTCGTCCGGCTGCCCCTACCGCTGCGAGTTCTGCGACATCCCGCAGCTCTACGGGCGCCAGCCGCGCCTCAAGACCCCGGAGCAGCTCTGCGGCGAGCTCGACGCCATCGTCAGCCAGCCGGGCCACCCGGCGGTGGTCTATTTCGTGGACGACAACTTCATCGGCAACCGCAAGGCGACGCGCGAGATGCTGCCGGTGCTGGTGGAGTGGCAGAAGCGGAACAACTACCCGCTCCAGTTCGCCTGCGAGGCGACCCTCAACATGGCCAAGCAGCCCGAGATCCTCGAGCTGATGCGGCAGGCCAACTTCATGACCGTCTTCGTCGGCATCGAGACGCCGGAGGCCGATGCCTTGAAGGGTATCGACAAGACCCACAACGCCGCCGTGCCGATGTACGAGGCGATCTCGATCCTGAACTCCTACGGGCTCGAGGTGACGTCGGGCATCATCCTCGGCCTCGACACGGATTCGGACAAGTCCGAGCAGAACCTGATCGACTTCATCGACAAGTCGGCCATCCCGGTGCTGACCATCAACCTGCTCCAGGCCCTGCCGAAGACGCCCCTGTGGGACCGGCTGGAGAAGGAGAATCGGCTGATCCACGACGCCGCCCTCGAATCGAACGTCCTGTTCAAGCGCCCGCACGATTCGGTGGTGGCGAGCTGGCGCCGGGCGATCGCCCACGCCTACGGGCCCGAGAACCTGTTCGAACGCTTTAAGCACCAGTGCGAGACGACCTACCCCCACCGGATCAAGACGCCCACGGCCGGCAAGCTCACCTTCACCAACCTGCGCCGGGGGCTGATCCTCGGCTTCAACATCATCACCCGGGTCGGGCTGTTCTCCGACTATCGCGGCCCGTTCTGGCGGGCGGCGGGCTACGCCCTGCGCCGGGGGCAGATCGAGGCGGTGTTCAACATGGGCTTCGTCGCCCACCACCTCATCCGCTTCACCCGCGAGGCCCTGCGCGGCGAGCACAACGCCTCGTTCTACGCGGCCAAGGCCGCCGAGGCGCAGGAAGCGCAGGAGCGGAGCTGGTGGGAGAACGCCCGCCGCCGATTCGTGCCCGAGCGCGAGGCGGCCTAGGCCGTCCTCGTTCGAGCCAGCTGTTGCGGAAGGATTCGGGGAAGGACCGAAATCATCCCCCTGCAGGACCTTCACCCACGCCGTCATCGCGGGCGCAGCGAAGCGATCCGGGGAAGCGCCACATCGACCGGCGTTCCGCCTGCCCGGATTGCCTCGCCGCGTTCGCAATGGCGGCGGCGGCTCTCGTGGGGATTGCGACCGGCGGTTGCGTTTGCTCTCGCAAAGTCATTCACAAGTCGTGTGGATAAGTCTCTGCCACTACGAGAGCTGCGCCTTCCTGCGGAAAAGCGCTCCGCCAGCATCGCGACTGGCGTGACAATGTGAGACTCCGGTCCTAAGCTTGACCGGTCAGACGATCATCTTCCGATGCGACGGCTCCGGGGCAACGGGGCCTGTGGCGGAGCTAGCCGGCCGCCGCCTGAGAGCAGGCATGTCGGAGGGGGTGAGGGATTTGATCGGGTTTCCGCTGATGGTGACGTTCACCGTCGCGAAAACGCGAGATGGGTGGCGGTTCGCCATCCATCTCGCACTGATGATCTAGCCCGGATCGTCTGATAAGAGGGCTCGCGGGTTGCGCCCCGCGGGCCCTCGCCAAGGAAGATATCCCCTTCGCGGGAAAAAGCAAAGCCGCTCCCGCTGGCTTGTCCCCGGGCCTGGGGAGGCGAGTGACGGCCTGAGCGCGTGCCAGCCGTTCGCGCGGTTGCTCCTTGCCTGCGGCGGAAAAGTCGCGCTGTGGCCCTTGGCAGGCGGCTTGCTAGGATCTATAAGCCGCGCCTCACGCTATTCACATCTTGAAGGGATACGGCCGATCGGCCGGTTTCCGTTTGAAATGTCGTCCGGGCAACCGGACGTCACTGGCCGGCGGGATCCAAGGGGCGATGAGCCTGGCGGAACCCAGTCCGGCTATGTCCTGTCCGAGACTGCAGGCGCCGGTTCTCCGGCTTAATCCGCCCAGCCTGCACAGACGGGGATGACCGACGTTTTACGACAGCCGCGCCAGGGCTTCGGCCAAGGCGGGCAATCGGTTTGAACCAACTCACCCGCAGGGCTCCGGAAGGGGACCGTCGGGGACAGGGCCGCGAAGCGTCGTTCGGACGTTCCCGGTCTTTCGCGAGGCCGAGCGTGTCCGGACGGCAAGTGCAACCGGCGGAGCCGATTCCCGGTTCCGCCAACCGGAGAGAGCCCAGTGGACAGGACAGCAAAGGCTGATCTCGTCTCGACGCTCAACGGCGTGTTCAATCAGAGCGCCGTCGTCGTCGTGGCCCACTACAAGGGCCTCACGGTCGCCGACATGCAGAAGCTGCGTTCGCAGATGAAGCAGGCCGGCGCCACCGTGAAGGTCGCCAAGAACAGCCTCGCCGGCATCGCTCTGGAAGGCACTGACGTCGCCTCCATCAAGCCGCTCCTGAAGGGCCCGACCCTGCTCGCCTATTCGGGCGATCCGGTCGCCGCCGCCAAGGTCGCGGTCGACTTCTCCAAGACCAACGACAAGCTCGTGATCCTTGGCGGAGCGATGGGAACGACCACCCTGAACCCCGATGGCGTGAAGGCGCTCGCCGCCCTTCCGTCCCTCGACGAACTGCGCGCCAAGCTCGTGGGCCTCATCCAGGCTCCCGCGACCAAGATCGCTCAGCTCAGCACGGCGCCGGCTGCCAAGCTCGCCCGCGTGTTCGGGGCCTATGCCAAGAAGGACGAGGCCGCCTGAGGCCCCTTCAAATCCAACTCGTTCGAACCGATATCCTGAAAGGAAACGAACATGGCTGATCTCGCCAAGATCGTCGACGACCTCTCCTCGCTGACCGTGCTCGAGGCCGCTGAGCTTGCCAAGATGCTCGAAGAGAAGTGGGGCGTTTCGGCCGCCGCTGCCGTGGCCGTGGCCGCCGGCCCGGCCGCCGGTGGCGCCGCCGCCGCCGTCGAGGAGCAGACCGAGTTCACGGTCATCCTGGCCGGCGCCGGCGACAAGAAGATCGAGGTCATCAAGGAGGTCCGCGCGATCACCGGCCTCGGCCTCAAGGAAGCCAAGGACCTGGTCGAGGGTGCCCCGAAGCCGGTCAAGGAAGGCGTGTCCAAGGACGACGCCGCCAAGCTCAAGGCCCAGCTCGAGAAGGCTGGCGCCAAGGTCGAGCTCAAGTAAGACGGCGGTGGGCCGGCAGCGGCCCATCCATCCCCGGCGGTCCGCACAGGGCTGACCGGGACCGGAGCCCGCGGGTGTTCGCACCCGCGGGCTAAGGTCGCTTCGGGCGACTGGTAGGCCCTGGAACGGGCCCGGCGGAATTCAGGACGGGTGGCGCGGTCCGGCGGGGCGCGCGTCACGGCTACGGTGCGGGAGCCTTGCGCTTCCCCGGGCAACGGGCACGCGGAATGGAGCGAGGTCACATGGCCAACACGCCGGTCGGTCGCAAGCGCATTCGGAAGTTCTTCGGCAAGATCAAGGAAGTGGCCCAGATGCCGAACCTCATCGAGGTTCAGAAGGCATCCTACGACCAGTTCCTCATGGTCGATGAGCCGGAGGGCGGCCGCGCCGAAGAGGGCCTCCAGAGCGTGTTCAAGTCGGTCTTCCCGATTTCGGACTTCGCCGCGACGGCCCTGCTCGAGTTCGTCCGCTACACGTTCGAGCCGCCGAAGTACGACGTGGACGAGTGCCGCCAGCGCGGCATCACCTTCGCGGCGCCGCTGAAGGTGACGCTCCGCCTCATCGTGTTCGATGTCGATCCGGACACCCAGGCGAAGTCGGTCAAGGACATCAAGGAGCAGGACGTCTACATGGGCGACATGCCCCTGATGACGGAGAACGGCACCTTCATCGTCAACGGCACCGAGCGCGTCATCGTCTCGCAGATGCACCGGTCGCCGGGCGTGTTCTTCGACCACGACAAGGGCAAGACCCACTCCTCGGGCAAGCTCCTGTTCGCGGCGCGCATCATCCCGTACCGCGGCTCGTGGCTCGACGTGGAGTTCGACGCCAAGGACATCGTGCACGTCCGCATCGACCGGAAGCGCAAGCTGCCGGTGACGTCGCTGCTCTATGCCCTGGGCCTCGACGGGGAAGAGATCCTCTCGACCTTCTACAACCGCGTGGCCTACGACCGCGACGGCGCCGACTGGCGCGTGCCGTTCGATGCCGAGCGCATGAAGGGCATGAAGGCCACCACCGACCTGATCGACGCCGAGTCCGGCGAGGTCGTGCTGGACGCGGGCAAGAAGCTCAACGCCCGCAACGCCCGCCAGATCACCGACAAGGGCGTCAAGTTCCTCAAGGCGACCGACGAGGATCTCGTCAGCCAGTACATCGCCGAAGACCTCGTCAACATGAAGACGGGCGAGATCTGGGCCGAGGCCGGTGAGGAGATCACCGAGAAGCTGCTCAAGTCCCTGGACGACGTGGGGATCACCGAGCTGCCGGTGCTCGACATCGACCACGTCAACATCGGCCCGTACATCCGAAACACCCTGGCGGTGGACAAGAACTCGGCCCGCGAGGGCGCGCTGTTCGACATCTACCGGGTGATGCGGCCGGGCGAGCCGCCGACGCTCGACACCGCCGAGGCGATGTTCCACTCGCTGTTCTTCGATTCCGAGCGCTACGACCTCTCGGCGGTCGGCCGCGTGAAGATGAACATGCGCCTCGACCTCGACGCCGCCGACACGGTGCGCACCCTCCGCAAGGAGGACATGCTGGCCGTGGTGAAGGCGCTGGTGGAGCTGCGCGACGGCAAGGGCGAGATCGACGACATCGACCACCTCGGCAACCGCCGGGTGCGCTCGGTGGGCGAGCTCATGGAGAACCAGTACCGTCTGGGCCTGCTCCGCATGGAGCGCGCCATCCGCGAGCGCATGAGCCAGGTCGATATCGACACGGTGATGCCGCAGGACCTGATCAACGCGAAGCCCGCCGCGGCGGCGGTGCGCGAGTTCTTCGGCTCGTCGCAGCTCTCGCAGTTCATGGACCAGACCAACCCGCTCTCCGAGGTGACGCACAAGCGCCGCCTGTCGGCCCTCGGCCCGGGCGGCCTGACCCGCGAGCGCGCCGGCTTCGAGGTGCGCGACGTGCACCCGACCCATTACGGCCGCATCTGCCCGATCGAGACGCCGGAAGGCCCGAACATCGGCCTGATCAACTCGCTGGCGACCTTCGCCCGCGTGAACAAGTACGGCTTCATCGAGACCCCCTTCCGCCGCGTGCGCGACGGCGTGGTGACGGATGAGGTCGCCTACCTCTCGGCGATGGAGGAGGCGAAATACTACGTCGCCCAGGCCAACGCTCAGATGGACGAGGCCCGCAAGCTCACGGAAGACCTCGTGGTCTGCCGCCGGGCGGGCGAGGTGATCGTCGTCGGCCCCGAGCGGGTCGACCTGATGGACGTGTCGCCGAAGCAGCTCGTGTCGGTCGCCGCGGCGCTCATCCCGTTCCTCGAGAACGACGACGCCAACCGCGCCCTCATGGGCTCGAACATGCAGCGCCAGGCGGTGCCGCTGGTCCGTGCCGACGCCCCGTTCGTGGGCACCGGCATGGAAGCGGTCGTCGCCCGGGATTCCGGCGCGGCCATCGCGGCGCGGCGCTCCGGCATCGTCGATCAGGTGGACGCCACCCGTATCGTCATCCGGGCCACCGAGGAGGCCGACGCCAACAAGCCGGGCGTCGACATCTACCGCCTGCAGAAGTTCCAGCGCTCCAACCAGTCGACCTGCATCACGCAGAAGCCGCTGGTGCGCGTGGGCGAGCCGGTGCGGAAGGGCGAGATCATCGCCGACGGTCCCTCGACCGAGTTCGGTGAGCTGGCGCTCGGCCGGAACGTGCTCGTCGCGTTCATGCCGTGGAACGGCTACAACTTCGAGGACTCGATCCTGCTCTCCGAGCGGATCGTGAAGGATGACGTGTTCACCTCGATCCACATCGAGGAGTTCGAGGTGATGGCCCGCGACACCAAGCTCGGGCCGGAGGAAATCACCCGCGACATCCCGAACGTCTCGGAAGAGGCGCTCAAGAACCTCGATGAGGCCGGCATCGTCTACATCGGCGCCGAGGTCCACGCGGGCGACATCCTCGTCGGCAAGATCACGCCGAAGGGCGAGAGCCCGATGACGCCGGAGGAGAAGCTCCTCCGCGCCATCTTCGGCGAGAAGGCCTCCGACGTCCGCGACACGTCGCTCCGCGTCCCCCCGGGCGTCACGGGCACGATCGTGGAAGTGCGCGTCTTCAACCGGCATGGCGTCGACAAGGACGAGCGCGCCCAGGCGATCGAGCGCGAGGAGATCGAGCGGCTCGCCAAGGACCGTGACGACGAGCAGGCGATCCTCGACCGGAACACCTACGCCCGCCTCGCGGACGTGCTGATCGGTCAGGCGCCGGTGGCCGGGCCCAAGGGCTTCAAGAAGGACACGACGCTCACCCGTGAGCTGATCAACGACTACCCCCGCTCGCAGTGGTGGCAGTTCGCCGTCGTCGAAGACCGTCTCATGACCGAGATGGAGGCGATGCAGAAGCAGTACGACGAGTCGAAGAAGCGCCTGGAGCAGCGCTTCCTCGACAAGGTCGAGAAGCTGCAGCGCGGCGACGAGCTGCCCCCCGGCGTCATGAAGATGGTCAAGGTCTTCGTGGCGGTGAAGCGCAAGATCCAGCCGGGCGACAAGATGGCTGGCCGTCACGGCAACAAGGGTGTCGTGTCGCGGATCGTGCCGATCGAGGACATGCCGTTCCTGGAGGACGGGACGCATGCCGACATCGTGCTCAACCCGCTGGGCGTGCCCTCGCGCATGAACGTCGGGCAGATCCTGGAGACGCACCTCGGTTGGGCGGCTGCGGGACTCGGTCGCAAGGTCGCGAAGGCGGTCGATGCCTATCTGAAGAACCAGGACATCACGCCGCTCCGGGCGGAGATGGAGTCCATCTACTCCCCCTCCGAGCTGGAGGGGTTGTCGGACGAGGATCTGGTGGAGGCCGGCAACAACGTCCGCCGCGGTGTGCCGATGGCCACCCCGGTGTTCAACGGTGCCAAGGAGGCCGACATCGAGCAGATGCTGGAGATGGCCGGGCTGGACCGCTCGGCGCAGTCGACGCTCTACGACGGGCGGACCGGCGAGCCCTTCGACCGCAAGGTCACGATGGGCTACATCTACATGCTGAAGCTGCACCACCTCGTGGACGACAAGATCCACGCCCGGTCGATCGGCCCGTACTCCCTCGTCACCCAGCAGCCGCTGGGCGGTAAGGCTCAGTTCGGCGGTCAGCGCTTCGGCGAGATGGAGGTCTGGGCGCTGGAGGCCTACGGCGCGGCCTACACCCTGCAGGAGATGCTCACCGTCAAGTCGGACGACGTGGCCGGCCGCACCAAGGTCTACGAGGCCATCGTGCGCGGCGACGACACGTTCGAGGCGGGCATCCCCGAGTCGTTCAACGTGCTCGTCAAGGAGATGCGCTCGCTCGGCCTCAACGTCGAGCTCACCTCCTCGAAGAAGGCGGCGAACGACGAGCTCGAGCCGCCCGCCGACGCGGCCGAGTAGACGGCGAAACCACCTCCCCTGGCGGCGTCCGCGCCGCCAGGGTCGAGCGGGGAGGGGAGGAGCCTCCGACGCGATTGCGGCCAGCTGAGTCCGGAAGGGCTCGGCGCCGGACCTTTTTCTGAGACGCGGCGGCCCGGCCCGGGGCCAACGGCGTCGAGCCAAGGAGCGGATCATGAACCAAGAGGTCATGAACCTATTCAACCAGCAGCCGCAGCCGGTCAGCTTCGACCAGATCAAGATCTCGATCTCGTCCCCGGAGAAGATTCTCTCCTGGTCCTACGGTGAGATCAAGAAGCCCGAGACGATCAACTACCGGACCTTCAAGCCCGAGCGCGACGGCCTGTTCTGCGCGCGGATCTTCGGGCCGATTAAGGACTACGAGTGCTTGTGCGGCAAGTACAAGCGGATGAAGTACAAGGGCGTCATCTGTGAGAAGTGCGGCGTCGAGGTGACTCTGGCGCGTGTCCGGCGCGACCGCATGGGCCATATCGAGCTGGCCGCCCCGGTCGCCCATATCTGGTTCCTGAAGTCGCTGCCCTCGCGCATCGGCCTCCTGCTCGACATGGCCCTCAAGGACCTGGAGCGGATCCTCTACTTCGAGTCCTACTGCGTCATCGAGCCGGGCCTCACCCCCCTGAAGGAGCGTCAGCTCCTGTCGGAGGAGGAGTACCTGCGCGCCCAGGAGGAGTACGGCGAGGACAGCTTCACCGCCATGATCGGCGCCGAGGCGATCCGCCGGATCCTCCAGGAACTCGACCTCGACAGAATCGCCAACGACCTCCGCGAGGAGATAGCGGTCACCACCTCCGAGCTGAAGCCGAAGAAGCTGCTGAAGCGCCTCAAGATCATCGAGGCGTTCCAGATGTCCGGCAACAAGCCGGAGTGGATGATCCTGACGGTCATCCCCGTCATCCCGCCGGACCTGCGCCCGCTGGTGCCGCTGGATGGCGGCCGCTTCGCCACGTCCGATCTGAACGACCTGTACCGCCGCGTCATCAACCGCAACAACCGCCTGAAGCGGCTGATCGAGCTGCGCGCGCCCGACATCATCATCCGCAACGAGAAGCGGATGCTGCAGGAGGCGGTCGATGCCCTGTTCGACAACGGCCGCCGCGGCCGCGTCATCACCGGCGCCAACAAGCGCCCGCTGAAGTCGCTCGCCGACATGCTGAAGGGCAAGCAGGGCCGGTTCCGCCAGAACCTCCTCGGCAAGCGCGTGGACTACTCCGGCCGCTCGGTCATCGTGGTGGGTCCGGAGCTGAAGCTGCACCAGTGCGGCCTGCCGAAGAAGATGGCGCTGGAGCTGTTCAAGCCGTTCATCTACGCGCGCCTCGACGCCAAGGGTTTCTCGGCCACCGTCAAGCAGGCCAAGAAGCTGGTGGAGAAAGAGAAGCCGGAGGTGTGGGACATCCTCGATGAGGTGATCCGCGAACACCCGGTGATGCTGAACCGCGCGCCGACGCTCCACCGCCTCGGCATCCAGGCGTTCGAGCCGAAGCTGATCGAGGGCAAGGCGATCCAGCTGCACCCGCTGGTCTGCGCCGCGTTCAACGCCGACTTCGACGGCGACCAGATGGCCGTGCACGTCCCGCTGTCGCTCGAAGCGCAGCTGGAAGCGCGCGTGCTGATGATGTCGACCAACAACATCCTGCACCCGGCCAACGGCCAGCCGATCATCGTGCCCTCGCAGGACATCGTGCTCGGCCTCTACTACCTGTCGATCGTCGGCGAGGGTCTGCCCGGCGCCTTCGACGGCACCAACAAGCTGAACCCGATGCAGGGTGTCTACGGCAACATCGGCGAGCTGGAGCACGCCCTGGCCGCCGGCGCCGTGAAGCTGCACTCGAAGATCAAGTGGCGCTGGACGGGCATCGGCCCGGACGGGGAATCCCTGACCAAGACCTACGAGACCACCCCCGGCCGCGTGATCCTCTCGGGCGCCCTGCCCAAGCACCGGAAGGTGCCCTTCGACGTCGTCAACAAGCTGATGACCAAGAAGGAGATCTCGGCGATGATCGACACCGTCTACCGCCACTGCGGTCAGAAGGAGTCGGTGATCTTCTGTGACCGGATCATGGGCCTCGGCTTCAACCACGCCTTCAAGGCGGGCATCTCCTTCGGCAAGGACGACATGGTCGTGCCGGAGAACAAGTGGGAGATCGTCGAGGGCACCCGCACGCTCGTGAAGGATTACGAGCAGCAGTACAACGACGGCCTGATCACCCAGGGTGAGAAGTACAACAAGGTCGTGGATGCCTGGGCGAAGTGCTCGGACAAGCTGGCCCAGGAGATGATGGGCCGGATCTCGTCCGTGCAGAAGGACGAGAACGGCGCCGACAAGCAGGTCAACTCGATCTACATGATGAGCCACTCGGGCGCCCGTGGGTCGCCCGCGCAGATGAAGCAGCTCGCGGCCATGCGCGGCCTCATGGCCAAGCCCTCGGGCGAGATCATCGAGACGCCGATCATCTCGAACTTCAAGGAAGGCCTGGACGTGCTGGAGTACTTCAACTCCACGCACGGCGCCCGCAAGGGCCTCGCCGACACCGCCCTGAAGACCGCCAACTCCGGCTACCTGACCCGCCGCCTCGTGGACGTGGCCCAGGACGCGGTGATCCGCGAAGTGGATTGCGGCACCACCAACGGCATCAAGATGCGCGCCATCGTCGATGCCGGCCAGGTGGTGGCGACGCTGGCCACCCGCATCCTCGGCCGGGCCACGGCGGAGGATCTGGTCGCCCAGGACGGCACGGTGATCGTCAAGACCGGCGAGACCATCGAGGAGCGGCACCTGCCGGCGATCAACGCCGCCGGCATCCAGGAGGTGAAGATCCGCTCCGTGCTGGTCTGCGCCACCCGGAGCGGCGTCTGCGCCACCTGCTACGGGCGCGACCTCGCCCGCGGCACGCCCGTCAACATGGGCGAGGCCGTCGGCGTCATCGCGGCGCAGTCGATCGGCGAGCCGGGGACCCAGCTCACCATGCGCACCTTCCACATCGGCGGTGCGGCCCAGATCGCCGACTCGTCCTTCGTCGAGTCGAGCTTCGAGGGCACGATCAAGATCCGCAACCGCGCGATCGCCAAGAACACCGATGGCGACCTGATCGCCACCGGCCGGAACGTGGCGGTGGTCATCGTCGGGTCGGACGGGGTCGAGCGGGCGGTCCACCGCCTGCAATACGGCGCCAAGCTCCGGGTCGATGAGGGCGACAAGATCAAGCGCGGCCAGCGCATCGCCGAGTGGGACCCCTATACCCGTCCGATCCTCACCGAGGTCGACGGCATCGTGGCCTACGAGGACCTCTACGACGGCCAGTCGATGACCGAGACGACCGACGAGTCGACGGGCATTGCCAAGCGCGTCGTGGTGGACTGGCGCGGTTCGGCCCGGACCTCCGACCTGAAGCCCTCGATGGTGGTGGTCGACAAGGACGGGAAGGCCCTGAAGCTGCCGCGCGGCTCGGATGCCCGCTACGCCCTGCCGGTCGATGCCATCATCGGCTTCGATCCGGGTGCCAAGGTGCGGGCCGGCGACATCCTCGCCCGCGTCTCCACCGACTCGGCCAAGACCCGCGACATCACCGGCGGTCTGCCGCGGGTGGCGGAGCTGTTCGAGGCCCGGCGCCCGAAGGACGCGGCGATCATCGCCGAGAAGTCGGGCACCATCGCCTTCGGCCGCGACTACAAGAACAAGCGCCGGCTGACGCTGACGCCGCACGACGGGTCCGAGGCGGTCGAGTACCTGATCCCCAAGGGCAAGCACATCCACCTGCAGGACGGGGACGTGGTCGAGCTCGGCGACTACATCGTCGACGGCAACCCGGCGCCGCACGACATCCTGGCGATCAAGGGCGTGGAGGAGCTCGCCGCCTACCTCGTCAACGAGATCCAGGAGGTCTACCGGCTGCAGGGCGTGTCGATCAACGACAAGCACATCGAGGTGATCGTCCGGCAGATGCTGCAGAAGGTCGAAGTGACCGATGGCGGCGATTCGGACATCCTGTCGGGCGACCAGATCGACCGGACGGAACTCGCGGAGATGAACGAGAAGCTCCTCGGCGAGGGCAAGAAGCCGATCCAGGGCGTCCCGGTGCTCCTCGGCATCACCAAGGCGTCGCTCCAGACGAAGTCGTTCATCTCGGCGGCCTCGTTCCAGGAGACCACCCGGGTGCTCACCGAAGCCGCGGTCAACGGCAAGGTGGATACCCTGGACGGGCTGAAGGAGAACGTGATCGTCGGCTCGCTCATCCCGGCCGGCACCGGTTCGCTCGTCGCCGACATCCGCTCGGTGGCCCGCCGCCGCGACACGATGATCCTGCAGCAGCGCCAGACCGAGAGCGGCATCGACCCGATGGAGGGGCTTCCCCCCGCCGCCGAGTGATCCTCCGGCATATCTGAGACAGGAGAGGGGGCGGCCGAAGGGCCGCCCCTTTTTCGTTTGGACCTCCGCGCGGTCGTCACGCCCTCCCGAGCCCGGGTGTTCCCCCCGGTCGTCCGCCCGTTAACCACCGGTCAACCAACCTGCCCGATAAATTTGTCCAGGGCCACCGGCCGCCGTCATCGGCGGGCCGCGTGGCGGATCTGGCACATCGGAACGGGTCGGCGAGCGTGGCGACGAGACGAGTGCAACGGGAAACGAAGCTGCGCTGGCTGTCGGCGGTGTTCACGCCGTGGATGGCCGGGCTCGGGCTTCTGGTCTCCTTCACCGCGAGCGCGGGCACGGAGAGCACGGTCGGCTCCGGCGTGCTCGGCGCCGCCGACATCCGGCACGCCGTTCCGGCCATGCCCTCCGGCACCGCGCTGATCGGCGCCGCCATGCGGCGGATCGGCGAGGATCCGATGCGGCCGGAGCCCGTGGCCTTCACCCGCGAATCCGGCATGGCGATGCTGTTCGGCGACGTGACCGGGGGTGTCAGCGGCATGATGACGGCGGGCTCCGCCGTGTGGGACGCAGAGGCCGAGCCGGCCGCCGCCTTCACCCCCGTCCCCGACCTCGGCCTGACGACCGGGGCGGGCAGCGCCGCCTCGACGGGCGA
The DNA here is from genome assembly GCF_022829405.1 of Methylobacterium sp. J-076. GTDB lineage: Bacteria > Pseudomonadota > Alphaproteobacteria > Rhizobiales > Beijerinckiaceae > Methylobacterium. Next base: position 16,277 of record NZ_JAKSXW010000033.1, read on the forward strand.
GGGCAGCGCCGACCTGACCGGCGACGAGGACGGGCCGCGCCTCGACGGCTCGACCCCGGCGGTGCCGAAGGCGGTCGCCCTGTCCTCCACGACCCCGGCGCCGGCCGACGCGATCCCCGTGGAGATCACGGCGGCGAACCTCGTGATGCCGGACTATCCCCTGCGCAACGGCCTGGACGCCGAGCCCGCCCCCGCGGGCGAGGCCCGCAGCCGCTACGCCGATCTCATCGACCCCGAGGCCGTGGACAAGGAGCAGCGCTGCCTGTCCGAGGCGGTCTATTTCGAGGCCCGCAGCGAGTCCGAGACCGGGCAGGCGGCGGTCGCCCAGGTGGTGCTGAACCGGGTGAAGAGCGGGCTCTATCCGCAGAGCATCTGCGGTGTCGTCTACCAGAACCGCCACCGGTACATGGGGTGCCAGTTCTCCTTCGCCTGCGAGGGGCGCTCCTTGCGGATCTCCGATGCCTCCGCATGGTCGAACGCCACCCGCGTCGCCCGCTCCGTCCTCGAGGGGCGGACCTATGTCGCCGAGGTCGGCGGAGCGACCCACTACCACGCCGACTATGTGCGCCCGGGCTGGTCCCGCCGGATGCGCAAGCTCGACGTGATCGGCCGGCACATCTTCTACGGTCTCAAGCCGGGCCAGACCTGAGCCGCGGAGGCCCGGGCGGATCCCGCCGCCAACGGCGCATGCCGGCCCGGCGGACGGCCGGTGGCGCCGTCATGCGCGTGTTCTTGACCGCTATAGCTCGGCTCGCTACGCCGTATTCGTCGAGTCATTCTCGCCGAATCGGATGGAACGATGTCGAATTCCGTTGGTGTATCGAGCGATGTAGTTTCCGCTTATCGGCAACAGATCGACACGCTGGGGCACGCGTCCGGAGCGACTGACGAATACAAGAGCCAGCTTGAGCAGTGGCTGCAGGCGATCGTCAATCAAATGGGCGCCGACAGCGGCCAAGGTCAGCATTCCGTGACGCCGTCGGCTTCGGCTGACCGGGGTGCCGCGGCACAGGACGCCGCGGTTCAGGGCGCGGCCGCCGGTTCGGCCACCGGAGGCTCTGCCGAGCGAGAGCTTGCCACAACCCCCACAGCCGTTTCCGTCCCGGCCGGCGGCAACGATGTCCAATTGAGCGCGGAGCCGGACGCCCTGCGCCGGCTCGACCCGCTTTTCGCGGAGGCCGCCCGGCGGAGCGGGGCGGACATCACCCTGCTGAAGGCCCAGTGTTGGGCCGAGTCCCGGGGCGATATCGGGGCGACGTCGACCAACGGCGGCAATGGCATGACGGATACGGGGCTGATGCAGGTCAACCCGGGGACCTTCGCCGGCCTGCAGGAGATCCATCCGGAGCTGCGCGGACGCTCCCTCAGCGATCCCGAGACGAATATCGAGGCCGCCGGCTTCCTGATGCATGACCTCGAGCAGAAATTCGGCAGCAAGGACCTCGCCTTGCGCGCCTACAACTCCGGAGACGACGCCGTCGATCTCAAGTCGGGCAATGCCAACACCATCACCAATGGGCTGGGCGATCCGAACTACGTGATGAACGTCAACGCCTTCTACGCCGCCCTGTTGAACGGGCAAGCGCTGCCGGCGTGAGGCGGCGTTCGACCCGGCGGGCCCGTGCGCTGGGATTGGTGCGCCGTCCCACCGGGGCGGGTGGGAGCAGACTTTCCCAAGCTCCCATGGTTCCCGGAAGACCTCGGCGAAGGTTAACGGATGCGGTTTACGCCGGACCGGCGCTAGATATGGAGCTTAATTTTACCTTGATATTCAATACTGGTTGCTGGATGGCTCGGGATACTGCTTTCTCAGCGTGAGGAGGGCGCGGCGATGGTCGCGCCCAGTGTCTCTCACGGGTCGAGGTTTGCAACGATGGCCGCGCCGGTCACCAAGATGTTCATGTTCGCCGCCGCCATGGGCGGCACGCTCCTCGCCGGGCCCGCCATGGCCGGCGGCTGCTATGGCGGGGGTTGCTATCGCTACGCCACGACGCCGCCGGTCTTCGACACAGTGCAGCAGAACGTGCTGGTCCGGCCTCCGCGCACCGTCTACCGCACGGTCCCGCCGGTCTACGACACCGTCGAGGAGCAGGTGATGGTCTCCCCCGGCGGTCGCTTTTGGCAGACGAGCCGCGGCCCCGGCGGCGAGCTGATCGGCTGCTGGGTCGCCACGCCGCCGCGCTTCGCCCTCCGCCGCCGCACGGTGCTGGTGCGTCCCGCCGAGACGGTGCCCGAGACCTACCCGCCGGAATACGCCACGGTCAGCCGGCGGGTGCTGGTGGCCCCGGCCCAGGCGGGCTGGGTGCCGGTGGGCGGCGGCTTCGGGGGATATGGCGGATACGGCGCCCCGCGGGTCGGCTCCCTTCCGGATGCCCTCGGCATCACCGGGGCCAGCTCGGCGGATGTCGGCGTGGGCCTCGGCTTCTCCCGCGGCAGCATCTACGACGGCTACTGAGCGTCGAGCCCCGGAGGCGGGCCCGGATCGGGGATCCGGGCCCGCCTTGATTCCCGGGCCGCGCGGCGTACCTCCCGCTGAAAGAGCGGAGGAGCGAGGCGATGGGCGCGTTCAAGGCGTGGGTGGTCGAGAAGACCGAGTCCGGGCAGAGCCTTTCCTTCCGCGACTTCGATGACGCCGACCTGATGGACGGCGACGTCACCGTCCGCGTCACCCATTCGACCCTCAACTACAAAGACGGTCTCGCCCTCACGGGTCGCTCGCCGGTGGTGCGCCGCTTCCCGATGATCCCCGGCATCGACTTCGCCGGCACCGTCGAGTCGTCCGGTCATTCCGAGTACAGAGCGGGCGACGCCGTGGTCCTCACGGGCTGGGGCGTCGGCGAGACGCATCTCGGCGCCTATGCGCAGAAGGCCCGGGTGAAGGGAGACTGGCTGGTGCCGCTCCCGGCCGGGCTGTCCCCGGAACAGGCGATGGCGGTGGGCACCGCCGGCTATACGGCGATGCTCTCCCTGATGGCCCTGGACGCGCATGGGATGACGCCCTCCGACGGCCCGGCCCTGGTGACGGGTGCCTCGGGCGGCGTCGGCTCGGTGGCGGTGGCGCTCCTGGCGCGGGCGGGCTGGCACGTCATCGCCTCCACCGGCCGGGCGGGGGAGGGCGACTACCTGAAGGGCCTCGGCGCGGCCGAGATCCTGGACCGGGCCGAACTGGACAAGCCGGGCCGGCCCCTGGGCAAGGAGCGCTGGGCCGCGGCGATCGACGCCGTGGGGTCCACGACGCTCGCCAACGTGCTGGCGATGACCAAGTCCGACGGGGCGGTGGCGGCCTGCGGCCTCGCCCAGGGCATGGACCTGCCGACCTCGGTCGCCCCGTTCATCCTGCGCGGGGTATCCCTGCTCGGCATCAACAGCGTGACGACGCCGCAGAAGAAGCGCCGGGAGGCCTGGGCGCGGATCGCCCGCGAGCTCGACCTCGGCAAGCTCGCGGCGATGACCCGCACGGTCGGCCTGGAGGAGGTCGGCACCCTGGGCGAGGACATCCTCGCCGGCCATGTCCGGGGGCGGACGGTGGTCACGGTCGGTTGAGCGTCATCGCGCCGGGCGCAACCGTTGCCCGCCCCGGCGTGTTGTTCGTGTCATGAGTGTCGCATTCGTCAAAGAGCCCGAGGGCGGGGAAGCGTTCGAGAATCTGCCCGACAGGCCGATCTCGCCCCACGCCAACTTCGTCACGCCCGAGGGCCTCGCCCAGATCGAGGCCGAGGTCGCCCGGCTCGAAAAGGAGGTCGCCTCCCTGGATCCGGCCGACAAGGCCGAGGATTCGCGGATCGGGCGGGACCTCCGCTATTGGGCCTCGCGCAAGAACACCGCGCAGCTCGTGGAGCCCATGGGCGGTGAGACGGTGCATTTCGGCGCCACGGTCACGGTGGTCCGCGAGGACGAGGCCGGCAAGGAAACGCGTCAGACTTTCCGCATCGTCGGTGAGGACGAGGCCGACCCGCACAAGGGGTCGATCTCCTATGTGGCCCCCCTGGCCCGCGCCATCACCGGCAAGGGCGTCGGTGACGTCGCCGAGGTGAACGGCCACGAGATCGAGATCGCCGAGATCAAGGCCTGACGGCCCGGGCCGCCATGGCTCTCCTGCGCGGCTTGGGCTTCCCTCGCCCGTCCTGACGGGCGATTGAGCGGCCGGGCGTCCTTTCGGGCGCACGCCGCAGAGGAGATCCCGCAATGGCAAAGATCCTGGTACTCTATTACTCGACCTACGGCCACGTGGAGACGATGGCCTATGCCGTCGCCGAGGGCGCCCGCGAGACCGGGGCCGAGGTCGTGGTGAAGCGCGTGCCGGAGTTGGTGCCCGAGGAGGTCGCCCGGCAGGGCCATTTCAAGCTGGACCAGCAGGCGCCCATCGCCACGGTGGCCGAGCTGCCCGACTACGACGCGATCATCTTCGGCACGCCCACCCGCTACGGCAACATGGCCTCGCAGATGAAGCAGTTCATCGACCAGACCGGCGGCCTGTGGCTGAAGGGGGCCTTCGTGGGCAAGGTCGGTTCGGTGTTCACCTCGACCGCCTCGCAACATGCCGGGCAGGAAACGACCCTGACGAGCTTCCACACGGTGCTGTTCCACCTCGGGATGGTGGTGGTGGGCCTGCCCTACTCGTTCCAGGGTCAGGCCGGGCTTGAGCAGGTGAAGGGCGGCACGCCCTACGGCGCCAGCACGCTGGCCGATGGCGATGGTTCGCGCCAGCCGAGCCCCATCGAACTCGAGGGCGCCCGCTTCCAGGGCCGGCACGTCGCCGGCATCGCGGCCAAGCTCGCCTAGACCACACACCCCACGCCGCCATCGGACGGGCAGCGAGGCGACCCATCGGGACGCGCCGCGCTGCCCTGGGTCGCGTCGCTGGGCTCGCGATGACGGGGAAGGGGAATCGCAGGCCGCGCCGTCTTTGCGAGCGGAGCGAAGCAATCCAGGGCTGCGCCGCGTTCGGAGGCGTCCCGCTGCCCTGAGTCGCGTCGCTGCGCTCGCGATGATGGGGAGGGGGATCGCAGGCCGCGCCGTCTTTGCGAGCGGAGCGAAGCAATCCAGGGCTGCGCCGCGTTCGGAGGCGTCCCGCAACCTTGAGTGGCGTCGCTGCGCTCGCGATGACGGGGAGGGGGATCGCAGGCCGCGCCGTCTTTGCGAGCGGAGCGAAGCAATCCAGGGCTGCGCCGCATTCGGAGGCGTCCCGCTGCCCTGGGTCGCGTCGCTGCACTCGCGATGACGGGGAGGGGGATCGCAGGCCGCGCCGTCTTTGCGAGCGGAGCGAAGCAATCCAGGGCTGCGCCGCGTTCGGAGGCGTCCCGCTACCCTGGGTCGCGTCGCTGCGCTCGCGATGACGGGGAGGGATGATCGCAGGCCGCGCCGTCTTTGCGAGCGGGAGCGATGGAACCGATGCGCGCCGTCGGGCGGCGTCTCGCGCCAGCCATGCGGACAAGAAAAAAGGCTCGGATTGCTCCGAGCCTGAAAAGGTTGAAGGCCGTATGGGGGCTGAGTGGCCTTCCTGACAGTGAGAACGGAGGCGGTGCCCGGTGGTTCCACGGCCCCCGAGAAAAAATCAGCGGGGGGCCGCCGCACGGCCGAGGCGGTCGCGGATCGCCTCGCCGAGCCCGTCCGGGGGGATGGGGACGACGGCGATGGTCGGGGCGCCCGACGCATCCAACTCGCGCAGGGCCCCGAACAGGCGGGCCGCCGCCTCGGCGGGGTCGCCGGAGGCGCTGAGGTTCAGGCGGGCGCGGGCCTGCCCGTGATTCTCCGGCAGGTAGGAGCCGAACAACAGCAGCGCCTCGCCGTCCTCGACGCGGGTGGCGTCGAGGCGCACGCGGGCATTCGGGGCGTAGTGCGACGCCAGTAGCCCAGGGCCCACGGGGGCCTCGGCCGCGCCCGCCTCCGGCCCGGCGGGGTCGTAGCCGAGGATGGCGCTGAGACGGGCGCGGGTGACGCCCCCCGGCCGCAACAGCCGCGCCTTTCCGCCGAGGCAGGCGACGACGGTCGATTCGAGGCCGATGCGCGTGTCGCCCCCGTCGAGCACCGCGGCGATGCGCCCGCCGAGATCCTCCAGCACGTGCGCCGCCCGGGTCGGGCTCACCCGGCCGGACCGGTTGGCCGAGGGGCCGGCGAGGGGGCGGCCGAAGGCGGCGAGCAGGGCGCGGGTGGGCGCGCTGTCGGGCACCCGCAGGGCGACGCTCGGCAGGCCGGCGCGGGCGAGGTCGCAGACCCGCGTCCGGGCGGTGGCCGGCACGACGAGGGTGAGGGGGCCGGGCCAGAAGGCGTCCGCGAGGCGCGCCGCCTCCTCGCCGAACGCGCCCTGCTCCCGTGCGGCATCGCCATCGTGGACGTGGGCGATGAGCGGGTTGAAGCTCGGGCGCGCCTTGGCCGCATAGATCGCGGCCACCGCGGCGGGGTCGGTGGCGTCGCCGCCGAGGCCGTAGACCGTCTCCGTGGGGAAGGCCACGAGCCGCCCCTCGCGCAGGAGCGCCGCCGCCTCGGACAGGCCGGCGGCGTCGGGCGCCAGCAGTCGGGTTCCGGCCAGGACCGTTGACCCGGGGTCACGCATGCGGGATGCCATCTCCGGCGGCCTCGTGCCGCCACGCAGGGTTGATGATGCCGACCGCCGTAGCGCCCGCGGCGGGGCGGGGTCAAACCTGCGGCCAAGCCGGGAGGACATGAGATGAGCTACCGCGCCCCCGTCGCCGAGATGCTGTTCACCCTGCGCCACGTCGCGGGGCTGGAGGGGATCGACCCCGAGGACGCGCAGGCGATCCTCACCGAGGCCGGGCGCATCGCCGCCGACGTCCTGGCCCCCCTGAACCGGGTGGGCGACCGGCACGGGACGCCCTTCGCGGACGGCCGCGTGACCACGCCGCCGGGCTGGCGCGACGCCTACGCCACCTTCACCCAGGGCGGCTGGAACGGCCTCTCGGCCGACCCCGACCATGGCGGCCAGGGCCTGCCCAAGGCGATCGAGGCGGCCTGCACCGAGATGTGGAACGGGGCGAACCTCGCCTTCGGCCTGTGCCCGCTCCTGACCCAGGGCGGGATCGAGGCGCTCTCCGCCCACGGCGCGGAGGACCTGAAGGCGCGCTACCTGGAAAAGCTGATCACGGGCGAGTGGCCGGCGACGATGAACCTCACCGAGCCGCAGGCGGGCTCGGACCTCGCCCTGCTCCGCACCCGCGCCGAGCCGGTCGGCGACGGCCGCTACAGGATCACCGGGTCCAAGATCTACATCACCTACGGCGAGCACGACCTGGCGGAGAACATCGTCCACCTCGTCCTCGCCCGGCTCAGGGACGCGCCGGCCGGCACCCGCGGCATCTCCCTGTTCCTCGTCCCCAAGATCCTGCCGGACGGGACGGCGAACGACCTGCGCTGCTCGGGCATCGAGCACAAGCTCGGCATCAACGCCTCGCCCACCTGCTCCATGGCCTTCGGCGACCGGGGCGGGGCCACCGGCTGGCTGATCGGCCAGGAGAACAAGGGGCTGGCCTGCATGTTCACGATGATGAACGCGGCAAGGCTCGGCGTCGGCGTGCAGGGCGTCGGCGTGGCGGAGGCGGCGACGCAGAAGGCGTTGGCCTACGCGGCCGAGCGGCGCCAGGGGAAGGCCATCGGCTCCGCCGAGGCCACGAGCCCGATCCTCGCCCATCCCGACGTCCAGCGCATGCTCCTGACGATGAAGGCGTATACGGTGGCGGCGCGGAGCATCTGCTACCTCACCGCCGCCGCCCTGGACGCCGCCCATGGGCCGGAGGGGCGGGCGGCCCATGACCGGGCCTCGCTCCTCACCCCCGTGGCGAAGGCGTTCTCCACCGACCTCGCCAACGAGGTGACCTCGCTCGGGGTGCAGGTCCACGGCGGCATGGGCTTCGTGGAGGAGACCGGCGCGGCGCAGCTCATGCGCGACGCGCGCATCCTCGGCATCTACGAGGGCACCAACGGCATCCAGGCCATCGACCTTACCGCCCGCAAGCTCCCGTCGAACGGCGGCGCGACGGTGCGGGCGCAGATCGCCTGGATGCGCCGGGCCGCCGAGGGCCTGCTGAAGAATCCCGAGCCCGCCTTCGGCCACATGGCGGCCCGCCTGCGCGGGGGCATCGAATCCCTCGACCGGGCGACCAGCCATCAGCTCGCGGCCCTGTCCTCGAACCGGCCGGAGGCGGCGCTCGCCGGGGCCGCGCCGTACCTGCGGCTGTTCGGGCTCGTGCTCGGCGGCGCCTGCCATGCCCGTGCCGCCCTCGCGGCGGCGGCGGCGCGCAAGGCGGGCGAGACCGACCCGGCCCATGCCGCCCGCATCGCGCTGGCCCGCTTCTACGCCGAGAACCTGCTGACGGCGGCCGGCGGCCTGGAGGACACGGTGCGCGGCGGCGCGGCCTTCACCGAGGACGCCGCCCTGGCGCTCGCCGTCTGAGGACACGCGACATGACCGACCACATCACGGTGTCCGACGGCGGGAACGGCGTCCGCCTCCTCACCATCGCGAGGCCGCAGAAGAAGAACGCCCTGACCGGCGCGATGTACGACGCCCTGCGCGTCGCCCTGGAACAGGCCGATGCCTCGGGCGCCATCCGGGCGGTGGTCTTTGCCGGGCAACCCGGCATGTTCAGCGCCGGGAACGACCTGTCGGACTTCCTCGCCCAGCCCGGACGCGGCTTCAGCGACACCCCGGCCCTGCGCTTCATCCGGCAGCTCGCCCGCACGGAGACGCCGATGGTCGCGGCGGTGGAGGGGATCGCGGTCGGCATCGGCGCGACCCTGACCCTCCACTGCGACCTCGTCTACGCCAGCCCGTCGGCCCGGCTGCGCATGCCCTTCGTGGAACTCGGCCTCGTGCCCGAGGCGGCGTCGAGCTATCTGCTGCCGCTCCGCGTCGGGCGGCTGAAGGCCACGGAGCTGCTCCTCCTGTCGGAGATCCTGGATGCGGACGGGGCGCACGCCCTCGGCCTCGTCAACGCGGTGATTCCCGCCGACATGCTGCTGGAGCATGCCCTGTCGCAGGCCGCCCGCCTCGCGGCCCTGCCGCAGGGGGCGCTCGCCGCCTCGCGGAGGCTGATCCGTGGGGACCGGGAGCGGGTCGAGGCGGCCCTGGACGCCGAGGCGGAGGCCTTCGACGCGCAGCTGCGATCACCCGAGTCGCAGGAGCGGCTCAACGCCTTCCTGTCGCGCCCGCGTCCGGCCTGATCCGTGGCCGCGCCCGACCTTTCGCACAGGATCTGCCTCGTGGCCGGGGCGTCGCGGGGCGTCGGGCGGGGGCTCGCGCAGGCGCTGGGGGAATGCGGTGCCACGGTGATCGTCACGGCCCGGTCGAGCGAGACCGGGCCACGCACGGAGATGCGCGCCGAGGCGGTGGAGGACACCGCCCGGATGATCGACCTCGCCGGGGGCAGGGGGCACCATTACCTGTGCGACCACCGCTCCGAGCGGGCCACGGACGAGATGGTCCACTGGGTGCTGCGCCGGTTCGGCCGGATCGACGTGGCCGCCTGCGCCGTCTGGGGCGGCAACGAGGGGTTCGACGGGGAGCGCTACGCCGACGGCACCGCCTGGGGCACGCCGTTCTGGCGCCGCTCGGCCGAGCCCTACCTCGCCCTCATGCAGGCGGGGCCGGTGCCCGCCCTGATCCTCGCCCGCGCGGTGGCGCCGGCCATGGTCGCCGCCCGGTCGGGGCTCCTCGCCCTGGTCTCGTTCGGGACGGAGGAGTCCTATCTCGGCGACGTGTTCTACGATTGCGCCAAGGCGGCGGAGAACCGCCTCGCCTTCGCGTTCGCGCAGGAGCTCGGCCCCTGCGGCGTGACGGCGCTCGGCCTCTCGCCCGGGTCGGTGGCCACCGAGCGGGCCCGGGAGATCGGGCGCGACGGGCCCGGCAGCGAGACGCCGCTCTACGCCGGGCGCGCCCTCGCGGCGCTGGCCGCCGACCCCCATGTCGGCGCCTACGCCGGCCAAGTGCTGCATGCCGGCGACCTCGCCCGGCGCTATGGATTCACCGATGCGGATGGGACGAGGCCCGAGCGCCTCCGCGTCGGGGAATGACGGCGCCCGCGCAAAACGGCCTCATTTCCAACGCATGTCGTCACCGGTCGGGGGCGGCCTAGTGTCCGGCGGGAAACTCCCCATGTCCCGAGCAGCGAGGAACAGATGACCCCCATGTCGGACGCGAACACGGCTCCGCGGGTGCTGCTCGTGTTCCCGAAGTTTTACGAAAACTCGATGTGGAACTTCAAAGAGGCGATGGAGATCCAGGGCGCCAAGGCGGCCGCGCCGCCGCTCGGCCTCATCACCCTGGCCGCCATGCTGCCCGCGGCGTGGCAGATCGGCCTCGTCAACAGCAACTGCGAGCCGCTCACCGACGAGGCGATCCGCGGGGCCGACCTCGTGATGACCGGGGGCATGCTGCCCCAGGAGCCGGATTGCCTGGAGATCATCGAGCGGTGCCGCACCATCGGCACCCCCGTCTGCGTCGGCGGCCCGGCCCCGACCTCGACGCCGGAGGTCTACGACCGGGCCGATTTCATCGTCGCGGGCGAGGCCGAGGGCATCCTGCCGGAATTCGTCGCCGCCTGGGAGCGGGGCGAGCGCACGGGGCGGTTCACCGCCGCGAAGTTCAAGGCGGACGTCACCGCGAGCCCGATCCCCCGCTTCGACCTGCTGACCTTCAGCCAGTACCTCTACATCGGCGTCCAGTTCTCCCGCGGTTGCCCGTTCACCTGCGAGTTCTGCGACATCATCGAACTCTACGGCCGCGCCCCGCGGACCAAGACCACGCCGCAGATGCTGGCGGAGCTGGAGCGGCTGTTCTCCCTCGGCTACCGGGGGCATGTCGATTTCGTCGATGACAACCTGATCGGCAACAAGAAGGCGATCAAGCTGTTCCTGCCCCACCTGATCGTCTGGCAGGAGGAGCACGGCTACCCGTTCAAGTTCTCCACCGAGGCGTCCCTGAACCTCGCCGACGATGACGAGCTCCTCGACCTGATGCGGCGGGCGAACTTCTTCGCCCTGTTCACCGGGATCGAGACGCCCGACGAGGCGACGCTGATCCAGACGCAGAAGAAGCAGAACACCAAGCGCTCGATCGCCGACAGCGTGCACAAGCTCTACGCCGCGGGCATGTTCGTCACGGCGGGCTTCATCGTCGGCTTCGACAGCGAGAAGGACAGCATCACCAAGGCGATGACGACCTGCATCAGCGATACGGGAATCCCGATCGCCATGGTGGGGCTGCTGTTCGCGCTTCCGAACACGCAGCTGTCGCGCCGGCTCCGCAAGGAGGGGCGGCTCTACGTCGATTACGCCGTCACCACCTCCGACCAGGGCGATCAGTGCACGCAGGGGCTCAACTTCGTGACCCTGCGCCCGCAGCGGGACGTGCTGATGGATTACCGGGGCGTGCTGGAGGAGATCTACGACCCGAAGTCGTTCTTCGACCGCGTGCGGGAGCTGGGCCGGCGCCTCGACCGCCCGAGCTTCGCCGCGCAGAACATCCGCTGGGGCGCGGTGGCCAAGGATCTTGTGTCCCTGACGCGCATCATGTGGCGGGTGAGCGTGAAGCGGCCGGAGCTGGCCAAGCACGCCTGGGGCGCCTTCTTCGAGACCGCCCGGCGCAACCCGGCCGCCCTGGAGGCGGTGGTGACCAACATCGTGATCTACCTCCACGTCTATCCGTTCTCCCGTTACGTGATGAAGGAGATCGACTCCCGGATCGAGGCCATCGATGCGGGGCGCTGGGTGTCGCCGCCGGTCCTGCCGCTGGAGGAAGTGAACACCGCCCCGGCCCGGGTCGGGCGGCCCGCCGTGGAGCATTTCGCCGCCGTCGCCTGAGAGGAGGCGGGGGGCGCATCCGGAGGATCGCCGCCCCCCGCGGGCTCGAGGGGGAGCCGGCCCACCGGATGGTTCTTCCGGTGCCGTGACAAATTGTCAGCCCGAGGCTAAGCTTGTGGGGACGCACGCATCGTAGTGCGGTCCTGCAAGCAGTCGGGAGGTCTGAGAGTTTATCAATGGCAGGCCAGAAGACAGACCAGCGTGACGTCTACATCGGTCAGCGCATCGCCGAGCAACGGCGGAAGGCGTCCCTGACCCAGCGCAGGGTCGCGCAGAGCTTCGGCATGTCTGCGGCGCAGCTTCAGAAATATGAGAAGGGGACCAACCGCATCAGCGCGGTCCATCTCGACATCTTCTCCCGCATGATCGGCGTCCCGATGGAATACTTCTTCCGGGGGATGCCCCAGGGCGAGGAGGGCGGCCAGGACGGTTTCGCCGAGGAGGCGCAGACCCCCTTCGCCGAGGGTGGCCTGACGGGCCTGGCGGAACTCGTGGGCCGGCACATCAACGAGACCTTCACCGACGAGACGCGCCGCGACATCGCCGCCGCCGTCCACATCCTGGAGCGCCGCCTGCGCGGCTGATCCGGCGCGCCGCCTGCCCGTGTCGTCCTTTATAACGAACGGATTCGGCGCATCGGCTTGACCCTCCGACAGGCGGGTGGGAAAAGCCCGGCTTCATGGGGTGCGGAACGGCAAGGGCCGGACGCCCGCGACCGGAAGGCGACGAGACCACCGATGGCGCGTTCAAACTACCTTTTCACCAGCGAATCGGTGTCCGAAGGGCACCCCGACAAGGTCAGCGACCGCATCTCCGACACCGTGGTGGACGCCTACATCGCGGCGATGCCGGAGGCGCGGCTCGGCGTCGAGACACTGACGACCACGAACCGCGTCGTCATCGCCGGTGAGGTCCGCGGCCCCGACTCCGTCACCTTCAAGGACCTGGAGGAGCTGACCCGCGCGGCCGTGAAGGACATCGGCTACGAGCAGGACGGCTTCCACTGGAAGAACAACGAGGTGCAGATCTACCTGCACGCCCAGTCCGCCGACATCGCCCAGGGCGTGGACGCCGCCGGGAACAAGGACGAGGGTGCCGGCGACCAGGGCATCATGTTCGGCTACGCCTCCGACGAGACCCCGGAGCTGATGCCCGCGCCGCTCTTCTATGCTCACAAGATCCTCAAGGACCTCGCCGATGCCCGCAAGGGCAAGGACGGCGACGCGGCCAAGCTCGGCCCGGACGCCAAGAGCCAGGTGACGGTGCGCTACGACAACGGCCGTCCGGTCGAGGTCACGCAGATCGTCCTCTCGACGCAGCACCTCGACGAGGCGCTCGATTCGGCCGAGGTGCGCGCCATCGTGGAGCCCTACATCCGCAAGGCGCTGCCGGCGGGCTGGATCAACGAAGGCACCGTCTGGCACGTGAACCCCACGGGCAAGTTCGTCATCGGCGGCCCGGACGGCGATTGCGGGCTCACCGGCCGCAAGATCATCGTGGACACCTATGGCGGCGCGGCGCCCCACGGCGGCGGCGCCTTCTCGGGCAAGGATCCGACGAAGGTGGACCGTTCCGCCGCCTACGCGGCCCGCTACCTCGCCAAGAACGTCGTGGCCGCCGGCCTCGCCTCGCGGGCGACGATCCAGCTCTCCTACGCCATCGGCGTCTCCAAGCCCCTGTCGATCTACGTCGATCTGCACGGCACGGGGAAGGTGGACGAGGCCAAGCTCGAAGGCGTCCTGATGGATGCCATCGACCTCTCGCCCCGCGGCATCCGCACCGCCCTCGGCCTCAACAAGCCGATCTACGCGCGGACCGCCGCCTACGGGCATTTCGGGCGGGCGCCCGAGGCGGATGGCGGCTTCTCCTGGGAGCGCACCGACCTCGCCGACAAGCTCCGTTCGACCCTCGCCTGACCCCGCCATGACCGGGGGGGCGGAGGTCCCTCCCGCGCTGGAGGGTGAACACGATGACGGCTTGGAGGAGGAACGCGCCTTCTTCGGCCGTCGCAAGGGCAAGCGCCTGCGGGACGCGCAGGAGATCCGCCTCGAAACCCTGCTGCCGGCCCTGAGGATCGACCTGCCGCCGGGGGGCGGCCGGATCGATCCCCTGACCCTGTTCGGGCAGATGGATGCCCCGCCGGAGGAGATCTGGCTCGAGATCGGCTTCGGCGGCGGCGAGCATCTCGCCGCCCGCGCAGCCGCTCACCCACGAATCGGCTTCATCGGCGCCGAGGCCTTCGTGAATGGCGTGGTGAAGCTCCTCGCCGATATCGAGGCGCGGGGCCTGCGCAACGTCCGCGTCCGCGACGGCGACGTGGCGCCGCTTCTCGCCCGCCTGCCGGATGCCTGCCTCGGGCAGGTCAGCCTGCTCTATCCCGATCCCTGGCCGAAGCGGCGGCAGCGCAAGCGGCGCTTCGTCTCCGACGAATCCCTCGCCCAGATCGCCCGCCTCCTGAAGGATGGCGGCGTGTTCCGCTTCGCCAGCGACATCGACGATTACGCCGGCTGGACCCTGGCGCGGGTCGCCCGCTGCCCCGATCTGCGCTGGGAGGCGGCCACCTCGCGCGACTGGCTCCAGCCGTTCCCCGGCTGGCCCGGAACCCGCTACGAGGCGAAAGCTCTCCTGACTGGACGGCGCCCCACTTACTTGGAATTTTCCCGAATTCCCCGCTGACAACTTTGATCCACGGCACGGTCAGCCTTGCCGCCGCCACGCTTGAGCCCCATCCTGAGGGCGCGGCATAGCTGGATATTGAGACGGCCCAGGACTGTCGGTCCAGCCGAGCCGCGCGTCCGAGGGCTCCTGGCGTGACCGGAAGGGCAGAGCACGATCCCATCACGGGCCACGCCCGGCGCACCGCGTTCGACGGTGCCCTCGTGGGGCTTGCCCTCCTGTCGGGGGATGGCGACACCGTGTGCGTCGCCAACCCGGCCCTGCACGCCCTCCTGGGCCGGCCCCCCGGCAGCCTCGACGGGGCGCCCGTGGCGGACCTCGCCGGGGACGCCGCCGCCCTGCATTCCGGTATCCGCGTCTGGCGCCGGGCGGACGGGGTGGAGATCGACGTCCGGGTGAGGCGCTCCGGCGAGACCCTCGTCGTGGAAGCGGTGGACGCCGACGAGGCCGCCCATTCCGACGCGAACCGTGACGCCATGGCCGCCGCCGGCCTCGGCGAATGGCGCTGGGACCGGGCGCGCGGCGTCATCACCCTCTCCCATCGCGCCGCGCGCATCCTCGGCCAGCCGCCGGGCCGCTCGGTGACCTGGAGCGTGCTGCGGCCGTTGCTCACCGAACCCCAGCGGGTCTCGCGCCTGGTGGCGGAGGCGGTGGAGAACCAGGAGCCCTGCCGGTTCGAGACAAACCTCGCCATCGAGGGGCGGGGCATCGTCGTGCAGGTCTCGGGGCAGGCCCTGACGGACGAGGCGGGCCACTTCGTCGGCATGGTCGGCGTGGTGCAGGACATCACCACGCGGATCGAGACGCGCAGCGAGTTGCAGGCCCACGACCACCGCCTGCGCGCCGCCACGGCGGTGGCCAAGCTCGGCATCTTCGAGTGGCACATGCTCGATGACCACGCCGTGTGGGAGAACGACCGGATGTTCGAGATCTTCGGGCACGCCCCCGAGGACGGCACCATCGGCAAGACCGAGTTCCTGAGCGGCATCCTCCATCCGGACGACCGGGCCGCCGTGCGCAAGGCGATCTCCGCCGCGCTGCGCGAGGACCGGGACCTGCACATCAGCGGCCGCATCCGCCGCAAGTCGGACGGGGCGTGGCGGACCATCGACATGGCGGGCCGGTTCGAGCGCGACGCCCCCGATCGCCTGCCCCGTCGCTTGATCGGCGTGGTTGCCGACGTCACCGACCGGCGGCTGGCCGAGGAGCGGCAGACCCTGCTGATCCGCGAGTTGCACCACCGGGTGAAGAACACCCTGGCCACCGTGCAGGCCATCGTCGGCTCCACGGCCCGCACCGCCACGGACATCGACAGCTTCTACGAGGCCTTCGTCGGCCGCATCAAATCGCTGGCCCACACCCATTCGGTGCTCACCGAGGCGACGTGGCAGACCGCCTCCCTCACCGGCCTCCTCGTCAACGAGTTGCGCCCCTATGCCGAGGTGGCCGAGGCGGGGGGCGAGGACGGCAGGATCGTCCTCGACGGCCCGGCCATCGACCTGCCCTCCGACATCGCCGTGCCGGTGGGCATGGCGATCCACGAACTCACCACCAACGCCGCCAAGTACGGCGCGCTCTCCAACCGCGTCGGGCGCGTCACCGTCGCCTGGGATCTGGAGCCGGGGGGCCCGGCCGGCACCCTGCGCCTCACGTGGCGGGAGACCGGCGGCCCGCGCGTCCAGCCGCCCCGCCGCCAGGGCTTCGGTTCGCGGCTGCTGCACCGGGTGCTCATCACCCAGGTGCAGGCCGAGGTGACGACCGATTATGCGCCGGACGGCTTCTCGCTCACCATGCGCGCGCCGCTGCCGGTGCGGAACGCGAGCCTCAACCCGCTGGCGTGAGGCGGGCCACCACGTCGGCATGGACGAGGAGAACGGGGCGAACGCCCTGCGTCCCGGCTTCGTCCCCCGCGAAGGAGCCGGGAATCGCCCGGCGCCATTGACATCCCCGCCGCAGCGCAGCATATGGGGACCGCAGCGTCAGCGGCCGCATCGACGGACCGCCTGAGGGGGCTGCGTGACGGACGGGCTCAAGCGCCGCGGTCCGGCCCCCCTCTTCATAACGTGATGCACCCGGACGGCCCCATCACGCGGGCTTTCCCCACTGGATGGACCGCCTTTACGGCACCGCCGCGTTTCGCGCGGTGCGGCTGGTCCTGCTGCGACGGATACCCCTTTGACCCAATTCATCGATTTCGGCCTCGCCACGCCCGTGCTTCGGGCGCTCGAGGAGGCCGGCTACTCCACGCCGACGCCGATCCAGGCGCAGGCGATCCGCCCCGCCATGGAAGGCCGTGACCTCTGCGGCATCGCCCAGACCGGCACCGGCAAGACGGCCGCCTTCGCCCTCCCGATCCTCCATCGCCTCAGCCTCGAGGATCGCCGCCCGCCCCGCCGCGGCTGCCGCGTCCTCGTGCTCTCCCCGACCCGGGAGCTCGCCAACCAGATCGCCGATTCGTTCTCCGAGTACGGCAAGCACCTGCGCTACACGAACACCGTGGTGTTCGGCGGCGTCACCATCGGCCGCCAGGAGCGGGCGCTGGCGCCGGGCGTCGACATCCTCGTCGCCACGCCGGGCCGGCTCATCGACCTCGTCGACCGCCGCTCCCTGACCCTCGAAGGGGTCGAGATCCTCGTCCTCGACGAGGCCGACCAGATGCTCGACCTCGGCTTCATCCATGCCCTGAAGCGCATCGTGCGGATGCTGCCCGCGAAGCGCCAGAGCCTGTTCTTCTCGGCCACCATGCCGAAGAACATCGCCGGCCTCGCCGCCCAGTACCTGAACGATCCGGTGCAGGTGGCGGTGACGCCCGTGGCCACCACGGCCGAGCGCGTGGAGCAGCAGGTGATGTTCGCCCATACCGGCGCGAAGCAGGCCCTCCTCGCCCACATCCTGCGTGATCCGGCCATCGACCGGGTGCTGGTCTTCACCCGCACCAAGCACGGCGCCGACCGGGTGGTGCGTGGCCTCGACAAGGCCGGCATCGCGGGCGCCGCCATCCACGGCAACAAGAGCCAGCCGCAGCGCGAGCGGGCCCTCCAGGCCTTCCGCGACGGCGAGTGTCGGGTGCTGGTCGCCACCGACATCGCCGCCCGCGGCATCGACGTCGATGGCGTCAGCCACGTGGTGAATTTCGACCTGCCGAACGTGCCGGAGAGCTACGTCCACCGGATCGGCCGCACGGCCCGGGCCGGGGCGACCGGGCTCGCCATCTCGTTCTGCAACGACGAGGAGCGCGCCTACCTCCGCGACATCGAGCGGCTGACCCGCCAGAAGGTGCCGGTGGTCGGCTTCCCCGAGGGCTTCGTGGCCCCGTCCGGTGAGGCCGCGGCCGAGATCGCCCGCGAGGAGGCCCGTCGCCCCCCGCGCCAGCAGCAGCAGCCCCGCGGCGGCCGTCCCCAGGAAGGGCGAGGCCGTCCCGGCCAGGGTCGTCCCCAGCAGGGTCGCCCGCAGCAGCCGGGCCGCCCCCAGCAGGGCCGTCCCGAGGGCGGTCGTGGCACCGGCGCCGGCCAGGGTCAGGCGCCGCGCCCGGCCCAGGGTGCCAATGCCGGGCAGCCGGGCCGCGACGCCCGCGGTGATCGCACGGCGCGCCCGCAGCAGCCGCGCTCCGGCCGGGACAACCGTCCCCGCCAGGGCGAGGCCGCCGGCCGCGGCAGCAACGACGGGCGCAGCATCGGCTGGCTCGACCGCGCCCCGCGCTCGTAACCGGTGACGCCCGCCGTCTTCCGGCGGGCGGCTTCGTTCTTATCTTGAGATGATCCGGCCGCGGGGGATTCCCGTCGCGGTCGTCTCACGGGAGATGACGATGCGCTTCGAACTCTACCGGGATGCCGGCGGCCAATGGCGCTGGCGCCTGCGTGCCCGCAACGGCGAGATCGTCGCCGAATCCGGAGAGGGCTATGTCCGCCGGGAGGATTGCGAGCACGGCATCGGCCTCGTGCGCCAGAGCGCCGAGGCGAAGACCGTCGACATGACGGCGCAGATCGCCTGAGCTTCCTCCGTCCAGCGTCCCCCGTTTTCCCCCGCCGCCCGCGGACCCCTCCGGCGGCGCGACGGGGTGCGGACGCGCGCCGGCCCGTGCGGGACGACCGGGCGCGACCCGCCTGACATCGTCACGCCATCGCTCCGTGCCACCCGTGCGTCCCCGGGCATCCTGCGCTATGATGCCGGCCCGGTACGGTGGGCGACAGATCCTGCCGACCGCGAGGAAACGCGGAACCATCGCCATGAACGATATCGCCGAGCGCGCGGCGCAGGCGCGGACGACGCGCGACCTCTGGCAATCGATCCCGCTCGACTGCATCCTGTGCGCCGTGTTCGTGTTCGCTGCGGCGGGACTCACGCTCGCCGGGGTGTTTCCCTGAGGGCGGCCAGGGGGATGGTCATGCAGGTTTCGAGCATCGCGGAACAGGGCGCTGCGGCGCCCGCGGAGCCGGAGGAGGCGCCCCAGGGCGATCTGACGGTCCGCACCATCGCCATGCCCGCCGACACCAACGCCAACGGCGACATCTTCGGCGGCTGGGTGCTGTCGCAGATGGACCAAGCGGGCGGGATCGCCGGGGTGGAGCGGGCGCGCGGCCGGGTCGTCACCGTGGCCCTCGACGGCATGACCTTCCTGCGCCCCGTCTCGGTGGGCGACGTGCTCTGCGTCTACACGCGGGTCTCGCATGTCGGCCGCACCTCGATGAAGATCGAGGTCGAGGCCTGGGCGCGGCGCTTCCGCACCCAGAACCGCGAGCGGGTGACGCGGGCGATCTTCACCTTCGTCGCCATCGACGACGAGGGCCGCCCGCGCCCGATCCCTACTTGATCACGCCGCAGGCGATGCGGTCGCCCGCCCCGCCGATCGGCTGGGTGGTGTGATCGTCCTCGTTGGCGTGGATGATCAGGGCCGAGCCGTCGCCGTCCTTCAGGCCGCCCTCGCCGGTGAGCGCCGTCTCGGAGGAGACTTCGGCATTCACCGAACCGTCCTTGTTGGCGAAGATGTTCGGCAGATCGCCCTCGTCGGGCCCGTCCGGGTTGAGCAGGCCGTGCTTGCTCTGGTCGTGGTTCACATGGGCCTTGGAGTTCATGAACTTCGGGTCGGAGCAATCGCCGACCGCGTGGAAGTGGATCCCGTGCCAGCCGGGGGGCAGGCCGCCGGGCTGGACGGTCACGCGCATCACCAGGGTGTTCGCCCCGTCGCGGATCGACAGCGTGCCGATCGTGTCGCCCTTGGCGTTCTTGACCGGGCTCTCGAAGGTTTCGGGCGTGGCGGGTTTGGCCGCGTCCTTGGCGGGCTCCTGTGCGAGGGCCCCCCCTGCGGTGAGACTTCCCAGCAGCGCGAGCAGCGTCAGCGTGCGTGTCATGCAATAGCCCTCTTCCCTGGTCGCGGTTAGGTAGGGGTCTTAGGCGGCGCCGACAGGGTTTGGATGGAATCCGCCGCCGCGGAACCGGAGAGCGATGAGCCGCGAGCGCCAGAGGGCCGACCTGTTCCTGGTGGAGCACGGCCATTTCGAGAGCCGGGCCCGGGCGCAGGCGGCCATCCGGGCCGGGCTCGTCCGGGTGGACGGGCGGCCCCTGAGCCGCGCGTCCGAGACAATCCCCCCCGGTGCCGCGGTCGAGGCGCGGCCGGAGCATCCCTTCGCCTCCCGCGGCGGCCTGAAACTCTCCGCCGCCCTCGATTCCTTCGGGATCGACCCGGAAGGCCTGCGCTGCCTCGATGTCGGCGCCTCCACGGGGGGCTTCACCGACGTCCTGCTCACCCGCGGCGCGGCCCATGTCCACGCGGTCGATGTCGGGCGCGACCAGCTCCATCCGCGCCTGCGGGGGGACCCGCGGGTGACGAGCCGCGAGGGCATCGACATCCGCAGCCTCGCCCCTGGCAGCCTCGATCCGCTACCGCAGCTCGCGAGCGTGGACGTGAGCTTCATCTCCCTCCGCCTCGTCCTGCCGGCGCTGCCGCCTCTGCTCGCTCCCGGCGCCGTCCTCGTGGCGCTGATCAAGCCGCAATTCGAAGCCGGCCGGGAGCGGGTCGGCCGGGGCGGGATCGTCCGCGACGGGCAGGTCCACGCGGAGGTCTGCGCGGCGGTGAGGGCTCTCCTGGAGGAGCGCGGGGCGACGATCCTCGGGCTCGTTCCGTCCCCCGTCGAGGGCGGGGACGGCAATACCGAATTCCTGATTGGGGCGATGCTGCCGTGACCGAGACCGTCGAGATTCTGCGCCTGGGCGCCCGCGGCGACGGCATCGCCGCGGACGGGACGCCCGTGCCCTACACCCTGCCGGGGGAGCGCGCGGAGATCCGCCGGGAGGGCCAGCGCGCCGAGCTCCTGGCCATCGCGCAGCCCGCGCCGGAGCGGGTGGAGCCGTTCTGCCCCTACTTCATGCGCTGCGGCGGCTGCCGCACCCAGCACCTCGCCCGGGAGGCCGAGCTCGCCTGGAAGCGGGGCATCGTCGCCAACGGTCTCGCCCAGGCGGGGGTGGCCGTCGCGCCGGAGCCGGCGGTCGATGCCCACGGGGTGGGGCGGCGGCGGATCACCCTGCATGTCCGCCTCGTCGAGGGCCGCACCGAGGCCGGGCTGATGGCCGCCCGCAGCCACGCCCTCGTGAACCTCGACCTCTGCCCGATCACCGTGCCCGCCCTCCACCGGGCTCCGGATGTCGCCCGCGCCCTGTCCGTCCCCATCGGCGGCGGCCGCAAGCCCCTCGACGTGGCCGTGACCGAGACCGACCAGGGGCTCGACGTCGACCTGCGCGGCCACGGGCCGGTGGCGCCCGGCCCCCTCGCCGCCCTGGTCCGCGTCGCGGGGGAACTCGGCCTCGCGCGGCTGTCGCTGCATGGGGAGCGGGTGATGGAGGCCGAGCCGGTCAGCGTCGCGGCGGAGGGCGGGCGTCTCTACCCCGCGCCCGGCGGGTTCCTCCAGGCGACGGCCTCGGGCCAAGCGATCCTCACCGGCCTCGTCGTCGAGGCCCTCGGGCCGCGGGCCCGGCGGGTGGCCGACCTGTTCTCCGGCTGCGGCCCCCTGGCGCTGGCCGCGGCCCGGAAGGCGACGGTCCACGCCGTCGAGAGCGAGGCGTCGGCCCTGGCCGGGCTCGACAGGTCGGCACGGGTGGCGAGCGGCCTCCGGCAGATCACGATGGAGCGGCGCGACCTGTTCCGCCGCCCCCTCCTGCCCATCGAGCTGAACACCTACGACGCGGTGGTGTTCGATCCCCCCCGGGCCGGGGCCGAGGCGCAGGCGAAGCACCTCGCCGCCTCCAAGGTGCCCCTCGTCGTCGGCATCTCCTGCGACGCCGGCACGTTCGGCCGGGACGCCGCCACCCTGGTGGCGGGCGGCTACAGGCTGGAGCGGGTCACGCCGGTCGATCAGTTCCGCCATGCCGGCCATATCGAGATGGTCGGCGTGTTCCGGCGGGAGAAGGCCCGGCGCTGAGGGCACGCAACTCCGCCGGGCATCGCACGTTCTGCCGGCAACGGAGATACGACGATGGCGCGCAACACCCTTTTCCTGCTGATCGGTACGCTCATCCTGCCCGCCCCGGCCCTCGCGCAGGGCCGCGTGGCGCCCTACGAGACCGGGACCGGCGGCGGCCCCGGCTCGACCATCACGGCGCCCTACACCAACACCCTGGGCGTCACGAAGCCGCCGGGCACGTCCCTCGGCCCCGGCGAGGTCGCCCCGCCGCAGGAGCGCCAGAAGGAGCGGGCCGTCACGAACCGGATCGAGGACAGCATCTGCGACGGCTGCAACTGATCCCCGCCCCGTCCCCGCGGACGGCGTGAGGCGGTCCGGGGCGGCGGCACGCCGTCGGCCCCCGAACCTGCCCCGATCTCTTCACCGCGCCGGCGGGGGCGGGCGCGGCGATCACGGAAGCGTTGTCACGGAACCTTCAAGAAACGGCGCCACATCCCCCCGGCCCCTTGCACCGCCCGCCCGCCTGCGGGATGCGGGGCCGACCGATGCCGCCGCACCCCTGAAGAGATTCCCGCGTGATCTTCATCCATCAGCCCGTCACGGAGGCGGGGCAGCACCTTCTCGAACGCCGGGCCGTCCAACTGCAGGACGTGATCCCCGACGACACCCTCTGGCTCGACCTCATCCGGCCGACCCGGGAGGAGGAGCTGAAGGTCGAGGAATTCGCGGGGATCGAGGTGCCGACCCGCGAGGAGATGAAGGACATCGAGCCCTCCGAACTCCTCTACGTCGAGGACGGCGCCCGCTACATGACCGGCCGGGTCCTGTCGAAGGTCAGCGAGGCGGAGGAGCCGGGGCTCGCCGGCATCACGTTCATCCTGCGGGGCAACCGCCTCATCACCGTCCGCCACGAGGAGCCCCAGGCGTTCCGGATGTTCGCCCAGCGGGCGGGCCGGGCGACGAGCGGTCATAGCCACGCGGTGGTCGCCTCGGGGGATGCGATCCTCGCCGGCCTGATCGAGGCGGTGATCGACCGGGCGGCGGACGTGCTCCAGCTCCAGGGCGAGCGGATCGACCGCCTGTCCGGCTCGATCTTCGAGGTGCAGGACGATCCGAGCGCCCGCAACACCGCCCTTCAGGACACCCTGCGGGCGCTCGGCCGGCATGGGGACCTGATCTCCAAGCAGCGCGAGAGCCTCGTCTCCATGGAGCGCATCCTGCTCTCGCTCTCGGCGACCTACCGGACCAACAAGGCCCCCCGCGACCTGCGCGAGGACGTGCGCTCGACCCTGCGCGACCTCCAGTCCCTGGAGGAGCACGCCACCTTCCTTTCGACCAAGATCCAGTTCCTGCTCGACGCGACCCTCGGCCTCGTCAACCTGGAGCAGAACAACATCATCAAATTGTTCTCGGTGATGGCCGTGGTGTTCATGCCGCCGACGCTCATCGCGTCGATCTACGGCATGAACTTCAAGACCATCCCGGAGCTCGACTGGTCCTTCGGCTATCCGATGGCGGTGGTGATGATGGTGGTGGCGGCCGTGCTGCCCTACGCCTTCTTCCGCTGGAAGAAGTGGCTGTGACGAACACCATCGGATAGGCGCGTCACGACGCTGTCGCGCGGACTTGCCATAGGGCGCTCTTCACCACGAGGAAGAGCCCATGGCCCTGGACCGTCGCCGTTTCGTCCTCACGGGGGCCTCCGGCCTCGTCGGCGCGAGCCTCGGGCTGGGCAGGCCCTACCTCAGCCGCGCCGCCGACCGGCCCGCCCTCTCGCACGGGCTGCAATCCGGCGATGTCGGCAGCGATACGGCGATGGTCTGGGCGCGGGCCGACCGGCCCTGCCGGGCGATGATCGAGTGGTCGACCACCGAGAGCTTCGCGCAGGTCCGGGGCGGCGTCTTCGCCGACGCCCTGCCCGAGACGGACGGGACGGTGAAGGTCGCCCTCGAAGGCCTGCCCGCCGGCCAGGACATCTTCTATCGGGTCAGCCTCCAAGACCTCGCCGCCCCGACGATCCGCAGTCCGGGACAGGTCGGCCGCTTCCGCACGGCACCGGCCGACCGGCGCTCGGTGTCGTTCTGCTGGTCGGGGGACACGGCGGGCCAGGGCTGGGGGATCGACGAATCCCGTGGCGGCATGACGATCTATTCGGCCATCGCCAGGAACCGGCCGGACTTCTTCCTCCATTCCGGCGACACGATCTACGCCGACGGGCCGATCCAGGCCGAGGTGAAGCTGCCCGACGGCACCCTGTGGCGGAACCGCGTGACCGAGGAGGTCTCGAAGCCGGCCGAATCCCTCGCCGAGTTCCGGGGTCGCTACAAATACAACCTGCTCGACAGAAACCTGCTTGCGCTGAACGCGCAGGTTCCGATGCTGGCGCAATGGGACGACCACGAAGTCACCAACAACTGGTGGCCCGGCGAGCCCACGACCCGCGCCGAGCACCTGCGGAAGAAATACGCCGACCCGAACGTCCTGGCGCTGCAGGTCCGCGCGGCCCGGGCCTTTCACGAATACATGCCGATGCGCTTCGATCCGGCGGAGCCGGGGCGCGTCTACCGCAAGATCTCCTACGGGCCGCTGGTCGACGTGTTCATGCTCGACATGCGCAGCTATCGCGGCGCCAACGGCGAAAACCGCCAGACGGAGTACGGGCCGGATTCCTACTTCCTCGGCCCCCAGCAGCTCGCGTGGCTGAAGCGGGAACTGGTCTCGTCGCGGGCGACGTGGAAGGTGATCGCCGCCGACATGCCGCTCGGCCTCGTCGTCGTCTACGACACCGACCGCAACTTCGGCTCCGAGGCCGTGGCCCAGGGCGACGGCCCGGCCCTCGGCCGCGAATTGGAGGTCGCCGACCTTCTGCGCTTCATCAAGGCGGCGGGGGTGCGCAACACCGTGTGGCTGACGGCGGACGTCCACTACACGGCGGCCCATTACTACGACCCGAACAAGGCGCAGTTCCAGGATTTCGAGCCGTTCTGGGAGTTCGTCTCGGGCCCGCTCCATGCGGGCACCTTCGGGCCGAACGCCCTCGACAACACCTTCGGCCCGCAGCTGCGCTACGTGAAGGCGCCGCCGGCGGGGCAGGTGAACGTCTCCCCGGCGGCGGGCCTGCAGTTCTTCGGCCACGTCGCGGTGGACGGGCGCACGGAGCAGATGACCGTGACCCTGAAGGACGCCGCCGACACCGACCTGTGGCATGTCACCCTCGACCCCGCGCGGGGGTGAGGGCGGCGCTGCTCAGGCGGTGGTGATGTACTCGCGCAGGGCCTGGTGCTCGGCCTCGACGGTGGCGATGCGGCGCGCCACCACGTCGCCGATGGAGACGATGCCGACGAGGCGTCCGCCCTCGCAGACCGGGATGTGGCGGAAGCGGCCGTTGGTCATCAGCTCCATCACGTCCTCGGTCGTCGCCGAGCGGTTGCAGGTCGTCACGTGGGCCGTCATGTGGTCGCCCACCGGGGCATCGAGGGCTGAGGCCCCGAGCCGGGCCAGGGCGCGCATGATGTCCCGCTCGGACACGATGCCGGCCACCGTGCCGTCGGCATGGGCCACCACGAGGGCGCCGATCCGCTTCTCCGCCAAGCTGTGAATGACGTCCCCGAGAGTCTTGTCCGGGCTCACGGTGGCCACGGCCGTTCCCTTGTCTGCCAGGATCCGCGCGACGGTCATCAATTCCTCCCTGCAAGCGGGCTTCACCGATCCGGGCCGGGTTGGTCCCCGGCTCCGTCGATTGCGGCGAGTGTGTGGCCGTTCCCGCCCGCTGGCAAGGCCGCCGCCGTCAGTGCACGGCGGGGCTCCTCCGGTCGAACAGGGGGAACAGCAGGAAGCCGACGACGAAGCCGCCCAGATGCGCGTCCCAGGCGATGCCCGCGCTCTCGGCGCCCAGCGGCAGGCTGACGAGGCCGAACAGCAGGTTGGTGACGAGCCAGATCGCCAGGAACGCCACCGCCGTCCGGTTGCGCAGCAGCTCGGGGATCGTCTCGGCCGGGCGGTGCGGCGGCACCTGCCAGGACGGGCCGCCATAGGCGGAGACCGGCGGCTGGAACACGAACCGCGCCGCCGCGGCCATCAGCGCCGAGATCCCCGCCGAGGCGCCGACCAGGGGCGTGGCGCTCAAGGGATCGATGACGATGTGGAGCAGCCCCCCGGCGACGACACCGGTGAGGGCGATGACGCCGTAGCGCCATGCCCCGCAACGCCGGGCGACCGGCGTGCCGAAGGCGGCGAGCCACACGCTGTTGAAGATCACGTGCATCCACGACCCGTGCAGCAGCGCGTAGGTCGCCAGCGTCCAGGGCTCCAGGCTCTGCTGGCCGGTGACGTAGCGGGCGAAGGCCTCGCGCAGGGCGCCGTTCTCCGGGTCGCCCGCCCCGGCGGCCTGGATCACCGCCCCGGCCTGCGCCGGATCGAACCACACGGTCCACCGGGCCGGCACCAGGGCGAGGCCCAGCACCACCTCGATGTCCCGGGCATCCGGGAGCAGGTACTCGCGAATCGCCTGGATCGCGAGAATCACTGCGATGGAGGCGGTGACGATTCCCGGCATGTTGAAGACCGGGGCGCGGCTTTGGCGCGGGAAGTGGGGTGAAGCGTCCATTCTTCCACATGTTGTCATAGGGGCCGGCCGGACAACCCCGCATGGCGATCGCGGCCGGGCCGGCGGGCGCAACCCCTTCGCGGAGTTGTGTTGTGCGGCCGTACACAAGCTTCAGTGGCGGTCAACCTTAACCAAAGCTCAACTCGTCGGATGCATCGGCCCGACCGAGGGCATAGGGATTGCGGAATGGGCCGGTAACCGCACGACGCGCGGTCCGAGACGTCTTCCCAACGTCTCGGAACGGGCATCGGCAAGGCACATTTGTACCGATCCGGGACAGACATGAAGCATCCCACGAGCCATCTGCTTCACGCTTACTGGGAAAAACTCAGGGGCGACCGCGCCGCACCCGAGCGGGCCGAGATCGAGCCTGGGGAGATCCGCCACCTCCTGGCGGACAGCCTGATCCTCGAACTCGACGTGCCGGCGCGCTCGGCCGTCATCCGCCTCGCGGGGACGCGGGTCTGCGCCCTCTACGGCCGGGAGCTGCGCGGCCAGTCCTTCGATGCCCTGTGGGGCGACCGGGCCTGCGACGCGTGGCGCCTCGCCGAGACCGTCGCCCTCGACACGCTCGGCGTCGTGGCCGGGCTGCGCGGGGTGAACCGTGCCGAGGAGGGGGTGGACCTCGAACTGCTGCTGCTCCCCCTCCGGCACCGGGGCCGCCCCCATGTCCGCGCCCTCGGGGCCCTGAGCTTCACCGGCGCGCCGGCCTGGCTCGGCCTCAAGCCGGTGGTGCGGGCGGAGACGACCTCCCTGCGCATCCTCGCGCCGCGCCCCCGGAACGCCCGTCCGCCCGCCGCCGGGGCCGGGGAGGGGATGCGGCGCCCCCTGCTGCCGGACGCCCCGATCCGCCGCGGCCACCTGCTGGTCCATCCCGGCGGCCGGGCCTGACGGTCCGGTCTGAATATCGTCAAGCAGTCGACATGCAACGCCGTATCGAAGGCTTTCCGTAACCGATCATCGTCTACATTGCCGGAAGTGATCTCTATTCGGCGACTGATGCAGGCATGTTTGCGGTGGATGCCGGCCCACACCAGATTTTCAAGCCGCGCCCCCTGGCGGGCGAGCCGCGCCCCGTGGCGGGCGAAGCGTCCGACCGGCGCCGGCACCAGCGCGTGCGCGTGGCCGTCCTCGGGCGCTACATGCTCGCCGACCGCCGGGAATATCCCTGCCAGACCGTGGACATGTCGCCCGGCGGCGTCCGGCTGACCTGCGCCGTCATGGGCGAGCTCGGCGAACGCGTCGTGCTCTATCTCGAATTCATCGGGCGGATCGAGGGGGTGGTGGCCCGCCACACCTCCGGCGGTTTCGCGGTGCGCCTCGCGGCGACCCCGCGCAAGCGGGACAAGCTCGCCTCCCAGCTCACGTGGCTCGCCAACCGCGAGATCCTGGGCCTGCCCGAGGGCCGAAGCCACGAGCGCGTGGTGCCGGACAAGCCCGGCACCATCCTCAAGCTGGAGAACGGCCGGGAGGTCGCCGCGCGCCTCATCGACATCTCCCTCTCGGGGGCGGCCATGACCTGCGCCGCCACGCCGCCGATGGGCAGCATCGTCACGGTGGGCAGCACCCCGGGCCGCCTCGTGCGCATCTTCGAGGGCGGATTCGGCGTGCAGTTCCTGCTGCCGCTCTCACCCGACCGGTTCCATGCCGGGATGACGCTCTGAGCCCGCGCGGGCGGCGAAGGTGACTGCGGGGCGGGCCGTCCTCAGATCTTCTTCGCCAGCTCCGCCGCGGTCTGCTCCGGCGGGCGCGACAGGTCGAGGGCCCCGAGGAACCGGTTCTGCGCGTCCATGACGTAGACCAGCGCCGTGTGCTCCATCACGTAGTCGCCGTTCTTGTCCGGGACCTTGCGGGCATAGGCGCGGAAGGCCTTCTCCGTGGCGGCGATCTGCTCGGGGGTGCCCGTCAGCCCGGTGATGCGCGGATCGAAGCTCGACAGGTAGGTCTTCAGGCTCGCCGGGTCGTCGCGCTCCGGATCGACGGTGACGAAGGCGACCTTCATGGCCTGCCCCTTCGGCCCGAGGGCGGCGAGCACGTCGGAGATCTGCTGGAGCGTCGTCGGGCAGACATCCGGGCAGTGGGTGAAGCCGAAGAAGACGAGGTGCGTGGCGCCCTTGAAGTCCTTCTCGGTCACCGTCCGCCCGTCCTGATTCACCAGGGTGAACGGGCCGCCCACGGCCGGCGTGCCGATGGGGGCGCTTTCCGGCTTCAGCATGATGAAGGCTGCCGCGGTGATGCCGAGCAGCCCGACGCAGAAGGCGAGGATGGGGAGGAGGGCGCGGCGCATGTCGTGAGGGACCCCGGCACGGATTGGCCGGGGGAGAGCACGGAACGCGCCCGGCCGGCAAGCCCGCACGTCGCCGCCGGCCGTCGGGCGGCCCGGGGCGGGCCGCCCGCTCCCGCCCCGGGCTCCTCATCCGCCGCGGCGGGGACCCCGGGACGAGGGGGAGGGAAGGGGGGAGTCCCCCTCGGCTCAGGGCTGCCGGGCGGGGGTGGTCGGCTGCGCGTCCTTCGGCTTCTCCTTGCCGAGGTAGATGTATTCCGGCGCGGCCCGGAGCTGATCCTTCGTGGTGTCGATCGTCGCCTTCAGGCTGTCGTTGTCGCCCCGCGACACCTTGAGCGCCGACGGGTCGATGGCGACGTTCTTCGCGCCGATCCCGAGGAAGCCGCCGACGCCGACGACCCACGCCTTCACCTGCTGCTTCTCGTCGAGGACGAGGTCGGCGATCTGGCCGATCGTCTCGTTCGCGCCGTTGGTGACGCTGAGGCCGACGAGCTTGCTCGACACCATGTCCTGCGGGGCCTGGGCGACGAATTTCGGCCGCAGGTCGTCGGACAGGGTCGCGGGCTTGGCCGCCACGGGGCCGCTGGCGTCGACGTGGGCCGTCGCGGCGGGGGCGGGCGTGCCCGCGGCGTTGCTGCCGGCCGGCGTGTCGGAGGTCTGGGCCTGGGCGGAGGCCAGGGCGGCGGTGACGAGGGCCGCCGCCAGGGTGGCGGTCGGGAACGGGATGCGCATGGGGCGGGAGCCTTCCGGTCGTGGCAGCCGCGGCGGCTGCGACGCCCGCTCAAGGCGGGGCGGGCATGCAGAGTTCCACCCCGGGCGTTGAAAACGTTGCGCTTTGCCGGCTGAGCGGCGATAGGCCGGGCCGGAGTCCGACACGCCCATGCCCCGCCTCGTCCTCTACCAGCCCGACATCCCGCAGAATGCCGGGACGATGATGCGCATGGCCGCCTGCCTCGGCCTGCCGGTGGAGATCGTCGAGCCGGCGGGGTTCGACGTGTCGGATCGGCACCTGCGCCGCGCGGGCCTCGACTATCTCGACCACGTCGCGATCACCCGCCACCGCTCCTTCGCCGCCTTCGAGGCGTGGCGGGGCGAGGCGGGCGGCCGCCTCGTGCTCGCGACCACGGCGGGGGCCATCCCCTACACGGAATTCGCCTTCCGGCCCGGCGACTGCGTGATGGTCGGCCGGGAATCGGCCGGCGTGCCGGAGGCGGTCCACGCCGCCGCCGATGCCCGGGTGCTCGTGCCGATGCGCGCCGGGATGCGCTCCCTGAACGTCGCCGTGGCGGCGGCCATGATCCTCGGCGAAGCCCTCCGGCAGGCCGGGGACGCAACGGATCGCGGCGAGCGCGCTTGACCCCGTAGGCGAACCGGCCTTCACCCCCCGGAACGATTCCGAGAGCAGCCTTGGCAGATCCGCACACGCCCCGCCCGTCCCGGCGCCATGCCGAACTCGGCCCGGACTTCTTCGACATCGTCGCCCCGGCCCGGTTCCCGACGACCATCCTGCGCCACCGCGATCAGGTTTGGGCGGAGCGCGTCGGCCTCGGCGGCCTGTCGGACGAGGAGTGGATCGCCCATTTCGGCCGGTTCGAGCCCCTGCCGGGCAGCTTCGAGGCGCCGCTCGCCCTGCGCTACCACGGCCACCAGTTCCGCTCGTACAACCCCGAACTCGGCGACGGGCGCGGCTTCCTGTTCGCGCAGCTCCACGACCTCCGGGACGGGCGGCTCCTCGATTTCGGCACCAAGGGCAGCGGCACCACCCCGTGGTCCCGCACCGGCGATGGCCGGCTGACCCTGAAGGGCGGGGTGCGCGAGGTGCTCGCCACCTCGATGCTCGAAGCCCTCGGCGTCTGCACCTCCAAATCCTTCAGCCTGATCGAGACCGGCGAGGACCTGATCCGCGGCGACGAGCCTTCGCCGACGCGCTCCTCCGTGCTGGTGCGCCTGTCGCACGGCCATATCCGGATCGGCACGTTCCAGCGCTTCCTGGCCCTGGAGCAACCCGACAACATCGCGAAGCTCCTCGACCACACGATCACCACCCACATGCCGGAGCTGTGGCGCGACGCGGTGGAGGATCGCGCCTTCGCGTTCCTGGAAGAGGTGACCGCCCGCGTCGCCCGGATGGGCGCGCAATGGGCGGCGGCGGGCTTCGTCCACGGGGTGCTCAACACCGACAACATCAACGTGACGGGGGAGAGCTTCGATTACGGGCCCTGGCGCTTCCTGCCGGCCTACGACCCGGACTTCACGGCCGCCTATTTCGACCAGTCCGGCCTCTACAGCTTCGGCCGCCAGCCCGAGGCGCTGTTCTGGAACCTGTGCCGGCTGGCCGACTGCCTGCTGACCCTGGCCCCGAAGGAGCGGCTGGAGGCGGCCCTCGGCGGGTTCGGCCCCGCCCTGCAGGACGGTTTCGCCGGGGCCCTGTTCGCCCGGCTCGGCCTCGCCCCGGCCCCGCAGCCGGAGACCGACCGTCTGGTCTCGGCGGTCTGGCGCTTCCTCTCCGAGAGCCGCGCGCCGTTCGAGCGGTTCTTCTTCGACTGGCGCGGCGGTCTCGCCAGCGCCGGGCGCGCGGCGGCCGGCCCCGGCGCCGCGCATTACGAGACGGCGGCCTTCGCCCCCGTCCGCGCCGCCCTGGAGGGGATCGCCCCCGCGGCCGACGCACGCCTCGATCACCCGTATTTCGCGGGCGAGCCCTGCACGATGCTGATCGATGAGGTGGAGGCGCTGTGGGCGCCCATCGCCGGGGGGGACGACTGGTCGGCGTTCCACGCCAAGCTCGCGGCCATCGCGCGGATGGCCGAGGCCTACGGCACCGCGCCCGCGGCCTGATCGGCCGGCTCGGCGAGGGCCTCCGCCTCGGCGCGGCGCTGCTCCTCGGCGTGGCCGGCGGCGATGGCCATCGCCATCAGCCGCTGCGTCAGGCGCAGGACCAGCCAGAACAGTGCGACGCAGAACAGGGTGGCGGCGGCGGCCTTGAGTGGATCCACGCGTCTCCCCTATTGCGGCGAAGCGGACCGGATCAGGCGCCCCGCGCCTCCGGTTGCGCACTCACATAGAACAGGTTTCCCCGGTTGCGCGAGACTTTCCATATCGAAGTCATCGGCCCCGATGGCGAGGAGGTCGTGACCCGCATCTCGATGCGGGCCGGCACGCTGGAAGGCGCGCAGGAACGCGCCCTGCGCCTCTTCGCCCGCGCCCGGGTGCCCCAGCGCCGGTCCGAGCCCGCCCAGGCGGTGCGGGTGATCGACGGCGCGGGTCGGGAGGTGTTCCACCGCACCCGGTTCGAGGAGGGGGACTGACGCCTCCGGCCCGTTGGGGTCGATCACCCCTCGGCGCGCCTCCGGCCGAGCCGCCCGCGGAGGGCGACCCGCACTCGCGCGACCCCCTCCCGGGCGCGCTCCAGCCCCTGGGCGATGGCGAAGAGCGGATCGTCCCCGGCCTCCACGAGGAGGTGGGCGATCGGTCGCCGCTCCGTCCAGAACAGCGTGGCGAGTCCGAAGCCGGGGGGCGCGCAGGAATCGATCCGCGCGATCTCCTCACCCGCGAGGACGGCCTCCGTCAGCCCGTGGACCAGTTGCACACCCGTCGCCGCGGCGGAGTCGGTCTCGTCGTGGGCGATCTTCAGGACGAAGGCGTCGCGGCCCGCGACCGGCAGGATCATGGAGGCGAGGAGCCGCTCGCCTTGCCGCAGCCGGGCGATCCGCACCCGGCCCTCGGCCGAGAGGCCGGCGACCGCCTCGCGCAGGAAGGCGGCCTCCGCCGGGCGCTGGGCCAGGGCTGTGCCGGCCCGGCCCTTCCAGCTCGCGGCCTCCAGGGCGATGTGTCCGTCCAGGGCGGCGGCGAAGGCGGACGGATCGGCCAGCATCTCGAAGGTGGTCTCACCCGCCGCGTCGAGGCGCCGCCGGGCCTTGCGCAGCCTGCGCCTCCGGTTGCCCGACAGATGGTCGAGATAGGCGCGCTGCGTCGCCGGCTCGTCGCCGGGGGGGCTCATCAGGCCCCGTTCGTGGGGCCAGTAGGCGGCCCGCCGGATGCCCGCCCCGTCGAGGAGATCGCGCAGGGGGCCGTCGGCCGGCGCGTTCGGGAAGAGCAGGCGGCGCGGCTCTCCGAGGGCGCCGGGCGCGGCGAGCAGGGCCGCGAGGGCGCGGGCCGGATCGTCGGCGTCGAGGAGGGGGATGCCGAGGGGGCTGTAGCCGTGGGTCCAGCCCATCAGCACCGGCAGCGGCAGGCCCCAGCGGCGCGAGAGCCGGCGGTGGGGCCATGCCGCCAGCAGCCGGACGCCCGGCTCCTCGGGGGGCCTGTCGGCGATCAGGAGCAGCCGGACCCCCGCCCCGAAGGCGCCGCGGGCG
This sequence comes from Methylobacterium sp. J-076, assembly GCF_022829405.1. GTDB lineage: Bacteria > Pseudomonadota > Alphaproteobacteria > Rhizobiales > Beijerinckiaceae > Methylobacterium. The sequence continues at coordinate 49,403 of NZ_JAKSXW010000033.1, forward strand.
GCGAGCGCGTAGGGCGCCTCGTAGAACGGGTTGGCCACGTGGGCGGATCGCCCGAGGGCGTTCCAGGCCGGGATCCAGGGGGCGGCCGGGTCGAGGGGGCGCAGGGCCGCCACGAGCCCGCCGGGCAGCGCCGCTGTCGTCGGGGCGTCCTGGGGGGCCGGCGGGCTGGGCTCCGGCATGGCGGCGGGCGCCGTCACGCGGTGAGCCGGCGGCGGATCGCCCCGGCCAGACCCAGCATGTCGATCCGCCACGCCACCGCGAGGAAGGCCGCGCCGAGGAGGAGGATCCGCAGCGCCTGACCGGGAGGCTGCGTCCCGCCCGGCAGCAGGCCGATCCCGGCGATGGCGAGGCCCACCGCCCCGGCGGCGGCGGCGATGCCGCCCATGTCGGGCAGCGGCAGGGGCATGGCCGTCCCCGCGCGCCGGGCACCGACGATCAGGACGAGGCAGGCCGCCGCCTGCCCCCCCGCGAAGGCGAGGGCGGCCCCGAACGCCCCCAGCGTGGGAATCAGCAGGAGCGAGACGGCGGCCACCGTCACGAGGGTCGCGAAGGCTGCGGCCGCCTCCAGCCGGCTCGTGCGGGTGAAGTAGATGACCTGCCCGAAATAGTACGCGCGGAACATCATCAGAATGCTCGCCAGGATCAGGACCGGGGCGAGGCGGCGCGCCTCCTCCCGGTATCCGGGGCCGAGCAGGATCGCGACCACGAGGTCGTCGAAGCAGAGGAAGAACACCGCGCCGAAGGCGGCGATGGCCGTCATCGCCCGCGCGGCGTCGCACAGCACCCCGGAGGCCGCCGCCATGCCGCCGATCCGCGCCTCGCGCTTGGCGATGGACATGAGCGAGAGGGCGAGCGCCTCCCCGAACACGATGAAGCTCTGGCGCAGGAAGTCGGCGATGGCCCCATAGGCGCCGAGACCGGCCGGGCCGACCGTCTTGGCGATGATCAGCCGGTCGAGGCTCTGCGCCAGCGCCGCCGTGCCGAACGAGAGGACCAGCGGCCAGCCATAGGCGAGGAGGCGCCGCGCCTCCGTCCGGCTGCCGCCCCCGCGCAGCATCGGCGCCATGGTGACGAGGGTCGGCAGGGCGCCCAGCGCGTTGGCGGCCGCGATGGCGAGGGCGAGATCCAGGGGATCCCCCGTGGCGCGCAGCACGGCGCTGCCGAGGGCGAGCATCAGCACCGCCCGGCACAGCACCGCCGCCGCGACCGCGCCGGCCTTGAGCCGGGTGCGGGCGACCTCGGTCGATCCCTCGAACAGGGTGAAGCCCACGGCCAGCGCGACGATGGCCCCCGCCGCGGGCGCCGCGATCAACCCGAGGGCGGCGGCCAGCCACGCGGCGAGGCCGGCGAGCAGGAGCGAGCCCCCGAGGATGCGCACCACGGTGCCGATCTGCGCCTGCGCCCGCGCTTCCTCGTAGAGGGCGAAGAACGCGAATTTCGGCCACTGGCACGTCGCCCCGTAGAGCACGAGCGCCCAGGACATCAGGTACAGGTAGGTCCCGTATTCCTGCGCGGGCGCGAGCCGGGTGAAGACCGCGACGGAGGCCATGTTGAGGGCCGCCGCGACACCGCGCGAGCCGACATAGATCAGACTGTGCCGGGCGATCATGGCTTCGGGTTCGATGGGGGCGCGGTTTCCCCGCCTGGGGCGGGTCCGTGCCGTCGTGGGTCGGGGCGGGGAGCGTGGCCGTGTCTCACGGCTCCCCGCTGCAGAAGGCGTGCCGCCCCGAAGCCCCGGGGGAGCCGGAGCGGTCCGCGTCCGCGGAGGCGGGCCCCGTCAGGCGGCGCCGCGGGTCCCGGCCTCGCCGCCGCCATCCACGAACGCCTTCAGCTCATCGAGGGACGCGAAGGTGAACCGGCCGTTGGGCGTGTCCGCCTCGATCGCCCCGTCATCGAACATCATGTAGGTGTTGCCGCCGGAGCTGTAGCGGCCGACCACGGTCCGCTCGGACTTGGGGGCAGCCGCCGCCTCGGGCGCCGTGTCGAGGCTCGAGCGAAGGGCCGTCTCCCCGGTGACGGCATCCGCCCCGGGCGTCGGTTCGGGCTGGACCGCCCCGGGGCGCGGGGGCACGAACAGGTCGTCGGCCGCCGTTGCGGCGTCGGCCTTGGCCGCATCGGGCGTCGCCTCGAGGGACGCCTCGTTCGCCCGGTGGGCCGCGGGTGCGGTCAGGCCCGGGAGCGGCAGCTCCGGCTCGGCGGCCTCGCGCTCCCGCACGAGGCTCGGCGGCAGGACGAGGGACGGCTCGATTCGCGGCCGGTCGGACCCCATGCCGGAGGAGGCGGGACCGTCGTTCAACCCGTCGATGCCGGGTTCGCGGACCTCCTGCGCCACCCTGGGGCCGTCATCCGCCAGCGGGAACGGCCCGTCGCGCAGGGCCGTCTCGATCCGCTTGAGCCACGTGGCGACGACCGCCAGCCCGAACAGGAGGATGCCGGAGGAGCCGACGACGGATCCCCCATAGACCATCGCCATCCCACTCTCGAGACGCACGTAGGGGAAGCCCTCCACGACGGCGGTGACGCCGGCGATGAGCATGGCGGCGGCGAGCGCGAACAGCGCAGGAATCATCGTACTCTCGAGGACGCGGGCCGTCGGGCCCCTACAATCGGCCGGCACAGTAAGGCGCTGCCGAGGTTTTGCAAAACCTGTTCGTGCAGCCCTCCCGGCGTTGCCGATGACGCAGGGCCGACTTACGTACCCGAAGTCAGCCCGGAAGCACCCCGCCGGGGGCTTGCGCTCGCGCCACGGCCGCACGGAGACACGCGATGACCTTCACCCTGCCGGAACTGCCTTACGCCTACGACGCCCTCGGGCCGTACATGTCGAAGGAGACTCTGGAGTTCCACCACGACAAGCATCACAAGGCTTACGTGGATACGGGCAACAAGCTGCTCGAAGGTACCGATCTCGCCGGCAAGAGCGTCGAGGAGATCGTGAAGGCCGCCTACAACACGAACCAGGCGCTCTTCAACAACGCCGGCCAGCATTACAACCATATCCACTTCTGGCAGTGGATGAAGCCGAACGGCGGCGGCGCCATCCCCGGCGCGCTCGCCAAGAAGATCGACGAGGACCTCGGCGGTGCCGAGAAGTTCAAGGCCGACTTCATCCAGGCCGGCATCGGGCAGTTCGGCTCGGGCTGGGCGTGGCTCGCCGTGAAGGACGGCAAGCTCGCCATCATGAAGACCCCGAACGGCGAGAACACCCTGGTCCACGGCGCCAAGCCGATCCTGGGCGTCGATGTCTGGGAGCACTCCTACTACATCGACTACCGCAACCGCCGGCCCGACTACCTCAAGGCGTTCATCGAGAACCTCGTGAACTGGGAGCACGTCGAGAAGATGTACGCCGAGGCGACCGCCTAAGCGGCATCCCCGCCGGGCCGCGGGCTTTTCCCGCCCGCGGCACCCTTGAGATGAGGCCCGAAACCGGGTCTTGATGCGCGCCGCCGGGCCGAGCCCGGCGGATGCGGGGGCCGGCCATTTTCATCCATCGACCAGATCAGGCGCCCGCGCGCTCCCTCCCCCCTGTGCGGGGGAGGGTGGCCCCGGCGTCAGCCGGGGTCGGGAGAGGGGGGCGCCGCGTCCGGAGAGGTCGCGGACCGAGCCCCTTCCGGACCCGTCGCGCCGCCCCTCTCCTACCCTGCTGCGCAGGGTACCCTCCCCCGCAGAGGGGGGAGGGAGGCGCCCTATCGCGTCGGCGCGCCCGGCCATGATCCGCTCCATCCTCTCCGTCGGCGGGTGGACACTGGTCTCCCGCGTCACCGGCTTCGCCCGGGACGTGGTGATGGCCGCCGTCATGGGGGCGGGGCCGCTGGCCGACGCCTTCGTCGTCGCCTTCCGGCTGCCGAACCACTTCCGCGCGATCTTCGGCGAGGGGGCGTTCAACACCGCCTTCGTGCCCTCCTACGCCGCCCTCGAGGAGGCGGGGGCGACCGGCGCCGCCCGGCGCTTCGCCGACCGCGTCTTCACGCTGATGCTGATCGTGCAGCTCGTGCTGCTGAACCTCGCCCTGCCGTTGATGCCCTGGGTGGTCCACGCCCTGGCGCCGGGCTTCGAGGAGGGGGGTGAGCGGTTCCAGCTGGCGGTGGCGCTGACGCGGATCACCTTCCCCTACCTGCTGTTCATGACCCTGGTGACGCTGCTGTCGGGCATCCTCAACGCCCACCGCCGCTTCGCCGTGGCCGCCGGGGCTCCGGTGCTGCTTAACCTCGCCATGCTGGCGGCGCTGGCGGTGAGCTTCCTGTTCCCGAACGCGGCCTACGCCGCCGCCTGGGGCGTCTCGGTCTCCGGCGTGCTCCAGTTCGGCCTGCTCTGGATCGGGTGCCGCCGGGCCGGCGTGATGCCCGACCTCGCGGTGCCCCGCCTCGACCCTGCGCTCAGGCGGTTCTTCGCGGTGCTCGGCCCGGCCGTCATCGGCTCGGCCGGGTTCCAGATCGCCGCCTTCGCCGACACGATCATCGCCAGCTGGCTGCCGACCGGGGCGGTCTCGGCGCTCTACTATGCCGACCGGCTCTACCAGCTGCCCTTCGGCGTCATCGCCATCGCCGCGGGGACGGTGCTGCTGCCGGAGATGAGCCGCCGCATCGCCGCCGGCGACCTGGCCGGGGCGCACGGGGCGCAGAACCGGGCGGCGGGGTTCTCGCTGGCCCTCTCGGCGCCCTTCACCGTCGCCTTCCTGACGATCCCCGGCCTGATCATGGCCGCCCTGTTCCAGCGGGGCGAGTTCACCGGCGAGGACGCCGCCCGCGCCGCCTCGGTGCTCGCGGCCTACGGGCTGGCGCTGCCCGCGGTGGTGCTGGTGCGCAGCGCGGTGGCGAGCTTCTATTCCCGCCAGGACACGAAGACGCCCCTGTGGGCCTCCCTCAGCGCCATCGCCGTCAACGTCGTGCTGAAGCTGTGGCTGACCGGGCCCTACGGCGTCACCGGCCTCGCCCTGGCGACGGCGGTGAGCCAATGGGTCAACCTCGCCATCCTCGTGGGGCTCGCCCTGCGCCGGGGCTGGACGGCGCCGGGGCGCACCCTCGGCCTCACGGTGCTCGGGGTCGCCCTGGCCTGCCTCGCCCTCACGGGCGTCGCCCTCGCCGGGCGGCCGCTCGCCGAGGCCCTGGTGCCGGCCATGGGCCATGGCCGGGAGATCGCGGTGCTCGGGCTCCTCGGGATCGCGGGGGCGGTGGTCTATGGCGGGCTGCTCCTCGGGCTGCTGCACCTGTTCGGCCTGCGTCTTCGCCGGGCGTGAACGGAGCCCCCGCCCGCCCTAGATCGGGGGGATGATCGTCCGGGAGGGCCGCATGTCCGACTTTGACCTGCTCGCGGGGATGCGCGCGGCCGTCTTCGATGCCTACGGCACGCTGTTCGACGTGAACGCGGCCGTGCAGCGCCACGCCGACGCCATCGGGCCCCAGGCGACCACCCTCTCCGAGATGTGGCGCACGAAGCAGCTCGAATACAGCTGGGTGCTCGGGCTGATGGGCCGCTACGAGCCGTTCTGGACCCTCACCGAGCGCGCCCTCGACTACGCCCTCGCCCGGCACCCGTCCGTGGACCGGACCCTGCGCGGGCCGCTGCTCGACGCCTACCGCGACCTCGACGCCTACCCCGAGGTGCCCGGCACCCTCGCCGCCCTCCGGACGGGGGGGCTCCGCACGGCGATCCTCACCAACGGCGACCGGCCGATGGTGGACCGGGCCGTCGCCTCGGCCGGGCTGGCGGGGCATCTCGACGCAGTGCTCTCGGTGGACGAGGCGCGGGTGTTCAAGACCCACCCCGACGCCTACCGCATCGCCCTCGACCGGTTGGGGGTCGGGCGGGAGGAGGTGGTGTTCTGCTCCTCGAACCGCTGGGATATCGCCGGCGCCGCCGCCTTCGGCTTCCGTGCCGTCTGGATCAACCGCAAGGGCCTGCCGGACGAGTACGGTGACCTCGCCCCCGCCGCAGTGCTGTCCTCCCTCGACGGGCTCCTTTAGCGCCGCCGCCGTCCCGGCGCGGGGGCACCTCGCGGAGGTGCCCTGTCCGGTGGCGTCCCGCGTCCCTGGGTCGCTTCACTGCGTTCGCGATGACGGGGAGGGTGTTCGTGCGCCCACTGCCTCGGCAAGCGGTGTGAAGCCTTCCGACAAAATTAAGGCTCTCGCGCTCTCATCCGCCCAACACGAGCAGGAGAGTTCTCGCGTGTCCGTTCAGATGCCCTTCACCGTCCTTCGGGCCGGCGCCCTCGCGCTGGCCGGTCTTCTCACGGTTACGGTCGCCCCCGCCTCGGCCCGTGACGGCCAGAATGGCGCGATCATCGGCGGCTTGGCCGCTGGCGTCGTCGGCGGCGTGGTCGGCAGCGCCCTCATCAACGGCGCCAACAACCCGCCCCCGCCGCCCCCGCCGGAATACCGCCCGCGCCGCGTCCTCGTGGAGGAGCCCGAGACCGTGATCGTCCGCGAGCGCCGCGGCCCGATCTGTCATTACGAGCGCCGCAAGGTGTGGCTCGACGACGAGAACTTCACCTTCAAGCGCGTCGAGGTCTGCGAGTAAGTCCCCCTACGCCCTCCGCCGCCCCCGTCCGGGGCGGCGGGGCGGATCACACCCGCATCGGCATCAGCACGTAGAGCGCCGAGGCGCCCTCGCGGTCCTGGATCAGGGTCGGGGAGCCGGGATCGGCCAGCCTGAACAGGGCGGTGTCGCCCTCGAGCTGGGCCGTGATGTCGAGGAGGTAGCGGGCGTTGAAGCCGATATCGAGGGCGCCCGCGCCGTAATCGACGTCGAGCTCCTCCGTCGCGCTGCCGGCGTCCGGGTTGTTGACCGACAGGGCGAGCCGCCCCTCCGTCAGCCCCAGCTTCACCGCCCGGCCGCGCTCCGAGGAGATGGTCGAGACCCGGTCTACCGCCTTGGCGAAGCTGTCGCGCTCCACGGTGAGGCGCTTGTCGTTGTTGGCCGGGATCACGCGCTGATAGTCGGGGAAGGTGCCGTCGATCAGCTTCGAGATCAGCGTCAGCCCGTCCGCGAAACGCAGGCGGATCTTGGCCGGCGACAGGTCGATGCCGACGCTCTCGCCGCCGTCGTCCAGGAGCTTCTGGATCTCGGCCACCGCCTTGCGCGGCACGATCACCCCCGGCATCCCGGTGCTGCCGGGGGGGGCGGGGATCTCGACCCGGGCGAGGCGGTGCCCGTCCGTGGCGACGGCGCGCAGCACCGGCTCGCCGTCGGATTCCAGCACGTGCAGGTAGATGCCGTTGAGGTAGTAGCGCGTCTCCTCGGTGGAGATCGCGAACTGCGTCTTGTCGATGAGCCGCTTCAGGTCCGCGGCGGCGATCGCGAAGCCGTGCGGCATCTCGCCGGTGGCGAGGTCCGGGAAGTCCCCCTCCGGCAGGGCGCCCAGGGCGAAGCGGGAGCGGCCGGAGCGGATCGTCATCTGCCCGCTCTCGCCGCCGGTGTCCAGGGAGACCTGAGCGCCTTCGGGCAGCTTGCGGACGATGTCGTAGAGGACGTGCGCGGGCACCGTGGTCGCGCCGGGATCGGCCACGTCGGCCGGGATGCTCTCCGTCACCTCGATGTCGAGGTCGGTCGCCTTCAACTGCAGGCTCGACCCGTCGCTGCGCAGGAGCACGTTCGACAGGATCGGGATGGTGTTGCGCCGTTCCACCACGCGGTGAACGTGGCCGAGCGACCTGAGGAGGGCCGCGCGCTCGACGATGACCTTCATCGCACAACTCTGACTAATCGGGGCCGCGGCGGCCCCAGGAGAACGGTCGTTCAGCTTGGCGAAGCGCCCGGGGGAAGGCAAGGCCGCCACGCCTGACTCTCACAGGCGAGGCGGCCCTGCGGACCCCTCACCCCCGCTTGTCGAGGGGGCGGCCGAGGAGCCGGGCGAATTCCGCCTCGATCTCCTCGACGGAGAACGGGTTGCCGGGGGATTTCGGTTCCGCCTTCGGGGCGGCCGGCTCGGTGCGCGGGGAGGCCGGGCGCGCCTTCTCGGGGGCCCGTGCCGGGCGGGCCGGCGGCAGCGCGGGTGCGGGCGGCTCGGGACTCCGCGCGACCGGCTCCGGGTCCCTCGGCTCGGCCGGGACCGGCGCCGCCATGGCGGCGGCCACGGGGTCGACCGGTGCCGTCTCCAAGGCCGCCATGCCGGCCGCGATCGGGTCGATCTCGCGCCTCGGCTCCGGCTTCGGCTCGGGTTTCACCTCGACCTTGGCGTCGTTCCTGGCCAAGGCGTCGTTCCTGGCCGGCGGCGCGACCGGAGCCGCGGCCGGGGAGGGCGCCGCCGGCGGCGGGGCCGCCGCGGAACTCGGGCGGGCGATGGCGGCCTGAAGCTGCCGGGCCATGTCCGACAGGATCGAGGGATCGACCGGGCGCGGCTCGCCCGGCGGCGGGGTGAGCGGCGGCAGGACGAGGCCCGCATCCGATGGCCTGGCCGTCTCGACCGGGCGTGCGGGCTCGGGTTGCCGGTCCAGGGACGGCGGCGTCGTGCGCAGGGTCCTGGGGCGCACGAAGGGCTCGCGCAGGGTGGGCGGCGGGGAGGGCGTCGGCCCCGGCAGGGGGATGTCCCGGCCGGGCTCGTCCCCGCCGATCAAGCCGGCGTCGAGGGGCCTCCGCACGGGCGGCGGCGTCAGGGAGCCCGGCACCGGCGACGGCACCACCACCGGCATCTCGAACGTCGCCGGGGGGCGGCGGGCCGCCGTCTCGCCGATGGCGCGGGCCGGCTCGGCGATGGCCCGCGGCGGCTCGGGCAGCCGCCCGGCCTCCGCCAGGGGGTCGGGGAGGGGTTCGGCGGCGGGCTCGGCCCGGAGCGCCGGCTCGGCGAGGGCGCGCTGCCCGCGCTGGATGTTGCGCTCGACCACCACGTCGTTGGGCCCGCCGACGAGCAGCAGGTGCTCGACATTGTCCCGCCGCAGCAGGATCAGCTGGCGGGACCGGTCGAGCTCGTAGACATCGACGATCCCGAGCCGGGGCTGGCGCGAGCGGGCGCCGCGCGTCTGCAACGCACCCCCGCCCCCCGTCAGGCGGCGGACCAGGAATACGATCGCCGCGAGCACCGAAAAGATGACCGCGAAGATGACGAGATACTGGATGATCGGGGAGCCGTCAGAGCCGAACACTGATCGTAGCCATGACAAGGTTACGCACTCGCACGTTCCGGCCGCGGTGGGATCCGCGGCGGGCGATGCGTCATAACACGATGATCACGCGCGAGGGCAGGCCGAGTTAAGGCTTCGTTAACAGCTCGTTGGCGGCTGCGGCCATGTATCGTCCCGGATTCGTCGCCCCCGGGGCGGCATTCGGCGGAATGACAGGCCTGTCTTGCATCTTTAACGGCTCGTTAACCATGGACGCGGCAGTTTTTGCCGAGCCCGGTCGCGCCGGGTCCCGTCGCCGGAGGGGTCCTTGGCCATCACCGACCTGCCCATGCTGGCGATGCTGCGCACCCGCATGCAGTGGAATCAAGCTCGCCAGACCGTGATCGCTCAGAACGTCGCGAATGCGGACACGCCGGGCTTCAAGCCCCACGACCTCGCCGAGCTGCGCTTCGACCGGGCCACGGGCACGGCCCAGGCCACCTCCCCGAGCCTCAGCCTGACCGCGGCGGGGCACCTCGCCCCGATCGGCCAGTCCGAGGCCGGGGCCGACCCGAAGCGGGCGAAGAGTTTCGAGGTCGTGCCGAGCGGGAACGGCGTGAACCTCGAGGACGAGATGATGAAGGCCGGCGACGTGCAGACCGACTACCAGCTCGCCGCCTCGCTCTACCAGCACAGCCTGACGACCCTGAAGATCGCCATCGGCAAGAGCTGATCTCTCGATATCCTGGACGGTTCCTAGACAAAGGGGCGGGCGATGGAATTCTCTAAGTCCCTGGTGGCGTCGGCCTCGGGTCTCAAGGCCCAGTCCGGGCGGATGCGGATCATCGCCGAGAACATCGCCAACGCGGATTCGGCGCCGCCCTCCCGGGGGGCGGAGCCCTACCGGCGCAAGATCCCGAGCTTCACGAGCCACCTCGACCGCGAGACCGGCGCCAACGTCGTCGAGACCGGCCGGGTCCGCCGGGATTCGACCGCGTTCCGCACCAAGCACGATCCCGGAAACCCCGCGGCCGACGCCAAGGGCGACGTGCTGATGCCGAACGTGAATCCGCTCATCGAGAACATGGACCTGCGCGAGGCCCAGCGCAGCTACGAGGCGAACCTCAACATGGTGACGACGACGCGCAAGATGATCGCGCAGACCCTCGCGATCCTGAAGTAGGGGCGTCGCCATGGCTTCGAGCAACTTCGCGGCGGGCGCCTACGCCGCCGTCCAGGGCCTCGCCTCCGGACGGCCCACCCCACGCGTCCAGCAGACCCAGTCGCCGGGCGAGGGCTTCGCCGGCCTCCTGGGGCAGGCGATCGATTCCGTCGGCGACGCCGGGCGCCGGGCCGACACCCAGGCGGTCACCGCCGCCTCCGGCAAGGCCAACGTGGTCGATGTCGTCACCGCCGTCGCCGAGAGCGAGACCGCCCTGCAGACGATGGTCGCCGTCCGCGACCGCATGATCTCTGCCTACGAGGAGATCATGCGGATGCAGATCTGACGGGTTCGGGGGACAATCTCTCCCGTCCCTGCGCGCGGAGCGGTCCGGACGCGCCACGCGCACGGATGCCCCGCCCCGCCGGGGTTGCCTCCACCCCTCCCGCGGGGACGAGGGCGACCTCTGCAGCGTCCCGCACCACGCCCCGACGGGCGCCCTGTCCTTCCCGCGAGGCGGGCAAGTCTCTCCCTGGATCGAAACGATGACCGGCCTCGCCATCCTCGACGTCGCCCGCGACGGCATCTTCGTGTTCCTGAAGGTCGCCGGGCCGATGATGCTCGTCGCCCTGTTCGTCGGCCTGATCGTCTCGCTGGTGCAGGCGCTGACCCAGATCCAGGAGCAGACGCTCATCTACGTGCCCAAGATCGTCGCGGTGTTCGCGACGCTGCTGCTGATGCTGCCGTTCATCGGCGATGCCATGGCCGGCTACATGACCCGGATCGCCGCGCGGATCGCGGCGGGCGGCTGATGGCGGCTCGCCTGCGGTATAGGGAGGCGCATGAACCTCCTCCTGCCGGGCGTCGCCTCGGCCTTCCTCCTCGTCTTCGCGCGGGTCGGCACGCTGATCATGCTGATGCCCGGCGTCGGCGAGCAGACCGTGTCGCCCCGCCTGCGCCTCGCCTTCGCGCTGATGGTGACGCTGGTGATCTACCCGATGGCGCGGCCCCTGCTCGGCGGCACGGAGGGGATCGCCGGTCCCCGGCTGATCGGGCTCCTGTTCGGCGAGACGATCATCGGCCTCGTCATCGGCCTGACCGTGCGGATGGTGCTCGCCGCCCTGCAGACGGCGGGCCTCATCATCTCGCAGCAGCTCGGCCTGTCCTACGCCATGACCGTCGATCCCAGCCAGGGCGGGCAGCAGGCGGCGGTGGGCAACTTCCTGTCGCTGCTCGGCATCACGCTGATCTTCGCCGCCGACCTGCATCACCTCGCCATCGAGGGGATCGCCCGGAGCTATCAGGTCCTGCCGCCGGACGGGGTGCCGGGCTTCGGCGACGCGCTGATGCTCGCCCTCAGGGCGGTGGCCCGGGGCTTCACCCTGGCCGTGCAGATCTCCGGCCCGTTCATCGCCTTCGGCATCCTGTTCAACCTCGGCCTCGGGGTGCTGTCACGGCTGATGCCGCAACTGCAGGTGTTCTTCCTGGCGGTCCCCGCCTCGGTGCTGATCGGGATGCTGATCCTCGCCGGCTCCCTGGGGGTGATGATGGGCGTCTTCATCGACGACATGGGCCGTTACCTCGGCGAGTTCGTCGGGCGCTGATGCGCGCCGGCCGGAGATCCTGAATCCATGGCCGAGGGCGCCGAGCAGGAAGACAAGACCGAGGAGCCGACCCCGCGCCGGATCGATCAGGCGATCGAGCGCGGCGACGTGGCCAAGAGCATCGAGGTCAACACCTTCGCGATCCTCGGGGCCTTCACCCTCGCCTTGGTGGTGGCGGCGCCGACCATCGCCACCGACCTCGTGCGCGGGCTGACCGCCTTCCTCGCCAACGCCCACGAGGTCCCGGACGGGCCCGGCTCCATGGCCGCGGCGGCCCGCGGCGGGCTGCTGCTGTGGCTGAAGGCCGTGGCGGTGCCGGTGGGTCTCGTGGCGGTGGCCGGGCTCGCGGCCGGCTATCTCCAGCATCCGCCGGTGTTCAACGCCGAGGCGCTGATGCCGAAGTTCGAGCGCATCTCGCCCATGGCCGGCGCCAAGCGGCTGATGGGCATCGAGGCCCTGTTCCAGTTCGGCAAGGGGCTCGCCAAGATGATCGCCGTGGGCGTCGTCGGCGGCGCGATCCTGTGGCGGGACCGGGACCGGCTGGAGGTGTTCGTCCGGCTCGACCCCGCCGCCTGCCTGTCGGCGGTGCTGTCCCTGAGCCTGAAGCTCCTCGCGGGGATGCTCGCGGTCCACGTCGTCATCGCTGGGGCCGATTACCTCTATGCCCGCCTGCGCTGGCGCGGCCGGCTGCGCATGTCGAAGGAGGAGATCAAGCAGGAGATGAAGGAGTCGGACGGCAACCCCGAGGTGAAGGGCAAGCTCAAGCAACTGCGGATGGCCCGCTCGAAGAAGCGCATGATGGCGGCGGTGCCGAGCGCCACGGTGATCGTCACCAACCCGACCCACTACGCCGTCGCCCTGCGCTACGAACCCGGCATGGTCGCGCCGCTCTGCGTCGCCAAGGGCGTCGACGCGGTGGCCCTGCGGATCCGCGAGGTCGCCCGGGCGAACGACGTCGCCATCGTCGAGAACCCGCCCCTGGCCCGGGCGCTCCACGCCACCGTCGAGGTCGACCGGGAGATCCCGGCCGAGCATTACCGGGCGGTGGCCGAGGTGATCGGCTTCGTCATGCGCCTGCGCCGCCGCGCCGCGTGAGCGCGGGGCTACCCTTCCTCCACCATTTTGCGCGAAGCTCTTGACGGGCTTGGTGCCGTCCGAGGTCAGACGCCCCTTGCCGTGGGGCTGGCCGCGGGCCAAACCGGAACCCGTTTCTGGAAAGACCCCGATGGCCGACGTGACCGGATCCCCGGCCCCGATTCTCAAGGCAGACCCGGCGAGGTCGGATCTTTCGACCGAGCTCCTGGCCGCGCCGACGCCGGTCAACGGCTCGATCGACCGGTCGGAGCAGCCCGGCCGGGTCGGCCTGCTGCTGATGCTCGCCGGCCTGCTGGTCGGCGCGGCCATCGGCCTGTCCTTCGTGGCCAACGAGCAGGCGCAGGCGCTGATCGTGTGGCTGCTGGCGCTGCTGGCCATGGCCGGCGTGTTCTTCCTCTTCGCCCTCGCCATCGGCGCGATCCAGCTCTCCGGCAGCAGCGCCCGGGACGACATCACCCGCGGCATCGTCGATGGCGCCCCGGACGGCACCCTGGTGGTGGAGGATGGCGGCCGGCTGATCTACGCCAACGCCTCCTACCTGCGCCTCGCCGGGGGCGACAGCTTCACCAACCTCGCCCCGGTGGAGCGGATCTTCGTCGGCTCGCCGGAGGTGTCCGAGGCGGTCTACCGCCTCTCGCAGGCCGCCCGCGACGGGCGCCCGCACACCGAGGAGATGCGGATGGCGCCGCCCCTCGGGCAGGTGACGGGCGCGGCCGGCGAGCGCGATTTCGGGTGGTACCGGGTCTCGGTGCGGCCCCTGCCGCGCCCGCGCCGGGCGGCCTCCCACTGGACCGTGGCCGACGTCACCGCCGAGCGGGAGCGGCAGGAGAACGTCTTCCAAGAACTCCAGCACGCCATCGATTACCTCGACCATGCCCCGGCCGGCTTCCTGTCGATCAACCCGGCGGGCACCATCGTCTACATGAACGCCACCCTCGCGGCGTGGCTCGGTTACGACCTCGCCAGCGTCGGCTCGGGGGGGCTGCACCTCACCGAGATCGCCCCCAGCGCCGACGTGTTGATCCGCACCGCCGGCCTGCCGGGGGAGGTCCGCACCGACCGGTTCGACCTCGACCTGCGCCGCCGCAACGGCCACACGGTGCCCGTGCGGCTCTACCACCGGGTCGCCTTCGGCAAGGACGGCAAGCCCGGCGCCTCGCGCACCTTCGTCATCAACCGCTCGGCCGGGGCCGACGCGGACGAGCCGCAGCGGGCCGCCGAGGTGCGCCTCGCCCGCTTCCTCAACAACTCGCCCATCGCCATCGCGACCCTCGACCGGACGGGCCGGATCGCCCGGGCCAACGCCTCCTTCACCCGGCTGTTCGGCACCGCGCCGCTCACCTCCGACGAGGCCGCGCTGGAAGGGGAAGGCGGCACCCGTGCCGAGCCGAACCTCGCCGACTCGGTCCTCGACCGGACGGCGCTGGAGACCGGCCTGAATCGGGCGGCGAGCGGCATCACCGAGGCGGAGCCCATCGAGGTGCAGTTGCAGGGGCCGGGCGGACGCTCGGCCCGGCTGTGGCTCAGCCCCGCCGACGGGGGGGCCGAGGGCGAGCAGGCCGACGAGGCGGAGCGGGTGATCCTCTACGCCCTCGACACCACCGCCCAGCGGCAGCTGGAGCAGCAGGTCGCCCAGGCGCAGAAGATGAACGCGGTCGGCCAGCTGGCCGGCGGCATCGCCCACGACTTCAACAACGTGCTGCAGGCGATCATCGGCTATTCCGACCTGCTGCTGGCGAGCCACCGGCCGAACGACCCGGCCTTCCAGGACATCATGCAGATCAAGCAGAACGCCAACCGGGCGGCGGGCCTCGTGCGCCAGCTCCTGGCGTTCTCCCGGCGGCAGACCCTGCGGCCGGAGGTGATGAATGTCGGCGAGAGCCTGTCCGAGCTCACGCTGCTGCTGAAGCGCCTGCTCGGCGAGCGGGTCACCCTCGAATTGAAGCACGGCCGCGAGCTGTGGCCTGTGAAGGCCGACGTGAACCAGTTCGAGCAGGTGATCGTGAACCTCGCGGTCAACGCCCGCGATGCCATGCCCGAGGGCGGCAAGCTGACGATCCGCACCGAGAACGTGGTCGATCCCGGCCCCCAGGCCGCCACCGAGGGACGGGGTGGCCCTCCGGCGGGAGACCACGTGCTCATCGAGGTCTGCGATACCGGCCAGGGCATCCCGGCCGAGCTGATGGAGAAGATCTTCGAGCCGTTCTTCACCACCAAGGAGATCGGCAAGGGCACCGGCCTCGGCCTCTCGACGGTGTTCGGCATCGTCAAGCAGTCGGGCGGGACGATCGACGTGCAATCCACCGTCGGCCGGGGCACGGCGTTCAAGATCTACCTCCCCCGCCACATCCCCCTGCCGGAGGTGGCGCCCGTGGAGGCCCCGGTCTTTCTGTCCGAGGCCGGCGACCGGCCGGCCGCGGCGCAGGCCGCCATCGCGCCGCCCCCCCGGCGCCCCGCGACGGACCACACCGGCCAGGGCACCATCCTCCTGGTGGAGGACGAGGACCCGGTCCGTGCCGTGAACAGCCGCGCCCTGTCGGCCCGGGGCTACACGGTGCTGGAGGCGGCCTCGGGCCTGGAGGCGCTGGCCATCGTCCGGGAGAACGCGCAGCCCATCGACCTCGTGGTCTCCGACGTGGTGATGCCGGAGATGGACGGCCCGTCGCTGCTGCGGGAGGTGCGCAAGCACCAGCCGCACCTCAAGGTGATCTTCGTTTCCGGCTACGCGGAGGACGCCTTCCGCAAGAACCTGCCCGAGGGCGAGGCCTTCAACTTCCTGCCGAAGCCGTTCAGCCTGAAGCAACTGGTCGAGACCGTGAAGAAGACGATGGCCGATTGAGGCGCCGCGTCACCGCCCCCCGTGGCCGACCCACGGTGATCGAAGGGGGCGGGGCGTGTCCCTGGATTGCTTCGCTGCGCTCGCAAAGACGATGGCGCGTGTGAGGGAGGGGAGCGCCAGGGAGGGCCTCGAGGCTCATGATGCCCCCGCCGTCATCGCGAGCGCAGTGAAGTGACCCAGGGCAGCGGGCCGTGTGTTCCGCCGAGGCGCATCCCTGAATTGCTTCGCTGCGCTCGCAAAGACGATGGCGCTTGCGGGGGAGGGGAGCGCTCGCGGGGGCCCTGAGCCTGACGATGACCCCACCCCGTCATCGCGAACGCAGTGAAGCGACCCAGGGCAGCGGGCCGTATCCAGGCGTGGCGCGTCCCTCGATCGCCGCCCCGACGGCGCCACCCGCGCACGAAAAAAGGCCGCCCCGGCGTGAACCGGGACGGCCTTTTCGATGGACGGACGGAGCCTCAGGCGGCTTCGGCGACCTGCGACGGGCCGGAATCCTTGCCGCGGGCATCGACGTCGCGATCCACGAACTCGATCACCGCCATCGGGGCGTTGTCGCCCTGGCGGAAGCCGGCCTTCATGATGCGGCAGTAGCCGCCCGGACGACCCTGGTAGCGCGGGCCGAGGACCGCGAAGAGCTTCTTGACCATGTCGGCGTCGCGCAGCTTCGACATCGCGAGGCGGCGGGCGTGCACGCTGTCGGTGCGGGCGAGCGTGATCAGCTTCTCGACGACCGGACGCAGGTCCTTCGCCTTCGGCAGGGTGGTGACGATCTGCTCGTGCTTGATGAGCGCGGCGGACATGTTGGCGAACATCGCTTGGCGATGCTCGGCGGTGCGGTTGAAACGACGACCGCGATAACCGTGACGCATGGTGGCTCTCCTGATTTTTGCGACCGCCGTGCCACGGGTCGGCCGCTCGTTAGAGCGAATAGGGAGTAGCGAATAGCGAATAGCTGAGCCCTGAGGCGTTCAACCGTTCCGCTTCTCCGACACCCCTATTCGCTATTCGCTATTTCCCTATTTGCTTACCAAGCGCCGTAGGCGCTCAGTAGTGCTCCTCGAAGCGCTTGGCGAGGTCCTCGATGTTCTCCGGCGGCCAGCCGGGGACATCCATGCCAAGGTGCAGGCCCATGCCGGCCAGCACTTCCTTGATCTCGTTGAGCGACTTGCGGCCGAAGTTCGGGGTGCGCAGCATCTCGCCCTCGGACTTCTGGATGAGATCGCCGATGTAGACGATGTTGTCGTTCTTCAGGCAGTTCGCCGAACGGACCGACAGCTCCAGCTCGTCCACCTTCTTGAGCAGCGCCGGGTTGAAGGGCAGCTGCGGCGTGAGCGGCGCGGCCTCTTCCTTGCGCGGATCCTCGAAGTTCACGAAGACCTGCAGCTGGTCTTGGATGATGCGCGCGGCATAGGCCAGCGAATCCTCGGGGCTCACCGCGCCGTTGGTCTCGACGGTCATGGTCAGCTTGTCCTTGTCGAGATCCTGGCCCTCGCGGGTGGTCTCGACGCGGTAGCTCACCTTGGTCACCGGGGAGAACAGGGCGTCCACCGGGATCAGGCCGATCGGCGCGTCCTCGGGGCGGTTGCGCTCGGCCGGGACGTAGCCCTTGCCGGTGGCGACCGTGAACTCCATGCGGATCTCCGCGCCGTCATCCAGCGTGCAGATCACGAGGTCCGGGTTCAGGATCTGGATGTCACCGACCGTGCCGATGTCGCCCGCCGTCACGGTGCCGGGGCCGGTCTTGCGCAGGGTCATGCGCTTGGGGGCATCGGTCTGCGAGCGGATGGCGATCGTCTTGATGTTGAGGACGATGTCGGTCACGTCCTCGCGCACGCCGGGGATGGACGAGAACTCGTGCAGAACGCCGTCGATCTGCACCGAGGTCACGGCCGCGCCCTGGAGCGACGACAGGAGAACGCGCCGCAGGGCGTTGCCCAGCGTGGTGCCGAAGCCGCGCTCAAGCGGCTCGGCGACCACCGTCGCGATCCGCTTGGGGTCGTCGCCGGTCGAAACCTGCAGCTTGTTCGGCTTGATGAGTTCCTGCCAATTCTTCTGAATGACCACGGTCCTACCTCTCACGCCTCGCGGGTCCGCATGATCCGGCACCCACGCTCCGGCCTGGCGGAGGCGCCCCCTGGCACGCCGCCCTGCCTCACAATCGAAAAAGCCTATTCGCCGCCGACCCAGAGGGCCGGCACGAAGCTGTAGCCAGCTCCGTCACGGTCCACATAGCCGAGGGCGGGGAATTCCAGGTGACAGCCGGCGATGAAGCTGCGCTCCGACGCCGCCTGGTCCATGATCGTCTTCCGGGTCTGGCGAGCCTGCTCGCCATCGACATCGAAGCCGACCCCCGCATCCGGGTTCTTGAACTGGATCGCCGGCAGATGGACCACGTCGGTCCAGATCAGCAGCGACTCGGATCCCGACACGATGCGGAAGCCGCAATGCCCCGGCGTATGGCCGGGGAGGGGAACCGCCTCGATCCCCGGGAGAACCTCGCCGCCGCGATGCTCGCGCATCCGGCCCGCGTAGGGTGCCACCGAGTTCCGGGCGTTCTCGAAATACGCCTTGGCCCCGTCGGGCGCCTTCGACAGCGCCTCGTCGGGGAGCCAGTGGGCCGCCTCGTCCGAATGCACGACGACCTCGGCATTCGGGTAGACGGCGCCGCCATCCTTCGCGAGGCCGCCGCAATGGTCCGGGTGCAGGTGCGTCAGCAGCACCGTCCCCACATCCTCCGGCTTGACGCCGGTGGTCGCCAGCGCGGTGCCCATGCGCCCCAGGGTCTCGGCCGGCGCCAGGGCGCCGTAGCCGGTATCCACCAGGACCGGCTTGCGGCCGGGCCCGGTGATGAGGAACGCGTTCAGGGTGATCTTCGGCTGCTCGGTGCGAAAGCCTGCCCGCTGCAAGCGCGCGGCCTCCCCCTTGTCGATGCCCGTGACGAGATCGAGGCTCGCCTGGAACCAGCCGTCATTGAGCGCCGTGACCGTGAGGTCCCCGAGGTTCCAACGCAGCACGCCGGGCAGTGGCTTCGAACCCGCCATAAGCTTCTCCCTACTCGCCGAAAATCAGCCGATCAGACGCGACGACGCTTGCGCGGGCGGCAGCCGTTGTGCGGGATCGCCGTCACATCGCGGATCGAGGTGACGGTGAAGCCCGCCGCCTGCAGGGCGCGGAGGGCCGACTCGCGGCCGGAGCCGGGGCCGGAGACCTCGACCTCGAGGGTGCGCATGCCATGCTCGCCGGCCTTGCGGGCCGCGTCCTCGGCGGCCACCTGAGCGGCGTAGGGCGTCGATTTCCGCGAACCCTTGAAGCCCATCGCGCCGGCGGACGACCAGGAGATCGTGTTGCCCTGGGCGTCGGTGATGGTGATCATCGTGTTGTTGAACGAGGCGTTCACGTGGGCGACGCCCGACACGATGTTCTTGCGTTCGCGCCGGCGGACGCGTTGCGGTTCCTTGGCCATCTCGTCTCACTCTTCCTTCAAGCGCGCCCGTAATTCCAGGCGCTCGGGATTCTTCGGGAACTTGGCCGCGCGGCCCGGCGGGGCCGGCGCGATCCGCTGGGATCCGATGAGGGACACCCGGCGCAGCGGTGGGGAAGGCCGTGCGATGCACGGCCCCCCGAACCGCGGTGGTTACTTCTTCTTGCCGGCGATCGGCTTCGCCTTGCCCTTGCGGGTGCGGGCGTTGGTGTGGGTCCGCTGGCCGCGGACCGGGAGCTGCTTGCGGTGACGCAGGCCGCGGTAGCAGCCGAGGTCCATCAACCGCTTGATGTTCATCGAGACTTCGCGGCGCAGGTCGCCTTCCACGATGTAGTCGCGGTCGATCGCCTCACGAATCTGCAGAACCTCGGCGTCGGTCAGTTCGTTGACGCGACGCTCGGCGGGGATGCCCACCTTGCCGGTGATCTGCTCCGCCTTCTTGGGGCCGATGCCGTGGATGTACTGCAGCGCGATGACGACGCGCTTGCCTGTCGGGATGTTGACGCCTGCGATACGGGCCACAGTCTCACTCCATGTGAAGCCCGGCGGAACCGGGCTCGGGTTACGCGCGTCCGGTGGAGGCCGGCCCTTGCGCGCGTGCAACGACAACGCGGCCCGCGGGCGGCCCTGGACAGGGCACCTCGGACCATCGTGCGGTTGGACGAAGGGGGGTCTGCTACTCCGTGTCGGCCGACCTGTCAATCACAACGGAGTGAAAAGCGGTGGCGCGGTCGATGGAAGCCAGTGAGAGCCTCAGGACCTTCGTGGCCGGCGTGATCCGCGCGGGGTCGGTGAATGCCGAGGAGATCGTGCCCGTCGTCATGGCCGTGGCGGGGGGCATC
The DNA here is from genome assembly GCF_022829405.1 of Methylobacterium sp. J-076. Lineage (GTDB taxonomy): Bacteria > Pseudomonadota > Alphaproteobacteria > Rhizobiales > Beijerinckiaceae > Methylobacterium. The sequence goes on from NZ_JAKSXW010000033.1 coordinate 69,464, forward strand.
CTCGCCGCCGCGGACCTCCGCAGCATCTCCCTGGAGGATGCCGGGGATGGCGCGGGCGGCGTCCTCTGGGCCTCCTTCGGCGGGCCGCCGATGGCCTTTCGCTACAACCACGCCACGGCGATGATCGAGCTGCGGGCGGGGGGGCTCGACGGCCATCCCCTCCGGCGATTCGGGCGCCGGGCCCTGCCGATGGATATCCTGAACTTCTTCGGCCCGAGCCGCGCCGCGGAGGCGGCCCGCACCCGGCCCTGATGGGATCAGCGCATCCGTTGGTTGGAGTACCGGCAATACGCGCCGTCGTCGCGGTAACCCGCCGGGCAGCGGCGGACACAGGCCCCTGCGGCGAACTTCAGCGGCGGCCGGCATCGGCTCCGGACCTGCTTCTGGCGGTAGACGAAGGACTGTGCCGGGCTCTGCGCCGCCGCCGGTTCGGGCAGGGCGCCGCCGACGAGGATGAGCGCGGCGACGAGGCTCAGACGGGCGATCATCGGCTGTGTCCAACATGAGGAAGGGCGCCCGCCTGCCGGCCGGCACCCCTTGAAGGCCCTGGGCGACGCCTCAGGAGGAGACGCGTTCCCGGTGCGGTTCGAGAATCGCCGTCAGATCCCCGGTCACGACGTCGATCGGCTTCATGCCATCGACGGTCTTCAGCATGCCGAGCTTGTCGTAATAGGCCGAGAGCGGCGCGGTCTGGGCGCGGTACGCTTCGAGGCGCTGCTTGAACACCTCCGGCGTATCGTCCTTCCGTACGGCCTCGCCCCGGGCGGCGGCGTCGGCGGCACGCTTGGCGATGCGCCCGACCAGGGCGTCCTCATCGACCTTCAGCTCGATGACGGTGGAGAGGTCGAGCCCCTTGCCGGCCAGCATCGTCCCGAGGGCTTCGGCCTGGGCGACGGTGCGCGGGAACCCATCGAGGATGAAGCCCGGCTTGGCGTCCGCCTGCTCGATCCGGTCGGCGACGATCCCGACGACGATCTCGTCCGAGACGAGGCCGCCCGATTCCATCACCGCCTTGGCCTGGAGCCCCACCGGCGTGCCGGCGGCGACGGCCGCCCGGAGCATGTCGCCCGTCGAGAGCTGCGGGATGCCGTATCGCTTAACGATCCGCTCGGATTGCGTGCCCTTTCCCGCGCCGGGCGGTCCGAGCAGAATGATGCGCATGGCGTTGTCCTCTTTGGGCCCGAATTTCCGGGCTCCGGATGCACCGGCGACGCCATCCCGGGCATCGCTCCCTCTTTTTATGTCTCACGGGGCGGGCGGCGCGCGATAGCCCGGCCTTGGTCGGACATCGCGCATTTCCCCGCCTCTGTCGCCCTTCGGCGGAGGCCCCCGCCTCAGCGGCGGCGCTGGCCGGGGGACGCGCCGCGCAGCTTCGCCTTCTTCACCAGGCCCTCGTACTGATGGGCCATCAGGTGCCCGTGGATCTGCGCCACGGTGTCCATCGTCACGGTCACGAGGATCAGCAGCGAGGTGCCGCCGAAGCCGAGGCTCGCCGACGCGTAGGAGGACAGGATCTCCGGGCACAGGCAGACGAAGGTGAGGTACAGGGCGCCGATCACGGTGATGCGGGTCAGCACCTTGTCGAGGAACGCCGCGGTGCGCTCCCCGGGACGGATGCCGGGGATGAAGCCGCCGTGCTTCTTGAGGTTGTCGGCTGTCTCCTGCGGATTGAACACCACCGCCGTGTAGAAGAACGTGAAGAAGATGATCAACGCGGCGTAGGCCACGATGAACAGGGGGGTGCCGTGGCCGAGATAGGCGGTGATGGCGCCGAGCCAGCCGCTGCCGTTGTTCGACGAGAAGCTCGCCGCCGTCGCCGGCAGGAGCAGGAGCGAGGAGGCGAAGATCGGCGGGATGACGCCCGAGGTGTTGAGCTTGAGCGGCAGGAACGAGGTCTGCCCCTCGTACATGCGGTTGCCGACCTGACGCTTCGGGTAGTTGATCAGGATGCGGCGCTGGGCCCGCTCCATGAACACGATGAAGTAGATCAGGAGCACCGCCGCCACGGCGACGCCGAAGATGATGACGGGCGAGAGGGCGCCGGTGCGGCCGAGTTCGAGGGCGCCGATGATCGTCACCGGAAGGTGCGAGACGATGCCCGCGAAGATGATCAGGGACGAGCCGTTGCCGATGCCCCGCGAGGTGATCTGCTCGCCGAGCCACATCAGGAACAGGGTTCCGCCGGTCAGGGTGATGACCGTCGAGGCCAGGAAGAACGGGCCGGGATCGATGGCCGCCGACGACCCCTGTAGGCCAACCGCGATGCCCCAGGACTGCACCAGCGCCAGCACCACCGTGAGGTAGCGGGTATACTGGTTGATGACCTTGCGGCCGGACTCGCCCTCCTTCTTCAGCGCCTCGAGGCTCGGGATGACCGAGGTGAGGAGCTGAACGATGATCGAGGCGGAGATGTAGGGCATGATGTTCAGGGCGAAGATCGCCATACGCTCGACGGCGCCGCCCGAGAACATGTTGAACAGGCCGAGCACGCCGCCGGACTGCTGCTGGAAGTTGCGGGCGAACTGCTCCGGGTCGATGCCGGGGATCGGCACGTAGGTGCCGAGCCGGAACACGATCAGCGCGCCGACCGTGAACCAGATGCGCTTCTTCAGCTCATCGGCCTTGGCGATCGCGCCGAAATTCAGGTTGGCGGCAAGCTGCTCGGCGGCTGAGGCCATAGCGTCGCGTCCTACGCGTGTCGCCGGGCGAATGCCCGGATGAAACGAAAAAAAGCGGCGGCCCGCGCGAGGTCGCGTGGGGCCGCCGCTCGATGGTCTCCGACTTAAAGGCCGGGGACGCGCCGCGCAACGTGTCGCGCGGCCGCCGTCCGCCTCAGGCGGTGGCCTCGGCCCCGGCCTTGCCGCGGGTCGAGACGCCGGAGGCGAACACCACGCTGACCGAGCCGCCGGCCTTCTCGACGGCCTCGATGGCCGACTTGGAGGCGCGGGTCACTTCGAAGCTGAGCTTCGAGGTGATCTCGCCGACGCCGAGCAGCTTCACACCGTCCCGGGGACGGGCGAGGATACCGGCGGCGACCAGGGTCTCGACCGTGACGGTCGCACCGGCCTCGAGCTGCCCCGTATCCACGGCGGCCTGGATCCGGCCGAGGTTCACCTCGTTCAGGTCCGCCGCGTGGATGTTGTTGAAGCCGCGCTTCGGCAGGCGACGGTGGAGCGGCATCTGGCCGCCCTCGAAACCCTTCACGGCCACGCCGGTCCGGGCCTTCTGGCCCTTCACGCCGCGCCCGGCGGTCTTGCCCTTGCCGGAGCCGATGCCCCGGCCGACACGCATCCGGTCCTTGGTGGCGCCGGGATTGTCGCTGATCTGGTTAAGCTTCATGGGTCGCCTCCTCAGGCTTCGAGGACGCGCACAAGGTGATGCACCTTGCGGATCATGCCGCGCACCGACGGCGTGTCCTCAAGCTCGGAGACGCGGTGCAGCTTGTTCAGCTTGAGGCCGACCAGCGTCGCGCGCTGGCTGGCTTCGCGGCGGATCGGCGAACCGATCTGCTCGATACGGACGGTCTTGGTGTTGTCAGCCATGCCATCCTCCCTTACGCGACCGCGGCTTCGGACTGGTCAGCCGGGTCGGCATCACGGCGGCGCGACTGCAGCGCGGACACCTTGAGGCCCCGGCGGGCCGCCACGGCGCGCGGGCTGTCTTCGTTCTTGAGCGCCTCGAAGGTGGCGCGCACGAGGTTGTAGGGGTTCGACGAGCCGAGGCTCTTGGCCACGACGTCCTGCATGCCGAGGGTCTCGAACACGGCGCGCATCGGGCCGCCGGCGATGATGCCGGTACCCTGCGGGGCCGCGCGGAGGATCACCTTGCCGGCGCCATGACGTCCGTTGACGTCGTGGTGCAGGGTCCGGCCCTCGCGGAGCGACACGCGGATCAGGCCGCGCTTGGCGGCCTCGGTGGCCTTGCGGATGGCCTCAGGCACCTCGCGGGCCTTGCCGTGGCCGAAGCCGACGCGGCCCTTCTGGTCGCCGACGACGACCAGGGCGGCGAAGCCGAAGCGACGGCCACCCTTCACAACCTTCGCGACGCGGTTGATGTGGACCAGCTTGTCCACGAACTCGCTGTCGTGCTCCTCGCGATCATCGCGGCGGCCGCGGCCCCCGCCTTCCCGTTCACGTGCCATGTTCACTACCTATCTCACTGGCGCAGGCCATGGGGCCCGCTCGCTCGATTCCCCTCTTCCGTGAAGAAGGGAGCCCCACGCCGCCCGGAGGGCCGCGCGGGGGGATTTCGTCAGAAGTCCAGGCCGCCTTCGCGGGCCGCTTCGGCCACGGCCTTGACGCGGCCGTGGTAGATGTAGCCGGACCGGTCGAAGATCACCTTGGTGACCCCGGCCGCCTTGGCGCGCTCGGCGATGAGCTTGCCGACGGCCGTCGCCGCAGCGACGTCCGCGCCGGTCTTGAGGTCGCCCTTGAGCGACTTCTCGATGGTGGACGCCGACGCGAGGGTGTGACCCTTCACGTCGTCGATGACCTGCACGTAGATCTGCTTCGACGAGCGGAACACCGACAGGCGGGGACGGCCGTTGGCCGCCGCCTTGATGGCCCTGCGAACGCGCGCCTTGCGCCGATCGAGGGCTTCGAGCTTACGAGACATCTTCGCCCTCCTTTACTTCTTCTTGCCTTCCTTGCGGAAGATGAACTCGCCCTCATACCGGACGCCCTTGCCCTTGTAGGGCTCGGGGCCGCGATACTCGCGAATCTCCGCCGCAACCTGGCCCACCTTCTGCCGGTCGATGCCGGTGATGGTGATCTCGGTCGGCTTCGGCGTGGCGATGGTGATGCCCTCCGGCACGGCGTACTCGACGTCGTGGCTGTAGCCGAGCGACAGCTTGAGCGCCTTGCCAGCCATCGCGGCGCGGTAACCGACGCCGGTGATCTCGAGCTTCTTGGCGAAACCCGTCGACACGCCGGTGGCGATGTTGGCGATCTGAGCGCGCGACGTTCCCCAGAGGGACCGGGCGGGCTTGGTCTGGTTGATGGGCTGCACCTCGATGGCGCCGTCCTTCATTTCGACGCTGACGAGGGAGGGAACGACGAACTTCAGTTCGCCCTTCGCGCCCTTCATGGTCACGGTCTGGCCCGTGACGTTGGCGGTGACGCCTGCCGGAACGGGGACCGGCTTCTTGCCTACGCGAGACATGAGATGTCTTCCTCCGTCCCGATCAGAACACGGTGCAGAGCACTTCACCGCCGACGTTGCGCTCACGCGCCTCGTGGTCGGCCATGACGCCCTGCGGGGTGGAGACGATGGTGACGCCGAGGCCGTCGGCCACGCGCGGCAGCTCGCCGACAGACGAGTAGACCCGGCGGCCGGGCTTCGACACGCGCTTGATCTCACGGATCACGGGCTTGCCGTCGTAGTACTTGAGCTCGATGGCGAACTCCGACCGGCCGTTGCCCAGCTCGGTCGCCGCGAAGTCGCGGATGTAGCCCTCGCGCTTCAGCACGTTGAGCACGCTCGCGCGCAGCTTCGAGCCGGGCGTCTGGACGACGTTGCGACGGCGCAGCTGGCCGTTGCGGATACGGGTGAGCATGTCACCCACGGGATCGTTGACCATGAGGACCTCCTTACCAGCTCGACTTGACGAGGCCGGGGATGAGCCCCCGGTTGCCGAGCTCCCGCAGCGCGACGCGCGAGATGCCCATCTTGCGGTAGAAGGCCCGCGGACGGCCGGTCATGCCGCAGCGGTTGCGGATGCGGGTGGCCGACGAGTTGCGGGGCAGTTCGGCGAGCTTCAGGCGCGCTTCGAAGCGGTCCTGCATCTCGATCGACTCGTTGTTGGCGATATCGAGGAGCGCCTTCCGCTTGGCGGCGAACCGCTTCACGAGCTCCTTGCGATGGTTGTTCTTCTCGACTGAGCTTTTCTTCGACATGTCGTCTATCTCCAGTGTCCGCGTCTGACGTTCGAGAACGTCACTGCCGGAACGGGAATTGGAAGGCCGCGAGCAGTGCCTTGGCCTCGGCATCGGTCTGGGCGGAGGTCGCCACGACGATGTCCATGCCCCACATCTGCTCCGCCTTGTCGTAGGAGATCTCCGGGAACACGAGGTGCTCCTTGAGACCCAGGGCGTAGTTGCCACGCCCATCGAACGAGCGCGGGTTCAGGCCGCGGAAGTCACGCACGCGCGGCAGCGCGATGGTGATCAGGCGGTCCATGAACTCGTACATGCGCTGCTTGCGCAGGGTGACCTTGCAGCCGATCGGCATGCCTTCGCGGACCTTGAAGGTCGCGATGGCCTTGCGCGCCCGGGTGATCACCGGCTTCTGGCCGGCGATGAGGGCGAGGTCGCCCGCGGCGACGGTGGCCTTCTTCGAGTCCGCGGTGGACTCGCCGACGCCCATGTTGATGACGATCTTCTCGATCTGCGGCACCTGCATGGGGTTCTTGTAGCCGAACTCTTCGATCAGCTTCTGGCGAACCACCTCGTCGTAGTGCTTGCGCAGACGGGGGACGTACGCGTTCTTGTCGGCCTCAGCCATCGATCTGATCCCCCGTGCTCTTGGCGAACCGGACCTTGCGCCCGTCTTCGAGGATGCGGAAACCCACGCGGGTCGCCTTGCCGTTGGCATCGGCGACCGCGATGTTCGAGAGTTGGATGGCGGCCTCCTTGGAGATGATGCCGCCTTCCTGGTTCTGGGACTGCTTCTGGTGCTTCTTGACGAGGTTCACGCCGCGCACGAACGCCCGGCCTTCCTTCGGCATCACCTGGATCACTTCGCCAGAGCGGCCAGCGTCCCGGCCGGTCAGCACGACGACCTTGTCGCCCTTGCGGATCTTGGCAGCCATCACAGCACCTCCGGGGCGAGCGAGATGATCTTCATGTGGTTGCGGGCGCGCAGCTCGCGCGGCACCGGTCCGAAGATGCGGGTGCCGATCGGCTCCTTCTGATTGTTGATCAGGACGGCGGCGTTCTTGTCGAAGCGGATCACCGAACCGTCGGCGCGCTTGACGTCCTTGGCGGTGCGCACGACCACCGCCTTCATCACGTCGCCCTTCTTCACGCGACCCCTCGGGATCGCCTCCTTCACCGACACGACGATCACGTCGCCGACGCCGGCATACTTGCGCTTCGACCCGCCGAGAACCTTGATGCACATCACACGGCGTGCACCAGAGTTGTCGGCGACGTCCAGATTCGTCTGCATCTGGATCACGTGCGTGACTCCTTGTTTCAGGCGGGTTTCCGCACGCGGGCGGTATTGCCCGGCGGACGACGCCTGAGGGGGATCTGTGGTCCCCGGCTCATGTGAACGACCGCGCAATCGGCGTCAGGGACGCCGGCGCGGTCACCGCGTTGGAATGAGGGCGAACCCCCATCCGGAATGTCGCGAAGGTCGGGGCCATACATCGCCTGGGCCGTATTGGCAACCGACGATCGTGGCCCCACGGCCGATTTGGCGCCGCGACGCCGGGATGGGAATCGCCCGCTGGCCCGGCCGGATACGCCGCCCAGGAGGCCATGAGGCGATCCCCGGCGATGGCGCGTCTCGGAGGGACGATTGGAGAGGTCGGGCAGGGGTGTATTGCCCGCCCTGCACCGATGCCATGCTTGAGAGCGAGGCGCAGGGCGGGCGTAAGGGGCGCTGCCCTACGGTCAGCCGTCGAGGACGCCCGGGGCCCAGGTTCGCCCGAGAAAGTCTCAGCCGACGAGATCGCCAGCCTGTCGCCGGCGCTCTGGAGGGGAGTAGATCAGGCTGGCTGGCCGAAGGGCTCCGATTCGAACAGGAAGCCGTCGAGGCTCGGGATCGTCACCGCCGTGGCGAGGGCCGGCTTCGAAAGGCGCCAGGGACGGTCGGTCCGGCCGCGAATCGCCTCGGAGGGGCGCAGCCGCCGCCCGCGGCCGTCCTCACCCAGCTCCTCGATGATGACGAAGCCGTAGACCTGCAGCCGCGACGCGGTGAGTTTCGTTTCCCGGTCGTCTGCAGCCACCACCATGGTGCCCAGCGCATAGACCGTCTCCATCAGCACCCGCTGCTCGCCGCGCCGCCGGAGGCCGGCCTCGCGCTCGCCCATGGGAGGGCGGGTGGCGGCCCGGCGGAAGGGGACGACGTTGCTGACCGCTACGCAACCCATACGAGAAAACCCTTGAACGCCCCGCTGGGGCGCCGAATCGCCACCCCGTCGATGCGGAGGTTTCGACCAATCGGATTAACCGCCCGTGGAGCATGTCCCCGCCGGGCTGCCCCGATCCGGCACGAGCTTCCCGTCTGCCCAGGGCGCAAACCCTTCCTTAAGGGCTCCGGGGGAAGGAATTTTCGTCGGCGATGCATTGACCTACGAAGTTGCTGCGTCTAGAAGCGCCCCACTTCGGTCGGCCATCGGCAGCCGACGGCCTGCGGGCTTCGCCCGAACCGCCGTCCCCGCACCCGACGCGACCTGAAGGCTCAAATCGCCTGACGTTCAAGTCAGATCCGTAGGTACGAGCGCGCCTTTCGAGGCGCGATCCTCTGCCCACACCGCGCCGAGGGGCTCTGCCGAGCCCTTCCGGCGCATATTCGTTTTGCGGACTGCGGTGCAGTCCAAAAGCTGACCGAGGAAGAGGGCACAGGATGCCGACGATCAATCAGCTGATCGCCCAGCCGCGGAAGATCCAGCGGAGCCGCAACAAGGTTCCGGCGCTGGATGCCTGCCCGCAGAAGCGTGGCGTGTGCACCCGCGTCTATACGACGACGCCGAAGAAGCCGAACTCGGCCCTCCGGAAGGTCGCCAAGGTGCGTCTGACCAATGGCTTCGAGGTCATCGGTTACATCCCCGGCGAGGGCCACAACCTTCAGGAGCACTCCGTGGTGATGATCCGCGGCGGCCGCGTGAAGGATCTTCCCGGCGTGCGCTACCACATCCTCCGCGGTGTGCTCGACACGCAGGGCGTGAAGAACCGGAAGCAGCGCCGGTCGAAGTACGGCGCCAAGCGTCCGAAGTAAGGGCAGGTTCGGCAGCGCATTTTCACTGCCTGACAAGGATGTCGCCGGCGAAAGCTCAAGGCGGCCTGCGTCAGGTGCTTAAAGTCTACTCATTGGAAGTTTAGCCAATGTCCCGTCGTCACTCTGCAGAGAAGCGCGAGATCATCCCGGACCCCAAGTACGGGGACGTGGTGCTGACGAAGTTCATGAATTCGATCATGTACGAGGGCAAGAAGTCGACCGCCGAGCGGATCGTCTACGGTGCCTTCGACATCGTTGAGAACCGCGCCCGCGCCAACCCGATCGAGGTGTTCCGCGCCGCGCTCGACAACGTCGCCCCGATGATCGAGGTCCGGTCCCGCCGCGTCGGCGGCGCGACCTACCAGGTCCCCGTCGAGGTGCGCACCGAGCGTCGCCAGGCGCTGGCGATCCGCTGGCTGATCCAGGCGGCTCGTTCGCGCAACGACCGCACCATGATCGAGCGTCTCTCCGCCGAGCTGCTCGACGCCGCGAACAACCGCGGCAACGCCGTCAAGAAGCGGGAAGACACGCACCGGATGGCGGAAGCCAACCGCGCCTTCTCGCATTACCGCTGGTAAGCGGCCCACCCGTCTCTCTGGAGCAGTCCGATGCCCCGCACGCACGCGATCGAGGACTACCGCAACTTCGGCATCATGGCCCACATCGATGCCGGCAAGACCACGACCACGGAGCGGATCCTCTACTACACCGGAAAGTCCCATAAGATCGGCGAGGTCCATGAGGGCGCCGCCACGATGGACTGGATGGAGCAGGAGCAGGAGCGCGGCATCACGATCACGTCCGCCGCGACGACGTGCTTCTGGCGCGAGAAGCGCCTGAACATCATCGACACGCCCGGCCACGTCGACTTCACCATCGAGGTCGAGCGGTCCCTGCGCGTGCTCGACGGCGCGGTGTGCGTCCTCGACGGCAACCAGGGCGTCGAGCCCCAGACCGAGACCGTGTGGCGTCAGGCTGACAAGTACGACGTCCCGCGCGTCGTGTTCGTCAACAAGATGGACAAGATCGGCGCCGACTTCTTCAAGTGCGTCGCCGACATCATCGACCGCGTGGCCGGCAAGCCCGTCTGCCTGCAGCTGCCGATCGGTGCGGAGTCCAGCTTCCAGGGCGTGATCGACCTCATCAAGATGAAGGCGATCGTCTGGTCGGGCGAGGCGCTCGGCGCCAACTTCGACGAGATCGAGATCCCGGAGGACCTCAAGGACCAGGCGGTCGAGTACCGCATGAAGCTGGTCGAGGCCTGCGTCGAGCTCGATGACGACGCCATGTCCGCCTACCTCGACGGCACCGAGCCGGACGAGGACGCGATGCGCAAGCTGGTGCGCAAGGCCGTGCAGCTGCGCGCCTTCCACCCGGTGCTGTGTGGCTCGGCCTTCAAGAACAAGGGCGTTCAGCCGCTCCTCGACGCCGTCGTCGACTTCCTGCCGTCCCCCGCCGACCGCGGCGAGATCAAGGGCATCGACTTCAAGACCGAGGAAGAGGTGTTCCGTCACCCGACGGATTCCGACCCCTTCTCCATGCTCGCCTTCAAGATCATGGACGATCCGCACGTCGGCACGATCACGTTCTGCCGCGTGTACTCGGGCAAGGTCGATTCCGGCGCGAACGTCATCAACTCGACCCGCGACAAGAAGGAGCGTGTCGGTCGCATGCTCCTGATGCATGCCAACAACCGCGAGGACATCAAGGAAGCCTTCGCGGGCGACATCGTCGCCCTGGCAGGCCTCAAGGACACCCGCACGGGCGACACCCTCTGCGATCCGCAGAAGGCCGTCATCCTGGAGAAGATGGAATTCCCCGAGCCGGTGATCGAGATCGCCGTCGAGCCGAAGTCCAAGGCCGACCAGGAGAAGCTCGGTATCGCGCTCTCGAAGCTCGCCGCCGAGGACCCGTCCTTCCGCGTGTCCACGGACCAGGAGTCGGGCCAGACCATCCTCAAGGGGATGGGCGAGCTCCACCTGGACATCAAGGTCGATATCCTGCGCCGCACCTACAAGGTGGACGCGAACATCGGCCAGCCGCAGGTGGCCTACCGTGAGAAGCTGACCCGCCGGACCGAGATCGACTACACCCACAAGAAGCAGACCGGTGGTACCGGTCAGTTCGCCCGGGTGAAGTTCGTGGTCGAGCCGAACGAGCCGGGCGCCGGTTTCTCGTTCGAATCCAAGATCGTCGGCGGTTCGGTGCCCAAGGAGTACATCCCGGGCGTCGAGAAGGGTCTCAACTCGGTCCTGACGGCCGGTATCCTCGCCGGCTTCCCGGTGGTGGACATCAAGGTCGAGCTGGTCGACGGCGCCTACCACGACGTGGACTCGTCGGCGCTCGCCTTCGAGATCGCCTCGCGGGCAGCGCTCCGGGAGGCCCTCCAGAAGGGCGGTTCGGTGCTGCTCGAGCCGGTCATGAAGGTCGAGGTCGTGTCTCCCGAGGAGTACACCGGCTCGGTCATCGGCGACCTGAACTCCCGCCGCGGCCAGATCCAGGGCCAGGACATGCGGGGCAACGCCAACGTCATCAACGCGATGGTGCCGCTGGCCAACATGTTCGGCTACGTGAACCAGCTGCGCTCCTTCTCTCAGGGCCGCGCCAACTTCACGATGCAGTTCGATCACTACGAAGAGGTGCCGCGCGGCGAAGCTGACAAGGTCATCGCCAAGTACGCGTAAGGCTCATCGCCTGACGCATCCCTTCGATCCGCAACACGAATTTTCGATTTAGGAGGCTCTGATGGGTAAGGAAAAGTTCTCCCGCAACAAGCCGCACTGCAACATCGGCACGATCGGTCACGTGGACCACGGGAAGACGTCGCTGACGGCGGCGATCACGAAGGTCCTTGCGGAGACGGGCGGGGCGACGTTCACGGCCTACGACCAGATCGACAAGGCCCCCGAGGAGAAGGCGCGCGGGATCACGATCTCGACGGCGCACGTGGAGTACGAGACGGTGAACCGTCACTACGCCCACGTGGATTGCCCCGGGCACGCGGACTACGTGAAGAACATGATCACGGGCGCGGCGCAGATGGACGGCGCGATCCTGGTGGTGTCGGCGGCCGACGGCCCGATGCCGCAGACCCGGGAGCACATCCTGCTCGCCCGTCAGGTCGGCGTGCCGGCGCTGGTGGTGTTCCTGAACAAGGTCGACCTCGTGGACGACGAGGAGCTCCTGGAGCTGGTGGAGATGGAGGTGCGCGAGCTCCTCTCGAAGTACGACTTCCCCGGTGACGACATCCCGATCACCAAGGGCTCGGCCAAGGTGGCGCTGGACAACGGCGACAAGGCGATCGGGCACGACGCGGTGCTGAAGCTGATGCAGTCGGTGGACGAGTACATCCCGCAGCCCGAGCGTCCGATCGACATGCCGTTCCTGATGCCGATCGAGGACGTGTTCTCGATCTCGGGCCGCGGCACGGTGGTGACGGGTCGCGTGGAGCGCGGCATCGTGAAGGTGGGCGAGGAGGTCGAGATCGTCGGCATCCGCCCGACGACGAAGACGACGGTGACCGGCGTCGAGATGTTCCGCAAGCTGCTGGACCAGGGGCAGGCGGGCGACAACGTGGGCGTGCTGCTGCGCGGCACGAAGCGCGAGGACGTGGAGCGGGGCCAGGTGGTGTGCAAGCCGGGTTCGGTGAAGCCGCACGCCAAGTTCAAGGCCGAGGCGTACATCCTGACGAAGGAGGAGGGCGGTCGCCACACGCCGTTCTTCACGAACTACCGGCCGCAGTTCTACTTCCGCACGACGGACGTGACCGGGATCTGCACGCTGCCCGAGGGCACCGAGATGGTGATGCCGGGCGACAACGTGACGATGGACGTGGTGCTGATCGTGCCGGTGGCGATGGAAGAGAAGCTGCGCTTCGCCATCCGCGAGGGCGGCCGCACCGTCGGCGCCGGCGTCGTCGCCGCCATCAACGACTGAGCCCACACCACCAGAACCTGAAGGGAGCGGCGGGGATCCGCC
>NZ_JAKSXW010000055.1 GCF_022829405.1 Methylobacterium sp. J-076
CCAGCAGGCGCGCTCCCCTTGTCGTCGTCGCTCGCGCGGTTCCGTCCGTCGATGATGTCGGTGGGGATGCGCCTACTGCTTAGATGAAATGACTCGCACCCCCCTCTGCGGGGGCCGGTGGGCCCTGCCTGGGCAGGGGTACGTAGAGGGCATCCACGGCGCAGGACGCGGCTGCGGACGTCCTACCTGTTCAAGCGTTATTCGGAGACCTGGTTCCCCTCTCCCGCCTCCCTCCGGGGGCCTCCCTCCCCCGCAGAGGGGGGAGGGAGACCGCCGCGGTTCAGTGTGGCCTTGCCTCGCCGCCGTCCTGACGGCGCTTCGACCCGGCCATCTCGACCGCTTCCTCCTCCTCCTCCGCCGCCACCTCGTTCGGGCCGGCGGTGACGTAGTGGAAGAAGCCCGCGACCGCCGCGAAGCCCATGGCGGCCAGACCGAACACCTTGGCCCCGCCCTTCCAGAAGGCGACGAGGGGCGAGATCTTCGGGTCGTTCGGCAGGCCGGCATAGAGGCTCGGCTGGTCGTTGTGGTGCAGCACGTACATGACGTGCGTGCCGCCGACGCCGGCCGGGTCGTAGAGCCCCGCATGCGCGAACCCGCGCGACTTCAGATCGTCCACGCGCGTCTGCGCCTGCTCGATCATCGCCTGCTTGGTGCCGAACATGATCGAGCCGGTCGGGCAGGCCTTGGCGCAGGCCGGAGCCTGCCCCACCGCCACCCGGTCCGAGCACAGGGTGCACTTGTACGCCTTGTGGTCGGTCTGGCTGATGCGCGGGATGTTGAAGGGGCACCCCTTCACGCAATAGCCGCAGCCGATGCAGTTCTCCTCGATGAAGTCGACGATGCCGTTGGAGTACTGCACGATGGCGCCGGGGGACGGGCAGGCCTTGAGGCAACCCGGCTCCGAGCAATGCATGCAGCCGTCCTTGCGGATCAGCCATTCGAGGTTGTTGGTCTCAGGGTTCTCGTATTCCTCGAACCGCATCAGGGTCCAGGTCTTGGCCGTGAGGTCGTGCGGGTTCTGGTAGGTTCCCGTGTTGACGCCCACGTCGTCGCGCAGGTCGTTCCACTCCTCGCAGGCCGATTGGCAGGCCTTGCAGCCGATGCACTTCGACACGTCGATGAGCTTGGCGACCTCCACCTGGCGGCGGATCTCCGGCGGCGTCTCCGTGGAGGCGGAGCGCTGGCGGATGTCGAGGGAGCTGTAGTCAGCCATGATGCATGCTCCCCCTTACGCGACCGCATCCGAGGGCGGAGTGGTCGGCTCGATGTTCACGAGCCAGGCCTTGAACTCCGGCGTCTCGGTGTTGGCGTCGCCGACGACGGGCGTCAGCGAGTTCGGATGCCATCCCTTCTTGGTCTGGCCCATGAAGCCCCAGTGCTGCGGGATGCCGACGACGTGGACGGGCTTGCCGTCGCAGATCAGCGGCTTGATCCGCTTGGTCACCACGGCCTTGGCCTTGAGGGAGCCGCGCTTCGACCAGACGCGAACCCAGGCGCCCTTCGCGATGCCCTTCTCCTTAGCCAGCTCCTCCGAGATCTCCACGAAGGCCTCCGGCTGGAGGATCGCGTTGATCCGGGCGTGCTTGGTCCACCCGTGGAAGTGCTCGGTCAGGCGGTAGCTCGTCGCCGCGTAGGGGAACTCCTTCGCGTCGCCGAGGTCGGCGAGGTCGTCCTTGAAGATCCGGGCGGCGGGTGCCCCCTTGATCTTCGGGAAGGGGATGTTCGCCACCGGGGACTCGAAGGGCTCGTAATGGGCCGGGAACGGCCCGTCACGCATGAGCCCGCGGGTCCACAGGCGGGCGACGCCCTCCTGGTTCAGGATGAACGGGCCGACGCCCTTGTCGGGCGCCACGGTCACGCCATAGTCCGGCACGTCGAAGCCGACCCACTGCTTGCCGTTCCACTCGATGAGCTTCTTCTTCTCCGACCAGGGCTTGCCCTCGGGGTCGCAGGAGGCGCGGTTGTACAGCACCCGCCGGTTGGCGGGCCACGCGAAGGCCCAGTTCGGGGCGATGCCCTTGTCGCCGGGATCGGTGTTGTCCCGGCGGGCCATCGTGTTGCCCTTCTCGGTGTAGCAGCCGGAATAGATCCAGCAGCCGCAGGCCGTCGAGCCGTCGTCCTTGAGCTGGGCGAAGCCGTCCACCTGCCGCCCGGCCGGGAGCATCGCCCCGTTCAGGTCGGTGGTCTGGGTCACCGTGTAGCCGTTGAGCTCGCGGGCGAGCTCGACCGGGGTCGGCGCGTCCGCGACGGCGTAGTTCCAGCTCAGGTTGACGATCGCGTCGGGGAAGGCGCCCCCGTCCTTCTTGTACATCTCCTTCATGCGGAGATGGATCTCCGCCATGATGTCGATGTCCGAGCGGCACTCGCCCGGCGCGTCCTGGGCCTGCCAGTGCCATTGCAGCCAGCGCGACGAGTTGGAGAGCGAGCCCTCCTCCTCGACGAACAGGGTGGTCGGCAGCTCGAACACCTCGGTCTGGATCTGGGTGGGATCGACGGGGTTGTACTCGCCGTGGTTCTCCCAGAACCGGGCCGTCTCGGTCTTCAGCGGATCCATCACCACGACGAACTTCATCTTGGAGAAGGCGTCCGTCATCTTGGCGCGGTTCGGGAACGACAGCAGGGGGTTGAAGCCCTGGATGACGTAGCCGGTCATCTTGCCCTGCTTGGCGAGCTCGAACCCGCGCAGCACGTCGTAGGTCGGCACGTCGAGCTTGGGCAGGTAGTCGTAGGCCCAGTCGTTCTCTTTCTGAGCCTTCTCGCCCCACATCATCTTCTGGAACGAGACGAAGAACTTGTTGTAGTTCTGCCAGTAGCTCGTCTGCCCCGGGCGCAGCGGCTTGAACTGCCGCTTGGCCATGTAGCTCGCGTAGTCCGGCTCCTTCTCCACGGGGATGTTGAGGTAGCCCGGGATGAGGTTGCTCATCAGCCCGAGGTCGGTCAGCCCCTGGATGTTGGAGTGGCCGCGCAGGGCCTGCATGCCGCCGCCCAGCATGCCGATGTTGCCGAGCAGGGTCTGCACGATGCACATCGCGCGGATGTTCTGCGAGCCCTTGGAATGGTGCGTCCAGCCGAGCGCGTAGAGCGAGGCCATCGTCCGCTCAGGGCTCGACGTGGTCGCGATCAGCTCGCAGACCTTCAGGAACGTCTCCTTGGGCGAGCCGCAGATCCGCTCCACCATCTCGGGCGTGTAGATGGCGATGTGCTTCTTCAAGAGCTGCATGACGCAGCGCGGGTGCTGCATCGTCTCGTCCACCACGGCGTAGCCGTCGGGGCCGATCTCGTAGTCCCAGGTCGTCTTGTCGTAGTCGCGCTTGTCCGCGTCGTAGCCCGCGAACAGACCTTCGCTGAAGTCGTAGCCCTCGCGGACCACGTAACCGGCGTTGGAATAGGCCGCGACGTAGCGGTGCTGGAGCTTGTCGTTGTCCAGCAGGTACTTGGCCACGCCCGACAGGAACGCGATGTCCGACCCCTGCCGGATCGGGCAGTAGAGGTCGGCCACCGACGCCGTGCGGGTGAAGCGCGGGTCCACGACGATGAGCTTGGCGTTGTTATGCGCCTTCGCCTCGACGACCCACTTGAAGCCGCAGGGGTGAGCTTCGGCGGCATTGCCGCCCATCACGGTGATCACGTCCGCGTGCTTGATGTCCATCCAGAGGTTGGTCATCGCACCGCGTCCGAAGGAGGGCGCCAAACTGGCGACCGACGGACCGTGTCAAACCCTGGCCTGGTTATCGAAGACCAGGGCCCCCATGCTGCGGACGACCTTGTAGGTCATCCAGGCCGTCTCGTTGGTGGTGGCGGAGGCCCCGAGGAAGCCCGTCGTGGTCCAGCGGTTGACCGTGAGGTCGCCGTTCTTGGCCACGAAGTTCCGGTCCCGGTCCTCCTTCAGGAGGGTGGCGATCCGGTCGAGGGCGTAGTCCCAGGAGACGCGCTTGAACTCGGCGGTGCCCGGCGCCCGGTACAGCGGGTACTTAGTCCGGGTCTCGGCGTGGACGAAGTCCAGCAGGGCCGAACCCTTCGGGCAGAGGGTGCCGCGGTTGATCGGATGGTCCGGGTCGCCCTCGATATGCATCACCGAGGACCGGGCGTTCTTCGACCGGTCGCCGAGGCTGTAGAGGATGACGCCGCAGGCCACCGAGCAATAGGGGCAGGTGTTCCGGGTCTCGCGCATCTGCGCGAGCTTGAAGGGCCGCACCGCGGCGGCCATCGCGGGTTCCAACCCGCCGAAGCCGAGGGCGCCGAGCGAGCCCCCCGCAAGACCGGCGCCGACCCCCTTGAGGAGTCCGCGCCGGGAGACCTGGACTGTCATGTCCGCCCCTGTTGTGAACTGGTATAATGCGAACCTGTCCCAGAGAATGGCGCGCGAGGCAAGTGTGGTCCCGTGACACGGACGGCGTTTCTGCCATGCGGCGGCGGCACGCCTTTCACGCCCCCTTAATCCCTTGCGGCGTCGGGCCTTTCGCCCTGCGCCGCCGGGGCCGGACTCAGTGCGACGGGTTAGCCGGATTCGTGCCGGAGGGCGACGGAGTGCGGTTGTCGAGGGGGGCCTGCGGGTCCGTGGCGGAGGTGCCGGTGGGGGTGGCGGCGGGGACCGGACGGTCCTTGTTCTCCGCGGTGGAATGGCCGCCGGGATTGGGGGCGTCCTTGGCCGCCGACTCCTCCCGGGGCACCGGCGCCTGGCTCCAGCCGTCCTGGGCGCTGCGGGACTTGTCGCCCATGGCGTCCACGCCCTTGATCTCGCCGGGCTTGGTTTGGGCGAGGGCGGGCGTCGCCGCGAGGAGCAGGACGGCGAGGGTGACGGGGATGCGCGGCACGGATGTCTCCGGAGGATGGGGGGTGTCCGGGCAACGTCGGCTCGTCCGGCCAGTTCCGGCCGCGGACGCCGCAGGCGGCGGAGAGGGGCAGGGGGAGGGGCCGGAGGGCGACCGCCCGATGTGGGGGCGAGGGGCGGCGGTGAGACCCCGTTAACCAAGCGGTGCCATCCTCAGGCCGTTCGAGTCCGCCTACCCGCCCGTGCGAGGCCCGCCGCCATGTCGAAGACGCAAGCCGAGCGGCCTCCGCACTCCGCCGACACCACCCCGGCCCTCGACCCCGCCGACGGGCCGCCCCTGAGCCCGACGATCCGCCGGCACCTCGGCCAGAACCTGCGCAGCCACTACGCCGAGGCCCTCTCCGCCCCCGTGAGCGAGCGCCTGGAAGCCCTGATCGCGCAGCTGGACAAGCCGAGCCGCTGAACGCCCGTCGGCGTGGGCCGTCCGGGGCGGAAGATCCCGAACCCCCTTTGCCATGCCCTCGCCCCTGGGGAGAGGTGCGCCCGCCCCCGCGGAATCCGGTGCGCCAGCGCACATAAGATCGTTCTTTCTTTCAATCCGGTCCCGGCGGAAAATTCCATCTGGGTTCCCCGGAAACCGGAGAAAATGATCGCCTTCCTCCCGGGTGACGGGGCCGGTCTCCTCCCCTCGACGAGACCCTGCGCCGGGCACGGCCCGCGCCCCTCCGTCCCCCCGCGCTTGACTTCGTTCGTTTAAAAGAACGAAGTCCGGCCCGCATCCCGGATTTTGTGTCCGGGTTCGGCCGGAGGATCCGATGCGGACGGTGTGGCTCTCGACGATTCGGACAAGCAGCATGCCCGGATTCCGCCGGGCCGGATGCCTCGCCCTGCTCGGCGCCCTGGCGCTCGGCCTCGCGGCCCCGGCGGCGCGGGCGCAGACGGCCCTCCTCAACGTCTCCTACGATCCGACCCGGGAGCTGTACCGGGAGATCAACGAGGCCTTCGCCCGGAGCTACAAGGCGAAGACCGGCGAGGACGTGACCGTGCGCGCCTCCCATGGCGGCTCGGGCGCCCAGGCCCGCACGGTGATCGACGGGGTCGATGCCGACGTGGTGACGCTGGGCATCCCCTCCGACATCGACGCCATCGCCCGGCTGACGAAGAAGATCCCCGCCGACTGGCGCGGCAAGCTGCCGAACGACTCGCTGCCCTACACCTCGACGGTGGTGTTCCTGGTGCGCAAGGGCAACCCGAAGGGCGTCAAGGACTGGTCGGACCTCGCCAAGCCCGACGTGAAGGTGATCACCCCCAACCCCAAGACCTCGGCGGGCGGGCGCTGGAACTTCCTCGCCGCCTGGGGCTACGCCTACGGCCAGGACAAGGATGCGGCCAAGGCCGACGCCTTCGTCGGGCAGCTCTACAAGAACGTGCCCGTCCTCGACACGGGCGCCCGCGGCTCCACCGTCACCTTCGCCCAGCGCAGGCTCGGCGACGTGCTGCCGACCTGGGAGAACGAGGCCTACCTCGTCCTGCAGGAATTCGGCGCCGACAAGTTCGACATCGTGGTGCCGCCGACCTCCATCTACGCCGAGCCGCCGGTGGCCCTCGTGCCCGGCAACGCCGACCGGAAGGGCACGGCGAAGGCCGCCCAGGCCTATCTCGACTACCTCTACACAGACGAGGCCCAGGCGATCTTCGCCAAGCACCATTACCGCCCGTTCAAGGCGCAGGCCGCCGCGGGCGCCGGCCTGCCGGACGTCAAGCTGTTCAAGATCGAGGATTATCAGGGCTCCTGGGACGATATCCAGGCCAAGAACTTCGATTCGGGCGGCCTGTTCGACCGCCTGAGCCAAGCCGGCCGCTGAAGGCGCGAGGACCATGGCCGCCACCCTTGCCGCCGCGCCCGCGGAGGCTCCCGCCCCCCGGCCGGCCCGGCGCTTCCGCCGGCCGAGCGTGCTGCCCGGCTTCGGGCTGAGCTTCGGCTACACCCTGGCCTGCCTCGGGATCGTCGTGCTGCTGCCCCTGGCGGGGCTCGTGGTGAAGGCGTCGGGCCTGGGGTTCTCGGGGATCCTCAGGGTCGCGACCGATCCGCGGGTGGCGAGCGCGCTCAAGCTCAGCTTCGGCGTCTCGCTGCTCTCGGCCCTGGTGGCCTCGGTGTTCGGCTTCCTCATCGCCTGGGTGCTGACCCGGTACGAGTTCCCCGGCCGCAAGATCGTGGACGCCGCCGTCGACCTGCCCTTCGCCCTGCCCACGGCGGTGGCCGGCATCGCCCTCGCCTCCCTCTACGCCCCGGACGGGCTGATCGGCGCGCCCCTCGACCGCCTCGGGATCCAGGTGGCCTACACGCCGCTGGGGGTGTTCGTGGCCATGACCTTCGTCGGCCTGCCCTTCGCGGTGCGCACGGTGCAGCCGCTGATCGCCGAGATCGACCGGGAGATCGAGGAGGCCTCGGCGACCCTCGGCGCCTCCCGCCGGGCGACCCTGCTGAAGGTGGTGCTGCCGCCGCTGATCCCGGCGGTGCTCACCGGCTTCGCCCTGGCCTTCGCCCGGGGCGTCGGGGAATACGGCTCGGTGATCTTCATCGCCGGCAACCTGCCCTACGTGTCGGAGATCGCGCCGCTGCTCATCGTCATCAAGCTGTCCGAGTTCGACTACGGCGGCGCGGCGGCCATCGCCACGATCATGCTGGGGATCTCGTTCCTGACGCTGCTCGCCATCAACCTGATCCAGGCCTGGAGCCGGCGGAGGTTCGGCTATGTCTGAGATCATCTCGCCCGTCCGCCTGCCCACCGGCCGGCCCGCCCCCGTCGCGGGGGAGGGGGCGGGCGTGCGCGCGGTCCTGATCGGGATCGCGGTCACCTTCCTCGCCCTGTTCCTCGTCATCCCCCTGGGGGCGGTGTTCGCGCAGGCCTTCGCCCACGGGGTGTCGGCCTATCTCGACGCCTTCCGGGAGCCGGACGCCCTCTCGGCCATCCGCCTGACCCTGACGGTGGCGGCCATCGCCGTGCCGTTCAACCTCGTCTTCGGGGTGGCCGCCGCCTGGGCGATCGCGAAGTTCGAGTTCCCCGGCAAGACCTTCCTGATCACCCTGATCGACCTGCCGTTCTCGGTGTCGCCGGTGGTGTCGGGGCTGATCTACGTGCTGCTGTTCGGCAGCCAGGGCCTGTTCGGCGGCTGGCTGCAAGCCCACAACATCCAGATCCTGTTCGCCCTGCCCGGAATCGTGCTGGCGACGGTGTTCGTGACCTTCCCCTTCGTCGCGCGGGAGCTGATCCCGCTGATGCAGGAGCAGGGCTCGTCGGAGGAGGAGGCGGCGCTGACCCTCGGCGCGTCGGGCTTCCACGCCTTCCGCACGGTGACCCTGCCCAACATCCGCTGGGGGCTGCTCTACAGCGTCCTGCTCTGCAATGCCCGCGCGATGGGTGAGTTCGGCGCGGTCTCGGTCGTCTCCGGCCACATCCGCGGGCTGACGAACACCATGCCTCTCCACGTGGAGATCCTCTACAATGAGTACAACTTCGTCGCCGCTTTCGCCGTCGCTTCGCTCCTCGCAGCCCTCGCCCTTGTCACGCTCGTCGTCAAATCCTTCCTCGAATGGCGCTTCGCCGGCGAACTCGCCGCGGGCCGGAGGCACTGAGCGTCCCTCGACGGCGATCCGCGTCGAGGGCCTCTCGAAGACCTTCGACACGGCCGCCGTCCTGCACGACCTCTCCCTCGACGTGCGGGCGGGGGAGCTCCTCGGCCTGCTCGGCCCCTCGGGCTCGGGCAAGACGACGCTGCTGCGGATCATCGCCGGGCTCGACGCCCCGGACCGGGGCCGGATCCTGTTCGGGGGCGACGACGCCACCGGCCTGCCGGTGCAGGAGCGGGCGGTGGGCTTCGTGTTCCAGCACTACGCCCTGTTCAAGCACATGAGCGTGGCCGACAACATCGCCTACGGCCTCAACGCCCGCCGCCGGGCGGAGCGGCCGGCGCAGGCCGAGATCAAGCGCCGGGTCGGCGACCTCCTCGACCTGATCCGCCTCTCGGGCTTCGGCGACCGCTACCCCTCGCAGCTCTCCGGCGGCCAGCGGCAGCGGGTGGCGCTCGCCCGGGCGCTCGCCGTGGAGCCCCGCGTCCTGCTGCTGGACGAGCCCTTCGGCGCCCTCGACGCGCAAGTCCGAAAGGACCTGCGCCGCTGGCTGCGGGAGATCCACAACCGCACCGGCCAGACCACGATCTTCGTCACCCACGACCAGGACGAGGCGCTGGAATTGTCCGACCGGGTGGCGGTGCTCGATCACGGCCGCCTGGAGCAGATCGGCACCCCGGACGAGGTGCAGGAGAACCCGGTCTCGGCGACGGTGCTGAAGTTCCTGGGCGATTCCGTCGAGGTGGAGGCCATCGCCGAGGGCGGGCGGGTGCTGGTCCGCGGCCGGGAAACCCCGGTCACGGCGCCGGCCGGGGTCATCGGCCCGGTGAAGCTCTACGTGCGCCCGTGGCAGCTCCAGCTCGTGGAGCTCGACGCGGCCCACCTCTCGGGCACGGTGCGCTCCTCCTACCGCAGCCAGGGCCGGCAGCGGATCGAGGTGGAGGAACCGGGGGGCCTGATCCTGGCGGTCGAGGATTCCGACGGCATCCGCTACGCCGCCGGCCACCCGGTGGGCCTGCGGATCAACGGCGGGCACGTGTTCGGGTGAGGCGTGGCCGCCTCGGCCGGCCCCCGGCGCGGGATCGATCCGGTTCCTGAACAGGCGGATGCAGGCCGCCTCGATCGCCGGCGCGGCGCGCTCGGGGGGGCGTCACCGGGCGGGACGCCCGGCGGATGAGGTCCGCATGGGGCGTTGCGGAAATGGCGGATCGCCGCCGTCAGATCGTCCTCGCCATCGAGCCGGCGCGCGTCGGTCACGGCAGGCGCATCCCCTCGGCCTCGACGCGCGCGACGAAGGCGGGCTTCCGGGAAGTCGATCATCACGTCGCGGTCGCTGTCATGCCCCATGCGCCCGGTGACGAAGGATCCGAACACGACGAAGCGCCCCCCTCTCCGACTCCGCATACGCGCGCATCCGCGCCACGATCTCACCGGCGGCCCGCTCGCGCGCCTTGCGTGCGGGCACGGTGGTGGGGATCGGATCGGGCGGCGGCATGGCGGGGATCGGGCTGCCCGCCCTCATACCCTGAACCCGTCGCGACGGCGACCTTCCCCCTGACCGGAGCCTCCCCCGTGCCCCACGCCCACCCCGACATCCTCGCGGCCATCGGGAACACGCCCCTGATCCGCCTGCGCCGGGCCTCGGAGGAGACCGGCTGCGAGATCCTCGGCAAGGCCGAGTTCCTCAACCCCGGCCTGTCGGTGAAGGACCGGGCGGCACTCTCCATCGTGGAGGAGGCGGAGGCGCGGGGGCGGATCCGCCCCGGCGGCACCATCGTCGAGGGCACCGCCGGCAACACCGGCATCGGCCTCGCCCTGGTGGCGGCGGTGCGCGGCTACCGCACGCTGATCGTCATCCCCGTCACCCAGTCCGAAGAGAAGAAGCAGACCCTGCGGCTCGCGGGCGCCCGCCTCGTGGAGGTGCCGGCGGTCCCGTTCGCCAACCCGAACAACTACGTCCACGTCGCGCGGCGCCTCGCGGAGGCCCTCGCCGCCCGGGACGAGGCCGGCGCCTTCTTCGCCGACCAGTTCGACAACGTCGCCAACCGCCGGGCGCACGTGGCCGGCACCGGCCCGGAGATCTGGGCGCAGACCGGGGGCCGGGTCGATGGCTTCGTCTGCGCCGCCGGCACCGGGGGGACGCTGGCCGGCGTCGCCGAGGCCCTGCGCGCCCGCGACCCGCAGGTGCGGATCGCCCTCGCCGACCCGGAGGGCTCGGCGCTCCATGCCGGCTACACCACGGGGACGTTCAAGGCCGAGGGCTCCTCGATCACCGAGGGGATCGGCCAGGGCCGGATCACCGGCAACCTCGCGGGCTTCGCCCCCGACCTGTCGTTCCGCATCCCGGACACGGAGGCGCTGGCCATCGTGTTCGGGCTGATGCGGGAGGAGGGGCTGTCGCTGGGCGGCTCCTCGGGCATCAACGTGGCGGGGGCGATCCGCCTCGCGCGGGCGCTGGGCCCCGGCCATACGATCGTGACGATCCTGTGCGACGGGGCGGCGCGCTACGCGTCGAAGCTGTTCAACCCGGTCTTCCTGACGGAGCGCGGCCTGCCGGTTCCGGGCTGGCTCGGGGCGGACGAGGCCCCCCTTCCCGACTGGCATGCGTGAGCGCCGGGACGTCCTCCCGCAACCGACTCACAAAAACTGCACGCCGGGGTGAACGGAACGAATTGTCGCGGCGTTTCAACGGTCACGCTCGCCAACCGCGACCGTTCGGAGATCCGCGTCCCATGTCCCTCGTCACCATCCTCCTCATCGTTCTGATCATCCTCGCCTTCGGCGGCGGCGGCTTCCTCGGCGGCGGCGCCTATCGTGGCCCGGGCTTCGGCCTCGGCGGCATCCTGCTCATCGTGCTGATCGTGCTGCTGGTCACCGGCCGACTCTGATCCGGCCGCCGAACGGCACGGGCATCCTCCGCCTTCGGGCGGGGGATGCCGGGGCCGGGCATCCGGGGGCCCCGTCCGACAGGCACGGGGATCTGTCACCCGATCGGGCTTCCGGGGCCCGCCGGCCTCGCTAGTTCCGCTCGCCACAGGGACATCAGCGCCGGGGGCCGGTTCGGCACGCCGAGACAGGCGCGCACGAACGAGGAGACCCCATGGTGGCGTTGAACCTGACGCAGAAGCTCGTCCAGTCGCACCTCGTGGAGGGCGACCTCACCCCCGGCGGGGAGATCGCCCTCAGGATCGACCAGGCCCTGCTGCAGGACGTCCTCGGCGGCCTCGTGATGCTGGAGCTGGAGGCGATGGGCGTGGAGCGCGTCGCGATCCCGCTCGCCGCCCAGTACATCGACCACAACCTCGTCCAGAACGACCACCTGAACGCCGACGAGCACATGTTCCTGCGCTCGGCCTGCCGGAAGTTCGGCGTGTGGTACTCGCGCCCCGGCAACGGCATCAGCCACCCCGTCCACATGCAGAGCTTCGGCAAGCCGGGCGAGACCCTGGTCGGCTCGGACAGCCACACCCCCGCCGCCGGGTCGCTGGGGATGCTCGCCTTCGGCGCGGGCGGGGTCGAGGTGGCGCAGGCCATGGCCGGCGAGCCCCTGCGCCTGCGGATGCCCAAGGTCTGGGGCGTGGAGCTCACCGGCGCGCTCCCCGACTGGGTGAGCGCCAAGGACGTGATCCTCACCCTCCTCGGCCGCCACGGGGTCGAGGGCGGGTTCGGCCGGATCATCGAGTATCGCGGGCCCGGCCTCGCCTGCCTGACGGCGATGGACCGGCACGTCATCGCCAACATGGGCGCCGAGATGGGCGCCACCACGAGCGTGTTCCCCTCCGACGCGTCGACCCGCGCCTTCCTGGAGGGCGTCGGCCGGGGCGGGGACTTCACCGCCCTCGCCGCCGACGAGGGGTGCACCTACGATGTCGAGGAGACGATCGACCTCTCCACCCTGGTGCCGATGATCGCCAAGCCGTCGAGCCCCGGCAACGTCGTGCCGGTCTCGGAGGTGGCGGGCACCGAGATCTACCAGAGCTATATCGGCTCCTCGGCCAACCCGGGCTTTCGCGATTTCGCCGTGGCCGCGGCCATCGTGAAGGGCAAGCAGACCCACGACCGGGTCTCCTTCGACATCAACCCCTCGACGCGGGTGGTGCTGGAGACGCTGATCCGCGACGGGCAGCTCTCGGACCTGATCCATGCCGGGGCGCGGGTGCATCAGGCGGGCTGCAACGGCTGCATCGGCATGGGGCAGGCCCCCGCCTCCGGGCGCAACTCCCTGCGCACCGTGCCGCGCAACTTCCCCGGCCGCTCCGGCACCCGGGAGGACAGCGTGTTCCTGTGCAGCCCGGAGACCGCCGCCGCCTCGGCGCTGACCGGCGTCATCACCGATCCGCGCAGCCTGGACATGCCCTATCCGCGCATCGCCCCGCCCACGATGGTGCCCGGCCACACGACGATGCTCCTCGGCCCGCTGCCGGAGGCCGAGGCCCGCGCGGTGCGGCTCGAAAAGTCCGAAAACATCACCACCCTGCCGGAGCTCGGCAAGCTCGGGGCGGACATCCGCGTGCCGGTGATGCTCAAGACCGGGGACGACATCTCCACCGACGACATCATGCCGGCGGGCGCCCGGGTGATGCCCTACTGGTCGAACATCCCCAAGACCTCCGAATTCACCTTCGAGCCGATCGACGACAGCTACCCGCAGCGGGCGAGGCAGGGCGGCAAGGAGCGGGCGGGCCACGCCATCCTCGGGGGCCTGAACTACGGCCAGGGGTCGAGCCGGGAGAACGCGGCGCTGGCGCCCCGCTACCTCGGCCTGGAGGTGGTGCTGGCCAAGAGCTTCGCCCGCATCCACTGGCAGAACCTCGTGAATTTCGGCGTCCTGCCCCTGACCTTCGCCGACCCGGCCGACTACGACCGGCTGGAGGTCGGCGACGGCGTGGAGATCACGGGCGTCGCCGACGCCCTGGCGGCGGGCAACGACATCACGGCCACCGTGCGGGGCAAGGACCGGATCCGGTTGACCCACGGCCTGTCGCCGCGCCAGATCGAGGTGCTGCTCGCCGGGGGCGTGATCAACTGGCTGCGGGCGCGCCTCGGCCACGGGGACGCCCGCACCGTGGCCTAGCCTCCCTCACCCCCGCTCGCCATGGCGGGGGGCAGGGCGGAGAGCCCGGCAGACCTTGAAAACGACCCGGAGACGGGCATGGGGAGGATCGGATGAGTGCAGGCGACGCCCTGCTGCGCGAGGACGCCGAGGCCCCGTGGCACGCGGGGCTGACGCCCCGCCACTGGCGCATCCTCTGGGGCAGCTACCTCGGCTGGATCTTCGACGGCTACGAGGCGGTGGCGCTGGTCTACGCCCTGCGCCCGGCGCTCGGCACGATCCTGACGCCGGAGCAGGCGCAGGCGCCGGCCACCTATGTGGGCCTCGCCATCGGCATCACCCTGCTCGGCTGGGGGATCGGCGGCCTGATCGGGGGGATCGCCGCCGACTATATCGGCCGCAAGCGGATGATGATGATCTCCATCCTCGGCTACGCGGTGTTCACGGGGCTCACCGCCTTCGCGGAGAGCTTCGTCCAGCTCGCGGCGCTGCGCTTCATCACCGGCCTCGCCATCGGCTCGGAATGGTCCACCGGCATCGCCCTGGTGGCCGAGACCTGGCCGAACCGGGCCCGGCCCAAGGGCTGCGGCTTCCTGCAATCGGGCTTCGGCGGCGGCGCGGTGCTGGCGGCCATCGTCTGGGCGGTGCTGGCCGCCACAAACCCCCTCGGCAACGAATCCTGGCGGATCATGTTCGCCCTCGGCGCCCTGCCGGCCTTCGTCTGCCTGTACCTGCGCCGGGCGCTGGAGGAATCCGAGCAGTGGATGCAGGCCCTGAAGGCGCAGCGCTGGGCCGCCACCGCCGAGGATGCCGGCCACGCCCCGAAGCGGGCGCAGCGGCCCTTCACCCTGGCGGAGATCTTCCGGGAGAAGGAGAGCCGGCGGCGGGTGTTCCTGGCCACCGCCATGTCCTTCGCCACGACGGTGGGCTGGTGGGCGGTCTCGTCCTGGCTGCCGGCCTACACCGAGGGGCTGGCCAAGGCGGCGGGGGAGCCGGCCAACGTCTGGGGCCCGCGGATGGGCATCATCTACAACGTCGGCGCCATCACCGCCTACGTCATCTCGGGCTTCGTCGCGGATGCGATGGGCCGGCGGCCCTTCCTGATCCTGACCTATGCCGGCTGCATCGCCACGTCGCTGGCCTGCTACCTCTGGACCGGGGGCCTGGTGCCGTTCATGGCGCTGGCCTTCCTGAACGGGTTCTTCACCCTCGGCTTCGCCTTCTCGTGGATGGCGATCTACCTCGTGGAGCTGTTCACCCCGGCGGTGCGGGCGACGGCGGCGAGCTTCGTGTTCAACGGCGCCCGGCTGATCGCCTGGGTCTTCCCGATCATCGCCGGGCAGATCGTCACCTCCTTCGGCGGCGTGGCCGCGGCGGCGCTGACCATGTCGAGCGTCTACGCCATCGGCCTGATCGTGCCGTGGTTCATGCCCGAGACCACGGGCCAGCCCCTGCCGGAGTGAGGGCGGACAGGCTCATCCCCCGGCTCCCGGGGATCGTTGCGGAAGCCGGACGGGCCCCTCGATCCCTCGGTCGTCTTTGCGAGCGTCAGCGAAGCAACCCAGGGCAGCGCGACGGCCCGAGGCCATGGCGGATCCCTGGGTTGCTTCGCTCCGCTCGCAAGGACGGGGTCGGCAGCCGGGGGATGGTCAGGGGCGCCGCATCCCGCAACGCCCCCGCAAGACGGCAGAGAGGGGAAGACCCGCGCTCCCCTACTCCTCGTCGTCGTCCTCGTCCTGGTGACGGCCCTTGAGCTTGGCGAAGACCGAATCCGCGTCGAGGCGGTCCTCGCGGCCGCCGCGGGGCTCGTCCTCGGGCTCGGGCTCGCGCTGGGTCGAGACCTCGGTCGGCAGGAGCGAGGCGCCGCCCTCGGCCGCCAGCGCCGCCGGACGGTCGGCCGCCGCCTTCTGCACCTCGAAGTCGAGGCTGATCTGGGTGGTGAGGCCGAGCGTCACCGGATCGAGGGGCTGCAGCGAGCCGGAATTCCAGTGGGTGCGCTCGCGGATCTGCTGGATCGTCGACTTGGTGGTGCCGACGAGGCGGATGATCTGCGCATCCTTCAACTCGGGGTGGTTGCGCAGCAGCCAGAGGATCGCGTTCGGCCGGTCCTGGCGGCGCGACAGGGGGGTGTAGCGCGGCCCCTTGGTGGTGCGCTTCACCTCCGGCAGCTTCACCTTCGAGACCGCGGCCTTGAGCTTGTAGTGGGGCGACTTCTGCGCCTTCTCGATCTCGTCGCGGGTGAGCTGGTTGGTGGTGATCGGGTCCAGGCCCTTGATGCCCGCCGCCACCTCACCGTCGGCGATGCCCTTCACCTCCAGCGGGTGGAGCTTGCAGAAGTCGGCGATCTGCTCGAAGGCGAGCGACGTGTTCTCGACCAGCCAGACGGCGGTCGCTTTCGGCATCAGCGGACCCTGGGACATCTCTTCACGCGGCTCCAACCTGGCGGAACGGGTCGGGCCGGGCATCGGTCCGCGGGCTCCGGGATGCACTGACCCGGAGAAGACCCGTCTCACGCTGGCAAAATGGGGATGGCCATATATAGGCGCCGCCGCAGGGGGGCGCAATCGCCGCGAGGGCCCCCGGCGGCGGCCGGCGGGCGGGCGGGACGGGCCGGCCTCCGGTCCTATAGGAGGATACGGATCCGTTCATCATCTGCTTACGCAAATACATCAATGTCTCTAGACTGTATTTGCACACTTTAGGCCGGCGCCGTGAAGCTCGGAATCGGCTCGAAACTGCATCTGATGACCGTCGCCGCCTTGCTCGGCATCCTGGCGGTGTCGGGAACCGGCCTCTGGAGCCTCAGCGGCCAGGTGGAGCGGGGCCGGATGGCCAAGACCCACGACCTCGCCGACACCGCCTGGGGGGTGGTGGCGCATTTCGAGGCCGAGGAGAAGGCCGGGCACCTGACGCGGGCGCAGGCGCAGGCGGCGGCGATCGGGGCGGTGAAGGCCCTGCGCTACGACGGCAAGGAGTACTTCTGGATCAACGACATGCAGCCGCGCATGATCGCCCATCCGATGAAGCCGGAGCTGGAGGGCCGCGACCTCGCCGAGGTGAAGGACCCCACCGGCAAGCGGCTGTTTTCCGACTTCGTGGACCTCGTGCGGCGCCAGGGCGAAGGGTTCTCCGGCTACATGTGGCCCAAGCCCGGCGCCGACGCGCCCGTGCCGAAGATCTCCTACGTGCGCGGCTTCGCACCCTGGGGCTGGGTGATCGGCACCGGCATCTACGCCGACGACACGGCGGCGATCCTGCGGCAGGCGGTGATCGCGGACGGGCTCGGCATCCTCGTGGCGGTGGCCCTGATCGGCCTCGTCGCGACCCTCGTCGGCCGCTCGGTGACGCGCCCGCTCAAGGCGCTGGAGGCCGCCATGCGCCGCCTCGCGGCCGGGGAGACGCAGGCCGCGGTGCCGGCGCGGGCGCGGCAGGACGAGATCGGCGCCATGGCCGGCGCGGTGCAGGTGTTCAAGGAGGCGCTGATCGCCAAGGAGGCGGCCGACGCGCATCTGGCCGCCTCCGCCGACGGCAGCGCCCGCCGGGCGGAGGCCCTCGACCGGCTGACCCGCCGGTTCGAGGGGCAGGTCGGCGCCCTGAGCCGGGAGCTTTCCGGCGCGGCGCAGCAGCTGGAGGTGACGGCCGGCACCATGACCGCCACCGCCGCCCGCACCACGGCGCGCTCCGGCACCGTGGCGGAGCAGGCGCGGGACACCACCGGCAACGTCCAGGCCGCCGCCGCCGCGACGGAGGAGATGTCCGCCTCCGTGCAGGAGATCGCCGGGCAGGTGCAGCGCACCTCCGCCATCGCCGTCCGGGCCACCGAGAGCGCGAGGACCGGCGAGGCCACCGTGCGGACCCTCGCCGCGGGCACCGAGCGGGTGGGCGACGTGGTGGCCCTCATCGCCTCCATCGCCGCGCAGACCAACCTGCTCGCCCTCAACGCCACCATCGAGGCGGCCCGGGCGGGCGAGGCGGGGCGGGGCTTCGCCGTGGTCGCCGCCGAGGTGAAGGCGCTCGCCGGGCAGACCGCCCGGGCGACGGAGGAGATCTCCGGCCAGATCGGCCGCATCCAGGGGGCGACGGGGGAGGCGGTGGGCGCCATCGGCGATCTCGGCCGGACCATCGAGGAGATGCGGATCATCGCCGTCGGCGTCGCCGCCGCGATGGAGGAGCAGAGCGCGGCGATCCAGGAGATCGTCCGCGGCGTGGCGAGCGCCGCCGCCGGGGCGCAGGCCGTCTCCCTCGAGATCGCCGACGTGCGGACGGGGGCCGACGAGACCGGCCTCGCCTCCCGCGACGTCCTCGCCGCCGCCCGCGGCCTCTCGCGGGGGTCGGACGACCTCGAACGGGCGGTCAAGGACTTCCTGGCCGAGGTGAAGGCCGCCTGACCGGAGGCGCCGAGCCGGCGGCTCCGGTCCGCGGGTGCCGGGCGGCGCCCTGCCGTCCCAGGGGCCTCGCCCTCCGCGATCGGGTGACGGGTCCTACCCCAGGAACCCGGCGACGATCCGCGAGAATTCCGGGGTGCGCAGGTAGCCGTAGGACTTGTGGGTGTTCGCGCTGCCGTCGGGCGCCCGGTAGGCGTTGATCACCGGCACGTCGGCGATGCGGGTGCCCGTGGCGTTGGGGGGGAAGGTTCCGGCGAGGTCCTCGCCCACGGTGGCGATGTCGTTGCGGTCCATCAGGTTGGTCCAGGCCGCCACCGACCGGGGCACGCGCAGGTCGCCGTGCTCGGCTGCGAGCGTCCGCTTCACCTCCGCGAGGCCGAAGGGCGAGCCGAGGGTGACGAGGGTCACCGGCCCCGGCACGGAGCCGTCCCGCTCGGCCAGCCGCAGCACGTCGTAGGCGATCAGCCCCCCCATGGAATGGGCCACGAGCAGCACGGGGCCGTCCCCGCGGCGGGCCAGCGCCCCGCGCAGGCGGTCGCGGGCGGCGTCCCGGAAGGCCCTGTCGTCGTGGTAGCCCCAGAGGTCGTCGAGCCGGTACTCGAGGATCACGTCGTCCACCGGCGTGAGGCCGACGACCTCCTGCAGGCTGGCGATGCCGCGGTAGAGCCGGTCGGTCAGGGTCGGGGCTTGCCGCGCCGGCTCCCCGGCGGGGGAGGGGAACGGGCCGAGGCCGAGATCCGGGGCATAGGGCTCCCGGTTGTCCCCGGCGCTCAAGGGCTCCGGGTGGCGAAGGTCCGCCCAGTAGACGAAATCGAGGGAGACCGGCGCGTCGCGGCCGAGGTTGCGGCGCAGCCCCTCGCGGATCGCCGCGACCCACCACCCCGCCTTCTCCTCGCGGGGCGGCTTGTTGGCCAGCCCATGGATGCCGACGATGTCTGTCCGGATAGCCGCCTCCCACGGCTTGGCCGTAGGAGATGCAATCTAGATCAGATCGCCGCAGCCGGAACTGCGACACAACTCCCAGACAACTCAGTCGAACAGGCTGGAGACGCTCGATTCCGTGGCCGTCCGGCCGATCGCCTCGCCGAGCAGGGGCGCGATCGACATCACCCGGATGTTGCGGGCGAGCTTCACCGCCTGGGTCGGCTGGATCGAGTCGGTGATCACCAGCTCCTTCATCCGCGAGGCGGCGATGCGCGAGACCGCCCCCCCGGAGAGCACCCCGTGGGTGATGTAGGCCGAGACGTCCTTCGCCCCGGCGTTGAGCAGGGCCTCGGCGGCGTTCACCAGGGTGCCGCCGGAATCGACGATGTCGTCCACGAGGATGCAGGACCGGCCGCTGACGTCGCCGATGATGTTCATCACCTCGGATTCGCCCGGCCGCTCCCGGCGCTTGTCCACGATGGCGAGCGGCGCGTCGATCCGCTTGGCGACCACCCGGGCGCGGACCACGCCGCCCACGTCCGGCGACACCACCATCCGGTCCTCGGTGGGCATCCGCTCCTTGATGTCGCGCACCATCACGGGGGCGGCGAACAGGTTGTCGGTGGGGATGTCGAAGAAGCCCTGGATCTGGCCGGCGTGCAGGTCGAGGGTGAGCACCCGGTCGGCCCCCGCTTCGGTGATGAGGTTGCAGACCAGCTTGGCCGAGATCGGGGTGCGGCCGGAGGTGCGCCGGTCCTGCCGGGCGTAGCCGAAATAGGGGATCACCGCCGTGATGCGCCGCGCCGACGACCGGCGCGCGGCGTCGATCATGATCAGCAATTCCATCAGGTGGTCGTTGGCCGGGAAGGAGGTCGACTGGACGATGAACACGTCCTCGCCGCGGACGTTCTCCTGCAGCTCGACGAAGATCTCCATGTCGGCGAAGCGCCGGACCATGCACTTGGCCAGCGGCAATTCGAGATAGGCGGCGATGGCCTCGGCCAAGGGCCGGCTCGCGTTGCCGGCGATGATCTTGATCGAGGATTTCATGTTGTCCCGCCCGTACGCGGCCTGCGCGACCGCGGCCCCCGCCCCGGGCAGACCGGGGCAGATCCATGACGGGTGAGGCTCATATCAGCGGGCCCGAAGTGTCACAATGCCTTCATCGGCCCTTCGCACAGGACGAGGGCCGGTGGATCGCCCGAAATCCGGGGTATTCCGGAGGGCACGGCGCCCTCCGGCCGGGTATCGGGGCGCGGTGCCGGAAGATGCGGGGCGGGCCTGCGCCCCCCGCGACGGGACACGGACCTTCCGACACCATGGCCTCGTCCGGGTCAGACCGGCTGCAGCTCTAGCAGGCGGTGCAGATGCACCACGAAATAGCGGGTCTGTGCGCTGTCGACCGTGGCCTGGGCCTTGGCCCGCCACGCGGCCTGGGCGGAGGCGAAGTCCGGATAGATCCCGACGATGTCGAGGCCCTTCACATCCCGGAAGCGGACCCCGTCGAGATTCTCGAGCTCGCCGCCGAATACGAGGTGGAGCCGCTGGTCGCTCTCGATCGTCGTGGCCATGATCCCTCCTGTCGCGGGCCCCGGCCGGAGGCCGATTCGGAAGGCGTGTCCGGTGCGGCGGGGGCGTCGCCCTGCGCTCGCAGACGGCGCCGGGAGCGTCAAGCCTGCCCGGAGAGAAGATGCGGCGAGGGGAGGGAGGCGGCCGGGCCGGGCCGTGCTAGGAGGGGCCATGAGCCGTCGCCTTCCGCTCCTCGTGGTCCTTCTCGCCGCCGCGCTGCCGGTCGCCCCGGCCCTCGGCCAGCAGGCCCCGCGCCCGAAGCCGGGGGAGAAGGCCGCCGACAGGCCCGCCCGGGCCCCGGCGGCGCCGGTGATCGCCTGCCCGTCCGTCGCCAACTACCGGATGCTGATGCAGGGCGGGCTCGCCGCGGCCGCCGCGACGCTCGCCGACCCGAAGGCGGACCACCTCGGCTGTGCCGCCCTGCCGCGCGGCCGGATCGGCCCCGTGGTCGACCGGGTGACCCTGGCCGGGCGCTCCTACGATTGTGCCGCGGTCAAGGACACCACGGCCTGCCACTGGGTCGAGGCGGGGACGCTGCCCGCCGGGGGGGCCGCGGGCTGGCGCTGACGCCCCGCCGCAGGCGGCCCTACCGCAGGTAGCCGTGGGCGCGCAGGTCCCGCTCCACCTCGGCTTCGAGGGTGGCGAGGGGGTTGTCGTTCACGGCGGCGGGCGGACGGAGGGGGCGCATCGGCGCGGGCCGGGTGTCGAGCCCCGGCAGGATGGCCGGTGGCGGTGGCGGCGACCGCCGGGCGGCGAGGCCGGACCTGAGGCGGCTCATCGCCTCGCGGGCGGCGGACGTGAACGACTGTCCGGACATCGTGTGCCAGCCCCGCTGCGGGCCCATCCCGCACACGGGAATGCCGGGCGGGCCGCCGCGTTCCCGTCCCCGGGGCGCGGCTGAGAATGGCGGAAGCGGATGGGAATCGAACCCACCGTACGCTGTTGGCGTACCGCTGGTTTTGAAGACCAGGAGGGCCACCAGACCCCGTTCGCCTCCACCGACCGGCCTATTCACCGGGCCGGCCCCGGTCAAGGATGGGCGCCGGCCCCGGGGCCGGAGGCGGCAGTCGGCCGCAGGGCAGGGGCGGTCGCGCCTTCCAGACCGGGGGAAAGCCTTTCGCGCCGGGGCCGATTCGTATTAATTCCGCCACACTGTTGTGGCCCCGCACCACTCATGCCTTTCTTCTCCCGTTCCGGGGGCGGCACCGCGGGCGGCCCCGATGCGGGCGGCCCCGGCTCCGCTCCAGACCCGGCCGGCACCCCCTCCGGGGGGGCCCCGCCGAAGGTGGATGCGCCGCTGGCCGAATCCCTGCATCCGGGGCCGCGGGGGCCGGGCTGGATCGGCGCCGCCGTGGTCGTTACGGCGCTCGTCTGCGCGCTGACCACCTTCCTGATCCTCGCGGGCGTCATCCGGGTCACCCCGACGCCGACCTACGGGATCACCCTGCTTGCCATCAACGTCGCCCTGGTGCTCGGGCTCGCGGTGGTGATCGCCTGGGAGGCCCGGGTCTTCCTGCACGCCCGCCGGGCCAACGCGGCGGTGGCGCGGCTGCATTCGCGCATCGTCGGCCTGTTCTCGCTGATCGCCATCCTGCCGACGATCCTGCTCGCGGTGGTGGCCTCGGTGACCATCGACCGGGGCCTGTCGCTGGGCTTCACCGACCGGGTGCGGGACGTGGTGCTGAAATCCGTGGAGGTGGCCGACGCCTACCAGGAGAACCAGTGCCAGTCGCTCGCCCGGGAGATCCGCATCCTGAACGACGACCTCACCCGGGCGCGGCCGAACTTCGACGTCAACCGGACGTGGTTCGAGACCTTCCTGACCACCCGGGCCACCAACCTCGGCCTGCCGGTGGCGCAGATCATGCGCGGCCCCACCGACGTGGTGGCCCGGGCCAACATCGACGTGCTGAAGCAGGTCCGCCTGCCCTCGGCGGCGGCCTTCGAGGATGCGGGCAAGTCGAGCGACCCGATCTGCCTGCTGCCCACGGAGGGGCGGGTCTTCGCCGCGCTCCTGCGGATGCCGGCCTACGACGACGCGGTGCTGATGGTGCAGCGGGAGGTGAACCCCCTGGCCATCGAGTTCCCCGGCGTGTCCCGGGCGGCGGCGGCCGAGTACCTGACCTACGATTCCCTGCGCCGCTCCATCCAGATCACCTTCGCGGTGGTGTTCCTGCTGATCGCGCTGATCGCGCTCCTGTCGGCGGTGTGGTTCGGGCTGAACTTCGCCAACCGGTTCGTGGCCCCGATCCGCCGGCTCATCAACGCCGCCGACCAGGTGGCGTCGGGCAACTTCTACGCCCAGGTGCCCACCAAGAAGACCAGCGGCGACCTCGGGAGCCTCGGCGAGAGCTTCAACAAGATGACCCAGGAGCTGCGCCGCCAGCATGCCGGGCTGATGGCCGCCAACGACCTGATCGACGCCCGCCGCCGCTTCACCGAGGCGGTGCTGTCGGGCGTCTCCCCCGGCGTCATCGGCCTCGACGCGGCGGGGTTCGTGACCATCGCCAACCCCGCCGCCGAGCGGATGCTCGACCTCGGCAGCGACCGGCTGGTGGGCCAGCCGCTGGGCGTTGCGGTGCCGGAACTCGCCCCGGTGCTGGCCGAGGGCGAGGCCCGCCAGCGGGCGGTGCAGCAGCAGATCCAGCTCATCCGCACCCGCGGCGAGCGCAAGGAGGAGCGCACGGTCACCGTGCGGGTCACGGGGGAGCAGGCGCCGGGGGGGGCGCGGGGCGCGGTGGTGACGCTGGACGACATCACCGACCTCGTCCAGGCCCAGCGCACCTCGGCCTGGGGCGACGTCGCCCGCCGCATCGCCCACGAGATCAAGAACCCGCTCACCCCGATCCAGCTCTCGGCGGAGCGCATCCGGCGCAAGTACGGCAAGGTCATCGTGACCGACCGGGAGGTGTTCGACCAGTGCACGGCGACGATCGTGCGCCAGGTCGACGAGATCAAGCGCATGGTGGACGAGTTCTCGGCCTTCGCCCGGATGCCCAAGCCCGCCATCGCCCCCAACGACCTGACCGAGATCGCCAAGCAGAACCTCTTCATGATCCGCGTCGCCCACCCCGACATCGAGTTCGCCTTCTCGGCCCAGGGCGGGGCGGGGGCCTCCGAAAAGATCGTGGCCGCCTTCGACATCCGGCTCCTGTCGCAGGTGATCACCAACATCCTCAAGAACGCCGTCGAGGCGGTGACCGAGGTGCCCCCCGAGGTGCTGGGCAAGGGCCGGATCGCCCTCGACCTCGCCGTGGAGGACGGGTTCGCGGTGATCACCGTGACGGACAACGGCAAGGGTTTCCCCGCCGAGGGGCGCCAGCGGCTGCTGGAGCCCTACATGACGACCCGCGAGGGCGGCACCGGGCTGGGGCTTGCCATCGTCAGCAAGGTGCTTGAGGAGCACGGCGGCGGGATCGCCCTCAACGACAACCCCGCCGGCCGCGGCGGGCAGGTGCGGATGCGGGTGCCGCGCGAAGCCGGCCCCGAGACGCCCGACGCCGCCCCGGGCACGGGGCGGACCCCGGCCACGACAGAGGAGAAGGGCGCCGCACCGACGGCCCCCCGGATCGCGGAGATGCAGGCATGAGCGCCGATATTCTGATCGTCGACGACGAGGCCGACATCCGCGACCTCGTCGCCGGCATCCTGGACGACGAAGGCCACCGCTGCCGCACGGCCGGCGGTTCCGACGAGGCGCTCGCGGCGATCGAATCGCGCCGCCCGCACCTCGTCTTCCTCGACATCTGGCTCCAGGGCTCGCGCCTCGACGGGCTCCAGGTGCTGGACCTGATCAAGGCCGCCCATCCCGACCTGCCGGTGGTGATGATCTCCGGCCACGGCAACATCGAGACCGCCGTCTCGGCCATCAAGGCGGGCGCCTACGACTTCATCGAGAAGCCGTTCAAGGCCGACCGGCTGATCCTCGTGGCCGAGCGGGCGCTGGAGGCCTCGCGGCTGCGGCGGGAGGTCCGGGACCTCAAGGCCCGCTCGGGCTCCGCCGACCAGATCGTCGGCGGGTCGCTGGCGATCAACCAGCTCCGGCAGACCCTGGAGCGGGTCGCCCCCACCAACGCGCGGGTGATGATCACCGGGGCGCTGGGCGCCGGCAAGGAACTCGCCGCGCGGACCCTGCACCGGGCCTCCGCCCGGGCGAACGGCCCCTTCGTGCTGCTCAACGCCGCCACCATCCTCCCCGAGACGATGGAGGCCGAGCTGTTCGGCGTCGAGGGCGAGAACGGCCGCCGGGTCGGCGCCCTGGAGGAGGCCCATGGCGGCACCCTCTACCTCGACGAGGTGGCCGACATGCCCCGGGAGACGCAAGGCCGGATCCTGCGCGTCCTCGTGGACCAGAACTTCCAGCGGGTCGGCGGGACGACGCGGGTCCATGTGGATGTGCGCATCATCTCCTCCTCCTCCCGGGACCTTCAGGAGGAGATCGCCGCCGGCCGCTTCCGGGAGGACCTGTTCCACCGCCTCTCGGTGGTGCCGATCCGCGTGCCGGCCCTGTCCGAGCGGCGCGAGGACGTGCCGGAGCTGATCCGCTTCTTCATGGACGGCATCTCGGGCCAGACCGGCCTGCCCAAGCGCGTCATCGCCGAGGACGCGATGGCGGTGCTCCAGTCGCACAACTGGCCGGGCAACGTCCGCCAGCTGAAGAACAACGTCGAGCGCCTGATGATCCTGACCCAGGCCGACCCGGAGCAGGAGGTCACCTCCGAGATGCTGCCCTCGGAGATCGGCGCCCTGGTGCCCACCACCCCGGCCGGGGCGGGGGGCGAGAAGCTGATGAGCCTCGCCCTGCGGGAGGCGAGGGAGATCTTCGAGCGCGAGTACCTCGTGGCGCAGATCGCCCGGTTCTCCGGCAACATCTCGCGCACCGCCGAATTCATCGGCATGGAGCGCTCGGCCCTCCACCGCAAACTCAAATCCTTAGGGATCGGCCCGTAAGGGCCTGCCACGGCGTATGAGAGCGCCGCCGATCCGTCACGTTCCGACCGGAACGGGCCTTGCTTCGGGGCACGCTTTGGACTGCTAATGCTTTATGCAGGGCCGCCGGCGGAAACTCGGACGATTCCGCAGGCGGTGACCCATCCCGGCCCAGGTGCCCCCGCCGGGACAACAAACAGGCGAAGAAAATGGCCGGCGAACGCGCACAGAACCTTCAGGACACCTTCCTCAACCACGTCCGCAAGAACAAGATTCCGCTGACGATCTTCCTCGTCAACGGCGTAAAACTGCAAGGCGTCGTGACGTGGTTTGACAACTTCTGCGTGCTTCTGCGCCGGGACGGTCATTCCCAGCTCGTCTACAAGCACGCCATCTCGACCATCATGCCCGGCCACCCGGTGCAGCTCTTCGAGCCCGACGAGACCCCCGAGAAGGCCTGACCGCGGCATCTCCCTTCCCCGTGGGGAGCGTCGAGACGCTCGGCGGTTCCCTCTCATCTCATCCTCTCCCTCATCCCGAGGTGCGGCGAAGCCGCCCCGGAGGAGGCCTCCAGGGATCGCTGTGCGGTCTGGAGCCCTTCTTCGCGGCCCGCTGACGCGGGCACCTTGGGAGGAGGGCGAGGATTGGGGCGAGCGCCGGAAGGGGCACGCCGGCCCCCCTGCGTCCCTGCGCGCGTCGGCGAAACACAGACGGCAGGGAGACGGGGAGGGGGGCGCCGTTGGCAGAAGCCCGGCCAGCGCCCATATGAGCCTCAGCCCATAAGAACACGAACCGGCGAGCGCCCCTTCCGCATGAGCGAAACTTTGACCTCGGGTGAGGCCCGGCTGAAGGCCCATGCGGCTCCCGAGGGCGAGATCGCCGCCTCGACCCGGACCCTGGTGATCGGCCCCTACCTCGCCCGCGGGAGCACGGGTTTCGGCCGGGTCGCCCCGCCGACCCGCTCCGTGGAGGCGCGCCTCGACGAGGCCACCGGGCTCGCCGCCGCCATCGAACTCGACGTCACCCAGAGCCTCCCCGTCGGCCTGCCGCGGATCCGGCCCTCGACCTATCTCGGCAAGGGCCGGGTGGATGAGATTGGCGGGCTGGTGAAGGCCGAGGAGATCGGCCTCGTGGTGATGGACTGCGCCCTCTCGCCGGTGCAGCAGCGCAACCTCGAGAAGGCCTGGGGCGCCAAGGTCATCGACCGCACCGGCCTGATCCTGGAGATCTTCGGCCGCCGGGCCTCCACCCGGGAGGGCACGCTGCAGGTGGAGCACGCCCACCTCGCCTACCAGAAGTCGCGCCTCGTCCGCTCCTGGACCCACCTGGAGCGCCAGCGCGGCGGCTTCGGCTTCCTCGGCGGCCCCGGCGAGACCCAGATCGAGGCCGACCGGCGGATGATCCAGGAGCGCATGACCCGGATCGAGCGCGACCTCGATTCGGTGGTGCGCACCCGGGGCCTGCACCGCCAGAGCCGGGCGCGGGTGCCCTACCCGATCGTGGCGCTGGTGGGCTACACCAATGCCGGCAAGTCGAGCCTGTTCAACGCCCTGACCAAGGCCGAGGTCACGGCCAAGGACATGCTGTTCGCCACCCTCGACCCCACCGCCCGGGCGACCAAGCTCCCCCACGGGGAGACGGTGATCCTGTCCGACACGGTGGGCTTCATCTCCGACCTGCCGACGCCGCTGATCGCCGCCTTCCGCGCCACCCTGGAGGACGCCATCGAGGCCGACGTGCTCCTG
The DNA here is from genome assembly GCF_022829405.1 of Methylobacterium sp. J-076. Taxonomy (GTDB): domain Bacteria; phylum Pseudomonadota; class Alphaproteobacteria; order Rhizobiales; family Beijerinckiaceae; genus Methylobacterium. The sequence goes on from NZ_JAKSXW010000055.1 coordinate 27,008, forward strand.
CACGTCCGCGACGTCAGCCACGAGGACAACGCGGCCCAGGCCGAGGATGTGGGCCAGGTGCTCAACGAGCTCGGCATCGACACCGCCGACGGCCGGCTGATCGAGGTCTGGAACAAGTCCGACCTGCTGGACGAGGGGGAGCGGACGCGGCTCTTCAACCTCGCCGGCCAGGGGCGGGTGCGCAACGACCGGGACAGCGACGCCCCGGTCCTCGTCTCGGCCCTGACCGGGGAGGGGCTCCCCGCCCTGACGAGCCGGATCGAGGCGCGGATCGCCCGGACGCGGACGAGCTTCGCGGTCTCCCTGCCCCCGGAGGACGGGGCCGCCCTCCACTGGCTCTACGAGAATGCCGAGATCCTCGACCGGCGCAACGAGGCCGACGGGACGCTCCACCTCGCGGTGCGCGTGGCGCCGGAGAAGGAGCCGCGCTTCCTCAACCGCTTCGCCGGGGCACGGCGCCTCGGCCGTGCCGGATGAGCGGACCCGCGATGGTGTCCGCGGCCCGGATCGGCGAGTCGGACGACGATGCCGCCCTGCGGGTGATGCAGCAGGGCGGGCGGCCGCGGCTGATGGCCCTGCGGATCGTGATCGTGCTGGTGCTGCTCATGGCGGCCCAGGCCTATGACGGCTCGCTGCACGCCCTCAGCCACTGGATCATCCTCGGCCTGTACGGGCTCGGTACCCTGTGGTTCGGGCTGGCCGAGCGCCGCCGCGGGCCCGATGCGGGGGCCTCCTCGCTGGCCGGCACCGGCCTCAACGCCCTGCTCGCGGTCTACGTCATCGTCGAGCACATGATGGCCGGGGGCGGGACGGGGGAGGGGGCCGACGCGGTGAGCCGCCTGCCCGCCTACCTGCTCCTGCTCCAGACCGGCCTGAGCATGCAGGTGTCCCACACCCTGCTGTTCTGCGGCCTCGTCACGGCGAGCTGGGTGGGCGCCTTCCTCATGGGCCTCGCCTACCCGCACCTGTTCCCGGGCTTCAACGGCGACGTGCCGATGCAGGTCATCGGGCTCTCCGCCTTCGTCGCCACGGGGCTGCTCGTCGCGGACGGCGTGGCGCGCCTGCGCAGGGCGGTCGACCGGACCCTGCAGGTGGAGCGCGAGCGCGGCCGGCTCGCCCGCTTCGTGCCCAACGCCATCGCCCGGGACCTCGCCTCCGACGCCCTGGGCGTCCACCGCCGCCACGCCTGCCTGCTGATCCTCGACATCCGCGGCTTCTCGGCGCTGAGCCGGGAGCATCCGCCGGAGGAGATGGTGGCGGCGCTGATGGAGGTGCGGGCGCAGGCGCAGGGCGCCGTCGCCGCGCAGGGGGGCATCGTCGACAAGTATATCGGCGATGCGGTGCTGGCGCAGTTCGTCACCGGGTCGGCGCAGGACCAGGCCCGGGCGGCGGCGGCCTGCGCCCTCGACCTCCAGGTCCGCCTCGCCGCGGTCAATGCCGGGCGCCGGGCCGCCGGCCTGTTCGCCATCCGCACCGCCTCCGCCCTGCACGCGGGCGACCTCCTCGTCGGCGTGTTCGATGACGGGGTCCGGGCGGAGTACACGGTGCTCGGCCCGGCGATGAACACCCTGGCCCGCATCGAGGCGCAGGCGAAGGCCGCGGGCCTCGCCGTCGCCGCCTCGGAGGCGATCGTGGCGCTGCTCGGCGGCCCGCAGGCCGCGCCGTTCCGCCCCCGGCCCGTGCCGGGCTCCGCCGCGGCGGAGCTGGGCCCGCTCTACGCACTCGACCCGGACGCCTGACCCGGACCGGGCCTCCCCGGCGCGATCACGTTTGCGTGCGACCGGGTCTCCGGGGCCGGATCGCCGCCCGGCCACAGGAACCGCGTCCGGCGGACCCCGTTCGCAGGCAGCGGCGCAGGGCCGCGGAGAGACCGTCGCCATGAAGAAGATCGCCCTCGGTGCGCTGCTCGTCCTCGGGCTCGCCGCCGGTACCGCCGCACCGGTCTTCGCCGCGCCGGGGGACGGCCTCGACCGGGACGCCGCCGCCCAGGGCAACGGGCGCTTCGGCAACATGCACAGCGGCGCCGAGATGGGCTCCCGGAGCGCCATGATGCCGGGCGGTGCCATGCGCCGCCCCCACCACCACCGCCGGCATCGCCGCCACCACCGCTGACGGACGGGCGCCGGGGAGGTCCGGGCGGCCTCTCCGGCTCATTCCCCTCCACCTCCGCATGCGCTACCTGACGTCGCCATGGGCGCGCCGGTGGCACGCGGCGGGGGGGGCGGGGATCGATGATCGGGATAGGACGGATCGCACGGCTCGCGGGCGGCCTCCTGGCCGCCGGGCTGGCCCTGGCGGGGCCGGCATGGGCGCAGGCCAAGCCGCCCCTCGTCTTCACCGGCATCCCCGACCAGGACGAGAGCCGTCTGGTGGAGCGGTTCGGCAAGGTGGCGCAGTACCTCGAGGGCAAGCTCGGCGTGCCGGTGCGCTACGTGCCGGTGAAGAGCTACCCCGCGGCGGTGACCGCCTTCACCAACGGGCAGGTGCAGCTCGCGTGGTTCGGCGGCTTCACCGGGGTGCAGGCCCGCAAGGCCGTGCCGGGCTCCCAGGCCATCGCGCAGGGGGCCGAGGACGCGGCGTTCCGCTTCTACCTCATCGCCAACGCGGCCACGGGGCTGCCGCGCTCCGCCGACTTCCCGAAGGCCATCGCGGGCAAGACCTTCACCTTCGGCGCCCGGGCCTCGACCTCCGGCCGGCTGATGCCCGAATACACGATCCGCCAGAACTTCCCCGGCGAGACACCCGAGCAGGTCTTCTCCCGGGTCGGCTTCTCCGGCGACCACTCGCGCACGATCCAGCTCGTCCAGTCCGGCGCCTTCGAGGTGGGGGCGGTCGACTACTCGGTGTGGGACCTCGATTCCAAGGGCGGCAAGGTCGATCCCAAGGCGGTGTCGGTGATCTGGGAGAGCCCGCCCTTCCCCGACTACCAGTGGACGGTCCGCGCCGACGTGGACAAGACCTACGGCGAGGGCTTCACGGACAGGCTCCGGGCGGCCCTCGTGGACGTCACCGACCCCGCCATCCTCGAACCGTTCGGGCGCTCGAAGTTCATCCCCGTCTCCAACGCGGCCTACGCGCCGCTGATCGAGGTGGGCAAGGCGACGGGACTGCTGGACTGACCCCGGACCGGCCGGTGCGATCGCCCCCCCCTGCGCCCGTCGTCGTCCTCGCCGGGGCGCGGGCCGCCTATGGCGGGCGCGAGGTGCTGTCGGGCATCGACCTGACGGTGCGCAGGGGCGAGCGCGTCGCCCTGATGGGCCGCTCGGGGGCGGGCAAGTCGACCCTCCTCGGGCTGATCCAGGCGCAGATCCCCGACCGGGTCGCCCTGGTGCCCCAGGCCGCCGCCCTGGTGCGGACCCTGAGCGTGTTCCACAACGTCTACATGGGCCGCCTCGACCGGCGCTCGACCCTGCACAACCTGCGCACCCTCCTGCGCCCGGCCCGGGCCGACGTGGCCGAGGTGGGCGCGGTGCTCGCCCGGGTCGGCCTCTCCGAGACGCTCTGGGCGAAGGCCGGGGCCCTGTCGGGGGGGCAGCAGCAGCGGGTCTCGGTGGCCCGCGCCCTCTACAACGGCCGCCCAGTGCTGGTGGGCGACGAGCCGGTCTCGGCCCTCGACCCGCGCCAGGGCGAGGCGGTGCTCGCCGAACTCGCCGCCGGCCACGAGACCCTGGTCCTCGCCCTGCACGACGCGGCCCTGGCCCGGGCCCTTTGCGACCGGATCGTGGTGCTGGAGGCCGGGCGCATCGTCCTCGACGCCCCGGCGGGGGAGGTCGATCCGGCCCGGCTCCAGGCGTCGTTCGAGGCCCCCTGATGCGCCTCGCCCTGCCGTCTCCGGGCTATCGCGGGGTGAGCGGCGGGTTCGCCGTGGCGGCCCTCGCCTGCCTGTCCGTGGCGGACCTGCACGTCACCACCCTCCATCCGCTGGCCGAGCTGACGCGCTTCCTCGGGGGGCTGATCCGGCCGGACTTTCCCGCCGTCGAGGCGTGGGGCGTCGCCTACACGGTCGCCTTCGCGGTGCTCGGGGTCGGGCTCGGGGCGGGGGCGGGGCTGCTCATCGCCATCCCCTTCGCCCGCTCGCGGGGGGTGCGCCTCGCCTGCGCGGCCCTGCGCTCGGTCCACGAGCTGTTCTGGGCGCTGCTGCTGATGCAGGTCTTCGGCCTCTCGGCCACGACCGGGGTGCTCGCCATCGCGCTGCCCTATGCCGGGATCTGCGCCAAGGTCTATTCGGAGATCATCGAGGAGGCGGACCTCTCCGCCCTCCGGGTGCTGCCCCCGGGGACGGGCGCCGCCTCGGCCTTCGCCTATGCCCGCCTGCCGGACGTGGCGGGGCGCTTTGCCGACTACACCCTCTACCGCCTCGAATGCGGCCTGCGCTCCAGCCTCGTGCTCGGCTTCATCGGCCTGCCCACCATGGGCTTCACCCTGGAATCGGCCTTCCGGCAGGGGCGCTACGCCGAGGCGGGCGCCCTGCTCCTGGTCTTCTACGGGCTGATCGGCTCCCGGCGGCTCTGGGTGCGGCGCTGGAGCGTGCCGCTCCTCCTCGCCGGTGCCGTCCTCGCCCTGCCCCCCGCCATCGGCCACGCGGAGGTGGGCCCGAGCCTCGTCCGCTTCCTCACCCACGACATCGTCCCGGCGCCCCTGCGGACGGGGGAGGGGACACTCCCGGCCCTGTGGGCGTGGTTCCGGCCGATCCTGACCGGGCAGATCCTCCCCGGGACGGCGCAGACCCTGGTCCTCGCCCAGATCGCCCTGGTGGCGACGGCGCTCGGCGCCCTCCTCCTGTTCCCCCTGACGGCGCGGCGCTTCGCCGGGCCGGTGGGGCGGCCCTTCGGCCGGGTGCTCCTCGTCGCGGTGCGCTCCACGCCCGACTACATGCTGGCCTATCTCTGCCTGCAGCTGCTCGGCCCCTCGATGCTGCCGGCGATCATCGCCCTGTCGCTGCACAATGCCGGGATCGTCGGCACCCTGATGGGCCAGCACGCCGACGCCATCCCCTACCGGGCCGACGCGCCGCGGGGGATGAACCTCTACGCCTACGAGACCCTGCCGCGGCTCTACGGGCAGTTCCTGGCGCTCCTGCTCTACCGGTGGGAGCTGATCCTGCGGGAGAGCGCGATCTTCGGCATCCTCGGCGTCACCACCCTCGGATTCTACGTCGATGCGGCGATCTCGGAGCTGCGCCTCGACGTGGCGGTGGTGCTGATCGCATCGACCGCCCTCCTGACGGTGGCGGTGGATGCCCTGTCGCGGCGCCTGCGCCGGTCGCTCCGGATCAACGACCTGCCGGTGCGCCTGTCGGGTCCGCCGGCCGTCGCCCGCGGCGAGGCCGTCGGGGCGTGATCCCCCCTCTGGCCCCCGGGCCCGCGGGCGGTGCGGCCCGCGATGGGCCGGCACCGGGAGACGCCGCGGCCTCGGCCCGGTCCGCGCTGGCCGGCCGTCCCTTCGGGTTCGCGCCCCCGGTCCGGACAGGTCCGGACCGGGGGCGCGGAGCGGTCAGTTGCCGCCCTGCATGAGGCTGAGGACGATCTCGCCGTAATCGCGTCCGCCTTCGAGGTACGGGCTGTTGGGGTTTCCGCCGGTCTCGTAGGCATCGGCCACGGCGCGCAGGTCGTTCCCGTATTGCTGGCTGTAGCCGGCCAAGTCCTGGACCATCATGCCGATCCCGATCTCGGGATTCATGCGATCCTGCCCGGCGAACTTGCCGGTGGTGAAGGCGGCATCCTGATCGTTGATCTGCGCGATGCCGAGGCTGGTGCCGCCATCCCCGACCGCCTTGGCGTCGCCGCTCGACTCCTTCATCAGCTCCGCAGCGACGAACTGGTAGGTGAGGTGCGCGCCGTTCGCGTTCGCCTCGTCCACATATTTCTTGATGGTCGCGCCGTGCTGGTTCCAGATCTCCTGGAGATTGGCGGGCATCTCGGCCGTGGCCCCGCCGCCGGCCGCGCCGCCCCCCGCCGAACCGGAGGAGCCTGAGCCACCGGCGGACCCCGCCGAGCCGTTGGAACCGGCAGAACCCTGCGATGCCGGCTGCCCCTGGGTCGACGCCGCCGAGCCGCCTTCGTGGTGGGGCGCCGCCTTCAGTATCTGGCCGATGTCCATCAGAATTTTTTCGGACAATCCGTCCTTGTTGGACGATGAACTCATCATCTGACCCAGGTCGGTCAGCAACTTGGAGAACAGAGTTCCCAAATCCTCTTGCCCGCCACCGGTCGAAAGTTCGGACGGCAGGGTGGATTGGCGAACCGAAGCGATATCACCGACGCTCATGGGAACCTCCTCTGCGACAGGTCGCGTCGATTTCTTAATTTTGTTCGTATCGCGAAGCAAGTTTTGCAGCCATTCAGCGGAAATATCTCGCCTCGCTTGCACTTATTTCGATCCGACAACCCCAGAGTAACCTGACGAAAACATGATGAGCCGCCTATAAGCTTTCATATGACGGGCGATAGGGACGATATTCAGTCCCTCAGCCTGCCGGTCCAGATGTCTCGGACACGGTTTCGCGACGTCGGAGCCATTCGTCCGACGAGGATCGCGACGGCGGCGATGCCGGGAAAGATGAGCGCAGGGGACGGGGTGGCCACGTACTGCGAGACGAGCCTGGGACGGCGGCCTGTCCCCGCCGGGGGGCGCGCGATGACTTCGCGCCGCGGCCCTCGGGCCCGGCCGGCGGGCGCGCCGGGCGATTCGGTGGCCGCGAGGACGCGCGCAGGGCCGGGCGGGGGCTCAGCGGCCGGCCCGGCCCCCGTGGGAGGCCCGGGCCGTCACCGAGGACGAGGGCGGTCGAGGGGCGGTGAGGCGGGTGGCCCTCACCACCTCGTGCTGAGGCTCGCCAGCACCCGCCGCGCGTCGCCGTAATAGCAGGACGTGATGGTCTGGCACGAGGAGACGAACCGGCGGTCGGCGAGGTTGGTGGCGGTGACGGCGATCCGCCAGCGGTCCCAGTTGTAATGGACCTGCGCGTCGAACAGCACGTAGTCCGGGACCCGGTAGAGGTTGGCCGTGTCCGCGAAGGAGCGGCCGAAGTAGCGCACGCCGCCGCCGAAGCCGAAGCCGCGCAGGTCGCCCACGGGAATCGTGTAGTCGACGAAGGCGTTGGCGAAGTTCTCGGGGATGTTGACCGGCACCTTGCCGAGGATGTCGGCGCTGCCCCGCTCGTTGGTGAGGCCGTAGATCGTGTAGGAGGCGGCGACGTTGAGCCCGTCGAACACGCTCGCCACGAGCTGCGCCTCGAACCCGGTGGAGCGCACCTCGCCGAGCTGGGCCTGGAAGAAGACGTTGGCCGGATCCGGGGTCAGCACGTTCTTGCGGTGGATGTCGAAGCCGGCCAGCGTCAGGAAGTAGCCCTGGCCCGGCGGCTCGAACTTCACGCCGCCCTCGACCTGCGTGCCCGTCTCCGGCTTGAAGGTCTGGCCGCCGAGGCTGGTGCCGATCAGCGGCTGGAACGAGGTCGAGTAGCTCACATACGGTGCGATCCCGCCGTCGAAATTGTAGATCAGCGCGGTGCGGTAGGTCGTGCCGCTGTCGCTGCGGCCGGTGTTGCCGGCCCCGTTGTTCAGCCTGTCGATCACCCGGTTGTCGGCGAAGTCCTGGCGCCCGCCCAGCACCAGGGTCAGGCGGTCGGTCAGCTTGATCTGGTCCTGGAGGTAGAGGCCGAGCTGCTGGAACGTGTTGGAATTGATGAGGTACGGGCTCGGGGTGCCGTCCGCGCCCGCGTAGACCGGGGCGAGGAAGTTCAGGTTCGAGGCCGGGAACAGGGACGCTTGGTTGTCGGTGAGGCGGTAATCCTTGTAGTCCAGGCCCATCAGCACGTCGTGGCGGAAGTATCCGTCGGAGAAGCGGGCCTCGGCCTGGTTGTCCACCTGGAACAGGTTCACGCGGGCATGGTCGCGGAACTGGTAGCGGGCGATCTGCGTCTGGGTGGCGTCGCCGAAGGCGTAGCCGAGCTGGCCGATATCGGAGTTCTGGTAGCTCTCGGCGAAGGAGTAGCGCAGGTTCTGGCGGAAGGCCCACGTGTCGTCGAACACGTGCTCGAACTCGTAGCCGAGGAAGGCCTGATCGCGCTGGAAGGTGTTGAGCTTGGCGTCGCCGACGTTGAGGGAACGGGGGATGCGCAGGCCCAGCGCCTGCGGTCGCACCGTGCCGAAATACGGCAGGAAGTTCGCCGTGACGGCGGTGTTGTCGTGCTGGACCGAGGTGAGGATCGTGAGGGTCGTCGCCCCGTCCGGCTTGTAGGTGACGCTCGGCGCGATGAGGTAGCTGTCGTCGGGGGCGCCGTCGACCTGCGTGCCGCCGTTCCGGCCGTAGCCGGTCATGCGGTAGAACCAGTGCCCCTCCCGGTCGACCGGGCCGCCGAAGTCGAAGGCCGCGTATTTCTGGCCGAAGGAGCCGCCGCCGATCTCCACGGTGCCGAACGGCTCGGCGGTCGGGCGCTTGCTCACCTGGTTGACGATGCCGCCGGGGGAGCCGGCGCCGAACAGCACCGCCGCGGGCCCGCGCAGGATCTCGATCCGCTCGAGGCCGAACGTGTCCACGTTGTAATAGCCGAAGCCGTAGTTCAGCGTCTGCAGCCCGTCCCGGTAGATGCCGTAGTCGCTGACGTTGAAGCCGCGCAGGTAGAGGAAGGTGTTGCGGGTGTCGGCGCCGAAGGTGCCGGCGAAGGTGCCCGCCACGTACTGCGTCGCCTGGGTCAGGGTCTGCGCGTTCTGGGCGTCGAGCTGCTGGCGGCCGATGACGGTGATCGATTGCGGCGTCTCGATGAGCGGCGTGTTGGTCTTGGTGGCGGTGGTCGTGCGCGTCGCCACGTAGCCGGCCACGGGCCCCTTCGGGTCCTCGATGCCCCGGCCCGCGCCGCCGGCCGCGCCCCCCGCCACCGCGCCCGCCGGGGTGCCCCCGCCGCGGCTCTCCACGCTGATCTCGTCGAGCTGGACGCTCGCCCCGCCGCGGGATGCGGCCTGCTGCGCGGACGCCCCGGTGGACAGGGCGACGAAGGAGGTGCCGGCGAGGAGGAGGGCGCGCGTGGCCCCCGAACGAATGCGATCGACTCTCACTGCCTTGCCCCCCCGAACCCCTGAGACCAGCCGGACCCGTTCGCCGGGAGGGACCCGGCGGGGCGGACGCGCTGTTTAGAATCATGATAAACTATTGCGCCAACTGCGCTTTCTCGCTTTGAGTACGGTGCGTCAGGCTTGGCCGCAAGGGGCGACGGATCGGTTGCACAGGGCTGTGGCGAATCAATCACGCCCGCGGTGCAAGGCGGGCGTGATCAGTTCAGGCCGCCGGCACGACTGCCTGCGGTGGCGGCCCGCCGTCCGCAGGACCGGGGAGGGGAGGGGATCTCGGCCCCGCGGGGGAGGGGGGCCGGGATCCGCCGTCAGGGCCGCATGCGGGCGGACAGCCAGCCCATCACCGTGTCGGCCACGAGGTCGCTGTTCTTCTCGACCATGACCATGTGGCCGTTGCCCTGCACCTTCTGGTCGGCGAGGCGCAGCACGTCCGGTTTGGCGCCGGCCTGGGTCAGGAAGGCGGCGGTGCACCCGTCGTAGGTGGCGTGGAAGGAGGCCTCCGCCGTCACGATCACCGTCGGCACCCGGGCGAGGTTGGGCAGCCTGCGGGCCGGATCGGCCTGCATCCAGCAGCGGATCTGGCCCTCGGCCGAGGGCTTGGCCTGCTGGGCCACGGCGAGGTCCTCGGGCATCTTCACCGGCGGCTCGAAGGTGAGCGGCATGCGGGTGATGCCGTAGGCGCGGGCGCGCCCGTCCCCCGACTTCTCCCAGAAATCCTTGCCGCCCCGGAACTTCACGTCGAAGAAGGGCGGGCCGCCGGGCTCGACGGCGACATGGGCCTTCACGAGGTCGGGGCGGGCGTCGGAGAGGGCCCAGCCGAACAGGGCGCCCTGGCCGTGGGTGAGGAGGATCACCGGTCCGGTGCGGTCGAGGAGGGCGCCGAGGGCGGTGTCGACCAGCTCCTCGGTCTGCTGGCTGTTGGCGAGGAAGGGCACCTGGCTCGCGTAGTACTGGTCGAAGCTCGGGTTGCCCTGGACGCCGGGCCCCCCCGTCCACTGCGTGTGGAGCTTGGCCTGGGGGTAGAGGTCGTAGACCTCCGGCGCGGTGAAGACCCGCTCCAGGTCGCGGGTGCCGAGGCGGTCGTAGGGGCCGTAGACCTCGGGGTTGGTGCCGGAGCGCCCGCGCCCGACCTGATCGACCACGTAGACCTGGTAGCCCCATTCCACGAAGCGCTGCGCCCAGCCCGAGCGCCCGTCCGGCGTCGCCAGGAAGTTGACGCCGGTCTGGGCCAGGCCGTGGATCATCACCACGGGGTAGGGCTGCGTGACCTTGGCCGGGGTGCGGACCTGCACGAACATCTGGCCGACCATCAGGGTCTTCTCGCCGACCTTCTGGTAGCGCCCGCCGACGAAGAAGTAGCTCGACCGGGTCACCGGATCGCCCGGGGCCGGGGCCGCCGGCTCGTTGGCGGGCCGCAGCAGCGTGCCCTGCGCCAGGGCGGGCCCTCCGACCAGCGCCGCCGCAAGCGCCGTCATGACCAGGGCCGCCGCCGCGCACCGTCCCGGATTCCGTCCGACCATTCCCAATCCCCCGAGGCCCCTGCCGTCCGGCCGCGAACGCCGCGGCCGACGGGAACGCGGCCGGCCCGGGTCGATATCCTGGGTCCGGCCTGCGCGCATCCGGGTCTGGTAACGGCCGAACGTGACGTTTCGTGCGGTGTCACACGCGCGCGGCGCGGCGCGCATGCCAGCGCCGTCACGAATGGCGGTGGCGGGAACGGCCCGGCATCGCCACTTCGGGCTCAGCGTGCCGGCCGGTACGCCGCTCCGAGGAATCCCGCCGTGGACCCCGCTACCGCCAAGACCCTCGTCTCCGCCGCTCTCGTCGCCGGAATCGCCGCGTTCAGCCTCGTGTCGCTCAAGGCGATGCTGGCGCAGATCGCCGAGGATCTCCGGGAGGCCCGGCGCGTGCCGGTGCGGGTGACGGCCCAGGCCCCGCGCCCGCCGGAAGCCTGACGGCGCGGGGAGCGCCCCCTCACGCCTCCCTGGCGCGGGCGCGCAGGACGTATTTCTGGATCTTGCCCGTCGACGTCTTCGGCAATTCGCCGAAGACGACGTGGCGCGGCAGCTTGTAGGACGCCAGCCGCCCCCGGCACCACTGGATCAGGTCGTCGGCCGTGGCCGTCGCCCCCGGCCTCAGCTCGATGAAGGCGCAGGGCGTCTCGCCCCATTTCGGGTCGGGCAGGGCCACCACGGCCGCCGCCGCGACGGCCGGGTGCTTGAACAGCGCGTCCTCCACCTCGATGGAGGAGATGTTCTCGCCGCCCGAGATGATGATGTCCTTCGAGCGGTCCTTGAGCTGCACGTAGCCGTCCGGATGCTTCACCCCGAGGTCGCCCGTGCGGAACCAGCCGCCCCGGAAGGCCGCCTCCGTCGCCTTCGGGTTCTTGAGGTAGCCGCGCATCACCACGTTGCCGCGCATCATCACCTCGCCCATCGTCGTCCCGTCGGCGGGGACCGGCTCCAACGTCTCGGGATCGCGGACGTCGAGGGCCTCGAGCACGGGGTAGCGCACGCCCTGGCGCGCCTTCCGGGCGGCCCGCTGGTCGGAGGAGAGGGCGTCCCACTCCCCATGCCATTCGTTGACGACGGCCGGGCCGTAGCTCTCCGTTAGCCCGTAGAGGTGGGTGACGTCGAACCCCGCCTCGGACATGCCCGCCAGGACCGCCTCCGGGGGCGGGGCGGCGGCGGTGAAGAAGGCGACCCGGCGGGGGAGGGGGCGGCGCTCCGCGTCCGAGGCGTTGATCAGGAGCTGCATCACGATCGGCGCGCCGCACAGGTGGGTGACGCCGTGCTCGGCCATCAGGCGGTACATCGCCTCCGCCCGCACCTGCCGCAGGCAGACATGGGTGCCGGCCACCACCGACAGGGTCCAGGGGAAACACCAGCCGTTGCAGTGGAACATCGGCAGGGTCCACAGATAGACCGGGTGCCGGCCGAGGCCGCCCGTCACCACGTTGCCGAGGGCCAGCAGGGCCGCCCCCCGGTGGTGATAGACCACGCCCTTCGGGTCGCCCGTGGTCCCCGACGTGTAGTTGAGGGAGATCGCATCCCACTCGTCGGAGGGGAGGGGCCAGTCCGCCTCCGGATCGCCGGCGGCGAGGAACGCCTCGTAGCCGGTCTCCCCCAGGGCCTCGCCGGGGCCGTCGTATTCCGGGTCGTCCACGTCGATGACGAAGGGCGCCGGATCCAATCCCGCCAGGGCCGGCCCGGCGATGCGGGAGAATTCCCGGTCGGTGATGAGGACCTTGGCCTCGCCGTGGCCCAGGCAGAACCGGATCGCCTCGGCATCGAGGCGGGTGTTGAGCGTGTTCAGCACCGCCCCGGACATGGGCACGCCGTAATGGCACTCGACCATCTCGGGGGTGTTGGCGAGGAGGACGGCGACCGTGTCGCCGCGCCCGATCCCCCGGGCCCTGAGGGCGGAGGCGAGGCGCCGGGCGCGCCCGTACAGCTCCGCGTAGGAGCGCCGCAGGCCGCCATGGACCACCGCGACGTGGCGGGGGAAGACCTTGGCCGCCCGGTCGAGGTAGAGGAGGGGGGTGAGCGGCTGGTAGTTGGCCGCGACGGGGTCGAGATCCCGGTCGTAGATCGTGTCGCCCATCGTCCCCTCCGTGTTTCCGGAACGGTAGCGCGCCTGCGCCGGGCAGTTCAATCGGAGATCCGGGGCGGGCGGCCGCCGGGCTCAGTGCAGGGCCTCGTCCTCCGGCTCGGGCACGAAGCGGGCGAGCTCGAACCCCACCTCGATCATCAGGCGCTCGACCCGCTCGATCAGCACCGGGCGCCGCAGGGTCTGGGCGAGGCCGCGCAGGGCGATCACGTGCTCGGCCATGCGGTTCATCACCTGCTCGGTGTGGGCGAGCCCGACCGACTGCTCGTCCGTGCGGTCGATGGCGATGCCGCAGCCCTGCGCGACGGAGCCGGTCGGGTCCCGCTCGATCCGGCCGCGCATGACCAGGGTGCGGATTCCCGCCCGGTCGTCGCAGGTGCGGAACTCGGCCTCCACCGGGCCGCCCATCGCCCCCACGGCGTAGAGGTAGTTCTCCATGCGGACCCGGTCGTCCGGGTGGGTCCGGTCGAGGAAGGTCGCGAGGGAGACCCCCGCCGCCGCGGCCACCGGATCGAGCCCGAGCAGCCCCGGGAAGCTTCCCGACAGCGAGAGGCGGCCCGCCCAATGATCGTGCACCCAGGTGCCGACGACGCCGGACGCCTTCAGCACGGATTGCGGGATCGGTGATTCCATCGTCATCGTCCTGGCGTCTATAACCTGAGGTTAGATCACCACAGGGGTCTCGATGCGCCCTCTACCGAAGCTACGTCATTCATTAGACACTGAAAAGGGCGCTAGACGAATTCGGGCTCAATTCTAAACCTCAGGTATGATTTCCCCGGAATTTCGGCCAGGGGGGAGGGCGGGGCGCGTCCGGCGGCGGGAACGATGGTCTCCGACGCCCTTAACGAAGCGTTAACCATGTCCGGCGCAACTCGACGCCCTGGATCCTTGGATTGCAGGATCGCAGAGGATGCAGGAACACGACCTCAGGTTGCACGAACACCCGTGACGCCTGACGCCGGATCTGCACGCAGGCAGGAGGACGTCCGCGGATGAAAGCGCTGACCTTCGTCACCCAGAAGGGCGGGAGCGGCAAGAGCACGCTCTGCATCTCCCTCGCCGTGGCGGCCCGGGAGGCGGGGCACTCGGTCTGCATCCTGGAGATGGACCGGCAGGCCACCGTCTCGGACTGGCTCGACCACCGCACCGTCGAGGGCCCCGAGGTGGCGCAGATCGATGCCGCCCAGCTCGATCCGGTGATGGAGCGCCTGCGCGAATCCGCCTACGACTACGTCTTCATCGACACGCCCGGCGTGGACAGCCCCGGCACCCTCTCGGCGATCCGCGCCGCCGACCTGTGCATCATCCCCTGCCGTCCGACGCCCGCGGACCTGCGCGCCTTCAAGCCGACGCTGGCCGCCGTCTACCGGCTGGAGAAGAAGTTCGCCTTCGTCCTGAACCAGACCCCGCCCCGCTCCTACCGGGTGCGCGACGCGGCGGACGGCCTCGCGGTCCTCGGCATCCTGCCGGACGTGAACATCGTCGCCCGCACCGACCACCAGGACGCGATCGGCCTCGGCCTCGGCGTCACGGAACTGAACCCCAAGGGCCAGGCCGCCGCCGAGGTGCGCAAGCTCTGGAGCTGGATCGAGCGCCGCTCCCAGGCGGGCCGGACGGACAAGCATGTCCAAGCCGCCTAAGCTCAGCCTCGCGGCCATCGTGGCGGCGGCGACACCCCAGGAGCGCCCCTCCCCCGGGCGGGCCGGGCTGCGCAGCGCCGAGATCGTCGCCCTCACCCCGGCGGCCAAGGCGCCGCCGCAGGCCGAGGCCCCCCGCAGCAGCGCGACCCTCAAGCAGCGGGCCCGCCAGATGTCCGTCTATCTGGAGCCTCCGGTCTACGACCAGCTGCGCGACCTCGCCCATGCCGAGCGCACCAAGATGCACGGCCTGATGCTCGAAGCCCTCGACCTCCTGTTCAAGCAGCGGGGCTCCCGCTCCATCGCCCAGCTCACCGACCACCTGCCCCGCTGAGCGTTTCGCCTTTCCGGTCCTGGGGGTTAAGCCGCTCTCCTCGGGTTCCGCCCGAGGAGAGCGGCGGGGCGCGGCCGGATCGACCGCGCCCCCTCTCCGCCGCGCCGCGACACCGGGGCGCGGCGGGTCCTTGGCCCGCGACCTTCATGCGTTTCATGAAGCGATGGCGGTGGATGCGCGCCCCGCGGCCCGTTCCGTTCAGGCTTCCTTTACGTCACGGCGACAATTCTCCGGGGACCCGGCGGTGCCGGGCGAGGTCCGGTCCCGGGCCGGTCCCCGAGTAGAGTTGGTCTCCCCGCGTGATGCGTATGACGCACCCCCGGCTCGGGCATTTCGCCCTGCGGTTCCTGGCTGTCTCCGGCGTGGCGCTCGCCACGGCCAACTGCGCCTCGAACACCGCCACGAAGCTCGCCGCCGGCGGCAACGGCATCGACCCGAAATACGGGGTGAAGGCGAGCCCCCGCCTCTACAACGAGGGCGACGTGATCCCGAAGGGCGGCGGGCGCCGCTACACCGGCAAGCCCTACGTGGTCGCCGGCCAGACCTACGCCCCCCGGGAGAACCCCCGGGGCTACGTCCGCGAGGGCCTGGCCTCGTGGTACGGCTCGGCCTTCCACGGCCGGATGACGGCCAACGGCGAGGTGTTCGACCGGCACTCCATCGCCGCCGCCCACCCGACCCTTCCCCTGCCGAGCTACGCCCGCGTCACCAACCTCGACAACGGCTCGTCGATGGTGGTGCGCGTCAACGACCGCGGCCCCTACCATGCCGGGCGCGTCATGGACGTCTCGGAGGAGGCGGCCGAGGCCCTGGGCTTCCACCGCAAGGGCACGGCCCATGTCCGGGTCGAGTATGTCGGCAAGGCCGCCCTCGCCGGCTCGGACGACCGCAAGCTGATGGCCACCCTGCGCACCGATGGCCGCCCGGCCGGCGCGGGCCCGGCGGTGATGGTGGCCGACCTCGGCCCCGTCGAGGAGACCGAGAAGTACGGCCGGGGCGCGACGCCCCTGGCCTACAAGCCCGCCCCCGAGCGGGAGGAGCCCGGGGAGGAGGCCCCCCGCCGGCCCGTCCGCGCGCCGGTGGTGCTGGCGAGCGCCGCCGTGGCGGTCCCGGCCGCCGTCCAGCCGACGGCGAGCCGCGCCAGGGAGTTCCGGCCGGCCCCGGTCCAGACCGCCGCCGTCAAGCTCGCCCCGGTCCGGGTCGCGGGGATCGCCGTCTCCGGCGGCAATCCCGGCCCGGCGCAGGCCGCTGCGGCGAAGGTCCCCGCCGCGAAGGCCGCCCCCGCCCCGGCCCGGTTCGCCATGGCCGAGCCCCACAAGGGGGGCGCCCCCAGGCCGGCCGCGATGCCCGAGACCGCCAAGATCGCCATGGCCCGCCTCGCCGCCAAGGCGGTGCCGCCGGCCAAGGGCCGGGAGGCCGCGAAGGAGGCGCCCAAGCCGGGCGTGAGGCAGGTCGCCCGGGCCGGCGAGCCGCCCGTCCGCGCCGCCGGGCACGGCACGCGCTACGCGGGCATCTACTGACGTTGAAGGCCCGCATCGCGCGCACCTTGCGGCAATTCGCGTTCGATCCCGGTGGGGAAACGCGATATGGTCACGCTCGTCGCCGCCTGAAGTGTTTCGCGCCGCAGGTTTCCGCCGCACGGGCGCGCGACGCTGGCCCGCCGGAGATCCGCGATGCGCAGGACCGTTTTGTCTCTCCTGGCCGCCCCGCTGGCCGCGGCCGTCGCCTCCGCCCTGGCCCTGGCTGCGCCCGCCGCGGCCCAGACCTTCCAGACGGGGGCGCCGCACGCGATCCTCATCGACGCCGATTCCGGCTCGGTCCTGTTCGAGAAGGCCGCCGACGAGCGGTTCTCCCCGGCCAGCATGGCCAAGCTGATGACCACCGACATCGTGTTCGAGGCGCTGAAATCCGGCCGCCTCTCCATGGACACCGAGTTCACGGTGACCGAGGACGCCTGGAAGCGCGGCGGCGCGGGGGGCGGGGGCTCGTCGATGTTCGCCCAGGTCAACAGCCGCATCAAGATGGCGGACCTGCTGCGCGGCCTGGTGGTCCAGTCGGGCAACGACGCGGCGATCACCATCGCCGAGAACATGGCCGGCACGGAGGAGGCCTTCGCCGGGCTGATGAACCAGCGGGCCAAGGAGATCGGCCTGACGAACTCCACCTTCCGCAACGCCACCGGCTACTCGGCGCCCGACCAGAAGGTGACCGCCCGGGACATGGCGCGCCTCGCCATCCACATCATCGACACCTACCCGGACCTCTACAAGATCTTCTCCGAGCGCGAGTTCACCTGGAACAAGATCAAGCAGCAGAACCGCAACCCGCTGCTCACCCTCGACATCGGCGCCGACGGGCTGAAGACCGGCTTCCTGGAGGAATCTGGCTACGCCCTCACCGGCTCGGCGGTGCAGAACGGCCAGCGGCTGGTCCTCGTGGTCTCCGGCCTGAAGACCGCCCGGGACCGGGCCTCGGAATCGCGCAAGCTGATGGAATGGGGGTTCCGCGCCTTCGAGCCGCGGCAGGTCTTCGCCCCCGGCGAGACCGTGGCCGAGGCCTCGGTGTTCGGCGGCGAGGCCGGCTCGGTCCCCCTCGTGGCGAAGAAGCCGGTGCGGGTGCTGCTGCCCCGGGGGGCCAGCGACCGGGTGAGCGCCAAGGCGATCTACCAGGGCCCCCTCGTGGCCCCCGTGAACGAGGGCCAGCAGGTCGGCGTGCTGCGGGTCCAGCGGGGCGACACGATCGCCCTCGACCAGCCGCTCTATGCCGGCGCCGCGGTGGGGCAGGGCAGCCTCGGCCAGCGGGCCATGGACGCCGCCCTCGAATTCGGCACCGGCCTGATGCGCAAGGCCTTCGACAAGGCGGCCGGGGGCAAGCCCGAGGACCGGGCCGCCGCCAACCCGTCGTGACCGGCACCCCGTGACGATGCAGGACCGGGAGCCCCCGCGCCGGGGCGTCTTCATCACCCTCGAAGGCGGGGAGGGGGCGGGGAAGTCGACGCAGGCCGCCCGCCTCGCCGCGACGCTGCGCGCCCGCACCGGCCGCCCGGTGACCGTGACCCGCGAGCCCGGCGGCTCGCCCCGGGCCGAGGAGATCCGCGCGGCCCTGCTCGCCGGCGCGGCCAAGCCCTACGGCCCCTTCGCCGAGGCGCTGCTGTTCAGCGCCGCCCGCCTCGACCACCTCGACCGGCTGATCCGCCCGGCGCTCGCCCGGGGCGAGGGCGTGATCTGCGACCGCTTCATCGATTCGACCCGCGCCTACCAGGGGGCCGCCGGGGGGCTCGACCCGGCGGTGGTGGCCGCCCTGGAGCGGGTCGTCGTCGGCCGCACCCGGCCCGACCTGACCCTGATCCTCGACCTGGCGCCGGAGGCGGGCCTCGCCCGGGCCGCCGCCAGGGGCGAGGCCGCGGGGCAGGGGGCCGACCGTTTCGAGGCGGAGGCGCTGGGCTTCCACGCCCGCCTGCGCGGCGCCTTCCTGGAGATCGCGATGGCGGAGCCGGGGCGCTGTGCCGTGATCGACGCCTCGGCCGGTCCCGATGCCGTCGCGGCGGCGATCCTGGCGCAGGTCGAGGCCCGGCTGCCGGCCCTCGTCCGGGGGGAGGGGTCCCATGGCTGAGGCCGCGGACGAGGAGATCGGCGACCGCCCCGGCGTGCCCCGCCCGCGGGAGAGCGCGGCGCTCGTCGGGCACGGGGCGGCGGAGGCCGCCTTCGCGGAGGGCATCGCCGCGGGCCGGCTGCACCATGCGTGGCTGATCGGCGGCCCGGCGGGGATCGGCAAGGCGACGCTGGCCTACCGGGTCGCCCGGCGGCTCCTGGCCTATCCCCGGGGCACGGGGCCGGCGGGCCTTGCCATCCCGGCCGACCACCCGGTCCACGGGCAGGTGGCGGGGCTGTCGCACCCCAACCTCGTGGCGCTGCGCCGCCACAGGGCGCCGGGGGCCAAGACCCTGCCGACCAAGATCTCCGTCGACATGGTCCGCAAGGCCCTCGACCTGTTCGCCTCCACCGCCGCCGATTCCGGCTGGCGGGTCTGCGTCCTCGACAGCGCCGAGGACCTCAACGCCAACGCCGCCAACGCCCTGCTCAAGGTGCTGGAGGAGCCCCCGCCGCGGGCGCTGTTCCTGATCCTCGCCCACCAGCCGGGCCGGCTGCTGCCGACGATCCGCTCCCGCTGCCGGGCGCTCGCCCTGCGCCCGCTGGCGGACGGGGAGGTGGCCCGGGCCCTGCGCGCCCTGCCCCCGCCCTTCGCCCAGCCCGACGAGGCGGCCCTCGCCCGGGCCGTCGGCCTCGCCGAGGGCTCGGTGGGCCGGGCGCTCGGGCTGATCGACCCCGTCACCGCGGGCCTCGTCGCCGAGGTCGAGACCCTCCTGTCGCGGGGGGCCACCCCGGATTGGGGCCGGGTGCTGAAGCTCGCCGAGACCCTGAACGGCCGGGACGGGGAGGAGCGCTTCGCGGCGGCGGGGGACGCGGTGCTGCGCTTCGTCTCCGCCGAGCTCGACCGGCGGCAGGGGGAGCCCGTCGCCCGCCTTGCGGCGCTCGTGGAGGTGTGTGAAAGGTTTGCCCGTGCCGCCCGGGAGGCCGCGACCTACAACCTCGACCGCCGGCCCGTCGTCCTGTCGCTGTTCACCGACCTGGCCCGGACGGAGGGCGCCTGAGGGCGCGGGACGTCCCGGGCCCCTCGAGCATCGGACGCGAGCGTGACGGACGGCCCCTCCCCCCGCAAGACCTTCAGCCTCTCGACGGCGATCTCCTACCCCAACGGCGCGCCGCATATCGGCCACGCCTACGAGGTGATCGCCACCGACGCCATCGCCCGGTTCCACCGGCTGGACGGCTACGACGTGCTGTTCTCCACCGGCACCGACGAGCACGGCCTCAAGATCCAGCAGGCGGCGACCAAGGCCGGCATCACCCCCCACGCCTATGTCGACGGCACCTCCGCGAAGTTCCGCGAGATGGCCGACCGGATGGGCTGTTCCTACGACCGGTTCATCCGCACCACCGAACCCGCCCACGCCGCCGCCGCCCAGGCGATCTGGCAGCGGATGGAGGCCAACGGCGACATCTACCTCGACACGTATGCCGGCTGGTACTCGGTGCGCGACGAGGCCTATTACGACGAGGCCGAGACCCGGCTCTTGGAGGACGGGAGCCGCCGCTCCGTCGCCACCGACACCCCGGTCGTCTGGATGGAGGAGGAGAACTTCCTGTTCCGGCTCTCCGCCTACCAGGACCGGCTGCTCGCGCTCTACGAGGCGCAGCCGGGCTTCATCGGGCCGGAGACCCGGAGGAACGAGGTGGCGAGCTTCGTCCGCGCGGGCCTGAAGGACCTCTCGGTCAGCCGCACGAACTTCGACTGGGGCGTGCCGGTGCCCGGCCATCCCGGCCACGTCATGTACGTGTGGGTCGATGCCCTGACCAACTACCTGACGGTGACCGGCTACCCGGATGCCTCCGCGCCCGGAAACAGGTTCTGGCCGATGGACCTGCACGTCATCGGCAAGGACATCGTGCGCTTCCACGCGGTCTACTGGCCGGCCTTCCTGATGGCGGCCGGGCTGCCGCTGCCCAGGCGGGTGTTCGGCCACGGCTTCTTCCTCAGCAAGGGGGAGAAGATGTCGAAGTCGCTCGGCAACGTGGTCGATCCGTTCGACCTCGTGGACACGTTCGGCGTCGATGCCGTGCGCTACTTCTGCCTGCGCGAGGCCCCCTTCGGCGGCGACGGCAACTACGACCACGCGGCGATCATCACCCGCATCAACGCCGACCTCGCCAACGACCTCGGCAACCTCGCCCAGCGCTCCCTGTCGATGGTGGCCAAGAACTGCGACGCCGCCGTGCCGGAGCCGGGGGAGCTGGCCGAGGCCGACCGCCAGATGCTGGCCCAGGCCGACGCCCTGGCGGACCGGGCGCGGGGCCTGATGCGGGACCTCGCCCTCCACACCATCCTGTCCGAGATCTGGGCGGTGGTGGCCGAGGCGAACCGCTACTTCGCCGGGCAGGAGCCGTGGCGCTTGCGCAAGAGCGACCCCGCCCGGATGAACGCGGTGCTCTACACCACCCTGGAGACGCTCCGGTCTGTCGGCATCCTGGTCCAGCCCTTTGTGCCGGACTCGGCGGGCAGGCTCCTCGACCTGCTGGCCGTGCCGGCGGATGCCCGCGCCTTCGCCGCCCTGGGGGAGGGCGGCCGGCTCAGGCCCGGCACGCCCCTGCCCGCCCCGAGCCCGGTCTTCCCCCGCTTCGAGCGGCCGGAGGCGCCGGCAGCGTGACGTCTCTCCCTCCCCCCTCTGCGGGGGAGGGTGGCCCCCGAAGGCGGGTCGGGAGAGGGGGGCGACGGTGCAGGATCGGGCACCGCCCCTCACCCCACGCTCGCCCTTTCCCGAAGCCGCGCTCCCCTCTCCCGTCACCCGCTCACGCGCAGGGAGGGAAGGGGAAGCCAGACACGCCCCCCGCGACGACACCATGCTCATCGACAGCCACTGCCACCTCGACTTCCCCGATTTCGCCAGCGACCTGCCGGGCGTGATCGCCCGCGCCCGGGACGCCGGGGTGATGGGGATGCTCACCATCTCGACCCGGGTGGCGAAGGCCGCGACCTACCGGGCCATCGCCGAGGCCCACCCGCAAGTGTGGTTCACCGTGGGCACCCATCCCGACGGGGCGGGGGAGGAGCCCGACACCCCGGCGGAGACCATCGCGGAGCTGGCCCGGCATCCGCGCTGCGTCGGCATCGGCGAGGCGGGGCTCGACTACCACTATCCCGACGCCGCCCCCGCCGAGGTGCAGGAGCGGGTGCTGCGCGCCCATATCGAGGCGTCCCGGCTGGCGGGGCTTCCCCTCGTCATCCATGCCCGCGACGCGGACGCGCACATGGAGCGGGTGCTGACGGAGGAGATGGCGCGGGCGCCGTTCCGGGCGGTGCTGCACTGCTTCTCCTCGGGGGCGCGCCTCGCCGAGGCCGGGGTGGCGCTCGGCCTCTACGTCTCGTTCTCGGGGATCGTGACCTTCCGCCGCTCGCACGCCCTGCGCGACATCGCCCGCGCGGTGCCCCGCGACCGGATCCTCGTGGAGACCGACGCGCCGTTCCTCGCCCCCGAGCCCCATCGCGGGCGCACCAACGAGCCGGCCTACACCGCCCACACCGCGCGGTCGCTCGCCGCCACCCTCGACCTGCCGGAGGAGGAGGTGGCGCGGATCACCACGGCCAATTTTGTCCGCCTGTTCGACAAGGCGCAGCCCGGACGGGCGTGACAGGCCCCGCTCTCCCGCGATACGACCGCTGCGGGAGATCTGGATGGCGACGCTCACCTTGCGCATCCTCGGCTGCGGTTCGTCCGGCGGCGTGCCGCGCGTCGGCAGCGGCTGGGGTGCCTGCGACCCGAACGAGCCGCGCAACCGGCGCCGCCGCTGCTCGATCCTGGTGGAGCGCGAAGGGGAGGGCGGGCGCACCAGCGTCCTCGTGGACACCTCCCCCGACCTGCGCGAGCAGCTGCTCGATGCCGGCGTGGACCGCCTCGACGGGGTGCTCTTCACCCATTCCCATGCCGACCATACCCACGGGATCGACGACCTGCGGCCCCTGGTGATCCGCATGCGCGCCCGCATCCCGGTCCATGCGGATGCCCGCACCCGCGCCCTGCTCACCGCCCGGTTCGGCTACTGTTTCGAGCGGCCGGAGGGCAGCGACTATCCGCCGATCCTGGCCATGCACGATCTCCCGGAGGAGGGGAGGGTGGCCGTGGACGGGCCCGGCGGCCTCGTGGAGGCGCAGCCCCTCCCCGTGGAGCACGGCAACGAGCCGGCCCTGGGCTTCCGCTTCGGCAAGGCCGCCTACCTGCCCGACGTGAGCCTGATCCCGCCCCGGAGCCTGGAGCGGCTGTACGGGCTCGACCTCCTGATCATCGACGCCCTGCGGGAGACCCCGCACCCGACCCACTATTCCGTCTCCGACGCGCTGGCCCTGATCGCACGGGTGAAGCCGGGCAGGGCGGTGCTCACCAACCTGCACACGGACCTCGACTACGCCGCGCTGGCCGCGCGCCTGCCCGAGGGGACCGTGCCCGCCCATGACGGGCTGGTGCTGACCCTCCCCGCCTGAGGAGAGTCCAGGGGCCCGGGACGGGATTCGGCATTTCCGCGAAAAACGGTGTTGACGACCCTGAGCCGACTGCGTATATCCCTGTTCATCGGCGCCGGCCGCGGAAGCGAACCGGACGCTGAATTGTCTGTCTCCTGGTGCTGCGGATGTGGCGCTGAGGCGGGCGTCCTTACCGGACAATCGAGCGGGACGTGCCTGGCGGTGGTTTAAGCCTGGGATGGGTCGGTTCGTGACCTTCGGTGGGCGTGGGGTCTTCGCCTCGGGCGGGTGGCTCCGGCTCTTTGACATTGTGATATTGAGGAAGGGAGACGCGGACG
>NZ_JAKSXW010000063.1 GCF_022829405.1 Methylobacterium sp. J-076
CCGCCGCTCCGAGCTTGTCGCTCTCGATGTGGAAGATCTCCGAGAAGATCCCGAGGGCCTGCGGGTGATGGTCCGGCGGTCGAAGGTGGATCAGGAGGGCAGGGGGTTCGAGAAGGCGATCCCACATGGCCGCTTCATCCAGCCAGTGAGGCTCGTCCGCGAATGGCTCGACGCGGCGGGCATCGCTGATGGGCCGGTGTTCCGGCCGATCTCGCGCTCAGGAAGGGTGCGGGTTTATTCGGTGATTTCCGAAAAACCTCCCCGCCTCACCACCCAAGCCGTCGCGGACATCATCAAGCGATACTGCACCGCCGCCGGGCTCGATGCCTCGACGTTCGGGGCTCACTCCCTGCGGGCCGGCTACATCACTACCGCAGCCGAGCGGGGCGCGGATCTCGCCAGGATTATGGATCAGTCGGGTCACCGGGATCCCAGAACGGTGGTTGGCTACATCCGGCGGGCGAACGCCTTTAAGGGGCACTCGGGGAGCGGGTTTCTTTAGGCACCTTGTGTCGCTTCCATAGGGTGCCGCAACGGATAGGTTGTCCGAAGGGTTCAGCCTAAGGCAGCTCACCTTCTGCGGCTCTCGCGTCGCAAGGAAATTAGTGTCGGTTGTGCAAGGATGGCTTACGTGTCCACCGACAAAAATTGCTCCGAATCCTCACAGGATCTTGTGCTTGTGCTCGCGGGCGGAAACGCTGTGGGTGCCTATCATGCTGGAGCCTATGAAGCTCTGCACGGCCAAGGCCATCGCCCGGATTGGGTGGTCGGCGCTTCCATCGGCGCGGTGGTCGCTGCCATCATCGCGGGCAACGCGCCCGAGGATCGGATCGCCAAGCTCCGCCAATTCTGGGATGAGACGACCATAGGTGTCGGATCGAGTCCCACCGCGCTGCTGAAGCCTCGCCAGATCTACAACGGTCTGCACGCCCTCCTGGCCCTCGCGTGGGGGTGTCCGAGCATCTACCGTCACCGCCTCCCCGGCCTCTGGTCGGCCCTGCCGTGGGTGCCCAACGACGTCGCCTTGTTTGACAATGCGCCCCTTCTTCGAACTCTTAACCGGCTCATCGATTTCGAGCGCCTGAACCGAGGCGGCACGCGCCTTACGGTCGGCTGTGTCGATATCGAAACCGGGGAGGAAGTCTACTTCGACACGGCCCGTGAGGCAGTCCGGCCCGAACACATCCTTGCCAGCACAGCAATTATTCCTGCTTTCCCACCAGTCGAGGTGGACGGGCGTGTCCTGTGCGATGCCGGTTACACGAACAACCTGCCACTGGATCCGATCTTCGCAACGGAGCCGGAGCGGGATCTTCTATGCATCGCGTCGGACCTGTTCAGCCCGCGGGCGCCGCGTCCGGCCTCGCTCGATGCGGTGTTGGAACGCGCTAACGACCTCATCTTCGCCAGCGCCCCCCGTCGGGCAATCGCCGGTCTCAAGCGTGAGTATGCCCTGCGACAAAAGCTTGATCCGACCGGTCCAGCGGTGACTTTGCTGCACCTCGTGCACCAAGCAGGCGCAGACCAACTTGCAGCAAAGAGTTTTGACTATTCAGCTTCCTCAATCCGTGACCGATGGATAGCAGGACGCAATGATATGGCGGCGGGGCTGGCTTGCCTAGTCGAGCGCCGACCCGAGGGTCAGCGCTTCCTACACATCGAGGGCGGAGGTTCAGCGTGACATCTCCGACCCATCGAGTCGCAGGGCGGCATAATCTGCACTGACAGCAGCCATTCCCGACGATTTTAGATTACCCCTGCCCCTGGTGGGAAGGCCAAGCCGTATGACCGACAGCTAGAGCCTGGGGCCTCTGCAGCGGTACGGCGGCGTGACTCAGGTACCGGTGATGATGGTAGCGGGCGGGGCGACGCTGGCAAACCTACACCGTCCACCAGGATCCGCTTTCCGTCCTCACTGACCGGTAGCCGCCCGTCGCGTCTGCATCAGACTTCAATGGGACCTTGAGCGCTGCACCGGGGCGAACGCGATCGAGTAGCTCGTCTGGGCAAGTTTCGGCCCGTCCGCTCTTCGGCCAAAAAAGGCACAAGGCGGACAGGGCAGGGCGAAGTTGGCTCTTGGGGTACACCTTGCGATGTCCCCGAGAACCATGTGGAGGGCACGTCCTTTATCGAAATGCCTCTCCGACCCTGCTACCAGCCGGATGCCGTCTCCTCGGCGAAGGCGCGGTAGCTGCGCAGGGGATGGCCGATCAGGGCTTCGAGCGTCGCGCGGGCGTCCTGACCGGGGACCATGCCGTAGCGATGGAACGCACGCAGCATCGTCCTGAGGTCGCGCGCCTGCCAACCAGGCATCATCTTGCCGGCCTGCGGGTGCCGGCGACCCCACGCCTGAGCCTGTCGTCACCCCTCGCGATCCGCGACGCGGTGCTGGCTGGCGCCGGGGCGGCCTTCCTACCCCAGACGATAGCTGCCGGCGATCTCGCGGAGGGGCGCCTCGTCGTCCTGGGAGAACGGCATGGCGACCCGGAGGAGGTCTGGATCGTGCACGCCTCTGGTCGTCTACCGAGCCGGCGGCTCCGCGCGCTGATCGACCTCATGGTAGACTTCTTCGCGGACGAGCCGCTGACAGCCTGACCACATCGCTGACGACGGCCGATGTCTGCTAACGAGCAGCAGTGGAGCTTAACCTTTATGGCGTGGAAGGGTCGTAATCGGAAAGTCAGCTTTTTGATCAATTCGCAATGACGGGCGCTGCCGCCCACCCCCTGGGGGTCAGCTACGGTCAGGCTACGCACAGCAGGCTGTTCCGGACGGTAATTCGAACCACTGCCGCCGTATCGTCAAGCTTTCTACAGCTTCGGGGGGCGTCAACAGAGAGGCGAACTAACTCAGCTTGATGGCCCCAGACGCGCCGGCCACGCGTGAACGGGGCGAACACGGCGGCCGGCGCGCTCGCAAGCGGGAGCTAGGGGAAGCTCAACCGCCGCGATAGGTGAGAGTATGGGGATCGCCTGAGTGAACGGGCAGACCCCCCTGCTTGAATTCAGTCTCCGGCGGCTTCCTTAGCCTTGGGCGGGCGCCCGGCACGCTTCGGCTTCTCGGAGACGGTCTCAGCAGGCTCAACGGCCTCCGACGCTGCCTTCTTGCGCTGCTGTCCTAAGCCGAGGCTGTGGGCGAGTTTGGAGCGCTGTGCCGAGTAGTTGGCCGCCGTCGATGGGTAATCCCGCGGCAGGCCGAAGCGCTCTTGGTACTGCTCAACCGTCATACCATTGCGGCTGAGATGCCGCTTCAATGTCTTGTATGGCTTACCGTCCACGAAGGAGATCAGCGCGTCGGGCGTGATGCTTTTGCGGATCTGGGCGGGAGTGGGGTTCTCAACCGCCGGCGCTTCGGGGATGCTGCCCTTCCCAAGACTGGCGAGGGCAGCATGAATGCCCGCGATCAGCTCCGGTATGTCGGCAGGCCGGACGGAATTTTTCGAGACGTAGGCCGAGGCGATGTCGGCTGTGAGTTCGATGAAATCGACGGCCTGAGCCTCAATGATTTCTGCAGTTTCGTCCACGATGCACCTAGTTTAGAGCAAAGCGGCACAGTCTGTTGTCGCGCTGTAAAACGCAATAGGTTATCTTGAGAGAGTTCTTTGATTGTAGGCACCGCTGATAGGATGCTGAGCCGCGACCTTGAGAGGTTAATCGCTCTGAGTGCGCCGCCCGCCGTGCACCGAACCAAAGACGGTCGGAACCCCGTGGCGGGGAGGATGCGAACCCTTCGCGGGTGCTGGCCTCGCTCGCCCGGCGCGGACTGGTGGAGCGGGTCGCCCGGCCTGGGCCGGGGGCGTTGGTGAGACTGGCAGGGCGGGAGACGATGCGATGACGAACGAGGCCCCGAAGGCCGCAAAGCCGGCCCGAACTGAGGATGAGCTTGATCGGATGAGGGAGGCCCACGAACGGCGGAAGTCGCGGCACGTCCCGGTCGAGGTCGCCGTGACCCGCAGGGATGACGGCGGCCTCGACATGGGCTGTCCGCACGATGACAGTCGGGGTTGGCTGATCCGCCTCGGTGATGCCTTCGGCACGCAGTCGGACAAGGTGGCGGTCGGGCACCTGAACGACCTTCTCGGCATGATCGGAGAGAAGGACGGCTCCCCCAACTTCAAGGCGAACAAGATGCTCGCCTCCGTCGATGCCATGCGGCCGGAGAGCGAGATCGAAGGGCAACTGGCCGTGCAGATGGCGACGACCCATCAGCTTGCCATGGACTGCCTACAGAAGTCGTCGCGGGCCAGCACGCTCGAACACATGGAAGCGCACGGCAACCTCGCCGCGAAGCTGCTGCGGACCTACACGGCGCAGATCGAGGCCCTGGCGAAGCTGCGGCGAGGCGGCGCGCAGAAGGTCACTGTTGAGCATGTCCACGTCTACGAAGGCGGTCAGGCCATCGTTGGGACGGTGGGCGCCGATGCTCGGAGCGCCCCGGCAGGGGGGAGGGGTAGGCGTGAAAGAGAGCAACAAGCCCATGCACCGAATGACGTGCGAGCCCTTGCCCTTGCGGGAGACGCGGAGGTGTGGGGCGCGGACCCGCTCGGGGAAGCCCTGCGAGGCTCCGGCGGTGAGCGGGAAGAGACGGTGCCGGATGCACGGCGGGGCGGCGGGAAGCGGGGCGCCGAGCGGTAGCCGAAACGGGAATTACCGGCACGGCGAGCGGACCCAGACGGCGATTGCGTTCCGGCAGCTTTGCCGAGCGGCGATTGCCGAGGCGCGAGGAAGGCTCGACGGGCTGTCCTGACGGCGCCGTGCTTGATTTCAATCAAGTTTTTCAAGGCGGCCGAGAGGGCGGAGTGACGGACGAGAACCCCCAGAAGATCGACCCGGCTTATCCCTCAGGCGGCGGCGGGCTCGGTGTCGGTCACGATGCGGCTCTATGCTCGGCAGCATCGGCACAGCCTACGACGCCGCGTTCGACAAGGCACAGCGCAAAACCGCTCTCACGGCGCTCGGTACGCAGTTGCAGGCCGGCGACTACTCCGGCGCGGCTAAGACTGCTTTTCAGGCTGGCGATCCGGGGACTGGCATCGGTCTGTTGAAGCTGGGCGAGGCTGCCAAAACCCGTTCGCTTGAGGATGCGGCGAGTCAAAGGTTCTCCAACGGTCTCGGTGCATTCATGGGGGCAGGCGGCGGCAGCGGGGCCGATGCCACGGGGGTGCCGCGGCAGGTCTCACAAGCCGGTTCTTCGGTCCCGTCATTCCTCGACACGTCATCCCCGAGCGGTCAGTACACAGCGAACCTGTTCAAGCGAGAGAGCAACAACAACGACTTTGCGCAGGCGCCGACCTCCTCGGCTCGTGGGGCCGGGCAGTTCACGCGCGGGACGTGGAACGATCTCGCGTCCAAGCGGCCGGAACTTGGTCTGACGCCCGTCAGCAATGGCCAGGACGGACGTACGGATCGCGACCAGATGCTTCGGGCGACGAACGCCCTCACGAGCCAGAATGAAGGCGTGCTGCAGGGCGCTGGTCTGCCGGTCACGGATGCCAGTCGAAACGCAGATGCCCGACTCCGTGAGGGAGTTCGTGTGGGCCAGGGCTCACGGGATGATGCTCGCGGATCTCGGCCCGAACCTGCAACGGCAGGCCGGTGCCCTCGCCGCGACCCCTGGCGAGGCTCAACAGGTAGTGCGAGGCGCCATTGCGGATCGGGCTGCGGGTGCGAGTGACCGGACGACGGAAGCCGCGAACCGGGCGCTCGGACAGCCGACCGACGCGATGTCCACGATGGATCGCTTGATCCAGGAACGTGCGGACGCCGCGGCCCCCGCCTACCTCGAAGCCTACATTCAGCCGATGCCGGAGAACGGCCGGGTGCGCGCCGCCCTGAACTCGCCCGCCGGGCGGACGGCTTGGGAACGAGCTTCGGTGCTGGCAGAAAACGAGGGTATCCCGATCAATCCGGGGAGGCCGACCGTCCGCGCCATCGACCTCACCAAGCGTGCTTTGGACGACATGGTGTCGAGCGCGCAGCGGGCCAGCAACGCCAACGAGGCCCGTGTCCTCGGCGGGGTTCGCAACACACTCGTCTCGGGCGTGGATGCGGTCGTGCCGCAGTACGCCGCTGCCCGTCAGACCTTCGCCAGCCACACCGCTTTGCAAGAGGCGTTCGAGGCGGGCCAAGGCTTGTTCGAGAGGGGGCTGAACCCCGGTCAGGTAGCTCGCATGATGCAGGGCATGACCGATGGAGAGCGCCAGTTGATGCAGGAAGGCGCCCGCTCGGCGCTGGCAGACCTGGTGGGCGGCGCCCGCAACGATGCGCTCAAGGCCCGACAGGTGTTCGATCAGGGGTACAACCGTGAGAAGCTGGCGCGCGTGATCGGGCCGGAACAGGCCGACGCTCTGATTGCTGATCTCGGCAACGAGGCCGGCTTCGCGCGGACTCGGGATGTCGTGACCGGCAATTCGGAGACGGCGGCGCGGGCGGCTGCCATGGGCGAGATCCAGGGCGGGGGCGGCGACTCCGGCAAGGCCGGCATCATCAAGAACCTGTTGGACCTGAACTTCGGCTCGGCCGCCGCCGATGTCGGCAAGACGGTGTTTCGAGGCTTCGGGGACTCGCTACGGGAGCGGCGGAACGCGGACCTTGCACGCATCCTGACTGAGACGGGGCCGGATCGCGAGGGCGCCCGCCGCGCCTTCGCGGCTCTCGGCCGTTCCGTGCGAGCCAAGGATATCAGCAGCGACACGGCGCGGAAGCTTATGAACCTTACGGTTCGAGGCGCCGGCCAAGAGGAACTAGGGGGTCTCGCGGGCCTGCCGGCTCGCTAGGAAGGTGAGGCCCATGCCGATAAGCCCGCCAACCGCGACCCCTGCCCCGAATTCCTCGCCAAACCCGGTCGTGAGGTAATGCAGCCCCGCCATCCCGAGCCCGAACACGGTGATGGCGACGGACGCGAACAGGGCTTGGTTGGGGCGGGACATGGGGCCTCGGCGGTGTCGGGCCCCAGAATGCCGGGATGCGGCCTGCCCGTCGATAGATCCTAAGATCGCCAGGATTGGCTCAGGACTGGAGTGTCCTTCAACGAGCAGGAATGGTGAGCGCAAAAGCGATGGTGCAGCCAGGCATGCATCAGGGCGAGGAAGCTATGAAACTACCTGCGATACCGTGTGACACGGCCATGGATGGAGTTCTTCAATTCCTCGGCGCATACCCCTGGCACGTTCGTTGTGTCGGCAACCGCCGCAGAGCGGTGCTGTCTCTGGGAGGAATGATCAGTCGTGCGTGACCGCGACGTTCGAACGGCTGTCCTGGCCTATCTGGATCACCTCCATGCCGGCGATGCGGGCACCCGCGTCGTGCAGGAGATGGGGATCTGGGCTGGATCCGTGCGCGTCGACATTGCGGTCATCAACGGCGAGTTGCACGGCTTTGAGCTCAAGAGCGAGCGCGACACCCTAGAGCGCCTTCCCACGCAAGCTGACCTCTACAGTCAGGTTTTCGACCGCGTGACGCTGGTGGTCGCCGAGAAACATGCCACGAAGGCGGTTGCGATCGTGCCTGAGTGGTGGGGCGTGCTGCTTGCATCGGGGTCAGACGTTCGGGGCGTGGGCTTGCATGATGATCGCCAGCCCGTCCGTAACCCCGCGGCCATCCCTGTTCAGATCGCCCGCCTGTTGTGGCGTGCCGAAGCTCTAGACGTTCTCGACCGGCACGGCCTCGCGCGAGGCTTTCGCTCGCGACCAGTCGAAATCTTGGTCCAGCGCATGGCCTCGGAGATGCCTATCGACACACTCCGAGACGAGGTTAGAGCCGCGCTGAAGGTCCGGCAGGGGTGGCTAGGGCAAGGTACGGCGCAGCAGCGTCAGATGCTGGTTCACGCCAATTTTCACCCAGTGGAGTAGCCCTTGCGGGGATGCGCCGGCGGCAATGGCGTCGATCTCATCATCGGCCCAGCAGCCGGTCAGCCGGTTCCGGTTCGCTTGTTGGACGATGGTTTGGGCGTGACCGGTTAGCTGGACTGCCGCATCAACTGCGCCTGATCCTCTCGTCTTCACCCCCTTGCAGATCAGGTATTGGCCGACGAGCGTGTATCGGACGTTGATCGGGTAGCCCCAGACGATGCCTGGCGGGATTACCCCAAGGGGCGGTGTCGCATAGTCACCGTAGTCTAGGCGGTACGGCACCACGGGGTGCAGCATCTGCCATAAGGCCAACGTCTCCATGGGAATGGTGTAGACGCCTTGTTGCATGCCAGCGAAGTTGGCGGGCATCGAGGTACCGGCGATCGTGACCGTCCGCCAATCCTTGCCGGCGTGCAGCTGCTGAAAGACGGTCTGGACGATATTTCCGAGCTTCGTCACCGATCCGATGTCGTCTCCGAAATCTGCGATCAGGTCCGTCTCGGCCAAAGGGAAGGGCCAGGTAGGAGCCCATGTCGCGGCGGACGTGAACTCTTGGAGATCAATGCGTAGGGCAACCCCCTCCTGATCCTGCTGCACGATCGCTGCGACCGCGGCCGTATATGCCGCCGGTGCGCCCAACGGGGTCGCTGGGATCAGCTTGAGCCCATGTGCCCGAGCGGCGGCCGCAATTGCAATGACGGGGTGCTGCGTCCCCGCCGGTGCCGCTATGCCACTCGCATCGAGATAGAAGGCGTCCTTCCCCCAGAACGCAGCGACCTGCGCAACGAAGTGGTCGGCAGATGGGACGGCTGCTGTCTTCTTAGTTGCCTTTCGAACCTTGTATTGCTCCGGTTCGAGCAGAAACATCGGCGTCATGTTCGCTTTGTCTGCTGGGAGGAGCGAACGAATTGCGTTTTTCTCTCCTTCTTTCCATCGCAGGATCGGAATATAATCAAACTTTGCCACGCAAACCTCTTAGGTGATTCGCGTTGAAGAATAGCGCGAACTGAGTACTGCATACGAGGCCTTAGGCACGCCCTGCAGTGGGACCTATATTCATATTCGTCCGCTCTGCCGAACGCCCGCAGACCGTCATCGCATGGCTCGGCCGCCAGCCCCCCGCGCGGATCCCAGCGACTTCAGGCGATCCCTCATCCGTTGCCAGAGATCGAGCCCTATGCGAGAGGCGATCCCGCTGCCACGCTTCAACCCCCATCATGCCGATCCGGCGCGAGCATCGCTACTTCTACCCCATCGACTGGCCGCAGCTTTCGGCGGTGATCCGCTTCCGTCGCGCTGGCGGGCGCTGTGAGGCTTGCGCGCGCCCGCACGGGGAAACCATCTGGCATCTCGGGGACGGCCGCTGGTGGGACGCGCAGGCCGGTTCCTGGCGCGATGGAGCGGGCCAGATCATCTGCCTGGCGGTCGGGGCGGACGACGTGCTGCGATCCGTGCGGACGACGCGGGTGGTCCTGGCTGCAGCCCACCGCAACCACGACACGGCGGACAACGCGAACGCTAACCTCGCGGCGTTCTGCCAGCGCTGCCACATGAACCACGACCGGCCGGAGCATCAAAGGCGCCGCTGGCGGACGCTGTTCCGGCGGAAGGCGTCAGGTGATTTGTTCAGCGGGCCCTACAGATAACCGAGGTCAGGGACATAAACCCACGAGGCTTCGATAAGGAACGGGTTCACGGACGCGCGATTGCCTTGTTACCGCATGGCGGGCTCTTCCATCCGACCAGCGGACAACAGGGAGACACGCCAATGAAGGCACTACTCACCATCGCAGCCGTCCTCGCCCTCAGCAGCCCTGTGATGGCAGCAGAAGGCAGTTCGGGCGGCTCTAGCCGTTCAGGGACCGCGAACAGCACCGGCCCGAATGATGCCGGCGCGGGGTCTTCACCCGGTGCAGCCGGTAGCGGCCCCACGACTGGTGGGATGAGCCGTTCTGGCACCATGAACAGCACCGGGGCAAATGACGCAGGATCAGGATCAAAGCCGGCTGGGACCAGCGGGACTCCTGGAAACCGCTAATCACTTCATGGGCGAAAAATCGCTTCAGGAATTGAGGCTGCTGCTTCCGTAACGCCGCGTTAGCCTCTCTCGATCAGCTTCGTACCCAGCGACCAGGCCAAGGCCTGAACGCACTCGAAAGCAGTGCACCGGCTCCAAAGACAGGGCTCTTTGGTACGCTGCCTCGTCGGCATAGTCGCAACTGAGGCCTGCCCCCGTTAGCCCCAGGGGGTGGGCCTCAGGCTTCAACTGGCGACTTGCGAGCTTGGTCCTCCTCCAAGGATGGCAGGACCGTGACCCTCGCTATCTGCCGCTACTAGACCTGTCGGGCATCATAGAACTGTCGTTGGGCCGTGGGCCGGCGCTTGCGGTATCCCGATCTCCCGCCGTGCCGACCCTCCAAGCTAGCCCACTGTCATTAGGGTCTATCCTCCATCGCGGAGGACATGAGGCTGTCACCGCCGATAGCCGCACCGTCGTAGCCAAGTATGCGCGCGAGCTGTGCCCGCGCCCGCCACACTCTGCTCTTCACAGTACCAACTTGGCACTCCATCACCGCAGCGGCCTCATCGTAGCTAAGGTTCTCGATAGCTATGAGTACGAGCGCTTCGCGCATGACGGGCGTGAGGCGACCAAGAGCGGTGTGGACATCTTGAAGGTCTAAGTGGCCTTCCTGCTCCGGTAGCGTAGTCAAGCGGGAGGCATGGACATCGTTTTCGTCCTGTACTTCATGACGATTCTTGCGATGGCGAGAGTAGAACTGGTTACGCATAATCGTGAAGGTCCATGCCTCTAGGTTTGTCCCCGGCACGAAGCTGGCTTGGGCCCGCCATGCCCGCAGCATGGTTTCTTGCACGAGGTCGTCTGCCGCAGTCATATCGTGGGTCAATGACTTAGCAAACCGGCGAAGAGCGGGTGCAGCGTCGAGTAATCCAACCTGAAAGTTGCTGCTGACGCTAAGATCGTCTCTATCAAGAGCGACTTTAAGCTTTACGATAAGGTTCGAAAAGCGCTCAGCGCTATCTGTCTCGTTGCTCGGCTCCTCGTAGGCGGACGCGAGTATACGACCGAGATGGCGTCGAACATCTTCAGAAAGAAAAGGTATGTCCTCGTCCTTGTTGAGGCGATGCTCGTGATCAGTTCGCTCGCTCATAACGACGACGTCCGCGGAGATGGTGACATCGGTAACTCGTGTTTGGTGGGGTGATCGCTTGGCCCACATACCGTCGCGGCAGACGCTGGCCAGTCCTGCCATGAATATGCTCTGATGCGATTTGATCGGTCGATGTCGTCCGCTGCTTTTCGGCAGCCCTTCCACACCATCAGCATGAGGCCGGCGCATGGCCTTTCACAGCACAGCGGCGGCCTCATGCGCCTGCGAATGATCTACAAGAAGCTAGTAGTTGCCACGCTCTGCCATCTCGACTGCTGCTAGGCGAACCGAGGGACTCTCAGTTATCGCGATGACGCAGACTAGGATGTAGTCTAATATTAACTTTCTGCATCTAAGTATGACGGTGCAATCATCCGGTCAGCTGCCTCAAGCCAGAGCTAACATACATGAGTGCTGATCTGCACAGCCTCGGTGCGTTACGGCGTGAGACGGCGCTCCATGCCATTCGGTCAGACCGCGGTGGCGCACCCTCCATTTCTTGGGGGCGCTACCTCAACGTGATCCGGCACGGTCTCCTCATGATTGATGCCGCGGGACGGGTGATCGCGTCCACGGCCCCAGCCCTGCGCCTCTTCACCGAGTTGAAGTTGGAACCAACAACGGCTCCTTCTACCAGGCAATTGCTTCACGCCTTGTGCGCCGGAACTGGGCAACCGCGTTCAGAGGTATTTCAGTCCCTCCGGCAAGCACGCGATCTCCGGGTAGCTGTTTCGTTCGAGGTGGCCGGTCATGGCCAAACCCTACACATCGAGCTTCAACCCGTCGGGGACGATTGGGTCGCGACCGTAGAGGATGTCAGCAGGCGCAAAGCTAGCGAAGCGCGCGCCGACGAGATGGCGCGGCAAGATCCGCTCACTGGGTTGCCAAACCGACTACTCCTGCGCGAACGCCTCTCGCATGCACTGGCTCGCCTAGAGCGCAACGGTGAGGCGTGCGCGCTGCTTCTCGTCGACCTCGACCGCTTCAAACCGGTCAACGACACCCTCGGCCACCCGATCGGCGATGCGCTCCTGAAAAAGGTCGCAGATCGGTTGCGCTCGACCGTGCGGCCCACCGACACTATAGCGAGGATCGGCGGCGACGAGTTCGTCATTCTCCAGGCTGGCGTTCGCGACGCCGCGAGCACGCAGGCCCTGGCCCGTCGCTTAGTTGATCTGATCGGCCGAACATACATGGTCGAGGGTCATCTTCTCACTATCGGTGCGAGTGTTGGCGTCGCCCTCGCGCCTGAGGACGGGGCAGATGCCGACAAGCTCCTGAAGAACGCCGACCTCGCCCTCTATCGAGCCAAGCTTGATGGGCGTGGGACCTACCGGTTCTTCGAACCTGAGATGGACGCGCGTATGCAGGCGCGGCGAAAGCTCGAACTCGACATGCGCCAGGGCCTGGCGCGCCGCGAGTTCCAACTGCACTACCAACCGCAGCTGCAGCTAGAGAGCGACAGGCTGATCGGCTGCGAGGCCCTGATCCGCTGGTGCCATCCCGAGCGCGGGATGATCTCGCCGCTCGACTTTATTCCGCTGGCTGAGGAGATCGGTCTGATCGTACCCATCGGAGAATGGGTCATACGCCAAGCCTGTCGAGACGCAATGACTTGGCCTGACCACATGTCAGTGGCCGTGAACGTCTCGCCGGCGCAGTTCAAGAGTGACCGGCTGGTGGAAACGATTATCTCGGCCTTGGCGAGTTCGGGCTTGTCGGCTCAGCGGTTGGAAGTGGAGATCACCGAGGGCGTACTGCTCCGGGAGAATGAGAAGACGCTCCAAACCCTGCACCGCCTTCGGGAACTCGGCGTCCGCGTCTCTATGGACGATTTTGGTACCGGCTACTCGTCTCTGAGCTACCTGCGCTCGTTTCCATTCGACAAGATCAAGATCGATCGCTCCTTCATCAAGGATCTAACTAGCAAGCCGGACGGGGAGGCGATTATCCGTGCCATCGCGGGGCTGGGTAAGAGCCTAGGCATGACGACGGTCGCTGAAGGCGTCGAGACCTCGGAACAAATGCAGCGCATCCGCCTAGAGGGCTGCACAGACGTCCAGGGTTATCTCATCAGTAAACCCATCCCGGCTGATGATCTGTTGAGCTTCCTCGCAGATCAAAAATCCATCGTCTGACTAGGAAATTCATATGATCGATCTCTATCGTCTAATATACGTCAGCAAAAACATGCTTGATGGAGGGGAATCGGAGATAGCGAATGCGGTTACGCAGATTCTAGAAGCGTCAAAACGCAATAATAGCAAGGTTAATGTCACCGGGGCACTGATGTTTAACACGGGTGCCTTCGCTCAGGTCTTGGAAGGCCCACGCCAAGCGGTTGAGGAAACCTTCGAGCGAATACAGTGCGATATTCGGCACGGCGACGTGACAGTGCTTCAGTGCGGGCCGACAGAGAGCCGCAGTTTCGCGAACTGGTCCATGGCGTTCGTTGGCCAATCCTCTGCTGGACGAGCACAGTTTAGCCAGTTGGCGGCCGAGAGCGGTTTCGATCTGTCCAAACTGGACGGCGAGGCCGTTTTCGGCATGTTGCACGGATTGGTGCTGGAAGAGGAGCGCATGCCAGTCCCGGCGTTCCGCGGCCCTATAGACAAAGCTTCAGCAGTAACAGGGCTCGATGTCGATCAGGTGAGGACGGAGATCGCGCAACTCCGACCGGACGGAGTAGGCTCCCGGGTAGCACCGATGGCTGATGAGCAGCGGGTGGCGTTAATCGAGAACGCTGGACAACGCCCTTCTCTCGCTAGCGATATGACACACACGTCGCAGACTGCGATTGAGGCGGCGCTCCGGACACTGAAGGCTGCTCTGGCTAGCGAGCGTCAACGCACCAGCGAGTTGCGGACAGAGATCGATACGCTCCAGGTTTCGCTGGCATTATCCGATGACCAAGTCGCTATTGTACGGCGAGAGCGAGATCGTTGGGCCGAGCGTGCACGTTTTCTTGCGCTGGCGATATCTCAAGAAGTAGGCGCCGCTCAGATGGCGTCTCAAGACCTTGGTCTGTCCGGCCCGCAATCCACCGAACAGAGGCGTTCTGAACAGCTTGGCGACACCATTGCAGCCTGATCGATGAAGGGACCTGCTTCGTTGCGTCGTAAGGGCAGCGGAGTTCGTTCGTACCCCCGGTAGCTCTTTCACTATCATCAGCGTGAGGCCGGCGCGGCGCCTTGCATAGCGAAGGGCCGGCCTCATGCGCCAGCGACCCGCAACGCCGTTCGTAATGGCGATTTCGGGTTTGCTGATCGATCTCGCAACGCCTTTTCGGCCCTCGTTTTTCCGTGTTCTAGAACCTGAGTAGGAGTCCGGTTCGGGGATTTGCACCCACCCCCCCCAGGCTTAGCGTGGCGGGCGCACGATCCAGATTTGGATAGTGGATCGCCCTTCCGCCCTAGCCGTAGCCAAGCCGTCCACTCCGGCGAGACGATGCGGACCACGTTCGTGTCGTTGCGGAAGCCGGTGAGCCGTCGCTCCTCGACGGTGAGGAGTCCGAGCTTCTTCGCCTCGCGTATCGCGTTGCGCACCGTCGTCTCGGCCACGCCAGCCACGGCGGCGATGTGGGGCACGGACAACCGACAGTCGCCGCGCCGCGCGGTTTCCGCCGCCACAAGGGCCAGGGCCGCTTGCTCGGCTAGGGTGAACCGTGCCGCAAGGGCCGGAGGAAGCCGCCCAGAAGCTGCCCAGCGACGACGGCGCTCAAGGCTGGCATCGGATCGCGGTCGTGAGCCGACGCCCGTCCTGGGGCTTCTGTGGCGATCCTGAGGAGCAAGCCGGTCGGCGTCGGCTCCACCGAGCTTTTGGGTCCCCGAAATGGGGGGGCGGGAATTTCCTCCGGATCGGGGGGAAACCTGCCGGAGCTCGATCAGCGCTGACAGCGCCTCGGCTTCAGCTTCACTCACATGCCCTTCGGCGAATGCGCGCCACAAGGCAGCCGTCACCGCGGGCAGCGCGGCGCGCGGCGCGTCCTCCGCCTGTCGGCGGATCGCGTCGGCATAGTCCATCGTTCACGGTCCCTCACAGGCCGCGTCTAGGGTCCAGGCAAGCCGATCCCGGCGCCGAAACTTACGTTTCAGCTTGACTCCGCGGGGGAGGTCATGGCTTGTGAGGGACAGTCACGTCGGCCTCACAAGGCCCCAGGTTTTCAGCACCCTCGTCCTTGCCGGGACGGGGGTGTTTGCTTTTCAGGGTCTATCTCTCGGCGATGTCTCCTGATGCCGGCTCACGACTCGCCAGAGCGAGCCTAGCCGGGACCGCCCATGTCGGCCGGGGCGTGTGGTTAAGTCAACGTTGAGGCCGGACGCTCGAAGCCTGCCCCTTAGAACAGGTGCGGTCGGGCTCCGACGCGAGGGTGCCAGTCCCAGCCGCTTCCGCCCTGCCAGGGGCGGAACTGAAATTTAGGTGCGCTCGGTCAGGAAGCCCAACACGACGCGGACCTGCTGAACATGGGGCGGCTCCGGGATGCCGGGCAGTAGGGCTCCGATCCGCTCATGCACGGCCAGCCAGTGCCGCACGAGGCGCAACAGGGTCGGCCCGTGAGGCTCGCGGCCTCGCCGCTCGGCGCCGCTGTGGAGCACGGACAGGCGTAGGTCCAAAAAGCGGACCTCGGCCACAAGGAACAGGAACCGGACGGTCTCGCCCAACGACAGACGACGGACGGGCCGGGCGGTAGCAGTGGGGAGCGTGGTCGGCATCAGGCGCGCATCCCGACGAGAGCCAGGACCATGCAACCAGCCGCGGCCACTACATTGCCAGCGCCGCCCCACGGCAGCGGCGGGAACAGGTCGCGGACCTCTGCCGTCGCGACGGAAGCGGACTCGGCCGGTGCGGGTTCGGTCCGGGCCTCATCCTGCGGCACTTCGGGCTCGGCAGGGGCTTCCTCGCGCGGGCGCGCGATACTGGTTGCAAAACTCCCTAGGTCGCCCAGCCGTACCACCTGCGCCGCCATAGCGGGGCACGGGTCTATGGTGGTCTCGGCATCCTCGCCGTCGATGCGATCCAGGGCAGCGATGATCTTGTCCGCTGCGTCGAGAGCGGTCTGCGCTGCCTCCTCAAGGCAGGCGCGAAGGGCGAGGCCGGCGAGCGGCGCTGGAGCTGCCTGTTCAGGCGGGCGAGGGCGGGGCGTGAAGGCGACGACGTTGGGCATTGGGGGATGCTCTGGAAGGGCGTCATCGCGCGCCTCGTGGTCGGTCTCGTCTCCAAAGCCAACGAAACCGGGCGGGAGCGGCGTGCCCGTCACGGACAGAGCTGCGCGCGTCACCCCGATTGCCGCAAGCGTCGTGGGATCATCCTCCGAGTGTTCGGCCTCGCATAGGATCACAGAGGCAAGGGCCGTGGCGCGCAACCCGTCCATGGTCTTGGGCGGCGGCATGGCGATGGTCTCACGGGCGAGCGCCCAAAGCCTATTCGACACTAAGATGGCGGCTCGGCTTGCAATGGTGCCGTCCTCGCGGCCTTGAACCGGACGGGCCTTGCGGAAGCCGGCGAAGGCCGAGACACGATTGCGGGCGGTAACGAGGCCGGGGACGACGGCGAGGCGGTCGCCGTTCAAGTCGCGGAGGGCAGCGTTCCAGTTGAGGGGGCGGCGGTTGGACATTTGTAGCAGTCCGCGTTGCCAACGTCGCATTGCGTTGGTACAGTGTACCTATCGCACAGATGGTACAGTGTCAACTCGCATTTGGACAAAATCACAATGAACCCAGCGCAGATGCGAATGGCGCGAGCCGCGTTGGGCTGGGGCGTGCGCGAACTCGCTGAGCGAGCCAGCATCACGGCAAACACCGTGACTCGGATTGAGAATGGATCGGACGCGAAGCGTTCGACGCTCGAAGCCATTCAATCGACTTTCGAAGCCGCAGGGATCGAATTCATCCCCGAGAACGGAGGCGGCGCTGGGATCCGGTTCCGGGAACGGAAGGGGTCGTGACGGCGCGCGAGCGGTCAGCGGAGCGCAAGGTTGCGGCGAAGCGCTTCAATGAGCGCGTGAAGCTGTTCGCCACTACGGCCAACACCATCGGCCTCGGCATCCTGGCGGCGTCAACCATCATCCCGAACTTCGGCCAGCCGTCCGGTGGAGCAGCGCAGTCCCCTGCCACCCATCCGTGGTGGACTGGTCCGGCGGCTTTCCTTGTCCTATTCTCAGTAGCTCTCGCAGCATACCGGTTCCTGCGCAGCGAGGATTAACGGCATGGGCTCGGATTTCTGGATCAGCTACGGACTGCCCGCTTTCGGCGTTGCCTTCGGCTTCGCTGGGCTCGCGGTGCTGTGGCTATCAGCGCGCCGATTTGATGCCCGGTTCGCCACCGTCGAATTGCCTCCGCCGCCTTCACGGGCGGCTCGTGTCACTCCCTACCGGAAGCCTGGGAAGCGACCGCGCCGGGGATCTCCGGGGCACTCGGCAATCCTACGGCCGTGACGTTCGGCTAGGGCGCCGCGTTTTGGGCTTGCCGAGCAGTCTAAGCTTACCACGGTTTCTACCGAGCTTTCTGCTTGTTGGATCGAGCACCACCTAGCGAGAGAAGCGATGGCGACCGACCGCCGCCTCCTCGAACCCCGCTGCATCTCAGTTGGTGAAGCAGCAGCTTATTGCGGCCTCACCCCGAGCGGCTTCAGGCATTGGGTCGCCATCGGTAGGCTTCCAGGCGCGCTACCAGGGACACGTCGATGGGATAGGCGGGCGATAGATATTGCCCTTGATCGGCTCAGCGGGCTTCCCTCTAGCGGCACCCCTGAGCCGGAAGAGAACGACTTCGACCGCTGGAAGCGGGCCTATGATGCGAGGGAAGCCGCCGAAAAAGACCCGACCTTACGTGGTCCACCGTGGCGGCGTGTCCCGAAGTGAGGGCATCAGGGCGTTATGGGCCAAGGCGACCGGAGCCGGGCCAGCCTATGACAGATGCTCACGTCGAGCGAGCGTTGGCGTTCTCGAACCGCGTCGTGGAGAAGTACGGTGGCGTCTACGCGCCGATCCGCGAAGCCCTGAGCGCCGACCTTGAGGCGATGCAGCGGAGGGAGGGTTTGAACGAGGACCCGATGCCCCGTACTGCCGCCAAGGTGACCCAAGCCGACATCGCCCGCGCTATCCGCGCTATGCGGGCCGCGGGCTACCCAGACGTGCGGGTGGTGTTCAAGGATGATGCCGTCATCGTGGAGGCGGCGCCAAAGGGGTCGAAAGCAACGGCAGATCACTTGCGGATCATCTCGCTATGAAGCGCCCTGCCCCATGGCCGGATCGATCTGGCCCGATCACCGTGGAGCGCTCCCAGATCACCGACGACACGCCGCTACGGTTAGAGACGGCGGCTCGCCTTGCTTTCCCCGATGGGGCTGTCTCCGCGAATGCGCTCCGCAGTGCCGCATCCCGCGGAGATCTCGAACATGAGCGCTTAGCAAGTCGCATCATCACCACGTTGAGGTGGGTCGGAGAATGGCGGGAACGCCATAGACACCCCGCTCGGCCGCGTGCCGAGGCGCTACCTTCAGGACCGCACAGCGACGAGTATCGCGCAGCGGCCCTGGCGTCGGCATACCGGGCCACCGCCGCTCTGCTGCGTAAGGACAAGTCAAAGCCCTGATGCCTTCTGGCCCCGCCCCTATCGCGGCGGCCACACCGGCTCCGTATCCGGCCCCTTCCGCCCGCAGGCCGAGCAGCGGAGGCGCAACCCGACATCTCCAACCGCCATCGTCGTCGGGAAGCGATCTAAGGGCACCTCCCCCTCATGCCGGCATGGCGGCGGGCAGATTGCGCGGATGAGCCGGACCCCGTTCTGAGACGCGTTCGCCAGATCCATCGGCCGGATCTCGCGCCCCTCGCGGTCGTAAGCTCGGCGCGGTTTGCGGCGGTGACGAGGGACGGGATCGCCTTGGCCCGACGAGTAGGTGGTGGCCGGGTAGCGGGGTTCGGCCATCTCCATCGCCCGTCGCTGCGCTACCGTTAAGCTTTCATTAACCCAGCGCCGTGCATCTCGCCCATGCGACCGGGCCATCCCCGAGCGCCCTCAGAGCAGCGCTGGGCAACCGCGCGGCCTCGTCGGTGCAGTCGCTTCTCATGTCTCGTTCTCTCCATAGGCCCGAACGGTCTCGCGGCCCTCTGCCGTGAGGAACCATGCCCGCCCGTCGCGATGTGCGATGCGGGAGGCAGGGCGCTCGATGACGAGGCCCATGTCTGCCAATAGGGGCAAGGCGGTTGGATAGGCGCCGAGGCGCGATTCGCCGGGCGTCGAGGCGATGGCTCGAGCGCGGCTAGCTGGTTGCCTCGTAACGGTGGGTCATTGCCGCCGATAGGGTTCCCGGCGCACCCGAGGTGGGAGAGCCTTGTCGAGGATGTTGCGGATCTCGCGGAGAGGAGCCTCGGCTGGCGTGCCGTAGACGCACTCGGCCGTCGCCTCAATGATCGTCCGAATGTGCTTTAGGGCCTCCACCGGATCGAGAGGCGACTCGGATGGCTCCTTCGCCATGGGCTACTGGACCCGCTCGTGCGGCGGTCGAACGCCGTTGTAGACTGCGAGCGTCAGCAGATCATCATCGGTCATGTAGGCGCCCCCGACGAGCCAACCATCCATGTCGGGCCCGTTCGGATGGATCGGCCAGCCGAGTGCGATGAGGGCTTCGGCCGCGTCCTTGGCGGC
This sequence comes from Methylobacterium sp. J-076, assembly GCF_022829405.1. Taxonomy (GTDB): domain Bacteria; phylum Pseudomonadota; class Alphaproteobacteria; order Rhizobiales; family Beijerinckiaceae; genus Methylobacterium. The sequence continues at coordinate 19,665 of NZ_JAKSXW010000063.1, forward strand.
GATGGCATTGGCGGCGGCTAGCTCGTTCATGCCGGCCAAGATAGGGCGACGGGAGCATGGTAAACCCGCCTGCGGTCTCATGGCCCCCCCCGGCAGCCTTGCGGTAGCTCGGCCGCATGTCATCCGGCCTCACCCTCACCATGCTCCCCGATGCCCCCGCGATCTGGCGCGGCGCCCTGGAGAACCTGTCGCCGCACGCCTCGCCTTGCCGCTACCTGCTGCCGGCGAAATGGGCCGCGATCCGCGAGGCCGCGATGGAATTCTGCGACCGGCTCGGTGCTGAGGCGCACCGGCAGGGGTGGACGGCCCCTGAACTGTTCGCGGTCCACCCTGAG
>NZ_JAKSXW010000071.1 GCF_022829405.1 Methylobacterium sp. J-076
CGGCGCGCCGACTCCGCCTCCAGGGCGTCCCGGTCCTTCTGCAGGAGCACGAGCCGCTCCTTCTCGAGGGTCACGTCGTATTGCGAGGCGAAGAAGTAGGTCAGCTCCCCGTCGGCGGCGAACACCGGCGAGACCATCAGCCGGTTCCAGAACGTTGTCCCGTCCTTGCGGCGGTTCCGCAGGTCGAGCTCGATGGTGACCCGCCGCTCGATCGCGTCCCTGACCCGCCCGACATCCGCCGGGTCCGTCTCGGGCCCCTGGACAAAGCGGCATCTGCGGCCGATGATCTCCCCGCGCCCGTAGCCCGTCAGCTTCACGAACGCCTCGTTGACGTACACGATCGGGTTGTCCGGCAGCCGCGGGTCGGTGATCACCATCGGCATGCGCGTCGCCCGCACGGCCGCCGCGAACGGATCCGAGCCGACGACGGTGCTGGCGATCTCGGCGTCGATACGCGCGCCGTCTGCGTGGTCGTTCAAGCGTGAGCAGTCCCGGTGGTCCCAACCGTTCTACCGATGCAGCCCGATCAGGCCAGGGGTGCGGGTGTCACACCTTGGGCGGAAATGGCCCCGGCCGGCCTCCGTCCGCGTCGCGGGCCGGGCCCCCGCCGCCGTCCGAGCGGCGGGCCCCGGCGGGATTCGGGCTCACGGGGCGGGAAGACGCTCCTTGGCCCGCGCCAGCCGGGTCATGCGGTAGACCTGGCCCAGGCGATCACGCGCGTCGCGGATCGGCGCCGTCTGCCGCTCGGCCTGGGCGGCGTCGATGATCCGCAGCACGGCATCGACCGACCGTTCCAGGCGGCGCTCCGCGGCGAGGGTCTCGGTCCTGTGGCGGTCCTGCATGGCGATTCCCGTGAGCCCCGCCCGGTCCCGGGCGGGGGCACAGTGTCGGAAGCCGGCTTGGCCGGAAAAGGGCAGCTTGGCCGTAAGCCGCCCGGCCTCAGATCCGCAGCTCCTCGTGCCAGGTGCGGCCGTCGCGCTCGATCAGGGCGATGGCGGCCGTCGGCCCCCAGGAGCCCGCCGGGTAGGGGCGGGGCGCCTCGGGCCGCTCGGCCCAGGCGTTGAGGATGCCGCTGGCCCAGGCCCAGGCGGCCTCCACCTCGTCCCGGCGCATGAACAGGGTGGCGTTGCCGCGCACCACGTCCATCAGCAGCCGCTCGTAGGCGTCCGGGTAGCGCTGCTTGAAGGTCTCCTCGAAGGAGATGTCGAGGTCGGTCGGGCGCAGGCGCAGGCCGCCGGGGCCGGGGTCCTTCGTCATCACCTCGAGCTTCATGCCCTCCTGCGGCTGCAGGCGGATGACGAGGCGGTTCGGCTCGCGGCCGAACGCCTCCTCGGGGAAGATCGAGAACGGCGAGGCGCGGAACTGCACCACGATCTCGGACAGCTTCTGCGGCAGGCGCTTGCCGGTGCGCAGGTAGAACGGCACCCCCGCCCAGCGGCCGGACTGCACCTCCACCTTCATGGCCACGAAGGTCTCGGTGCGGCTCTCGTGGCCGAGCTCGTCGAGGTAGCCGGTCACCGGCTGGCCGTTCACCGCCCCCGCCACGTACTGGCCGCGCACCGTCACCGCCTGGATGTCGTGGGCGGTGATCGGCTTCAGGGCGCGCAGCACCTTCAGCTTCTCGTCGCGGACGGAGTTGGCTTCGAGGTTGAGGGGGCTCTCCATCGCCGTCAGGCAGAGGAGCTGCAGGATGTGGTTCTGCAGCATGTCCCGGAGCGCCCCGGACGTGTCGTAGTAGCCCGCGCGGCCCTCGACGCCGACCGTCTCGGCCACCGTGATCTGGACGTGGTCGATCACGTCCGAGGTCCACAGCCGCTCGAAGATGGTGTTGGCGAAGCGGAGCGAGAGCAGGTTCTGCACCGTCTCCTTGCCGAGGTAGTGGTCGATGCGGAAGATCTGCGATTCGGGGAAGACCTCGCCCACCGCGTCGTTGATCGCCTGGGCGGACTTGAGGTCCTTGCCGATGGGCTTCTCCAGCACGACGCGGGACTTCTCGCCGATCAGCCCGTGCTTGGCGAGGTTCCGGCAGATCGCCCCGTAGAGGTCGGGGGAGGTGGCGAGGTAGTAGGGCCGCACCTGGTCCGGCCGTTCGGCGAGCTTGTCCGCCAGATCCGCCCAGCCGTCCTCGCCCGTCCCATCGACGGCGACGTAGTCGAGGTGGGCGAGGAAGTCGCCGAGGGCGTCCTCCGGCAGGTCGGAGGCGGTCACGAACCGCTTGAGGGCGTCGCGGGCATGCTTCCGGAAGGCCTCCACCGTCAGGTCCGAGCGGGAGGCGCCGATGATCCGGCTGGTCCCCGGGATCTGCCCGTCGCGAAACCGGTGGTACAGGGCGGGCAGGAGCTTGCGCGCGGTCAGGTCGCCGGTGGCGCCGAAGACGACGCAGTCGAAGGAGGCGACGGGAATGATCGTCGTGGCCAAAGGCGGCTCCCGTGAGGTGGCGGCGTGCCCCGTGGTGCGGCTCCCGAACGAGCCTGGAGGGGGCGGGCTTACCCCGGTGCAGGAGCCGCGCCAAGGGCGGAAGGAGGGCGGGGCCTGCCGCCCGCCGTCCTCGACGCGAAATCGGGACGCTCGCCGGACTCGAGGATCGATCCGGAGGAGGGGCGGCCCTACCCCTCCATGTGCCGCTTGAACGCCTCGGCGTGATCCGGATGCCAGCGGGACAGGGCCGGGCGATTCGCGATGATGTCGCCCATCGCCCATGCCATGCGCTTCTCGTCCTGGTCGCGCGTGGTCTCGTTGTCGGGGCAGAGGATGTAGAAGTCGCCCGCCGCCATCCGCTCCAGCATGAAGTCGATGGTCTGCTCCGGCGTCCAGGCGCCGGCGGGCTTCTCGGCGACGCCCCGCGCCTTGGCCAGCCCGGTATAGACGAAGCCGGGAATCAGCAGGTGGGCGGTGGTGGCGCAGCCCTCGCGGGTGCGCAGCTCGTGGGCCAGGGCTTCGGTGGCCGCCTTCACCCCCGCCTTCGAGACGTTGTAGGGCGCGTTGCCCGGCGGGGTGGTGATGCCCTGCTTCGAGCCCGACACGATGAGGGCACCGGGCCGGCCCGATTCCGCCATGGCCGGGGCGAAGGCGCGGATGCCGTCGATCACGCCCCACAGGTTCGTGCCGAGGATGCGCTCCCAGGTGGCCGCGTCGGAGAACAGCCTGCCGCCGGCCTCGATGCCCGCGTTCAGCATCACGATCGCCGGCGGCCCGTTGCGCAGCACCGCGGCGGCCAGGGCCTCCATCGCGCCACGGTCGGACACGTCCGTCGGCACCGCGTGCACGTCCACGGCGGCGAGGCGGCCGACCTCGGCCCGGGCCGCTTCCAGGGCCTCCCCGGGCAGGTCGGCGAGCCACACGTTCATCCCGAAGGCGGCGAAGGCCTTCGCGGCGGCGAGGCCGATGCCGCTGGCGGCCCCCGTCACCACCGCGCTGTGGCCGGGTCGGATCGCGGGGTGTCGGGACATGGCATCGTGCTCCATCTTCGTCGGCATGCCTGAGATGGTGCGGCCCGGCGGGAAGGCCATCGCCCCGCGGGGCGGCGGGGCCGAGGAAGCGGATGTCGATCTCCCTGAACCGCCGGAGCCTCCTCACCGGGGCAGCGGCCTCCGGCCTCGCCGCCCCGGCCGTCGCCGCAGCCGATTTCGGGCCGGTCGGGCGGCCCTCCTGGGCGGCGGACGGGCCGCAGGGGGCGGCGGCCCGGAAGGGCCTCGCCTTCGGAGCCGCCGTGCCCTCGAACCTGCTGAACCGCAGCCCAGACTTCCGGACCATCCTGGCGCGGGATTGCGGGCTGCTGCTCGGCAACAACGAGATGAAGATGGCGGTGGTGCTGCCGGAGCCCGGCCGCACGGATTTCGCCCCGGCCGATTCGGTGGTGCGCTTCGCCCGCGCCCACGGCCAGCACCTGCGCGGTCACGCCCTCGTCTGGCACGAGGCGCTGCCGGCCTGGGTCGCCCCGCGCCTCGCCGGTGCGGACGCCCGGCAGGCCGAGGACCTCCTGCGCCGCTGGATCGACACGGTCGCCGGCCGCTACCGGGGCATGATCGAGTCCTGGGATGTCGTAAACGAAATATTAGCTGGCTATGGTCCCGTGCGCCGGCCCGATGGCCTGCGGGAGACGCCGTGGCTCGCCGCCCTCGGGCCGGGCTATGTCGACCTCGCCTTCCACCTCGCCCGCGAGGCCGATCCCCGGGCGGCCCTGGCCTGGAACGAGGATTCCCTGGAGCACGATTTCGACTGGGTGGAGGCCCGGCGCAGCCGCGCCCTGAAGCGGCTGGAGGGGATGCGCGCCCGCGGCGTGCCGATCCGCCGCTTCGGCATCCAGGCCCATCTGGTGGGCGACCACCCGTTCGACGCGACGAAGTTCCGCCGCTTCCTCAGGGAGCTCGGCCAGTTGGGCCTCGGCATCGAGATCACCGAACTCGACATCGACGACAAGGCCTTCCCGGCGGACATCGCCGCCCGGGACAGGGCCGTGGCGGATGTCGTCCGCCGGATTCTCGACGTCGCCCTGGACGAGCCGGCCCTCCTCAACGTCGTCACCTGGGGCCTGTTCGACGGCGACACATGGCTCAACGACCACCCGGACCACCGCCGCCGGGACGGCCTCCGCCAGCGCCCGCTGCCCCTGGACGAGGGGATGCGCCCGAAACCATTCCGGGACGCCCTCATCGCGGCCTTCCGCGCCGCGCCCGATCATTCGGCCGCGCGGGCCCGCCTGCGCAACACAACGTGAGGACGTGGCCCCACAGGGGATTGGTAACCATCGCGGCCCATTCTCGCGGCAGACCGCGCCGCCTCCGGCGCCGTCGGGAGAGTCGCGTATGGTCCCGACCCCGAGCCGCCCCCGTGCCGCCCTCGCGGCCGGCCTCTGCCTGTCCGCCCTGCTGACCGGAGCCTGCCCCGCCGGCGCGCAGGACGTGTCCGCCGTGGCGCCTCCGCCCGTGCAGGACGCCGCGAAGGGGGAGCCGATCAAAACAGAGCCGGCAAAGGAGCCTTCTGCCGCGAAGCCGGCCGAGCCCGCCCCGGTGCCTGCGGCGCAGCCGAGCCCCTCGCCCGAGGCGGCCCCCGCCAAGGCGCTGGAGGCGGCCCGCAAGAGCCGGGAGCCGGCGCCCCTCGTCTATGCCAAGGTCTCCGCCGACCCGGTCCCGGCCTTCACGCCGCAGACCTTCCTGCACACGCTCCGCGCCGCCGAGCGCTACGCCGCCTTCGCCGAGGCCGGCGGCTGGGAGAAGGTGCCCGACACCCTGATGAGCCTGAAGCCGGGTGAGCGCCATCCGGCGATCCCGGCCCTGCGCCACCACCTCACCCTCGAGGGCGACCTGCCCGCCGACGCCCCGGCGAGCGACCGGCTCGACCCGCCCCTGGTGGCGGCGGTCTCGGCCTTCCAGGCCCGGCACGGCCTGCCGGACAGCGGCATCCTCGGGCGCCTGACGATCAATGCCCTCAACGTGCCGGCCGAGACGCGGCAGCGCCAGCTCGCCGCCTCGGCGGCGCGGCTGATGGGCACGAAGTTCCCCTTCGGCGAGCGCTACGTCGCCGTGAACATCCCCTCGGCCACCGTGGAGGCGGTGGAGAACGGACAGGTCGTGCGCCGCTACGTCGCCGTGGTCGGCTCCCCCGACAAGGCGACGCCCACCGTCGAGACCCGCATCACCGACATCAACTTCAACCCGACCTGGACCGTGCCGATCTCCGTGGTGAAGAACGAGATCATCCCGCAGATGCGCAAGAACCCCGGCTACCTCGCCAAGAACCGCATCCGCATCCTGGGGCCGGGCGGCACCGAGGTCGATCCGACGAAGGTCGACTGGGCGACCGAGAAGGCCGCGAACTACACCCTCCGGCAGGATTCCGGCCTGGACAATTCGCTGGGGCAGGTCCGCATCGACATGCCGAACCGCTTTGCCGTCTACATGCACGACACGCCGGCCAAGTCGCTGTTCGCCCGCTCCGTGCGCTTCCACAGCCACGGCTGCGTCCGCGTCGGGCAGGTGAAGGAGCTGGTGGGCTGGCTGCTCCAAGGGGTCGAGGGACCCAACGGGCCGGGCTCGACCTGGGGGGCGATGGAGATCGAGACCGGCATCGCCGATGGCGAGCGGCGGGACATCAAGCTGCCGAAGCCCGTGCCGGTCGCCTTCGTCTACCTCACCGGCTATGCCGGGGCGGACGGCCGCGCCCAGTTCCGCGACGACATCTACTGGCTGGACAGCCCCAAGCCGGCCGCGTCCCCGGCCGCATCCCCGGCCCCCGCGCCGGCCGCCGCCGCCGCCGCGCCCCGGCCCGCCGATCCGCCGGCGACCGGGTCCGTCGGCAGCCGGGCGCCCGCCGCCAAGGCGGCCGCGCCCCCCGTGCCCGCCCGCCGCAGTTCGGAACCGTTCCAGACTGTCCGCTGAGCGAAGCCCTGCCATGCGGCGGGGGAAACCGCGGAACCAACGGGGTGCCTCACCATTGCCCAGGAGAACGCGGCCGGTTCGTGAGAGGACCGGCACGCGGCTGTTTCGACCCTAGCGATGGAGCCTGAACGATGGCCAAGGCCAACCCGGTCAGCCGGATCGAGAGCGACCGCCTCAACACCCCGACCGACCTCGATCCGAACGACACCAAGAAGATCGCCGAGGGCCTCACCGTCCTCCTGTCGGACCTCTTCGCCCTCTACATCAAGACGAAGAACTTCCACTGGCACGTCAGCGGCCCGAACTTCCGCGACTACCATCTGATGATGGATGAGCAGGCCCAGCAGATCTTCGCGATCATCGACGACGTGGGTGAGCGCGCCCGCAAGATCGGCGGTACGGTGCTGCGCTCGCTGGGCCAGGCCAAGACCCTGACCCGCGTGGCCGACAACGATGCCGAGTATGTCAGCCCCCTCGACATGCTCAAGGAGCTGCGCGACGACAACAAGGCACTCACTGCCCACATGCGCGAGCTGCACGAGATCACCGACGAGGCCAACGACGTCTCGACCACCTCCCTGCTGGAGGAGTGGATCGACCAGTCCGAGGAGCGGACGTGGTTCCTGTTCGAGGCGACCCGCAACGCGACGGATGGCGGCCACTGAGCCGTCCCGCCGGTCGGTGGGAAGGCTCCGCGCGGCACCGCGCGGGGCCTTTTTTCAGGGTGCGTCCGTGGACAGGATCGCCTCGTACTCCCGTGCGCCGTTGAGGACGTGGAGCACGTCGATCCGCCCGGCCTCCTCGTCCACCCGGTAGAAGATCAGGTAGCTGCCGAAGACGCGGCGGCGGACACCGGTATGGGCGTAGCGGGCCACCAGGGGAAAAGCCCGCGGCGTATCGCTCAACCGCAGGCAGCACTCCACCAGCTCCGTGACGAAGGTCTGTGCCCGGGCGGGGTTGTCGCGCGCGATGAAATCGCCGATCCGCTCGAGATCCAGCTCGGCTTCGGCGGTGACGACGACTTTCATCCGCCCCGGCGCTGACCGGCCGTGCGGTATCTGGCGCGGAGCCGGTCGGCGACCTCATCGAGGGGCGCCACCCGGCCGGCTTCCGCATCGGCGAGCCCCCGGGCGATCGCCGCGTCGAGGGCCTCCAATCGCTTCTCCCGCTCTTCGACGAGGCGCACCCCCTCGCGCAGTACTTCGCTGCGCGAGTTGTAGCGGCCGGTCTTCACCAGCTCGGTGACGTAGCGTTCGAGGTGCAGACCGAGATTGGCACTGCTGGGCATGGCGGCGCTCCCGTCCGAATGTGGCATGGGCGGATAACTGTTATCAAGGGCATCGACCTACGTCCCCCGGGCGAGGTCCAGCTTCACCTTCAGCACGCCCGGATCCTCCGGGTCGCGCGTCTGCGTGAAGCCGAGGCGGCGGCAGACGGCGAGCATCGGGCGGTTCTCGGCCAATACGGTGCCCTCGACGCAGCCCATCCCCTCCGAGCGCGCCCAGTCGATCATCAGGCGCATCAGCGCGAAGGCGAGGCCGGTGCCGCGGGCGTCCCGCCCGACGCCGATGGCGTACTCGCCGCTGTCGTGGTTGGCGTCGGCGTGGAGGCGCACCGCGCCGAGCATCCGCTCCCCGCCATCCGGGCCGATCTCCACAGCCACGAAGGCGATGGCGCGGGAATAGTCGAGCTGGGTCAGCCGGGCGAGGAAGGCGTGGCTGAAGGCGCGCACCGGCCCGAAGAAGCGCAGGCGCAGGCTCTCCGGGTCGAGCCCTTCGAAGAACACCCGGAACAGCCCCTCGTCCTCCGGCCGCACGGGGCGCACCTGCACCGTCCGGTCCTTGACGTTGAGGACGCGCACCCATTCCACCGGATAGGGGCGGATCGCGAAGCCCGGATGGCCGCCCCCGCGCCGGTCCCGCTCGCCGTAGCGGTCCTGCGGCAGCCGGCCGATCCGCACCCTCGCGTCGAGGGCCAGCACGCCGGTCTCGTCGGCCAGCAGGGGGTTGATGTCGAGTTCGCGCACCTGCGGCAGGTCGGCGGCGAGCTGGGCGATCTTCACGAGCGTCAGGGCGATGGCCGGCAGGTCGGCGGCGGGCACGTCCCGGTAGGCGTCGAGGCGCCGGGCCACCCGGGTCCGGGCGATGAGGTCGCGGGCGAGGGTCAGGTCGAGGGGCGGCAGGCCGAGCGCCCGGTCGTCGATCACCTCCACGGCGGTGCCGCCCCGGCCGAACACCACCACGGGGCCGAAGACCGGATCCTCCGCGAGCCCGGCGATCAGCTCCCGGCGGCGGCCCCGGCGCACCATCGGCTGCACGGCGAAGCCGGTGACGCGGGCGTCCGGCCGCTCCCGGCGGGCCCGGGTGAGGATGTGGCGGGCGGCCTCGCGCACGTCGGCCTCGCTGGTGAGGTCGAGGTGGACGCCGCCGATGTCGGACTTGTGGACGATGTCGGGGGAGACGACCTTCAGGGCCACCGCCTCGCCGGCGGCGATCAGCGGCCAGGCCGCGGCGGCGGCGGCGTCGATGTCCGGGGCGAGGATCAGCGGCACGGCCGGGATCCGGTAGGCGGCGAGCAGGGCGCCGACGGCGATCGGATCGAGCCAGGAGGCGCCCTGGCGCAGGGCGTCGGCGACGATCCGCCGGGCCGCCTCCGTGTCGGGGGAGAAGTCCCGGGGCAGGGAATCCGGGGTGCGCATCAGGTCGTCCTGCGCCTCCCGGTAGCGGACGAGGTGGAGGAACCCCTCGATCGCCTCGGAATCCGTGGAGAAATGCGGGATGCCGGCCCCGGCATAGGTCTCCCGCGCCGCGCCGGCCTCGCCCAGGGAGACGGCGAAGACGGGCTTCTTGCGGGACTGCCCCTTGCGCGCGCTGCCCACCGCCTCGGCCACGGCGGCGGCGACCGCCTGGGGCTCGGAGCGGATCGTCGGCACGTGGATCGACAGCACCGCGTCGTTGCCCTCGTCGGCGAGCAGCGGCGCCAGCGCCTCGGCGAAGGCCGGGCCGCCCGCATCCATGCCGAGGTTGACCGGGTTGCCCGCCGGGCGGGGCCCGTGCGCCTCGATTTCCGCGAGGAGGCCGGCCCGGTCGGCCAGCCGGTCGGCTGCCAGCAGGCCGATGCCCCGGCCGTTGGTGAGGATGGCGAGTCGCTTGCCCGGGAACGGCCGCTGCCGCCCCAGGGTCTCGACGGCGGCCAGCATCTCGTCGAGGTCCTGCACCGCCAGCAGGCCCGCCCGGCGGAAGGCGGCGGCGTAGACCGCGTCCGGCCGGGCGAGGGCGCCCGTATGCGTCACCGTCTGCCCGGTCCGGTCGGCCGCGGAGGGCCGGTGCCGCCCGGCCCGCAGCACCACCACGGGCTTGGCCCGCGCCGCCGCCCGGGCGGCGGACATGAAGCGCCGGGCATCCTCCACCCGGTCGAGGCAGAGCAGGATCGCGCGGGTGCGGATGCTGGCGGCGAAATGGTCGAGGCAGTCGGAGACGTCGATGTCGACGGCGCTGCCGAGCGCCATCACCGCCGAGAAGCCCACGCCCCGCAGGCTCGCCCATTCCACGATGGCCGCGGCCACCGTGCCGGATTGCGAGATCAGGGCGAGGTCCCCCGCCGGGGGCACGTGGGCGAACAGGCTCGCGTCGAGGTGGCGGGAGGGCACGCAGAGGCCGGCGCTGTTGGGGCCGAGCAGGCGCAGGCCGTGGCGGCGGGCGGCGATGCGCGCCCGCGGCCCCGGATCGTCGGGCCCCGTGCCGAGCCCGGCGCTCAGGACGATGGCGGCGCCGGCCCCGAGCCGCCCCGCCTCCTCGACGATGTCGGGCACCCCCGAGGGCGGCACCGCGACGACCACGAGGTCCGGCACGGAGGGCAGGTCGCAGAGCCGCGGGGCGCAGGGCAGCCCGTCGATCTCCGATTCGGTCGGGTGGACGGGCAGGAGGGCGCCGGGGAAGCCGGAGCGGCGCAGGTTCGCCAGCACGCTGCGGCCCACGCTGCCCTCGCGCGCGCCCGCGCCGACGAAGGCCACCGTCCGCGGAGAGAGGAGCCGGTCGAAGCGGTAGGTGCTCATGCCATCCCCGCGCCGGGCCCATCGCCGCAACGTGTGCCCGCCATCCCCGTTCCGGCCACGCCGGCCGGCGGGTGATCCACAGCTTTTCCCCGCTGCTTCAGGATCGGGCAAGGGGGGCTTGCGAGGCTGAGGGCCCCACGATCGCTCCGAGTTGCCGATGCCGAGCCCGTCCGCGCGCCATGGTCCGTCCGCCGCGCCCGCCCCCCACGAGGGGCCGGCCCGCCCGCCGAGCCTCGTGGCGCGCCTGTTCTGGACGGGGGTGGCGGGCAGCGCCCTGGCCTTCTGGTATGGCCCGGCGGCCTTCGCCGGGACCGGGTTCGGCCTCGCGGCGGTGCTCGCCCGCCACCTCGACCGGCCGCGCCGCCTGCGCCGCCGGGTCCGCCGGATCGCCCGGCGCCACGAGGAGACCCTGGCCCTGCGGCGGCGGCAGGAGCGGTTCGAGGACGCCTACGGCACCCTGATCGAGGACGGGTGGCTGCGCGAATGCGCCTACTTCCTCGACCGGACGGTGCTGCCCCAGCTCGGGACCCGCCACGCCGACCTCTTCCTCCGGGAGCGTCCGCGCATGCTGGCGATCATCGAGGCGGCGGCGGCCGAGATCGACCTGCCCGACGAGGACGAGGCCCCAGAGGACGGCATCGCCTACGAGCGGTTCTGCGCCGAGCGCCTCGCCCGGGCGGGCTGGCGCACCCACCGCACGCCCGCCAGCGGCGACCAGGGGGCGGACGTGGTGGCGGACCGCGACGGCCTGCGCCTCGTCGTGCAGTGCAAGCGGCTTGGGCGGCCGGTGGGCAACGCCGCGGTGCAGGAGGCGGCGGCGGCGCTGCGCTACTGGGAGGGCGACCGCGCGGCGGTGGTCACGAATGCCGGCTTCACCCCCGCCGCCCGGCGGCTCGCCGCCGCCACGGGGGTGCTCCTCCTGCACCATGACGCGCTGGCGGAGCTGGAGGTGGAGGACGACGGGCGGCCGGGGGGCTGAACCGCTGGCCGTTCCCGGCGAGGACGGCGGCGGCGACCGGCCTGCGCCGGCTAGGCCAGCGGGCCGGGGATCGCGCTCTCGGCCTTGGTGAGCAGGCGGGCCTCGTGGCGGCGCACGAAGGCCCAGAGGGCGACGCCGCCGAACACCACCAGGGCGAGCAGGGTGAGGCCGACCGGGCCGGCGACCTTCTCGATGGAGCGGCCGCAATAGTAGGAGCCGAGGCCCATGCTCGCCGCCCAGGCGATGCCGCCCAGCGCGTTGAAGACGAAGAAGCGGCGGGCATCGAGGCGGTTCACCCCCGCGAGCAGGGCCGCGTAGGCCCGCAGCATCGCGGTGAAGCGCCCGAAGAACACGATCTTCCCGCCGTGGCGGCGGAACAGGTACTGGCCGAGCTTGAGCCGGCCGTGGTCGAGGGCGATCAGGTGGCCGTAGCGCAGGAGCAGGGGCATCCCCCAGCGCCGCCCGGCCCAGTAGCCGAGGTTGTCGCCGAGGATCGCCGCCGTGGCCGCCGCGGCGATCACCCCCGCGATGTCGAGGTTGCCGGTGCTGCCGGCATAGACGGCGGAGGAGATCAGCACCGTCTCGCCGGGGCAGGGCACGCCCGCGCTCTCCAGCGTGATGATCACGAAGATGGCGATGTAGCCGTAATTCGCGATCAGGTCGGCGATCGGCAGGTCGTGCAGGAAGGCCATGCGGTCCTCAGGAGCCGGCTGCGGGCGGGCAAAGCCCTAGCCCGCAGAACGTGGCGTCAAGAGGGCCGCCCCCCCCGTCTCAGAGCAGCTTCAGCATCGCCTCGGCGCCGGACGCCTCGGCCTTCGAGGGCGATTCCTCGACGTTGAGCACCTTCACCACGCCGTCGTCCACCAGCATGGAATACCGCTTCGAGCGGGTGCCGAGGCCGAAGCCGGTGCCGTCCATCTCCAGGCCGACGGCCTTGGCGAAGTCGGCGTTGCCGTCGGCCAGGAACTCGATGCCCTCGGCGGCGCTCGCCTTGGCCCAGGCGTCGAGGACGAACACGTCGTTGACGCTGGTGACGGCGATGGCATCGATGCCGCGCCCGAGGATCTCCTCGCGGTGCTGCACGAAGCCCGGCAGGTGGTTGCGGTGGCAGCTCGGGGTGAAGGCGCCGGGCACGCCGATCAGCACGATCCGCCGCCCCTTGAACACGTCGTCCGTGGTGCGCGCCATCGGGCCTTCGGGGCCGATCACCCGGAAGGTCGCCTGCGGCAGGTGTTCGCCGACCTGGATCATCTCTGGTCTCTCCGGTGGGGCGGGGCTCCCCCGCAGGGTCGGCTGTGACGTAGCGTGGCGGGCCCGACCTGTCGAGGCGCCCGCCCCGGGCGACGGGGCCGGGCGATCCGCGCCGCCGGCCACTTTGTCCGCTGGACAACGGCAGGGCGCGGGGCCAGCATGCGGACATGCCGACATCCCTTCCTCCCCGGCAGACCGCGCTCTCCGGCACGACCTTCCTCGACGGCCAGTTCCTGGTCGCGATGCCCGGGATGGCGGACGAGCGGTTCGCCCGCTCCGTGGTCTACATCTGCGCCCATTCGTCGGACGGGGCGATGGGAATCATCGTCAACAAGGCCGCCGCCGACATCAGCATGCCCGACCTGCTGGTGCAGCTCGAGGTGGCCCCGGAGGCGGACGCGATCCGCCTGCGCGAGCGCGTCGGCCACATGCCGGTGCTGATGGGCGGCCCCGTGGAGGGGCGGCGCGGCTTCGTCCTGCACTCGGACGACTTCCACATCGCCCAGTCGACGCTGATCATCGACGACGGCATCTGCCTCACCGCCACGGTGGAGATCCTGCGGGCCATCGCCAGCGGCGAGGGCCCGGCCAGCGCGGTGCTCGCGCTGGGCTACGCGGGCTGGCAGGCGGGGCAGCTGGAGAGCGAGATCATGGCCAACGGCTGGCTCAACTGCCAGGCGGATCCGAGCCTGATCTTCAACCCGGACCTCGAGTCGAAATACGAGCGGACGCTCCGTGGCAACGGCATCGACCCCGCCATGCTCTCGGCGAGCGTCGGGCGGGCCTGAGCGGGGGCGGCCTGACCGAAGGCACCACGCCGTCATCGCCCGCGGGGCGACGCCACCCGGGGCCACCCGGGGCCACCCGGCCGCCATCGGCGAACTCGTGACCTCGCCCGGCGATGACGGGGCGGATCCCCCCGGCGTGGGGCCTATTCCGGCTCCGCCGCGCCGCCGCCGACGTCGGGGTTCATGCCCTCCACCGCCGGCTTCGGGCGGGCCCGGCGCGGGGCGGCGGCGGTCACGGTGGGGGTGGCCGTGTTGGCGCCGAGGCGGGTGGCCAGCGCCAGGGAGCGGTTCTCGGTGAAGCGCAGGTGGCAGAAGCCGTGCGTGCCCTCGCGGGCGTAGCTCCGGCAGAACTGCTCCCGGTCGGCCGAGAAGGCCGCCTGCTCGGCCACGATCGGGCGCACGTCCTCCCGGCGGGCCCGCTGGGTCATCAGCTTGTAGTTGTCGCGCACCGACTTGTCGGCGACGCCCCGGGCGGCGTCGAACTCCGCGGCCCGGGGGATCAGGGTCGCCGCGGGCGGCCCCCACAGGCCGACGGGTGTCGTGGTGCAGTCGGCCGCGGAGAAGGTGCAGGTCTGGCCCGCATCGAGCGTCGTCACCAGCACGCCGCCCTCGGTCACGTCGAGGCGCAGGGGGCATTCCGCGGCGGGCGCCTCGAAACGCGGCACGCCCTCGGGCTTGCCGGACGAGGTCAGGGCGACCGGCTTGCCGCCCCCGAGCTTCACGCTGCACGATTCGGTCGGCTGGGAGATCTTGGTGCCCGGCAGGGTCACGGCGGCGGTGGTCCCAGTGCCGGCGCGTTCGAGCTTGAGGGAGCCCGTCGTGCCGTTGAGCTGGAGGTCCTGGCCGATCAGGCCGTCCTCGCTCACGGCCTTGAGCACCACCGGTGCCCGCGGCACGGGGGCGGGCCGGGCGGCCTCGGGGGCGGACTGGCCCGGCTCCTCGGGGACGCCCGCGGGGGGCACCGGGGCGCCCTCGGGCGGGCGCAGGGTCGGCGGCGGCGCCCGCTCCGGCTTGATGCCGAACAGGCGCTCGAGGAAGTTCTGCGCCTGCGCCGGGCCGGCGGGGACAGCCAGAACGAGGCCGGCCGCCAGGGCGGGGAGCAGGAGGATGCGGGTGGGACGGGGTGGGCTCGGGGGCAAGGACGGCTCTTGGGGTGTTCTTTTCCTGCGGGGCCGGTCACGATCCCTGGCGACCGGGTTAACACGCCATCGGTGGCGCGGACGTGGCAGCGGAGCAACAAATTACGGCTGTGCGGATGCGGTGTGACGGGGGCCGGGGTTGAAATTTCGAGGCGGGTGAACGCCCTGGCCATCCGGCCGTCCGCGGGCCCCCTTCCGCGCCGCCGGCCTCCCCAGGCTTCTTGCGGGGCCGTGCGGCGGTTCTTATATCGCCGACGACGCGGGATTATCCGCCGGATCTCGGCCGTTCGCGGCCCTTGATCCGGCCCGGGTCCCGTACTCACATCAGATGCGTCAGTCTCCATCGCGAGTTCTGAAATGCCATGGGCCGAGCTGCTCCGGGGCTCGGCGGTCTGCTTGAACGCGACAGAAGAGGGATCCCACCATGGGTAAAGTTATTGGTATCGACCTTGGCACCACCAATTCCTGCGTGGCCGTCATGGAAGGCACGCAGCCCAAGGTCATCGAGAATTCCGAGGGCGCGCGCACCACGCCGTCCATCGTGGCCTTCACCGACGACGGCGAGCGCCTCGTCGGCCAGCCGGCCAAGCGGCAGGCGGTGACGAACCCCGAGCGGACGTTCTTCGCCATCAAGCGGCTCGTCGGGCGCACCTACGACGACCCGATGACCCAGAAGGACAAGGGCCTCGTCCCCTACTCGATCGTCCGCGGCGACAACGGCGACGCCTGGGTCGAGGCCGACGGCAAGAAGTACTCGCCCTCGCAGATCTCGGCCTTCACCCTTCAGAAGATGAAGGAGACCGCCGAGTCGCACCTCGGCCAGCCGGTCACGCAGGCGGTCATCACCGTTCCCGCCTACTTCAACGACGCCCAGCGGCAGGCGACCAAGGATGCCGGCCGGATCGCGGGCCTTGAGGTGCTGCGCATCATCAACGAGCCCACGGCGGCGGCGCTGGCCTACGGCCTCGACAAGAAGAAGGCCGGCACCATCGCGGTCTACGACCTCGGCGGCGGCACCTTCGACGTCTCGATCCTCGAGATCGGCGACGGCGTGTTCGAGGTGAAGTCCACCAACGGCGACACCTTCCTCGGCGGCGAGGACTTCGACAACCGCGTGGTCGAGTACCTGACCGCCGAGTTCAAGAAGGAGCAGGGCATCGACCTGACCAAGGACAAGCTCGCCCTCCAGCGCCTCAAGGAGGCCGCCGAGAAGGCGAAGATCGAGCTGTCCTCGGCCACCCAGACCGAGATCAACCTGCCCTACATCACCGCCGACCAGACCGGGCCGAAGCACCTCGCGCTGAAGCTCTCCCGGGCCAAGTTCGAGTCGCTGGTGGACGACCTCGTCCAGCGGACGATCGAGCCCTGCCGCAAGGCGCTCAAGGATGCCGGCGTCTCGGCCTCCGAGATCGATGAGGTGGTGCTCGTCGGCGGCATGATCCGCATGCCGAAGATCCAGGAGGTGGTGAAGTCCTTCTTCGGCAAGGAGCCCCACAAGGGCGTCAACCCGGACGAGGTCGTGGCCATCGGCGCGGCGGTGCAGGCCGGCGTGCTCCAGGGCGACGTGAAGGACGTGCTGCTGCTGGACGTCACCCCGCTGTCGCTCGGCATCGAGACGCTGGGCGGCGTGTTCACCCGCCTGATCGACCGCAACACCACGATCCCGACCAAGAAGTCCCAGACCTTCTCCACGGCCGAGGACAACCAGAACGCGGTGACGATCCGGGTCTTCCAGGGCGAGCGCGAGATGGCGGCGGACAACAAGCTGCTTGGCCAGTTCGACCTCGTCGGCATCCCGCCGGCCCCCCGCGGCATGCCGCAGATCGAGGTGACGTTCGACATCGACGCCAACGGTATCGTCAACGTGACGGCCAAGGACAAGGCGACGAACAAGGAGCACCAGATCCGCATCCAAGCCTCGGGCGGCCTCTCGGATTCGGACATCGAGCGGATGGTGAAGGACGCCGAGGCCAACGCCGAGGCGGACAAGCGCCGCCGCGAGCTGGTCGAGGTGAAGAACCAGGGCGAGAGCCTCGTGCACTCCACCGAGAAGTCGGTGAAGGAGTACGGCGACAAGGTCTCGGCTGCCGACAAGGGCACCATCGAGACGGCCATCGCCGCCCTGAAGACCGCGCTCGAAGGCGAGGACGTCGAGGCGATCAAGGCCCGCACCACGGACCTGATGCAGGCGTCCATGAAGCTCGGCGAGGCGATGTACGCGGCGAGCCAGTCGGCCGGGCCGGAGGGCGCGGCTTCGCCCGAGGCCGGCGCGGAGAAGAAGGACGACGTGATCGACGCCGACTTCCAGGAAGTCGACGACAAGGATCAGAAGAAGCGGGCTTAATCGCCACGCTGGTCTGAAACTTTGCGGGGCCGGAGCGATCCGGCCCCGTCTTCGCTTGTGCGGGCCCGCGCTCTCCGTCATCCGGAAGGGATGGTCGGGGCGGCGTTCGTCGGGCTCGGACGCGGACGAAGAGGCACCTGAGGGCAGGGATGTCGAAGCGGGACTATTACGAGGTACTGGGGGTCGCCAAGACCGCCACGGAAGGCGAGATGAAGGTCGCGTTCCGCAAGCTCGCGATGACCTTCCATCCCGACCGCAATCCCGGCGACAAGGAAGCCGAGATCAAGTTCAAGGAAATCAACGAGGCCTATCAGTGCCTGTCCGACGGGCAGAAGCGCGCCGCCTACGACCGGTTCGGCCATGCCGCCTTCAGCCAGGGCGGCGGGGGCGGGCCGGGCTTCGGCAACGAGTTCGGCGACTTCATGTCGGACATCTTCGACAACTTCTTCGGCGACGGCCGCGGGGCGGGGCCGGGCGCCGGCCGCCGCAGCGCCACGCCGGGGCGCGAGCGCGGCGCGGACCTGCGCTACAACCTCGAGATCTCCCTGGAGGAGGCCTTCGCCGGCAAGGCGGAGACCATCAAGATCCCGACCTCGATTACCTGCGAGACCTGCTCCGGCAGCGGCGCCAAGGCCGGCTCCAAGCCCCGCCCCTGCACGACCTGTGGCGGCTACGGCCGGGTGCGGGCGGCGCAGGGGTTCTTCGCCATCGAGCGGACCTGCCCGAACTGCCACGGCCGCGGCGAGATCGTGGACGACCCCTGCCCGAACTGCCACGGCGCGGGCCGGGTCAACCGGGAGCGCACGCTCTCCATCAACGTGCCGGCGGGGGTCGATGACGGCCTGCGCATCCGGCTGGCGGGGGAGGGGGAGAGCGGCGTCCGCGGCGGTCCGTCGGGGGATCTCTACGTATTCCTCTCCATCAAGCCGCACGAGTTCTTCCAGCGGGACGGGGCCGACCTGTTCTGCCGGGTCCCGATCTCGATGGTGACGGCCGCCCTGTCGGGGGAGATCACCGTGCCGGTGATCGACGGCTCGCAGACCCAGGTGCGGATCCCGGCGGGCACGCAGACGGCCAAGCAGTTCCGCATCAAGGGCAAGGGCATGCCCGTGCTGCGCTCGCGGGAGGTCGGCGACCTCTACATCCAGGTCTTCGTGGAGACCCCGCAGAGCCTCACCAAGCGGCAGCGGGAGTTGCTGCTGGAATTCGACCAGTCGGCCTCGCCGGAGAATCATCCCGAATCGGCGGGGTTCTTTTCCAAGGTTCGCGAGTTCTTCGGGGGCGCCGCGAAGGCATGACGGGGCGGCACGCCCCGCGCAGGTGGCGCGCCGCCGTGGCGCACATGCCCTAGGCGGCGCCCCGGCCGGACGATAAGAACCTTTTCAGCCGTCGCTCCTTTCACCGCATTGGGAATCCAGGACTTGCCGCCGCTGCGCCATTCCAGTGCAAAGGTCTCCGGGCTCGAAGGCCGGCTCCGCGGGCCCCGACGCGATCCGCTGGAGGACGAGGCGAGGTTCCTGCGCTCGTGGCTCGAGCGGCCCCTGGTCACCGGGGCGGTGACGCCCTCGGGCCGGATGCTCGCCCGGACCATGGCCTCCTACATCGATCCGCAGCAGGACGGGCCGGTGATCGAGCTCGGGCCGGGCACCGGCCCGGTGACGGAGGCGCTGATCCGCCGGGGCGTGGCCCCCGAGCGGATGATCCTCGTGGAGTTCAACCCGGATTTCTGCCGCCTGCTGGCCCGGCGCTTTCCCGGCGTCACGGTGATCCGGGGGGACGCCTACGACATCCGCGCCACCCTCGGCCCGGTGCTGACGGAGCCCGGCGCGGCGACGATCTCCAGCCTGCCGCTGTTCACCAAGCCCCTGGAGCAGCGCCTCGACCTGCTGAACGCCGCCCACGACCTGATGCGGCCGGGCTCGCCCTTCGTGCAGTTCACCTATGCCGTGGTCCCGCCGATCCCGGCCAAGTGCGAGGCGGGCAGCTACACGGCGGCGCCGTCCAACCGGGTGTGGCTCAACCTGCCCCCCGCCCGGGTGTGGGTGTACCGCCGGCCCTAAAGCCGAGGCGTTCGCCGTCCCGGCGCACGACGCGGCCGGGACGCGCCACGTCCTGCGGCGGCCCGCAGCCCTGGGTCGTGTCGCTTCCGTTCGCGATGACGGGGAGGTGCATCCGACGCCCATCGTCTTTGCGAGCGCGAGCGAAGCAATCCAGCCGCGCCCCGTCTTGCGGCGGCCCGCAGCCCTGGGTCGCGTCGCTTTCGCTCGCGATGACGGGGAGGGGCGCCGGACGCCCGCCGTCTTTGCGAGCGAGAGCGAAGCCATCCAGCCGCGCCACGTCCTGCGGCGGCCCGCAGCCCTGGGTCCCTTCGCTCGCGGTGACGACCGAGGGGGTCTTAGCCGAACTGCTCCCGGAGGATCCGCTCGTCCAGGCTGTGCCCCGGATCGTGCAGGAGCACGAGCTGCGTGGTGCGGTCGAGGGAGGTCTCGACCGTGCAGACCCGCCGGAACTCGGTGTGGTCGGCCACCGCCGCCACGGGCCGGTGGGCGGCGTCCAGCACCTCGATCCGGATGCGGGCGTAGTCCGGCAGCAGCGCCCCGCGCCAGCGCCGGGGGCGGAAGGCCGAGATCGGGGTGAGGGCGAGCAGCTTCGCGTCGAGGGGGAGGATCGGGCCGCCCACCGAGAGGTTGTAGGCCGTCGAGCCCGCGGCGGTGGCGCAGAGCACCCCGTCGGCGATGAGCTGCTCCAGGCGCACCTGCCCATCGACGGAGATCTTCAGCTTGGCGGTCTGGTGGGTCTGGCGCAGGAGGTAGACCTCGTTGATCGCCCGCGCCCGGTGGGCGCGCCCCTCGGTGTCGGTGGCCTCCATGAGCAGCGGATGGATCACGCTGCGGTGGGCGTTCTCCAGCCGCTCGCGCAGGTCGTCCTCGCCGAACTCGTTCATCAGGAAGCCGACCGTGCCGCGGTTCATGCCGTAGATCGGCTTCGGCGCGTCCATGAAGCGGTGGAGCACCTGCAGCATCAGGCCGTCGCCGCCGAGCGCCACCACCACATCCGCCTCCTCGGGCGGGACATGGGCGTAGCGCCGCATCAGCAGGGCGGCGGCCTCGCGGGCGTCCCGGGTCGGGCTCGCCACGAAGGCGATGGTCTTGCTGCGCATGGCGCTAGGTCGGGCCGGGCCGGTGCGTCGGGGTCACGTCGGGGGGCTCCCAAGCTGTCGAGCGGACCCGCCCGGTTGACGTCGGCCGTCGCGGAGCCCCACTCAGGCGCAGCGCAGGATGGAGGCATAGCATGGAGCGCCCGCTCCTCGTCTACACTACCTTTCCCGACGAGGCCTCGGCCCTCAACATCGGCGAGGCCCTGGTGCGGGAACGGCTCGTCGCCTGCGTCAACGTCCTGCCGGGGATGCGGTCGGTCTATGCCTGGAAGGGCGCCGTGGAGCGGGCGCACGAGGTGGTGGCGCTCCTCAAGAGCCGCGAGGGCCTGAAGGACATCCTCTTCGCCGCCGTGAAGGCCCGCCACCCCTACGACACGCCCATCCTGTTCGCCCTGCCGGTGGCCGAGGCCGACCCGGACACCCTGGCCTGGATCCTGGAGGAGACTCAGGCCCCGCCGACCGGGTAGCTCCGCCCCTTCCACGTCGCCGCCCCGGCGCGCTCCCGGCGCAGGAGGACGTTCCACTGGATCGCCAGCGCCACGGCGACGGAGGCCGGGTGCAGGGGGATCGTCGCCGCCGGCTCGCAGGTCGCGCGGGTGATCGCGGCGCGGGTGGCGAGCGACAGGCCGAGCGCCACCGCGCTGAGGACCGTGGCCTCCGGCGGCAGCAGGCCGACGAGGCCGGCGATCAGCAGCGGCAGGGGAAGCAGGTGGCCGAGGCCGAGCAGCGCCGTCCAGAGGGGGAGGGCGCGGGGGGTGGCCAGCCCCTCGTGGGCGTTCTTCGAGAATCCGGCCCAGGCGGTGGCGAACCCGTCATACATTCGGCAGGTGGCGAGCCCGGCCCCCGCCACGAGGTCGGTGCGGTAGCCGGCCCGGCGGAAGATCGGGGCGAGGCGCACCCCATCGTGCAGGAAGGCGCGCACCGCCCCGTGGCCGCCGGTGGCGGCATAGGCCTGCGCCTCGAACAGGACGAGTTGACCGCAGGCGGTGGCGAGCGAGGGGTTCGGCAACCGCCGCATCAGCGGCACCGGCAGGTAGCCGACGAGCAGGAAGTTGATCATCGGCACGGTCAGGCGCTCGCCCAGGGTGTCCATCCGCTGGCGCGGCACCGCGCTGACGAGGGCCGCCCCGGTGTCGCGGGCCCGGGCCGAGAGGGCGGCGGCGGCCTGCGGGGCGAGGGTCACGTCGGCGTCGATGAACAGCAGCCGCTCCCCGCGGGCGAGGCCGGCGAGGTGGGCGCAAGCGTGGTTCTTTCCGGTCCAGCCCTCGGGCAGGTCGGGCACCGGGGCCAGCCGCAGGCGGGGATCGCCGATGCCCGCCACGATGGCGGCGGTGGCGTCGGTGGAGTGGTCATCGCCGACGATCACCTCCACCGGCACGCCGGTGCTGGCGAGCGCCGCCCGCACCGTGCCCGCGATGTTGCCGGCCTCGTTGCGGGCGGGGATCAGGATCGAGACGAGGCCGTCGCCCGGGGCGGGCGCGGGGGTCTTCAGGGCGAGGAGGTTGGCGGTGGCGACGGCCGCCGGCAGCAGGGCCACGATCACGCAGAGCAGGGCGAGGAGGGTCAGCATCGCCGCACTCATTCCCCTGCGCTGCGGTGGGCGGGGTCGAAGCGCCGGCCGCGCAGGCGGGCGGCGGCGGCTCGCCACAGGTCGTAGAGCCCGCCCACGCCCTTCCGGCCCGCGAGGAGGGGGCGGAACCGCGCCGGCTCCCGGCTCATCACGTCGGCGCCGAGGCGGTCGAGGGTGTCGGCCAGCGCGCCTTCGAGGCGGGCGAGGCGCTCCGCCCGGGGCAGGGCGGCCAACTCCGACCCGGCCAGCGGCGGCCCGAAGGCGGCGAAGGCCTCCGCCCCGCGCTCGTCCCAGAAGGCGTATTCCAGGGCCAGCGGCACGAACAGCGCGTCGGGGGACAGTTCCGGCAGGCGGGCGACGCCGGGGCGCAGGCCGAGGGGGCGGACGCGCACGTCCTGAAAGCGCCCCTGGGCGGTGATCCACAGGGTCGCGCCGGGCCGGGCGAGGATGGCGCGGGCGGCGGCGAGGAACTGCGCCCCGCCCCGGGGGGAGTCGAGGTCGACGCCGAAGGCCCCGAGGCGCGCGAAGATCGTGTATTTCGCGAGCATCGCCGCGTCGAACGGGGCGCGGTGGTCGCGGCCGGGGAAGAGCCGCCCGGCGAGCGCCAGGATCACCGCCGCGTCCCACCACGCGGGGTGGTTGCAATAGATCACCACAGGGCCGGGGTGGCCCGTGGCGGGCGGGGCGCTCCACAGGGGCAGCCTCAGCCCGTCGAGGTGCTTTCGCAGGTAGCGGACGAACCACCCCACCATGAACCGCCAGAGGCCGGGGGAGACGGGCGGCACCTGGGTCCCTCCCCCCCTGCGCCGCAGGGCACCCTCCCCCACGGCGGGGGGAGGGAGGGGGCCGTGGCCGGTCACGCCGACTTCCGCTCCTCGCCCGCGCCCTGCCCGCGGGCATCCGCGTCCAGGGCGTCGGCGGCGATCCAGCCCGACATCATCACCATCGGCATCCCCGGCCCGGGATGGGCGGCGCCCCCGGCGAGGTAGAGGCCGCGGACCTGCCGGGAGCGGTTGCCCGGCTTGAACGCCCCCATCACCTTGCCGTGCGAGGCGAGGCCGTAGATCGCCCCGTTCAGCACCTTGTAGCGCTCGTGGATGTCCTGCGGCGTCAGGTGGCGCTCCACGACGATCCGGTCCTCGAGGTCGGTGAGGCCGGCGGTGCGCTTCAGCTTGTCGAGGATGGTGCGGCGGTAGTTCTGGAACAGCGGCCCGTCGGGGCGCCAGTCGTGGTGCGGGCGCAGGTACGGGGTGTGGACCAGGACGTAGAGCGCCTCGCCGCCCTCGGGGGCGACCGAGGGGTCGGTGGAGGAGGGCGCCGCGAGGTAGGCGGTGGGGTCCGGGGCGGGCTCGCCCTTGCGGTAGATGTAGTCGAACTCCTCCTCCGGATCGCGGGAGAAGACGAAGTCGTGGTGGTTGAGGTGGTCGTAGCGCTCCTTCAGGCCGAGGTAGAGCACCACGCCGGAGCAGGCCGGCTCGGGGTTCTTCTTCGCGTAGGACTTGCCCGCGTCGCCGCCGACGAGCTCCTTGTAGGTGCGCACCGAATCCATGTTGGAGATCACCGCGTCGTAGGACGCGCTGCCCTCCGTGGTGCGCACGCCGCGCACCGCGCCGCCGGTGGTGTCGATGCCCGTCACCTCGACGCCGGGCTTCAGGGTGGCGCCCTGTTCCTCCGCCAGCTTGGCGAGCCCTTCGGCCACGGCCCGGGTGCCGCCCATCGGGTACCAGACCCCCTCGGCCGTCTGCATGTGGGCGATGGCGCAGAGCACCGCCGGGGCGCCGTAGGGCGAGGAGCCGACATATTGCACGAAGTGGTCGAGCATCTGCGCGAGCCGCGCATCCTTGACCTTGCCGCGGATGGTGGAAGCCACCGAGGCATGCATCCTGAGCGAGAGCACGTCCCGCAGGGTGCCGGGGTTCATGTTCTCCCGGAGGTTGATGGTGTCGAACAGGTCCTCGACCGGCTTCCAGAAGAAGAACTTCTCCGAGACGCCGTGCAGGTGCTCGGAGATGGCGATGAACTTCTTGTAGCCCTCCCCGGTGCCGGGGGCGAAGCGGTCCATCACGCCGGCCATGGTCGGCACGTCCTGCATCAGGTCGATGCGGGTGCCGTCCT
Source organism: Methylobacterium sp. J-076 (assembly GCF_022829405.1). Taxonomy (GTDB): domain Bacteria; phylum Pseudomonadota; class Alphaproteobacteria; order Rhizobiales; family Beijerinckiaceae; genus Methylobacterium. The sequence continues at coordinate 23,775 of NZ_JAKSXW010000071.1, forward strand.
CGAAGAAGCAGCGCCACTGCGGGTCGAGCCGGCGCAGGTCCATGTAGTCGTGGACCGAGCGCCCGGCCTCGGCGAAGATCCGCTCCAGCACCCGGGGCACGGTGAGGATGGTCGGCCCCATGTCGAAGCGGAAGCCGCCCTCGTGCAGCACCGCGGCCTTGCCGCCGAGCCAGCCGTTCTTGTCGTAGACGGTGACGCGGTGGCCCCTCGCCGCGGCGACGCAGGCGGCGGCGAGGCCCCCGAGCCCTGAGCCGATCACCGCGACCCTCGAATCCTGGCTCATGAAATGGGCACGCTCCCCGCGGGCGGGACGGACGGCCCACCCTTTCGAGTGAAGCTAGACGCGGAGGGGCGGGGGTCAACGCGCCCTGCCGTCGCGGAGGGCAGCATCCCCCGCCTTTGTCTCCCGCCGCCCCCCGCCCCCCGCACCCGGCAGGGGCAGGGCCACCGCCCCCGCGGGGGCGCCGCCCGACCATCGGCACACGGCCGGAAGACCGATCCGCGATCCCGCACGGTCTCCGCCGCGGACGGTGCATGGAAATATAGCGCCAAGCAGCCGCTTCACCCTTCTTTCAGCATGCGCCGCTAATTCTACCTAAAATTGAGAGGACGGCGTGCAATGCTCGCTAACGTAACTATCCGCACGCGCTTGATCGGCGCGCTGGCGATCCTGCTGGTCATCGTCGGCGGCCTGGGGACTTTCTCCTACCTGCGGCTGTCCGCCCTCGGCGCGGCGACGGACGAGCTCGGCTCCAACACGGTGCCCTCCACGCGCATCCTCGGGCGCTTGGCCGCGGATTTCGAGGCCCTGCGCAGCCGGCAGCTCGCCTACCTCGTCTCCGGCGAGGAGCGCCGGCCCCAGTCCCTGGTGAGGCTGCGCGCGAGCCTTGCCGAGATCGACAAGGACCTGGCGGAGTACGCGCCCCTCGTCAGCCCCGGGGAGGACGCCCTGTGGGCCGCCGTGAAGGCCAGCGTGCCGGCCTATGCGACGATGACGGGGGAGTTCCTGCAGCGTCTCCACAGCGGCGACGGCCCGGGGGCGAGGGACTTCCTCCTCGACGGGATGCTCCCGGCCCTCAACGCGGCGCGCGCCGCCGTGAAGGCGGACGTGGCCTTCAACGACACCCTGGGGCGCCGGAGCGCCGAGGACGCGGCCCGGCTGGGCGCGAGCGCCGCGACCGCCATCGCCATCGTCATCGCCGTCGCGGCGGCGATCACCCTGGCGGTGGGCTGGATGTCGGTGGCGACGATCTCCCTGCCCATCCGCCGGATGGCGGCGCTGATGGAGACGCTCGCCCGGGGTAACGCGACGGTGGCCGTGCCCCACACGGGCGAGCGCAGCGAGATCGGCGCGATGGCCTCGGCGGTCCAGGTGTTCAAGGACAACCTGATCCACACCCGCGCCCTGGAGGAGGAGACGGCGCAGGCCCGCCTCGCCGCCGAGGCGCAGCGCAGGGCCGGCATGCGCCAGATGGCGGACGGGTTCGAGGCCGCGGTGGGCGGCATCATCGGCATGGTGGGCGCGTCCGCGACGGAGCTGCAGGCCACCGCCCAGACCATGACCGCCACGGCCACGGAGACGGCGAGCCAGTCCACGACGGTGGCCGCCGCCGCCGAGGAGGCCGCCTCGAACGTCAACACCGTGGCCGCGGCGGCCGAGGAGCTGGGCTCGTCGGTGCAGGAGATCGGGCGGCAGGTCAGCGGCTCGGCCGAACTCGCCCGCCTCGCGGTGGGCGAGGCCGACCGCACCGGCGCCCTCGTCCAGGAACTGAGCACGGCGGTCTCGCGGATCGGCGACGTGGTGGGGCTGATCTCGACCATCGCCGGGCAGACCAACCTCCTCGCCCTCAACGCCACCATCGCGGCGGCCCGGGCGGGGGCGGCGGGCAAGGGGTTCGCGGTGGTGGCCGCCGAGGTCAAGACGCTGGCCGAGCAGACCGCCCGGGCCACGGGGGAGATCTCGGGCCAGATCGCGCAGATCCAGGCCTCCACCGGCCACGCGGTGACCTCGATCGGCGGCATCACCGGGCGGATCCGCGAGATCAGCGCCGTGGCGACCTCCATCGCGGCGGCCGTCGAGGAGCAGGGCGCGGCGACGCAGGAGATCGTGCGCAACGTCGGCCAAGCGGCCATCGGCACCGGCGAGGTGACGGGCAACATCGCCGGTGTGGCGGACGCGGCGGAGGAGACCGGCGCGGCGGCGAGCCAGGTGCTGAGCGCGGCCTCCGAGCTGTCCCGCCAGTCCGAGCACCTCGCGGGCGAGGTCGGGCGCTTCCTCGCCACCGTCCGCGCGGCCTGAGGCCGGGGCGGCGGACGGTCAGATCGTCCGCCGCGACACCGCCGCCAGGGCGACCCCGAGGGCGGCGAGGGCCACGGCGGCCAGCACGGCGAGCGCCGGCAGGGCGGCGGCGAAGCCCTCGCCCAGGGCCGCCTGGTAGGCCTCGATCGCCCAGGCGTTGGGGGTCAGCCAGCCCACCTCCTGCAGCCAGGGCGGCATCAGGAAGCGGGGCACCATCGAGCCGCCCACGGCCGAGAGGAGCAGGACGCCGAAGGTCGCGGCCAGGTGCGCCTGCTGGCGGGTGGCGGCCAGCGCGCAGGCGGCCAGCGCCAGCCCCGCCGCCATGGCCGAGACGAGGAGGCAGGCGGCGAGGAAGGCCGGCCAGTGGGGGCCGATCTCGACCCCGTAGAGAAGCCCCGCGGCGAGGAAGATCAGCCCCGCCTGGATGACCCCCTGCAGGGTCAGGAAGCCGAACTTGCCGAGCACCACCACCGGCAGCCCGCCGGGCCCGGCGATCAGCCGGTCGCTGAGGCCCGATTCGCGCTCCTCCACCAGGGACAGCGCCCCCTGCATCGCGGCGAAGAGCAGGAACACGGCGGTGATGGCGCCGGCATAGTAGCTCACCCGCGCGTTCGCGGTGCCCGAGGCGGTGCTCACCCGCTCCACGAGGCTGGCGAAGGAGAATGGCTCCTTCCTGGCCCGCTGCTCGGCGAAGGCCCCGTCGAGGAAGCGGCGCTCGTCCGGGCCGATCTTGCCGCTGCGCTCCACGTCGGCGATCACCCGCGAGAGCACCACGTCGGGCAACGCCTCGTTCAGCACCCGCTGGAGCTGGCCGAGCGCGATGGGCGTGGCCAGGGCCTTGGCCGGGTTCTCCACCAGCACGATGGGCTGGTCGGCCACCGCCGGGGCGTCGTCGGAGCCTCGGGCGATCAGGTCGCCGCGGAGCGCCAGGGCCACGTCCACCTCGCCCGAGCGCACCGCCCGCGCCACCCCGTCGAGGGTGCCCGCGGGAAGGCGCGTGACCCGGAGCGAGGGGTCGTCGGTCAGCGCGTCCACCAGCCGGTGGGTGGCGGGGGTGTTGGCGAGGTCGGCCACGCCGAGATGGATGCGGATCCGGTCGCCGATGGCGCCGGAGAAGATCGCCGCGAAGATCGAGAAGATCACCGTGGGCAGCACGAAGGCCATCACCAGGGCCGCCCTGTCGCGCGCCAGCGAGAGCAGCATCACCCGGAACGCGGCGCCGATCATCGGGCGAGCCTCGCTGGGGGGCAGGGCCCCGTCCGTTCTCGCCGCAGGCGGGGAGGGGGCGGTCCGGCCCCGTCCCGTCCGCAGGATGCGCGCGTGCCGTTCACAGGCCCTGCCCCCCCGCCGTCAAGGGCCGGGCGGCGGCCTCCGCCTCCCCGACGCCGCGGGGGCGCAGGGCTTCGAGGTACAGGGTCTCCAGGCGGGGCGAGCGCACCCGCACCTCGCCCACCGGCACGCCCTGCGCCCGCAACGCCCCGAGGAGGGCCGCCCCGTCGAGGCCGGATCGCTCGGCCGTCCGCCAGCGCAGGCCGTCCGCCCCGGCGGGGGTGAAGCCCGCGCGGCGCAGCACCGCCTCGGCCGGGGCGTCGGGCGCCGCGTCGAGGATCAGGTCCCGCTCCGGCGGGCCGGTGCGCAGGCGGGCGAGGAGGTCGGCCAGCCGCCCCTCGCGCACGATCCGGCCCTGGGCCAGGAAGGCGACCCGGTCGGCCAGCCGCTCGGCCTCGGGGAAGTCGTGGGTGGCGATGAGGATCGCCGTGCCCTGCTCCCGCAGGCGGTGCAGCACCGCGTGGATCGCGGCCCGGGCGGCGAGGTCGACGCCGTTGGTGGGCTCGTCGAGGAGCACGAGGCCCGGCCGCCCGATCAGCCCGGCGGCGATGTTGGCCCGGCGCTGGTAGCCGCCGGAGAGGGTCGCCACCACCCGGCCGGCGACGGGGGCGATGTCGGCGAGCGCCAGGGCCCCGTCGACGGCCGCGCGGCGCTCCCGCCGGGGCACGCCGGCAAGCTGGGCGAAGACCGACAGGTTCTCGGACACGGTGAGCCGGGGATAGAGCGCGATCTCCTGCGGCACCCAGCCGACGGTCCGGCGGGCGGCGCTCACCCGGTGCGGGTCCGCGCCGCCGACCCGCACCGTGCCGGCGGCGGGGGCGAGGCGCCCGGAGACGAGGCGCATCAGCGAGGTCTTGCCGGCCCCGTTCGGCCCGAGCAGGGCCAGGGTCTCCCCGGCGTCGAGGGCGAGGTCCACCCCGTCGAGCACCGTCCGCCCCCGCAGGGCGAGGGCGACGCCGGAGAGGACCGCCACCGGCCCCATGTCGCTCAGCGCCTCGGCAGGGCGCGGACGAGCCGCACGCGGATCAGGGCGCCGGGCTCGCGCAGGGCGAAGGCGGCCTCGCGGAAATCCGGCCTCGCCCGGCGGCCGGATTCGCCGGAGAAGCCGTAGGGTTCGAGGGGCAGGCCGAGGCCGGTGCGATCGAGCTGGCCGTTGCGGTTGGTGTCCTGGAAGGCGGCCACCGCGTAGGTGCCCGGCGCCACGTCCCGGAACAGGAAGCGTCCGCTCCCGTCGCCGCGGTCCCCCTGGCCGCAGGCGTCGCCGGAAAGGCCGCCCTGGCAGAGGGCGACGAAAACCGGCCCGCCGCCGGCCTCCACACCCTCGATCTCGACCTGGACCGCCGCCGCCTCCGCCCTCGCCGGCAGGCCGGCGAGCAGGGCGGCGGCGCAGAGACACGCGGCGGCGGGGCGCCTCAAGACGCCTCGCCGGGGGCGGCCAGGGGGGCCGTGTCCGGCACGCCGGCACTCTCGGCGGCGCGGGCGCCGGCCAGCTCCTCGATGAGCAGGCGGGCCGAGATGCGCGCGCCCTCGTAGATCACCGGCAGGCCCGAGCCCGGATGGGTGCCGCCGCCGACGAGGTAGAGCCCCGGTCCGAAGCGGTTGTGCGGCCGGAACCACAGCATCTGCCGCAGCTCGTGGGAGAGGTTGAAGGTCGCCCCTTCGTGGACCGCGAAGTCGCTCTCCCACTGGGTCGGGTCGATCACCCGCTCGTAGCGGATGCGGTCCTCGATGTCGGTGAGGCCGAGGAGCTTCAGCCGCTCCAGGGCGAGCGCCCGGTAGGAGGCGCGGATCGAGGGCCAGTCGATCCCGGCCTTCAGGTTCGGCACCGGCACCAGCACGTAGAGGGCGGTGTGGCCCGGGGGGGCCATGCCGCCATCGGTGTAGCCCGCATGCTGGACGTAGAGGGACGGCTGCATCGGCAGCGTCCCCTCGGTGATCTCGCGGATGTTCTGCTCGTAGTTCTCGGCGAGCAGGATGGTGTGGTGCGACAGCCCCGGGGGCATTTTGCCCTCGATGCCGAGGTAGAGCATGAAGGTCGAGCAGGAGAGCCGGGCGTCGGCGATCTTGGCGTCCCGCCAGCGCGGGCGCCGGGCTTCCGGCACCAGGGCCTTGGCCACCTTGGCGAAGTCGCCGTTGATGACCACCGCGTCCATCCGCAGGGTCTCGCCCCCCACCACGACGCCGCTGGCCCGCTCGCCGTCGAAGGTCACGCGCTCGACATCGGTATTCAGCCGCACATCGACGCCCATCCGCCGGGCGAGGCCGGCCATCGCCTCCGAGACCGCGCCGCAGCCGCCGACCGGGTGGTAGACCCCGTGCTCGTATTCGAGGAACGAGAGGATCGTGAACAGGCTCGGGCAGCGGAACGGGCTCATCCCGAGATATTTGGTCTGGAACGAGAAGGCGAGGCGCACCCGCGGGTCCGCGAAATGGCGCTTCAGCTCCCGGTCCACGCTGCGGCCGGGGTGCAGGTAGGGCAGGGCGGCCAGCATGGCCGGGCTCATCATGCTGAAGAAGCGGTGGAACGGCTGCGACAGCACCGGCTTGAAGAATTCGAGCTTCTTCCGGTTCTCCGTGAAGAACTTCTTGACGTTGCGCGCATCGTCGGGGGCGAGGCGGGCGATCTCCGCCTCCAGCCGGTCGAGGTCGCCGGTGGCGCGGATCTCGCCGGAGATGCCGCCCTCGCCCTCGAAGACGAGGTGATATTGCGGATCGAGCCGCTCCAGCTTCACGTGGTCTTCGAGGCGCTCGCCGCAGCTGGTGAAGATGTCGGCCAGGATCTGCGGGTAGAGGAAGAAGGTCGGGCCGATGTCGAACTTGTAGCCGCCCGGCGCCTCGACGGTCTTGGTGCGACCGCCCACCTGCCCGTCCTTCTCGAACAGGGTGACGTGGATGCCCGCCCGCGCCAGCAGCAGGGCAGTGGCCAAACCGCCCGGGCCGGCGCCGACCACAGCGACCCGTCGCCCGGACAGCGCCCTCAACCCTTCCCGCGCCTGAAGCAACGCCACCGACTCCCGATCCGTCCTTGGAACCTTCGTGCTAAGCTAGACTGACATCCCCCGGCGGCAATTGCAGCCCATTGTCGCGTGCAGATGTCCGGTGGGCACGACTTTTCCGTGCGCTCACCGCCGCGACGACAGCCGCCCCTGCGCCCGGGCCACCGCGTGCAGGGCGATGCCCGCGGCCGTGGCGACGTTGAGCGAGTCGAAATCCGCCGCCATCGGGATGCGCAGGGCGCGCGCCCGGCCGAGGAGGCCGGGGGCGAGGCCGGGGCCCTCCGTGCCGAGGAGCAGCAGGGCGCGCCGGGGCAGGGGGCGGTCGCCCAGATCCTCCCCCGCGCCGGGGCTGAGCGCCAGGGCGTCGAGGCCGAGCCGGTCGGCGAGCGCCAGCCAGTCCGTACCCTCCGCGAGGCGGGCGAAGGGGGTGATCAGGGCCGCCCCCGCCGAGACGCGGATCGCCTTGCGGTACAGCGGGTCGCAGGTCGCGGCGTCGAGGAGCACGGCATCCGCCCCGAAGGCCGCCGCGTTGCGGAAGGCGGCGCCGACATTGTCGTGGTTGGTCAGCCCCGCCAGGGCGAGCACCAGGGCCGGCGCCGGGGCGGGGGGCACCAGGGCGGCGGGCGCGGGCTCCTCCCCGCGCAGGCCGATGGCCAGCACGCCCCGGTGGATCGGAAAGCCCGTCACCGCGCTCATCACCGGCTTCCCGGCCACGTAGACCGGCGCCGGGCAGGCGGCCAGCGCCCCGGCGAGGCCGGGCAGACGCTCGGGGGCGAGGAGCAGCGATTCGGTCCGGAAGCGCGAGCGCGGGCCGAGCAGGAGCCTCACCGTCACCTCGCCCTCCGCCACGAACCGCCCGGCGCGGCCGACGAGGTCGCGCTCGCGCATCCGGGCATAGGGGTCGAGGCGGGGGTCGGCCGGGTCGGCGACGGTCTCGGCCGTCGCCGCCTCAGGCGTCACTGGGGGCGATGCGGCTCTTCTCCATCCGCGCGGCGAGGGGGTCGGCCTCGGCGCGGGTCGGCACCTTCACCCAGGCCTCCCCGTCCAGCACCGCCTCGCCGCCGACGGCGCAGAGGCAGGCCAGCCGGGCGCGGCGGCGCTCGGGGATCAGCTCGGCCACCGTCACCGTCACGTCCACGGTGTCGCCGATCCGCACGGGCGCGCGGAAGTTGAGGGTCTGCGAGATGTAGACCGCCCCCGGCCCCGGCAGGCGTGTGCCCAGCACCGCCGAGATCAACCCGGCCGTGTAGAGGCCGTGGGCGATGCGCGTGCCGAAGGGCGTGCGCGCGGCGAAGTGCTCGGACAGGTGGATCGGGTTGCGGTCGCCGGTGATCTCGGCGAAGCCGACCACGTCGGACGAGGCGATGGTCTTCGACAGGGTTTCCGACAGACCCAGTTCCAGGTCCTCGAAATACAGGACGCGCAGTTCCGGCAGCATGGCTCGGCAGGACCTCCGGTTGCGGCCGCTCTGGCGTGTCGGCCTCTTCCCCTAGGGCGTCGCACAGGCGCGCGCCCGAATCCACCCGGACAAAGGCGCAAGTTTCTTGAGCGGCCCCGAGACTTTTCTGAAGGCCCGCGCCTCGACAGGGCCGCCGCGGCAGGACAAGACGCCCCCCGTGCCGCCCGAACCCGCCCGCGCCATGCCCCCCACCAGCCCTCCGGCCACCCTGCGCCCGGTGGTCGCCCGCGTGGCGGCCCTCAACCTCGGCTATTTCGGGATCGAGATCGCGGTCGCCCTGGCGATCGGCTCGGTCTCCCTCGTCATGGACAGCCTCGATTTCCTGGAGGACGCGGCGCTCAACCTGCTGATCGTCGCCGGGCTCGGCTGGAGCGCCCGGAACCGGGCCCGGCTCGGGACGGGCATGGCCTTCCTCCTCCTCCTGCCGGCGCTGGCGGGGGCCTATGCCGCCTACGAGAAGGTCTCGGACTTCACGCCGCCCGCCCCGCTGCCGCTGGCGCTCACCGGGCTCGGCGCGCTGGCGGTGAACCTCACCTGCGCGCTGATGCTCGCCCGGCACCGGACCGGCTCGGGGAGCCTCACCCGCGCCGCCTACCTGTCGTCCCGCAACGATGCCTTCGCCAACCTCGCGATCATCGCCGCCGGGCTCGTCACCGCCGTCATCCCCTCGCCCTGGCCGGACCTGATCGTGGCGGCGGGGATCGCGGTGCTCAACGCCGATTCGGCCATCGACATCCTCCGCGCCGCGGCGGCCGAGCGCCGGGCGGCCCGGTGAGGCGACGCATGCGCATCTTTCCCCTCTCCGACCTGCACCTCGAACGCCGCCGGCTCGACCTGATCGCCCTGCCGGAGGCCCCGTTCGACGTCCTCGCCTGCGCGGGCGACCTCTACGAGGGGCATCCCGAACGGGGGCTCGCGGCCCTGCTCCACCTCGCCCAGGGGCGGCCGGTGGTGCTGGTGCCGGGCAACCACGAGCACTACGCGCCGACCGGCGACGCCCGCACCGCGCCGGAGCTCCTCGACGCCCTCGCCCGCGAGGTCGCACGGCTGAACGGCCTCGGGGGGCAGATCCACCTGCTGCGGGGCGGGGCGCGGACGGTGATCGACGGCGTGCGCTTCCTCGGCACCACCCTGTGGAGCGACTGGACCCTCGCCGGCCGCTGGCTCCGGGAGGACACGCCCCAGCGCCCGGCCGATCCGGTGGCCTACGCCGCCGCGCGGATGACCGACCCGGTGACGGGCTCGCGGGAGTATCGCGGCGCGATCCGCCGGCCGGACGGCAGCCCCTGGCAGCCCGCCGACGCCATGGCCGCCCACTTGGCCGAGCGCGAGGCCCTGCGCGCCGCCCTGGCGGTGCCCCACGAGGGGAGGACGGTCGTCGTCACCCACCACCCGGCGAGCGCCCTCGCCGCCGACCGGTTCCGCGACGCCCCCGGCGTGCCCTGGTGGGTGCCGGCCTTCTACGCGACGACGGTGCTGGACGATCTCCCCGACGAGGGGCGCCCGGACCTCTGGGTCTCGGGCCACTTCCACGCCGGCCACGACATGACCCTCGGCCGCTGCCGCTGGGTGGCGAACCCGGTCGAGGGGGGGACCTACCGGGCGGATTTCGTGGCGGAGGTGTAGGCGGCCCCTGCCTCGTCTTTCGGAGGGGGGCGTCCCGCCGGTCGGAATCACGCGCGCCGCGCGCATCCCTCCCCCGCAGAGGGGGGAGGGGGCGCCTCATTCGGTCAGCTTCGCCGGTCGGAAGCACGCGCGCCCCCCCCGCGAGCATCCCTCCCCCCTTTGCGGGGGAGGGTGGCCCCTGCGTCAGCAGGGGTCTGGAGAGCGGAGCCCACCCCCGGGAGAGACATAGGCGCAGCCACTCTTTCCCGACACGACGCGCTGCCGCTCTGACCGGCGAAGCTGACCGAATGAGGCGCACCCTCCCCCGCCGAGGGGGGAGGGATGCGCGCGGCGCGCGTGATTCCGACCGGCGGGACGCCCCCCTCCGAAAGACGAGGCAGGGGCCGCCTACACCTCCGCCACGAAATCCGCCCGGTAGGTCCCCCCCTCGACCGGGTTCGCC
>NZ_JAKSXW010000082.1 GCF_022829405.1 Methylobacterium sp. J-076
TCGGCTACCAGCCGCCTGCGCCAGAGGTCGTCATCTGGCCAACCGAACCGAGCGGATCAGTGCCGTCCGCCCCTCCTGCCATCGTCACACGACCGACGATGCACTAACTTCAAACCCGGGCCACCGAATGGGGGCAGGCCACGTTCTTCAGCTTCTAAACAACGGGAGCTTACCGGATGTCTGACCCGGCTCGCGACACCACCAGTCGCACCATTGATCGTGCATTGCTTGTCGCTGCTGTCATATCCTTCGGGTGCGGAGTGCTGACGATAGTTAGCGGGTTGGTGAGGTAAGGGGCCTCGGCGCACGGCGCGAGGGCAGCGGGTTCAGGCGGGCGCGGCCGGGGCGTGAAGGCGACTACGTTCGACATGGGGTTGCTCTGGAGTGCAAAGAGGGAAGGGCGGGCCGGCGCGGTCGGGCTATTCCCCGCCCCACGCCTCTCGGATCTCTGCGAGCATGGCCTTGCTGCGGATCCTGTCTTCGCAGCGCATTTCATGCGTCACGCGGGTGATGAGGGCCGCGTTGCGCTCGCGCTCTGTACGAGGCGTACGGCGCGCCAACTCGGCAATACAGGCGTCTTGGAGTCACCCTAGGCGGTTCTGCTCGGCGTCGATGACTTCACCGCAAACGGTGAGGAACCATCGATTGGGCTGGGTCCAGAATCCATCCTCCTGAGCGATCTCGCTTAGAGCTTCCGCCGCTCGGTGAGACGCCTCGCTTAGGCAGATCAGGTTTTCTAAAGGGACCGGCGAGAGGTCGAGCTCCCAAGCGTAATAGAAAGCGTCACGAGACAAGTCGCGCTCCAACGGTGATGCCGCCTCGACCTGGAAGGCTGCGACCTCGCGCAGGACCGTGTGAACGAGGCGACCGCCGTCATCGAGCTTTAGGCCGGGGTGAGCGCTAAACCGCTCGAAGTCCTCCAAAGCCAGTGCCGCCTTGGCCGTGATCTCGCGCAGGCTGGCGGACGGCTCGTTGATGGCGCGCGTGAAGACGGCGTTCGTCTTGCCGCTCTCGGCGTCGAACTCCTCATCCGACCATTCCGAAACCTTCAAGGCGTTGTCGATCCAGGCGCGGCGCCTAGCCGCCCAAAGGCAGGCGGCGGCAAGGCCGGTCGGCGCAGGCGTGAAGGTGTCCTCGGCAGGCGCGGTGAACGCGGTTTCAGGCTTGCGGGTCGCGCTGGCGAGGCGGCCGGAAAGGTCGGCGGCACGGTCGCGAAGCGAGGGGGCGGCGGTCTCGGTCTGACGGAGGAAGGGATTGCGCATAGGGGCGGCCTCGCGGTGTCGGGGATGCTGGGAGTCGCGGCGCTCGACAGCCGCGCGGTGGCGGCAGGTCAGACGAGCGGCAGGTAGCCGTAGGCAGCGATGCCCCCGGCCGATCAGGGCGAGCGCGGTCGAGGCCTAGCCCGTGAGGTCGAGGAAGCGCAGGGCGCGGACGTGCGGCGTGTCGGGACGGACGAGAGTGACGGCTTCCCATCCGCGGATTGCGCCGGGAGTCTCCTCGTCCTTTGGGGTATCCACCGACACGCGGGACCGAAGGTCGATCACGGGTACGGCGCGACGCGGGATCCTCGTGGCGAGGCGACTGGCCGGCGTGATCGGTGTCGGGCCGGCGAGCGGGGTCAGGCAGAGGCTCAGATCCTTCGCCCGCGCCATGGCGATGTCGTAGGCGGGCTGGTGGCCGGCGGCGAACTCGGCCTCGTCCAGAACCCACCACGCCAGATGCCGAAACAGGGCCAGGGCCTCGGGGGTGAGGGGGCGGCGGTTGGACATTGAGGCGACCTATCTTTGGTGATAATTTCACCACTAGAGGTATCGTCATCACCGGTTTGAAGTCACCCTCTTTCGGTGATAAAATCACCATATGAAGCCGTTTCAGTGTCGAATGGCCCGCGCAGCGCTTGGGTGGACCACGCAGGATCTCGCCCGTGAGGCTGGCGTTGGTGGCAATACGATCAATCGTTTTGAGGCCGGACAGGACGCTCGGATCAGTAGCGTTGATAAGATGCGGTCGGCCCTCGAAGCCGCCGGCCTCGAATTCATCCCTGAGAACGGGGGCGGGGCCGGGATCCGATTCCGGGAACGGAAGGGGTCATGATCAAGCGACGGGGCGGGAAGGAAACGGACCCTCACCGCCAGCCCATGTCGAGCGAAGCGCTAGCGACTTACATCTCTCTCGGGCGGCGCCTCGCCGCTCAAATGGCGGAGACCAACTTCCGCTTCCTCACGGCCAAGCCCAGATGGACGGCGGCAGAGGTGGAGATGGCCACCGAGCATGCGATTGCCCGTATGGATATCGGCGCCCGCGATCTTCTGAACGAGAAGGGTGCCGACCACGGCGGAGAGCATTGGCAGGCCATCTGGGCGGCGATGGAAGGGGGCTACCGCGAAGCGACGGCGGCGCTCCTATGCGATGCAAGCGTCCGGGGTGGGGGTACCCTGCAATGAAGAAAGATCGGGACGGAATCCAATTTCCGGAGCTGAAGGGGTGAGCGCCGAGGACGACGAGGCGCGGCGAAAGCTCTCGGCCACCCACTTGAACGGGCTTGCGGTCGCGGTGTTCGCAGTGGGCGGGTTTGCCGCATTCATCTCGACGGTTCTGGCTTCGGGGTCTGGACCGCAGAACCCGTGCCTGGTGTTCGGCTTGATGGCGATTTGCTGGATGGTCAGTGGCGCCATACATTCAACGGCACGGACTTCCCTGTGAGGTCTTTAGCTATGACGACCGCGCAAGTGCTCCTGCTTCTCTCGGTCCCGCTTGGCAGCGGCGCGCTGGCTGTGTGGGTGCTCTGGCTGAACCGGCCTGCGACTCTGCACGCGGCGGAGGCGCCGGATAGGGCAACTGTGCGCGCCGACGTTCGATAGATCAGGGGATTGCAGGCTGCCTATTTACCGCAGCGGCCACATCGGCTCCGTCTCCGGCCCCTTCCGCCCGCAGGCCGAGCAGCGCAGGTACAGCCCGACATCCCCGACCGCCATCGTGGAGGGGAAGCGGCTCAGCGCCACCTCCCTCTCATGTCGGCAGGGCGGCGGGCAGATGGCGCGGATGGACCGGACCCCGTTCTGAGCCGCGTTCTCCAGATCCATCGGCCGGATTTCACGGCCCTCGCGGTCGTAAGCTCGGCGCGGGTTGCGGCGGTGGCGCGGAACAGGGTCGCCCTGCCCCGAAGAGTAGGCGGTGGCCGGGTAGCGGGGTTCGGTCATCTCTCCATCGCCCGTCGCTGCGCTACCGTTAAGCTTTCATTAACCCAACGGCGCCCATCTCGCCCATGCGACCGGGACCCCCGCCCCGAGCGCCCTCAGAGCAGCGCAGGACTACCGCGCGGCCTCTTCGGCATATTCGCGTTTCATTAGACAATAAGCATTTCCATTATCAGTGATGCTTGTGATAAAAATGTAACGGAAAATTTATTAATACTACACGTAAATTCGCATCTGTTCCATCTTGGACCAATTTGTAACAATGAAGTAACCCTGTCCGCAGCTGCTGCTTTGAACAGCGCGCGGTGCGAGAGAGGGCGCCATGAGCAAGCAGACGAAGGCAAAGTTGTGCCGGAGCCACACCAGCTCCTGCACCACCTACGCTGGCCTTGCCGTCGCCGATCTTGGTAACGGACAGCGCCGCCGCTTGATCTCGGTGTTGCGGCTGGCCTGCCGCTGCCTCGGCATGGGCCGGCGCGGGCGCGTCGGCGCCCTCGGACTTGGCGGGGGGGGCGTCGGTCTAGCCGCTCCGTGGGCGGTGGCGGTGATGGCTGGGCTCGGCCTCGCCTTGCCCGGGGCGGCGCACGCGCAGGCCGTTTGCACGACCGATCCCGTGACCGGGGCGACCACGACCGGCGCTCGCTCCTTCTCTTGTGGAACTAATGCGAGCACCGACCTCCCAGGGGGGACTCCGGCACAGCAAGCCACGGCTGTCGGCGACCAGTCGAACGCGTACGGCGACTACAGCACGAGCCTTGGCTCTTTCAGTGGCACAGGTGCCGCAAACGTCGGTATGATCAGCATCGGCGCGAACGCCAACGCGTTCAGCAACGTCCCCGGCACCTATGGCGTTGCGATCGGCGCGGGTGGGGCGGCCGGCGGCGGAGCGGTGAGCTACGGTGACAACACGATCGCGATCGGCGGCGGCAACGCTACGACGGCCAGACCCGCCGTCACGGGATCCGGGCAAGGCAACATCGCCATCGGATCTAATTCTGGGGCGGGTGGGTTCGGGATCTTCGATACCAACACCGGCGTCTACAACATCACCCCTTTGGCCAATACCGGGCTGACGGCGATCGGCTTCGGCGCGGAGGCCGGTGCGCGGGCGAACGGACAGAATGATGCTACCGCGATTGGTGCAAGAGCTATCGCTAACGCAGTTAACGCCACCGCTCTTGGTGTAGGAGCGATTGCCAACGGGGATAACGCCACTGCGGTTGGCCGAGATGCACAGACGTTTTCCGTGAACGAAGTTGCACTTGGGACTAGCTCAAGAGCTTACGCCGCGAGTGGCGCGGGCATCGCCATCGGCAACGGGGCCGCTGCAGGTACCGCCGGCCTCACAACCAACGGTGACCCGTTAGCGATCGGCACAGATGCGAAGGCAAGTGGCGGGGACGCCATTGCACTCGGTGGTCAAAGTAACGCTGCAGGGGCTAGCTCCATCGCCATTGGCGGCTTTAGTGGTGGGGGGGCAGGTACGACCGCTGCTGGCGACAACTCGATCGTGCTAGGCCTCGGCGCGGTCGATAATGCGGTTGCAAACTCCACCGTCCTTGGTACGGGAGCGAGTATCGCGGCAGGTGTGCAGGGGTCTAATGTAGCGCTGGGCCAGGGTACGCAAGCGGCTATAGGTTCGCAGACTAATTACGCGGCCGCCTATCTAACACAGCCCCAGACCTCTACCGGCGAAGTCGCGGTCGGCAATCGGCAAATTACCGGCATTGCAGCTGGCTCGGCACCCACTGACGCGGTGAATGTCAGTCAACTTCAGGCTGGTGTCGCCAGCGTGCCAGTAGCCGCGAATAATACATTTGGACTGCCTGTCCCGAGCGCGACGGGAGCAAGTTCTTTCGCTGCAGGGTTCGGCGCAACTGCGTCCAATCCGGATGCAATAGCGCTCGGCGAGGGAGCCACAGCGGCTGCATCGCAAGCAATCGCTATTGGTAATGGCAGCTCATCAACAAGTGATTATACAACCTCTGTTGGAACAACTAGTGTTGCATCCAGTCAGAATAGCACTGCAATTGGTGGTCAAGCCGCGTCCCGCGGAAACAGCTCCACAGCTATTGGAGCATTCAGCAACTCCTTGGGTGATTTCAGCGTAGCCTTAGGCCAGGGTGCAACTGCAACTGTTGTTGGTGGGGTAGCGCTAGGCCAAGGAGCACTTGCTAATCGTAACGGATTGAACGGCGACGCAGAATTCTTCTCCGGCACAGCGGTCGCGTCCACCAACGGCGCCGTGTCGGTGGGCGCGGCCGGGGCCGAGCGCCAGATCACCAACGTGGCGGGCGGCACGCGGGCCACAGACGCGGTGAATCTGCGGCAGTTGCAGGCCGTCGGAGGAAACCTTGCGACGGCGATCGGTGGCGGAGCGAACTTCAGCACGACGACGGGCGCCTTCACCAGTCCGACCTACACGTTGAACAATGGGACGATGACGACCAACAACGTCGGCGACGCCCTGACCAACCTCGACGGGCGCACGACCACGAACACCAGCAACATCACCGCCTTGCAGAACGGCACGTCCGGCCTCGTACAGCAGGCCAACGGCAATGCGCCGATCACGGTCGGCGCTGCCACCGGAGGGACGGTCGTCAACGTGGCCGGCACGGCTGGCAACCGGCAGATCACGGGCGTGGCGGCAGGAGCGGTCAATGCTGCTTCGACCGATGCCGTGAACGGCTCGCAGCTCTTTACTCTAGCTCAGCAAGGGGCTGCCGGTATCACCAACCTCGGCAGCAGCACGGCCGCAGCCATCGGTGGCGGCGCAACCTACAATGCGGTGACTACCAGCATCACCGGTCCCAGTTACCAGCTCAACGGCTCGGGCCAAACTTTCACTAACGTCGTCGCTGGCCAGCAAGCGCTTTCTTCCGGCGCCGCCGGTCCCATCCAGTACGCGACGCCGGGCACGCCCTCGAACGCGCTCAACCTCGTGGGTGCCGGTGCGCCCGTCACGCTCGCCAACGTCGCCGCAGGCACGCTGTCCGTCAACTCCACAGAGGCGGTGAACGGCTCGCAGCTGTTTGCCACCAATCAGGCGATCACCAACCTGCAGGCAGGCGCGGCTGGGCTGTTCGTGTCGAACAATGCCAACAGACGGCTAGGTCCCACCGCGACCGGGGTGGACGCCTCGGCTGGCGGGTTCGGCGCCACGGCCAGCGGCGTCCAATCTACCGCGGTAGGCAATGCTGCCAACGCTGCGGCGGCCAACGCCACAGCGCTGGGCTTCGGTGCGCAGGCCACAGGAAGCAACAGCACCGCGCTCGGCCAGGGAGCCAATGGTGGCCTCGCGAACTCGGTGGCGGTGGGGCAAGGCTCGATCGCGACGGCGGCCAGTTCGACCACCGGCAATGCAGCCTTGGGCGTGAGTACCAACGCTGGAGCAGTGGCGGCTGGATCCGGTAATGTGTTTTCGGTCGGGCAGGCCGGAGCCGCACGTCAGATCCAGAACGTCGCCGCCGGGGCGGTCACGGCAACTTCTACCGACGCCGTCAACGGATCGCAGCTCTTTAGCGTGGCCACCAATGTCAATTCGGTCGGGACAGGGGCCGCTACGGCGATCGGAGGCGGTGCAGCCTACAACGCAGCTACCGGCACCTTCACGGGCCCTAGCTACGGTCTAAATGGCTCGGGGGCGACCTATACAAACGCGGTGTCAGGTATCCAGGCCATCGCCTCAGGTGCAGCCGGCCCTGTCCAGTACGCAACACCCGGCACACCCTCGAATGGTTTGAACCTCGTTGGTACCGGCGGGGCGGTTGCCCTGGGTAACGTCGCCACCGGCACTTTGTCAGCGACATCGACCCAAGCGGTGAATGGTTCACAGCTGTTCGCCACGAACCAACAGGTGGCAGGTAACAGCGCGGCCATCGGCGTGCTGCAAGGCCAGACGGCAACCAACACCGGCAACATAGTCGCACTTCAAACCGGCCAAGCTGGTCTATTCCGCGCCAACAACGCGGATGGCCTTGGGGCTCCCCAGGCCAGTGGTGCGAACGCCGTCGCCGGTGGGTTCGGCTCTGTCGCGTCAGCCGGTAGCACCACAGCCATCGGCACCGGAGCCCAAGCGACCATGACCGGCGCCATTGCGATCGGTGCAGGAGCCATTGCAACCGGCGACCCGACCACGGCGGTGGGCTTCAACGCGGTCGCCACCGGCAACGAGGCTTCGGCCTTCGGCGCCTTTGCAGCTGCGTCTGGAGCTAATAGCACGGCGCTCGGTCGTTCGGCCACGGCCGTCGGCAGCAACGCAACGGCGGTGGGCTTCGGCTCCAACGCTACTGGGGCCGGGTCGGTAGCGATCGGCGTAGGCGCTTCGGCACAGCAAGCCAACAGCGTAGCGGTCGGCACCGGCGTTGCGACGACACGGGCCAATCAGGTGGCGTTCGGCACCGGCGGGCAGACCTACACGCTGGCTGGCGTAACCTCAGCGCAGAGTCTCGCAGAGCAGACGGGCGGGACCGGGTTCGTGACCACGGACGCGGCGGGCAACCTCGCTGCTTCGGGCATCGGCCCTAGCAGCATCGCCGCATTGGACGGGCGTGTCAGCAGCCTCGAAGCCGGGTTCGGAGCACTCAGTCGTTATGCCGTCGAGACGAGGCGTGAGGCACGTCAAGGTGTAGCTGTCGCGCTCGCTCTATCGTCGGCCCCACTTCCCTCGGCACCCGGCAAGCTCACCTACACACTCAACGGAGCCACCTTTAAAGGCGAGTATGGTCTTGGTGGAGCGATCGCCTACCGCCTCGATACCCTTAGCCCGATAGCAATCACCGCTGGCGTCGGAGGTGGCGGAAGGGGCGATGTCGGTGTCCGCTTCGGCATCATGGGTGAGCTGTGAGGTCTGTCCGATCGACGGGTCTAATCTGCTTCGGCTTGCTGTGTGTATGGTCCGGAACTGTCTCTGGGCAGCCCAAGCCACAGCCATCGCAGCAGGCTGCCCCGCAACCCGCACAGATCGACCGGAACGGAGTGCTCATCCTAATCCGGTCTATCTTGCTCGCGCTTCATCAGGCGAACGAAACCGGTAATTACACGGTGCTCCGCGACCTCGCGGCGCCTGGGTTTCGGGATGCCAACACCGCCGCTCGCATCGGTGAGATCTTCGCCAGCCAGCGTGCTCAGAAGCTCGACCTGTCAGGGGTGGCGGTGCTCGACCCACAGCTGACGCTGCTGCCGCAGATCGAGGCCAACAGTCTGCTGCACATGGCGGGCTTCTTCCCATCGGTACCCAGCCAAGTGAATTTCGAACTGTTGTTCGCACCGGTCGAAGGGCGCTGGCGGCTGTTCGGGATTTCGGTGAACGTTGGTTCGTCGACGCCAGTAGCGCCCTCCCCGCCACAACAGCCCCCGGCCGCGCACGTCAGTGAGCCGAAGCATGTGGAGCCTCCAAAGGGGAAGCCTGGACCGGTAGCGCGGCCCGCTAAGCCTGCTGGTGGCGAGGTCGCTCCGGGAGGTCCGTGACGGATCGGCTGGGATGGACGGCCCCTGAACTGTTCGCGGTCCACCCTGAGCATGGAACGCTGCGCGTGGATTACTGCGGCGCGCTGCTTCTCAGCGGGAACAAGCCCGTGGCGGTCGAGGCCAGTCGGATCGTGTTTGAGAGCGGGTCCGCCTACCGGAATAAGAGCGCCTAACAAAACCATCGTTCGATGAAGCGCCAGACGATGAGGGCGGCAGCCAGCGTCGAGAAGGCGAGATGGATGTCGGCTCGCCGCTCGTAGCGGATGGCGAGGCGACGGAACTGGGCGAACCACGCCAGGGT
>NZ_JAKSXW010000094.1 GCF_022829405.1 Methylobacterium sp. J-076
CCCCCGCCCAGCGCCTCCACGATGCCCGGCAGGATCACGCCCGCTGCCTCCGGCTGGCGGCTTGGTATCGCCGCCGCCTGTCCTGCGGGGAGCGCGCGATGCGCGAGCGGCACGATTGGGCGCTCGGTCAGGCCCGCAGGCTTCGCTTCCGCTTCCCCGGTCAGCTTTCAGGAGAGGTCGCGTGAACGACAACCTCGCCCGTCGCAACGTCCTCGGCGCCGTGCTGGCCGCCATGACCTTGCCTGCCTTCCCCGCGCTCGCGGCTCCGGCCTTTCGCGGCGACGACACGGCCCGCCTGCCCGATCATGCCGCGTTCTGGACCCGGATGCCGTTGCCGTTCACCCCGGCCGACGCGTGGCACCTGCTCTCGCCCACCACGCAAGCCGAGATCGGCGCCGCCGTTATCGGCATGGCCCTCGCGCAGTACGTCCACGGCGACAGCATGGCCGAGGCCGATTGCTTCCATGACGACGCCCTCCGGGACGCCGCGAGCGAGGTTGAGCACGACATCCTGAACCGCATGGATGATCGGCTCTGGACCCTGTTCCCCGATTTGTACGGGCCGGACGGTGACCACCCCGCCTGGGCGATCAATGCGGGGATGGTGTTCCCACTTGGCGCCAGCCCCTCTTAGCCGCCCGGCATCTGAACTCCTGAACCACTGAAGCCCCGAACCCACGAAGCCCTGTCACGAGCCCCCACCGGAGCCCGAACGATGACGCACGCCCGCATTCCCGATTTCAGCCAGCCCGTCCCGGTTCGCATCACCGTCGAGCCCAGCCGCAGAGGCACAGCCGACCGCCGCTTTCGCAACATGCCCGATGAGCCGCAGCCCGGCGCCATCGAGCCCTGGCAGGCTGTGGCCCCCGTCCGCCCCGACACCGCTCACAGCCGCGCCCCGCGCTTCCTCGACGTGACGGGCGAGTTCCTGACCGCCGCCATCCTCATCGCCGGGGGCGTGTTCGCCTACGGCTTCATGCCGCCGCTCTGACCCGCCGCCATCGCGCGGCGCAGACCCGCCGCGCCTCCCCTCGGTCCCATCCCCTCGGAGGTTGCCATGCCCCTATCGAACCCATTCCGTCGTGCCGCTGATCGCCCGACCCTTCGCGAGCGCGCCGCCGACCTGAAAGCCGGTTTGTCCCGTGCGATCCGCCAACCCGCGCCGGAACCGGCCAGCGAGCCAGAGGCCGCGCCTGTCGATGACCTCGCGGACTTCGCCAAGATCGAGTTCGGCGCCTATACCTTTGAGGACCCGGTGAAGTCTGTGCAGGAATGGGGGGTTCGGTTGAGGCCGCACGCCATGGCGATGCACTTGGCCGACCGCACCCTCAGGATGACAAAGCCGGAACTGATCGCGTTCATCCGCGAGGGGGGCGAGCGGGACGCGGAGACCCCTGCCGCGATCTTCCATGTCCTCGACGCGGCAGGCGAGACCTTCGAGGGGTGGAGCAATCTGCTTAAGCTGGCGCACGCCCGGTTCATCATCGCAGGGGCGGCCGAGTTCGCTGGGGAGGCGGCCAACGCCCTAGCCCCCGAGACCGATGCCGCGACGCCTTCTGCGCCAGATTTCACAGATCAGGTTCTACAGGCAGGCGGTACGGGCGACGTCCTCGCCGCCAGCGGCATCGACCATCGCGACGGGACGGTCTCCTATGCCGACGCCACCGGCACGGTTGTCCGCCGTCCCATGTCGCACTGGATCGCCTTCAACGCCCAGCAGATGCACGGCCGGATACAGGCAGAGATCGGCCGCAGGCGCACCATTGAGGCCAACCACCTGCCCGCCGACGATCATGCCGCCTGGGAGGCCGGAGTCCGGTGCGAGCTGCGCAGCGATGCCGTTCACGCTCTTGCCTTCCGGCACGTCCGCGCGTTCGAGGCCGCCGATGCGATCAGCGCCGGGGTCGAGGCCGCTAGGCGCGATGGCCGCGACGCCGAGTTGCTGACGCTCGCCCCAGTGTGGGAGGCGGCGGCCGATCTCCACCAGCAGCGGATAGACGAGATGGAGGCGGTCGTTGAGGCGGCCGATCCGGACGGATGGCCCGGCCGTGCCCCGGAAGGATCGGGCCCGGATTGGCAGGCGTGGTTTCGCCAGAAGGAGGACTGGCGCGAGCGCTGGGGTATCACGGCGGCTGAGGAGGCCGCTGGCGACGCCGGCACCGCCCTGCACAAGATCGAGCTTCGGATCGCCGAACTACCCGCCGCTTCGTTGGCCGGGCTCAAGTTCAAGGCCCGCGTCGCACAGAGCAGCGACGATATCGGCGTGGACTGGCCAGACAACCTCGGAGCGGGTCTCGTGCGGGACATCCTGGCGATGACCGAGACACGGATCGCGCAACCCGATCCGGCCTATTCCTACCTCGTGGAGCGGATCGACTTCGCGTCGGCCACGATGAGCGAGTTGCTGACCATTCGGGATGTCGCGGATTGCGTCGGCAGCGTCGCCTACGCCCAATCGTGGGCGACGCGCTGCCACCGTGGGAAAAACGCCTGGGGGAACCCCGAGTACAACGCCGCCGGCAAGCTGATGGCATCGGTTGGCGACGCGCTGACAGCCGTGGAGAGCGCGGCTGAACGGGAGGCGCATAGGCGCAACCCGAGCAATCAGGCCGAGCGCGAAACCCGCCTGTACATGCTGGCCCCCGCTGCCATCGACAACGGCGCCCCCGATGAGATCGAGGCGTTCGCCCGCGAGCTGCTGGCCCACGCCGAAGCCGAGCGCGCGAGGGGCTAACCGCCCCTCCCTTCCTGTCGCCGTGCGTACCGCCCCGGCCGGTTCCTGCCGGGAGACTACCCCGTCTCCCCCAACACCGAGACCAAGCCCATGTCCAAAATTGTCCCCTTTCCGGGCCAACGGAAGCTGCCCGCAGCCCAGCCGATCCCGCGCGAGGAGTTCGAGCGGCTGGCCGAACTGGCCCTCGACATCGTGGACCGCATCGTCGCCATTCTGGATGATCAGGACGGCGACCCCGACAGGGAGGACGGTGGTGATGCCGAGCCAAGTCTCGGGGCCCCTGAGGGGCATGTGAGCCAGATCATCTGGCTCCGGGGTGGGGATGAGGACCGGGAGCAGGGCTGATGCCGACCGCGCTTCCTGCCTCACCGCCGCGAGAGCGCCGGCTATCCCTGCCGCAGACTGCGCGGCTCCTATTCCTCGTCGCGCGGGTCCGCCTGTTGGATCTGCGACTCGCCGGGCTCGACAGCCGGGCGGCCCGGCGCGGCCAAGATCCTCACGGGCCTACGCTGCTGCGCCTCGTCCGGCACTGGCTGGCGATCCATGAGCGGATCGGCGCCCTTCTGCCGGGGGTCCCGGAGCCGCCTCACGTTCAGGAAGTCCGCGTCGTCCTTGGCTTCATGAGCAAGCGCTGCGATTGACTTAACGGCTACGCCCGGCCGACATGCCATGTCCGGCTATGTCTCGTCTCGCACGAGTCGCCGGGAGATCAGGAGACACCGCCGCCGCAAGTCGACCCCTGAAAAGCCAACGGGCCCCCGGTCGCCAAACCGAGAGCCCGTCGAAATCAAAAAGGGCCTGTGAGGCCACTCGCAACTCCTCACAAGCCATGAGACGCCCCTAGGCGTCAAGCGGGAACGCCAATTCCCGCGATGATGAGGCTTTGCCTTGTGGACCGGACGCCCTCGCGGCGGCCCGGAACGACCTGTTGCGGCCCGTTGAGGGCCGAGAACCATGGTTGCGGACGAAATTCGCCGGGCGATTGAGACGGCGACCCGACTCACCCTGCCGACTGTCACGGCGCTGCTCTGGCGTGCCTATGGCGAGGAGCGGATCACGGAAGCCGAGGCCGAGGCGCTATCGGGGCTGATTGAGGCGCGGCAGGTTTCCGGCTCGCGACGCGGCGAAAATGCCGGCCAATCCGGCATTTCAAACCTGAGTGCCGCACAGGTTTTGCGCTCCCCCGATCCGGGGACCTCAAATGCCCCTGGTGAGGGCATTGCCATGTTTTCCGATAATCAGAGGACTACGCCAGATCGCCAGAGAAGCCCCAGGACGGGCGCAGGCTCGCGGCCGGTGTCTGGTGCCAGTCTTGAACGCCGTCGCCGCTGGGCGGCCTCGGGGCGCCTTCCTCCTGCCATCGCCACACGGTTCAGCCTCGCCGAGCAAGCTGCGTTGGCGCTGATCGCCGCCGAGACCACGAGGAAGGGCGATTGCCGGCTGGCGATTGAACACCTTGCAGCGGTCGCAGGCGTCTCCCGCTCGTCGGTCAAGAATGCGATCCGCGAGGCCCGCAAGCTCGGGCTGCTGACGGTCGAGGAGCGGCGCGTCACCGCCTTCCGCAACCTGCCGAACATCGTGCGGATCGTTTCGCTGGAGTGGACGGCCTGGCTGCGGCTCGGGCGGAAGGGGGTAACGGATCGTGCCCCCCTTGGACGTGAGGTGATGAAACGCCACCCCATCACCTCAAAGGGGGTGGTGAACCGCCACCTCCCTCAGGGGGGTGGGGTCAAATCCGTGACCGGCACGCCTACTCAGATTTCAAAACAGGGAAAAACGAGGACGGAAGGGCTCATGTCGAGGCCGCTTGCAAGAGCGAAAGCGTTACCGCGAGGAGCGTCGCGGATCGCAGGCGCATGAGGCCGTCGCTGTGCTGTAGAGGGCGTAGCGCCGGCCACATGCTCATGATGGGGAGGTGCTGCCGAGGGGCAGCGGATGACGTGAATGCTGAGCCTCTCACAACGCGCGCCGCGGGTCGCAATGACGCAGCTCGGCCGTAACGGTATGCAAGTAGTCAATCTGCACTATCGAGGTTGAGCTATACCAATGCCGCCCCATCAGATCCGACCCTTGCGATGATTACGGAACCGACTGCGCTTCCTGTACTGAACGATGTCGCGGCGGATCAGGCTCCCCCCGGCCTGCCACCGCAAATCCAGAAACATCTCGGAGCTCTGCTCGCGGGTGTCTACGAACAAGAGGTCGTCGAACCGGAGGCGACTGATCCCTTTGTCGATCTCCTGGCGAGACTCGACCTCGCGCTCGGGCGGGCAGAAGATCGCGCCGACGCTGAGTTTCGTCGGCTTCTTGTCACCGTAACATCAGCCCTGCGGCGGTTCGCCCTTTCGCTGACCCACGACCCCGTAGCGGCCGATGACTTGGTGCAGAACACCTGCCTGCGAGCGTGGAAGAACAGGGGCCGCTTCGAACCGGGCACGAATTTCGAGGCGTGGACCTTCACCATCCTGCGCAACCAGTTCTACAGCGACCGCCGAAGGAGCCGTGAGGTGCAAGACGAAGAGGGCGGCTACGCTGCACGCCTAATTTCACTGCCCGATCAGGCCGGGCACCTTGACCTCCAAGATGTCCAACTCGCTCTCGCACAGCTCCCGCCTCACATGCGCGAAGCGCTGATGCTCGTGACGGTCGAAAATCTGAGCTACGAGGAAGCCGCTGCCATCATGGGCTGTCAGCTCGGTACTGCTAAGAGCCGCGTCTCGCGGGCCCGTAGTCACCTCGTGCAGATGCTTGGCTTCACCGGCGACGAACTCGGCAATGACGCCATCATGCTCTCAGCCATGGGCCGCCCTGCCGAGGTCGAGAGCTGACTCAATAGTCGCGCTGCCAGGTGATCCTGTTGGACTGGAAGCGGGACCAAGCGATCCCGTAGGGTCTGGTACGATCACGTGACGGGAGAAGTGCGGGTAAGAAGGCTGAAGCCCACGCGCTTCCCTCTAGGCTGCCGCCCCCCGGATCGATGGACGTCTCGCCAACTCGGTCCCGCGGCTCCAGCCCGCCTCGGCGTCGGGATTACGAGGCTCACGTCCCCGCGGAGCATGTCCATCGACGAAGCACACCAACAGCGTCAGGACGAGCCAGACACGGGCACACATGAACGCAACTCTTCGCACACCGAGCCGTCGCTGTGCGCCGGAATGGTTGCCACGAGGTTGCGGAACAGCCCCGTCGATCCGGGATTGGCAAGGGACGTCGAGGGATAAAGAGGATAACCCATGATCCGGAGATCAATCGCCACCGTCGCCCTCGCTGTCGTCCTGTGCGGTGCGGGCGTACCTGCGCAAGCAGCTGAGGGAAGCGATACGCCGGCCAGTGCCGCGCCGAAGCCAGCGGCCGACACGAAGGACCCCGGCAAGACGGCGACGGAGGCGGTGACGAGCCCGTCGGTCGCGCCAGCGGCCAAAGGGCCAAACGGCGTTGGGGTATCGTCGGATGGCGGCAGTACCAGCGGGCGCCCAACGCCAAGTTCGTCACCAGCCCGCTGACAACCATGATGCGGATGACCGACATGGAACTCG
The DNA here is from genome assembly GCF_022829405.1 of Methylobacterium sp. J-076. Lineage (GTDB taxonomy): Bacteria > Pseudomonadota > Alphaproteobacteria > Rhizobiales > Beijerinckiaceae > Methylobacterium. The sequence continues at coordinate 6,271 of NZ_JAKSXW010000094.1, forward strand.
GGATCTTCTTGGCAGCCGCGGTACCGGGTCTCTCCCTGCCTGCCGCCATCGCGTGGTGGAAGGGACGCTGATCCGAACGATGTGATGCGTCAGTGCGTTGGACGCATACAGCGACGCGTTGATCGCTCCGAGGGAACGCCATGCCTATCAGAACACTCGCTCTCGCTAGCGCCTTCGCTGTGGCTCTCACAGGCACCGCGTGCGCACAGACCCGCGCCGGCGGTGGCAGCGCCGAGGGCAACATGAACAGCCCGGGCAGCGTGAAGAGCGAGTCGCAGAAGATGAACGAGCAGTCCGGCGGTGCGATGCGCACCGGGGCTCCTGGCACGAGCGGTGGTCCGCCAGTGAGCACGCCTGGTGCAGCGGCGGGCAGCGGCATGGGGAACGGGGCTACGGGGAGCGGCGCTGCTCCGAGCGGGAAGTAAACGGGGCAAGTGATCGCTGCGAGCGCCTCTGCAGGAGGAGGCGGCACTCAGGGATCATCTGCTCTCAGAGATAGTTAGGCCCCCATCGCAGCGGTCGAGCGTGCCCCATCAGGTTTGCTCCCGCTCGCGAGCGCCGGTCGCCGTGTTCTCCCCGTTCACGCGCGGCCGGCGCACCTAGCCGTAAGGCCCACCGAACAGGTCGCCCAACGCCTTTCGCCTGAACAGCGTGAGCCACCGCCGGCGCCGATGCTCAGGTCGGTCATGGATCATGTGGCAGCGCTGACAGAAGGCTGCGAGGTTGGCGCTCGTGTTGTCGGCTGTGTCGTGGTTACGGTGGGCCGTCGCGAGTACGACGCGTGTGGCACGGATCGTCGCTAGCACATCGACGGAAACCACGGGGTCAATCGAGCGACCGCCCCCATCACGCCAGGAAGCCGCCTGCGCGTCCCACCAGCGGCCGTCGCCAAGATGCCAGACGGTTTGCCCGTGCGGACGCCGACAGCCGTCACAGCGCCCGCCTGCGCGACGGAAGCGGATCACCGCCGACAGCTGCGGCCAGTCGATGGGGTAGAAGAAGCGGTGCTCGCGCCGGATCGGCATGGCGGGATGATGCGGTGGCTGGCTCGAAGCGCAGCCATACGACGTTCCTCGCGGTCATACAGCCCTGAGCGGATGCTGTTGAACCAGACAGACCGATCAGATGGTGGCGTGCGTCGCGCCTCGTGACCCACCGAGGCTGACCTGCCGGCGAGTGCCGCCGCCATGGATGCCGTGGCTCGGTGCTGCGTAGGGCCGCCGGGATAGATCATGGAGCTGATCACCGACGAAGCCACCTGCGCGACGCAGGCTCATGGCCTCGCAGGTCGCGGCAACCCGCACGCCGATCTGGTGAGTGTGGCTCCGGCCATACAGCCAGATAGCGAGCTGTGCCCGGATCGCCTCCGGGATGCCGTCCAGCAATCCTGAGAGCATGGCAGGGTCTGCGCGTGCGATGCGTGCAGCGAGGTCGAGCGAGACGGGGCAATCGCTGGCGAAGTCGGCGGCGGTGACTGAGCGGACCTGGTTCACGGGTTCACCCTCGGAGCTAAGCGTTTCGGGTAGAGGCAGGTCATGCCGATTTGGGGCCTGGGCGGGGGATACAGATCTCGACGGTCTGACCGGTGAGCGGGTTCAGGATCAGCATGGTGACGCCTCTCGACGGGATCACCGGGAGAACCCGAAAGCCGGGCGAAGGATCAGGGTTGGCCCGAGCAATTGGATGGGTTTGGTCAACCATCGGTTAACTCTGGCGCTGGGACCCATCGAGCACCCCACAGCTCTGCATCGGGTTGCACGTAGGCTTCACATTCTGCGGGTCCGCAGGTGGGCGATTGGCCTTCGAGGCGACAGCGCGACCATAGCCAAGCCTACGGTCGTCCGGTTGTGATCGCGCCAGATGGAATGAGGCTGCTGATGCCGAGCCTAGCCGGGAGAAAGGATAGAAGCCCCCCGACTCGCCCTGACGTGCTGGTTCCGAAGGAGGTTGCGGCCGAGTGGGGTTGCTCCGAACAGCACGTCCGCAACATGGTCAATCGAGGCGAACTCGGACACTTCCGCCTCGGCGGGAAGCTGCTCAGGATCCCCCGTTCCGCCATGGATGAAGTTGAACGCGCTACGAAGGCGCCTCGGCGCGATAGGGGGAAATAGACCTGTGCCGAAGCGCAGTCCCGAGGATGCTGCCTCCACAGCTCCCGTTCGCGCGGAGGTCGTCCCCCGGCGCGGTCTCAGTCGGCAGGAGGCGGCCCGCTACGTCGGGATCAGCACCACCAAGTTCGATGACCTTGTGCGCGAAGGCGAGATGCCCCAGCCCTTTCGGATCGGCTCCCGCACCATCTGGGATCTACGAAAACTGGATGCCGCCTTCGACCTCCTGAGCGGTCCGGAGGAGCCGAACAGCTTTGCCGATTGGAGTTGAAGCCCGTTCCCGGCCAAAGGTGGCAGCGTTGAATACATCCTTCTCGACAGCGGCAGACTGACAGCTATCTTGGCAGAATGCGCTATGCTCTCGCCGTTGCTCTCGTTCTCGTCGGCTTTCAAGCCAATGCGCAAGGTGCCGATTGGGATTTCGACAAGTTGGGCGACCTGACGTGTTCTCAGTTCTCGGGACTGTACGGCACCCCCAATTACCTGAACGCTTCGCAGGCCCTCTCAGCCTATCTGGAAACGACTGGACGGGCTGGTGAACGGCTGGGTAGTGCGTGCAATCAAATGGACTACGTGAAGGTCAGATGCGCGCAGTCGCCATCCGCGAAAGTAAAAGACGCTGTGCGATCTCTTCTAACGCGGGCGCAACGGGGTGAGAAACTGCCCCGTATCCCTCAGTGCGGGGCTTAAGCATCAAGCGAACATGCTTGCCGCATAGCGAAGGTCATCCGCCTTCGCCCGCTCGCCGTGCCTTTGCCAGATCGCAGCTGTCTCGGCCGCGTCGCCGTGCGAGTTAATCGTGACGTGCATGTCGCCGCCCTTGTAGCTCTGCTGCTTCACGGAGTTGTCGTTGGTGGTCGAGCCGACCGGGGGGGCCGTCAGGAATTGGCTCGGATCAAACCCCTGCGTCGCAGCCCCGATACCCCGAGCCTTGTCGGCATCAATCCGTCCGACCCCGATACCCTGCATCCGGCCAATGCCGACCCGCGCGGCGCCGTGCCAATCACCCCACCCGCGCTTGGCCGCCTCCTTCATGGCGAAATCGATCTGTGCTTTCCACGTCGTCGGGTCCCGAGCGTCTAGGCCGGTCTCGCGAGTGAATTTGCTCCCGAGCCCGTCCGCCGTGTTGCGGCCTCGCCCTGGATAGTGCAGCTGAAAATCTCCGAACGAGGTAGGCGCCCCGCTCGCATCAGGGTCCCCAGAGTAGACGTTAAAGCCCTCACTCTGCGCGACGCGCAGCGCGGTCTCCGGGTCGATACCATTCCGCTTTGCCGCCTCGCGGATGTAGGCAGCACGCTCCTCCTTCGAGGCCGCGTGACCGACGCCGGTCCCCTTGCCGATGCCGAGGGCTCGCAGCGCGCCACGACCCAAGCGCTTCGCTCGATCCCAGGCGCCTTCGCCGCCGCCGCTTGCCCCCCCGCCTACACCAGGAAGCTCGTCGCCGGGGTTGAGCTGTCCATCAGGTCGACCGCCAGTGCCGTTTAACGACTTCGAGGGGTCGCCTAGTCCGATGAGGGCGCCGCCGACTGCGGCGGTCCCGAGGATCGGAATTCCAAGCGCCGCGAATAGGGGGGCCAGCAGGACGAGGAGCGGCTTGAGCTCTTTGAGAACGCTGGCGAATGCCCCTGTGATCTTGGCGACGAACACGGTCGCGACGAACACGGCGAGCGCTTCGAGGGCTTCCTTGATCTTGTCCGTATCGGCGACCCACTTCCCGGTGGCCTCATCGATATGGCCGAACGTCGAGAGCAACCCGTCGATGAAAGCTTTCGCCTTGTCGCTGGTAGCGAGTTCGAGGAGCGCCTTGGAGAACCCTAGGACGAGCTGCGTGATCTTGGACAGGATTTCAGCGATCTGATCCCCGTGCTGTTCGAGAAAGGTATTGAACCCCTTCAGGTTGTCGCCAACGTCCTTGAAGATCTTTGAGGCGGCCTTCTCGCCGATGACGTTGATGGTGTCGAACATATCCCGCAGCGCGTGTTGCAACTGCTTGGCGTCGTCCGCCGCCTTGTCGGGGTTGAACCCCATGCGGGCATACTTCGCCCGCTGCGCCGCCTCCTCGCCAGCCATCCGAGACGGGTCGGTCGCCCGCCACGTCTGCTCCGAGACGCCCATCTCCTGCATGTAGAGGAGCTGCTGCTCATAGGGCTTGCCGCCGACGCTGCGGCGGAATTCCTTGTAGAGTTCGGTGGCCCCCCGGATGTTGCCCTTGGCGTCGCGCGCCTCGACGCCGACGCTCCGCAAAAATGCAGTGTAGCCCTGCGGGTTCGAGCGCAGCCGCGCCGCAAAGTTCTCTAGGTCGGAGAGCGCGCCGCCGGCCGTCCCGCCGAGTTGCGACACGGCCTGAGAGAACACCCGCAGATCCTGGACCGATGACCGGGTGCGCTCGCTGGCATAGGCCATGGCCTCCAACTTCGCAGCGACGAGCGTGGCATAGCCCGCCATCGCGATGGTGAAGCCCTCGATAGCGACGGCGGCCGTCGAGGCGACGGTGACGAGGCCGCGCATCGCCTTCGTGGCGCGCTCGGTGCGCTCCTTCTGTTTCTTGTCATACTCCTGCTCAAGCTTTTCCCGGTTCTTGAGCGAGTCTTCCTGATCCTTAAGGGCCCGCTTCATCTTCTGTTCGGAAGATGAGTCAACGGCGAACCCGATGCTTACTAGAAATTCCTTGATGATGTCCGAGGCCATTGTCTCGATCCCCGCCTATTGCTGAAATTCAATGAGGGCTTTGGGCAGGAAGCCGTCGCCGCTGGCCGCCGCGCAGTACAGGGTGTCGAACCACTCGCTGCCGCGCATGTTGCCGGTACGGTCCACGCCATAGACCCGGTATCGGCCATCGGCCGCGATGCTCGGGAGCTTGGCAGTGTTGGGGTTCTCGTAGCCGAATGACGGGTCCGGTGCCGCACGGTCAATGGACGACTCGTCAATCTTGACGATGCGGTCCTTGTACATCGCGGGGTTGATGAGCGTGCGGACGATGATCCCGTTGAAGGTCTGCGTGGCGCGGCCCACCATGCCGGTCTGGCTATTCAGGGCCACATCACCGCCGGGCAGGGCCTCGGTCTTATGGATGACGTTGAGCTTGCCTGAGTTGAAGGACCAGTCCGCGCCGATATCCCGCGCAACCCGGCGCATGATGTCCCGCGCCTGCCCGAACAGGGGCACGGACTGCGGGTACTTGAACCCGTCGTTGAGCTTCGGGGACATGAACCCCTTGGTAATGCCGTAGGGCGCGAACGCCTTCAGGCATTCATTGACGACATCCTGCCGGGTCGAGCCCTTGGGCAGGGTCTTGATGACCTGTCCCTTGATGTAAGCCTGATCGCCGTCACCGCAGAACAGGTCCACGAAGGTATCGGTGCCGTTGATCTTGCCGCGATTGCCTTGCTTGATCGTGCCCTTGAAGATCGCCCCGTAGTGATCCTGATAGCCCGCCTCCAAGATCACCGACTGGTTCTGTTGGCAGATCGCATTCTTGGTCGAGTCCGCGAGGTTCGTCAGCCGGATCTCAGCGACAGCGGGGGTCGCGACCCGCTTCTGCCGCACGAGGAATTCCACCTGCATGTCATCAAGGTTGAGGGTCTTCCCTCCGGCGATCAGGCGGCAGACCCGCAGATAGTTGTCGGCCATGGCTATGACCTCGCCCGTGCAGCTTCAGCCTCGGCGGCCTTGTGCGCCCGGCGGCGGTTCTCATCGCGGGCCGAGAGGGCGTCCACCATCTGGGCGACGTCTGCGAGGCGCAGCGTCCCATCGTGCAGGTCGCGGTAACTGCACATCGGCGGTTCGGCCATGACCGGCCACATGAGCCAGTCGAGGTTATCCGGGAGCCTCACGGGGCTATAGTCCGGCGCAGAAGACCGAGTTCGGTCAAACTCGATAGCGCTTCTGAAAAAAAAACTGTGATGGCCTCCCGGAGTACGGCGTAGCAGATCCGCAGGACATGGATCATTCGCAGGCTCGGCACGGCGGGGCTCTGGACCTCCAGGTCCCAAGTCGGCACCCACGCCTCACCATCCAGCATCTCCGTCGCGCCCATGCACCGCGCGATGACGTAGTTCGAGTCATCCTCGGACAGGTCGGCGAATGCCTTCAGGAGGGGAGCGCTCCCCTCGATTACACCCGCGAGCCGATCCACCTCAGCGACTTCTTCGCCGTCGCCGGCATCGGCGAGCGCGAACATGAAGGTGCTGGTGTTCTTCACGACCGGGGCCACCCGGCGAACGCAATGAAACTCCTCGGCCGCGCTCAGCGTCCGGTGCCGGAATGTGTCCGGGCCGATCATGAAGCGAGTGGGGGTGGGCAGGGTCAAGACGCTCTCCTAGTCGAGCGAGGTCATGGCGGCCGTATCGACCGGGGCGTGCGTGTCGGCCCTGATCTGAGCGGCGAGGGCGGCATTCATCGCGAGGCGGGCCCCCGGCTGGACGAAAGTGCCAATCGCGGTTTGGACGGGGGAGCGTGGAACGCCGGGAACGGGTGCGACGAGACCCGAGACCGTCGCCACCGCCGAGGCGAGCATCTGCATGGATTGGCCCTGCGCGAGGGCATCGGCGCTTCCCGCCGTAACGGTCGAGACGATAGCAGCCTGCCCCGAGACCCATTGCGTCGCTGCCGAGACCGACATGCCGCCGCTGATGACGGAGGCAACGACACTCGGAAGTGCCGACGAGAGCCCGGCGAGCAGCGGTTCCGACGCCACGGGTCCAAGAACGCGGGCAGGGTCGAGAGCGGCTGGCACGGCGCCCCCCAGCATACCGAGGAGGCTATCGTGCCCCGCCAAGGCCATGAGGCCCGCCTGCCCGTTGGTGAGCCCGGAAAGGTTATCGCCCGCCGCCTGAAAGGCCGTGAGGGCGCTCGAAAGCCCGGATGACCCCGTAAGCGCTGAAATCAGGGCGCCAGCGTCCGATATGGCGCTTGATTGTAGTTGGGTAACGGCTTGCCCGATTTGGGCCTGTAGCCCCCCTGTGAGCGCAGCCATGGGGTTCGCCAGCACGGACGACAGGTTCCCGTCCGCCAGCACCTTCTGCATCAGGCCCGCGAGGTTGCCGCCCTGAAGCACCTTGGCGAGCGGCAGGTTCTCGAACATCGCGCTCGCGACCTTGCGATGCGGGGTCCCGTCGAGGAGTTGCAGGACGCTGGGGAGGGAGACGCCGCCAGACATCAGCCGATCCCACAGTTATGCAGGAACTTGGCCGTCGCCTGCTGGATCGTGCCGGCATCAACGTGGTGCTTCGATCCCCCGACCTCCGTCTGCACCGCCGCGCCATTGACCTGGTGGGCTGCGCCCTCGCGGATCGCCGTGACCGCCGTCTGCGAGACGTCGTGCAGGGATTTCTTGTCGTCGGTGCGGGTCTGGGCGGAGGTGGTCGAGACGCCCTTCAGCTTGTTAGGGTCCGAGCGGGCACCTGGCCGAAAGCGCCCGCTGGCAAGCCCGTTGACCTCGCCGTCCTGCGGCTGCTGCACGCCGCCGTTCTGGCGCCAGAAGCCGTGACCGCGCGTGCTGAAGTCAATCCAACCCTCGTCCCCAACCTCGGTAGGGAAGGTATGTGTGATGCCGCCTGACCCGCTCCAGTTGATCGGGATGTCCGTGAACTCGGGCAACTCGACGTAGGTCACGGTCCCATCGTCTTGGCGCTGCGGGATCTTGACCGCCGCCTTGACCGTGATGCTGTGCCCGTCGTCCGACTTCTTGGTCACGATGACCGGCAGGGACGTAAAGGTCTCAGCGCGCACGGCCTCCACTACCGCCCGCACGAATTCCTCGGGGCTCTGCTGGTTGCCGAGCGCCGCCTGCGCCGCGCCGTGACTGCCGGGTGCGTCGCTCATGCTCTAGTCCGGGACGAAGAAGACGCGGGAGGTGACGCCGAGCCCGTCGAAGGTCGGGATGTCACCCGTATCGGCGTCGGACGTGACGACGAGCCCGCCGGGGAACCCGAGATGGCGGTACTGCCCGAGGAGATCGACGCCGGTCACGAGAGGAATGCCCGCGACGAGGAGGTTCTGGTTCTCGTCTCCGATATCGAGGTTCCACGTCCCGACACCCGCGTCGTTCCACGTCAGCCGGAAGTTGTACGTCTTGGGCCCGAGATCTTGGACGAACCGCTGCGCCGTGCTCGGCACGATCTTCAATTCAACAATGCCATTGCTCACGGGCTTCCTCCGAAAACGTTGTAGTAGTTCGGCCCAGAGACTTGCAGGCCGCCTACCTCGGGCAGGGACGCAACGGAGAGATCCGGCACGGTGATGGCCTGCGCGCTGAAGCCGCTGCCCGGCATTGCCGTGATCTGATTGATAGTGAGATCTGGGCCGGGGATGTTGAGGCCGCTGGTGATGAAGTCCTGGCCAACCGCACGAGTCCCATCGACGGTGTAGGAGCCTGGATTGAAGGCCCCCGCAAAAGCCTGCGGGCTCACGTCCGTCCCCGTCACCGTGCCGCGATCCGTGACCGCGCCCGTATTGGCAGGGTCGGACTGATTGGCGGGGTTGGTGGCAGGCTGGACCGTGTTCGCGTTGCTGGTCTGCGTCCGGGAGATCTGCAACTCCCGGAAAGTGATCCGGGGCACCATGGCGTTGTAGGTGCGCGAGCTGATAGGGTCGGTTAGCGACTCCAACAGCATATTCCGATAGAGGCGACGACTAGTCGAGATCGTGAAGGGCTGCCGTGTCGCCTGTAGCGCCAGCAGCCTCGAATAGATCTGCTGGATGTAGCCGGAAAATCCCGCAGTCGAGTCGGACCAGCCTGCGACCATCTCAAGCCGGACGGGCAACTTAACGCTGTGATCTGAGCGCACTGCCCCGTCCTCGCAGGGATAGGCAGTGATCGCCAACGCATCGAGGCCGACCGCTTCGATGGTCACATCCGGGACGAGCGTCGCGATCTGAAAGGGCCCTCCCGTGAATAGGGCGTAGTTGCCGATGCCGCCGGCCATCGCCGCGCCTCCTACTCAGCGCCAGGTGCGCCGGGCGGGCGCGGCTGCAACCCTGCGGCGGCCTTCAACGCGGGGCCGGGCTTCAGGTCGAGGGACCCAATGTATTCAACGATGCTGTCCTTGAATTCCTCGATCAGGTAGCGGACGACCAAGGCTAACATCGTGAAGCCGTCGATGTCATCGTAAGCCGGCTGGTCGTTCTTAGTGTCCCAGAGGGGCATCCCCCCGCGACCATCCTCCTTTTCCCGCCAGATTTTGCCCATGCACTTACGAATGATCGTGTTGACGGTCTCCTCGTCGGCCGCAGCAGCAGCGCCGAGGACGCTCGTCGCCAGATCAATTGCATCGGCGATAACCTGATCGGTCGTGACGTCCTTTGGCACGCCCTCCTCTTGGCTTGCCGCAAGGCTTGCCATGCTGGCGAGGCGGGCGATGATCGCCTTGCGGCCCTGCTCTGGCTTCACCGCTCCGAGCAGGATCGGGGCGAGACGTCGTGCGATATGGACTTGCTGAAGCGGGTCGAGCTGTTGGGCGCTGTACTTGTGGCCGCGAAGCTCGAAGAAATGCACGCTCTGGTTGTAGCGCAGGGCCGTGCCGGCATAGTTGTCGATAGGTACTCCGTACCTGTTCCGCTTTTCAGACCGTATCATCACGAGATCTCTCTGATGTTATCTACTCTTTTTTTCGCGCGGTGGTCACATCCGCCGTATGCTTCTGATCAATGCGTCCAGCAAATGCTTGCGCAACACCGCTGAGGAATGAGTCACGATCAACCGGTTTCATGCTCTGAACGATGCTGGCCAATTTCCACATGACTGCCATCCCGTCGATGAACTGCCAGGTCTCCGCAAAGAGATCCTCGCGACGTGAAAGGTAGTCGTCCTCGACGGCCCGTCTGAAAGATGGATCTGCTAAGGCAGCAAGAGCGTGCTCTTCAGATATATTGCTTTCTAAATTTCGAGCCTGCGCAACTGCGGCGATGCTTTGGATGAAGGCATCGCTCGCAAACTTCGCAAAGCAGAAGCCAATCTTCCCGTTGAAGTGCTCAACGGTCTCTCCATCGTACTTGGCAACTGCCTCACGCACGGCTTCTTCTTGCGCTGAGACGTACACGCTATCCTTGATCGCCTGTTCACCGAAGCGGCTGATGGACAAGCCTGCGACTTCAGCGTGACGACGCATTAATTCGTATACGGCTTCATCAAGCGGAACCGTCACGTTTCGCTTCGGAGACTTAGGCCGCTCTGTACGAGAACGGCCAGTTCCATGAGCGGCCGGATCATTGTCTGGCATTCACCTGTCTCCCTGGTGAGGCAAGGCACCTGTCACGACGGTCCGTGCGATCTCCCTATTGCACACCGCGAGGAGTTGTGCAAGTTTCCTAATAGAAAACCTCCTAGAATCCAGGAGGTGAGCTACTAGAAGGCGGCTGAGACAGCCGGACATGGACCCCATGCAAGCAAAACCCCGCCGTGAGCGCGGGGCCCAGGCGGGGTTCGGAATTGTCACTTTGGTCGGCGACGGTTCCGAGTATACCGCACAGCCCCACACGCTTCAAGCTGCTAAGATTGCACGACAATTCGGATGCGGCCGCGAATTAGCTGAGGTCGTTGCGGGGATGGCCTACGGGTCAATCCCTGAGACGTGGAGGGGGGCTCGGTAATGCCTCGCTCCATCCCCTCGAAGGCTATCCGCCTAGTCCCTATGCTCGGCTCTCCTGCCGACCACGAAGCGCTGGCTGCCGCCCGCGCTATCGGTCGTGTTCTTGATGGGGCGGGACTCGGGTTCACCGATCTTGCCGCTTCAATCTCGGCTGAAGATACCGTGGACAATGTACACGGTATGGAGCGGCCGCCCGGCCCTGTTCCGCCGTTCGACACCTACGCTTGGCGGCGGGCCTACACGCCTCGACAGGAGCAGGAGCACCGGGCCCACGTCCGGTTCTGCCAGAACCGCGCCCACCGCCTCACGGAATGGGAACGGGGGTTCATCGGCAACGTCGCTCGACTCCATGGCAACCTGTCGATCCGGCAGGGGGACCGGCTCGCCGCCATCGTAGATCGGATTGGACGGGAGACGCGGCACGCATGACGCCGACCCTCTCTGAGATCGCATCAGCCCTACGGGGTAAGGTTCAGGGGCAACGGGTTCTCGCACCCGGCCCCGGCCACTCGCACAAGGATCGCTCGCTCTCGATCCGCCTGTCCGACAGGTCGCCGGACGGGTTCGTGGTCCACTCTCATGCAGGCGATGACTGGCGCGACTGCCGGGATTACGTCGCGGAAGCGCTCGGCCTGCCAGCGGACCGCTGGAGGACCCCGACGCCGCTCGACCCCATCGAAGCGATGCAGCGCAGGGAGCAGCAGCGGAAGGTCGAGGAGTTAGAGCGCGCCGAGATCGCTCGCCGGCAAGCCCGTGCCCGTAAGATGTGGGAGGAGGCCGGCGACCCGCGAGAGACCGTCGTTGAGGCGTACCTGAACCGCCGGGGCCTCGAACTGCCAGACGACATCGCCGGGGCGGTCCTGCGCTTTCACCCCCGCTGCCCGTGGGAGCGCGGCACGATGCCGGCGATGGTCGCCGCGATCCGCTGCGTCGAGACTGGCAACATCGTTGGTATCCACCGCACGGCCTTAGCCGAGGACGGGAGCAAGGTCGGCCGGATGGTCTACGGCACCGCCTCGCGCGGCGCCGTCATGCTCGACCCCTACGAGTCCGTGCAAGGCGCCGTAACGGTCGGCGAGGGCATTGAGACCTGCATGACCGCCCGGCAGATCGGGTTGGGTCCGGTGTGGTCGCTGATCTCGACCTCGAACATCGCGGCGCTGCCGCCCCTCCCCAACGTCTCGCACCTCACCGCCCTAGCCGAGCGGGATACCGCCCCCTCGCAGCCGAGCGCGACCGCCTTTGAGGCCGTCGCCCGTCGCTGGCACGCCGCCGGCCGCACCGTCGAGCGGATATGGCCGCCGGAGGGCTGCGGCGACCTCAACGATAGCATCCGAAGGGACCGCGCCTGATGGTAGCTGCCCGACCTGCTGAACCCTTCGTCCGCGTCCACCGCGAGACCTACCGGCCGTCCCGGCAAGACAACGGCCAGCGCTCGACAGTCGTCCCCCTTGAGCGGGACCGGTTGGAGATCGCGCCCGCCATGAGCGCGGCTCCGTCCTTCCCCGTCGAGCATCTGCCGCCGGTAATGCGGGATGCTGTCGAGGCCCTAGAACATCACGTCCAGGCGCCCCGCTCGCTCTGCGCACACTCCATCCTGTCGGCAGCGATGTTGTGCTGCCAAGGGCTGGCAGACGTTCGGATCGAGGGACTTCCGGCGCCGCGGCCTCTATCGCTCTTCATGCTGGCCGTCGCCGTCTCCGGCGAGCGGAAATCTGCCTGCGATGACCTCGCCCTGATGTCGGTCGCGCGGGCCGAGGCGCAGCTCCGCGCCGAGCACGTCGAGGAGTTGCGCGAGTACAAGGCCACTCACGCCGCCTTCGAGGCCGAGAAGAAAAAGATCGAGCGGGACAACAAGCTCAGTCACGAGGAGCGTCGGCAGCGCCTGCGGGCGCTCCGCGAGCCCGACGTGCCGCTCGCCCCGGTGATCCGCGCGAAGGAGCCGAACTTGGAGGGTCTGTTGAACCTCCTTCAGATCGGGCGCGGCTCGGTCGGGATCTTCACGTCCGAGGGCGGCCAGTTCCTCGGCGGCCACGGCATGACGCAGGAGGCGAAGACGAGGACCGTCACGGGCCTGTCGGAGCTATGGGACAGCGGATCGGCGCAGCGGGTACGGGCGCGGGAGACCCTGTTCCTCAACGGATGCCGTGTCGGCATCAGCCTCGCCGCACAGCCGCGCGTGGCATCAGCCCTCCTCGGGGACGAACTGGCGAAGGATCAGGGCTTTGTCGGCCGCTTCCTCATCACCATGCCGGACAGCCGGATCGGCTTACGCCAGATCCGGGGGACGAACCCGCTCACCGATATGCGGCTGACCGACTTCCACGACCTCTGCCGCCAATGCCTGAATGCGGGCCTGCCCCTGCGCGAGGGGAGCCGCAATCAACTTGAGCCCCCGGTTCTCGACCTCGACCCTGACGCCGCGATCCTATGGAGGCAGTTCGCGCAGTCCGTTGAGGACGGGTGTGCGCCGGGCGGCCCGTGGGTGCCGGTACGGTCGGCGGCGCTCAAGATGGCGGAGAACGTGGCGCGCATCGCGGCAGTCTCGACCGTGTTCCAGGCCCCCTCGATCACATGGCCGAGCCGGATCGCCAGGGCGGATCGCGTCCTTGAGGCGACTGTGCCGGCCGAGACAATGGCCGCCGCCATCGCGGTGGGGACCTTCTACCTGCAAGAGGCTCTGCGCCTGACCGGCCACGCGATCCTCGACCCTGAAACCCGCGCCCAGAACGAGTTGGCCGAGTGGGTGGCCGAGAAGCATAGCCCCGGTGACCTTACCGCCCCGAGCATCTTGCAGAAGATGGCGCCCAGCCATCTCCGCACCGATGCCGCAACTCTCCGGCGCCGCGTCGAGGCCCTTGTCGGGTTTGGACGTCTCGAACCTGCTGGCCGCCAGGAGATCGGCGGCAAGGCGTACCGCGAGACCTTCCGGGTGCTGGGGGAGGCGGCGTGATGGCCGGCGATCTTCCCCTGTTCGACCCGTTCGCGGCCCTAGCGCAGATCCGCCGCGAGGGGAGCAAAGGAGCAGGGGCCAGACTCCCGCAAGAACTTCCGCAGAAACTTCCGCAACCGGCTGCGGAAGCAGTTCTTGAGCAATCACAAGAACTTGGTGCTACTTCCGCAGCTTCCGCAACTTCCGCAGGGGGTCCGCTTGCGCACTCACTCGCGCACCCGCCCGCGAGAGAAGAAGAAAGAAAAAATAATTTAATTATTTCATACACTTACGCGAGGAGGCCACGCGCTCGGGCCCTCACGGTTGAGCACGCGGCCACAGAGCCTGCGGAAGTTGCGGAAGCTGCGGAAGTTTCTCTAAGTCGTTGTAATCAAATCATAACCGCCGGAGCAGGGGCTGCGGAAGTTTTTGAGGACGGGCTGCGGAAGTGGCGTTCAGCCCTCACGGGACTGTCTCCGGATCGGCCCCCATGCCCCGGCTATCGGTCTGAGGAGTGGGCCCGCACCCTGGCTCGCGCCCTTGCCTTCCTCGACACCTTCGGCGCGCAGGCCGAGGCGTTGGGTTGGACGGCCTCGCGCCTGTTCGGAGTCCACCCCACCGCTGGCATCGTTCGCGTCGATCACTGCGGGGCCCTCGTCCTGCCGGTTGCCGGTCCCGTTCGCGCCATCACCGCGACGGAGGTGAGCTTCGGCCACCTCACCCACCGCGAGAAGCTCAGCCAGCCGCAGGGCGTGCCGTGGTGGGAGTTCGGCCGATGATCCCCCTCATTGATCGCTGGGGACCGTTCGGCCCTGACATCGATCCGGCCGAGCGCCGCGCCCGGAGCCGACGCAGCCTTGGCGGTCACAGCTGCGTCGAAGCCCTGCGCCTCACGACCTCCGACATCAGCGCCTCATTCATCGCGACGAAGCGCCGGGTCAGCAGCGGTTTCAGCAAAGGGAAGATCACCGGCACAAGCGCGCCGGCGAACGTCTCGACCTGTTCCAGCGTCACCACGCCCGACGCCTCTGTTACGCCGAAGCTGTGCGTGCCGGTCATCAGCCTCGGTAGGCCGCCGCGCCATGTCAGCCGCGTGCCATGCTCCAGTTCCGTGATGATCGTCGGGACGCTGAAGAAGACCCGGCCGTCTACCGTCAGCTCGGCATTCCAATCAGCACCTTCGGCCAGCTCGCCGTCGACCCTGCGGATGAAGGGGTTCCATTGCGGGTACGACGGCAAATCGACCAGGACCCGCCATACCTCATCCGCACGCCCCGGGATCGAAAGTTCGGTGGTGATCTGCATGGCGGCTTCTAACCGATCCTCTCCGCGAGAGGTCTGACCCTGCCCCACAAGCCCGAACTCGACCGCTCGTTTCAACTCGGCCGCACCCCCCTGCTGTCCATCTTCAAACGCGCAGTCTGTAGCCATGCGATCAGCCCGTTGAGCGCCAGCAGAGCTTCCGTCCGAGCATCAGTCTGGAAGAAGGTCACCCGATCAAGATCCTGCGCCAGCGTATCAGACGCTAGAAGGGCATCCTCCATCGCCGTTTCGAGCGGAGAGGACGCCTCGATCTCCCGCCGCAGCAACACAACAGTGTTCTCGGCGGTCATTCTGACTCGATCACCCATTCCGGCCTTGGCCGCCTCTACGATGTCGATCCACGGCCACAGGGCGGTAGCCAGAACTTTGGGAAGGCTCGACGTGTCCAGAGCGCGTGGCATCGATCTCAGGCGAACTTCTCAGACTACGGCCTCCCTAAACACACAGGCTGCGATGTACGGCATTGATGCAGGTGACGTTTCGATCACAATGCAAGGATCGAAGGCATGACCGCCCGCGAGCAAGCCGCCTTCGCCGCCGGGGTTGAGGCCGCCCGGCAGATGGCGATGGTTGCCGCCGTCACCTTAGAAAACCGCGATGACGCGGGCGAGGTTCGCCAGCGCGCCGCTGTCGCCGCCCTTCAGGGGCTGGCCTCGGGGCTGAAGGATGCATTCCTCACCAGCAGCTCCACGGCAACTCCATCTGAAACCACGCATTCCTGAAAGCCGTAAAACCTGAAACGCAGGTTTGCCGGTTTCATGTTATACGGACGAGTGAGAGGCATTTGTGATGAAGGACTTAGGGGCACGCATTCGGAAGCTGGAGGCAGCCGCCTTCAAAGTCGGCCCGGCGCTCGCCGTGCGCCGCTTCATCGTGCAGGGGCCAGCGGCGTTGCCGGAGGCGGATGCCTTCGCATTCCTGCGCGAGCAGGGCCATGACATCCGAGACACCGATCTCAACATCGTCCGCGTCGTCATCGGTGCTGAGGACGGGCATCCTGTTGACCTGCCCCTCAAGGATCTGACGCCTCAGACCCACGATGCTGCATCCGCTCTGCATTTGCAGCGCACGAGCGGTCTCTGAGGGCGGCTTAGATATGCCGGGCAAACCATTCCAAGCCGGACAGAGCGGCAACCCTGCGGGCAAGGCCAAGGGCACCCGCAATCGAACCACTATGGCCCTGGAAGCCATCCTCGATGGTGAGAGCGAGGCCCTGACCCGCCGGGCCGTCAAAATGGCTCTGGATGGCGATACGGTCGCCATGCGGATGTGCCTCGACCGTCTGATGCCGGTGCGGAAAGACAGGCCGATCACCTTCACCCTGCCGGAGATCGAGACCGCTGCTGACCTGACGAAAGCGACCCGTGCGCTGATGCAGGGGGTAGCGGACGGGGAGATCACCCCCAGCGAGGCGGCCGAGTTGAGCAAGCTGGTCGACGCTCATGTGAAGGCCATTGAGGCCGTGGATTTCGCTACCCGCCTCGCAGCCCTCGAACAGACCGCAGGCGATAAGGGAGGACGGCGATGACGCCCCGCACGATGGACCGGATCGCTCGCCTAGAGGCGAAGGCCGCACCGCCTTCCCCCGGCAAGCACCTTGTGTTCAAGGTCGAGGCCCCGCACGGGATGCCGCTCGCTGAGATCGTCGCCTTCCTGCGGGCTCGCGGGCACGCCATCCACGACGAGGACGACGTGTTCGTGATGAACCTCGACTCCTACAGCATCCCCAAAGGCCAGCCACCTCGTGACCTAGCTCCCGCCATCCTGTCTGAGGCAGACCGAGCCGCCGCGCCGGCAGGTGGGGTATGGCCGGAGAGGCTTGTTCACTTCACGTTCGTTTTGGACAGCCCCAGGGGCTCGCAGTGACTCCGAAGCTAGTGGACAGGCTTTCTCGCCTCGAAGGCGCTCAGCGGGCCGCTAATGCGATTGTAGAGCCTATGCCGCCATGGCTGGCCGGCGCTCATCTCAAGGCCATTGCGATTGGGCTTGGTGGCTTTCCCCGCGCCCCGCAGGTGACATCGCAGTACCGGGCGGACTCGCTGAACGATGGGTTCGCACGTGCCCTCGGCTTCGCGGACGAGAGCGATATGGCCGCCGAGCTGAGCGTAGATCCGAGCCAATGGCAGGATCGCATGAAGGCGACTGAAGCGGCCTTGGCAAAGCGATATCTCCATCAGGAGACCGTCGACGACCTCGGCGGCATTATGGGGATGATGAAGGGCGTTTTGGACGAGTGGCGTAAGGCCAAGGCGGCGAAACTGCCAGGCACCCCGCATCACTGGCCGTCTGAGGAGCCCCAGCTTGACCCCAGGGCGCTTGGGGTGAGGGCGGCCCTCGCGAGGTTCGGGGCGACGACGCCAGAGCACGTTGAGGAGGCCTGCGAATGTCGCCCAGCCCAGAGGGACGCCTCGCTCGCCTGGAGGCCGAACAGACCCCAAAGCGGCTGCTAAAGACCTCGTTCTCCCCTGCCCTGCGACTGTTGCGGCTGCTGATAGCCGTACACCTGGGCGACCTACAACCGCACGAGCCCGTAGCGGCAGGTATCGCTAAGGCTCTTGGCTACGGAAGCGCTTTGGAGATGCGGTCGGCCCTAATGGAGAAGGGGGAGAGCACCCTGGATTGGAGCAACCGCCACAACGATGCAGTGAAGCGGATGCTGGTGAGGACTGAAGGCATCCTGCAGGCTCGCGCGACGCTCCTTCGCCTTTTCGATGAGTTGCCTGCTTGGGCTCGCACCCATTCTTTCGCCGCCGGCCCCGACTTCGACACGGCGGCAGAGTGGGTGAGCCTATAATGGTACTTGCAGAGCGACTGGCCCTAAGTGCGCTGCTTCGTCAGAGCGCATCAGCCACTAATTGTTGCCGGAGTCGTCTGATGCGATGTGAAGCGCCGTCATTCCGTTAAGGAGCGCAGCGAGTTCCGCCTGCCTTGAGGTGCCGGTTTTGGCGTACACAGCGCTGAGTTGCGCGCGAATGGTGCTCTCGGCGACGCCCCCCTGTACGGCCGTTGCGGGTACACTAAGCCCACGGGCTATGTCGCGAGCTACGCGAGCCTCGGCGGGCGTAAGGTCGAACAAACCTTGAACAAGGCTGGCGCTCAGCAGATGCTGCGCCTCGGTCGTCGTTGCGACGATCAGACAAGCAGTGCGGGCGAAGACGTCGCGCGCAACACCTCTTACTGGGACGACGTGCAGAATGGTCGGACCATGCTGGGCGTTGGCTGGTATCGGAATGGACGCTCCGATTGCTGAGCCGGGCGTCGACCGGGCGCGGTGCAGGTAAGTCTGTACCTGGGCATGCGCAGCTTGGTAGGTGACGATAAGCCCGCGAGGACCATCCTGAACCACTGCTGGCATCAGCGCCTCGAACCGGTCGTTGCACGCAAGCAGGCTACCTCGGCTCGAAACCGCTGCCGCGGCGAGGCCGAGGGCGGCTAAATCATTGACCGTCGCCTCATAGCGGCTCTGGGCATACCGTGCCGCGAGTAGTGCTGCGCGAGCGAGATGGGGCCGATAGACATCGAGATGTTCTGCCTGGTCTCTCAGGAAACTACCTTGCTCATAACGCCGCTCAATATTGACGACGAGGGTATCGCCATTCGGAACCGCGATGGCGGTGCCAAGATGCCACCCGCCTCCTATTTGCCGCATATAGCCGTACATCGGTTCCGCATCGAGTTCTTCATGCGTGAACAGATCTAGATCTGTAAGAAAGCCGGCGTGATCGCGCCTGACGCCTCGTTCAACAAGCGGGTTCTTCGCCATCCAGCCCGCTGCGAGGAACTGATCGAAGAATTCAGTTGTCTGGGGGGATGCGATCCATCGTGTAGCCTCAGAAGTCACAGTGAATAGCATCCCGCCCCATGCATCCGTCATCCCGGAGAGGCGATTCAGAAGGGTCGGCCATAGTTCAGGTATGTGTGCCACCTCGTAGATGGCATCAATGAGCGACTCATCTATCGGGCGCATTATAGCAATGTAACCTGGCGAGCTTGGACCGCTCGTTCCTAAACTTAAAAAATCACGTGCCGATAGAATGCCAAGCAATCTGCGCAGTGCATAATCCGCACATGCCTCGCACGAGTTCGACGTATCCGTAGCGCCACGCTGCCCTCGTGGCTGCCGCAGAAATCAATCATCTCCTATCAGGATCCTGATATCCCCCAATTTGAGGATGCGAGGCCTCCCCCCGCCAAAGTACCGATAGGTTATGAAACGGGAGGCTTCGCTGTATGGCGAGTGAGAGACGCGAAAAAATCCGGGTGCTGAGCAATGGGACGAGGGCTAAGCGTCCTTCGTCACGCCAACGCAGCCATCGACAATGGATTGTGCGTTGGATCGGCGCAAGCAGGCATAAACCTGTCAGTGCCAAGAACAAATGCGCAGTGCAAGTACCGATGGCGTCTGTCGAGTACCTCAGCTGGAATGATACTTTAGGAAAGGCCACAAGGATCAATACGAACGATAATTCTAATTTCACCGCAGAAATATTGAAACTGATGCCTAGGATCTAATAGATGACAAGGGGTTGACTGGCGTCTATAAATAAGTCGTGTCGATTAAATTACTATAATAAAACAAGTCGATCAAGATTTTAGTAATCCAAATAAAATATAAATCTAATAATTAGCATGGCAGGATGTTTTATTCATTACCGACAAAACGCTGCAGAAAAATGATTTGATCGACATGCTGCTAAATCTTTTATTATAGAAACCCACTCCCCGAATGCCCCTTAAAGGCGTTCGCCCGCCGGATGTATCCGACGACGGTTCGCGGATCCCGGTGGCCTGACTGATCCATGATCCGGGCGAGATCCGCGCCCCGCTCGGCTGCGGTAGTGATGTAGCCGGCCCGCAGGGAGTGAGCCCCGAACGTCGAGGCATCGAGCCCGGCAGCGGTGCAGTATCGCTTGATGATGTCCGCGACGGCTTGGGTGGTGAGGCGGGGAGGTTTTTCGGAAATCACCGAATAAACCCGTACCCTTCCTGAGCGCGAGATCGGCCGGAACACCGGGCCCTCCTTAATGCCCGCCGCGTCGAGCCATTCGCGCACCAAGGCGACCGGCCGGATGAAGCGGCCATGTGGGATCGCCTTCTCGAACCCCCTGCCCTCCTGATCCACCTTCGACCGCCGGACCATCACCCGCAGGCCCTCGGGATCCTCGCGGAGATCTTCCACATCGAGAGCGACAAGCTCGGAGCGGCGGAAAGCACCTGCGAAGCCCAGCGCGAGCAACGCCCGATCTCGCTTGCCGGTCAGCGTGTCGGGCGTCCGCATCAAGAGCGCTGCCAGAATGTCCGCCGTTGCAGCGGCCTTCTGTGTCGGCGCCACGCCCACCCGGCGGCGGATGCCCTTCATGGTGGCGCGCACGCTCTCATCATCCGTAGGGTCCGCCGCCCCCGCCAGCTTGTGCGCGTACCGGATCGCAGCCAGCCGCCGGCCGATGGTGGACGCCGAACGCCCCGCCTCGGCCTCGTGGACAAGAAAACCCGCGACGGCTTCCGCGCTCGCCGGCAATGGTCTGAAACCGGACCAAAGGCACCATGCCTCGAACGCTTTCGCGTCGGCTGTGTAGGCCCGCACCGTCGCATCCGCCTTGCTGGCCCGCTGATAGGCGCGGACGATGGCGGCAGCTTCGGCCGGTAAAGTCTCCCCAGACGGAAGACTTTGGACGGCAAGGGCGTGCGCATTATGCACACCCTCGGCCGGGAGGATTTCAGGGATCTTCGGCACAGCATCCTCTGCCCGCGCCGAGCGCGCCCGCGATCATGTCGCCTAGCACGCCATCCGCCCAATCGTTCGGGAGGCGCATGTAATGGCTCGGCCTGCGGATCATGCCGCACGCGAACCGACCCTCGGTCCATTCCAGGGCGAGGCACGGCCCCTCGGCCGGATGATCGGGGATGTACTTCCGAGCCACGCCGCACGGTTCCTCCGCGCAGCACCACCCGCACCCATTGCAGGGCGAGCCCGTCGCCGGCTTCACTGGGAGGCGAGCGCCGGCCGTGCCGTCTATCAGCGGAATGGCCGCGCCCATGGATATAGCTCCGGCTTCACTTCCTCACCGCGCTTGCGATCCTGCCTGCGCAAAACTTTCGAGAAGAACGATTATCGAAAGTTACACGAGGAACGGAGTGGATGCAATGCTTTAATGCTGTAATGCTACAGCGCAACAGCACCGCAGCACGGTAGCGGGACGGCGCCATCGCATCATCCCGTCACGGCGCTGTGGCGCGGCAGCACTGTCGCACTGTGGCACTGCGCTGCTACAGCATGACGGCAACCCGAGACCCCCATGCGAACGATTGCCCTCGTCACCCAAAAGGGCGGCGCCGGAAAAACCTCGATTTCCGCCAGCCTGTCCGTTGCCGCGTCGGAGGCCGGTGAGAAGGTCGCCGCGCTCGACCTCGACCCGCAGGGCTCGCTTGCCGCCTGGGGCGACGGGCGCACTGCCGATTTTCCCGCCGTGGACCGCGTGAAGCCGGAGCAGCTTCCCAACCTGCCCGCGATCCTTCAAGCCCTCGCGGGGCAGGGGTTCACGCTCGCCGTTCTGGATACAACCGGCATGGCCTCGACCAGCGGCAACCTTGCCATGCAGGCCGCCGACCTCGCTCTGATCCCTGCCCGGCCGTCCCGCCTCGACCTACAGGCGACCATGCCAACCATCGAGACCCTTATGCGCTTCGGGATGCGGGACCGCTTCGCCTTCGTCCTGAACCAGTGCGCCGCCGGCCGCTCGGCTCGCACGACGGAAGCCGCCAGCGGGCTCGGCATGTTCGGCGTCCTGGCCGAGCCCGCGTTGACCCTGCGCGCCGACCATCAAGACGCGCTCGCCTCGCACAAGGGCGTGACGGAATATGCGCCCGATGGGAAAGCGGCCGACGAGATCCGCCAGCTATGGGCTTGGGCAGATCGCAAGATGAAGGCGAACAAGGCGTGAGCAAGCGACCGTCCCTCATCGGGGGCCTAACCCTGCCGACCTCGGACGAGCCAGCGCCCGTCGCACAGGAGCCAGCCGCCGAGGCTCAGGCGCCCGCGCCGGATCGCCCCGCCCCACCTAAACCTGCCCCCGGCCGGCGCCCGCGCCCCGATGTCGTGCATACCTCCGTGTACCTGCCGCGCGAGGTTCACCGCCGGTTGCGCGAGATCGCGTTCACCCGCGACGTGAAGGTCCACGATGTCATCATGGAAGGCATCGACGCGGCCTTGCAGAAGCACGGGCACCCGCCGGCCGGGAAGCTCAAAGGCGAGGCGTAGCGCCGTAGCGGCGCAGCATCGTCGCGCTGTCATGCGGTGATGCTGTAGCACTACAGCGCTAAAATGCTATGGCGCTGTGATGCTTTGATGTCGTCGCGCTACAGCACTAAGAGAGGCATCCGCCGTGGCACGGTCGGAATGCGCAGAGCCGGGCGAGCTTCAATGATGGGGCCGCCCGGCAGCCGCCGCCCTACTTCGCTCCCCCACCCCCTGCTTGCCGAGCCGCTTCCGTCGCGACTGAAAACGGCGCAGCGTCGAGGAGGGCTTCTAGGTCGGAGTGGCGGATGACCGTCGTGGCCCCAACCTTACGGGCCGGGAGATGCCCGTCAGCTATGAGTTGGTAGATCGTGGAGCGACTGAGGCCGAGCATCGTGGCGGCATCCTTCGGCCTGTAGGCCAAAGGGGTCAGTGGCTCCGTCGTCCGCACCCGATCCATAGCCTCGCCTCGACCCGCTACCGCCCCTTGCCGCCCTCCGCGAACTTCCAGACCGGCACGACCCACACCTGCCCGATCATGTTTCGGTAGCCTGAGGTTCGGGTGGCGCTATCGCTCGTCGGCGAGTGGACCGCGGATCAGATGCCCCGCTGAGACGGACGAGCCTCGATGTTGAGGCCGCCCGGCGGTGGTGCTGATGTCTGGGTTGGGTGGATCTCCGTCAATCCGCTTTCGAGCAGCGCCAGCATCGAAGCGGACATAGCCGAAGGACCGGCCACGATCCGTTGCGGACGAATGGGCCGGTTGCCGCTAGATCATCCCTCATGACAGAACACACAGGTATCCACGTACGGCGCGCCGATCATGTCGGCTTCGCGGTCGCGTCCCTCGACGAGGCGCTTGGGTTCTGGGTCGATGGGCTCGGCGCGCGACTTGTGCGGACGGGCGAGATGGGGGGAGAGTTCCTTGGTCAAGTGACCGGAGCGCATGGGGCGAAGGTGCGCATGGCAATCGTTTCGCTGGCGGACCAGACGATCGAACTCCTGGAGTATCAGGGGCCGGACCGACCAAGCGCGCCGGCCAAGCCGTTCGACCCTGGGTTCGCGCATCTGGCCCTTGTTGTCGATGATATCGACGCGCTCCTGGTGCGGATCGCCGCCTACGGCTGGAAGACGCAAGGCATTCCGCAACCGATCGCGAGCGGCGCGCGGGCTGGAACGCGGGTGATCTACGCCGTTGGTCCTGACGGCGCGACGATCGAGTTTATGCAGCCGCCAGCTACGGCCCAAGATCACTGATCCCGCTAGGCCGCGGACCGCTTGCTACAAGGAGCCCAAGTCGCCGGATGACCGTCGAGTGGCTGCTTATGGGAAGCCTCCATGGCGATGCAGGCGACCGGGTTGGGTCGGAAGCAGGATGGCTGCTCTGGGTGGATTTCTGCCGGTCCGCTTCCGGATAGCGGATGCAACGAAGCGGAAATAGTAGCGGGGACAGCTCACGACCCTTCTCGGACCCTCATAAGGTCCGCTTCCAGGATACGCGGCGCACCTGCTCGCTTCAGCACCCATAGGGTCGCGCGATCGCCTCGCAGAAGTCGAGGAAGGCTTCAACCTTCGCTGGCGACAGGCGCCGCGACGGCCGCACCGCGTGGAGCGGGAAGGTCTCGCCCGGCCAGTCGGGAAACAGCTCGACCAATGCGCCACTCGTGACCAGGCCTTCGATCCCGAGCGCGAGAACCTGCGCGATCCCCGCGCCCGCCACGCAGGCGGCGACCATCGTATCGACGTCGGCGAAGGTCAGCGAGCCCTGGGTCGCGATGGGCAGCGTCTCCCCGTCGCGCAGGAAATCCCAGGCGAACGGGCGTCGCCGCTGGGGGTCGAGGAACTGGATGCAGTTGTGTCCGGCGAGCGCGACCGGGGTCGAGGGCCGCCCGCACCGTTCGAGGTAGGCCGGCGCCGCCACGGTGAGAACGCGCGTGCGCAGGAGCAGCCGTGAGGACAGGCTGGAGGGCGGTTGCGGGCCGAAGCGGATCGCCACGTCGATACCCTCGGCGACGAGGTCGCCCGCATCGGGCTGCTGGACGATTGTGGTCTTCAGGTCGGGGAAGCGCGCGACGAACTCGGGCAGCCGCGGTGCCAGCACATGGCGCGAGAAGATCGGATTGACGCTCGCCCGTAGCGCGCCGCGGACGCTACCGGCCGTTCCCGATGCAAGGTTCGCCGCGGCCTCGATCCCCGCCAGGTGCGGGGCGGCGAGTTCGTAGAGCCGCGTGCCCTCGCTCGTAAGGCTCAGCGAGCGCGTCGTGCGGTCGAGCAACCGCACTCCGATCCGTTGCTCCAGCCGCGCGACGGCGCGGCTGACGCCGGATGCCGAGAGGCCGAGCATCTCCGCGGCACGGGTGAAGCTGCCGCCCTCGACCACGGCGGCCAGCACGCTCATGCCGCCGAGGAGCCGCCCGTCGAAGGCCATGATCTATTCCGTGATCTTCGGCACAAATGAAGTGCGCCTCATGCCACTAACGCACGGATGGGCTTCGGGCCACCTTCACCGCGGCGGTCGAGCACCGGTCGCCCAATGGATGAGGTGAAGCATGTTCGTCGTCACGGGAAGCACGGGTCAGGTCGGCGGGGTCGTCGCCAGAACGCTGTTGGAAGCCGGGTTGCCGGTGCGCGTGGTAGTTCGCGACGTGGACAAAGGCGCGGCCTGGAAGGCGCGTGGATGCGCGGTCGCCGTCGTGCCCGACGCTGCGGACGCCGAGGCGCTCGCGGCCGCCTTCGCGGGCGCGGCGGGCGTCTTCCTGATGAACCCGCCGAACTACGACCCCGCGCCCGACTTCCCAGAGAGCCGCCGCGCCGCTGCGGCGACCGCGTGGGCGGTCGGCGAAGCCTTGCCGGGACGGGTCGTGCTGCTCTCGACGGTCGGCGCTCAAGCCACCGCGTTCAACCTGCTGAACTGGGCGGGCTTCTTCGAGACGGCGCTCGCCGGAACAGGCCTCCCCATCGCGCTGTTGCGTGCGGCCTGGTTCATGGAGAATGCCGCCTGGGACCTTCCCGCGGCGCGCGAGGGCCACATCGCGAGCTATCTCCAGCCCGTCGACCGCGCCATCGAGATGGTGAGCACGCACGACGTCGGACGGACGGCTGCCGATCTCCTGCGCGAGGACTGGGCCGGGCCGCGCATCATCGAACTGGCTGGGCCTCGCAAGTACAGCCCGAGCGACGAGGCGGCGGGCTTGTCCGCCGCGCTCGGACGGCCCGTCGAGGCGGTCGCGGTCCCGCGCGAGACCTGGGAGGCACGCTTCCGCGCCGAGGGCATGCGGCATCCGGAGGCGCGCATCGCCATGCTCGACGGCTTCAACGAGGGCTGGATCGACTTCGCGCGTGAAAGCGCCGAGCATCGCACCGGCACCGTCGCCTTTGAGACGGTGCTGCGCCACATCGTCGAAGACGGTTGAACCTTTCGGTCCGATGCCATGGCTTCGAGAACGACCTTCCCGACGCGGCGCGCGCTGATCATGTCGGGCGCCGCCGCGACGGCCCTGTCCGCGACGGCGGCTACCGACCCGTTCTTACCAGGGCCGACGGGACGGCCCGATGCCATCCGGAGAACACCGATGTCGCGCATCCTCATCACCGGCTCGTCCGAGGGGCTCGGGCTCATGGCCGGCCGGCTCCTCGCCGAACAGGGGCACGAGGTCGTGCTCCACGCCCGCAACGCGACGCGCGCGGAGGATGCGCGCCGCGCGTTGCCCGAGGCGAAAGCGGTCATCGAGGGCGACGTCGCGACGCTGGCCGGGATGCGCGCGGTCGCGGACGGGGCCAACCGGCTCGGCCGCTTGGACGCCGTCATCCACAACGTCGGGATCGGCTATCGCGAGCCGCGGCGCATCGAGACGGCGGACGGTCTTCCGCACGTCTTCGCGATCAACGTGATGGCGTCCTACGTGCTCACCGCGCTGATCGAGCGGCCGCGGCGGCTCGTCTATCTCTCCTCAGGCATGCACCACGGCGTGCGCCCGGCTCTGGACGACCTGACCTGGATCAAAAGGCCCTGGGCTGGCGCGCAGGCCTACGCCGAGAGCAAGCTCTACGACACGGTGCTCGCCTTCGCGGTCGCGCGGCGCTGGCCGGGCATACTGTCGAACGCGGTTGAACCGGGCTGGGTGCCGACGCGCATGGGCGGTCCCGGCGCGCCCGACGACATGGACCAAGCCCACCGCACGCAAGCGTGGCTTGCGGCGAGCGACGACGCGGCGGCGCGGGTCACCGGCGGCTACTTCCACCACCTTCGCCAGCGCGAGCCGAACCCGGCCTCGCGCGACGAGGGTGTGCAGGGTGCGTTGCTTGCCGCCTGCGAGGCGCTCTCAGGCGTCACCCTGCCGGCGTGAGTGGAGACGTGTACCGGCCGACCTGGTCTCGGCTCCGAGGCTCGTAACGCGGAGAGCTGAAGGTCGGGTCTCGGGCGTCAAGGTAACGTCTGTTCACCACCCCGAGCTGAAGTTGCCGGACGGCTGACGAACGTCCGCTTCGGAGAAGGGATGACGGCGGCCCAGGCGTCTGGGTTGGGTCGCAATCGGAAGTTCGGCTTGAGCGACCCGCTACCTCCCCTTGCCGCCTTTCGCGAAATCCCAGACCGGCAGCCCCCAAATCTGGCCGGGCTTGTTCCGGTAGGCGGACCCGCTCTCGAACACGACCCGACTGGCTTCGACCGCCACGGGCTTGTTCCCGCTGATAAGCAGCGCGCCGCAGTAATCCACGCGCAGCGTCCCATGCTCAGGGTGGACCGCGAACAGTTGCGGGGCCGTCCATCCTAGCCGGTGCGCCTCGGCGCCGAGCCGGTCGCAGAACTCAATTCCGGCCTCGCGGATCGCGGCCCATTTCGCCGGGACGAGGTAGCGGCAGGGCGAAGCGTGGGGCGACAGGTTCTCCAAGGCGCCGCGCCAGATCGCGGCGGCATCGGGGAGCATGGTGGGGGTGAGACCGGATGACATTCGGCCGAGCTACGGCAGATCGCCCGAGCCCGCCATGCGGCTGAACGCGGGATTGCCGCGTGTCTCCTCGAATTGAAAGCGACTGCACCGACGAGGCCGCGCGGTTGTCCTGCGCTGCTCTGACGGCGCTCGGGGCGGGGGTCCCGGTCGCTAGGCGGAATAGGGGCCGACCGGGTTAACGATCCGTTGATGACAGCCCCGGCGGATTGATGAAGGGTAGGGGTTACTGCCCTCGGCTCGCGGCGTTGCGCCGATCCTGCCAAGCCGTGATCCAGTAGACCAAGGCGCTGGCTGCGACGAACGACCCGGGCCCGAGGAGAAGGGCCGTGAAAAGCCCTATGCCCGTCCCGCAGTTCGTCACGGCCGGGTGCCACTCTCGCGCCGGTTGAGCCACAACGCCAGCGCGCCACCGCCGAACGGGACCGCGAGGAGCAGCGCAAGCTGTTCCGTCGTCATGGCGCTATGCCGCCCGGCGCGCCCAAAATGCGACGCCCCAGCCGAAGGCAACCGCCATCACAGGGGCGACGATGAAAGCGACAATCTGAACGTCCGTCATGGCTTGAGCCCCTTCAGGACTGTGCGGGCCGCGAGATGCAGGGAACCGCTCGCCGCTAGAAAGATCGCGATGCCCAGCACGAGAGTCAACGCCGACAAGTGCGAACCCGTGCCGAGGCCAAACACGGCCGCGACGAGAGGGGCGACGACGCCCGCCGTGAAAAGCCCGCCAGCCGCCGTGTTCAGATAGGTTGCCGTGAGCTTCGTCCGCTCATTCGTGACGAGCCTGCGAGCCGTGTCGTCGGCGTCACTCACCCTTCGGACTTCCGCCGCAGCTTCACCCCCGGCTCCCCGCCATTGGTGAACTCGACGCCGGCCGCCTCCAATGAGCGTCGCAGCTTATCGAGCGTATCAACACGCGTTTGAACCAACCCCTCGCCAGGCTCAAGGCGCTTGATTGTGGGTATGGAGACGCCAGACGCCTCTGCCAATCGCTCCTGCGACCAACCGAGAAGGGCACGCGCCGCACGGAGCTGAGATCGGTCCATAATGCTTTCTGGATCATTTTCGATGCTAATGGCATTGACAGGCCATTCGCATCACGTATGATCCTAATGGTATCACAAGCGATGCCGAAGGCAACTCCGATGTCCAACCGCCGCCCCCTCAACTGGAACGCCGCCCTCCGCGACCTGAACGGCGACCGCCTCGCCGTCATCCCCGGCCTCGTCACTGCCCGCAACCGCGTCTCGGCCTTCGCCGGCTTCCGCAAGACCCCACTCTTGGTCGCCGGCCAGTTCAATCGCTCCGCCATCATGGCGCTCGCTGCCGACGCCGCCCGCGACCATCAGGGCCGCTACGGCGGCACCTGGGCCGCAGCCATGTCCGTGTGCCTCAAGGCCGCGTGGCAGGCCGCCAAGATCGCCCGCACCGCCGGCGCGCACTGAGGGGGCGACCGTGCAGAACCCCGCCATCCGCACCCCCGCCCAGCGCCTCCACGATGCCCGGCAGGATCACGCCCGCTGCCTCCGGCTGGCGGCTTGGTATCGCCGCCGCCTGTCCTGCGGGGAGCGCGCGATGCGCGAGCGGCACGATTGGGCGCTCGGTCAGGCCCGCAGGC
>NZ_JAKSXW010000096.1 GCF_022829405.1 Methylobacterium sp. J-076
GGCACCCCAGTATCCGGCCAGACAGACGACAGCTCCCCCCGTCCTTGCGCGCGCCGCGAAGCCATCCAGGGATCCGCCACGGGGCGGACAGGTCCCGCTGCCCTGGATTGCTTCGCTGTTCCTCGCCATGACGGTGAAGCAGCAAGGGGGCGCCCGGACTTCCCGGCGCGCGTTGAGGTGGAGGGGGACGCGGTGCTCGGACGACGCGGGGCGGGCGATCAGGTCAGGGACACCAGCGGGGCCCCGAGAGCCGCCCAGAGGTCGGCTTCGGTCAGTCGGATCTGCAGGCCGCGGCCGCCGCCGTGGATGTGGATTTCGGCCGCCGGGTCGGTGAGGGCGCCCGCATCGAGGGC